>NZ_CP043474.1:0-1409480 GCF_008329645.1 Mycolicibacterium grossiae
TGCAGCGCAGGCTTTCCCACGGCAACGTCTACGCGCCCGAGCGCGTCGACGCGGCCCTGAGCAACTACTTCCGGCGTGGCAACCTCACCGCGCTGCGCGAACTCGCGCTGCTCTGGCTGGCCGACCAGGTCGACGCCGCGCTGGCGAAGTACCGTGCCGACAATCACATCACCGACACCTGGGAAGCCCGCGAGCGCGTCGTGGTGGCCGTGACGGGCGGACCCGAGTCGGAGACGCTGGTGCGCCGCGCCTTTCGCATCGCCAGCAAGAGCAGCGCCGAGCTGATGGTCGTGCACGTCGTGCGCGGCGACGGGCTGTCCGGGGTGTCGGCGCCGCAGATGGGCAAGGTGCGCGAGGTGGCGACCAGCCTCGGCGCCACCGTGCACACCGTCGTCGGGGACGACGTGGCCTCGGCACTGCTGGACTTCGCCCGCGAACGCAACGCCACCCAGCTGGTGCTCGGCATTTCGCGACGCTCGCGCTGGGCACGGGTGCTCGACGAGGGCATCGGCGCGGCGGTGGTGCGCGACTCCGGCAAGATCGACGTGCACATGGTCACGCACGGCGAGGCGAACGCCGGCTGGGCCTGGGCGTCGGTGACCCCGCGCCAGCGCCACCTGGCGTCCTGGCTCGCGGCGCTCGCGGTGCCGTCGGGCATCTGCGCGATGACGGTGCTGCTGCTCGACCGCGTCCTCGGCATCGGCGGCGAGAGCGCGCTGTTCTTCATCGGCGTGCTCGTCGTCGCACTGCTCGGCGGCGTCGCCCCCGCCGCCCTGTCGGCGGTGTTCTCCGGCCTGCTACTCAACTACTTCCTCGTCGAACCGCGATACACCTTCACGATCGCCGCGCCCGACAGCGCGGTCACCGTGGTGGTGTTGCTGGCGGTCGCGGTCGCGGTGGCGGCGCTCGTCGACGGTGCCGCGAAACGCGCCCGCGAGGCCCGCCGCGCGGCGCAGGAGGCCGAGCTGCTGGCGCTCTTCGCGGGATCGGTGCTGCGCGGCGCCGACCTCACCGCGCTGATGGAACGCGTCCGCGAGACGTACTCGCAGCGGGCGGTCAGCCTGCTGCGCGAACCGGCCGGCATCATCGCCTGCGTGGGCACCGACCCCTGCGTGGACGTCGACACCGCCGACACCGCCATCGAGGTCGGCGACGACGAGTTCTGGCTGCTGCTCGCCGGGCGCAAGCTGCCCGCCCGGGACCGTCGCGTGCTGGGCGCGGTGGCCAAACAGGCTGCGGGCCTGGTGCGCCAGCGCGAACTCACCGACGAGGCAGGACGATCCGCGGCGATCGCCCAGGCCGACGAGCTGCGCCGCTCGCTGCTGTCGGCGGTCAGCCACGACCTGCGCACGCCGCTCGCGGCCGCGAAGGCCGCGGTGTCGAGCCTGCGCACCGAGGACGTCGACTTCTCCCCCGACGACGTCGGGGAACTCCTCGCCACCGTCGAGGAGTCGGTCGATCAGCTCACCGCCCTGGTGGGCAACCTGCTCGACTCGTCGCGGTTGGCCGCCGAGGTCGTCCGGCCCGAACTGCGGGAGGTGTACCTCGACGAGGTCGTGCACCGCGCGATCGTCGGAATTCCCAGGGCAACGGGCGGTCTCGACCGGATCAAGGTGGACGTCGGCGACACCGCCGCACTCGCCGACGCCGGATTGCTGGAGCGCGTGCTGGTCAACGTCATCGACAACGCGCTGCGCTATGCGCCCGACGGCCTGGTGCGCGTCAATGCCGGGCGGGTGGCCGGGCGGGTACTCATCAACGTCGTCGACGAGGGACCCGGCGTGGTGCGCGGGTCGACCGAGCGCCTGTTCGCGCCGTTTCAGCGGCTCGGGGACAGCGACAACACCACGGGTGTGGGACTCGGACTCTCGGTCGCCAAGGGCTTCGTGGAGGCGATGGGCGGCGAGATCTCGGCGACCGACACACCCGGCGGAGGTCTGACCATCGTCGTCGACCTCGCCGCACCGCCGGAGGTGCAGCGGTGACGCGCGTGCTGGTGGTCGACGACGAACCGCAGATCCTACGGGCGCTGCGGATCAATTTGTCCGTGCGCGGCTACGACGTACACACCGCCGCGACCGGTGCCGACGCTTTGCGCGTCGCCGCCGAGCACCGGCCCGACGTCGTCGTGCTGGACCTCGGCCTGCCGGACGTATCCGGCATCGATGTGTTGGCCGGGCTGCGCGGGTGGCTCACCGCACCGGTCATCGTGCTCTCGGCGCGCACCGACTCCTCGGACAAGGTGGAGGCGCTCGACGCCGGCGCCGACGACTACGTCACCAAGCCGTTCGGCATGGACGAGTTCCTCGCCCGGCTACGCGCCGCCGTCCGGCGCGGCGCCGCGTCCGCCGAAACGGATGAGCCGGTCGTCGAAACGGCCTCGTTCACCGTCGATCTCGCGGCGAAGAAGGTCACGAAGGACGGGGCGGACGTGCACCTGACGCCGACCGAGTGGGGCATGCTCGAGATGCTGGTGCGCCACCGCGGCAAGCTGGTCGGACGCGACGAGTTGCTCAAGGAGGTGTGGGGCCCGGCCTACGCCAAGGAGACCCACTACCTGCGGGTGTACCTCGCGCAGCTGCGCCGCAAGCTGGAGGACGACCCGTCGCATCCGAAGCACCTGCTGACCGAGGCCGGGATGGGTTACCGCTTCCAGGTGTAGCCGCCCCGGGGAACCGGGTCGCGCCTAGGCCCCGGTCACGCCCGGCCCGACCAGCCGCGCGGCCATCTCCATCAGCGGGCCGTGCAGGTGGAGCACCGCCTGCGGGTCGTCGTCGAGCACCGCGTTGGTGACCAACGTCGAGACCGCCGCCACCAGGGCCTGGCAGGTGAACCGGTCCTGGTCGGTGCGCGCGCCGAGCGCCGACTGCACGCCCTCGACGAACTCCTGCTGCAGTTCGAGGCGCTTGGCGACGGCCTCCGGCCCGGCGGTGTAGACACCCACCAGGTACAGCCGCGACAGTCCCGGATCGGCGGCCATCACGGTCAGGTACGTCTGAAGCAGCGCGCCGAACGCGTCCAGTGACGGCTCGACGGCGCGGCTCGCCACCATGAAGTCGATGACCGCCCGCTGACGCAGCCCGTACCCGGCGAGGAAGCACTCCTGCTTGTCGGCGAACAGCTCGTAGAACGTCTGCCGGGACACCCCGGCGACCTTGATGATGTCCGCGACGCTGGTGTCGAGGTAGCCCTTGTCGCCCATCACCGTCTCCAGCGCGGCCAGGATGCGCTCACGCTGGTTCGCCTTGACCTCGTCGCGGCTCAACTGATGCCTGCCGGGCCGCAGTCGCTTGCTGGTATCCATGCTCGTGCTCGTCGCGGGTTGCCGATCGTCGTCTGACGGATCTCGTCATCGCGCAGCGATCATAGGCGCGGATCCGCGGCTGCGGACCGCTACGGACACGTCATCGGCGATCTTTCGAACATTGAATTGCGCGTCGTGAACGGACGTGTTTCTATTGTTGACGTAACGAAGTGTGCAGGACAGTGCCTTCGGTTTCGCCTTCGGAGCGGATCCAGCTGAGGGGACTGGATCCGCTTCGAGGGAACCGGGCGTCGACCGCCCCGTCAGGGCGCCGTCTCGGCGGCCAGCGCGATGAGCTTCGCCCGCACCAGGTCCGGGCGTTCGTCCACGATGAAGTGCCCGGCGTCGACCGCCTCGAACGTGTAGTCGTCGGCGTTCGCGGTCTCCGGCGACGCCAGCGACTCGTGCACGGCGGTATCGCCGCGGCCGAACAGCACCCGGATCGGCACCGTGGCCCGGCGCGACTCGGGATCCCTGCGCCCCGCGCCCATCTCCTTGGTCAGGAACGTGCGGTACGTGTCGCGCGCCGACCGGGCGACGACCGGATCGCGGAACCGCTCGGTGTAGGTCCGCACCACCGACCGGTCCAGCTTCCGGGCCGCCACCCCGAAGATCACCCGCTCCAGGTACGGCGTGCGCTGCTGCAGCGGCACGCCGATGGACGCCACGAAGGGCTGGTAGAGCGCGAAGCGCCACAGGTGCGGTGCGATCGACCGCGCGGACTGCCAGGGGTGCGCGATGTTCAGCGCGAGGTAGCCCTCGACCCGCTCGGGCGCTCGAAGCGCGACGAGGTGACCGACGTAGCCGCCCCAGTCGTGACCGACGAGCAGGAAGCGGTCCAGCCCCAGCGCGTCGGCGAGCGCCACCACGTCGGCGGCGACGTCCTCCTTGGCCCAGCGGTGCGGCGCCGGGCCCGACCAGCCGTAACCCGGAAGGTCGGGGGCGATCATGCGCAGCCCGGGCGGCGGATCGGCCAGCAGGTCGCGGTACACCCAGTGGTGCTGCGGCCAGCCGTGCAGGGCGATCACCGGGCGGCCGTCGGCGGGGCCGGACTCGGTGACGTGGAACCGGACGCCGCGGGCGTCGACGAAGGACCGCCGGACCCCGGGGATGGCGGGCGGCTGGGCGCTGTTCGACGTCGTGTCAATAGCCATGGGGGAACCATAGTTACCCGGCGAACGCGCCGACAAGGCCTGCCGCACCCGCTGCCCGCGCTACGGTGCCGACATGGCCGCGCCACGTGCATACCGGGAAGTGTTCGACGCCAGCATCACCGACCCGCACGCCTTCTGGGCCGAGGCCGCACGGGCCGTCACGTGGACCCGCGAACCCCGCACCGTCCTCGACGACGCCCACCCGCCCTTCTACCGGTGGTTCCCGGACGGCGAGTTGAACACCTGCGCCAACGCGCTGGACCGCCACGTCGCCGACGGGCGCGGCGAGCAGGCCGCCCTCATCTACGACTCCCCCGTCACCGGCATCACCAGGACGTTCACCTACCGCGAGCTGCTCGACCTGACCGCCCGGTTCGCCGGCGTCCTGCGCGGTCTCGGCGTCGCCGCGGGCGACCGCGTCGTGATCTACCTGCCGATGATTCCCGAGGCCGTCATCGCGATGCTCGCGTGCGCCCGCCTCGGCGCGGTGCACTCGGTGGTGTTCGGCGGCTTCGCCGCGCACGAACTCGCCGCCCGCATCGACGACGCGAAGCCCGCCGTCGTCGTCTCGGCGTCGTGCGGCATCGAGCCGACGCGCGTCGTCGACTACAAGCCCATGCTGGACGCCGCCCTGGACCGTGCCGAGCACCACACGCCGGCCTGCGTGATCGTGCAGCGGCCGCAGCACGCCTGCGACCTGGTGTCCGGCCGCGACGTCGACTGGGCCGAGGCGATGGCCACCGCGCAGCCCGTCGACCCCGTCCCGGTCGCGGCGACCGACCCGCTGTACGTGCTGTACACCTCCGGCACCACCGGCCGACCCAAGGGCATCGTGCGCGACAACGGCGGCCACGCCGTCGCGCTGCTGTGGACCATGCGCCACGTCTACGACGTCGCGCCCGGCGACGTCTACTGGGCGGCCTCCGACGTCGGCTGGGTGGTCGGCCACTCCTACATCGTCTACGGCCCACTGCTTCTCGGCGCCACCACGGTCCTCTACGAGGGCAAGCCCGTCGGCACGCCCGACGCCGGCGCCTTCTGGCGCGTCGCCGCCGACCACGGCGTGCGCGTCCTGTTCACCGCGCCGACGGCGATGCGCGCGATCAAGAAGGACGACCCCGAGGCCGCGCACGTGGCGAAGTACGACCTGTCCGCACTGCGGTACCTCTTCCAGGCCGGCGAACGCCTCGACCCGGGGACCTACCACTGGGCGGCCGAGAAGCTGGGCGTTCCGGTGATCGACCACTGGTGGCAGACCGAGACCGGCTGGTCGATCGCGGCCGCGCCCATGGGCATCGAGCAGCTGCCCGTCAAGCCCGGCTCGGCGACCGTGCCGATGCCGGGCTACGACGTCCGGATCCTGCGGCCCGACGGGTCGGAGGCCGAACCCGGGGAGGAGGGCGCCATCTGCGTCAAACTGCCCCTGCCGCCCGGCACCCTGCCGACGCTGTGGGGCGACGACGACCGCTACGTCGCCTCCTACCTCTCGGCCTTCGAGGGGTACTACCTCTCCGGTGACGGCGGCTACCGCGACGAGGACGGCTACCTCTTCGTGATGGGCCGCACCGACGACGTGATCAACGTTGCAGGACATCGGCTTTCGACCGGCTCGATCGAGGCCGTGCTCGCCGGGAACCCGCGCGTCGCCGAGTGCGCGGTGATCGGCGTCGTCGACGAGATCAAGGGACAGGCGCCGCGGGGCTTCGTCGTGCTCAAGGCCGGCGCGTCCGATGCCGGCCTCGCCGACGAACTGGTGGCGGCGGTGCGCGACGAGATCGGCGCGGTGGCGAGCCTCAAGCGGGTCGACGTCGTCGCCGCCCTGCCCAAGACGCGCTCCGGGAAGATCCTCCGCAAGACCATGCGCGGGATCGCCGACGGCCGTGACGAAGCGGTCCCGTCCACCATCGAGGACGTCGCCGTGCTCGACCGGCTGCGGCCGATCCTCCGGGCCTGAGGGCCGACGCGGCGCCCCGGGCCGCCGAAGCGGAGCGAGTCCGTCCCGCTCAGGCGATCGACAGCGCGATGCCGTCCAGGATGTCGTGCTCGCTGACCACGAGTTCGGTGATGCCGGCGCGGCTGCGCAGCTCACGGGCCAGCTCCTCGACGATGATCGCGCCGCCGCCGATGACGTCGACGCGTCCCTCGTGCATCGGCCCCAGCGCAGCACGCTGGCGGTAGGTCATGGCGATCAGGTCGCCGCACACCCGCAGCAGGTCGTCGAAGCCCACGCGGGACAGATGGATGGCGTCCGCGTCGTAGGTCGTCATGCCGTGCGCCAGCGCGGCGAGCGTCGTCATGGTGCCCGCGACGCCGACCCACGTCGTCGCCCCCTCGACCGGCACCACGCGCAGCGCCTGCAGCAGACCATCGCGGGCGACCGCCCGGGCGTCGGCGATCTCCTCGGCGGTGGGCGGGTCGGAGTGCAGGCAGCGCTCCCGCAGCCGCACGCACCCGATGTTGGCCGAGAAGCTGGCCGTCACCCCGGCCGCCCCGCCGACCACCACCTCGGTCGAGCCGCCGCCCAGGTCGACGACGACGAACGGTCCTGCAGCCCAGTCGAGTTCGCCGACGGCACCCTGGAACGACAGCGCCGCCTCCTCGGTACCGGTGATTACCTCGGCCACGGCACCGGGCTGCACCGTGCCCAGGAGCTCGGAGGTCATCGCGAAGAAGTCGTCGCGGTTGCCCGCGTCGCGCGCCGCCGACGTGGCCACCATGCGCACCCGGCTCACGCCGTGCGTCCGCATCGCGTCGACGTAGTCGGTCAACGCGGCGCGGGTGCGGTTCAGCGCCGCGGGGGCGAACTCACCGGTGGCGTCGACGCCCTCGCCGAGCCGGACGATCCGCATCTCGCGGTGCACGTCGCGCAGCGTGCCGTCCTCGGTGACGTCGGCGATCAGCAGCCGGATGGAGTTCGTGCCGCAGTCCACCGCAGCGACGCGGGTCATGTCCAGCTCCCTCGGTCCAAGATGCCGGCCATCGCCGGCTCGGTGGCGAGGATGGCGAGCGCCTCGTCACCGAAGGGGTTGACGCCCCTGCCCTTCGCCAACGCGTGCGCCATCACCACGTGCAGGCACTTGACCCGGTCCGGCATGCCGCCGCCGGAGAAGGTCGTGCCCAGCGGCTCGATGGCGTCGCGCTCGGCGAGGTACGACTCGTGCGCGCGCCGGTAGGCCGCCGCGAGGTCGGGATCGTCGCCGAGCCGTTCGGTCATCTCGCGCATCAGGCCCGAGGACTCCAGCCGGCTCGCCGCGGCGGTCAGCGCGGGGTGGGTCAGGTAGTAGAGCGTCGGGAACGGAGTGCCGTCGGGCAGCCGCGGCGCCGTCTTCACCACGCCCGGTTCCCCGTTCGGGCAGCGGTAGGCGATGTCGAGCACCCCGCGCGGCTCGCGCCCCAGCTGCCGCGCGACCGCCTCGAGGTCGGCCGGATCAACCACCGGGCACCGGCCCGGGGGGCGCGCCGGGTGCGGGAGGCACCGGCGCAGGCGGTGGCGGCGCGGGCGGCGGGCCGTGCGGCACGTCGGCGATCGTGTGCCACAGCGAGGTGTACCAGGGCTGGCCGTCCGGCACCGCGGGCAGGCCACCCTGATCCGGAACCGCCTCGGGCGCAACGGGTTGCGGCAATTGCACCTGGTAGGGGATCTCCCCGGGCATCACGAAGCCCAGCCGCTCGCGCGCCTGCGCGGCGACGAACACCGGGTCGGCCAACTTCACCTTCTGCTGCTCCAGGTCGGCGATCTGCGCGCGCAGCTGCGTCTCGGCGTCGGCGAGCTGCCGCATCTCCGCGCGCTGGGAGAAGTACGTGCGTACCGGACCTGCGATGGTCAGCGTCAGCACGCAGATCACCGCCGCCAGGATCGCCGCGCGCCGCGCGGCCGAACCCAGACGCTGCTCGGACTGCCGGTCGGCCGATTCGGCGATGCCGTGCCGGATCGGCTCGACCAGCTTCTCACTGCCCGGCGACTCCTCGAGCGCGTCGTCGTCGGGCGCCTCCACGCGGGGCGGCACCGCGCGCGGCTCCCGACGTACCGGTGACGCGCCGCGCGGCCGTCCCCTGCCCTCGCCCGGCTTGCCGCCCTTGCCCGGGCGCGACGCCGGAGTGCGCCGCCTCGGGTCGGGCCGCTTCGCATCGGGCATAACGGAAAAGCTACTTGCTCTCCACCACGAAGCGCGGGAAGGCCAGGTCACCGGCGTAGCGGGCAGCGTCGCCGAGGATCTCCTCGATGCGCAGCAGCTGGTTGTACTTGGCGACGCGCTCGCTGCGGGCCGGGGCACCGGTCTTGATCTGGCCGCTGCCCACCGCGACGGCGAGATCGGCGATCGTGGTGTCCTCGGTCTCCCCGGAACGGTGGCTCATCATCGTCTTGTAGCCGCTGGTGTGCGCGAGGGTGACGGCGTCCAGCGTCTCGGTGAGCGTGCCGATCTGGTTCACCTTCACCAGCAGCGCGTTGGCGGCGCCCTTCTCGATGCCCTCTTCCAGCCGCTCGGGGTTGGTGACGAACAGGTCGTCGCCGACGAGCTGGACGCGGTCGCCGATCGCGGCGGTGAGCGCCACCCAGCCGTCCCAGTCGTCCTCGGACAGCGGATCCTCGATCGACACCAGCGGGTAGGCGTCGATCAGGCCGGCGTAGAAGTCGGCCATCTGCTCGGCGCTGCGGGTCTCCTTCTCGAAGGCGTAGCCGGTGCCGTCGGTGAAGAATTCCGTCGCGGCCACGTCGAGCGCCAGCGCCACGTCGGTGCCGAGCTTCAGGCCCGTCGCCTCGATCGCCGTGCCGATCAGGTCGAGCGCGGCCTTGGTGCCGGCGACGTCCGGCGCGAAGCCGCCCTCGTCGCCGAGGCCGGTGGCCAGACCCTGCTTCTTCAGCACGGACTTCAGCGAGTGGTACACCTCCGCGCCCCAGCGCAGCGACTCCTTGAAGCTCGGGGCGCCGATCGGCGCCACCATGAACTCCTGCACGTCGACGCCCGTGTCGGCGTGCGCGCCACCGTTGAGGATGTTCATCATCGGCACGGGCAGCAGGTGGGCATTCGGGCCGCCCACGTAGCGGAACAGCGGCAGGCCCGCGGACTCGGCGGCGGCCTTCGCGACGGCCAGCGAGACGCCGAGGATGGCGTTGGCGCCCAGCCGCGACTTGTCCGGGGTGCCGTCGAGGTCCAGCAGCGCCTGGTCGACGAGGCGCTGATCGTCGGCGCTTTGGCCGATGACGGCGGGCGCGATCTCGTCGAGCACCGCGTTGACGGCCTTGTCGACGCCCTTGCCGCCGTAGCGGTCGCCGCCGTCGCGCAGTTCGACGGCCTCGTGCTCACCGGTGGAGGCGCCCGACGGGACGGCCGCGCGGGCGAAGGTGCCGTCACTGAGGGCGATCTCGACCTCGACGGTGGGGTTGCCGCGGGAGTCGAGGATCTCGCGGGCTCCGACCTGCTCGATGATGGACACTGCGGTCGCCGCCTTTCGTCGCGGGGAGATGGCGCACTCAGACTAGAGGGTGGCCCCGGCGGCTGCCCCCGCGAGGACCATCGGGTCCGCTACGGCGGACGCCCGTCGGCTCCCGAGGGCGGATGCCCGTCGACCCCTACAGCGGATGCCCGTCGGCATAGGCCGTCGCCCAGTCCCGCACCGTGCGCGCGTACTGGTCGGACAGGTTGTACGCGCGCAGCGCGCGCATCCAGCCCTCCGGCGTGGAGAGGTCCTTGCCGGTCCAGCACAGGTACCCCGCCGCCGAGAGCGCCGCGTCGTCGATGTTGTCCGGGCTGATCTTGCCGTCGTTGTTCGCGTCGACGCCGTAGAGCTTCCACGTCGCGGGGATGAACTGCATGGGCCCCATGGCCCGGTCCAGTTCCGGGTCGCCGTCGAGCAGGCCGCCGTCGGTGTCGGGGATCTCCATGTTGCCCATCGACCCGTCGAGCCGCACGCCGCGGATCGGTGGCGTCACGTCGCCGTTGGGCAACACGACGGCGCCACGGTAGGTGCCGTGATGGCTCTCCACCATGCCGATGCCCGCCAGCGTGGGCCAGGCCAGCTTGCACTTCGGGTTCACCACCTCGGCCACCCGCGCGGCGTAGGCGTAGGCCTCCAGCGACGTGACCGGGATGCCGAGGGCGGGTGCGCGTTCGGCCGCCCAGGCGTGCAGCTGATCGGCTGGTCGGCCCTTGGCGTTGGTGTCGATCTGGGGCACCGGGTCACCGGTCGGGGGCGGCACGCCCTCCGGCACGGGGGTGCCGGTGTGGAACGAGCACGAGGAAGCCAGGAGCAGCGCCGCTGCGATCACCACCGCGACGGCCCGCCCCACGCGAACTGGCGACACCGGACTCCCTCGACCTGACTCAATCGGCTCCATTGTGCCGTCCGCCGCGCGCGGCACCCGTCCGCCGCGCCCGTGCGGCGATGACCGATCGATGACCGCCCCGTTCACAGCGACTTCTCGGTTTTAGGACTGCCTACCCTGAGCTGTTCGCAGGATGTATCGTTCGACGCTGTCGACAACGAGGAGGCTTCATGAAACCGCAGCTCGCCTGGCCCGTCCCGTTCGTGGCCGCGGCGCTCGTCCTCGCCGGGTGCTCCGGCAGCGGATCCGAGGGTGGTGCCGAGAGCAGCAGCGGTTCCTCCTCAAGCGGCGCGTCGTCGTCGAGCGGAGCTGCGTCCACCCCGGCCGTCGACACCACCGCCGAGACCACGAAGGCCGCCCAGGAGTACAAGGCCTACGCCATCGCGCAGGCCGACGAGCTGGTGAAGTCGGTGAAGGTGTTCACCGACGCGGTGCGCGCGGGTGACGTCAAGGCCGCCCAGGATGCCTACGCGCCGTCGCGCATGCCGTGGGAACGCATCGAGCCGATCGCCGAGCTGATCTCCGACGTCGACGGCAAGGTCGACTCCCGCGTCGACGACTTCTCCGGACCCGACGACCCGGCCTTCACCGGCTGGCACCGCCTGGAGTACCTGGTGTTCGAGAAGAACACCACCGACGGCGGCAAGCCGTTCGCCGACAAGCTCGACGCCGACATCGCCGGCCTCGTCAAGGAACTGCCGAACGTCGACGTCAAGCCGATCAACGTCGCCAACGGCGCGGCCGAGCTGATCGAGGAGGTGTCGCAGGGCAAGATCACCGGTGATGAGGAGCGCTACTCCAAGACCGACCTGTGGGACTTCGACGCCAACCTGCAGGGATCGCGCGACGCCATCGGCAAGCTCAATCCTGCTCTCGTCAAAGCTGATCCGGCACTGCTCGGCAAGATCGAGGCCGGCCTGAACGGCCTGTTCGACACGATGCGTCCGCTACGGCGCGGGGACGGCTGGGTGCTGTACTGCACCGCCAACGACCCGTACCCGTCGCCGCGCTGCCCCGAGGTCACCGTGACCCCGGACGTCGTCGACAACCTCAAGTCGCAACTCGCCGGCCTGTCCGAGAACCTCTCCCAGGTTTCGGGAGTCCTGGGCTTGCAGTGACCGGCCGGCCCGACGGCCCCGCCCGGCGCATCGGCATCTCGCGCCGCGGCTTCGTCACCGGCGCCCTCGGCGCGGGTGCCGGCGCCGCCGTCGGCGTGGGGGCCACCCTCGCCCTCACCGGGGACGATCACAGCGCCCGCCGTGGCCACCGCCCCGACCCGGGCTTCGTCGACTTCGAGGGTCCGCACCAGACCGGCATCACGGCGCTGCCCATCCCGGAGCAGGGCATGGTGGCGTCGTTCAACCTGCAGGCGCGCGACCGCGCCGGTCTGGAGCGGACGCTACGCGAGCTGAGCGAGGAGATCCGCGGGCTCATGGCGGGCCGGCCGCCGGAGGTCCGCGACCCGGAATTCCCGCCCGTCGACTCCGGCATCCTGGGCGAACGGCCGCCCGCGGACAACCTGTCGATCGTGGTCGGCGTGGGCGCGTCGCTGTTCGACGGGCGGTTCGGGCTCGCCGACCGCAAGCCCAAGGATCTGGTCACCATGCCGTTCCTCGCCAACGACCGGCTCGACCCCAAGCTGTCGCACGGCGACCTGTCGATCATCTTCGAGGCCGGCCACAACGACACGGTGCAGTTCGCGCTGCGCCAGTTGATGCGCCGCACCCGCAGCGACCTCACGCTGCGGTGGATGGTCGACGGCTACGCCCGCGGCATCGGCGCCGGTGTCGCGTCCGAGGCGCAGACCCCGCGGAACCTGTTGGGTTTCAAGGACGGAACGGCCAATCTCGACGTCGCCGACGACGCCCTGATGGACCGGCACGTGTGGGTCGGCGCCGACGACGGGGAACCCGACTGGGCCGTCGGCGGCTCGTACCAGGCGGTGCGCATCATCCGGATGTTCGTCGAGTTCTGGGACCGCACGCAGCTGATCGAGCAGGAGAACCTCATCGGCCGCAGCAAGGTCAGCGGCGCCCCACTGGGCCTTACCGGCGAATTCACCGACCCGGACTATCCGGGTGACCCCGAGGGCAAGCGAATCAAGCTCGACGCGCACATCCGGCTGGCCAACCCGCGCACCGCGGCGACCGACGAGAACCTCATCCTGCGCCGGGGGTTCAACTACTCCCGCGGCTTCGACCAGGCGGGCCGCCTCGACCAGGGGCTGGCCTTCGTCGCCTACCAGCGCAGCCTGAAGAAGGGCTTCCTCGCCGTGCAGGAACGCCTCAAGGGCGAGCCGCTCGAGGAGTACATCCTGCCCGTCGGCGGCGGCTTCTTCTTCATGCTGCCCGGCGTCACCGGCGAGGACCGCTACCTCGGCGACACCCTCCTCGCCTGACTCCTAGCGATTTCGGCGCGCTCCCGTTCGCGTAGCGACGGTGAGCGCGCCGAAATCACTTCGAGAGATGAGTGGCATCGAAACTGATCGTTGGACGCGATGGGGAGTCGTTGCTCGAATGGAGGCATGACCGAGACCTCAACGCCGCCGAACGGCGACCGCCGTCGATCAGCCGTCCGCACTCGCCCGGGGCGCACGACTCCTCGGGAATGGCTGGCCGCTGACCCTCGCCCTGATCGTCGCCGTCGCGGTGGTGGGCTCGATCGCCGCCACGTGGGTCGGCGGCGCGAGCGGCGCCAATCTCGGCATTCGCTTCACCGCGCGAACCTCGGCAGTGCTGTTCCTGCTCGCCTTCACCGCGTCGGCGCTATACCAGCTGTGGCCCACCGACGCCACCAAGTGGATCCGCCGCAACCGCCGCTACCTGGGCGTGGCGTTCGCCGGCTCGCACGTCGTGCACGCGTGCTTCATCGCGGCGACCGTGGTGCTGGATCAGCCGCGCTTCCAGATGGGCGTCGACCGCACGCCGCACGCGGTGTACGTGCTCGACGTCATCGCCTACGGCTTCGTCATCGCGATGACCGCCACGTCCTTCGACCGCGTCGCCCGCGCCATGCGCTACGCCACCTGGAAACGGTTGCACCTCACCGGCAGCTACGTGATTTGGCTGGCCTTCTTCATCGCCTACTGGCGCCGCGGCGTCACCCAGACCGAGTTCTACGGGCCGTTGCTCATCATCGTGGTCGCGGCGCTCGTCGTCCGCTTCGTCGCCAAAGCGCGTCGCCACGCGTGATTTCGGCGCGCTCCCGTTCGCGTAGCGACGGTGAGCGCGCCGAAATCGCTACTGAGACGGGTCGGGCTCGGTGGGCCAGTGCGCACGCCACTCCTCGGCGGTGATCGCCCCCGGCGTGGTGACGTCCAGTTCGGCCGCGGTGTCCGGGCCGCGCCGGGCCTCGACGACGGCCCGTTCGACCGCGCGGACGGTGTCCATGAAGTCGAGCGTCGCGGCGCGCACCAGGCTCTCCGCGTCGCCGCCGGGCGTCCGCGCGATCGAGGCCATGCCCTCGGGGATCAGGTCCTCCGGCAGGCCGGCCGCGACCGCCCGCTCGTACACCTTCTGCGTCAGCGCCAGCGCGGGCTGCGCCGTCGGCACGTCGTCCATCGACGACAGCCGCGGCTTCTCGAGCTTCTTGCGCTCCTCCCACTGCGCCAGCTGCTCGTCGAGCGACACCGACTCCCCCGCCAGCACGGCAGGCACCCGGTTGGCGAGCTTGCGCACCAGCGCATCAGCGACGTCGTCGATGGTGAAGGCGCCGTCGGTGGCGTCCTGCGCGATGCGGGCGTGGAACAGCACCTGCAGCAGCACGTCGCCGAGTTCGGTGCGCAGCTCGTCGACGTTGCCGCTGCGGACCGCGTCGAACAGCTCGTAGGTCTCCTCCAGCAGGTACCGCCGTAGCGAGTCGTGGGTCTGCTCGCTCTCCCACGGCCCCGAGGTGCGCAGCGTGTCCATCGTCGCGACGGCGTCGACGAGGCGCTCGCCAGGCTGCGGCGCCGGCGCCTGGATCAACCGCTCGCCCGCCGCCAACCGGGCCTTCACCATCGGATGGTGAGGATCGCTGGACAGCAGCACCGGCGCCGCCTCGCGGTCGTCGTAGGCCGGCCGAGCCGCGGGCAGCGACCACGGCACCTTGATCGGCATCTCCTCGGTGTACTGCACGTCACCGGCGAGCAGCTCCACCGCGTCCACGGGCACCAGCGACGGGCGCCGCGGATCCACCAGGACGACCGTCATTTCGCTCCTCGCGTCCGCGGCGTCATGGCAAGCCCCTACTTCGTCGTGGTGCCGTTCTCTCGCGCGCGCCCCGTCGCACCGACGGCGGCCGGACTCTGCTTGCCGCGCCACCGCTCGACGTCGGTTATATCAACATCCGTTTGCGGTCGGCCATCCAATGCCAGCAGCAGACCGGCCACCGCACCGGCCAGTTCGAGGTCGCGGATGCGCGGCGCGCCGATGCCCGGCCCCACCCGCGGGATCGGCATCGAGATCGTCGACGTCGTCGCGCGGTACGTCGCGCTGGGGTACATCCGCTTGAGCCGCAGTTGCTGGGAATCCTGCAGCGGCAGCGGCGAGATGCGCACCGTCGACTCGGACACCGCGCCGACGTCGGTGACGCCGTACTCCCGGCACAGCAGCCGCAGCCGCGCCACCGCGACCAGGCGTTGCGCCGGCTCGGGCAGCGGGCCGTACCGGTCGGTGAGTTCGTCGACCACCGCGGCGATGGCCGCCTCGTCGTTGGCCGCCGCCAGGCGGCGGTACCCCTCCAGACGCAGCCGGTCGCTGCCGATGTAGTCCGGCGGCAGATTCGCGTCGATCGGCAGGTCGATGCGGACGTCCTTCGGTTCCTCCTGCGTCGCAACGGTTTCCCCGTCGACGGCCGCGCGGAACGCCTCGACGGCCTCGCCGACCAGCCGCACGTACAGATCGAAGCCGACGCCGGCGACGTGACCGGACTGCTCGGCGCCGAGCACGTTGCCCGCGCCGCGGATCTCGAGGTCCTTCATCGCCACGGCCATGCCCGCACCCAGGTCGTTGTTCTGTGCGATCGTCGCGAGCCGGTCGTAGGCCGTCTCGGTCAGCGGCATCTCCGGCGGGTACAGGAAGTAGGCGTAGCCGCGCTCACGGCTGCGGCCCACCCGGCCGCGCAGCTGATGTAGCTGCGACAGGCCGAACGTGTCGGCCCGCTCGACGATCAGCGTGTTGGCATTCGAGATGTCCAGCCCGGTCTCGACGATCGTCGTGCACACCAGGATGTCGAACTCGCGGTTCCAGAACCCCTCGACGGTCTTCTCCAGCTGCTCCTCGGGCATCTGCCCGTGCGCCACCACGACCCGCGCCTCGGGCACCAGCTCGCGGATCCTGGCCGCCGCCGAGTCGATCGACCGCACCCGGTTGTGGATGTAGAACGCCTGCCCGTCGCGCAGCAGTTCGCGCCGCAGCGCCGCGGCCACCTGCTTGTCGTCCTGCGGCCCGACGTAGGTGAGCACCGGGAAGCGCTCCTCCGGCGGCGTCAGGATCGTCGACATCTCGCGGATGCCGGCCAGGCTCATCTCCAGCGTGCGCGGGATCGGGGTGGCGCTCATGGTCAGCACGTCGACGTGGGTGCGCATCGACTTGATGTGTTCCTTGTGCTCGACGCCGAAGCGCTGCTCCTCGTCGACGACCACCAGGCCGAGGTCCTTCCACGTCACACCCGTCTGCAGCAGGCGGTGCGTGCCGATCACGATGTCGACCGAGCCGTCCTTCATGCCCTCGAGCACCTTGCGCGACTCGCCCGGGTCGGTGAACCGCGACAGTCCCTTGACCGTCACCGGGAACCCCGTCATGCGCGAGGTGAACGTCTGCAGGTGCTGGTCGGCCAGCAGCGTCGTCGGCACCAGCACGGCCACCTGCTTGCCGTCCTGCACGGCCTTGAACGCCGCGCGTACCGCGATCTCGGTCTTGCCGTAGCCGACGTCGCCGCAGATCACCCGGTCCATCGGGACCGGCCGCTCCATGTCCGCCTTGACCTCGGTGATCGCAGTCAGCTGGTCCATGGTCTCGGTGAAGCCGAACGCGTCCTCCATCTCGGCCTGCCACGGCGTGTCCGGGCCGAACGCGTGCCCCGGCGCGGCCTGCCGCTTGGCGTACAGCGACACCAGCTCGCCGGCGATCTCGCGAACCGCACGCCGCGCCTTGGTCTTCGTGTTGGTCCAGTCGCTGCCGCCGAGCTTGGACAGCGACGGCGCCTCGCCGCCGACGTAGCGCGACAGCTGGTCGAGCGCGTCCATCGGCACGTACAGCTTGTCCGAGCCGCCGCCCCGCTTCGCCGACGCGTACTCCAGCACCAGGTACTCGCGGCGGGCGCCGCCGACGGTGCGCTCGGTCATCTCGACGAACCGTCCGATGCCGTGCTGGTCGTGCACCACCAGGTCACCGGCCGTCAGGGCCAGCGGGTCGACGACGTTGCGACGCTTGGCGGCGAGCTTCTTGCCGGTCGGCGCGGTGGCACGGTTGCCGGTCAGGTCGCTCTCGGTGACGATCACCAGGTTCGCGCCCGGCATGACGACGCCGTCGTGCAGCGGTCCCTTCAGGACGCCGACCACGCCCGCCCCGGGCGCCTCGCCCGGCTCCAACGTCGTTGCGGGCGTGTCGGATTCGCGCAGCTGCTCGCACACCCGGTTGGCGATGCCCGCACCCGGTGCCACCACCGCGGCCAGGCCACCGGTGAGGACGTGCGCGCGGAGCATCGCGAAGATCTCCTCGACGTTGGTCTGCTGCCCGCGGGCCGATGGCGCCGGCCGGATGTCGAGGGTCTGGGCGCCCTCGTCACCGAGCTGGCTCAGCGTCCACCACGCGTGCCCGCCGCCGGTGGCCGCGGCGCGGACCTCCTCGAGTTCGCGGAAGCCCGAACCGCCGAGGGCTTCCACGTCGATCGGGGCGTCCCCGCCGACGGCCGCCACCGACCACGACGCGTCCAGGAACTCGCGGCCGGTCTTGATGAGGTCGGCGGCGCGGGTGCGGACCTTCTCCGGATCGCACACCAGCACCGGCGCGCCGTCGGGCAGGTGATCGGTCAGCAACGCGAGGTCGGTCGGACGCAGCACGGGCAGCAACGCCTCCATGCCGTCGACCGGGATGCCCTCGGCGATCTTGGCCAGCATGTCGCCGACGGTGCCGGTGACGTGCTCACCGCCGCTGAGCTGCTCGGCGGCCAGCACCGCCGCGCGCTTGCGCACGTCGTCGGTGAGCAGCATCTCCCGACACGGCACCGCAACGACGGTGGTCACCTCGATCTCGGGGATCGAGCGCTGGTCGGCGACGGCGAACGAACGCATCTCCGAGACCTCGTCACCCCAGAACTCGATGCGCACCGGGTGCTCGGCCGTCGGGGGGAAGAGGTCCAGGATGCCGCCGCGCACCGCGAACTCGCCGCGCTTGCCGACCATGTCGACGCGGGTGTACGCCAGCGCGACGAGCCGCTCGACGGTCGCCTCGAAGTCCGCGTCCTCCCCCACCGTCAGCGTGACGGGCTCGATCTCGGCGAGGTCCGGCGGCATCGGCTGCAGCAGCGAACGCGCGGTCGTGACGACGACGCGCAGCGGCGCGCCGAGCCGCCCGTCGTCGGGGCGGGCCAGCCGGCGCAGCACCTTCAGCCGCGCGCCGACGGTCTCGACGCCGGGCGACAGCCGCTCGTGCGGCAGCGTCTCCCACGACGGGAACATCGCCGCCGCGTCACCGTGCACCGCACGCAGCTCGGCGGTCAGGTCGTCGGCTTCCCGTCCGGTCGCGGTGACCACCAGCAGCGGCCCGGCCTTGGCGAGGGCCGCGGCGACGAAGGGCCGGGCGGCGGCGGGGCCGACCAGCGCGGTGTCGGTGGCGCCGGCGGCGCGTTGGGTGACCTCACTCAGGCCGGGGTCGCGCAGCGCTAGCTCGACGAGCCCCGCGATCGGGGTCTGGACATGGTCGTACCCCGGAGCATTCATGGTGATCCCATTGTAGGAGCCGCGAAGTGGACGCTTCGATTCCGTCAGGAACGTCACGTCCGGAGTCAGGAAAACGCAAGGATCCTCGCGCAGCGCGAACCCGTGGGCGCAGCGTGTGGGACATGACCCTGCTCGACTCGCTGCACTCCCTGCACCGCGCGGCGCCGCTGCGCATCGACCCGGCCCTGTGGCCGGTGACCACCCGCGTCGACACCGACGGCAGGCTGTGCGTCGGCGGGGTGCCGCTCACCGAGGTGGCCGACGAGTTCGGCACCCCGGCCTACGTCCTCGACGAGGCCGACGTCGCCCACCGCGTCGCGACCTACCGGGCGCAGCTGCCCGGGGTCCGCATCGTCTACGCGGGCAAGGCGCTGCTCACCACCGAGGTGGCGCGCTGGGTCGCGCGACACCGTCTGGGCCTCGACGTGTGCTCGCAGGGCGAACTCGCCACCGCGCTGGCCGGCGGGGTCGACCCGCGCGCCATCGTCGTGCACGGCAACGCCAAGACCACCGCCGAACTGCGGACCGCCGCCGACGTGGGCGTCGGCCGCATCGTCATCGACTGCGGCACCGAGATCGCCCTGCTGGCCAGCCAGCTGCGCGCCCCGCAGGACGTGCTGGTGCGCGTCACGCCCGACGTCGACATCCACGGGCACGATGCGGTCACCACGGGCATCACCGACCAGAAATTCGGCTTCGCCCTCGCCGACGACCAGGCGCTGCTCGCGGTGCGCCGCGTGCTGGACCAGCCGATGCTGCGGCTCGTCGGGCTGCACTGCCACCTCGGCTCGCAGGTCACCGATCCCACCCCGTACGGCGACGCCATCGCGCGGATGGTCGCGCTGATGGCCGACGTCCGGGCCCGGCACGGCGTGGTGCTCTCGGAGCTGAACGTCGGCGGCGGCCACGGCGTGCCCTACGTGGCGGGCGACCGGGAACTGGACCTCGGCGCGCTGCGCGACGTCATCGAGGACGCACTCGACGCGGCCTGCGGTGCCGAGCGCTTCCCGCGCCCGGCGGTGGTCGTCGAACCCGGCCGGGCGATCGTCGCGCGGGCCGGGGTCACGATCTACCGGGTGGTCGCGGTGAAGCGTCAACCCGGTGGGCGGACCTACGTGGCGGTCGACGGCGGCATGAGCGACAACCCCCGCGTCGCGCTGTACGGCGCGCGGTACACGGTGACCGTCGCCAACCGGCACCCGCTCGGTCCGCTCGCGACGGTGACCGTGGTGGGCAGGCACTGCGAGGCGGGCGACGCCGTGGCGCGCGACGTCGAGCTGCCCGCCGACCTGCACCCGGGCGACCTACTGGCCGTGGCGTGCACCGGCGCCTACCACCACAGCATGGCGTCGACGTTCAACCTAGTCGGACGCCCCCCGGTGGTCGCCGTGCAGCGCGGGCGGGCCCGGGCGATCGTGCGCCGCGAAACCACCGCCGACCTGCTGCTGCGCGATGCGTGAGGCGCTAGCGGTCGTCGAGTTCCGGGTCGGGCTCCAGGTGCGTCAGGCCGTTCCACATCAGGTTCACCAGGTGGGCGGCGACGACCTCCTTCTTGGGCTCCCGGGTGTCGAGCCACCACTGTGCGGTCATCGACACCGACCCGACGAGCGCCTGGGCGTACAGCGGCGCGAGGTCCGGGTCGAGCCCGCGGCGGGAGAAGTCGCCCGCGAGGATCGACGACACCTGGTTCACGGCGTCGTTGAGCAGCGTCGAATACGTCCCCGAGGTGATGGCCGCGGGGGAATCCCGGATGAGGATCCGGAAGCCGTCGGTGCGTTCCTCGACGTAGGTGAGCAGCGCCAGGGCCACCCGTTCGAGACGCACCCGGGAGCGGTTGTTGCTCAGTGACGAGGTGATGCCGTCGAGCAGTGCCGACATCTCGCGGTCGACGACCACGGCATACAGCCCCTCCTTGCCGCCGAAGTGCTCGTAGACGACCGGCTTGGACACCTGCGCGCGCTGGGCGATCTCCTCGATCGACGTGCCGTCGTACCCCCGCTCGGCGAACAGCGTCTTGGCCACCTCGATGAGTTGCTGGCGGCGCTCGCTGCCGGTCATCCGGGCGCGCGGTGCGCGCGGCTCCTTCTCGGGTGCTGCCACGGCTGTCAGCCTAGGGCGTGGCCGGTGGCGGTGGACTAGAGTCGCAGCGACAGTCCGTCGTGGTGTAATCGGCAGCACCTCTGATTTTGGTTCAGATAGTTCAGGTTCGAGTCCTGGCGACGGAGCGGCAGGCCCGGGGGACGCCGCGAGATCCACCACCGGTGCGCACGCTCTGCGCGCGCGGAAGAAGGTCACATGACGACACCAGGCGGAGCCGCCGTCATCGTTCTGGCAGCCGGGTCGGGCACCCGGATGCGGTCGGCCACCCCCAAGACGTTGCACACCCTGGCGGGCCGCAGCATGCTCGCCCACGTCCTGCACGCGGTCACCGCACTGACGCCCGAGCACGTCGTGGTCGTCGTCGGCCACGGCCGCGAGCAGGTCGGCGCGGAGGTCGCCCGGGTCACCGGCGGGACCGCCCGCACCGTCGTGCAGTCCGAGCAGCTCGGCACCGGGCACGCGGTCACCGTCGGCCTGTCCGGGCTGCCCGCGGACTTCACCGGCACCGTCGTCGTCACCGCCGCCGACGTGCCGTTGCTCGACGGCGGCACCCTCGCCGCGCTCGTGGCGACCCACGACGGCGCCGGCGCCACCGTGCTCACCACCACGCTGCCCGATCCCACGGGCTACGGCCGGATCGTCCGCGACGCGCAGAACACCGTCGCGGCGATCGTCGAACACGCCGACGCCGACGACGCGCAGCGCGCGATCGGCGAGATCAACTCCGGTGTCTATGCATTCGACGCCGAGGCCCTGCGCGCCGCGTTGCGCGAGCTGCGCTCCGACAACGCCCAGGGCGAGCTGTACGTGACCGACGCCATCGCGATCATCCGCCGCAGCGGGCGCGAGGTGCGCGCCCGCCACGTCGACGACAGCGCGCTGGTGGCCGGCGTCAACGACCGCGTGCAGCTCGCCGACCTGACCGCCCAGCTCAACCGGCGCATCGTCGTGCGTCATCAGCGCGCGGGCGTCACCGTCGTCGACCCCGCCACGACGTGGATCGACGTCGACGTCGAGATCGGACCGGACACCGTCGTGCGGCCCGGCACCCAGCTGCTCGGCGCCACCCGCGTGGGTGCGGGCTGCGAGATCGGTCCCGACACGACCCTGACGTCGACGGAGGTGGGCGACGGCGCGTCCGTCGTCCGCACGCACGGCGAGCTGGCGGTGATCGGCGCGGGTGCCACCGTCGGCCCGTTCACCTATCTGCGTCCGGGCACCGAACTCGGCGCCGACGGCAAGCTCGGCGCCTTCGTCGAGACCAAGAACGCGACCATCGGCGCCGGCACCAAGGTGCCGCACCTGACCTACGTCGGCGATGCCGACATCGGCGAGCACAGCAACATCGGCGCGTCGAGCGTCTTCGTCAACTACGACGGAGAGACGAAGAGCCGCACCACGATCGGCTCGCACGTCCGTACCGGGTCGGACACCATGTTCGTCGCCCCGGTGACCGTCGGCGACGGCGCCTACACCGGCGCGGGCACCGTCATCCGCACCGACGTGCCGCCCGGCGCACTGGCCGTCTCGGCCGGTCCGCAGCGCGTCATCGAGGGGTGGGTGGAGCGCAAGCGACCGGGCAGCGCGGCCGCCGAGGCGGCCCGCCGAGCCCGCGGTGACGGATGACCGTCTCGGGGACGTTGGTTGACGCACCGGTAACCCGGCAGCGAACGCCAGGATCCGCTACGTACCATTCAACTGATCCCCAGACCCACGAAGGGCCGATGAGAGGGCCGAAGTGAGCAGCCACGACTGGATTGACAACCGCAAGAGCCTGATGCTCTTCTCCGGGCGCGCGCACCCCGAGTTGGCCGAGCAGGTCGCGAAGGAACTCGACGTCCCGGTCACCGCGCAGACCGCCCGCGACTTCGCCAACGGCGAGATCTTCGTCCGCTTCGACGAGTCGGTCCGTGGCTGCGACGCGTTCGTCCTGCAGAGCCATCCCGCGCCGCTCAACCAGTGGCTCATGGAGCAGCTCATCATGATCGATGCGCTCAAGCGCGGCAGCGCCAAGCGCATCACCGCGATCCTGCCCTTCTATCCGTACGCCCGGCAGGACAAGAAGCACCGCGGCCGCGAGCCCATCTCCGCGCGACTGGTCGCCGACCTGTACAAGACGGCCGGCGCGGACCGCATCGTGACCGTCGATCTGCACACCGACCAGATCCAGGGCTTCTTCGACGGCCCGGTCGATCACATGCGCGCGCAGAAGCTGCTCACCGGCTACATCGCGGAGAACTACTCCGACGAGGACATGGTCGTCGTGTCCCCCGATTCCGGCCGCGTGCGCGTCGCCGAGAAGTGGGCCGACTCCCTCGGCGGCGTCCCGCTGGCCTTCATCCACAAGACGCGCGACCCGCTGGTGCCCAACCAGGTGAAGTCCAACCGCGTCGTCGGCGACGTGAAGGGCAAGACCTGCATCCTCACCGACGACATGATCGACACCGGCGGCACCATCGCCGGCGCGGTCAACCTGCTGCGCCAGGACGGTGCGAAGGACGTCATCATCGCGGCCACGCATGGCGTGCTGTCCGATCCGGCCGCGCAGCGCCTGGCCGAGTGCGGCGCCCGCGAGGTCATCGTCACCAACACGCTGCCGATCGGTGAGGAGAAGCGCTTCCCGACGCTCACCGTCCTGTCGATCGCGCCGCTGCTCGCCAACACCATCCGTGCGGTGTTCGACAACGGGTCGGTGACGAGTCTGTTCGACGGGTCGGCGTAGATGGCCGACGCCGGTCGGCAGCACGGTGGCGCCGTCGTCTACCACAACCCGCGCTGCTCGACGTCACGCAAGACGCTGGAGTTGTTGCGCGACAACGGCATCGAGCCGGAGGTGGTGCAGTACCTCAAGACGCCGCCGACGCGCGAGGAGATTGCGCGGCTGATCGCCGACGCCGGCATCGACGTGCGCACCGCCGTCCGCAGGCGCGAGGCCCTCTACGCCGAACTCGGGCTGGCCGACGCGTCCGACGAACGACTGCTCGACGCGATGGCCGAGCATCCCATCCTCATCGAGCGGCCGTTCGTCACCACCGCGAAGGGGACGCGCCTCGCCCGGCCGGTCGACGCGGTGCGCGAGATCCTGTGATCCGCGGTGTGGCAGCGGCGCTGCTGGTGGCGCTCGCCGTCACCGGCTGCGAGTCGTCGCAACCCGACTACCAGTCGATCTGGACCACCACCACGACGACCACGCCGTCGGAGACCGCCAAACCCGAGCCGATCTCGTCGTTCCTGGAGAAGGCCGGCGTCACCGGTCAGACCGTCGCCCCCGAGGAACTCACCGACCTGACGGTGACGATTCCGACGCCCGCCGGCTGGCAGCCCTACCAGAACACCAACATGGCCCCCGGCACGCGGATGATCGCCAAGGGCGACACCTACCCCACCGCGATGATCCTGGTGTTCCGGCTCACCGGCGACTTCGACGTGCGCGAGGCGCTGAAGTACGCCGACGGCGACGCCAAGCTGTCGGAGAACTTCAAGCAGCTCAACGCCTCGGCGGCCGACTTCGGCGGTTTCCCGTCGTCGATGATCGAAGGCAGCTACGACCTCAACGGCCGGCGCATGCAGACCTACAACCGCATCGTCATCGCGACCGGCACCCCGCCGAAGCCGGGTGCGCCCGGCCAGCGTTACCTGGTGCAACTGACGGTCACCACGTTCGCCGACCAGGCCCAGCAGGAGGGGCCGGACATCGAGGCGATCATCAAGGGTTTCACCGTCGCCGCCAAGTAGCGGTGTCACTACCCTCGACGGCATGAGCGACTGGACCGCTGCGGACCTGCCCTCCTTCACCGGCCGCACCGTGATCGTCACCGGCGCCAACAGCGGACTCGGCGAGGTCACCGCACGCGAACTCGCCCGCGTGGGCGCCTCGGTGGTCCTCGCGGTGCGCAACCGCGCCAAGGGCGAGTCGGCGGCGGCGCGGATGACCGGTGACGTCGAGGTCCGCAGCCTCGACCTGCAGGACCTCGCCTCGGTGCGGGCCTTCGCCGACGGCGTCGACCACGTCGACGTGCTGATCAACAACGCCGGCATCATGGCGGTGCCCTACGCGCAGACCGCCGACGGATTCGAGAGCCAGATCGGCACCAACCACCTCGGGCACTTCGCGCTGACCAACCTGCTGCTGCCGAAGGTCACCGACCGGGTGGTGACGGTGTCGTCGATGATGCACCTGCTCGGAGTGATCAGCCTCAAGGACCTCAACTGGAGGTCCCGGCCGTACCTTGCGTGGCCGGCCTACGGCCAGTCCAAGCTCGCCAACCTGCTGTTCACCAGGGAGTTGCAGCGCCGGCTCACCGCGGCCGGATCACCCGTGCGCGCCGTCGCCGCGCACCCCGGCTACTCGGCGACCAACCTGCAGGGCCAGACCGGCACCGCGCTCGGCACCCGGATGTGGACGGCGGCCAACCGGGTCGCCACCGACGCCGACTTCGGCGCCCGCCAGACGCTGTACGCGGTGTCCCAGGACGTCGCCGGCGACGCCTTCATCGGCCCGCGGTTCGGCATGTGGGGTCGTAGCCAACCGGTCGGCCGCAGTCCGCTCGCCGCGAGCGACACGACGGCGCGCGCCCTGTGGGAGCTGTCCGCGCAGCTCACCGGCACCGACTTCGCGCTCTGACGTCGGCTCGTCGATTTCTTCCCGAGCCGGCCCGTGCGCTAATCTGGCGGGCGATCACGGCGAGGGTGGCCCTGCCACCGTCATCGACGGGACGTCTGCAGCACCGCTGCGCTCACCCTGGCCGTGCGACACGAAACAGCACAGGCATCAGGAGAATCGCATGGCCAAGTCCGGCACCGTCACCAACAACCTCACCGCGCTCGTCCGCGAGCAGACCGGCAAGGGCGCGTCGCGACGCGCCCGTCGCGAGGGCCGCGTGCCCGCCGTGCTGTACGGCCACGGCACCGAGCCGCAGCACCTCGAGCTGAACGCGCACGACCTCGCCGCCGTGCTGCGCCACTCCGGCACCAACGCGGTGCTGAGCCTCGACATCGCCGGCACCGAGCAGCTCGCGCTGACCAAGTCGCTCGAGATGCACCCGATCCGTCGCACCATCACCCACCTGGACCTGCTGGTCGTGCGCCGCGGCGAGAAGGTCACCGTCGAGGTGACCGTCACCGTCGAGGGCGAGGCCACGCCCGGCACCCTGGTCACCCAGGAGGTCAACGCCATCGAGATCGAAGCCGAGGCGCTGTCGATCCCCGAGGGCTTCACCGTGTCGGTCGAGGGCGCCGAGGAGGGCACCCAGATCACCGCGGGCCAGATCGAGCTGCCGTCGGGTGTCACGCTGATCACCGATCGCGAGCAGCTGGTCGTCAACGTCGTCGCCGCGCCGACCGAGGAGGAGCTCGAGGCCGAGGGCGGCGGCGCGTCGCTCGAGGAGCAGGCCGAGGAGGCCGCCGACGCCGAGGCGGAGGACGCCGCTGCCGAGGGCGGCGACGAGGCACCCGCCGAGTCCGAGTAAGTCGGCAGGGGCGCGGGTCTCGTGGCCGAACCGCTGCTGGTGGTCGGCCTGGGCAACCCCGGGCCGCAGTACGCCACCACCCGGCACAACGTCGGGTTCCTGGTCGCCGACGTCCTGGCCGACCGCATCGGCACCGGCTTCAAGCTGCACAAGAAGTCCGGCGCCGACGTGGTGACCGGCCGGTTGGGCGGCACGTCGGTGGTGGTGGCCAAGCCGCGCACCTACATGAACGAGTCCGGCAGGCACGTCGGGCCGTTGGCGAAGTTCTACTCGATCGCCCCGGCCGACGTGATCGTGCTGCACGACGAACTCGACATCGACTTCGGCCGCATCCGGCTGAAGTTCGGTGGCGGGGCGGCCGGGCACAATGGACTGCGGTCGGTCGGGTCGGCGTTGGGCACCAACGACTTCGGTCGGGTGCGGATCGGCATCGGCCGCCCACCCGGCCGGCAGTCCGGTGCCTCGTTCGTGCTGGAGAACTTCAACTCCCGCGAGCGTCCGGAACTGGGCGTGATCGTCGAACAGTCCGCCGACGCCACCGAATTGATGATCCGCGACGGCCTCGAGCCGGCGCAGAACGTGGTGCACGCCTGGGGCTAGCGGCCCCGGATCCCGCTGTCGACGACCTTGGTCGGCTTGTGCGGGTAGCGCTTCTCCGCGTGCGCCTTGGCCGCCGAGTTCGGCAGCACGTACAGCGTCTCGCGCTTGTCCTGCAGCGGCCGCAGCACGGTGTCCATGAACGACTTGCGGTCGTCGAGGTAGGGCCCGATGACGTCCTCGCCCGCCGGACACACCGCGAGGCAGTACGCCGCCTTGTAGTTCGGCTTGAACGCGAGGCTCTGCCACATCGACGCATTCTCCGAATCGGTGACGCGGGAACGGAAGTCGTCGGCGTCGGCGCTGTCGGCGACGGTCTGCACCCAGTCGGTGAACCCGCCCATGAACTCGCGGTAGTTGTGCACCGAGCACGCGACGAAGTCGAAGGCGCCGTCCTTGCCGATCGCCCCCACCGGGCACGCCGCCACGCACAGCTTGCACTCCAGGCACGGTGAGTAGTCCAGCGGCTCGCCGTACCGGGAGATCGGCGTATCGAGCACGATCGTCGCCAGCAGGATGAAGTTGCCGAACCGCGGGTGAATCACGTTGCGGTGGATGCCCATGACGCCGAGGCCGGATGCCACGGCGACCGGCTTGTGCGCGATGACCCAGATGCGACCCGGGAACCGGTCCATCTCCATGGGGAACGTCGCCGACGGGTTGAGCGCGCGGTGGCCGGTGTCCTCCAGCATGCGCGTGATGCGGTGCGCCGCCTCGTTGATGATCTCGCCGGTGCGATGGAACTCCTGGTTGGCGACGCTGCGGGCCGTCGACCGCACGTTGTCGCGGTTCATCCGCACCACCAGCGAGACGTAGCTGCGTGCGCCGGGTAACGCCGCCTCGGCGTGCTCGCGCTCCGACGCCAGCGCCGGGTCGTCGACGCTGGCGAACGCGACGTCGTCCGCGCCCGCATCGAGACACACCTGTCGCAGCCAGTCGGCGTCGACGACCTCCGGCCGCCGGCGGGGCCGGTCGCGCATGGCGCGCACGGTCGGGTGGTCGGCGATCCGGGGCGGAATGGTCATGACTGCTGAGTATAGTTAGCAATACCTAGATGGCGTCAAGCGGTACGCGGGCGTCCACGTGAGGTACTCAGTCCGAGGTGCGGCGGGCGTAGGCGCGCAGGGCGAACGGGGCGATGAGCGCCATCATCGCCAACGACCACAGCACGGTCGCGAGCACGGGGTGATGCAGCGGCAGCTGGGCGTCCGGCGGCGCCGCGGGACCGTTGCCCCACAGCTCGCGCATGGCCTGGGCGAGCGACGACACCGGGTTCCACTCGGCGACCACCCGCAGCCAGCGCGGCATCGGCTCGGTGGGCGCGAAGGTGTTGGCCAGGAACGTGATCGGGAACAGCACGGTGAACATCACGCCGTTGACGGCCTCCACGGAGCGCATCAGCGAGCCGATGAGGATGCCGAACCAGATCATGCCGAAGCCGAACACCAGGATCAGCGCGAACGCCAGCACGGCCTCGGCGACGCTGCCGCGGATGCGCCACCCGATGCACAGCCCCGTCACCGCCATCACCACCACGCCGATCGACGAGTGCAGCAGGCTGGCGACGCTGCGCCCGATGAGCACCGCCGACCGCCGGATCGGCAGCGAGCGGAACCGGTCGATGATGCCCTTCTCCACGTCGGCGGTGATGCCGGTCGACACGACGAACGCCGTGAACACGATCGTCTGCGCCTGGATGCCGGGCAGCAGGAACTCGCGGTAGGACGCCCCGCCGCGGGTCGCGATGGAGGCACCGAACACGAACGCGAACAGCAGCACGAACATGATGGGCTGCACGGTGACGTCGCTCAGCATCTCCGGCATGCGCTTGGTGTGGATCATGTTGCGCTTGACCATGATCCAGGACTGCTGGGCGATGTTCGTCGGCGTGATGTCGGGACGCCGGATGGTCGACCCGGCTTCGGATCGCACGGCGGTCACGCGGGGATCTCCTCGTCGTCGGCGCGGTGGCCGGTCAGGGACAGGAAGACGTCGTCGAGGCTCGGGCGGGACAGGCCGATGTCGTCGACGTCGATGCCGTGCTCCTGCAGCAGCCCCGCCACGGTGGTCAACGCGGCGATGCCCTCGGCGGCGGCGGTGAGCTGCCGCGCCCCGTCGTCGACGTGGATCTCGGTGCCGGTGCGGGCCATCAGGTCACGGGCCCGTGGCAGATCGTGGGCGTGCGACACCGTCACGACCAGGCTCGCGTTGCCGGCCTGCTGCTTGAGCTGAAGCGGCGTGCCCTGGGCGATGATGCGGCCACGGTCGATGACGACGATCTCATCGGCGAGCTGGTCGGCCTCCTCGAGGTACTGCGTCGTCAGCAGCAGCGTCATGCCCCCGGCGACCAGCCCGCGCAGGACGTCCCACAGATCGTTGCGGCTGCGCGGGTCCAGACCCGTGGTGGGCTCGTCGAGGAACAGCACCGGCGGTGACGCGATCAGGCTGACCGCGAGGTCGAGGCGTCGGCGCATGCCACCGGAATACGTCTTGACCGGCCGGTCGGCGGCCTCGGCGACCGCGAACTGCTCGAGCAGCTCGTCCCCCAGACGGGCCAGCTGGCGGCGGCGGATGCCGTACAGCCCGCCGATCATGCGGATGTTCTCCCGGCCGGTGAGCAGCTCGTCGACGGTGGCGGCCTGCCCGGTGAGGCCCATGTTGCGCCGCACCATGTCGGGCTGCTCGCGGACGTCGTACCCGGCGACGCGCGCCGTCCCGCTCGTCGGCTCGGACAGCGTCGTCATCATCCGGACCGTGGTGGTCTTGCCCGCGCCGTTGGGCCCCAGCAGGCCCAGCACGGAGCCGGCCGGGATGGTGAAGCTGACGCCGTCGACCGCGCGATGGTCGCCGAACTGCTTGACGAGGTCGACTGCCTCGATGGCCGGCTGCGTCACGGGACCACCGTAGCCAGGGCCGCCGACGCCGAGCGAGCGATTTCGGCGCGCCGCTCGCCGCTCAGCGACGGAAAGCGCGCCGAAATCGCACGGAAACGGGACATGGTGGTGTCGACCGGCGGGACGGCCGCGACTCATCGCGCCTACCGTCGGGTGGCGTGCTGGTATGGATCAACGGCGCCTTCGGGGCCGGCAAGACGCAGACCGCATTCGAGCTGCACCGCCGCCTTCCGGCGTCGCACGTCGCCGACCCGGAACTCATCGGCTTCGCCATCCACCGAATGCTGCCGCCGGGCGCCCGGGCCGACTTCCAGGACCGGCCGCAGTGGCGCGCAGCGGTCGTCGCGACGCTGGCCGACGCGGCCTACTTCGACGAGATCATGTCCGGGCTGGCCGCGGACGGCGTCGGCGTCCGGCGCGCCGCGGTCGGGGTGCGCCACATCCGGTGGTAGCGAACGAGCGATTTCGGCGCGCTTTCCGTGCACCAGCGACGGTAAGCGCGCCGAAATCGCAGGGGAACGGGGGCTAGGTGACCAGCGAGACCGAGTTGGCGCGGCGCAGCTTGCCCGAGGGGGTCTTCGGGATGGTGCCGGGGCCGAGGACCACGACGTTGCGCGGACGCATGTCGACCTCGGTGACCACCTCGTGGGCCACCTCGTGCTCGATGCGGCGCACCTCGGCGGGATCCTGCCAGGCGTTGGACTCGACGGCCACGGCGAACGTCTCGCGGGAGTGCCCGGCATCGAGGCGCACCGCGACGGCGCAGCCCGGGCGGACGCCCGGCACGCGGCCGGCGGCGCGCTCGATGTCGGTCGGGTAGATGTTGCGGCCCGCCATGATGATGACGTCCTTGACGCGGCCGCAGACCACCACGTTGCCCTCCTCGGTGATGTAGCCGAGGTCGCCGGTGTCGTACCAGCCGTGCTCGTCCTGGGCGGGCAGGAAGCCGCCCATGGTGATGTAGCCGGGGGTCAGCGATTCACCGCGCAGCTCGATGACGCCGACGCCGCGCGACGGCATCACCTCGCCGTTCTCGTCGACGACGCGCGCCTCGAGGTCCTGCAGCAGCGGGCCGAGCGACGCGAGCCGCTTGGTGTTGCCCTTCGTGGCGGGCACGGCGCGGCGCAGCGCGGCGAGCAGGTCGGCGTCGACCTCGTCGACCACCAGACCGGCGTTGCACGGCGAGAACGACACGGCCAGGCAGGTCTCGGCCATGCCGTAGGCCGGCAGGATCGCCGACGAGCGCAGTCCGAACGGCTTGCCGGCGTCGATCAGGTCCTCGACGTCGGCCGGTTCGACGGGCTCGGCCCCCGAGAGCGCGAACCGCAGCGTCGAGAGGTCGAAGTCTCCGGGCTTGGCCTGCCGGCGCAGCCGCTTGGCCAGCAGCGCGTAGGCGAAGTTGGGCGCCGCGGTCATGGTGCCCTTGTACTTGTCGATGAGCTTCGCCCACAGCAGGGTGTCGCGGAGGAAGTCCATCGGCGTGACCTTGACCAGCTCGGCGCCGAAGTACATCGGGATGGTGAGGAAGCCGACCATGCCCATGTCGTGGAAGCAGGGCAGCCAGCTGACCATGACGTCGCGGTCGACGTCGTACTCCGCGCCGACGAACATCGCCTCGGCGTTGGAGTGGATGTTGCGGTGGGTGATCTGCACGGCCTTCGGCGACCCGGTCGAGCCGGACGTCAGCTGCATCAGCGCCAGGTCGTCCTCGCCGGTCTCGACCGGATCGATCGGGTCGGCGGCCAGCAGGTCGGCGACCTTGAGGACCTTGATGCCCTTCTCCTCCAGGACCGGGGCGGCCACCAGGAAGGGCTCGGAGATGATGACGGCGTCGGCCTCGATCATGCCGATGACGTTCATGGTGTCGTCGGCCCACACGGCGAGGTCGGTGCGCGGGGTGGGCTGGTGCAGCATCGTCAGGCTGGCGCCGCGCATCCACACGCCCTGGGCGGTCGGCGCGATCTCGACGGGGAAGCCGGCCAGCACGCCGACGGCGTCACCATGCCCGACGCCCGCGGCTGCCAGTCCGCCGGCGATCCGGCGGGCGCGCTCGTGCACCTCGAGCCAGGTATGCCGCACGGGCTCGTGCGGCTCGCCGGTCACCATGCCCCGCGTGCTCTCGTGAGCGTTGCGGAACATCTTCTCGGTAAATCTGCTCACCACGACCTCCTGGTGTCAGGCGACTGTGCCCGGTCCATGCTCCACCCGCCGGTGACGGTCGCCGTGCAGGCGCGCACGCACGATTCGGGAGCGTTTTCGTCAAGAAACGGTGTTGACCCGTATATCGGGCTCCGGACCTCAGCCGTTCCGCCGCGCATCCGCCCGCCGGGAGTTCCGGAGGGTGACGTCGTCGCGTAGGCCGCGTGACCGCTAGCGTTCACCGCCGATCATCTTAAGAGACTCTTAAGTAACTGCCAAACCGATCGGCGAACTGAGGCCTGTGTCACACCGCCGAATCGGGCGTTCAGCCGCCGACGGGAGACGGGACGATCCGCGCGCCGGGCACCGGACCGCTCGCGGCGCGCACCGTGCGGCAGATCCCCTCCCCGGCGAGTTCGACGCCGACGTCCACCGCCGACGTGGCCGACGAGCACAGGAAGGCGCATGTCGGCCCGGACCCCGAGACGATGCCGGCCAGCGCGCCGGCATCGGTGCCGGCCTTCAGGGTGCGACGCAGCCGGCCGTCGAGCGCGATCGCGGCGGGTTGCAGGTCGTTGCCGAGCAACGGCGCGAGCCGGGCCGGGTCGCCCGAGGCGAGCGCCGCCAGCAGCGGTTCGGGATCGTCGAGCCGCGTCGGCCCGCCGTCCGGGTCGGCCCGCATGCGGTCGATCTCGCCGAACACCGTCGGGGTCGACAACTCCCCCTCGGCGAACGCCAGCACCCAGTGAAAGGTGCTGCGCGCGAGCACCGTCGCGAGCTGTTCGCCACGCCCGGTGCCCAGCGCCGTACCCCCGTGCAGCGCGAACGGCACGTCGCTGCCGAGCTGGGCGGCCAACCCGTGCAGGTCGCGCCGCGGCAGGCCGAGTTCCCACAGCGCGTTGAGCGCGACGAGCACCGCCGCCGCGTCGGCGCTGCCGCCCGCCATCCCGCCGGCCACCGGGATCGACTTGGCGATGGAGATCGCGACGTCCGGGGCCCGTCCGACGTGGTCGGCGAGCAGGTCGGCGGCACGCCACGCGAGGTTGCGCTCGTCGGTGGGCAGGACGCGGGCGCCTTCGCCGGTCACCTCCAGCGACAGCACGTCCGCCGCGCTGACGGTGACCTCGTCGAACAGTGACACGGCGTGGAACACGGTGGTCAATTCGTGATAGCCGTCGTCGCGCAGGTCACCCACCCCGAGGTGGAGGTTGACCTTTCCCGGGACGCGTACCGTCACCGAGCCCGACGGGACCCAGTCCGGAGCGGTTCTTCCGTCGGAGGCGGGCACGCCACGACATTAACCGTCGCGGCGACGACGACAGGTGACAAGTGGTGAGATACCCCTCGCGATCCCGCCGCTCGGCCTCGGCTGTCCGACGCCCACTGGCCTCCACGCTAGGTTTGCTCGCGGGGTGTGTCAAGGATCACCGCCGAGCCCGTCCACACCGCTCGGCGCGTGCCGGACGCCCATCGTCCGTAGCCTCTACATCCGTGCTGGCACCCGGTGACCGCCACGGCGACTACGTCGTCGACGCCGTCCGCGGCCGCGGCGGATCCGCCACGGTCTACGCCGCGCACCACGCCATGGCGCCCAGCCGGGTGGTGGCGCTCAAGGTGCTCGACGCGCCGACGCCGCAACGGGTGGCGCATCTGCACCGCGAGTTCGACGTCGCGTGGCGGCTCACCCACCCCCGGATCGTCACGGTGTACGAGCAGGGGCCTGGCTGGCTGACGATGGAGCTGCTGGGCGGCGGTGCGGTGACCACGCTCGAGCGCATGCCCGACCGTCTCGCCGCGCTCGCCGACGTCGCCGCCGGGTTGGACTACGCCCACGACCACCGCGTCGCGCACGGCGACGTCAAGCCGTCGAACATGTTGGTGCACAGCGACTTCGGTCACGGCGGTGCGGTTCTGGTGGACTTCGGCTCGGCGCGTCTGCTGGACGGGACCGACGACGCACCGCGCCCGGCGGGGATCGAGGCCTCGCTGCCCTACGCCGCCCCGGAGGTCCTGCGCGGCAGGCCGGCGTCGGCCGCGTCGGACGAGTACGCGCTCGCGTGCTCGGCGGTCGAACTGCTCACCGGGGCACCGCCGTTCGTGGCCGCCACGACCATGGCCCTCACCGACGCGCACCTGCACCGCCCGGTGCCCGGCTATGCGCGCCGGCTCGCGTGGATCAGCCATGCCTTCGACTCGATCCTCGCCAAGGCGATGGCGAAGGACCCCGGGCAGCGCTACCCCACGTGCACCGAGTTCGTCCGACTGGTGACCCGCGCCCTCACCTGAGGGCGCGTTACACGAGTTTTACGGTCCTCGAGTTTCCGCTTCGCCCACCCGGCGTTAGCGTCGGTCGGATGGCGACTCCCACCGAATACGACGCCTCGGCGCTGACGCACGAGGACGAGGGTTATCACAAGGGCCTCAAACCCCGTCAGCTGCAGATGATCGCGATCGGCGGCGCGATCGGAACCGGCCTGTTCATGGGCGCGGGTGGACGGCTCAACACGGCGGGCCCCGGCCTGTTCATTGTCTACGCGGTCTGCGGCGTCTTCGTGTTCTTCATCCTGCGCGCGCTCGGCGAGCTGGTGCTGCACCGGCCGTCGTCGGGTTCGTTCGTCTCCTACGCCCGCGAATTCCTCGGCGAGAAGGCCGCGTACGTCGCCGGCTGGATGTACTTCTTCAACTGGGCGTGCACCTCGATCGTCGACGTGACGGCGATCGCGCTGTACATGCACTACTGGGGCGCCTTCAAGGCCGTCCCGCAGTGGACCATCGCCCTGATCGCGCTGGTCATCGTGCTCACCGTCAACATGATCTCGGTGAAGCTGTTCGGCGAGATGGAGTTCTGGGCCGCACTGATCAAGGTCGTCGCGCTGGTCACGTTCCTCGTCGTCGGAATCGTGTTCCTCGCAGGGCGTTTCACCGTCGAGGGACAGACCACGGGTACCTCGGTGATCGCCGACAACGGCGGCCTGCTGCCCACCGGCGTGTTACAGCTGGTCATCATCACGTCCGGGGTCATCTTCGCCTACGCCGCGGTGGAACTGGTGGGGACGGCCGCCGGGGAGACCGAGGACCCGGCGAAGGTGATGCCACGCGCAATCAACTCGGTGGTGTTCCGCATCGCGGTCTTCTACGTCGGTTCGCTGATCCTGCTGGCGTTGCTGCTCCCCTACACCGCCTACCAGCAGGGCACCAGTCCGTTCGTCACGTTCTTCTCCAAGATCGGCGTCCCCGCGGCCGGCGACATCATGAACTTCGTCGTCCTCACCGCCGCGCTGTCGAGCCTCAACGCCGGCCTCTACTCCACCGGGCGCATCCTGCGGTCCATGGCGATGAACGGCAGCGCGCCGGCATTCACCGCGCGGATGACGCGCAACGGCGTGCCGTTCGCGGGCATCGCGCTGACGGCCGTGTTCACCGTCGTCGGCGTCTTCCTCAACCTGGTGGTGCCGTCCGAGGCGTTCAACATCGCGCTCGACCTGTCGGCGCTGGGCATCATCGCGTCGTGGGCGACCATCGTGATCTGCCAGATCCAGCTGTACCGGTGGTCGAAGCGCGGCATCCTGTCGCGCCCGTCCTTCCGGCTGTTCGGCACGCCCTACACGAGTTACGCGACGCTGGTCTTCCTCTTCGCCGTCACCGCGCTGATGTGCTACGAGAACTACTGGAACCTGGTGGCGCTGCTGGTCATCGTGCCGGCGTTGATCATCGGGTGGTATGCGGTGCGCGGCCGGGTGCTCGAGATCGCCCGCGAACGCGTCGGCTACACCGGGAACTACCCGGTGGTGGCCGAGACGCCGCTACTCGACGAGCTGCTCGACAAGGACCAACGCACGACCGACCAACGCAAGACCGGTCAGCGCGACACCTGACGTGCAGACGAGACAGCCCGGCGGCACCTGGCCGCCGGGCTGTCGTCGTTCGTCTGGTCAGTCCGCGTCGGAGGCCTGGTCGGCAGTCACCGGCGTGGGCTGCTTGGCGGCAGGCTGCCACCCGGACCGCTGCAGCAGCCGGACGAAGTCCGCGATGCTCAGCGTCTCGCCGCGGCGGGCGGGAGCGATGCTGGCCGACAGGAGCCGCTCGGCCGACTCGTTGCCCGAGCCCGCCCACTCCGCGAACGCGTTGCGCGACGTCTTGCGGCGCTGCGCGAACGCGATGTCGATGAGCTTGAAGACCTCGTCGCGGAATTCGGCGTCGTCGGTCGGCCACTGCGGGCTCGGATGCGACGGCGACGGCTCGTAGCGATCGATGCGCACCAGGCCGGAGTAGACGCGCGGGATGGGCCAGAACACCGTCGGGGAGACCATGCCGTAGCGGCGCACGCTGCCGTAGAACCGGACCTTCGCGCTGGGCACGCCGTAGTCCTTGCCGCCCGGTTCGGCGGCGAGCCGCTCGGCCACCTCGGCCTGCACCATCACCATCACGGTGCGCAGCGTCGGGAACTCGGCGAGCATGTGCAGGATCGCCGGGACCGCGACGTTGTAGGGCAGGTTCGCCACCACCGCGGTCGGCTGGTCCTGGTAGCCGTCCATCGCCTCGATGTCGGCCCTGGTCAGCTTCAGGATGTCCTCGTTGAGGACGTTGAGCCGCTGGGCCTCGCTGTGCGAGTGGTCGCCCACGGTGATGGGCAGCTGGCGTGCCAGCACCGGGTCGATCTCGACGGCGGTCACGCGCGCGCCGCGGTCGAGGATGGCCAGGGTCAGCGAGCCGAGACCCGGCCCCACTTCGAGCACGTGGTCATGGCGGTTGACACCGGACGCGGATGCGATTCGACGGACGGTGTTGGCGTCGTGCACGAAGTTCTGTCCGAACGACTTGCGCGGCCGGAAGTCGAGCTCCTTGGCCAGGTGACGTATCTCGGTCCGTCCGAGCAGCCTGATGGTCAGCGCACTCCCAACCTTCCACTACATGTCGGCCAGGCACCCCATCCTTGGCGCGCCCTCGTTACGTCAGCAATCGCGATCTGCTCTTCCCTCGTAGCCAGATCCGCGCGCTGAGCATACCTCAGACCGCCGTTGCGCTCCCATGTGTTTTGGTCGAATTGCACACCACCGTAAAATCCGTTGCCGGTGTTGATGGCCCAGTTACCTCCCGCTTCGCAGCTGGCAAGGGCGTCCCAGGTGCTGCCGTTGCTCACCGGAGGTACTTCGGTTCCTGGCTTGGCACCGACGCGCAGCACACCCTCGCGAGCCGGGGTGATGACGACATTGGCTACTGGCAGCCTCCCCGTTTCGACACCGTTCACGCGAGCGACGGCAAAGGTCACGTCCTGCGTACCGGGGATTCCGGCGTCCTCCACCACCCGCCGGCTCATGTTCATCGTCGGGTCCTCGATGACGCGGTTGGGCGGCTGCAGCGGCATCCGCGCAACGACCTTCTCGACGCGCACGCGCGTCACGTCGACGTGCATGCCGTCGGTGACGGGCGCCGAGGCGGGCGGCGTCACGGCGTCGCTCTGCTGCAGCGGCACGCCGGCGGCCTCCAGCAGACCGGCCACGTTGGCGGCGGGCAGCGTCACCGTCCGCACCACGCCGGCGTCGTTCAACTGCACCGTTCGGGCGCTGACCACGGGCAAGGACATGCCCTGCAACGGAACTCGGGTGGCACGCGACGCCGCGGCCGGGGCGGTGTCGGTCATCGACAGCTGCGTCAGGGCTTCCTGCACCGTCGACGCGGTGGTCCACACCTCGCGGCTGCCCTGGCCGTCGAGGGACACCTGCAGCGGCCGGCTGCGGCGCAGCACGATGGTCTCGGTGTCGGCGACGTCGGCGTCCGCCGCGGGGAACAGATCGTCACGGTCGCCGACGCTGTAGCCGTTCTCCTCGACGACGTCGATGACGTGCGTCTTCATCGTCGTCACCGTCATCGTCGACCCGTCGACGTTCAACGTGACCGTCTTGTGCGCCGCGACGGCGGAGCCGCCGGCGAACGTCAGGCCGATCAGGAGCAGGGCGACGCACAGCCTGAGTTGGTGCGAGCGGGCGTGATGCAGCGTGTGCAGAGCGTTCAAGGGTGGCTATCTCCGGAGCGTAGGGCCAGCAAACGAAGAATCAGGTGGCCGGCCGTTTCATCACAGTACGGTAACGAAAGCCCCTGGTGGCGGCAAACCATCGTCACCTTCGGATTCCGTAGGTGCGGGCCGCGTTGTCGGCCGTCTGACGGGCCAGGTCCTCGGCCGGCCGGTCGACGACCTCGGCCAATGCGCGCACGGTGTAGGGCAGGCAGTACGACTCATTCGGTGCGCCGCGGAACGGATGCGGGGTGAGGAACGGCGCGTCGGTCTCCACCAGCAGCAGATCCTGCGGAATCAGCCGCGCCGCGTCCCGCAACGAGGCCGCATTGCGGAAGCTCACGGTGCCCGACAGGCTCATCAGCCAGCCGGCGTCGGCACACGTGCGCGCCATGTCCGGCCCGGACGAGAAGCAGTGGAAGATCACCGTGTCCGGCGCGCCCTCGGCGGCCAGCACGTCGAGCACGTCGGCGTCGCCGTCACGGTCGTGGATCATCAGCGGCTTGCCGACGCGCTTGGCGAGGTCGATGTGCCAGGCGAACGCCTCGCGCTGCTCGGGAACCTCGGCGCAGCCGTCGAGGCGGCCCGGCCAGTACAGGTCCATCCCGGTCTCGCCGATGGCGACCACACGCGGGTGACCCGCCAACTCCTCCAGTTCGGCGCGGGCGGCATCGTCGAGAACGTTGGCGCGCGTCGGGTGCAGGGCCACCGCGGCGTAGACGCGGTCGTCCCACTCGGCCGCGCGCACCGCCCAGCGGGCCGCCTCCAGGTCGTCGGCGATGGTGACCACCGTCGCGACGCCGACCGATTCGGCGCGGTCGAGGATGCGGCGCACGTCGTCGGCGTCGCGGGCACCGCACGCGTCGAGGTGGGTGTGCGCGTCGATCAGCGGGCTCAGCGGCTCGGGCAGCGGCGGGGGCGGACGTCTATCCCTTTTCCCGGACACGCCTACAGACAATAAGGTGAGTCGCGATGAGCACCCCGCCCCCCGCGGCGTCGCACGGCGCCGGGAGACCCTTCTACGTCACGACGGCGATCGCCTACCCCAACGGCTCGCCGCACGTCGGGCACGCCTACGAGTACATCGCGACCGACGCGATCGCCCGGTTCAAGCGCCTCGACGGCTTCGACGTGCGCTACCTCACCGGGACCGACGAGCACGGTCTGAAGATGGCGCAGACCGCGGCGGCGGAGGGCATCCCGACCGCGGACCTCGCCCGGCGCAACTCCGACGTCTTCCAGCGCCTGCAGGAGCGGGTCGGCGCGACGTTCGACCGCTTCATCCGCACCACCGACCCCGACCACGTCGAGGCGTCGGTCGCCATCTGGAACGCGATGAACGACGCCGGTGACGTCTACCTGGACTCGTACTCCGGCTGGTACTCGGTGCGTGACGAACGGTTCTACACCGAGGACGAACTCGAGACCCGCGACGACGGCGTCAAGTACTCGCTCGAGACGGGCACGCCCGTGACGTGGACCGAGGAGCAGACCTACTTCTTCCGGCTGTCGGCCTACGCCGAGCGGCTGCTGGCCCACTACGAGGCGCACCCCGAGTTCATCGGTCCCGACGTCCGGCGCAACGAAATCGTCAGCTTTGTCTCCGGCGGCCTACGCGACCTGTCGATCTCGCGAACCACGTTCGACTGGGGCGTCCCGGTACCCGGCCACCCCGACCACGTCATGTACGTCTGGGTCGACGCGCTCACCAACTACCTCACCGGCGTCGGCTACCCCGACACGTCCTCGGACGCCTACCAGCGCTACTGGCCGGCCGATCTGCACATGATCGGCAAGGACATCATTCGGTTCCACACGGTGTACTGGCCGGCGTTCCTGATGTCGGCGGGTCTGGAACTGCCGCGCCGCGTCTTCGCCCACGGCTTCCTGTTCAACCGCGGCGAGAAGATGAGCAAGTCGGTCGGCAACGTCGTCGACCCCATCGACCTGGTGACCGCGTTCGGCGTGGACCAGGTGCGCTACTTCCTGCTCCGCGAGGTGCCGTTCGGCCAGGACGGCAGCTACAGCGAAGAGGCCATCATCAGCCGGATCAACACCGACCTGGCCAACGAGCTGGGCAACCTGGCGCAGCGGTCGCTGTCGATGGTGAACAAGAACCTCGGCGGCATCGTTCCGGACCCGGGCACGTTCAGCGCCGCCGACACCGAGCTGCTCGACGCCGCCGACGCGCTGCTCCCCCGCGTGCGCGGCTTCTTCGACGAGCAGGCGATGCACCTCGCCCTCGAGGCCATCTGGGCCGTGTTGGGCGCGGCCAACCGCTACTTCTCCGCCCAGGAACCGTGGGTGCTGCGCAAGTCCGACGACCCGGCCGACCAGCAGCGCTTCGGCGCGGTGCTGTACACGACGCTCGAGACGGTACGCATCGCCGCGCTGCTGGTGCAGCCGGTGATGCCGGACGCGGCGGCGAAGCTGCTCGGGCTGCTCGGCCAGGGCGACGATGCGCGGACGTTCGCGGCGATCGGGACGCGGCTGGCGCCGGGCACCGCGCTGCCCACCCCCGAGGGCGTCTTCCCGCGCTACCAGGTCGACTGACGGGGCCTGTGATCTACGCCACTGCGTGGCGTCGGGCTGTCACACTTCGACGGTGAGCGGTGTCTCGAGGGCAGCCCGACCCGCACGGGGTCGACGCCTCGAAGGAGTTCTCATGACCGACAAGCACACCCACGTCGTCGTGATCGGTGGCGGCTACGCCGGCGTCATCGCCGCGAATCACCTGCGGCTCGACCCGACCGTCGCCGTGACGCTGATCAACCCGCGGCCGGTGTTCGTGGAGCGCATCCGGCTGCACCAGCTGGTGACGGGCTCCGACGACGCCGTCGTCGACTACGCCGACGTGCTGGGCACCGACGTCCGGCTGGTGGTCGACAGCGCCGAGCGCATCGACGCCGCGGCCCGCACCGTCGCCCTCGCCTCCGGGGAGGCGATCGGCTACGACTACCTGATCTACGCGGTCGGCAGCACCGGCGCCGTGCTCGGCGTCCCCGGTGCCGCCGAGTTCGCGTACCCGGTCTCGGAGTTCGAGCACGGGGAACCGCTGCGCGCCGCGGTGGCCGGCATCCGGCGCGGCGAGCCGGTCACGGTTGTGGGTGCGGGGCCGACCGGCATCGAGATGGCCGCCGAACTCGCCGAGGAGGGCCACGCCGTGACACTGGTGTGCGGCGGTGTCCTCGGCCCGTACCTCAGCGGCCCGGGTCGTGCCTCGGTCGCCAGGACGCTGCGCCGACTCGGCGTCACCGTGCTGGCCGAGCCGAAGGTCGCCGAGGTGCGCCGGGACGCGGTCACGCTGTCGGACGGGCACGCGCTGCCCAGCGCGGTCACCATCTGGACCGCCGGCTTCGGCGTGCCGGACCTCGCCGCCCGCAGCGGCCTGACCACCGACGCGATCGGACGGCTGCTCACCGACGAGACGCTGACGAGCGTCGACGACCCGCGCATCGTGGCGGCCGGCGACGCCTCCGCACCGTCGGACGCGCCGCTGCGGATGAGCTGCCAGGCGGCGATCCCGCTCGGCGCGCAAGCCGCCAACACCGTGCTCAGCCGCATCGCCGGGACCGAACCGGCCACGGTGAACCAGGCCTTCACCGGCCAGTGCATCAGCCTCGGCCGGCGCGCGGCGACGATCCAGCTCGCCCACCTCGACGACCGGGTACTGCCGCTGTACCTCGGCGGCCGGCTCGCCGCCGGAATCAAGGAGGCCGTCTGCAAGGGCACGATCTCCTTCCTGTCCAAGGAGGCGCGCACACCCGGTTCCTACTTCTGGCTCAAGGGCGGCAACCGCGCACGGCGCGTGGCCGCCGCGGCCGTGACCGCGCCCGCGTCATGACCGACGAGCACGCCGAGCGCTTCACCCGGCTGCGGCCGCTGCTGTTCACCATCGCCTACGAGATCACGGGCACGGCGACCGAAGCCGACGACGTCCTGCAGGACGGATACCTGCGCTGGGCCGAGGTCGACCTCGCCGAGGTGACCGACACCAAGGCCTACCTCGCGCGGCTGATCACCCGGCAGGCGCTCAACGCGCTACGGGCGCAGTCCCGCCGCCGTGAGGAGTACGTCGGGCCCTGGCTGCCCGAGCCGCTGCTGATCGACGCCGCCGACGCCGCGCACGACGTGGTGCTCGCCGAATCGGTGTCGATGGCGATGATGGTGGTGCTGGAGACCCTCGGCCCCGACGAGCGTGCGGTGTTCGTGCTGCGGGAGGTGTTCGGGTTCGACCACGCCGAGATCGCCGACGCCATCGGCAAGTCGCCGGCCGCGGTACGCCAGATCGCCCATCGCGCACGCGAACACGTGCATGCGCGGCGCCGGCGGTACGAGCCCGTCGACCCGGAGGCGTCGCTGCGGCTCACCACGCAGTTCTTCGCCACCGCCGCCACCGGTGACATCGACGGGCTGATGACGATGCTGGCGCCCGACGTGGTGTGGACCGCCGACAGCGACGGCAAGGCCAGCGCCGCCCGCCGACCGGTGGTGGGCGCCGACCGGGTGGCCCGCGTGGTGGCCGGACTGGTCCGGCTCGGGGGTCCCGACGGCCGCGCCGAGCCGGCGATGTACAACGGTCTGCCCGCGCTGGTGCTCTACCTCGGCGACACGCTCGAGGGCGTCGTCGTGCTCGAGATCGTCGACGGGCGCATCGCGAACTTCTACGCGATGCGCAACCCGGAGAAGCTCGCCGGCGTGACGGTCGCGCGCACCATCGCGCGGTAGCGGTCTGCCAAGCTGGCCGGGTGCACGTCGAACCGCTACCCGCGCTGGGGAGCCCGTCGGCGGTGCTGCGTGCACTCGACGCGGCGACCGAGCGGCTCGGCATGCCGCCGCCCGCCGCGCTGACCGGGGACTGGTTCGGCTCGCGCGCGGTGATCGCGCCGAGCGTCGACGTGCGGCCCGTGCCGGCCGACGAGGTGTTCGACGTCCCGGCCGACATCGCGCTTGGCGAGGAGGGCGGCGCGGTGGGCGGTGGCTGGGTGGGGTACCTGTCCTATCCCGACCCCGGTGCCGACGGCGGCCCGCCCCGCATCCCGGAGGCCGCCGGCGGGAGGACGGACTGCGTGCTGCGCCAGGACGCCGACGGCCGGTGGTGGTACGAATCCCTTGCGAGCACAGCGGTTCCGGCGTGGATCACCGACGCCCTGCGGCGGCCGGCACCGGCGCGGCCGCACGCCGTGGCATGGCGGGAGCCCGACCGCGGCACCCACCGCGCCGGGGTGCTCGCATGCCTCGACGCGATCCGCGCGGGCGAGGTGTACCAGGCGTGCGTGTGCACCCGGTTCCGCGGTCACCTCGACGGCCACCCGGTGGACCTCTTCGCCGACGTCGTCGCACGCACGGCCCCGAGCCGCGCGGCCTACGTCGCCGGCGTCTGGGGCGCCGTCGCGTCGTTCTCCCCCGAGCTGTTCCTCTCCCGCCGTGGCGATCTCGTCGCGTCGAGCCCCATCAAGGGCACCCTGCCGTTGGACCGGCCGGCCGCCGACCTGCTCGCCTCGGCGAAGGACGTCGCGGAGAACGTCATGATCGTCGACCTAGTGCGCAACGACCTCGGCCGGGTCGCGGTCACCGGCTCGGTGACCGTGCCGGACCTGCTGACCGTGCGCCGCGCGCCCGGGGTGTGGCACCTGGTGTCCACGGTGACCGCCCGGGTGCCCGCCACCGTGCCGATGGCCACGCTGCTCGAGGCGACGTTCCCGCCGGCGTCGGTCACCGGGACGCCGAAGGAACGGGCCCGAACGCTGCTGCGGTCCTGGGAACCGGCACGGCGCGGAATCTACTGCGGCACGGCCGGCTTCGCGTCACCGGCCGTCGGGTGCGAACTCAACGTCGCGATCCGGACCGTGGAGGTCGACGCCGACGGCATGGCGGTGCTCGGCGTCGGCGGCGGCATCACCGCGGACTCCGACCCGGACCTCGAGTGGGAGGAGTGCCTGCACAAGGCCGCCCCGATCGTCGGCGGTCAGCGCCGGATCGACGCACGCAGCTGAGCCCAGTTCTCCGAGGCGATCTTCGCGCGGTCGGCGTCGGTCAGGTCCGCCTCGGCCAGGAAGCGCCGGGCGGCGCCGTCGCCGGCCGAGACGTACGGGTAGTCCGCGGCGAACAGGATCCGGTCGGCACCCATCACGTCGAGCGCCCAGCCGAGGTAGCGCTGGCTGAACACGCCGCCGGGCGTGACGAAGACGTTGTGCGCGAAGTACTCCGACACCGGCCGGGCCAACCTGGCGATGGGGGCCATGCGGTCGATGCGGTCGAGGTAGAACGCGGCCACCTCTCCCCAGTGGCCGAGGATCACCTGGAGGTCGGGGAACCGGTCGAACACCCCGGCGTAGATCATGCGCAGGACCTCGACCCCGGCGTCGTAGTGCCAGCCGATGCCGAACGTCGCAAACGCGGTGTCGACGGCGGCGTCGAAGCCGCCGTAGTAGGCCTCGCGCACCGCGGCGGGCGGCGTCTGCGGGTGCAGGTACAGCGGTGCGCGCAGCGCCTCGGCCGCCTCGAACACCGGCCAGAACCGGCTGCGGTCGATCGGCTCGTCGCGCACCCGGCTGAAGATGAGAGCGCCGTGGAAACCGAGATCGGTGACCGCACGGCGCAATTCGTCGGCGGCGGCCTCGGGCCGCTGCGGCGCCAGGGTGGCGAAACCCTGAAACCGGTCGGGGTGGTGCGCCACGGCGGCGGCCAGGGCGTCGTTGGTCGGGCCCTGCAGCGCGACCGCGTCGGCCTCGGTGAGCGGGAACAGCCCCGGCGAGGTGAGCGACAGCACCTGCACGTCCACCCCGGCGTCGTCCATCACCGCCAGCCGTTCCTCGTCCAGCGAGCGCAGTCGGCGGTCGCGTTCGTCGTCGGCCGACATCTCGAGCGCCGGGTCACGCCACGGCGCGTCGAGGGCCTGCCATGCCGCCACCACGTCGTCGGTGGCGTAGTGCTCCTCCAGCGCAACGATGTCCACGGTCTCTCCTCGAGGTCGGGTGCCACTCCAGTGTGGCCGTCGTTCCTGGGAGTCGCCTTCCGGCCGATCAGGACCGGGCGCGGAGCACCGCCTCGTAGAGGTCCCGGCGCGAGGGGGCTCCCGGATGCGCGGCGACCACGTCGGCGCAGGCGTCCTTGACCCGTGCGCCGTCGTCGACGAGGGAGAGCACCTCGGCGACCAGCGTGTCGAGGTTGGCCTTCGGCGTGGCGCCGGCGAGCACCACCGTGATCTCGCCGAGGACCCCGTCGGTCGCCCACGCGGCCAGCTCGGCGAGCGTGCCGCGGCGGACCTCCTCGTGGGTCTTGGTGAGTTCCCGGCAGACGACCGCGCGCCGGTCGGCCCCCAGCGTCGCGACCGCATCAGTCAGGCACTCGGCCAGTCGGCGCGGCGACTCGAAGAAGACCACGGTCCGCGGCTCGACGCCCAGGCCGGCCAGCCAGCTGCGCCGCGCCGCCTGCTTGCGGGGCGCGAAGCCGTCGAAGCAGAACCGGTCCGACGGCAGCCCGGAGACCGCGAGCGCCGTCGTCACCGCCGACGGACCGGGCAGGCAGCTGACGGTGAGCCGGGCCTCGGCGCACGCCGCCACCAGGCGGTAGCCGGGGTCGCTGATCAGCGGCATCCCGGCGTCGCTCACCACCAGCACCGTCGCACCGCCGCGGACGTCATCGAGCAGGGCGGGCACCCGCGATGCCTCGTTCTGGTCGAAGAAGCTGGTGATGCGGCCGGTCGGGCGGACGTCCAGCGCCTGCGCCAGGGTGCGGACGCGGCGGGTGTCCTCGGCGGCGATGACGTCCGCGGTGCCCAGGGCCTCGATCAGACGCGCCGACGCGTCGCCGACCTGGCCCAACGGCGTCGCCGCGAGCAGCAGTCGGCCTTCGGTCACGACCGACAGCCTACGATCGCTGTCGTGACCGCCCCGCCCGCCGAGCCCGTCAGCGCGCGCACGGCGCCGGTGATCAGCCCGGGGCCGCTGCTGCCGGCACCGGATTTCGGGCCGCTCGACCGGCTGCAGGGCTGGGCGATGACCGCGGTGATCGCGGCGCTGGCCGCCGTCACGCGGTTCCTCAACCTCGGCTCGCCCACCGACGGTGGCACCCCGATCTTCGACGAGAAGCACTACGCGCCGCAGGCCTGGCAGATGCTGGGCAATCACGGCGTCGAGGACAACCCCGGCTACGGCCTGGTGGTGCATCCGCCGGTCGGCAAGTTCCTGATGGCGATCGGCGAGGCGCTGTTCGGTTACAACGGGCTGGGCTGGCGGTTCAGCGGCGCGGTGTGCGGCGTGGTGATCGTCGTGCTGGTCGCCCGCACCGTCCGCCGCATCACCCGGTCGACGCTGATCGGTGGGATCGCGGGGCTGCTCATCGTCGCCGACGGCGTGAGCTTCGTGACGGCGCGCACGGCGCTGCTCGACGTGTTCCTGGTGGTGTTCGTGGTCGCGGCGTTCAGTGCGCTGATCGTCGACCGCGACGACATGCGGCTGCGGATGCACGTCGCGGCGCTCGAAGGCCGCATCGACGAGACGCCGTGGGGTCCGCGGCTCGGCGTGCGGTGGTGGCGGTTCGGTGCCGGCGTGCTGCTGGGTCTGGCGCTGGGCACCAAGTGGTCGGGCCTGTACTTCGTGCTGTTCTTCGGGCTCATGACGCTAGCGTTCGACGTGGCCGCGCGGCGGCAGTACCGCGTGCCGCGCCCGTGGGTCGGCACCCTGCGCCGCGACCTCGGCCCGTCGGTGTACGCGCTGGGTCTGATCCCGTTCCTGGTGTACCTGGCGTCGTTCGGCCCGTGGTTCGCCTCCGAGACCGGCGTGTACCGGCACGAGGAGTACCGCACCATCGGCGGCGACGGCGTCCTGCCCGACGCCATCCGCTCGCTGTGGCACTACACGTACTCCGTCTTCACGTTCCACTCGAACCTCACCAACGCCGCGGGCAACCACCACCCGTGGGAGTCCAAGCCGTGGACGTGGCCGATGTCGCTGCGGCCGGTGCTGTACGCGATCGACAACAACGACGTCGCCGGCTGCGGGACGCAGTCCTGCGTCAAGGCCGTGATGCTCGTCGGCACGCCGGCCATGTGGTTCCTGGCGGTCCCGGTGCTCGGCTGGGCGCTGTGGCGGGCGCTGGTCCGGCGGGACTGGCGTTACGGCGTGGTGCTCGTCGGCTACGGCGCCGGCTACCTGCCGTGGTTCGCCGACATCGATCGGCAGATGTACTTCTTCTACGCCGCGCCGATGGCGCCGTTCCTGGTGATGGCGATCGCGTTGATCCTCGGCGACGTCCTCTACGCCCCGCGGCAGAACCCCGAACGCCGCACTCTCGGCCTGCTGGTCGTGTGCTTCTACGTCGCGCTGGTGATCACGAACTTCGCCTGGCTGTTCCCCATCCTCACCGGCCTGCCCATCTCGCAGGCGACGTGGAACATGCAGATCTGGCTGCCGTCCTGGCGGTAGGGGCCATTCGCGTCGACATTGCGCTCAGGGTCGCGATTTCCGGTTGTCCACAGCCCTGTGCGCAATCTCGCTGCCGAGGGCCGCATTCGTCGGACCCACCGATCACGATCGGCGCATGCGGGGGCCCTTCATCGGTAGCGATCACCTGGCGGCACGCGGACTGACGCGCGGTCAACTGCGTTGGAACTTCACGTTGATGTTTCCGGACGTCTACGTGCCGAAGGCCGCGAAGCGGACGCTGCTCGTCCGTACTCGCGCCGCATGGCTGTGGTCCGGCCGCGAGGGGGTGATCGCGGGCCGGGCCGCGGCCGCACTGCACGGCGCGGGTTACGTCGACGACGGCACGCCCATCGAATTGATCGTCGGACGCAGTCGCTCCCCGGCCGGAATCGTCACGCGCAACGAGCGGATCGACGCCGACGAGATCATGGAGATCGACGGGATGTGTGTGACGACGCCCGCCAGGACCGCCGTCGACCTGGCCCGCCATCTACCGCGCAACCACGCCGTTCGCCATCTCGATGCGCTCGCCCATGCCACGGACCTGACGAGCCAGGCCGCGGTCGCTCTCGTCGACCGGCATCCACGGGCGCGGGGCATCCGGCGTGCCGGTGTCGCTCTGGACCTCATGGATGGCGGGGCGCAATCGCCCAGAGAGACCTGGCTGCGACTGCTCTACGTCGACGCGGGCTTCCCGCGACCGGCGACGCAGGTCCGCGTCAGTGATGGGTGGTCGACGGCGTTCCTCGATCTGGGCTGGGAAGGGCCGATGGTCAGCGCCGAATACGACGGTGACCGCCACCAACTCGACCGCAAGCGCTACGTTCACGACATCGGACGCAATGAACTAGTGCGTCAACAAGGCTGGCTCGACGTCCACGTGGTGGCCGAACACTCGCCCGCCTACGTCCTGAGACGGACCGCGGACGCCTTCGCGCGCCGCGGGCACCCGTTGAGATTGCGCTGAGGGTCGTGATCCGGCCGGAATCGCAGCCCTGAACGCAATCTCAACGCAGAGCGCCGCGAGAAAGCCCCCTACAGCGGGTCGCGCGCCGCCGGGCAGGACATGCACCGGGGGCCGCCGCGGCCGGTACCGAGTTCGGAGGCGGCGATGGGCAGCACCTCGATGCCCGAGTCGGCGAGCCGGGCGTTGGTCTCGGTGTTGCGCTCGTAGGCGACGACGACGCCGGGGGCCAGCGCCAGGGTGTTGTTGCCGTCGTCCCACTGCTCGCGCTCGGCGGTGACGGGGTCGAGCCCGGTGTCGATGACGCGCAGCTTCCCGATGCCCATGGCGTCGGCGGCCGCGTCGACGAACGGTACCGCGCGGTCGATGCGCACCCCGCCGGACTGCTGCCGAATCGTGAACGCGGACAACGAGTCCACGATGTTGGGGTACATCACCACGGCGTCGGTGTCGACCATCGTGCACACGGTGTCGAGGTGCATCTGCGCGCGCTCCTGCGCGATGGGTACGGCCAGCACGGTGTGCGCCAGCCCGTCGTCGAACAGGCTGCGCGCCAAAGCCTCCGCACCGGCCGGCGTGGTGCGCTCCCCCACCCCGACGGCCACGACGCCGGGGCCGAGCAGCAGCACGTCACCGCCCTCGACGGGGGCCGAGCGCGACTCGTATGCCCGCCGCACGCCCAGGAAGCGGGGGTGGTGGGCGTAGATGAGGTCGGTCAGCGACGTCTCCCGCACGCGTGCCGGCATGGCGAGCGACGTGATCGCCACGCGCGGGCCGATCCAGAACGAGGAGTCGCGGGTGAACAGCAGGTTGGGCAGCGGGTCGATGACGAAGTCGCCGCCGTGGTGCATTCGCCGCACCAGCGACAGCTCGCTCTCGCCGAACGGCAGCTCGTCGAACGTCATCCCCGCCATCAGCACGTGCGCGAGCGGCGCGGCCGCCAGCGTCCGCAGGTACACCGAGAGTTCCTGAGCGAGGGGCACTCCGAGCCGGCGAGAGTCGACGGCTGCCGAGATGCCGTGCATGCGGGCCGCTCCGCTCGCGAGCGCCTCGGTGAGCAGGTCGGCCAACAGCAGCACCTCGACGCCGCGCGACCGGAGCAGCCCCGCGAAGGCGTCGTGCTCCTGCTGCGCCTTGGCCACCCACGGCAGCCCGTCGAACAGCAGCCGGTCGTTGTTGCGGGGCGTCAACCGCTGCAGTTCGGCGCCCGGCCGGTGCAGGATGACCGTCCGCAGCCTGCCGACCTCCGAATCCGCCCCCAGCGGGATGTCCGTCACGCCTAGCACCGTATCCCGAAATCCAACCTTGACTATGGTTGAGGTCATGGACAGCGTGGACCTCACGCCGGGAGAGATGTCGCACCGCAGTGGCGTTGCGGTGTCGGCGCTGCACTTCTACGAACGCGAGGGGCTGATCACCAGCCGCCGCACGTCGGGCAATCAGCGGCGCTACGCCCGCGAGACGATCCGCCGGGTGGCGTTCATCCGGATGTCCCAACGCCTGGGCATCCCCCTCGCCCGGATCCGTGAGGCGCTCGCCACCCTGCCCGACGACCGGGTGCCCAGCAGCAAGGACTGGGCACGGCTGTCGGCCGGGTGGCGCGCCGATCTCGACGAGCGCATCACCCACCTGCAGCGCCTGCGCGACAACCTCTCCGGGTGCATCGGCTGCGGCTGCCTGAGCCTCAAGGCGTGCGCCCTGGCCAACCCCGGCGACGTCCTCGCCGAACGCGGTCCCGGCGCCGCCAACCTCTAGACGTCGAACGCATGTGCGATAACATGTCGGGGTGTCCTTGTCCGTCCAGGGGTCGCTGTTCGACTGCACCGAGCGCCGCACACTCACCGACGGCGCGTGGATCGACGTCCGAGCAGGATGGCTGACGGGCCACGACGGCCTGTTCGACGAGCTGGTCGAGACGGTCCCGTGGCGCGCCGAGCGCCGACAGATGTACGACCGCGTCCTCGACGTGCCTCGCCTGGTCAGCTTCCACGACCTCAGCACCGGACCGGCGCCCCACCCGGCGCTCGCGAAGCTGCGGGTGCGCCTCAACGACATCTACGCCGGCGAACTCGGCGAGCCGTTCACCACCGTCGGGCTCTGCCTCTACCGCGACGAGAACGACAGCGTCGCCTGGCACGGGGACGACATCGGCCGCAGCAGGACCACCGACACCATGGTGGCCATCCTCAGCCTCGGGTCGACGCGCGCGTTCGCGATGCGGCCGCGCTCCGGCGGCCGCGCGCTGCGACTGCCGCAGGGCCACGGCGATCTGCTGGTGATGGGCGGTTCGTGCCAGCGCACCTGGGAGCACTCCGTGCCCAAGTCGACGCGGCCGACGGGGCCGCGGATCAGCATCCAGTTCCGGCCACGCGACGTCCGCTAGCTACTGACCGGCTCGCGGATCGCCGCCACCGCCGCGGTCACCAGGTTGCGGGCCCGCGCGGTGTCCACCGGAGCGACCGGAACGTTCGGCAGCACCAGCGGATTGGCCGTGACGATCACCAGGTAGGAACCGAAGGCGGCCGTGTAGTTGTACAGCTCGCCCGACGCGGGCTTGCCGTTGACCATCGTCTGCACCACGCGGTGCGTCCCCAGGGTGCGGGCGTCGTCGATGGTGGGCGCCTCGACCACCTCCACCAGGCCGCGGGCACCCGGACCGGCGAAGGCGACCTTCTGGCAGTCCGCGCCCGGGTCGGGGAACGGCACGGTCTGCGAGGTCTCGACGGCGATCGCGATGAAGCGGTTGCCCGCGCCCTCCGCCGTCACCGCGGCCATGTTGCCCTTGAGGTCCTTCGGCAGGTCCAGCCCCTTGGCCAGCGACGTGCAGTTCGCCGGGTCGAGCGTGATGCCGGGCGGAAGCGCCTGTGGCGCAAGCAGTCGCGGATCGATGCCGGTCTCGTCGATGGTGGTCACCGTGAACTCCGGCCCGAAGGACGACCGGACGTCACGCACCTTGGCGATGTCGGCCTGCGGCGGCTCGGTGCCGCCGGAACACGCCACCAGCACCACGGCGCAGACGAGCGCCAGCACGATTCTCGACATCGCCGCCAATCTACCGTTCGCCACGCAGCGCCGAGACGGTGCGGCTGAGCAGTGTCGCCGGGAATTCAGCGCCGACGAGATCGTCGGTCGAGCCCGGGTCGGTCACCACGGTGACCGACACCAGGTGCCCCGGCAGGTAGGCACTCAACGTTTGCGCCTGCGAATGAGTTTCGGTGCCGCCCTCGACGACGGTGGTCGCGTCGACCTGGAGGCCGATCGTGGCGGCGCCGTCCACGGCGGGCGCCTCGACGTCCCGGACGACGCCCGAGGTGTGGCCCGCCTGCACCGCGAACGTGCCGCATTCGGCGCGGACGGCGTCGTCGAGGGTGACGGGCGACGCCGCGACGACGACGTAGACGATGGCACCCGGCCCGGACGCCGACCAGCCCTGCGCCGGGGTGTCGATTGGCGGCTCGGCCAGGACGGCGCAGCGCTGCGGCTCGGCGACCCACTGCGCACCGAGACCCCACAGCGCCACCGGCGCGACGCGCACCGGGACGCCGCCGAAGTCGAACCCCGGCGGCAGCAGCGCCCGGGTTCGCCCCACCTGACCGGTGTCGATCACGGCCGACGCGGCGGGCGTCGTGGCGGCCGATGACGTCGGAGCGGGCGGGGCGGGGTCCGGCGAGGCGCACCCGGCGCACACCGCCAGCGCCACACACGACGCGAGAACGCGCACGTCGCCTTGATACCACGGCGGGAGCACCGCAGCCGCCGACCGAGCACGGGACACTCCGCTTCGATGATGTGCGTGCGATGCTCCAGCGCCATCCGTAGGCTCGCAGTCGTCCGACGACAGGAGAGTTCATGAAGACGCCGCTCACCGCCTGCGGCAGCGCCATCGCGGCACTCGCCGTCGCCGTCACCCTCGCGGGCTGCGGATCCGACTCCGCGCCGGAGGCCTCGTCCTCGGCGGCGTCCCGCTCGGCGTCCTCCTCGGCGTCGTCGAGTGGTGCGGCGCCCACCGGGTCACCCTCGGCCAAGCCCGCCGGCAAGAGCGAGACCATCGCCGACTACATCAAGCAGAACGGCATCACCGAAACCCAGATCAAGCGCGGCCAGCCGGGCCCCGTCGTCGACCTGCCGGTCCCCGCGGGCTGGGTGGACGCGGGCCCCGCGACGCCGCCGTATGCGTTCAGCGCCATGGTCTTCCGCGGCGATCCGGCGATGGCGGCCGATCCCCCGACGATCCTCGCCCTGATGTCGAAGCTGACCGGCAACGTGGACCCCGAGAAGGTCCTGCAGTACGCCCCGGGTGAACTCAACAACCTGCCCGGTTTCCAGAGCCTCGGCGAAGGCCAGGACGCGACGCTGGCCGGATTCAAGGCCTACCAGCTCGGCGGCAGTTACGTCCGCAACGGCGTGAAGCGGATGATCGCGCAGAAGACCGTGCTCGTCCCGTCCGGCCAGGATCTGTTCGTGCTGCAGATCAACGCCGACGGCACCGAGGACCAGATCCGGCCGTTGATGGAGGCGACCGCCGAGATCGACCGGACGGCGAAGATCACGCCGTAGCGGTCAGGCCCGCGAGATCGCCGACGCCTCGGCCACCTGCTCGGCGCTCGGCCGGACACCGGTGTACCGCTCGAACTGCTCGGCGGCCTGCAGTGCGATGACCTCCGCACCCGTGATCACCGGGACGCCGGCGGCGCGGGCCGCGGTGATGACCGGGGTCTCCGACGGCAACGCGACGACGTCGAACACGGTGCGCGCCGCTGCGATGGTGGCATCGTCGAAGGCCTGCTCGCCCGCCTCCGGACCGCCGGACATCCCGACCGGCGTGACGTTGACGACGACGTCGGCGGTCCGGCCGCCGACGTCCGCGGCGTAGTCGTAACCGAGCAGGTCGGCCAGCGCGCGGCCCGTCGCGCCGTTGCGCGCGACCACGAGACCGGACGCGAAGCCGCGGTCGGCGAAGGCGGCGCCGACGGCGCTGGCCATGCCGCCGCTTCCCCGGATCAGCACCGTGGACGACGGGTCGAGCCCGTGGGTGTCGATGAGGCGTTGGATGGCAAGGTAATCGGTGTTCGCCGCGGTGAGACGACCGCCGGGCACCGACAGGTCGTTGACGATGGTGTTCACCGAATTGATCACCCGCGCCGAGGGTTCGACCTCGTCGACGAGGGCGAGCACGTCCTCCTTGAAGGGCATGGACACCGAGCAGCCGCGGATGCCGAGAGCCCGGACGCCACCGATCGCGGCCGCGATGTCGGTGGTCGTGAAGGCCTTGTACAGGAAGTCGAGGCCCAGAACGTCGTAGAGGTGGTTGTGGAACCGCGTGCCGATGTTGCTCGGCCGCGCCGCCAGCGAGATGCACAGCGTGGTGTCCTTGCTGAGCGGCGGTCGCCGGCCGGTCAACTCAGCGCCCGCATGACGTCCCGTGCGAGCGAACGGATCTCGCGGTATCGCGTGGAGTCGAGGGAGGTGTCGCGCAGCGTGGGCACGTCTATCACCGTAGTCACCACCCCGAGGTCCTCGCGATGCCAGTGCGCCCCGTAGCGGTCGAGGATCGCCCGCATGGCGTAGTTGTCGCTGAGCACGCGAGCGGTGAACCGGCGCACCCCGGCCGCGTGCGCCGCGGCGACGAGCGCATCCATCAGGAACGTTCCGATGCCACGGTGCTGGTAGTCGTCGCCGACGATGAACGCGACCTCGGCCTCCTCCGGCGTCGCCGCGTCGCGGACGAAGCGGGCGTCGGCGACCACCGGCCCGTGCACGCCGTCGGTGAGCACCCACACGAAGTGGTCGACGTAGTCCACCTCGAAGAGGTAGCGCATCAGCGACGCGGTCGGTGTGCGCGTGCTCTGGAAGCGCCGGTACAGCGTCTCGCTGGAGAACTGCACGGGGCCGTGGACCGTGCGCTCGTTGTCGCCCGGCAGGACCGGACGCAGGTACAGCACCGTCCCGTCGCGCATGGTCACGGGAAGCGGCGCGACGTACGCCGCCAGACGTTGCCGGGCGGTACGGACCAGCGCGTCCATCATCGAGGGCGCGTGGAGCATGATCGCGAAGGCCTCACGGCCGCCCACCCAGCCGGTGACGTCACCGAGCGCCGTCACGGTCGCGGTTCGGGGCGTATCGCGCAGCAGGGCGATCTCACCGACGATGAAGCCGGGCTCGACCGTCGCGACGCTCACCTCGCCGTCGACGCCGGCGTGCGACACCTCGACCCGGCCCGAGGCGATCAGCAGGAACGACACCGCCGGGTCACCCTGGCGCATCAGCACCTGACCCGGCGCGGCGCCCAGCGGGCGCAGTCGGTGCGCGAGCGGAACCAGGGATTCGACCGGACATCCGGCGAAGAACCCCAGTGCGGCCAGCTCGTCGGCGCTGACGGTGATGGTTCCCGCCACGCCCCGAGGCTACGGACGCGTCCGCGCGACCACAACGGTGGCGCGAGAGACGTCCCCGACGCTCGCGCCCGCCTGTCCGGCCACGTCACTGCGACGTGGCCGGACGGCGATCGTCACGACCTCAGCCGGGGAGCCCCTGCTCCTCCGACGGCAGCGGCGCCGGGCCGGTGATCTTCGGCACGGCCGCCGGGATGGACGCCTCGCTGGGCGGATTGGTGGCCGTGATGGTGGCACCGGTGGACATCTCCCCGCCGGCGAACGATCCGGCGTCGGCTCCCTGCAGCACCGCGGCCACGATGGCCGCTGCGGCGATGGCCGAACCGCCCACGATGGCAGCCACCGGCTTCATGGTCTTCGTCGTCACGCTCACGTCCGTCTCCTCCTCGTCATGCCCCCGAAACCCCTTGGGCACAACGAAGTGGTGCGGACGTCCCATTCCCGAATCGACCAAGACTTTCGTTGCTCTATGCAACGATCGGCGTGCGGCTCAGGGCAGCGCGTAGTCCATGGGCGGGCCGGCGAGTTGACTGACGTCGCGGTGCGCGACGGCCGTGGCGATGGCCGTTCCGCCACGGACGACGCCGACGATCTGGACCTCGTCATTGACGGCGAAGGCGGTTCCCGCGGCGCCGACCTGGCTGCCCGCGGGCGTGATCGCATTGGTCTGCCCGTCGACCACGTAGGTACGGGGGACGCCGTCGGCACCCTGTGCCGTGACCGACGTCGGCGTCACCGACACCAGCCGGCCCTCCTGGCTGATGGGCTGGTCGGGGGCGGGCACGGACGCGGCCGCAACGTGCTGTGGGGCCGCCGCAGCGGGTGCCCTGTCGGCGGTGCGGGCCACCACTGCGGCGACGATGGCCGCAAACGCGACCGCAAACGAAATCGACAGGTAGGTCGCGATCTCGCGCCGCGTCTCCCGCTCGTGCCTGCTAAGTCTGTTGCCCATGGTTCGGGCCTCGCCTCTCGTCGGTTGCCAAGGGCATACCCGACGGGTTCGGCGGAAAAACGCGCATCCAGACCGGTAGGACGATCCAGAGACCGGCGAAGGCCCCGACGGCCACCGCTCCGGCGACGACGGCGGGGCGGTGCCCGACCACGGCGTCGAAGACCACGACGGTCGTCCCGACGAGCGCGGCGCCCAGCAGGAGCAACCCCGCGTACGCCAGCCGGTGGGCGGCCTCCACCAACGTCACCAAGCGGTGCCTGCGGAAGAGGACCCGGTGCAGCCCCACCGGCGCGATGAGCAGGACGGTGGCGATCACCGAACAGGACACGGTGCCGAGGAAGACGTAACGGACGTCGGGATCCAGGGTGTCGAAACGCGGTTGGAACGGCAGGGTCAACAGGAAGCCGGTCAGCAGTTGCACGCCGGTCTGAACGACGCGGAGCTCCTGCAGCAGACTCGCCCAGTTTCGGTCGAGCTTCTCCGTGGTCGTCTCCGACCGCCCGTAGCGATCCCACTGTTCGGCATCGGCGTCGACAGGAGACATGACGCTCACCTCCTCGTCCGTGAATCCGGAGTGCCCACGCCGGCATGATCGAAACGATGGTCGACCGGCTGCTTCGTCAGATTTGCCATTCCGAGCCGCGTTCAGTCAACGCCCAGCTCATCAGGTATTACGCACAGCGAAAGTTCATTGTCCCCGGCCGGAATGGGGGCTAGAGTCCGCTTTAGGTTGAGTTCACAGCCGAACCACCTACGTCATCCGACGTCCGGTCCCCCGGGTCTGGACGGTGGCTTTCAGGCAACAGGGCCCACTCCCTTGGCGTGCGATTCGTTCGAATCCGAGATCGGAGCCCGCCATGTCCGTCGCACCCCACATCACCACCGACAGGCCGCGCCTGCACCGCGGCGCGCACTTCGACACCTGCACGATCGGCGAGTCGATGGTGCTCCACACCGCCGAGGGGCAGATCGACGCGGCGAACGCCACGGAGATGTCGGAGTTCGTAACGGCCAACCTGGACGCGGCCACCCGGCTCATCCTGGACCTGCGCCCCCTCGAGTTCTTCGGCACGCAGGGCTTCTCGGTGCTGCACCGGGTCAACGTCACGTGCTCGCGCATCGGCGTGGCGCTCGTGGTGGTCGCGGGAAGCGAAGTCGACCGACTGCTGCGCATCTGCGACCCTGGCGGCGGCCTCCCGGTGGCGCGCACCCTGGAGGATGCGATCAGCGCCGTGGTCAACCCGCCGCGCAATCACCTCAGGCTCGTCGCGGACTGACGGAACTCGGCCCGGTAGACCTGGCGTTCGTCGTCGCTCATCGTGGCGCGACGCCACCCGCCCTTGCCGCGACCGTCGTAGGTCAGCAGTCCGTATCCGGCGCCGAGGAGCACCGCCGCACCACCGAGCAGCAGAGCCGACTGCACCCACCCGTGCCCCGCCCCGGCGACCACCAGAAGCGTCCCGATCGCCGCGACGCCGCTGCCGATGAGGATCAAACCAACCAGGGGCAACCAGTACTCCCCCGGGCCTGACGGCTGACTGGCCATCGTCGTCCTCAGCTCGTCGGAGGGTGGGCTTCGGCGTGCGGGTTGGTGGCGGCGAAGTGCAATTCCTTCTGCCGTACGCGGCGGTGCGCGAGGAACAGCACCGCGCCGCCGATGATCCACAGCAGGACCGCGATGCCGATGGCAATTCCACCGGCCGCGCTCGACCCCGTGGCGAATGAAGCCAACCCCACGACCATGGCGATCACTCCAACCGCGATGGTGATCAGCCCGGGACCGTTGGCGGCGGCGTTCTTCATCGTCTCGCCGGCGTGCTGTCGCGTGGTGCGACTGTGATCGACCGGATCTCGCGACGTGTCACCCATCGTCCACCTCCACTTCCCGGGCCACGTCAGGACGTGGCGCGTCATTCGGCTGTGACCACACGGATACCCGTCGCCCCTCCCACGAAACCGGGCGCGCCGACGCCGTCCGCAACGCCGGTTTCCGTGCCGCACCGCGGGGTACGCGTCATGGGGATGGAGGAGAGTCACATGACCACCACGAGTGCCACGAACGGCGCCGACGCCACCGCCGCGAGCGGCGCCAGCAAGACCGCTCGGCGGCCGCGCCACACCGCGCTGCATTGGACACTCGTCCTGCTCACACTGCCCGGCGCCCTGGCCGTCGTCGCCTTCGCCTACCTGCAGGTGCTGGGTTCAGCCGGCTGCACTGCGGCGACGTGTTCGGGACTCGGGCCCAACGAGACGGTGTTCGGGCTCATCCTCTACGGCACGCCGGCCATCCCGATCGTCGCGATCGTGGCGTCACTGCTGGGCGCGCGACGACGTCGGGGCCTGCTCGTCCCGGCGGTGGCCTGGGCGCTGCTCGTCCTCGCTGCCGTGACGCTGGTGGTCACCTTCTAAGCAGCGCCTTGTCGTTCTCGGCAGCGCCCCGCTACTGGTTCGGCGCGTCACGCGCGGCGTTGGCCGCGGCCGCGCTGCGTGCGCTGTCGACGTCGGCTCGATGCCGGGCCGCTTCCCGCTCGGCATTCGCCGTGTCCCGCTGGACGTCCTGCTGACCATCCCGTTGCGCGTCGTCCGGCGTCGACATCGTCTGCTCCCTCGCTCGACTCGCGCCCCGGCTTCCCGCCGTGCCGTCGGATAAACCGGCGCCAGCCCTCGTCGTAGACCTGATGGGGACGGCCCGCCGGTTTCGCCCGACCGGCATGGGGAACCCCGCCGTCCATGGCCGAACCCGCGGTGCTCTTCGACATCGACGGCACGCTCGTCGACACCAACTACCTCCACGTGCACGCGTGGCTGCGGGCGTTCGCGGACGTCGACCTCGACGTCGAGGCATGGCGCATCCACCACCGCATCGGAATGGACGGCTCGACGCTGCTCGACGAGTTGGTGCCCGACGACGCCGAGGACCTCGCACCCCGGGTGAAGGAACTGCACACCAAGTACTACCGGGAGACCACCGGCCTCATCCGGCCGCTGGCAGCCGGTCGCGATCTGCTCGACGCCGTCGCCGACATGGGACTGCAGGTGGTGCTCGCCACCTCGGCCCCCGAAGACGAGCTGAAGATCCTGCGCGAGGTGCTGGACCGCGAGGACGTGGTGTCCACGGTGACGTCGTCGGAGGACGTGGAGACCGCGAAGCCGAAGCCCGACATCGTGGAGGTCGCCCTCGAACGGGCCGGCGTGACTGCCGAGCGCGCCGTCTTCCTCGGTGACACGGTGTGGGACGTGCGCGCGGCCTCGCGTGCGGGCGTCGCCTGCATCGGGCTGCGCAGTGGCGGCATCGGCCAGCGGGAGTTGGAGGCCGAGGGCGCCGTGGCGATCTACGAGGACCCCCGGGATCTGTTGAATCAGCTGCGGGACAGCCCGATCGGTCGGTTGGCCGCCGAGCGCTGAGCCCGACCTGCAAGGCTAAGACGTCGCGTAGGGCAGCGTGGATCCGATGAAGTACGCCACGACGAGCGAGATGACGACGACCAACAGCACCGTGGCCGACACCGCTGCCGCCATCGAGGCCATCCCGTCGCCGCGGGACTGACGCACGCGATACTTCGCTTCCACCGTCGTTCTCTTCCTGCAATACCGCCGTTATCGGTGCGCAACGTGTACCCACGGTCCCGTCGGCGAAAACGCCGAGGTTTGCCGGAGCCACGAAATCGGTGGATCGCCATGTGCCGCGCGTCCCGCAGCGCACCCGAACTAGCACGTCCGACGCCCGTTCATCAGCGGTTTCGACCTTTCTCGGCGGCCATTGTGCGGCCACGGGATCCGTATTAGCCTCAGCACAGGTTGAGATCCCCGCCGTGGGACACGTCATCGACGCCCGGCCATCACCGAGCGGCGGCTTTAAGGCAACAGAGCCATTCCCTGACGGAACCCCAGTCACGATCGGCACCGACTGATGGAGTTGCCCGTGTCCTCTGCACTGGCCGCCGGACCGGCCCTACGTCACCCCGCCACGGCGTTGCGCCTCACCACGTTTCGCCTCGATCCGGCCATCGCCGTCGTCGAGGCGACCGGCGAACTGGACGCCGCGAACGCACGCGAACTCGTCGACCACGTCGTCGCCCTGCGCGACCACACCGCCCTGGTGCTCAACCTGTCGGACCTCGCCTTCTTCGGCACCGAAGGACTGTGGGCGCTCAACCGCGTGAACGGCGCCTGCGCCAAGCGGCGGGCGATCGCCGCCATCGTCGCCGGCCGCGAGGTGCATCGCCTGTTGCGGATCTGCGACCCGCACGGAGGTCTGCGGGTGCACGCGTCGATGGAGCAGGCCGTGGCCGTCGCGCGCCGGCGCCCGCACCATCTCACTGCGCCGCCGCTGTAGCGCCCGGTCGGTCACCGGGCCCCGGGGACACCGGTCCGGACCGCCACCGATCGTGCCTCCCCGACGGTGTACACCGCCACGACGACGTCGTCGTCGAGGTACCCGGCCAGCCGGTGCAGAGCCGGTGTGTCCGCGACGATCCGGGTGACGGCGTCACCGGTGAGGGGATAGTCCTCGACCGGGTGCCGCCAATGGGCCGTGACCACGGTCGTTCCCGCACGCAGTCGGGGTACCTCACGCTCGAGAACGCTGCGCAGCGCCGCCGCATCGAGGTAGTACAGCAGTTCGGACAGCACGACGAGGTCGACGTCGTCCGGCCAGCCGCCGTCGATCGAGGCCTTCCGAAGCTCCACGCGGTCGAGAGCGCCGGCGTCGGCCAGACGGCGTCGGGTCGCGGTCAAGGCCCCGTCGGCGACGTCGGTGGCGGTCACCCGGTCGCAGCGCCGGGCCAGCGCCTCGGTCAGCACGCCCACCGAGCAGCCTGGTTCGAACGCGTGGCCGTACCGCTCGTCGGGGAGCACCGCCAGGGTGATGGCGTACTTGCGCCGTTCGTACCACCTCTCGGCCAGCTGCCAGGGGTCGGCGGCGGCCTCGTACATCGCGTCGAAGTAGTCGTCGGGCAGCCGCGGGCTCACGCGAACACCACCTCACCCACGGCCTCGAGGCGACGCAGCACGAACGACGGCAGCACCGGATCGGCGCCCGGCGCCGGCGGGTCGATCTGACTCGCGAACGACGCCACCGCCTCCCGCTTGCGCTGGGCGAGCACGTCGTCGATCGGGCAGCGGCGCAACGCGTGCCACGGCACGGCCGGGTCGCCGGGCCGCGCCCAGTGCCACGTCCACACCGGGAACTCGAGCAGGCGCGCCCCGGTGCGCGCGCACGCCGCCGCGGCCGCACGACCGACCGCCTCGTGATCGGGGTGGCCGTCACCGCGCCAGGTGGCCGCGCACCACGCGCCGCGCGGACCGGCGGCGAGGATGTCGGTGAGCCGCGCCGTCAGCTCCGCCTCCGCCGCTGCCACGCCGCCGTCGGGCAGGCCGAGGAACGTCGGTTCGTCCAGTCCCAGCTGCCGCGCGGCCCGACGCGTCTCCTCGCGCCGCCGCCGCTCGAGTGCGGGCCGGTCCCGGTCGGGCAGCGTGGGGTGCGCGGCGCCGCCGTCGGTCACCGTGATCACGCGCACCGGCGCTCCGCCGACGCGGATGGCGGATGCGGTCGCGCCGAAGCCGAGCGTTTCGTCGTCGGGGTGCGGCGCGACGACGGTGAGCGCGGGGCAGCCGGACGGCGCGAACTCCGGGAAGTCCCGCAGCCACTCGATCCAGTCCGCCGCGGGGGTGCCGCCCGCGGCGACCGGGCGGTCGGCGAAGCGTCGGCCGTTGCCCACCGCGGTCATCGCGCCGCCAGGAGGCCGAGCACGGCCAGGTCCCGCTCGGCGTGGCTCTGCCGGACGTAGAGCGTCAGGTCCGCGACGCGCTGAGCGTGGGTTCGGTCCAGAGCGAGCGGCGCCGGTCCCAGCGCGCGGCCGGTGCGGACGATCGCCTCGTCGACGGCGTGCTCGACGACGGCCCGGACGCGGCGCGCCAGCAGTTCGGCGCCCGGACCGTGCGGATCGTCGTCGATGGTCCGTGCCGACGCGTCGAGGACTGCACGACCGGCGGCGAGTGCCGCGTCGACGGCGCCGAGGTGGGCGTGCGCGTGCGGATCGGTCGACGCTCGGGCGTCGTCGTCGGCGACGGCGACGTAGAGTCGCCGCGCGACCGCACGGGCCCCGCCGAGCCAGCACGCGGCGACGCCGATGGCGCCGTGCCAGAATCCGGGTCGCGTCAGATACGCCTGCGGCGCGCCGACCGCCGTCGCCGCGACGTCGGTGAAGCGCACGGTGCGGGTGTCGCTTGCCGACATGCCCACGTGCTGCCACGTCGGTGCCATGGCCTCGACGCCGTCGGACGACAGGTCCACCGCGTAGGTGCCGCGGCGGCCGTCGGCGAGGCGGGCCGTGACGAGCGCGTGGGTGCAGACCGTCGCGCCGGAGCACCATGCCTTCGCGCCGTCGAGCCGGACGCCGTCCGGACCGTCGGTCGCGGCGAGGACGGCGTCGGGCGCCTCGGCGGCCCATACGCCCCACAGTTCACCGGCACCGCAGCCGCGGCCGCTCAGTTCGACGAGGATGGCCGCCGCGTCGGCATGCGCTTCGGCCAATCGTCCTGCTGCGACATCGATTTCGGTGAGCGACTCGAGCCGGGACCACCGCACCGCCGTGTCGCCGCCGCCGGGCACGGGCAGGTCCAGTGCGCCGTCTGCGAGCCAGCGTCGCACGAGGTCGGCACTCACGCCGGCTCCTCCTCCGCGGGGCGCTCGAGGGACTGCAGGTGGGTGGCGAACCCGCCGGCGGCGCGGCCCACCGGTCGTGCCGACGTCGCGACGGCGATGTCCACGGTGCGCGCGATGCGCGCCCCGACGGCGTCGAAGCGGTGCACGAGGTCGACGTCCTCGTGGACGGGCAGCGCGGCGAAACCACCGACGTTCCAATAGGCGTCGGCGCGGAAGCCCATGTTGGCGCCGTGCACGTGATCGTGTCCGCGACCGTCGGCGCGGAATTTCGCCCGGTAGGCCGCGAGGTAGCGGCGGAGCACCTCGGCCGGCATGCGGCGCCGGTCGCGGATGCGGACCACGCCGAGGACGACGTCGGCGTCCGCGTCCAGTTGCCGCCGCAGCCAGGAGCGGTCCACCGTGCTGTCCGCGTCGGTGGTGGCGAACCAGACCTGCGCGTCGCCCCAGCCGCGTTCCCGGTAGTTCTCGCGTGCACGCCGAAAACCCGCTGCGCGGGCGGCCCCGACGCACCGCACGTCCACCTCGACCGCGAGGACGTCCGCGCCGAATTCGTCGAGGACGGCGGCGGATCCGTCGGTGCACGCGTCGAGGACCACGACCACGGTCACGGGCACCGCGACGTCGCCGGCTGCCGTCAGCACCGAGCGCACGCACCGCGCGATGGTCGCCGCCTCGTCGTGGGCGGGGATGACCACCGCAATGCCGAGGATGCCCTGGGTCGTCACCCGGCGGCGCCGATGCAGAACCGTAGGGGCGTCACCAGGGCGGACTACCCCGCGCGTCCACCGCCGCAAACGTGCCGCGGCGCAGGCCGCCGGTTACGACCGTCCCGGCACGGGTACCGCTGCGGCGTCGGCCGAGCAGCGCCGGCACGACGACGAGAGGGAGCCGATGAGCCCACGAGACATCGAGCAGAGCGAAACCGACGTGGACGACGATCCGAAGGTCGCCTCCACACGTGCCAACGAGAACGACGACGGCGAGTACGTGGGCCGCACGACGGCCGACGACGACTTCGACGCCGGGGAGTCGGGCGCGGAGGCCCGGAGCGGGGATTCCTAGAGCGCGAACGCGTCAGCGCTTGGACTCGCGTCAGCGTTTGGACTTGGCCACCCGGGTGATCAACTTCCGGGTGGCCTTCTCCACGATGTTCTGGGCTTCGGCCATGTCGTCGATGCGCTCGGCCTTCTTCGCGGCCTTGGCGATCGTCAGCCCCTGCTCGTAGCCCTGCACCACGCGGGGGTCGACGTAGGAGGCCCGGGCGACGGCCGGCGTGTTGCCCAGCCCCTCGGAAACCTCCTTCATGACCGCGGATTCGACGCGCTTGATCACCTTCTTCGACACCGGCGGGTCGGCGTCGACGAAGGCCTCCGCGGCCAGCACGGTGCCGTGCCAGGTGCGCAGGTCCTTGACCGAGTAGTCCCGGCCCACCATCTCCTTGAAGCGGGCGTTGAGATCGTCGGCGTGGATGTCCGCCCACCCATTGACGGTGCGGCACACCAGGAAGCGCTCCGCGCTCCCCTCCCGGCGCAGCAGCGCCTTCGACGCCCGGACGATCTCGGGGTCCTCGATCTCCAGGGTGCGACGCACACCGCTCTTGGCGGGATAGTCGAATTCGACGGCGTCCTTGCGGACCTTGACGTGGTCGCACAGCAGCGTCGCGATGCCGTAGGACTCGTTCTCGGTGGCGTACTGCTCACCCCCGGCACGGAAGTACCCGCGGTCCAGCAGGTGCAGGGCGAGCGCTAGCACCCGGTCGCGTTCGAGTCCCTTGCCGCGCAGGTCCTCGGCGACGTGCGCCCGCCATTCGGGCAGACGCGTGGACATCCGCAGGACGCGGTCGAACTTCTCCTCCGCCCGCTCCTCCTGCCACTGCTGGTGGTAGAGGTACTGCCGCCGTCCGGCGGCATCGGTGCCGACGGCCTGGATGTGCCCGTTGCGGTGCGGGCTGATCCACACCTTCTTCCAGGCCGGCGGAATCACCAATTCCTTGATGCGGGTGAGGTCCTCGTCGGCGATCGGCTCGCCCTTCGGGCCGCGGTAGGAGAATCCCTTACCCGCACGTTTGCGCGTGATGCCCGGTGTGGTCACCACGCTGCGACGCAGTTTCACCCAACTCCTACTTCTTCTTCAGGGCACCCGGCTTGTGGACGGCGTCGTTGCCACTCTTCTCGCTCTTGACCCGGTACTGGGGGTCGTCGGAGCTGGCCTTCACCGTGCGTCCGGCCGCCTCGGTGTCCTTGGTGATCTTCTCCTCCACGGTGCCCTTCGCGGTGCTGCCGTGGCTCTTCCACTCGACGTGGTCGCCCTTCTTGAATTCCTTGTCACTCATGGCGCTCCTAGTACCCACTGTCGCGGAGAACGAACGCGCTCAGAGGCACTTCGCCGCCTCGGTCAGCTCGGTGTTCATGTTGCGCCCCATCATCCTCAGCGCAGCGTCCCCGAGGTCGTCGTAGATGTGGGCCACCGCGTCGGGCGGGACGATCATGTCGAGGTGCCGGATGTACCCGTCGAGCGCGCTGTAGAGGATGCACTGCTCGGTGACCTGACCGGTCAGGATCACGCACTTGGTCTCCAAGCGGCCCAGCAGGTAGCCCAGCGGCGTCGCATAGAAGGCGCTGTGGCGCACCTTGGTCAGGAAGGTGCAGTCTTCGCTCGGGGCGATCGGCTCGATGAGGTCGGGGCGCGCGCCGTCGAGCGCCTGGCGAACCAGGTCACCGCGGTCGGCGGTGAAGTCGCCCCGGTTGTCGTTGACGTAGATGAGGTCGACGTCCGGCCGCTCCCGTGCGCGTCGGATGAGGTCCGCCATCGGGTCGACGATCTTGGCGACGTTGTCGGCCAGCGGCTCGGCGTCGGGATGGTCGTAGGTGTTCAACATGTCGATGACGAGTAGCGCGGTCTTGCTCATGGACCAGCAGGTACCCGCCGTTCGACGACTCATGCCCCTGTCGCGTCGGGTCGCGCGTGGCCGGTGCGGGACCGGCGACGGCGGTGCGGCGTAACGCACCGAGCCCGACGATCACGGCAACGGCCCGGGGTGGGTAACGTCACACCGGTGGACTTCATCTCGCCGACCGACTCGCTGTTCCTCGTGGGCGAGACACGGGAGCACCCGATGCACGTCGCGGGGCTGCAGCTGTTCGAACCGCCGGCCGACGCGGGTCCCGACTACGTCCGCGACCTCCACCGGACGATGGTCGAGAACGACGATTTCCAGCCAACTTTCAGGAAGCACCCGGGCCGGTTGCTGGGAGCGGTGTCGAATCTGACGTGGGCCTACGACGACGACGTCGACCTCGACTACCACCTGCGCCGCTCGGCGCTGCCCCGCCCCGGACGCATTCGCGAACTCCTCGAGCTGACCTCGCGCATGCACGGCACGCTGCTCGACCGGCACCGGCCGCTGTGGGAAACCCACGTCATCGAAGGGCTCGCCGACGGGCGGTTCGCGCTCTACGTCAAGTTCCATCACTCGCTGATCGACGGCGTATCGGCGCAACGCCTGCTGATGCGTTCACTCACCCCGGACGCCGACGACCGCAATCCCCAGATCGCCTGGACGTTGAAGCCGCGCAAGCGCACCTCGACTGAGGTGCAACGCGTTTCGCCGTTGCGTGCCGTCGCGGGTACCGCCGGCTCGATGCTGTCCCTGGCACCGACCAGCGTCGCGCTGGCTCGGGCCGCGCTGCTGGAGCAGCAGCTGACGCTGCCCTTCCGGGCGCCGCGCACCATGTTCAACGTGCCGATCGGCGGTGCCCGCCGCGTCGCCGCGCAGTCCTGGCCGCTGGCCCGCATCCGCGGCGTGAAGGCCGCGACGGGCGCCACGATCAACGACGTCGTCCTGGCGATGTGCGCGGGCGCCCTGCGCGCCTACCTCAGCGAGCAGGACGCGCTGCCCGACGCGCCGCTGGTGGCCATGGTGCCGGTCAGCCTGCGGGGCGAGGACGAGCAGGACGCCGGCGGCAACATGGTGGGCACCATCCTGTGCAACCTCGCGACGCACCTGGAGGATCCCGCCCGGCGCCTCGACGCGATCAGCACCTCGATGCGCGACAACAAGCGGGTGTTCGCCGAACTGCCGCGCACCCAGGCACTCGCCCTGTCGGCGTTCCTGGTCTCCGGCATCGCCCTGAACCTGGTGCCGGGCTTCGTCTCGTCGGCCCCACCGCCGTTCAACATCGTGATCTCGAACGTGCCGGGCGCGCGGGAACCCATGTACTGGAACGGCGCCCGGCTGGACGGCAACTACCCGTTCTCCATCGCCCTGGACGGTCAGGCGCTGAACATCACGTTGACCAACAACGCCGACAACCTCGACTTCGGGCTGGTCGGCTGCCGGCGCAGCGTGCCGCACCTGCAGCGACTGCTCGGGCACCTCGAGGACTCCCTGGCTGCGCTCGAAGTGGCGGTCGGCGCCTGAGCGGGGCGGCCCGGTGAGTCACGGCCTCTACGACCGGTGCGAATGCGGCCACCGGCATCCGGAACACTCGCTGTTCGGCATCTGCCACGGCTGCCTCGACTGTCCGGTCGAGGTCCACCCCATGGACGACGAGCCGACCGCCGAAGACCCCGACGACCCCGAAGACGGCCACCCCGGGGACGACGCCGAGGACGAGGACGAGCCCGAAGACGAGCACCCCTACCGGCCGTGCGCCTGCACGCGCTTCCGTCTCGTCGAGACCGACGAGACGGAAGGCACGCCGGCACCCTGAGGGTCGGTGCGGCTAGGCCTTGCCGAATGCCAGCGCCACGTTGTGGCCGCCGAAGCCGAAACTGGTGCTCACCGCATGGCGGTAGTCGCCGCGGCGCGGCTCGCCGGCCACGACGTCGAGGTCGACGCGGTCGTCGAGGTGGCGCAGGTTCAGCGTCGGTGGGACGACGCCGTCGCGCAGCGCGAGCACGGTGAGCGCCGCCTCGATGGCCCCGGAGCCGCCCAGCGCGTGACCGAGCGCGGCCTTCGACGCGTACACCGCCGGGCGGTGGCTGCCGAACACCTTCCCCAGGGCCGTCGCCTCGGTGAGATCGCCCTCGACGGTGCCCGCGGCGTGGGCGTTGACGTGGTCGACGTCGGTCGGCGCCAGGCCGGCCATCTCCAGCGTGCGGGTGATGGCGTAGGCCTGCTGTTCGGCGTCGGGGTTGGCGCGGAAGGCGTCGTAGCCGTCCGACGTCATCGCCCCACCGAGCACCCGGGCGAGCACTCGCGCCCCGCGGGCCTTCGCGTGCTGCTCGGTCTCCATGATGAGGATGGCGCCACCCTCGCCGAGCACCATGCCGGTGCGGTCGCGGTCGAACGGCTTGCACGCCGCGGCCGGATCGGCGTCGTCGGTGGCCAGCACGCCGTCGAGCTGGCCGTAGGCGGAGATGGGGACGCCCTCGAGTTTGGCCTCCACCCCACCGCACACCACGACGTCGGCGTCGCCGAAGGCGATGTTGCGCCACGCCTGCGCGATGGCGGCCGCGCCCGAGGAGTCACCGGTGAGCGGCGCCGTCACCCCGGCCCGCGCGCCGCGCTCCAGGCCGACCGCAGCCGCGGGACCGTTCGGCATGAACATCTGCACGGCCAGCGGCGAGACCGCCTTGAGGCCCCGCTGCCGCATCTCGTGATAGGCGATGATGATGTCCTCGGTGGAGCCGAGACCGGTCCCCACCGTGACGCCGAGGCGGGCGGTGTCCACCTCGGGCGACCCGCAGTCCGCCCAGGCCCGGCGACTCAGCACCACGGCCATCTTCTGCAGGAACGACAGCCGGCGGAGTTCGACGCGCGTCAGGTCGGCCTCGACGTCCTCCACCAGCTGACCGCCGATCCGCGACGGCAGTTCCAGCCCGTCGAGGTTGTCGGCTTCCAACGGACGGATGCCGCTGCGGCCGTCCAGCAGCGCGGTCCAGGTGTCCTCGGCCTGCGCGGCGAGCGACGTCGTCATCGCGACACCGGTGATGACGACATCGGGCAGTGGGCCCAGCATCTCGGAACCGCCTCTCTGCTGTTCGCGACTCGTCCGACGATGTGGCGATTCTAGTGTCGGGCCTGACGGCGGCGACGGCCACGTCGGTGCGGACGCGGGCCGCAACCGCGTCACATATGACTTCGCTGTGCGTTTCCGGCACGCCCCACCGACCCTCACTATGTTGGATCGCAGGCGCAGCCCCCGCCTTCCCACAGCCCGTGCAACCCCCGCCAGAAGGGTGCTTGCCATGCCAGCTTCCTCGCCCCAGCCCGTAGATCGACCGGACGTCGAACCCACGGCCCGGTCCCTGCCGCATCTGAATCGCCGCACCTTCGTCGGCGCCTCCGTCGCCGCCGGCGGCGCCGTCACCGTCCTGCCGCTGCTCGGCGGGTGCGCCGACGACGCTCCCGAGGCCGCGTCGACCACCACCAGGGTGCGAATGCGGATCAATGGCACCGACCGCGAGATCGACGTCGACAACCGGACGTCACTGATCGACATGCTCCGCGAGCGCGCCGGACTGACCGGCACCAAGAAGGGCTGCGACCAGGGCGCGTGCGGCGCGTGCACCATCCACGTCGACGGGCGCCGGGTGAACGCCTGCCTGACGCTCGCGGTGATGCACGACGGCGCGGAGATCACCACGGTCGAGGGCCTGGAGCGCAACGGCAGGCTGCACCCCCTGCAGCAGGCGTTCATCGACCGCGACGCCATGCAGTGCGGCTACTGCACCCCCGGGCAGATCATGTCCGGGATCGGGTGCATCCGCGAACAGCGCGCCTCCTCGCCCGAGGAGATCCGGGAGTGGATGAGCGGCAACATCTGTCGCTGCGGCGCCTACACCAACATCGTCGCCGCCATCGGCAGCGTCGCCGCCACCGGCGAGCAGGGCGCCTGAGCCGTGTTCCCCTTCACCTTCCACCGCGCCGCCGACGAGGCCGACGCCATGGCAGCCGGCCGCGCCGGCGGCCGCTTCGTGGCCGGCGGCACCACGCTGATCGACCTCATGCGGGAGACCGTCGAGCGGCCCGAGCGGGTCGTCGACATCAACGCCCTGCCCTATGGCGACGTCGACGTGACGCCTCGACGGCTGCGCGTCGGGGCGTTGGTGCGCATGGCCGACCTCGCCGCGCACCCCGACGTCCGCCGCGACTACCCGGTGATCAGTCAGGCGCTCGAGCTGAGCGCCTCGGCGCAGCTGCGCAACATGGCCTCGATCGGCGGCAACCTGATGCAGCGGCCGCGCTGCCTGTACTTCCGCGACGTCACCGCCGCGTGCAACCGCCGCGACCCGGGCAGCGGCTGCCCCGCCATCGACGGACGCAACCGGACCCACGCCATCCTGGGCACCAGCTCGTCGTGCATCGCCACGCACCCGTCGGACCTGGCGGTCGCCCTGGTGGCCCTCGACGCGAGCGTCATCACGCGCGACGGCGACGGTGAGCGCACGACGCCGGTCGCGGCCTTCTTCCGGCTGCCCGGCGACACCCCCGACCGCGAACACGACCTCGCGCCGGGTGCGCTCATCACGGCGATCGAGGTGCCCCGCGTGGCGGGCCGGTCCGGCTACCTCAAGGTGCGCGACCGGGAGTCCTACGAGTTCGCGATCGCCTCGGCCGCGGCGGCGCTCGACGTGCGTGGTGGCGTCATCGCCTCGGCACGGGTCGCCGCCGGTGGGGTCGGCACCGTCCCGTGGCGGCTGCCGGCCGTGGAACGGGCCCTCACCGGCAAGCCCGCCACCGCCGAGGTGATCCGCGCGGCGTCGGCCCGGGCCGCCGACGGTGCCCGGCCGGCGTCGGAGAACGGGTTCAAGGTGGAGTTGCTCCGGCGCACCGTGGAACGGCAACTCGCGATCCTGGCGGGGCTGGCGTGACCGGGCCCGTGAAGACGGCCGTGACGGCCGGGCAGGCCGTCACCCGCGTGGACGGGCGGCTCAAGGTGACCGGGCAGGCGCGTTACGCCGCCGACGCGCAGGTGCCCGACGTGACGTTCGCCGCGCTCGTCGGGTCCACCGTCGCGCGTGGCAGCGTCGACCGGGTCGACGCGGCGGCCGCGCGGCGGCAGCCCGGCGTCGTCGACGTCATCACCGACTTCGGCGGGGTCACCCTGCCCTTCGACCCCCGCCGGGTCGCGGCGTTCGGCCAGGCCGTCGCCGTCGTGGTGGCCACCTCGCTCGAGGAGGCGCAGCACGCCGCCTCCCTCGTCGAGGTCTCCTACGGCGCCGCACCGCACGTCACCGATCTGGACTCGCCCGAGGCCACGGTCCGTCCCGGCACCCGCACCAAGGACTACGCGCGCGGTGACGCCGACGCTGCGCTGCGGAGCGCCGCGGTGGTCAGCGACCTGAACTACTCGATCGAGCGCAACAACCACAACCCCATGGAGATCAGCGCCACCGTGGCCCGCTGGGACGGCGGCCGGCTGACGGTGTGGGACAAGGTGCAGTCGGTCAGCGGGGCCCGCACGTCCTACGCCAAGGCCCTCGGCGTCGATCCCGGTGCCGTGCAGGTGATCTCGCCGTTCGTCGGCGGTGCCTTCGGCAACGCCGGCCAGACCTGGCCCCACCAGCTGTTGACCGCGTACGCGGCGCGGCGCGTCAACCGTCCGGTGAAGCTGGTGCTGAGCCGCAGGCAGCTGTATGCGATGACCGGCTACCGGCCCGCGAGCCGACAGCGCCTGGCGATCGGCGCCGACCGGTCCGGCCGCATCACCGCGATCGTGCACGAGGGCCGCGTCGAAGGGTCGCGGTACGACCCCTACGAGGACAACGTCACCGGGCCGGCGCGCTTCATGTACGGCTCACCGAACATGCGCTCGACGTTCCGGGTGGCCGAACTCGACGTCAATCCCGGCACGTACATGCGCGGGCCGGGAGCGACGTCCGGGGCCTTCGCGCTCGAGTCGGCGATGGACGACCTGGCTCACCGGCTGGGCATGGACCCGATCGAGCTGCGGCTGCGCAACGAACCCGTGCGCGACCTGGAGGAGGACCTGCCGTTCTCGACGCGACAGCTGACCGAGTGCTTCCGTAGCGGCTCCGCCACCTTCGGCTGGTCACGTCGCAACCCGACACCCCGGGCGGTGCGCGAGGGTTCGCGGCTCATCGGTGTCGGCACGGCCGGCGCGTCGTTCCACACGCTCGTCAGCGCGTGCGCGGCGTCGGCACGAATCGGCGCCGACGGCGTCGCCGAGGTGCGCTGCGGCACCAGCGACATGGGACCCGGTACCTACACCGCGATGACGCAGGTCGCCGCCGATGCCCTGGGACTTCCGCTGAACCGGGTGCGGTTTCTGTTGGGCGACAGCAGTTTTCCGAAGGCGCCGTCGCATTCCGGCTCGCGGACGATGGCCAGCGTCGGCTCGTCGGTGCGCAACGTCGGGGCGATGCTGCGCGACCGCTTCATCCGTACCGCGGTCACCGACCCCGGGTCGCCGCTGCACAACGCCTCCCCCGCCGACGTCGACGTGGTCGACGGGCGGATGGTCCTGCGCGGTGACCGCACCCGCGGCGAGTGGTACGCCGATCTGTTGAAGCGGCGTGGACTCGACGGCCTGGACGCCGAACAGGACTGGCAGCCCGCCGATTCGAAGGGGCTGTCGATGTATGCCTACGGGGCGGTCTTCGCCGAGGTGGCCGTCGACGAGGCCCTCGGCACGGTGCGGGTGCGACGGGTGTTCGCGAGCTACGACGCGGGCCGCATCGTCAACCCGATGCTGGCGCACAGCCAGGCCATCGGCGGCATGGTCGGCGGCATCGGCATGGCGCTGCTCGAAGGGACGCACCTGGACCACCGCGACGGCCGCATCGTCAACGCCAACCTCGCCGACTACCTGGTGCCGGTCAACGCCGACATCACCGCCCTGGACGCTCGATTCGTGCCCGGCGAGGACCTCGCGGCCGATCCGCTCGGCGTCAAGGGACTCGGCGAACTCGTCATCGTCGGCATCCCCGCGGCCATCGCCAACGCCGTCTTCAACGCCACCGGGCGACGGGTCACCGACCTGCCGATCACCATCGACAAGCTGCTGTAGCCGTCTCGTGGCCTCGATCACGGGCGCGGCGACGTCGCGACGCGTTTGAGCGACGACCGAGCGGGCACCCTTCACGCGCGGAACGCGAGTGCGACGACGCTTCGCCGCCGCACCTCCGTCGACTCCCGAAGGAAGGGCATCATGCCGCGCGGCCAGGGCATCTACGACAACACCGACGAGCCGGACGAGAACAGCCGTCGCGAGAAGGTCTCCAACAGCGGTGACGTGGACACCGAGCGCGACACCCCCGACGTCATGACCACCGACGAGGACGCCGAGCCGACGAGTTGACGGCTAGCCGCCAATTCCCATCGCCGGCACGCTCAACGTCACCAGGGCGAGGCTGAGCAGAAACCATCCCGCGCCCTGCCAGATCGGCCACGTCCGCCCGACTCGCCAGTCCCGGTAGGTCTTGACCAGAGCACCGACCGCCCCGACGAACAGGACGGCCGGCGTGGCCACCGCGCGCGCCACGTCGTACTGGCTGCCGGTGGCATACCAGACGAAGGCGGCGGCGGCGATGAGCACCACCACGGCGACGTAGCCGACGGCCGAGCGCAACGCACGCGGGTCACCCCAACGCTTTTCGACGTCGTCGACGTTCGGGTTCCGTCGTGCGGTCGGGTCCGTGGTCCTTCGCATGGCTCCCACATTCCCGGCCGCGTGGCCGCGAAACGGCCCCCGTTTCGGCGGTGCCGCGCCGGGTAGGTCCGCATCGACATTGTCTGCGACGACGAAGGGAAACACCGTGCCCACCGACCGCTTCCGCAGCCTGCTCGACCGTCGTGGACCGTTCGCCACGGCCTACTTCGACGATTCGCACGACACCGCCGACGCCGATGCGCAACTCGACGTCCGTTGGCGCGACCTCACCGCCCAACTGCACGCCCAGGGCGCGCCGGGCGACGTCACCGATGCCATGCGGGCCGCCATCGACGCGCGTCGCCCCGCCGTCGGGCGCAGCGGCCGCTGCCTGATCGCCACGTCCGACGGCGTCGTGCTCGACGAGCGCGTCGACCGCGTCCCGGAAAACTCCGTCACGCGCTACTCCGAGTTGCCCTATCTGGTGCCCCTCATCGAGCACGGCGGCCGGACGCCGTCGCACGTCATCGTCACCGTCGACCACGAGGGCGCCGACGTCGAGGTCCGCACCGCCGCGGGCACCCGCACCCACACCGTCGACGGAGGCGGCCATCCCGTGCACAAGGCGTCCGGTGCGGAGACTGCCGGCTACGGCGACCCGCAGCAGCGGACCGATGAGGCGGCCCGCAAGAACGTCCGCGCCGTGGTCGACGACGTCACGGCTCTGGTCGACGAACTCTCCCCGGCGGCCGTGTTCGTCAATGGAGAAGTGCGCTCGCGCAAGGACTTCACCTCGGCTGCACCACAGCGCGTCGCCGACCTCGTCGTGGAGGTCAATGCGGGCGCCCGGCACAGCGTCGACGAGGCCGCCCTCGACGCCGACGTCACCGCCTGGCTGCGCGACGCCGCCCGGGCCGAGGTCCGGCGTGCGGCCGAGCAGCTCGCCGCCGAACTCGGGCGCGCGTCCGGGCTGGCGACCGAGGGCTTGCACGGCGTCTGTGCGGCACTGCGCGAGGGCGCCGTCGAGACGCTCATCGTCGGCGACACCGGCGGCGCCACCGTGGTGTTCGGCGACGCCGTCACCACCGTGGCGCCCGACCCCAGCGTCCTCAGTGAACTCGGCGTCTCCCCCGACCACATCGGTCCGGCCGACGAGGTCCTGCCCCTGGCCGCCGTGGCCACCGACGCGGTCATCGTCGGCGCCGATGACGAGCTGGCCCCGCGTGACGGCGTCGCCGCCGTGCTGCGCTACGCACCCGCGACGTTGCAGCGCTGAGCGGACCGCGCGGTCGAAAAGAATGTTCGCCAAACGGCTCACCGCCGACGCTTGAGGGACCACCGTCCGGGGTATGACGGGCTGTCACGGAATCCGATGCCCCTGATCGGCCACTGGTGGGATACCGTGCGCATCGCATGATTGACGCCGACGACAGTCGGTAGGCAGTGACCACGACGCCGCAACGGCGCCGGTACGGACGAGGAGGGTCGGGGGAAGGGAGTCGGCATGACCGAGCGTGTGATGCCCACCGACGGCCGCCGAGGATTGATCCGTGACATCGCCTTCACGGTGCGCGCCATGCTGAGCGAGTCCGACCGGCTGTCACAGGCCTTCGCCAGCGCACACGGCATGTCGGTGAGCGACTTCCGTGCGTTGCTGCACGTGGTCGTCGCCGAGAACGAGGGCACGCCGCTCGCCGCAAGCGATCTACGGCGGCGGCTCAACGTCTCCGCCGGCGCCGTCACCTACATCATCGACCGCCTGGTGCGCTCGGGACACGTGCACCGTGAGGCACACCCCGCGGACCGCCGCAAGGTCATCCTGCGGTACTCCGAGCAGGGTTTTCAGCTGGCGCAGACCTATTTCGCACCGATCGGCGAGCAGTACCGCGACGCCCTGTCCGACCTACCGGACGACGACCTGAACTGCGCCGAACGCGTCCTGGGCGCATTACTCGACGCGATGCGCGGACCGGGCACGCCGGCTGCCAACAGCGGTCCTTCCGACGAACGTGCCGTCCAGTAACCGAATCATTTCCGCGTTTCACCAGTTCAGACTTTGAAGGGGTTTCGTCCGTCCGAAGAACCGCGTAGCGTGGTCGACAGGTCGAGACACGGCCTTCACACCGTTTAGTGACGAGCGGGACCAGTCAGCCGCTGGGGACTCCACGACGGAGCCGCGCTGAGGACACAACGCCTTTCCGGGTTTCACCCAGTGTTTGAGTACTTCTATCCGCCTTCGCGGATGCGATGCAGCTCGCCGCTGCATGCGGAAAGGGAGGTTCACTCCCATGAACGCCACGCTGACCCTGACCCACGAGCCCACCCACGACGTGATCGACGTAGATCTCACTGATGGGCAGGCCGAACCGACCCTTCCCACGACGGCCACCTCGGCACCGCGCGGCACGACGACGTCGCGCCGCCGCGACGACTACGCCGACGTGCTCGAAATGTTTCAGCACCTCGCCACGCTCGAGGTAGGCACCACGGCGCATCAGCGCCACCGTGACCGCATCATCGAGCGGTGCATGCCGATGGCCGATCACGTTGCGCTGCACTTCGATCGGCGCGGCGAGGCGCTCGACGATCTGATCCAGGTGGCACGCGTCGGGCTGCTGAACGCGGTGCGACGGTTCGACCCCGCCCTGGGCTCGCCGTTCATCGCCTTCGCCATTCCCACCATGATGGGCGAGGTGCGCCGGCACTTCCGCGACCACGCGTGGACGATGCACGTCCCGCGACGGATCCGCGATCTGCACGTGCAAATCAGCCGCGCCACAACGGATCTCACCCAGGTGCTGGGGCACGCCCCGACGCCTACCGAACTCGCCAAGTACCTCGACACCGACCGCGACGTCGTCGTGGAGTGCCTGGTCTCGGCCGAGGCGTACAACTTGCGCTCGCTGGACGCGCCGATCGGCGACGAGGGCGGCCGGCCGCGGATGGTGGCCGACGTGGTGGGACAGAATGACGAGCGCCTCGAGCACGTCACCAATCGGGAGGCGTTGCGCCCGTTGCTTGCCGCGTTGCCGCAGCGCGACCGCGACGTCCTGGAGATGCGCTTCTTCGAGTCGATGACGCAGAGCCAGATCGCCGAGAAGATCGGCACGTCGCAGATGCAGGTGTCGCGGATCCTCTCGCGCATTCTCGGCGAACTCCGCGAGCAGCTGCGGTAGGTGTGACGCACCTCAACCGCGCGCGAGGTTAATCCTCGGGTCGCGGAGGGCATCTAGGAAGTTCAGCCGATCGGACCAGTGAAGGAGGAATCATGGCCGCATCGACTCGACGCACCGGAGAACCCCGGTACACGGGCAACTACGTCACCCGCCGCACCGTCGTGCTCCCCGGTTCCAAGGGAACGATCTCGGGTACCGCGATCAACGACTGGCTCGACGAGAACGGCGACCCCATCTACGGACGCGACGAAGCCGACGAGCCCGTGGAGAGCACGCGCTGCTGAGCATCGAGCAGCCCTGACGCTTCGAGACTGCGGGGAGAACGCGATCCACACCGGATCCGCGATCTCCCCGCAGTGTCGTGTGTGGGGAACGCGGTGGTGTCGGCGTCAGGACGAGAGTCCAGAAGTGGAGCTATGGGGAATCGAACCCCAGACCTACTCGATGCGAACGAGTCGCGCTACCAACTGCGCCATAGCCCCTAGTGCCGGTACAGGCTATCAGCCCTGCGGCCGTGGGAGAAAACGCGAGGTCATCGGGCGGTTCACTGCCCCGCGGCGAGCGGCAGATCGTAGGTGCGGGAGAACGGCACGTAGTCGAGGTGCTCGAAGACCGGGTCCTCGTCGTCGATTTCCAACACGACCGATCCGGGCCGGCGCAGCCGCTCCGGAACCACCTCGAACTCCGGGTCGTCGGTGTTCTCCACCCCCAGCCGCGACCGGGAGAGCCGCTGCGCACGGCGCCGCCGCAACTGCTCCTCGATGCGGGTCTGCCGGCGCAGGTAGGCCAGGTACAGCACCGTGACGGCACCGACCGCGCCGCAGACGTACCACAGCGCACCGGAGACGAAGAATGCCGCGACGCCGCTGAGCAGCACCAGGGTGCCCATCGCCAGCAGCATGCGCTTGCGGAAGGCGAACTTGCGCTCCCGCACGGCGGCGGCGGTCTTGGACTCGAAGCGGTCGCGTCGCGGTGCCGCCGGACGGCCCAGGCGCGCGTCGTCCTCGCCGTCGTCGGGCGTCTCGAGGCCCGACGAGTCGTCGACGTACTCGTAATCGTGGTCGGTCCCGTCGCGGTCGGTTCCGTCCTGCGCGGTCCGACCGGCGACCGCCGCGGCGGGCTCGGCGGCCGGCGCCTCCGCAACGGGCGCGGCCGTCTTCCCGGCCGTCTCCTCTGCCGTGTCGGAGTCGGCGTCGGAGAAGTCGGCGTCGGCGGGGGTCCGGATGGCCGCGGTGACGGGACCGGCCTCGACCACCGGTTCAGGTGCGGTGCGCGGCGCGTCGAAGTCGAGCGGCAGCTGCGGATCCTCACGGCGGGGCTGGGTGGCCCCCACCGGCAGCGCCCCGGAGTCCATCTCCACGACGTCGACGTCGAGGTACTCGGACTCCTCGGACTCACTGCTGGCGGCCAGCACGATCGTCTTGCGCGGCGCCGTGACGCCGTCGTCGCCCTCGAAGTCGTCCTCGGCCTCGTCCGACGGCTGCCAGTGCGGATCGCTGTAGTGTCCGGCGGCCGGTCCGCGGCGGCGCAGCAGGCGGGCGCTGCGGCCGGTGTTGAGGACGCGGGTGGCGAGCGCGACGTCACTCGTACGGCGCACGGTGTCGCGCTTGCTGATCAGCATCGGCACGAGCACGAAGAGCCACAGCACGACGAGGGAGATCCAGAGCAGGGATTGGGGGATGCTTGGCATGGTGGCCGGCTCCTTTCCCCTTCAGGCTAGGTCTGCTGACCAGCGCATCGAGGGGAGACGCGCCGAGGACAATTACACACCTGTGATTCGTCGTTTCCAAGCACATTCGTCACTCAAGTCACAACTGCAACAGTTCACGCCCAGTCGGCCCGCCCGGCCCGCACCAGCGCGGACGTCGCCGACGTCTGCATCTCCTCGACCGTGAGCGCCACCAGCAGATGATCGCGCCACGCACCGTCGACCTCGAGATAGCGGCGCAGCAGCCCCTCCTCGCGGAACCCGGTCTTGGCCAGCACGCGGCGGCTCGGCGCGTTCTCGGGTCGTACCGTGGCCTCGATGCGGTGCAGCATCACCGGCCCGAACCCGTGATCCAGACCAAGGGCGAGTGCCGCGGTCGCCACTCCCCCGCCGGTCACCGCGCGCGCCACCCAATAGCCGATCCATGCCGACCGCAGCGCCCCGTGGGTGACGTTGCCCAAGGTCAGCTGGCCGCAGAACTCGCCGTCGAGTTCGATCGCGAACGGCAGCATGCGCCCCTTGCGCGCCTCGGCCCGCAACCCCGAGCAGATCGACGGCCACGACGTCACCGAATGCCGTGTCTCCCAGTCCACTTCGGCCACCGGCTCCCAGGGCTCGAGATGTGCGCGGTCGGTGAGCCGGATGCGGCTCCACACCGCGCCGTCGCGCAGCCGGACCGGGCGCAACCGCACCAGCCCGGCGGGGACGCGCAACGGCCCCGCCGGCCGCGGCCAGCCGGGATGCATCGCACTCGAGCGGAACACGTCGCGGTCCGGGGTCGGTCAGCCGCGCTGCGCCAGGAAGGCGACGTCGACGATCTCGCCGGTGCGGACCTCCTCGGTCTCGCTGGGCACCGTGACCAGGCAGTTGGCCTCCGCCAGCGTCGCCAGCAGGTGCGACGAGGCCCCGGGCGCGCCACCGAGCGCCTGCACCAGGTACTCGCCGGTGTCCTGGTCGCGCATCAGCTGCCCGCGCAGGAAGCCCTTGCGTCCCGCGACCGACGTGATCGGCGACAGCGCGCGGGCCTGCACGACGCGACGCATCGGCTGCCGCTTGCCCAGCGACATCCGGATCAGCGGACGCACCATCACCTCGAACACCACCAGGGCGCTCACCGGGTTGGCCGGCAGCAGGAACACCGGCACGCCGTCGCGGCCCAACTGCCCGAAGCCCTGCACGGAGCCGGGATGCATCGCGATGCGGGCCACCTCCATGTCGCCCATCTCGCCGAGCACCGTGCGGACGCTCTCGGCGGCCGCGCCGCCCACGGCGCCGGCGATCACCACGATCTCGGCCCGGTTCACCTGCCCCTCGACGACGTCGCGCAGCGTCTTGGGATCGGTGTCGACGATGCCGACGCGATTGACCTCGGCACCAGCGTCGCGGGCCGCCGCCGCGAGGGCGTAGGAGTTGACGTCGTAGACCTGTCCGTTGCCGGGCGTGCGGGAGATGTCGACCAGTTCCCCGCCGACGCACAGCACCGAGAGCCGCGGCCGCGGGTGCACCAGCACCCGCTCGCGACCCACCGCCGCCAGCAGCCCCACCTGCGCGGCGCCGATGATCGTGCCGGCGCGCACCGCGACGTCACCCGGTTGCACGTCGTCTCCGGTGCGCCGAACGTACGCGCCCGAGCGGACGCTGCGCAGCACGCGCACCCGCGCGTCGCCGCCGTCGGTCCAGCGCAGCGGCAGCACCGCGTCGGCGAGCGTCGGCATGGGCGCACCGGTCTGCACGCGCGCAGCCTGGCGTGGCTGCAGCCTGCTCGGGGTGCGCGCGCCCGCCTCGATCAGCCCCATCACGGGCAGCACGATCTCCTGCACGCGCGCCGGGCCGCCATCGTCGGCGGTGTCGCCGATCGGTTCTGCGCCCAACACGTCGACGCTGCGCACCGCGTAGCCATCGATCGCGGCCTGGTCGAAGCCGGGTAGCGGCCGTTCGGTGACGACCTCCTCGGCGCACATCAATCCCTGCGCCTCGGCGATCGCCACGCGCACCGGCCGCGGCGCCACCGCCGCCGACGCCACGCGAGCCTGCTGCTCCTCCACCGAACGCACAGTGCGCCTTTCTGCTCTACCGAGGCCCGCCGTGCACTCCTGCGCGTCGCGTCAGCGTTCGGCGAGACCCAATCGCTCGACCAGCCAGCGCCTCAGGTCGGGGCCGTAGTCGTCGCGTTCCAACGCAAAGTCAACCGCAGCCTTGAGGTAGCCGCCGGGATTTCCCAAGTCGTGTCGAGAACCGCGGTGCACCACCACGTGGACCGGATGGCCCTCCTCGATCAGCAGGGCGATGGCGTCGGTCAGCTGGATCTCGCCGCCGACGCCCTTCTGCACCCGGCGCAGCGCGTCGAAGATCGCCCGGTCGAGCACGTAGCGACCGGCGGCCGCGTACGGCGACGGTGCGTCCTCGACCTTGGGCTTCTCGACCATGCCGTTGACCTTGAGCACGTTCGGATTGGCGGCGTCGGGCACCACCTCGACGTCGAACACGCCGTATGCGCTGATCTCGTCGGGCGGCACCTCGATCGCGCACAGCACCGACCCGCCGCGCTTGGCACGCACCTTCGACATGGTCTCCAGCACGCCGGTCGGCAGCACCAGGTCATCCGGCAGCAGCACCGCGATCGCGTCCTCGTCGGGCGAGAGCTTCTCCTCGACGCAGCCGACGGCGTGCCCGAGGCCCAGCGGCTGAGCCTGAACCACCGACTCGACCTTGATCAGCGCGGGCGCGCGCCGCACCTTCTCGAGCATCACCTGCTTGCCGCGTGCCTCGAGCGTGCCCTCGAGGATGAGGTCCTCGACGAAGTGCGCGACGACGCCGTCCTTGCCCTCCGAGGTCACGATGATCAGCCGCTCGCCACCGGCCTCCGCAGCCTCGGCCGCGACGAGTTCGATGCCGGGCGTGTCGACCACCGGCAGCAACTCCTTGGGCACCGTCTTGGTCGCGGGAAGGAAACGCGTACCCAGCCCAGCGGCGGGAACGACCGCGGTGCGCGGAATCGGCACCCGAGCCTGTGTCGTCATCGGGAACACCATAACGTCATCGGCTGCATACAACCCCCTAAGCGTCGAGTTCACACCGCAGGTGACATGGTTAGCCACGTGCAACCGGGTCAAACGGCGAAGGCACGCCTCCGCGAGGCCATCCTGCACGCCCGCCGCGCCGTCGACGGTGACCGACGCCGTGCCGAGGCGGCCGCCGTCGCGACCACACTGCGCGAACTCGTGGCCGAGGGTGCCACGATCTGCGCGTACGTCCCGGTCGGTTCCGAGCCCGGGTCTCTCGACGCCCTCGACGCACTGGTCGGACGAGGGGTCCGGGTGCTCCTGCCCGTCGCCCGCGAGACGTCCGACGGACCCGCGCCGCTGCAGTGGGGCGAATACCGGGCCGGCCGCCTGGTCGCGGCGCCGTACGGATTGCACGAGCCGGCGCCGCCGCACCTGCCGCCGGAGGCGATCGCGGAGGCCACCCTGGTCCTGGTGCCGGCGCTGGCGGTGGACCGCCAGGGCGCGCGGCTGGGGCGTGGCGCCGGGTTCTACGACAGAACGCTGCCCCTGGCGGCGGCGGGGGCGCGCCTGGTGGCCGTCGTCCGCGACGACGAGGTGCTCGACGAGATTCCCGCCGAACCTCACGACGTCCCGATGACCCACGTGGTGACACCGGGCCGGGGGCTTCAGCCGCTCGGGAAGTGACCGCGCCACCACCGCAGGGGAATTCACCGACCCGCGTGGCGGTTCTAGCACTTGCACCGGTAGAGTGCTAAGCAGTCTTGACCGTCTTCGGAGGTTCCCGTGCCCACCTATTCCTACGCGTGCACCGAATGCGACAACCGCTTCGACGTGGTGCAGGCGTTCACCGACGACGCGCTGACCACGTGCCCCAAGTGCAACGGCCGGCTGCGCAAGCTGTTCGGCAAGGTGGGCGTGGTGTTCAAGGGCAGCGGCTTCTACCGCACCGACAGTCGCGACTCGTCGTCGAAGTCCTCGTCCTCGGGTGAGTCGAAGAGCAGCGACTCGTCCTCCTCGTCCTCGTCGGACTCCTCGTCGAGCACCGGCTCGAACGGCTCGTCGGGGTCTTCGGGCTCCTCGGGGTCGGGTTCCTCCGGCTCGGGTTCATCGGGCTCGAGCAGCCCGGCGGCCGCGTCGTCGAGCAGTTCCACCAGCTCCAGTTAGGAGTTGTCCACAGGCCGCGCCCCGACCGCTGTTCGCCGTCGGCGGCGCTGGCTAGCGTGACGGTGTGGGGGAAGCGCTCGATCCGACGCCGTGGCACCGCATGCTCGCACTGCGGCCGGACTGGACCAGGACGGTCGCCGCACGGCGGGCCGTGGCGGGCGCCCTGGTCCTCCTCGCCGCCGCGGCGGCACTGCGTCCCAACCCGGCCGACGGACGCGTGGACGTCGTCGTCGCCGCCCGCGACCTCAACGCCGGTAGCGCGCTGACCGCTGACGACGTCCGGCTCGAACGCCATTCGGCGGCAACGACTCCCGATGGCGCACAACACGACCCTTCGGCTCTGGTCGGCATCACCCTGGCCGGGCCAGCACGCCGCGGCGAGGTGCTCACCGACGTCCGCGTCCTCAGTCCACGCCTGACCGGTGCCGCCGCCGGACCGGACGCCCGCATCGTCGCGCTGGATCTGGCCGATGCGGCGCTGCTCGACCTGTTGCGCGCAGGGGACGTCGTCGACGTCCTCGCGACGGCGCCCGTGCCACCCGGGGACGGTGCGGCGCCCGTTCCTCGGATCCTCGCCGCCGACGCCGTCGTGGTGACCGTCTCGGAGCGGTCGACGTCTCCCACGTCGGGCAGCCAACGCGTCGTACTGGTCGCGCTGCCGGCGCGTGCCGCCACCGAGGTGGCGGGGGCTTCCCTGACCCAGGCGATCACGCTGACGCTGCGCTGAACCCCGCCGTGATTCGAGACGCCGCGTCTGGCCGGCGGTACTAACGTGACTCGCCGGGGGGAGCCACCCACCCAACCACCGATGGGAAGGATCAGCACGTGCTCAAGGGTTTCAAGGAGTTCCTCGCTCGCGGCAACATCGTCGACCTGTCGGTGGCCGTGGTCATCGGCACCGCGTTCACCGCCTTGGTCAAGTCGTTCACCGACAGCATCATCACGCCGCTGACCAGTCGAATCGGCGCGAGCGGCACCGACGTCGGCATCCTGAAGATCAGCATCGGCGGTGGCCAGACGATCGACCTGAACGTGCTGGTGTCGGCGACCATCAACTTCGTCCTGGTGGCCGCGGTGGTGTACTTCCTGGTGGTCACGCCGTACAACCGGCTGCGCCGCAAGGGCGAGGTAGAGCAGGCCCAGGACACCGAGCTGAGCATCCTCACCGAGATCCGCGACCTGCTCGCGAACGGCGCGGCCGGCACGCCTGCGGTCACGGGGCCCGGCACCGGCCCGAGCCCGGACACGGCCAAGGTCACCAGCGCCGACAAGGACTGAGCCGCGCGTAGCGCACTGGACGGCACGCGCCCCGAAGACGACACAGCCCCCCGGCCGGAAGCCGGGGGGCTGTCTCGTTCAACCGAGGATCAGTTCATGTTCCAGGGCTCGCCGTAGGTCGTGACCGAGTCACCCGTGCTCGAGATGAGCCGGGCGAACGGACGCAGCAGCACACCACCGGCGGCACCGGTCACCGTGCCGTGCGCGTTGGACACCGCGACCGCACCCGAAGCACCCGAGACGTCGACGGAGAACGTGGCGACTTCCTGGATGCCGGGGCCGTTGCCCAGGTCAGCGCTGAAGGACACACCCGGGAACAGGTTCGGGGTGATGACCGACTCCAGGCCGAACGGCGGCTGGGTGATGTTGCCGTCGTCGATCAGGATGTTCGGCGTGGTGTAGGAGAAGTTGATGCCCACGCCCAGCGACCAGGGGAAGCCGATCTGGTAGCCCAGCTCCAGCGTGCCCTCGAACTCGTCGGCACCGGGGCCGGCGACGATGTACTTGGCCTTGCCGGAGTGGAACCACTCACGGGTCAGGCGGTTGCGGTCCAGCGGGAACACGCCGTTGAGGAACGTGTCCCACTGCTGGATGGTCAGCGTGCGGTCCTTGCCGTCAACGAGGCTCAGCTCGTTGTCGAGGCCTGCGTGAGAGGTGCCCGTGCTCGCGAACAACGCGGCTACGGCCGCGACCAGCGCAACCAGCACCCGACTGATTGCCTTCATGTTCTCCCTTTGCGTCGAAGGTGATCCGGCAGGCTCACCGCTGCTGTTCGGTGTGGGCTTACGGGTAAACCACACACCTCGAAAGAGGTCCATGTGGCCTGAATTAGAAAGCCCACATGTTGCTCTTACGAATTGCTCATCGTTGACAGCAGAAACATAACGGGGAGGCATCCCCCCGGCAACGCAAGGGTGTGGCGCGCTCTCAGCGAGACTTCAGGCGGGTCCGGCTTTGCTGGATTTCGACCGGCCGAAACGGAGGACTCGGCACGACCGCCCACCACTCGGACATCGGTGCCGGTCGCGTACCGAAGGTATGCGGCCGCGTCGGTACCCGGGGCGAAGGGGGCGCGCTTCGCTCGGTGGATCGGTGCTGGTCAGCCGTGGTGCGGCGGCACGTTGTCGCGCAGCCAGCGATCGCGTTCGGCGTCGTCGGCGGGGTGGCTGTCGTCACGCTCGTCACTGGTGATATTGGGAATCGATTCGCCGAAAATCTTGTTAACTGCATCCCTCGATGGGCGGTCACCTTCGCTCACGGGACCCCTTTCGTGTGATGAACATCACAATTGGTGCGGTGTGCGGGTTCATCTGGTGTTAACGCAGGACATCAGAGTGACGCACGTGGTGCGGACAGCACGACGCCGACGGACCCGGATCGGGGCCGCCGGCGTCGGGCGATGCTTCTCAGATCTCCAGGCTGGACAGCTGGCCGATGATCTGGCCAGCCAACGGGCCCAGTGTGGCCATGCCGTCACGCACGGCGCCGCGCGAGCCGGCGATGTTCACGACCAGCGTGCTGCCCGAGACACCGGCCAGTCCCCGGGAGACGCCGGCGTCGATGATGCCGGCCGACAGCCCGGACGCCCGCAGCGCCTCGGAGATGCCGAGCAATTCGCGGTCGAGGATCGTGCGCGTGGCCTCCGGTGTGACGTCGCGGGGCGTGACGCCCGTGCCGCCCACCGAGATCACCAGGTCGACGCCTCCGATGACGGCGGTGTTCAACGCGTTGCGGATCTCGATCTCGTCGGCGGACACGACCACGACGCCGTCCACCACGAATCCGGCCTCGCCCAGCAGCTCGGTGACCAGCGGACCGCTGTGGTCCTCTTCCCCGTGTGCGGTGCGATCGTCCACGACCACGACCAGAGCGCGGCCCACCAACTCCGACGGCTGTTCCATGATGCCAACCGTATATGCCGCCAGTGACGGCGGTGCGACCATCCTGAGCCCGGGCGTTCCCGGCGCGATCGTCACTGCTGCGCCTTGCCGAGCGTCACCTGCACGGTCTGCGGCTTGCCCGACGGATCGAGGTAGGTGAGCGTCACCTGCTCACCCGGGGCCTTGGAGCGCACGGCCGCGACGAGGGCGTCGGCGCTGCCGATTGCACGGTCGTCCACCTTGGTGACGGTGACGCCGGTGGGCAGCCCCGCCGCCGCGGCGGCGCCGCCGGCCGTGACGTCGACGATCTTCGCGCCGTCGACCGTCGCGTCGTTGCCCACCTGCACGCCGAGGGAGGCGTGCGATGCGGTGCCGCTCTTGATGAGTTCGTCGGCGATCCGCTTGGCCTGGTCCACCGGGATGGCGAAGCCGAGGCCGATCGAGCCGCTCTGCGACTGACCCGCGGAGTCGCCGCCCAGGGTGGCGATCGCGGAGTTCACGCCGACCAGCTCGCCGTTCATGTTGACCAGCGCTCCACCGGAGTTGCCGGGGTTGATCGCGGCGTCGGTCTGGATGGCGTCGAGCACGGTGTTCTGGTTCTTGGCGTCACCGCCTGCCGCCACCGGGCGGTTGAGCGCGCTGACGATGCCCGTGGTCACCGTGCCCTCCAGCCCGAGCGGCGAGCCGATGGCGACGACGTCCTGGCCCACCCGAAGGTTGGCCGACGAGCCGAGGGTGATCGGCGTCAGGCCCGAGGCGCCGTCGGCGCGCACCACGGCGATGTCGCTGCTGGGGTCGGTACCCACGACGGTGAACGACGTGGTGTTGCCGTTGGAGAACGTCACCTTGGTCTGCACGGCGCCGCCGCCGGGGCCACCGTCCTTCGCGGCCGCGACGACGTGGTTGTTGGTCAGGATCAGGCCGTCGGAGGACAGGATGATGCCGGAGCCCTCCTCGGAGGCACGGCCCATGTCGGTCTCGAGCTTCACGACGCTGGGCACCACCTTGGCGGCCACCTGCTCGACCGAACCGGCGGGCAGGCTCGCGGCGGGCTCGCTGGGCGCCGCACCGCCGAGCGACGACGACAGCGACGGCCGATCGGGCTGCACCAGCGTGGCGACACCGCCGCCGATGCCGGCGGAGACGAGCGCGATGGCGAGCGCACCGACCGTCAACGCTCCTGCGCGCGAACGCTTCCGCGGTTCCTGCGTGCCCGGCATGACGCGGGTCTGCGGGCCGGCGGCATAGGGGTCGTGCGGACCCCGATAGGCGTGCTGCTGGGTACCGTGCTGCTGGGTCGCGTGCTGTTGGGTCGCGTAGCGCCAGTCGTAGCCAGGAGGTGGCGACGTGGGGCGCGCCGGGTAGCCGGCGTTCGCGGAATCGTAGGCACCGGGACGACTGCCCGGAGGCGGCGGCGGGGGTGTGTACCTCGGGTGGTTCGTCATCTGCTTCTCGGCGCTCTTCCTTCGAGTCGGTGCGTGGGTCGAACGGTGTTACACGTGGTGAACGATTCGCCGAACCCGACAGTGCCCGCCGGGGCTGAGAATCGACTTAGAGATCAATAGGCATCGCCACGGAGTTCCCCCCTCACCGCCGTCGTGGACACCGCCGGTGAGATCACCCATTCTCGGTGCCGTGGCCGACGGCGTCCACCGCTGCGTCCGCGCGTGTCGCCACGGGTCGGCCGGGAAGCACCACGTGGATGGCCGCGCCCGGATTCGGCTGGCCCGGCGCCGTGTCCTCGATCCACAGCGTCCCACCATGTTTGAGGACGACCTGCTTGACGATCGCGAGGCCCAGCCCCGAGCCGGGCATGGCGCGCGCGGGCATCGAGCGGTAGAAGCGCTCGAACACCAGGCCCCGCTCCTCGGGCGGGATGCCCGGACCACGGTCGGCGACCACCAGCTGCGCATTCACGGGATCGACCTGGATCAGCCGCACACTCACCGTCGCACCCGGAGGACTCCACTTGGCGGCGTTGTCGAGCAGGTTGAGCACCGCGCGCGACAGGCCGGCCTGGTCGCCGTACACCTGCCAGCCCTCCGCGACGACGTCGAAGTCGATGTCGTTGCGCCGGCGGCGGGCCCGCTCGAGGCTGTTGTCGATCACCACGGACATGTCGACCGGCTCGTGCACGGCGACGCCCTCGTCGTCACGCGTGAGGTCCACCAGGTCACCCACCAGCGTGGAGAGTTCCTCGATCTGGGCGATGACGTCGGCGCGCAGTCCGGCCATCTCCTCGTCGGGCAGCCGTGGCGCCCCCGGCGCCATGGCGGCCATGAGCAGCTCGACGTTGGTGCGCAGCGACGTCAGCGGCGTCCGGAGTTCGTGGCCGGCGTCGGAGACCAGCCGCGCCTGGCGCTCCCGGGACTCGGCGAGCGCACGCAACATCATGTTGAACGCCTCGGTCAGGCGCGCGAGTTCGTCGCTGCCGTGCACGGGGATCGGCCGGAGGTCGTCGGTGCGCGCGACGCGTTCGGCCGCCTGGGTGAGGCGCGCGACCGGCCGTAGTCCGGTGCGGGCCACCGTCCCGCCGGCGATCGCCGCCACCGCCATGCCGAGGCCGCCGACGATGAGCAGGATGGTGCCCAGCCGTTTGAGCACCTTGCTGGTCGGTTCCATGCTCTTGGAGATCAGCAGCGAGCTGCCGTTGTTCAAGTGATAGGCCAGTACGCGCTGGAAGTTGACCGAGCGCAGCGACATGAGGAGTTTGCCCTCGATGACGTCGCGCTCGGGTTGGCCCAGCGGCAGCGTCTGGCCCTCCTGATTGGCCGTGTAGATGGAGCGCCCCGGGTTGACCAGCATGGCGTTGACGTCGGAGTAGGCGGTGCCCTCGATCGCCTTGCCCGGATCGGCGGCCAGCGAGCCGCTCTCGATCAGCAGCCGCGCGCGGCTCTGCAGCTGGGTGTCGACCTCCTGGTACAGCGCCCGCGACACCACCACGTACACCGCGACGGCCATCAGCACGACGACCATCGCGACCATCGACATCGCGAGCAGCATCACCCGCCAGCGCAGCGAGACCGAGCTGGCGTCGTGCAGGGAGTCGCCGTGCTCGGCCGGGGTGGGCAGTCCGAGGCCGAACCGCCGCCGCGAGGTCTTCACACCCATCAGGGCGGCGTCTCGCGCAGCACGTAACCCACGCCGCGCACGGTGTGGATCAGGCGCGGCTCCCCTTCGGCCTCGGTTTTACGACGCAGGTATCCGACGTAGACCTCGAGCGCGTTGCCCGACGTCGGGAAGTCGAAGCCCCAGACCTCCTCGAGGATGCGGCTGCGGGTGAGCACGCGGCGGGGATTGGCGATCAGCATCTCCAGCAGCGAGAACTCGGTGCGGGTCAGGCTGATCGGGCGTTCGCCGCGCATGACCTCACGGGTCACCGGGTCGAGGCTGAGGTCGGAGAACCGCAGGGCCACCGACTCGGACGGCTCGTCGGGCGAGGTGCGGCGCAGCAGCGCCCGCATCCGGGCGAGCAACTCCTCCAGGGCGAACGGCTTGGGAAGGTAGTCGTCGGCGCCGGCGTCGAGGCCGGCGACGCGCTCGGACACCGAGTCGCGGGCGGTCAGCACCAGGATCGGCAGGTCGTCACCCGTGCTGCGGAGTCGGCGACAGACTTCGAGGCCGTCGAGACGCGGCATCATCACGTCGAGGACCACCGCATCCGGGCGGTCGTTGGTGATGGATTCGAGGGCTTCGACGCCGTCCTGCGCCAGGTCGACGGAGTAGCCGTTGAACGACAGCGACCGGCGCAGGGATTCGCGCACGGCGCGGTCGTCGTCGACAACCAGTATTCGCACAGGCACAGTCTCAACCCCTCGTCTGAGAGGGGGCTGAGAGGCGCGCCGCGGGAATGGTTAGCGGCGGTCCAGGTCGATCAGGCCCAGACGGGCGGCCTTGAGCAGGCGACGCGGCACCTTGTGCTGCTGGCCGGCGACCGACACGCTGACGAGACCGGTTTCCTTGGCCTTCCACTGCGCGCGCCGGCTACGGGTGTTCGCGCGCGACATCCTGCGCTTGGGCACAGCCATGACGAGCATCTCCTTGATCAGGGGTGTTGCCGCGTACACGACAGCGGCCAACGGTTGCGTCTCAGGATAGCGGTGAGCAGCGTCGTCGCCAAAACCGGCGCCGTCGGCCACGGGCGCTGCCCGACGGCGCCGACACTCCCGCGACACCCCTTGACTCGTTACCGGTGGTATCGGCTAACGTACCGCCCTACCGGTTGGTTGAACCGTCGACGTCGATGGGAGCGTGGGTGTCCGCAGGGCAGAACGGCACCGGGGCACGTCCCGGACCAGTGCGGATCGGCAATTGCTCGGGCTTCTACGGCGACCGGCACGCCGCGATGCGCGAGATGCTCTCCGGCGGCGAGCTGGACTACCTGACCGGCGACTACCTCGCCGAGCTGACCATGCTCATCCTCGCCCGCGACCGCGCCAAGTCCCCCGACCGCGGCTACGCCAAGACGTTCCTCACCCAGCTCGAGGACGCGCTCGGGCTGGCGCTCGAGCGCGGCGTCCGGATCGTGGCCAACGCCGGCGGACTCAACTCCGCCGGGCTCGCGACCGCGGTGCGCGCGCTGGCCGAGCGGCTGGGCCTCGACGTCACCGTGGCGCACGTCGAGGGCGACGACCTCGTCGCGCGGGCGGACGAGCTGGGCTTCGGTCCGGTCCTCGCCGCCAACGCCTACCTGGGCGCCTGGGGCATCGTCGACTGCCTGAACGCCGGAGCCGACGTGGTCGTCACGGGCCGCGTCACCGACGCGTCGGTGATCGTCGGTCCCGCCGCCCACCACTTCGGCTGGTCGGCCACCGACTACGACGCACTGGCCGGCGCCGTCGCGGCGGGCCACGTGATCGAGTGCGGCACCCAGGCCACCGGCGGCAACTTCGCGTTCTTCACCGAGGTGCCCGACCTGCTGCACGCCGGGTTCCCGTTCGCCGAGATCGACGCCGACGGATCGTCGGTGATCACCAAGCACCCCGGCACCGGCGGGCTGGTCGACGTCGACACCGTCACCGCGCAGCTGCTCTACGAGATCGGCGGCGCGCGCTACGCGAATCCCGACGTGACGCTGCGCCTCGACAGCGTGGCCCTGAGCCAGGAGGGCCCCGACCGGGTGCGGATCGGCGGCGTCCGGGGCGAGGCGCCGCCGCCGACGCTGAAGGTCTCGCTGAACTTTGTCGGCGGGTTCCGCAACGCGATGACCTTCGTGCTCACCGGCCTCGACGTCGACGCGAAGGCCGACCTGGTGCGGCGCCAGCTCGAGGCGTCGCTGCGCACCCGTCCCGCCGAGCTGGAGTGGACGCTGGCCCGCACCGACCATCCCGACGCGGACACCGAGGAGGCCGCCAGCGCACTGCTGCGCTGCGTGGTGCGCGACGCCGATCCCGCGGTGGTGGGACGCCAGTTCTCCTCCGCCGCCGTCGAACTCGCGCTGGCCAGCTACCCCGGCTTCACCACCACGGCGCCACCCGCCGACGGCCAGGTGTACGGCGTGTTCACGCCCGGCTGGGTCGACGCAGCCGCGGTGCCGCACGTCGCGGTGCATCCCGACGGCACCCGCGTCGACGTGCCGCCGGCCGCCGACACGCGCGCGCTCGCACCGGTCGACGAACCCGACCTGCCGCCCGCGCCGCCGGCCGGGCCCACCCGCCGGGTGCCGCTGGGCACCATCGCCGGCGCACGCAGTGGCGACAAGGGCGGTGATGCCAACGTCGGCGTGTGGGTCCGCGAGCCGGAGCACTGGCCGTGGCTGGTGCACGCACTGACCGTCGACCGGCTGCGCGAACTGCTGCCGGAGACCGCGGATCTCACCATCACCCGGCACGTGCTGCCCAACCTGCGCGCCGTCAACTTCGTCATCGAGGGCATCCTCGGGCGCGGCGTGGCCCATCAGGCGCGCTTCGACCCGCAAGCCAAGGGGCTCGGCGAATGGCTGCGCGCCCGACACGTCGACGTCCCGGAAGGACTGTTTCGGACATGAGCATCTGGACCACCCCCGAACGCGAGTCGCTGCGCAAGACGGTGCGCACCTTCGCCGAACGCGAGATCCTCCCCCACGTCGACGAGTGGGAGCGCGCCGGCGAACTGCCGCGCTCGCTGCACGTCGCGGCCGGCGAGGCCGGGCTGCTGGGCGCCAACCACCCCGAGGAGGTCGGCGGCGGGGGCGGCGACGGCGCGGACGCCGTGGTGATCTGCGAGGAGCTGCATCAGGCCGGCGTGCCCGGCGGCGTCTTCGCCTCGCTGTTCACCTGTGGCATCGCGCTGCCGCACATGATCGCCTCCGGCGACGAGCGGCTGATCGACACCTATGTGCGACCCACGCTGCGCGGCGAGAAGATCGGCTCGCTGGCCATCACCGAACCGGGCGGCGGCTCCGACGTCGGGCACCTCACCACCCGCGCCGACCGCGACGGCGACCACTTCGTCCTCAACGGCGCCAAGACCTACATCACCTCCGGCGTGCGGGCCGACTTCGTGGTGACCGCCGTCCGCACCGGCGGCCCCGGCGCGGCCGGGGTGTCGCTCGTCGTGGTCGACAAGGGCACGCCCGGCTTCACGGTGAGCCGCAAGCTGGAGAAGATGGGCTGGCGGTCCTCGGACACCGCCGAGCTGTCCTACGTCGACGTCCGCGTGCCGGTCGAGAACCTCGTCGGCGCGGAGAACAGCGGCTTCTTCCAGATCGCCAGCGCCTTCGTCTCCGAGCGCGTCGGTCTGGCCGCGCAGGCGTACGCCAGCGCGAAACGCTGCCTGGACATCACCGTGCAGTGGTGCCGTGACCGGGAGACCTTCGGCCGGCCGCTGATCTCACGGCAGTCGGTGCAGAACACCCTCGCCGAGATGGCCCGCCGGATCGACGTCGCCCGCGTCTACACCCACGCCCTGGTCGAACGTCAGCTCGCCGGCGAGACCAACCTCATCACCGAGGTGTGCTTCGCCAAGAACACCGCCGTCGAGGCCGGCGAGTGGGTGGCCAACCAGGCCGTCCAGTTGTTCGGCGGCATGGGGTACATGGCCGAATCCGAGGTCGAGCGGCAGTACCGCGACATGCGCATCATCGGCATCGGCGGCGGCACCACCGAGATCATGACCGCGCTGGCGGCCAAGACGCTGGGGTACCAGGCGTGACCGCGCTGCGGTCGGTGCTCGACACCGCCTCCCCCGCCTTCACCGAGGCCGCCGAGGTGATGGCGGCCAAGCTGGCCGACCTGGAGACCGAACACGCCAAGGCGCTGGCCGGCGGCGGCGCCAAGTACGTCGACCGGCACCACGCGCGCGGCAAGCTGACCGCCCGGGAACGCGTCGAGCTGCTCGTCGACCCGGACTCCCCATTCCTCGAGCTGAGCCCGCTGGCGGCGTGGGGCAGCGACTTCACCGTCGGCGCCAGCGTCGTCGTCGGCATCGGCGTGGTCGAGGGCGTCGAGTGCCTGATCGTGTCGAACGACCCGACGGTCAAGGGCGGCACCAGCAATCCGTGGACGCTCAAGAAGATCCTGCGCGGCAACCAGATCGCCCGGGAGAACCGCCTTCCGGTGATCTCGCTCGTCGAATCCGGCGGTGCGGACCTGCCGACGCAGAAGGAGATCTTCATCCCGGGCGGCCGGATGTTCCGCGACCTGACGCAACTGTCGGCGGCCGGCATCCCGACCATCGCGCTGGTGTTCGGCAACTCCACCGCGGGTGGCGCCTACATCCCCGGCATGAGCGACCACGTCGTGATGATCAAGGAACGCTCCAAGGTGTTCCTGGCCGGACCCCCACTGGTCAAGATGGCCACCGGCGAGGAGTCCGACGACGAGTCGCTCGGCGGCGCCGAGATGCACGCGCGCGTCTCGGGTCTCGGTGACTACTTCGCCGTCGACGAACTCGACGCGATCCGCATCGGCCGGCGCATCGTCGCACGGCTGAACTGGCACAAGCAGGGGCCGACGCCGGCGCCGGTGCGCGCGCCGCTGTTCGATCCCGAGGAACTGATCGGCATCGTGCCCGCCGACCTGCGCATCCCGTTCGACCCCCGCGACGTCATCGCCCGGATCGTCGACGGGTCGGATTTCGACGAGTTCAAGCCGCTCTACGGCGGCTCGCTGGTGACCGGGTGGGCGCGATTGCACGGGTATCCGATCGGCATCCTGGCCAACGCCCGCGGGGTGCTGTTCAGCGAGGAGTCGCAGAAGGCCACCCAGTTCATCCAGCTGGCGAACCGCTCGGACACACCACTGTTGTTCCTGCACAACACCACCGGCTACATGGTGGGCCGCCAGTACGAGGAAGGCGGCATGATCAAGCACGGCTCGATGATGATCAACGCCGTCTCGAACTCGACGGTGCCGCACATCTCGCTGCTGATCGGCGCCTCCTACGGCGCGGGCCACTACGGCATGTGCGGCCGGGCCTACGACCCGCGATTCCTGTTCGCCTGGCCGAGTTCGAAGTCGGCGGTCATGGGCGGCACGCAGCTCGCGGGCGTGCTGTCGATCGTCAGCCGGGCGGCCGCCGAGGCGCGCGGGCAGGAAGTCGACGAGGACGCCGACGCCGCACTGCGCGCGGCCGTCGAGGCACAGATCGAAGCCGAGTCGCTGCCGACGTTCCTGTCCGGCCGGCTCTACGACGACGGCGTGATCGACCCGCGCGACACCCGGACGGTGCTCGGCCTGTGCCTGTCCGCCATCGCCAGCGGTCCGATCGAAGGGACGTCGAACTTCGGCGTCTTCCGGATGTGAGTGCCCCGGTGATTTCGGCGCGCTTTCATTCGGTCAGCGGCGGTTACCGCGCCGAAATCGCGAGAAAGGTGACCCGATGATCGCCAAGGTGTTGGTGGCGAACCGCGGCGAGATCGCCCGCCGCGTGTTCAGCACGTGCCGCCGGCTCGGCATCGGCACGGTCGCGGTGTACACCGAGCCCGATGCGGCCAGCCCGCACGTGGCCGAGGCCGACGACCGCGTCCGGCTCGAGGGCCGCAACGGCTACCTCGACGCAGCGCAGCTGATCGCCGCGGCGACGGCCGCCGGGGCCGACGCGGTACATCCCGGCTACGGATTCCTCTCGGAGAACGCCGAATTCGCGGCGGCGGTGCAGGCCGCGGGGTTGACCTGGATCGGCCCGCCCGTGCCGGCCGTCCAGGCCATGGGCAGCAAGATCGAGGCCAAGAAGATGATGGCCGCGGCCGACGTGCCGGTGCTCGCCGAACTGGACCCCGAGACCGTCACCGCCGACCAGCTGCCGGTGCTCATCAAGGCCTCGGCGGGCGGCGGCGGACGCGGCATGCGCGTGGTGCACGACCTCGCCGAACTGCCCGGGCAGGTCGAGGCCGCACGCCGCGAGGCGCAGTCGGCGTTCGGAGACCCGACGGTGTTCTGCGAGCGGTACCTCGCGGCGGGTCACCACGTCGAGGTGCAGGTGATGGCCGACGCGCACGGCACGGTGTGGGCCGTCGGCGAGCGCGAGTGCTCGATTCAGCGCCGCCACCAGAAGATCGTCGAGGAGGCGCCGTCGCCGCTCGTCGAGCGCACCCTCGGCATGCGCGAGAAGCTGTTCGAGGCGGCACGGCTGGCGGCCCGGGCGATCGACTACACCGGTGCGGGCACCGTCGAGTTCATGGCCTCCGACTCGGGGGACTTCTTCTTCCTGGAGATGAACACCCGGCTGCAGGTCGAACACCCGGTCACCGAGGAGACCACCGGCCTGGACCTCGTCGCGCTGCAACTCGAGGTCGCCGACGGCGCCCGCCTGGCCCCCGAACCGCCTCCGGCGCACGGCCATTCGATCGAGGTCCGGCTGTACGCCGAGGATCCCGCGAAGGACTGGCAGCCCCAGGCCGGTCCGGTGCATCGCTTCGACGTCCCCACGGCCCGGGCGGAGTTCACCACCCTGGGGACCGTGGGCGTGCGCGTCGACACCGGCGTGGTCGACGGGTCGGAGGTGTCGATCTTCTACGACCCGATGCTGGCCAAGGTCATCTCCTACGCGCCGACCCGCCGGCAGGCCGCGGCGGTGCTGGCCGACGCGCTGACGCGTACCCGGCTTCACGGCATCACCACCAATCGCGACCTGCTGGTGAACGTGCTGCGCCACCCGGCGTTCCTCGACGGCGCGACCGACACCGCCTTCTTCGACACGCACGGGCTGGCGACGCTCGCGGCGCCGGTGGCCGCCCCGAACGCGACGCGACTGGCCGCGGTGGCCGCGGCACTGGCCGACGCCGCGCACAACCGTGGCAGCGCAACGGCACTCGGCGGCCTGCCGAGCGGCTGGCGCAATCTCGCGTCGGGGTATCAGGTGAAGCGCTATGCCGACGCGTCGGGTGACGACGTCGAGGTCCGGTATCGCTTCACCCGCGGTCGCCTCGACCTGCCCGACGATCCCGACGTCACCCTGGTGCACGCGTCGCCGCAGACGGTGGTGCTCGCCGTCGGCGGCGTCGAGCGCGCATTCCACGTCGCGACCTACGGCGCGACGTCCTTCGTCGACGGTCCGCTGGGGGCGGTGCGCCTCGCGGTGCAGCCGCGCTTCGGCGATCCGGACGCGGCCGTGGCGCAGGGTTCGCTGCTGGCGCCGATGCCGGGGTCGGTGGTCCGCGTCGGCGCCGCCGTCGGCGACCGCGTGACGGCGGGCCAGCCGCTCATCTGGCTGGAGGCCATGAAGATGGAGCACACCATCGCCGCGCCGGGTGACGGCGTGCTCGCCGAACTGAACGTCGGCGCCGGCCAGCAGGTCGACGTCGGCACCGTCCTCGCCCGCGTCGAGGACGCGTGACCCCCACACCCGAACCACACCTGAACCCGTACCCGAACACACGCCTGAACCACGAGGAGAAACGATGAGCTTCGTCGAAACCGAGGAACAGAAGGAACTGCGCAAGGCGGTGTCGCAGTTCGCGGCGGCCTACGGCCAGGACTACTACCTGGAGAAGGCGCGCGCCGGGCAGCACACCGACGAACTGTGGAGCGAGGCGGGCAAACTCGGCTTCATCGGTGTCAACCTGCCCGAGGAGTACGGCGGCGGCGGCGCCGGCATGTACGAGCTGAGCCTCGTCATGGAGGAGATGGCCGCCGCCGGTTCGGCGCTGCTGATGATGGTGGTGTCGCCGGCGATCAACGGCACGATCATCAGCAAGTACGGCACCGAGGAGCAGAAGCGGCGCTGGATCCCCGGCATCGCCGACGGCACCATCACGATGGCCTTCGCGATCACCGAACCGGACGCCGGCTCGAACTCGCACCGCATCACCACGACCGCGCGCCGCGACGGCAGCGACTGGATCCTCTCCGGCCAGAAGGTGTACATCTCCGGCGTCGACCAGGCGCAGGCCATCCTGGTCGTCGGCCGCACCGAGGAAGCCAAGACCGGCAACCTCAAGCCCGCCCTCTTCGTCGTGCCGACCGATACCCCCGGACTCAGCTGGACGAAGATCGACATGGAGATCGTCAGCCCGGAGTTCCAGTTCCAGGTGTTCCTCGACGAGGTGCGGCTGCCGTCCAACGCGCTGGTCGGCTCGGAGGACGCGGCGATCGCGCAGCTGTTCGCCGGGCTGAACCCCGAGCGCATCATGGGCGCGGCGAGCGCCGTCGGCATGGGTCGCTTCGCGCTCCACAAGGCCACCGAGTACGTCAAGACGCGGCAGGTGTGGAAGACGCCCATCGGCGCGCACCAGGGCATCTCGCATCCGTTGGCGCAGAACCACATCGAGGTGGAGCTGGCCAAGCTGATGATGCAGAAGGCCGCGGCGCTGTACGACCTCGGCGACGACGGCGGCGCCGCCGAGGCGGCCAACATGGCGAAGTACGCGGCAGGTGAGGCGTCGGTGCGCGCCGTCGACCAGGCAGTGCAGTCGCTCGGCGGCAACGGTCTGACCAAGGAGTACGGCATCGCGTCGGTACTCACGGCCTCGCGCCTGGCCCGCATCGCACCGGTCAGCCGGGAGATGATCCTCAACTTCGTCGCGCAGACGTCGCTGGGCCTCCCCCGGTCGTACTGATGAGCACCCTGGTCCGGTACGCGGCGGAGTCGGGCGTCGCCCGCCTGACGCTCGACTCGCCGCACAACCGCAACGCGCTGTCGAGCGCCCTGGTCGCGCAACTGCACGACGGGTTGTCCCGGGCCGCGGCCGATCCCGACGTGCGCTGCGTGGTCCTGGGCCACGAGGGCGGCACGTTCTGTGCGGGAGCGGATCTCAGCGAGGCGGCCGGTCGCGATCCTGGCGAACTCGCCGTCGACCGCGCGCGGGAGATGACGCGGACGCTGCGGGCGATCCTCGAGCTGCCGGTGCCGGTGATCGGTGCGATCGACGGACACGTGCGCGCCGGAGGTCTGGGGCTGGTGGGCGCCTGTGACGTCGTCGTGGCCGGGCCGTCGAGCACGTTCGCGCTGACCGAGGCGCGCATCGGGGTGGCGCCGTCGATCATCTCGTTGACGCTGTTGCCGAAGATGACGGCGCGGGCGGCGGGCCGCTACTTCGTCACCGGGGAGAAGTTCGGCGCCGCCGAGGCCGAGGCGATCGGTGTCGTGACGCTGGCGTCCGACGACGTCGCGGGCACCGTCGCCGCACTCGCCGCCAACGTCGCCAAGGGGTCGCCGCAGGGCCTCGCCGAGTCGAAGGCGCTGACGACCGCCGCGGTACTGGAGTCGTTCGACCGGCACGCCGAAACGCTGACCCGACGGTCCGCCGAGCTGTTCACCTCCGACGAGGCGCGGGAGGGAATGATGGCGTTCCTGGAGAAGCGGCCGCCGCGGTGGACACCGGCCTGAGCCCACTGCCAGCAAAAACATAGCTGATCTAAGGTTTGTCGCGGAGGCTTTGCGGCAACGCTTCGCGCATGGATTCCATGAAGGTTTCCGCCCGCCCCTTGCATGTCACGAGGTTCGTCGTAGGCTCGACGTTGATGAGCACACCAGCGTCGCGCAACGGGTCGATGCGCGTTGCCGACACCGACCGGATCCACGTTGCTCAGCTGCTGACCGAAGCCGCCTCCCAGGGCCGGCTGGACATGCCCGAGTACGAGCAGCGCTTGACGAAGGCGTACGCCGCGCAGACCTACGGCGAGCTGGAACGCCTGAGCCAGGACCTTCCGGACGTCGCCACGCCGACGCGCAGCGGCGGCGCCTGTCACCCCGCCCCCTCGACGGTGCTGCTCGCGATCATGAGCGGCTTCGAGCGGCGCGGCCGGTGGAACGTGCCGAAGCGGTTGACGTCCTTCGCGTTGTTCGGCGGCGGTGTCATCGATCTGCGCTACGCCGACTTCACCTCCCCCGACGTGGAGATCCACTCGTATTCGATCTTCGGCGGGCAGACCATCCTGCTGCCGCCCGAGGTGAACGTCGACGTCCACGGCATCGGCGTGATGGGCGCCTTCGATCACGTCGGCGAGACCGGCTCGCCCGGTGCGCCGTGCGTGACCATCCGCGGCTTCTCGCTGTGGGGCAGCGTCGGCATCAAGCGCAAGAAGCGCAAGGCCGCCTGACCCGGCACACTCCTCGAGCCCTTGACGAACATCGGCCCCTTCCGTTTCGGAAGGGGCCGATGTGCGTCTGGTGGGTTACTCCCCGCCGCCGCTGCTGCCGGAGCCGCCGCTGCTGCTGGATCCGCTGCCGGAGCCGCCGGTGCTGCCGCTGTCCGTGCCGCCACCGGAGGTGGCGCCGGCACCGGCCGCACCGCCGCCGGTCACGTGATTGACCACGGCCTGCGCGATGTCGCCGAGGATGCCCCAGCTGCCGGAGCCGTTGTTGCCGCCACCCCCACCCGGGATGATGATCTCCGGCTCGACCTTGTTACCGCTCTTGACGTTGGTCTCCTCGGCCGCCGGCTCCGCCTCCTTCGTCTTGGTAGACGACGTGGACTTCGCGGGCTCGGGAGCCGGGGCGGGCGCCGGGGCCGACACGGCCTCAGCCGGAGCCGACGAGCCAGACGTAGAGGTCGTCGTCGATGCCGGCGCCGGGGTCGATGCCGGTTCGGCAGCAACTTCCTGGACCGGGGCCGTCTGGACCGGGGCTTCGACCTTGGCCGACCTGGCCGCGACCTGAGTGGTCACCTCGGGGGTCTTCTCCTCGGCCTTCGGCTCGGTGGACGCCACCCGAAGGGTGGCCGTGGGCTCCTCGTCGTCCGGCGGCGGCGACACCGGGTCGCCCTCCTCCTCCGGCACCGGGCCGGCGAGCAGGTAGCGCACGACCCCGGAGATGCCGTTGTCGAAGAACTCGTTGATGATGTTCGTCTGATTCGGATCACCGGCGGCCCCGGCGAGCAGGCGCGTACGAACGACCTGCGAGATGCCGCCCCCGAAGAAGTCGTTGATGGTCTGCTTCTGCGTCGGGTCCGCCGTGCTGTCGACGAGCCGCACCCGGGCGATCTCGGAGAAGCCACCGTCGTAGAGCTGGTCGAGCGTGGCCTGCTGGTCCGGGCTGATGCCGGTGCCGACGATCTGGTTTGTAGAGGACGCCGAAGGCGCCGCGACGGGCGGGGTTCGAGTTGCCGACCAGAACCGGCGGGCTGTCCGGGTCCTCCGGATCGCTGAGGATCGGGTCGCCGTTCTCATCGACGGCCACGACGGCCTGCGAGTTGTAGATCGTCGGCGCGTTGAAGAACGTGTCGATGATGCGGCGCTGGTCGATGCTCAGGCCGGTGCCGACGATGAAGTTGTAGGCCAGGCCGGAGAAGCCGTTCTGGCTGATGTTCGCCCCACCGTCGTCATTGACCGACTGGCCGAACAACGTGTTGATGAAGAACCGCTGCTGCGGGTCGCCGTTGAACGCCAGCAGCCGGTAGCGCACCAGCTCGCTGAGGCCCTGGTTGAAGAAGATGTTGATCTGCGCGTTCGTCACGGGGTCCGCGCCGTAGCGGGTCAGGAAGATCCGGGCGACCTCGGAGAAGCCCGACCCGAACAGCCCGTCGATGACCTCGAGCGCCTGCGGATCGTTGACGTTCGCGTTCTGCAGCAGCTGCTGCACGACGCCGGCGACGCCGGTGGTGCCCGAGTTGTCCGGGTCGCCGGGGAACTGGCCGAAGAACGTGTTGATCAGATCGCGGGTGTCCGCCGTCAGCGCCAGCTTCTCCTCGGTCTTCTGCGCGACGCGCACCTCTCCCGGCGACATCGGCGGCGCGATGGCCACCGTGGCCGCGACGGCGCCGGCTGCAGCAAAGGCGACACCAGCGGTGACGAACGGGCGAAGTGCCATGTGAATCCCCCTCGGAACGGAAAGCGGCGTGGGTGGTGGCTATCCGGCGCGCAGAGCATCTGAGAGCAACCTGAGAAGACAATAAACCCTCGCGCAGAATTTTGCCACGGCTCCGTCAAAACTCGGTTCCGAAATGGTTGCGCAGCACGATGGGCCACTCGTCCGGCGATGGGGACGAATAGTGGCGTAGTTCCGAACCCTTCGGATGAATGCCAGTACAGCGCGCGTTTAGCGGCCGCAGGGCATACCCGGCGACGGTCTTCTTCAACCCATCGACGTACGCACGGAGCAATTGCCGAAAACGGCTCGCCCGAAATGTTGCCCGCAGCTAACGAAAGTTAACTGGCGGAAATGGCAATCGTGCCGTCACCGACGGCGTCGGGACCTCAGATAGTCGCTCACCACGGCCGCGCCCAGCCCGTCCAGTTCGGGCACCACGACGCGGCCCTGCACCCGGCGCGCCACCTGGTCGATGAACCGCGCCAGGCCCGGGTCGCTGCCGAGCCGGAAGATCGTCACCTGCGCACCCATCCGCGCCACCTCGTCGAACCCTCGTACGGTGTGCGCGATGGTCCGCGGATGCGGCGGGTAGTCGAAGAACACCCCGGCACCGTCGCCGTCACCCCAGTCCTCGAGGTGCGCCGTCGGTTCGCCGTCGGTGACCACCAGGACCGTCGGCTGCGCGTTCGGGTGGCGGCGCAGGTGGCGCGTGGCCAAAGCCAGCGCGTGGTGCAGGTTGGTGCCCTGCTCGTAGACGCCCTCGAGCCCGGTCAGCTCGGCCGCCGACACCGTCCGCGCGTAGCGGCCGAACGCGATGATCTGCAGCGCGTCGGAGCGGAAGCGCGTGCTCACCAAATGGTGCAGCGCCAGGGCCGTCCGCTTCATCGGCAGCCAGCGGTTCTCCATCACCATCGAGAATGACGTATCGACCAGCAGGGCCACCGCGGCCTGCGTCCGCGTCTCGGTCTCGGAGACCTCCACGTCGTCGACGGAGATGCGCAGCGGGCGCTCCGCGGTGCCGGTGCCGGCGCTGCGCAGGACCGCGTTGGTCAGCGTGCGGGTGACGTTCCACGGTTCGGTGTCGCCGAACTGCCACGGCCGCGTCGCACCGGTCAGCTCCCCCGCCGCGCCCGCGCGACGCGTCTCGCGTTCGCCGTGCCGTCCGGACAGCTGCTGGGCGACGTCGCGCAGTGCCGCCTGACCGAGCTGGCGCATGGCCTTCGGCGACAGCCGCCACTGCCCGTCCGAGCCGCGATCCAGGAAGCCCTGGTTCATCAGCGCCCGCTCCAGGTCGGCGAGCGTCCGCGCGTCGACCGCCGCGTCCTCACCGAGCTGACGCGCCAGCATGTCGAGGTCGACGTCGTCCATCTGAGCGCCGGCATAACTCTGCGACAGCTGATCGGCGAGCTGCTCGAGTTCGGCGATGTCCGCCATCGCCTGGGCGCCCTCGCCCATGCCCATCGGGTCGTCGCCGGAGAAGTTCTCGCTTCCCGACCAGTCCTCGCCCGGCCGAGCCGCCTGCAGGTGCGAGTCCAGCCGGTTGAGCGCGTTCATCAGCGACGGCGATCCGAAGGCCTGCTGCGCCAGCGCGTCGAGTTCGGCGCGCTGCTCCTCGGTGAGGCTGTTGCGGAAGCGCTGCGCGGCCGCGGCGCGCTTGGCCAGCGAATCCAGCAGTTCGTCGATGTTGCGCGGGTTCTCCGGGAAGTACTCGCCGTGCTTGGCCATGAACTCGTCGAAGTCCTGCTGCGAGTCTTGACCGGCGGCATGCTTGTCCAACAGCTCGTTGAGGTCGTCGAGCATGTCGTTGACCCGTTGCCGGTCCTCGTCGGTCGCGTTCTCCAGCGCCTGCTTCATGCCCGCGAAGCGCTGATCGAGCATCTCGCGACCCATGAGGTCCTTGATCTGCTCGTACTTCTGCCGCGCCTCGTCGCTGCGCCACTGGTACTCCGCGAGTTCCTGCACGGCCTTCGCCGGGGACGGCGAGAGCGACTCCATCTGCAGCTCGCCGAAGCGGGCATCGTCGTCGAGCGCGCGCGCCAGTTCCTTGCGCTCGGCGAGCACGGCCTCGTCGAGCAGCTTCTTGATGTCCTGCAGCGTGCCATCGAGGTTGTTGCGCTGCAACAACTTCCGGCGCTTGCTGTTGGCCTCGGCGGCCAGCCGGTCGGCACCGCGCATGTTCTGCATGCCGCGCCGCATCAACTCCTGCAGTGCCCGGCGCGGCGAGCTGCCCTCCATGACGTCCTGGCCGATCTGCTCGAGCGCCTCGCGCAGGTCCACCGGGGGCGCCAGCGGATCGGGTCCGCCGGTGTAGCGGGAGTAGCGGGAGGACCGCCCGTGCCCCTGGTTAGCCATAGACGGTTTCGCCCTCGCCCGAGACCTTGTCGATGCGCTTGGCGAGGTACAGCGCCTCCAGCGCGAGTTCCAGTGCCGCCGCGCGCTCGCCGTCGCTCTGCGCCTTCAGCCGCGTCGCGATCTCGTCGACGACGGGCAGGTCCGGCAGCGCCGCCAACACGTCCTTGGCCGAGACGCGCTCACCCGTGGTGACGGGCGCGCCCTCCTCGACGGCGGCGACCAGCGGGCCGACGTCCAGACCGCCGAGCAGCCGCTGCGCGGTGTCCGCGGTGGCCCGCCGCAGCAGGTGCTCGAGCACCGCCTGCTCGCGGCCCTCCTCACCGGACTCGAATTCGAGCTTGCCGCGCAGCACGTCGGTCACGGTGCCCAGGTCCACGACCCGCGACACCGGGTCCTGCTCGCCGAGGATGGTGGATCGGTGCCGGGCCGCCGCGGCGACCGTCTCGGCGGCGGCGATGGCGAAGCGCGCCGAGACACCCGACCGCTGATCGATCGACTGCGACTCGCGCAGGCCGCGGGCGAAGCGGCCGAGGATCTGCAGCAGGTAGTCGGGAACCTCCGCGGCGAGGTGCGCCTCCTGGCGGATCACGGCCACCTCGGCGTCGAGCTGCTGCGGGTAGTGCGTCCGGATCTCCGCGCCGAAGCGGTCCTTCAGCGGGGTGATGATGCGGCCGCGATTGGTGTAGTCCTCGGGGTTCGCACTGGCGACGACGAGCACGTCGAGCGGTAACCGCAGCGTGTAACCGCGGACCTGGATGTCGCGCTCCTCCATCACGTTGAGCATGGCGACCTGGATGCGCTCGGCGAGGTCGGGCAGCTCGTTGACCGCCACGATGCCGCGGTGCGCCCGCGGGATCAGGCCGTAGGCGATGGTCTCCGGGTCCCCGAGGCTGCGACCCTCGGCCACCTTGATCGGGTCGATGTCGCCGACGAGGTCGGCGACGCTGGTGTCGGGCGTGGCGAGCTTCTCGGTGTAGCGCTCGCTGCGGTGCTTCCACGCGATCGGCAGGTCGTCGCCCGAGGTGGCGACGCGCCGGATGGACTCCGGGGTGATCGGGCTGTAGGGGTGCTCGCCCAGCTCGGAGCCCTCGATGACGGGAGTCCACTCGTCGAGCAGACCGGTCAGGGCGCGCAGCAGACGCGTCTTGCCTTGCCCGCGCTCGCCGAGCAACACCATGTCGTGGCCGGCGATCAGCGCCCGCTCCAGCTGCGGCAGGACGGTGTCCTCGAAGCCGAAGATCCCCGGCCAGCTGTCGCGACCCTCCGCCAGCGCCGCGAGCAGGTTCTCCCTGATCTCGTCCTTGACGCTGCGTTCGCGGTGACCCGAGGAGCGCAGTTCGCCGACGGTACGGGGGAGATCGTTAGGTGACGTCACCACTCCACGCTACGACTGCTGCCGACATTCGGCACCGGTCCCCGGCCGGATTGCGCCGAGAGCGCATCCGGGCCGCCCCGGGAAGGTGGTCTCCGACGGGCCTGGTCAGTGTGCGAAGTGGCGGGCGCCGGTGAGGTAGAGCGTGACGCCGGCAGCGGCCGCGGCCTCGGTCACCAGATCGTCACGCATAGAGCCGCCGGGGTGGACGACGGCGCGCACGCCGGCATTGGTCAGCGTCTCCAGACCGTCCGGGAACGGGAAGAACGCGTCGGAGGCGGCGACCGCTCCGCGGACGCGGTCCCCGCCGCGCTCGACGGCCAACCGCGCCGCGTCGACGCGATTGACCTGCCCCATGCCGACGCCGACGGTGGCGCCGTCCTTGACCACGACGATGGCGTTCGACTTGACCGCGCGGCAGGCCCGCCACGCGAAGACGAGTTCGGCCAGCGTCTCGGGGTCGGCGGGGTCGCCGGTCGCCAACGTCCAGTTCGCCGGGTCGTCGCCCTCGGCGTCCAGTGCGTCGCGCTGCTGCACCAGCAGGCCGCCGCTGACCGCGCGGAACTCGGTGCCCCCGGGCTGCGGCTCGGCGGCCACCAGCACGCGGATGTTCTTCTTGCGCGTGAGGATCTCCACGGCGCCCTCGTCGTAGGCCGGCGCGATGATCACCTCGGTGAAGATGTCGGCGACGGTCTCGGCCATCTCGACGCTCACCGACGTGTTGGCCGCGATGACCCCGCCGAACGCGCTGAGCGGGTCGCACTCGTGCGCCTTGCGGTGCGCATCGGCGACCGACTCCGCCGACACCGCGATGCCGCACGGGTTGGCGTGCTTGATGATCGCGACGCACGTCTGGTCGTGGTCGAACGCGGCCCGCCACGCCGCGTCGGCGTCGGTGTAGTTGTTGTAGGACATCTCCTTGCCGTGCAGCTGCTCGGCCTGCGCCAGACCGGGCCACCCCGCGTCGTCGAGGTACAGCGCCGCCTGCTGGTGCGGGTTCTCGCCGTACCGCAGCACTGCGCTGCGCCGCCAGGTGCCGGCGTACCACTGCGGCAGCACGCCCGCGCCCTCCTCGGGCGCGAGCGTCTCGGCCATCCAGCCGGCGACCGCGACGTCGTACTCGGCGGTGTGCCGGAAGGCCAACGCCGCCAGGCGCTTCCGCTCGGCGAGCGTGAACCCGCCGGACCGCACCGCGGCCAGCACGCCGTCGTAGCCCAGCGGGTCCACGACCACGGCCACGCTGGGGTGGTTCTTCGCGGCGGCGCGCACCATCGACGGTCCACCGATGTCGATCTGCTCGACGCACTCGTCCACACCGGCGCCCGAGGCCACCGTCTCGCTGAACGGGTAGAGGTTGACGACCACCAATTCGAAGGCCTCGACGCCCAATTCGTCGAGCGCCGTCACGTGCTCGGGCTTGCGGGTGTCGGCCAGCAGCCCCGCGTGCACCCGCGGATGCAGCGTCTTCACCCGACCATCGAGCACCTCGGGGAAGCCCGTGACGTCTTCGACCGGCGTCACCGGAATGCCCTCGGCCGCAATGGTCTTCGCGGTCGACCCGGTCGAGACGATCGCGACGCCCGCGTCGTGCAGGCCGCGCGCCAGGGCGGCGAGCCCGGTCTTGTCGTACACGCTGATCAGCGCGCGCCGCACCGGGCGCCTGCCCGCATCCGCATCCGTCACCGTCGTCGTGCTCCCTGTCATTTACCTGCTCCTCGCGTCCGCGTCATCGTCTCTGCTCCTCGCGTCCGCGTCATAGTCTCTGCTCCTCGCGTCCGCGTCATCCCAGCGACGCCCTTCGCCCCGTCCACGTCACACCTCGCGTCGCCATCGCCGCGAGCACCTCCACCAACAAGCGCCGTTCGACGACCTTGATGCGCTCGTGCAGCGTCCCCTCGTCGTCGTCCTCGTGCACCGGCACCGCCTCCTGCGCCAGGATCGGCCCGGTGTCGACGCCGGCGTCGACCAGGTGCACGCTGCATCCCGTGACGCGCACGCCGTAGGCCAGCGCGTCGGGCACCGCGTGCGCACCGGGGAAGGCCGGGAGCAGCGCGGGATGGGTGTTGACGACGCGGCCGGCGAAGCGCGAGAGGAACTGCGGACCAAGGATCTTCATGAAGCCGGCCGAGACCACCAGATCGGGCTGGTGCTCGGCGGTGGCCGCCGTGATCGCGGTGTCCCACGCGTCGCGGTCGGCGTGGTCGCCGAGGCGCGTGGTGTAGCCGGGCACTCCGGCGTCGGACGCCACCTGCAGCGCGCGGCACGGGCGGTCGGTTCCGACGGCGACGACGCGCGCGGGGTAGTCGCCCACGGCGGCCCGAAGCAGCGATTCCAGCAGCGAGCCCGTCCCCGATGCGAGGACCACGAGTCGCGCGGGCGCACTCGGGGGGACGCGGAGCGGGGGCTGCACGCGAAGCAGCCTAATCGGCCGGTCGCCGGTCCTCTCCGCTGGTGCGCCTGGGCCAGCCCGTATCCCCGTCGTCGTCGACGACGAAGTGGGCCTCGGGGTCCTCGTCCGGGTCGAAGGCCATCGGTTCGCGCGGTGTGAAGGGCGGCGGAGGCGGTGGCGGCTCGAGGTAGTGGCCGACGTCGATCGGCTCGGGGTCGGGCTCCGGCTCTGGATCGGGCTGCGGCTCGGGTTCCGCTGGACGCCGGCGCGGAGGCGAAGCGAACACCGGCTGGGTCGCCGGCTCGTCGTCGAGGTCGGTCGCGAACGGGTCGCCGTCGGACGGGCCTGCGGCGGCCTGCAACGCCGGCGCGTCGAGGCCAGGCGCCGGCGCACGCTTGGGCGCGCGCAACCGGCTGACGCCGCCGGTCATGGCGACCGTCAACCCGCCGATGCCAAGGAACCACAGCAGGATCGCAGGCGCGAACGTCGTCTGGTCGACGCCCACGTCACCGAAGTTGCCGAGCCGGCCGCCACCGGCGTGGGCCAGCAGCGCGAGGACTGCGGCCGCCAGCACCGACGCGACGACGAGCTTCGCGGCGGCCGCGGCGAGCGGCAGAGGTCGCCGTGCGGACTGCTGGCCCACGGCGACCGCCGACGCCGCCGCGACGATGAGCAACGCCACCCAGATCGGCCCCAACGGGGGCGTCGGCAAAGCGGCCAGCACCGGTACGGCGGGAATGTCACCGCCAAGCACCGTGAACGCGCTGAACGTGGCCAGACCGACGTGCGCGCTGGAGCCGACGGCCACCGCGGCCGTGCCGATCAGCACGTTGGGGATGTAGAGCACCGACAGCAGCGTGAGGCTGAACTGCCCGAAGACCGAGTCGGTGATGCCGTACAGGTCGTGCATCGTGCTCCAGTGCACGACCATCGACCCGACCGCGACCACGCCGGACAGCCCGAGCAGCGTCAGCACGCCCGCGGCGGCGGCACGCCCGGCCTCGGGCAGCCAGCCAGGCACCCAGCGCAGCGCCGTCAACCGGCGTTCGGTGCGCAACCACACCCCGATCAGCGCTCCCGCGGCGTGAACGGCGAGGACGCCGCCGAAGGCGCGCAGCGCGCTGGGCGTCTGCAGTTCGGTGAGCACCGACGACGCGTCGTGGATGACCGCCAGCGCCAGCGCCGCGATCAGCAGCGGGCCGCCCAGCGCCGAGGCCACGACCCAGCGGATGACGAACCACGATGCCTGCGGCGCAATGGCCGCGGACGTGGTCCGCGCCGTTCCCCACACCATCGCGAGCATCGGCAGCAGCGGCATGACGCCCAGCTCGCGGCCGCCGATGGACACCGGCACCTGGTGCACGCCGAGCCACATGCTGGCGATGGCCCCGAACGTGCCGGTCATGTCGCTGTTGGCGATGACCAGCTGCAGCAGGACGACGGCCGCGATGACCACCAACGCCACCACCGACGGCCCGAACGCGACCCTCAGCAGGTCGCGGGCCTGGCGGGTGCCGACGGGGCGGTTGGTCACTGGACGGGTCACTCCTCGCGCGGCCGGGTGCACGCGCGATGCGGATGCGCGCCGCTAGAGACTACGACGACGAAGGACCGCCCTGGGACGACGCGCCCTGCTGTGTCTGCGGCTGGCTCGACTGCTGCGTCGGCGGTGCGTGCGTGGCCTGCGGACCCGTGTCGGCCGAGTCGCCCGGGGGCTGCGGCGGGCTGTACGCCGGGAAGCCGGTGGGCGGAGTCGGCGGGCCATTGTGCTGGCCGGGCTGTCCGGGCTGTCCCTGCTGACCGGGCTGGCCCTGCTGCCCGAGCTGGCCCTGCTGCCCGAGCTGGCCGCTCTGCGGCGCGGCGCCGAAGCCGCCGGTGTGCTGCTGGCCGTAGCCGTACTGCGGAGGGTAGCCACCGGGACGCTGCTGCTGGCCGGTGTGCTGCTGCTGGCCGGGAGCGCCGTAGTACTGCGGCGCGCCGTAGCCGCCGTAGGGCTGCTGCTGGTCGTAGCGCTGCTTGGGCTCCGGGGCGGTGATGATGCCGGAGTCCAGCAGCAGGTTGCTGATGGCGGCGGCGGCCTGCAGGAACGCCAGCACCGCGATGGTGATCAGCGCCCATCCGGCCGACGTGCCCGAGGCGGTGCCGACGAGCTGCAGCAGCAGCGCGAGGAAGCCGAACACCGAGAGCACGGCGACGATCGCGTGCCGCGGCTTCTGCCGGGGCAGCGCACCGACGCCGGCGATCAGCGCGCCGAGCAGCAGCGCCACCAGCGCCAGTCCACCGCCGGACGTGAACACGGCACCGCCGGTCAGCTTCTGCGTCGGGAGGTTGAACGCCTCCTGCGGCAGGCCGGGGAACTCCCCGATCGCGCTGGACAGGTTGATGGTGAAGATGGGGCCGAAGCTGACCAGGTACGCCGCGAGGCCGAAGACGGCGACCGCGATGCTCAAGTACAGCGGCAGCTTGCTCGATCCGGTCGCTGCCGGGTCGGCCGGCTTGGCGAATTGCTGCGTAGGCGCCGAGAACTGCGTCGTCGGCGCGGGCGGGTAACCGGGGTTACCGGGCGGGTAGCTCATGACCTCTCCTGTGCTCCTCGATTCGGCTACCCACGCTAGCGCACGACCCTGGCGGCTCCGCCGGCCTCGGTGGGTGGCCCACTCCCCTCGCGCCTCGGTGGGTGACCCACTTCCCTCCGCGCCGACGACCGCCGAGTCACGCCGGGACGAGCACCGGGCGGTCGTTCGAATCCTCCTCGGCTGCCTCGATGTCGCGCACCAGCGGCAGCACGCGCTGCCCGAAGTACTCGATCTCCTCCTGGAAGTGCAGGAAGCCGCCGAGGATCAGGTCGACGCCGCGCTTGCGGTAGGCCGCGATGCGCTCGGCGATCTGCTCGGGCGTGCCGATGAGCTGCGTGCGGAAGCCGTCGTTGTACTGCACCAGGTCCTCGAACGAGGAGTCCGCCCACATGCCCTTCTTGTCGGCGGTCGAGGCCCCGGCCTGCTGGACGGCGCCGCGGAAGCCTTCGACGGCCGGCCGGTTGGCCTTCGCGATGATCTCGCGCAGCGTCTCGCGGGCCTCCTTCTCGGTGTCGCGGGCGATGATGAAGCCGTTGAGCCCGACCTTCACCTCGCGGTCCACGCTGCGGGCGTGGTCGCGCACGTCGACCACCTGCTCGGTGATCCCGTCGAAGTCCTTGCCGTTGGAGAAGTACCAGTCGGCATACAGGCCGCCGTTGCGCCGCGCAGCGGTGGAGTTGCCGCCCTGGAAGATCTCCGGGTTGGGCCGCTCGGGCGAATTGGCGGGCTTGGGCTTCAGGGTGAAGTCGTGGATGCGGTAGAAGTCGCCGCGGAAGTCGACGTCGTCCTCGGTCCAGATCTTGCGGAGCACCTGCAGGAATTCGGCGCTGCGGCGGTAGCGCTCGTCGTGTTCGAGCCACGGCTCGCCGAGGTGGGTGAACTCGTCCTTGAACCAGCCCGAGACGACGTTCACCGCGAAGCGCCCGCCCGAGAGCTGGTCGGCGGTCGCACCGAGCTTGGCCAGCACTCCGGGCTGCCACAGCCCGGGGTGCACCGCGGCGATCACCTTGAGCCGCTCTGTCGCGAGCAGCAGCGCGAGGCTGAAGCTCGTCGACTCGTGCTGGTATTCGGCGCCGTAGCTGGCCTCGTAGCGCACCTGGCTCAGGGCGTACTCGAAGCCGTTGTTCTCGGCGGTCTGCGCGAGTTTGCGGTTGTAGTCGTAGTTCCAGTCGGTGCGCTGCTCGATGTCGCTCGTCACCAGGCCGCCGCTGACGTTGGGCACCCAGTAGGCGAAGGACACGTGGTCGGCGATGCGTTCGGTCGTCATGGTGGCCATCCCAGCAATCGCCACCAGGGCCGTCACGGGAAACGATCTGACGGATCGTAATGACGCGACCGGGTCGCACCCCGGGTGCCGAGGCGTTCAACTTCGCCGCAGCACGCCCGCGCTCACCTGCGCGGCACCTTGCGCTCGATGACTGAAACACGTTCTAATTCAGCGCATGGACTACGGGCTCGTTCTCTTCACCAGCGACCGCGGGATCGCACCGGCGTCGGCCGCCAAGCTCGCCGACGACCACGGCTTCACCACGTTCTACGTGCCCGAGCACACGCACATCCCGATCAAGCGGGAGGCCGCGCACCCGACCACCGGTGACGAGACGCTGCCCGACGACCGCTACATGCGGACGCTGGACCCCTGGGTGTCGCTGGGTGCGGCGTCGGCCGTGACGACCCGCGTGCGGCTGTCCACGGCCGTCGCCCTGCCCGTCGAGCACGACTGCATCACGCTGGCCAAGTCGATCGCCACGCTCGACCACCTCTCCGGCGGTCGGGTGTCCCTCGGCGTCGGCTTCGGCTGGAACACCGACGAGCTGGCCGATCACAACGTGCCGCCGGGCCGGCGCCGCACGATGCTGCGCGAGTACCTCGAGGCGATGCGGGCGCTGTGGACGCAGGAGGAGGCGGAGTACCACGGCGAGTTCGTGAACTTCGGCCCGTCCTGGGCGTGGCCGAAGCCGGTGCAGGCGCACGTGCCCGTCCTCGTCGGCGCCGCCGGCACGGAGAAGAACTTCAAGTGGATCGCGAAGTCCGCCGACGGGTGGATCACCACGCCGCGTGACTTCGACATCGACGCACCCGTGAAGCTGCTGCAGGACACCTGGTCGGACGCCGGGCGCGACGGCGCACCGCAGATCGTCGCGCTCGACTTCAAGCCCGATCCCGACAAGCTCGCCCGCTGGGCGGATCTCGGTGTCACCGAGGTGCTGTTCGGGCTGCCGGACAAGTCCGAGGCCGACGTCGCCGCCTACGTCGAGCGGCTCGCCGGCAAGCTCGCCGCGCTGGTCTGACGCCTTCTCGCCGAGCCTGCTGCGAGATCGCGTTTCGGCGGCGCGGCGCGATCTGGCAGCAGTCTCGGCACCGGGGGCGGGCGCCCCGCTAGGCGAGCGTCGCGCGGTTGATGCCGTCCTCGTGCGACGTGACGGCGATGGCCGCGCCGAGCGGGTCGCCGTCGGTCAGCAACGACACCAGCGCGGCGTCGGTGCCCAGCGCCATGAAGCGGGTGCCGTCGGCGTCGAGCCGGCCGATGATGACCCCCGTGGTCTCTGGCCAGTCGTAGCGCACTGAATACGTCTCGATCGTTCCCGTGCCCACGGCGTGCCGGGTGACGCCGACGGTGGGCAGCGCGGCGATGTCGGCCTGCAGCTCCCTGCTGCGGTCGGCGGTCCAGCCGGTGGGCGTGGTCGAGTACACGCCGACGGAGTACTTGCTCATGACGCCGCCGTTGGCGCCGACGAGGCCGTAGGCGCCGGGGGCGTCGCGCATCGCGGCGACGGTCTCGGCGATGCCGTGCAGCGAGTAGCTGTTCCCCGGGCCGCCGAAGTAGGGCAGGCCGCCGGTCAGGGTGAGGCCACGCGGATCGTCGGGGGCGAGACCGAACTCGTCGCACACCGCGAACACCGGGAACGGAAAGCAGCTGTACAGGTCGAAGGTCGCGACGTCGTCGATGCCGATGCCGGCTACGCGCAGCGCCTCGGCCACCGCCTGGCGCGCCGAGACACTGATGCTCAGATCGACGCGGTCGAGCAGGTCCTGCTCGGTCTGATCGGCGTGCCCGTGGAGGAACACCCACTTCTCCTCGGGCACCCCGAGCCGACGGGCGGCCGCGACCGATGCGACGAGCACCGCGGCGCCCTGGTTGACGGTGTCGCGCGCCACCAGCAGCCGCGGGTACGGGTCGCAGATCATGCGGTTGTCGTCGGTGACCGTGACGATCTCCTCGACCGAACGCTCCACCGGCGACGACGAATACGGGTTCTTCGCCGCGACCTTGGAGAACGGCGCGAACAGCTCCGCCATCCGGCGGCGGTACTCCGCGACGCCGAGGCCGAGACGCGCACGACGGGCGTTGTCCAGCAGCCCGTACTGCACCGGCGCGCCGGTCAGCCCGTGCGACGCGGTGTAGTCGCTCATGTACTGCTCGAAGCCGTAGCCGCGGTCCTCGAGCTGGCCGCCGACCGTCTCGCCGTGATCGGGCTTGTCACTCGCCTGGGCACGGCTGAAGGTCTTGAGCGTCGAGCCGTTCTCCGAGCCGAGGATCAGCGCGACGTCGACGTCGCCGCGGGCGATCTCGCCGGCGAACTCCGTCGTCACCTTCTGCGAGCCGTTCCCGCCGATGGGTTCCAGCACCGCCCGCGCCGGGTCGGCGCCGATGCGTCCCGCGACCGACCGCACGTAGTTGTCCGAGGCGCCGAGTGGCGGATCGGTGAAGGGCGTGCAGATCTCGAACTGGCGCAGACCGACCATGACCTCGACGGCTGCGGCGACGTCGGCGGCCGGTGCGCCGGTGTCGGACAGCGCGGCGCGCGCGGCCTCGGTCGCGAGGTCCACCGCGGACATCCCCCGGTAACCGGGGTCGTCGAGCCGCTCGGTGAACTGACCGACGCCGATGATGACGGGGGTGTGCGGGTCGACCTGCATGACGAGCCTCCTGACGTTGCTTCGTCAGGCTAATGGAACGTGTTCTCGTTTTCCCACCGGCATCCGATGTACGCCTGATCTGACGTACAACATCACTGGTGTACGTCAGACCGGTTGAGTATCTTGTGCTCATGTGGCCGCCCCGTCCGATGTCGCTGGTGGTGGGCGGCATCGTCCCGCCGGAGGACGTCGTGGGCCGGGTTCGCGAGGCCGAGGAGGTGCTCGCCTCGCTGACGGCCTCGGGCGCGGTGCTCGTCGGTGACCGCAGGCACGGCAAGACATCGCTGTCCCGGCTGGTACAGCGGATGGCCGCCGACCGCGGCGCCGTGGTCGTGGCCGTCAGCGCCGAACGCGCCACCTACGCCGACTTCGTCGCGGCGCTCACCACCGAGCTGGCCCGGCTCGATCCGTCGTGGGCCCAGGAGCTGGCCCGCATCCGGGTGTCGATCACCGCGGGCCCGGTGCGGCTCGAGCGCGACGTCCGCGCCGCCGCCGCGTTCGACGACCTCGTCGACCGGGCCGTTCGCCGCGCCAAGGACCGGCTGCTCGTCCTGTTCATCGACGAGGTCAGCGTGCTGGCCCGCAACCTCGAGCGCACGGACGCCGGCAGCGGCGACGCGTTCCTGCACGTGCTGCGCCGGTTGTGGCAGGAGAACCCGGGCCGGATCGCGACGGTGCTGTCCGGCTCGATCGGCTTCCACCACGTCTCCGGGGACGCGCCGAGCACCGTCAACGACATCGCGAAGATCGCCGTCGGGCCAATCCGCGCCGACCACGCGACCTATCTCGCCGAGTGCCTCCTGCTGGGCAGCGGCACCGCGACCACCGACCGGCCGGCGGTCGCCGCCGCGATCGCCGCGGCCGCCGAGAACGTTCCCTACTACATCCAGCACCTCGTCGCGTCGGCACGGAACTCCTGGCACGCCACGGGTGTGCCGCCGACGCCGGACATCGTCGACCGCCTCGTCGACGAGGCGGTCGACAGCCCCTACGACCCGTGGGACCTGCGGCACTACCGCGACCGGCTGCCGCACTACTACGGCGACGACGCGCCGGCCATCGCCAAGCTGCTCGACGTCTACGCCCACGCCGAGGGGCCGTTGGAGGTGGACGTCGCGCTGCAGCGGCTGCGCAGCGAGGGCAGTTCCATCACCGACCGCGACGCACTGGTCTCGGCTCTCGAGCGCCTCGAGCTGGACCACTACCTCGTCCGCACCGGCACCGCCGACCGGTTCGCCTCGGCGCTGGTGCGGCGGGCGTGGACGGCGATGCGGCGATGAGCGCTTGCGCGAAGAGCAGAGGGCACGTGAGCGCTTGCGCGAAGAGCAGAGGGCAGCGATGAGCGCCGTTCCCGCCTTCACTCCGAACGCCGCGGATCCCGCGGCGCTGGAGGACGCGACGGTCGGGCGGGCGCAGCTCCTCGACACACTGGTGGCGCGGATCCGGTCGGCGGCCCGCGACGGGTCGCGCCCGCACACGCTGCTGCTCGCGCCGCAGGGCAGCGGCAAGACCCACGCCCTGCACGTCGCGGTGCATCGGGCCCTCGCCGACCCCGACACCGCGGGCCGGGTGGTGCCGGCGCTCCTGCCCGAGGGCGTGCTGCCGGTGGGGTCCTACCTCGACCTGCTGACCGAGATCGCGCGGTGCGTCGGGCCGGACGTGCACGACACCGCGCGGGCGTTGCGCCGCGCACGCGACCCGATCGGCATCGAGGCCGCCGTCGGCGCCGCGGCAGCCGGGCGGATGCTGCTGCTGGCGGTCGAGAATCTCGACCGCGTCTTCGACCGCCTCGGCGAGACCGGACAGGGCAGCCTGCGCGCCTGGGTGGAGACGTCGACCGACGTGCTCGTCGTCGGTACGGCGCCCACGCTGTTCCCGGGCGTCTCGTCGCGGACCATGCCCTGGTACGGGTCGTTCATCGTCGACGCGCTGCCGCCGCTGGCTCTGGACGACTGCCTGACGTTGTTCGGCGCGGCGTGTGTGCGGCGCGGACGGCCCGACCTGACGTCGTTCGCCGCGTCCGTTCGCGGTCGCGGGCGGCTCGCGGTCGTGCACCGACTGATCGGCGGGGCGCCTCGGTCGTGGCTGACGCTGGCCGATGCCGCCGACCTCGACGCGCTGGACGCCGTCACGCCGGCGGTGGAAGTGGTGCTGGATCGGGTGGCGCCGCAGTATCAGCACCGCCTGTGGGAGCTGGCCGCCGGCGAACAGCGGCTGGTGGTCGAACTGGCCCGCAGCGCCGGTGCCCGTACGGTCGGCGACCTGGCCGATGCCGTGGGCGTGTCCAATCAGTCCGCGGCCACCGCACTCGGCCGGCTGGCCGACGCACACTGGGTGACGTCGTCGAAGGCGCCGGACGGCGACCGCCGCACCACCTGGTACGACCTCGCCGATCCACTGCTGCGGCTCGTCGTCCACTTTCGCGACGGCGACCGCGACGCCCTGCACCGCGCCGTCGCCGCGGCGTCGGAGTGAACCCGCATCGGCTGGAACGCCGAACCGGGGTCGGACCGCCGTCGGTCCGACCCCGGTTCTGCGGAGGTGCTACAGGCTCTCGAGGATCTCGCGGGCCAGCTTCGCCGTCTCCGACGGGGTCTTGCCGACCTTGACGCCGGCGGCCTCGAGGGCTTCCTTCTTGCCCTGCGCGGTACCTGCACCGGAGGTCACGATGGCGCCGGCGTGGCCCATGGTCTTGCCCTCCGGCGCGGTGAAGCCCGCGACGTAGCCGACGACGGGCTTGGACACGTTGGCCTTGATGTAGTCGCCGGCGCGCTCCTCGGCGTCGCCGCCGATCTCGCCGATCATGACGATGATCTTGGTGTCGGGGTCGTTCTCGAACGCCTCGATCGCGTCGATGTGCGTGGTGCCGATGACGGGGTCGCCGCCGATGCCGATGGCGGTCGAGAAGCCGAGGTCGCGCAGCTCGTACATCATCTGGTAGGTCAGCGTGCCGGACTTCGAGACCAGGCCGATCGGACCCTTGCCGGTGATGTTGTTCGGCGTGATGCCGACCAGCGACTCACCGGGGGTGATGATGCCGGGGCAGTTGGGGCCGATGATCCGGGTCTTCTTGCCCTTGTCCTCGTTGTACGCCCACGCGTAGGCGCTGTCCTGCACCGGGATTCCCTCGGTGATGACCACCAGCAGCGGGATCTCGGCGTCGATGGCCTCGATGATGGCGTCCTTCGAGAAGGCCGGCGGCACGAAGGCGATCGACACGTCCGCGCCGGTCTCCTTCATGGCCTCGGCCACGCTGCCGAACACCGGCAACTCGACGTCGTTGCCATCCTTGTCCTGGTGCGTGACCGTCGTGCCGGCCTTGCGGGCGTTGACGCCGCCGACGACCTTGGTGCCGGCCTTGAGCATCAGCTTCGTGTGCTTGGTGCCCTCGCCGCCGGTGATGCCCTGGACGATGACCTTGCTGTTGGCGTTCAGGAAAATCGACATTGTGCGTGCCCCTTACTTGTTCGCCAGCTCGGCGGCCTTGTCGGCACCGGAGTCCATGGTGTCGGCCTGGATGACCAGCGGGTGGTTGGCCTCGGCGAGGATGCGCCGGCCCTCCTCGACGTTGTTGCCGTCGAGACGCACGACCAGCGGCTTGTTGGCCTCGTCACCCAGCTTCTTCAGGGCGCCGACGATGCCGTTGGCGACCGCGTCGCAGGCGGTGATGCCGCCGAAGACGTTCACGAAGACGCTCTTGACCTGCTCGTCGTTCAGGATGACGTCCAAACCGTTGGCCATCACCTCGGCCGACGCGCCACCACCGATGTCGAGGAAGTTGGCCGGCTTCACGCCGCCGTGCTTCTCGCCGGCGTAGGCGACGACGTCGAGCGTGGACATCACCAGGCCCGCGCCGTTGCCGATGATGCCGACCTCGCCGTCGAGCTTGACGTAGTTGAGGTCGTTCTCCTTGGCCTTGAGTTCGAGCGGATCGGTCGCGTCGCGGTCCTCGAACTCGGCGTGACCCTCCTGGCGGAAGTCGGCGTTCGCGTCCAGGGTGACCTTGCCGTCGAGGGCGAGGATCTGGTCGTCGGGCGTGCGCACCAGCGGGTTGACCTCGACCAGCGTCGCGTCCTCCTTGGTGAACACCTCCCACAGCTTCTGGATCGTCACGGCCGCGGCATCGAGGACCTCGGCGGGCAGGTGGCCCTGCTCGGCGATCGAGCGCGCGAAGTCGAGGTCGACGCCCTTCACGGCGTCCACCGGCACCTTGGCCAGGCGCTCGGGCTTGGTGGCGGCCACCTCTTCGATCTCCATGCCGCCCTCGACCGAGCACATGGCCAGGTAGGTGCGGTTGGAGCGGTCGAGCAGGAAGGAGATGTAGTACTCCTCGGCGATGTCGCTGGCCTCGGCGACGAGCAGCTTCTTGACGATGTGGCCCTTGATGTCGAGGCCGAGGATGTTCTGTGCGTGGGTGAACGCGTCATCGGGGGTGGCGGCGTACTTCACGCCACCGGCCTTCCCGCGTCCACCGACCTTGACCTGCGCCTTCACCATGACGGGCTTGCCGATCTCCTCGGCGATCGCCTTGGCATCCTCGGCGGTGTCGGTCACCCGGCCGGGCGTGGTCGGAACGTTGTGCTTGGCGAACAGTTCCTTCGCCTGGTATTCGAAAAGATCCATTGCGCTGTCCCAGGAATCCTGTCTGTCTGCGTTGACGATCGTCGTTCGTGAGGTCGCCGATGTGGTGCTGGGTTCGAACCAGTGGAACTTTATCTACACGCGACGGAGGCCCTTGCACCGCCTGCCACTCATGTGGCACATCTCACCGGGGTGGGGAAAGTGATACGGATCACAATCCGTCGGGGAACAAGGCCTCGGGTTGCCACCAACATGGGATTTTGGTTAACGTGCCTGGGGTCTCGATAACGTTACGGTTACGGCGCTAAGGATTTTCGGTTGGCAGAGCACAGGTCGTCCCGATCCCGACAAGGGATGCAGACGAGCCACTTTGACGCCGACGTCACTGACATCATCCCCTTCAACGAGTTCGGCGATCTGTCCGACTGGGATGACGACCACGGCTTCAGCAACACCTCCGCTTTCGATCGCGAGGCTCGCGTGATCCGCGCGCCCGAACTCGACGATCTCCACGACACCGACGATCTGGTGCCGCTGCGCCTCGTCGTCCCCCAGCAGTTCCAGGCCACTGCAGACGGTGAGCGCCGCAATTCCCGCGCCTACCGTGAGAGCTACACCGACACCAGCGACGGCATGGCCGCGACCGACGTCATCGACATGTCGGGTCCGCGCCGCGGAGCGCACCGCAAACTCGACAGTGGTCACGTCAAGGGCCGCCTGGTGGCCGCGGCGATGGCCGCCGGTGCCACCGCCGCCGCCGCGTACTCGGTGGCCAACGCCTCCGAGACCCCCGCCGCGGAGACCATGCTGGCCGCGGGGCAGAACGCCTTCGTCGACGGCGCCCAGATCTCCGGCTCGACCGACGGCATGCAGATCGTCTCGGTGCAGCCGATTGCCAGTGCCTCGGTGCACAGCGAGGAGCTGGCCAACGGCGCCGCCTTCGCGCAGGAGCGCGCCGAGCGCGAGGCCCGGCTGGCACGGCCGATGTTCGTGATGCCGACCAAGGGCGTGTGGACGTCGGGCTTCGGCTACCGCTGGGGCGTGCTGCACGGCGGCATCGACATCGCCAACTCGATCGGCACCCCGATCCTCGCGGCCTCCGACGGCGTCGTCGTCGACGTGGGTCCGACCGCCGGCTACGGCGCATGGGTCAAGCTGCGGCACTCCGACGGCACCGTCACGCTGTACGGCCACATCAACACCTGGAACGTCAGCGTCGGCGAACGCGTCATGGCCGGCGACCAGATCGCCACCATGGGCAACCGCGGCAACTCGACCGGCCCGCACCTGCACTTCGAGGTCCTCGTCGGCGGGTCCAACCGGATCGACCCGGTGCCGTGGCTCGCACAACGTGGCCTATCCCCGGGTGGTTACGTAGGCTGATCGGGTGACTGACCGGACGACCTCGCAGGGACCGTCCTCAGACCGCACCCGCATCATCCGCCGGCAGCCGGACTCGCCGTCGCTGGAGTCGCTGGACTCCGCCCCGCAGACCGGCATCATCCGGCGCACCCCCACCGGACCCGTGCCGACCGTCGATCCGCCGACCACCTTCGTGCCGCGCTCATCGGACGACGCCCGCACGACGTTCGTGCCGCGCCTCACCGACGACGCACACACCACGGTGGTCCCCCGCGTCGGCGTCGACCAGCTGGACGACGGCGATCCCCGCACCACCTACGTCCCGCGTCCCACACCGTCGGCCATCGGACCGTCGGTCCCCGCCCACGCCGACCCCAAGGCCGCGTCGGCCACGGCCACCGTCGCGATCATCAGCGGCTGGGCCACCGCCGTCATCGCCACGTCGCTGATCACCAACTGGTGGAAGACCGACGAATTGTTCTGCATCGCCATCGGTTTCCTCACCACGGTGTCCGCAGCGGCCACCATCGGCGGGCTCATCGCACTGCTGCTGCGGCGACGGATCGGACGCCTGCTGCTGGGCGTCGGTGCCATCGTCGCGCTGATGATCTTCGCCGGGTTGTTCGTCGCGGGCGCCGCCCTGCCGGCGATCGTCTATTTCATTCCGGCGCTGCCGGTCGCGACGATCGGGTTGGCGCTGCTGCCCGCCACCGCGCGCTGGTGCCGCTGACTACAGCTTCTGCACCGGCGCGTGGTTGTGCATCAGCTTGACCCGGCCCGCGCTGCCGAAGTCGATCAGCGACATCGCCGACTCCCCGACCCCCGCCACCTCCTCGACGCGGCCCAGACCGTACTTGTCGTGCGTGACTCGGTCGCCGGGCTCCAGCACGATGAGCGGCCGGTTGCGGTTGGCGGCCGGACGGCTCGGTGACGGCCGACGGCTCTCCGGCGGGCCGAACCGACCGGCACCGCTGACCGGCGCGCTGAACGCCGATGCCGGCGCCTCGACGCGCCGCCAGTCGATGAGTTCCTGCGGAATCTCGCGCAGGAAGCGCGATTCCGGGTTCAGCATCGGCTGTCCCCAGGACGAGCGCACCTTCGCCCGGCTGAGGTAGAGCCGTTGCCGGGCGCGGGTGATGCCGACGTACGCCAGCCGGCGTTCCTCGGACAGCTCGGTGGGATCGCCCAGGGCCCGCATGTGCGGGAACATGCCGTCCTCCCAGCCGGTGACGAACACGACCGGGAACTCGAGGCCCTTGGCGGTGTGCAGGGTCATCATCGTCACCACCCCGGCGCCGTGCTCGGGGATGCCGTCGGCGTCGGCGACCAGCGACACCCGCTCGAGGAATTGCGCGAGGACACCGGTGTCGGGCACGTCCTCGTCGACCGGCTCGCCCTCCTCCTCGCGCAGCGCGGCGGCGTTGGCCATGTCGATGCTGAATTCGTGGGCGACGCTCACCAATTCGTTGAGGTTGTCCAGCCGGGCCAGGTCCTGCGGATCGTTGGACGCCTCGAGTTCGCGGCGGTAACCGGTGCGCTCCAGCACGTTCTCGACCAACTCGCCGAGTTCGCCGGCCAGCCCGCCGCGCAATTCGTCGAGCATCGCGACGAATCCGGCGATCGCCTTCTCGGAGCGGGTGTTCAGCATCGGCACGCGCCCCTCGGCCGCGGCCTGCAGGGCGTCGTTGAAGCTGGCGCCGGTATTCTCGGCGTACACCGCGACGCACGCCTCGGCGCGGTCGCCGATGCCGCGCCGCGGGGTGTTGAGGATGCGTCGCATGCTGACGGCGTCCCCGGGGTTGTCCAGCACGCGCAGGTAGGCGACGATGTCGCGAATCTCCTTGCGCTCGTAGAACCGAACGCCGCCGACCACCTTGTACGGGATGCCCGCGCGGATGAACACGTCCTCCAGCGCACGGGAGTTGTTGTTCGTGCGGTAGAACACCGCGACGTCGTTGTAGGAGAAGCCGTGCCGGTCGCTGAGCGCGTCGATCTCCTCGGCGACGAAGCGGGCCTCGTCGTGCTCGTTGTCGGCGACGTAGCCGACGATCAGCTCGCCCTCGCCCTGATCGGTCCACAACCGCTTCTCGCGCCGGCCGGCGTTGCGGGCGATCACCGCGTTGGCGGCCGAGAGGATGTTCTGCGTCGAGCGGTAGTTCTGTTCGAGCAGGATCGTCGTCGCGTTCGGGTAGTCCCGCTCGAAGTCCTCGATGTTGCGGATGGTGGCGCCGCGGAAGGCGTAGATCGACTGGTCGGCGTCACCCACCACGCACAACTCCGCGGGCGGCACCTCGCCGTCGGTGAGGTCGTGGCCCACCAGTTCGCGCACCAGCATGTACTGCGCGTGGTTGGTGTCCTGGTACTCGTCGACGAGGATGTGCCGGAAGCGCCGGCGGTAGTACTGCGCGATCTGCGGGAAGGCCTGCAGCACGGCGACGGTCTCGCCGATGAGGTCGTCGAAGTCCAGCGCGTTGGCCGCCCGCAGCCGCTTCTGGTACTCGGCATACACCTCGGCGACGATGCGGGTCAGTTCGTCGGTGCCGTCGGTGAGCGCCGCCGCCGCCCCGTCGGGGTCGATCAGCTCGTTCTTCAGGTTCGAGATCGCATTGGCGAGCAGGCGCGGCGAGTACTTCTTGGTGTCGAGGCCCATGTCCTTGGCGATCATCATGAGCAGCCGCCGCGAGTCGTCGGCGTCGTAGATCGAGAAGTTCGAATTCAGCCCCGGCAGCAGCGACGCCTGGTTGCGCAGGATCCGCACGCACGTCGAGTGGAACGTCGACACCCACATCGCCCGCGCCCGCGGACCGATCAGGCCCGCGACGCGCTCGCGCATCTCCGCGGCAGCCTTGTTGGTGAAGGTGATGGCCAGCACCTGGCCGACGCCGACGTCGCGCGCGGCGAGCAGGTAGGCGATGCGGCGGGTCAGCACGGCCGTCTTGCCCGACCCGGCGCCCGCGACGATCAGCAGTGGGGTGCCCTCGTGCAGGACGGCCTGGCGCTGCTGCGGGTTGAGGCCGTCGAGGAGGTGATCGGTGTCGGTGGCAAGCGAAGTCATGACTCATCGAATCTACCGCCGACCGGGGACACGCGGCGCATCCGCGCAGCGGCGGCCTTTGCGTCGACTCGACCGCGGGTGGCACACTGCGAACGTTCCGGATCAGCAGCGACGATCCGACGTCGGGTGCCGGTTCACGGTGCCCGCGGTCGAGTCGGCATCCGACCGAGCCCGCGGTCCGCGCCATCGACCGGGGCTCGCGCGCGGCCCGCGTCGGACGAGGCCGCAGTCCCCCGCGCATCACCGAGGAGTCATCCATGAGCATCGAAGCCGACGGGACGCCGAACATCGACGACCTGCGCCTCGAGATCGACCGGCTCGACGCCGAGATCATCGCCGCGGTCGCCCGGCGCACGGAGGTGTCGAAGTTGATCGGCAAGGCTCGCATGGCCTCCGGCGGCACCCGGCTGGTGCACAGCCGCGAGATGAAGGTGATCGAGCGCTACAGCACGCTCGGCCCGGAGGGCAAGGACCTCGCGATGCTGTTGCTGCGCCTGGGCCGCGGCCGCCTCGGCCACTAGGCAATCGAGCCGCCTCGGCCACTAGGCAGGCCACGGGGCTCGAGCCGTCAGGGGGCGCCGAAGCCCGCCTGCCGGAGCACCTGCTGTCCCGCCGGGCCGGTGACGAAGTCGACGAAGTCGCGCGCCCGCTCGGCGTTTGCCGCGTCCTGCAACGTCGCGATCGGGTACGTGTTCACCGCGCCGGCGGACTCCGGGAAGTCGACGGCGGTCGAGGAGCCGCCCGCACCGGCGACGTCGGTGACGTAGACGACTCCCGCGTCGGCCTGGCCCGACGACACCTTGTTGAGCACGTCGGTGACCGACGACTCCTCGCTGACCGGCGCGAGCGTGACACCGGTGGACCGTTCGACCTTCTGGGTCGCCGAGCCGCACGGCACCTGCGGCGCGCACGTGACGACGGTGAGCCCGGGCCGGGTGAGGTCGCGAAAGGACGTCACGGCCTTCGGGTTTCCCGGCGCGACGGCGATCGTCAGCACGTTGGAGGCGAAGTTCACCGGCGAGCCGTCGAGCAGTCCGGCGTCGGCCGCCTTCTGCATGTTCGTCGCATCGGCGGAGGCGAACACGTCCGCCGACGCACCCTGGGTGAGTTGCGTGACGAGGTCCGACGAACCGGCGAACGAGAACTCGACCGTCGTCCCCGGGTGGTCGCCCTCGAACTGGTTGCCGAGCTGGGTGAAGGACTGCTTGAGCGACGCCGCGGCGAACACCGTCACGGACTCCCCCGACGGTGCGTCCGACCCGCACCCGGTGAGCAGCGCCGCGGCCAGTACGCCGGTGGCGGTCAGCGCGACGAGCCGCCTCACGACGCACCGCCGGGGGTCTCGACGATCACGGTGGTGGCCTTCACGACCGCGACCGCGATGCTGCCCGGTTCGAGGTCGAGTTCGCGCACGGCGTCGCTGCTCATCAGCGACACGACGGTGAACGGCCCGCACTTCATCTCCACCTGGGCCATCACGGTGTCGGTGGTGACCTTGGTGACCAGGCCCGCGAACCGGTTGCGCGCCGAGCTGGCGACGTCGACCGGGTCCTGCGGCGCCCGCCCGCCGTGGGTGCGGACGAACTCGGCCAGCGCCGCCCCGCCGACCACCTTGCGTCCGGCGTCGTCGGTGCCGGCGGTCAGGCTCCCGTCGTCGATCCAGCGGCGGACGGTGTCGTCGCTGACGCCGAGCAGCTCGGCGGCGTCACGGATCCGAATGTTCGGCGGCATGGACGGATCCTAGCCGCAGCTGCGGCTGAATCCGTCCAAGGTGGAGTCAGTTGGTAAGCGCGATGTACTTCGTGTCGAGGTACTCGTCGATGCCCTCGGTACCGCCTTCGCGCCCGAACCCGGACTCCTTGATGCCGCCGAACGGCGCCGCGGCGTCGGAGATGACGCCGCGGTTGACGCCGACCATGCCCGACTCGATGGACTCCGCGACGCGCAGCGCCCGGTCGAGGGACTTCGTGTAGACGTACGCCGCGAGGCCGTACTCGGTGTCGTTGGCCGCGGCGATGCCCTCCTCCTCGGTGTCGAAGCCGGCGATCGGCGCGACCGGCCCGAACACCTCCTCGGCCAGGATGCGGGCGTCGGCGGGCACGTCGGCCAGCACCGTCGCCGGGTAGAAGTTGCCCGGCCCCTCCGGCGCGACGCCACCGACGGCCACCGTGGCGCCGCGCGACACCGCGTCGGAGACCAACTCGGTCACCTTGTCGAGCTGCTTCTGGTTGATCAGCGGGCCCAGCGTCGCCGACTCGTCCAGCCCGTCGCCGAGGGTGAACTCGCTCATCCGCTTCACCAGCTTCTCGGTGAACTCCTCGCGGACGGAGTTGGCGACGTGGAAGCGGTTGGCCGCCGTGCAGGCCTCGCCGCCGTTGCGCATCTTGGCCAGGATCGCGCCGTCGACGGCCGCGTCCACGTCGGCGTCGTCGAACACGATGAACGGCGCGTTGCCGCCGAGTTCCATCGACGTCCGCAGCAGCTTGTCCGCCGACTGCTTCACCAGCGCCTTGCCGACGCCGGTGGAGCCGGTGAAGGTGAGCTTGCGCAGCCGGCCGTCGTCGATCAGCGCGGCGGTCACGTCGCCGGGGCGGCTCGTCGGGAGCACCGACAGCACGCCCTTGGGCAGGCCGGCCTCGTCCATCAGCTTGGCGAGCAGCAGCATGGTCAGCGGCGTCTCCTGCGCCGGCTTGACGATCATCGTGCAGCCCGCGGCGAACGCCGGACCCATCTTGCGGGTGCCCATCGCCAGCGGGAAGTTCCACGGCGTGATGGCGTAGCACGGTCCGACGGCCTGCTTGGTGACGACGATGCGCCCGGTGCCGGCGGGGCTCGGCGTGTACCGGCCGCCGATCCGCACGGCCTCCTCGGAGAACCAGCGGAAGAACTCGGCGCCGTAGGTCACCTCACCTTTGCTCTCGGCGACCACCTTGCCCATCTCCAGCGTCATGAGGGCGGCGATGTCGTCGGCGCTGGCGGTGATGGTCTCGAACACCGAGCGCAGGATCTCCCCGCGCTTGCGCGGCGCCGTCCCGGCCCACTCGGCCTGCACCGCGCTCGCCGCGTCCAGCGCGGCCACGGCGTCGTCGGCGCCGGCGTCGGCCACCGTCGTGATGACCTCGTCGGTGGCGGGATTCAGCACGTCGAACGTCGACGTGCCGGCACGCTCCTCACCGCCGATCCACAGACCGGTCGGAACGGAGCTCAACAGCTTGGCGGTGTCCATACATCCATCATTTACACCTTCGTTCAGCCGTGCGCACTAGGGTCGTGGGAATGACCGACATCGTGGATATCTCGTCGACTCCGGCCTGGAACGCACTCGTCCGTCACCACGACGAGATCGGCGGTCGGCACCTGCGCGACCTGTTCGACGAGGACCCCGCACGCGGCCGGGAACTGGTGCTCACCGTCGGCGATCTGTACGTCGACTACAGCAAGCACCGGGTCACCCGCGAGACGCTCGGACTGCTCGTCGATCTGGCGCGCGCCGCCGGGCTGGAGGCCAAGCGCGACGCGATGTTCGCCGGCGAGCACATCAACACCTCCGAGGACCGCGCGGTGCTGCACACCGCGCTGCGTCTGCCCCGCGACGCGTCGCTGACGGTCGACGGGCAGGACGTCGTCGCCGACGTGCACGAGGTGCTGGACCGGATGGGCGATTTCACCGATCGCCTGCGCAGCGGCGAGTGGACCGGCGCGACCGGCGAACGCATCCGGACGGTCGTCAACATCGGCATCGGCGGCTCGGACCTCGGGCCGGTCATGGTCTACCAGGCGCTGCGGCACTACGCCGACGCCGGTGTCTCGGCGCGCTTCGTCTCCAACGTCGACCCGGCCGACCTCGTCGCCAAGCTCGACGGACTCGACCCCGCGACCACGCTGTTCATCGTCGCCTCGAAGACGTTCTCCACCCTGGAGACCCTGACCAACGCGACGGCGGCGCGACGCTGGCTGACCGACGCCCTCGGCGACGCCGCGGTGGCCAAACACTTCGTCGCAGTATCGACGAACCAGCGGCTCGTCGACGAGTTCGGCATCGACACCGCCAACATGTTCGGCTTCTGGGACTGGGTCGGCGGCCGCTACTCCGTCGACAGCGCCATCGGTCTGAGCGTCATGGCGGTGATCGGCAAGGAGCGCTTCGCCGAGTTCCTGGCCGGCTTCCACCTGATCGACGAGCACTTCCGCACGACGCCGCTGGAGGCGAATGCGCCTGTGCTGCTTGGCCTCATCGGCCTCTGGTACAACGAGTTCTTCGGCGCGCAGTCCCGCGCGGTGCTGCCGTATTCGAATGACCTGGCCCGCTTCGCGGCGTACCTGCAGCAGCTGACCATGGAGTCCAACGGCAAGTCGGTGCGCGCCGACGGTTCGCCGGCGACCACCGAGACCGGCGAGATCTACTGGGGCGAGCCAGGAACCAACGGACAGCACGCCTTCTATCAGCTGCTACACCAGGGCACCCGGCTCATCCCGGCCGACTTCCTCGGGTTCTCCGAGCCCACCGACGACCTGCCGACCGCCGACGGCACCGGCAGCATGCACGACCTGCTCATGAGCAACTTCTTCGCGCAGACCCAGGTGCTGGCATTCGGCAAGACGGCCGAAGAGATCGCCGAGGAAGGCACTCCCGCCGAGGTCGTGCCGCACAAGGTGATGCCCGGAAACCGGCCCAGCACATCGATTCTCGCAACGAAGCTGACTCCGTCGGTCGTCGGGCAGCTCATCGCGCTCTACGAGCACCAGGTGTTCACCGAGGGCGTGGTGTGGGGTATCGATTCGTTCGACCAGTGGGGCGTGGAACTGGGCAAGACCCAGGCGAAGGCGCTGCTGCCGGTGCTCACCGGCGACGACTCGCCCGCCGAGCAGACCGACAGCTCGACCGACGCGCTCGTCCGCCGCTACCGCACCGAGCGCGGCCGCCAAGCCTGAGCGATTCACGAGCGCTTTCGTTCGCTCACCGAACGTGAGCGCTCACAAATCACGGGGAAAGTCAGGCGAAGCGATCCATGAAGCGGTTGGGCAGCAGCTTGATGACCTCGACCAGCGGCCACCACGGCCAGCCCGGGACGACGGCGCGGCCCTTCTCCTTCTCGATGGCGTCGACCATGGCCCGCACGCCGGTCTCGTTGTCGACCATGAGCAACGTCTGCCCGGCCTTGGCGGTCATCTCCGACTCGATGTAGCCGGGCTCGAGCGTCGTGATCTTGATCGGTCCGGTGCGGTATTCGGCACGCAGCGACTCACCGAGCGACGTGACGCCGGCCTTGCTGGCGGCGTAGGCGGCCTTGACGCCGGGGACGCCGCGGTTGCCGAGCACCGACGACACCAGCACCAGGTGGCCGCGCCCGGCGGCCTTGAACATCGCCAGGGCGGTCTCGATCTGCACCAGTGCCGCCACCAGGTTCGTCTCGATCGTGGCCTTGTTGGCCCACGGCTTGCCGCCGCCGAGCGGGTAGCCCTTGCCGATGCCGGCGTTGACGATGACGCAGTCGACGCCGCCGATCGCCTCGGACAGTTCCTCGAACACCTTCGGCACCTGCTCGTGGTCGTTGACGTCGAGCGACGCCACCGCCACGGTGATGTTCGGATGCCTCGCCAGCAGCTCGGCCTTCAGCTCCTCCAGATTCTCGGTGCGCCGTGCGCACAGCGCCAGGTCGCGGCCCTTGGCGGCGAACTGGCGGGCCATGCCGGCACCGAGGCCCGAGCTGGCGCCGGTGATGAGGATCTTCTGCCGAGTCATGCGAGCAGGATAACCGGACTCGACAGCCGTCAAGTCGCCGGTCGAGGCGACCCGTGGGCGATGATGGGGCCGTGAGGCTCACCGTCGTCCTTCTCGCCGTCCTGTCTCTCGCTCTACCGCCCGTCGCGCACGCCGACGACCGTCCGCCGCTGTACGCCCTCGTCGACGCGGCCGCGCAGCGGCTCGGCACGGCCGACGGCGTCGCCGCGTTCAAGTGGCTCACCGGCGGATCGATCGAGGACGCGCCGCGGGTGCGGCAGGTGCTCGACGGCGTCGGCGACGACGCGCGCCGGCGCGGGCTGGACGAGGACTACGCCCGCACGGCCTTCGCCGACCAGATCCACGCCACCGAGGGCGTCGAGTACATCCGCTTCGGGCAGTGGAAGTTCGACCCCGCCTCGGCCCCGACCACCGCGCCCGACCTGGCGGCGTCGCGCGCCGCGATCGACGGGTTCAACCGCACGATGGTGGCCGAGATGGCCCGGCAGTGGCCGCTGCTCGCCGGGCCCGGATGCCGGCCGGCGCTCGACGAGGCCCGTGCGGCAGTCACCCGCGACCGCGGGCTCGACCCGCTGTACGTCGACGCGCTCGGCGCCGCGACGCGGTCCTACTGCCGCTGATCGGTCACTTGAGCAGCTTCGACATCCGCCGGTCGGCGAGCACCTTGCCGCTGGTCTGACAGGTCGCGCAGTACTGGAAGGACTTGTCCGCGAAGGACACCTCGCGCACGGTGTCACCACACACCGGGCAGGGCAGTCCGGTACGGGCGTGCACGCGCATGCCAGACCGCTTCTCCCCCTTGAGCGTGGCGGCCTGCTGGCCGACCGAGCGGGTCACCGCGTCGGTGAGGACGGTGATCATCGCGTCGTGCAACGCGTTGAGTTGCCCCTCGGTCAGCTTGCCCGCGGTCGCGAACGGCGACAGCCGTGCGACGTGCAGGATCTCGTCGCTGTAGGCGTTGCCGATGCCGGCGATCACCTTCTGGTCGGTGATGACGCTCTTGATGCGGCCGGTGTTGCCCTTGAGCGCGGCGGCCAGCCCCTCGAGGTCGAGCGTCAGCGCATCCGGCCCGAGGACGGCGATGCCGGGCACCTTGGCGGGGTCGTCGACGAGCCAGACCGCCAGCCGCTTCTGCGTGCCGGCCTCGGTGAGGTCGAATCCCGCTCCCTCGCCCGGGGTTCCGAGGTGCACGCGCAACGCGATGGGGCCCTTGCCGGGCTTGAGCGGGGCCGCCGACAGCTTGTCCGACCAGCGCAGCCAGCCGGCGCGGGACAGATGCGTGATGAGGTGCAGATCGCCGACCTGCAGGCCGAGGTACTTGGCCCAGCGGTTCGCGCCGGTCACCTCGCGCCCGTGCAGCGCGGTGGTGGGCGGATCGAACGTCTTGAGCACCGACAGCGCCGCGACGTCGACGCGGCCGACGGTCAGACCGACGGCGTGGCGGCGCAGGTGATCGGCCAGCGCCTCGACTTCGGGCAGTTCGGGCATGTCATCCAGTGTGCCGCATGACCGTCACACCCCGGGGGTGATGAGCGACAGCGCCCAGCCGACGATCGAGAGCACGATCGCAGCCCAGATCGCGGTCCACCAGAAGTCGTCGATGTAGAGGCCCCAGTGCGTGGTGTTCTCGGTGATGCGCGAGGTGATCCACAGCATCAGCGCGTTCACGACGACGTGGAACAGCCCGAGGGTGACGACGTAGAGCGGAATCGAGAGCAGCTGCACGATCGGCTTCACGACGGCGTTCACCACACCGAAGATCACGGCGACGACGAACACGATGCCGGCCCGCTGCAGCGCGTCCTCACCACCGACGAACGAGATGCCGTCGACCAGCCGCGTGACGATCCACAGCGCGACGCCGGTGACGGCCGCGCGCAGCAAGAACCGACTCATGCCGCGATCCTAGGGTCAGGCGTCGCGTCCGCGGGTGTGGCGCAGCCGCCGGCCGCGGGCCACGTCCTTCTCGATCGCCTTCTCGGTCTTCTCGATGACGCGGGTGTCGCGTGGCGGGAGCTGCAGCTCGCGCTCGGCGGGCAGCCCGGCCTGCAGTTGCCTGCCGCGTTCCAGCTCGGCGTCGAGTTCGGCGCCGAACAGCAACGCCAGGTTGGTGATCCACAACCACAGCAGGAACACGATGACGCCGCCCAACGCGCCGTAGGTCTTGTTGTAGCTGCTGAAGTTCGAGACGTAGACGGCGAAGGCCACCGACGCCAGGACCCACGTCAGGATCGCCAGGAACGCACCGATGCTGATCCAGCGGAACTTCGGCTGCTCGACGTTGGGGCTGGCGTAGTACAGGATCGCGACGGCGACGATGACGGCGAGCAGGATCAGCGGCCAGCGCACGATGTTCCAGGTGGTGAGCGCCGCGTCGCTGAGGCCGATGGTGTCCCCGACCGCGCGGGCGACGGGTCCGCTGACGGCCAGGACGACGGCGACCAGGGCCGCCATCACCAGCCCGCCGAGGGTCAGCAGCAGCTGCAGCGGGCGCAGCTTCCACACCGGCCGGCCCTCGTCGATCTCGTAGATCCGGTTCATCGCCCGGCCGAAGGCCCCGATGTACCCCGAGGCCGACCACAGCGCGCTGCCGAGGCCGATGACGAGCGCCAGGCCGGCCGACGGGGTGGCGACGAGCTGCTCAATGGTGGGCCGCAGCGTGTCCACCACGGAACTGGGCACGACGTCGTCGGCCACGTCGAGCACCGCGTCGGTGGTGCGCTTGCCCTGGCCGAACACACCGAGCAGCGACACCAGCGCGAGCAGCGCCGGGAACAGCGAGAGCACGGCGTAATAGGTCAGCGCCGCAGCCAGATCCGTGCACTGGTCGTGACTGAATTCCCGGGCCGTCTTGCGCAGCACGTAGAGCAGCGACGGCTTGGTCAGGTCGTCGGGCGAGTCGGGCTTGCGCGGGTCGTCGGGATCGGGTGCCTGCTCGCGCTCGGGCTCGTCCGCACGCCGGTCGGCCGCACGCGTGGACACGTCCCAGCGCCAGTCTTCGCGTCGGTCGTTCTCGGAATCGGTTCGGCCGGCCATGCGTCGGCGTTACCCCGCTCGGCCCCCGCGAAACCCGGCCGGGGCGTTACCGAAAGTATCCGGTACCCGGGGTATTGACATGAGTTCGCCGCGCTCCCTACCGTGATGCTCACTACGAAGGGACGTCGACGATGACTGCCTCCACTCACCCCCGCACCGCCGCCCCCACGCGCGGGGAGTTCTCCGCCCGCCTGCTCAAGGGCTCGGTGAAGAAGTCCTACGCTCCCGTGGTCGACATCGACTGGGACGCAACGCTGGACCCGGACAAGTTCTTCCTGCCGCCCCGGGTGGTCTCGCTCTACGGCACGCCGCTGTGGGACGCGATGTCGCGCGCCGAGCGCATCGAGCTGTCGCGCCAGGAGCTGGTCAACACGCTCTCGGCCGGCATCTGGTTCGAGAACATCCTCAACCAGGCGCTGCTGCGCGACCTGATGCACGCCGATCCCACCGCCAACGCGACCCACTACGCGCTCACCGAGATGGGTGACGAGACGCGGCACATGGTGATGTTCGGCAAGGCCATCGAGCGCCTCGGCGCGAAACCGATTGCGCCACGGCGGTATCAGCGCATCATCATCAACGGCCTCCCGCTGATCTTCAAGGGTTCACTGCTCTGGGTCGCCGCCCTGGTGGGCGAGGAGATCTTCGACTCGCTGCAACGGCAGATGATGGACGACCCCGAGCTGCAGCCCATGGTGCAGCGCCTCATGCGCATCCACGTCACCGAAGAGGCCCGGCACATCTCGTTCGCCCGTGACGGCGTCCGCAGGCACGTCGGCGCGATGCCCCGGCTGAACCGGTGGTGGGTCGCGAACCTCAACGGCGTCGGCGGACCCTTCTTCCAGTTCCTCTTCACCAACCCGGTGCAGTACCGCCGAGTGGGCCTACCGGCCCGGGCGGCCCGCCGGATGGCGCGCAGCAGTCCCCACCGGCACCGCGTGCAGGAGCAGGGCTTCGCCCCGCTGGCGGCATTCCTCGAGGAGGTCGGGCTCATGGGTCCGATCGCACGCCGACTCTGGCGGCGCGCGCACTTCCTTCCGGGTTCGGCCACCACCCCCGAGGCCCCCCAGGCCACCCCGGCCGCCGATGACGCCGACGCGAATCACGAGGTCTACGACGGCCCCGCCACGCTGCGGGTCGGCGACGCCGACCACGCGGTGCACGCCCGGCTGACCGGGCACCTCGACCCCGTCGACGGCCGATACCACTGGCGCGGAACGGTTTCCGGCGACCTTCCCGCCGACGTGCTGCGCCGCCCGGAGGTGCTGTTGACGGCGGTGGGCCGCACCGCCGCGGCCCGGGTCGCCGAGCGCACCCCGCAGGGCGGGTGGTCGGTCACCGGGATGGGCACCCCGCCGTTCCCGATCTGACCCTCGACGGAAACGCACCGTTTCACGCCACCGAACTAGAACGTGTTCTAGTATCGGCGTTCATGCGGTTCACCTATGCGGAGGCCATGACCGACCCGAAGTACTACATCCCGTTGGCGAAGGCTGCCGACGAGGCCGGCTACCACGCGATGACCATCCCGGACAGCATCGCCTACCCCTTCGAGTCGGACTCGACGTATCCCTACACCGAGGACGGCAACCGGGAGTTCCTCGACGGCAAGGCGTTCATCGAGTCCTTTGCGCTGATCGGCGCGCTCTCGGCGGTGACCACCCGGCTGCACTTCAACATCTTCGTGCTCAAGCTGCCGATCCGGCCTCCGGCGCTGGTGGCCAAGCAGGCGGGCTCCCTGGCAGCGCTGTTCGACAACCGGCTGGGCCTCGGCGTCGGCACCAGCCCGTGGCCGGAGGACTACGACGTCATGGGCGTTCCGTTCGCCCGGCGGGGCAAGCGCATGGACGAGTGCATCGACGTCATCCGCGGACTCACCACCGGCGAGTACTTCGAGTACCACGGCGAGTTCTACGACATCCCGAAGACCAAGATGACCCCGGCCCCCACGAAGCCGGTGCCCATCCTGGTCGGCGGTCACGCCGACGCGGCCCTGCGCCGCGCGGCCCGCAACGACGGCTGGATGCACGGCGGCGGTGACCCCGAGGAACTCGACCCGCTGCTGGCCAAGCTGGCGAAGTTCCGCGAGGAAGAGGAGCGCATCGGCGCAGCCGACGAGTTCGAGATCCACGTCATCTCGATCGACGGCTTCACCCTCGACGGCATCAAGCGCCTCGAGGACAAGGGCGTCACCGACGTCATCGTCGGCTTCCGCATCCCCTACATCATGGGCCCGGACACCGAGCCGCTCGACGACAAGATCCGCAACCTGGAGTGGTTCGCGGAGAACGTCATCGCGAAGGCCGGGTAGCCACCAGTGCGTCGACGGCCGGCGCGCTGAGCACCTCGTCGAGCACCATGGCCGCGGTGCCCAGCACCGCCGAGTGGTCGCCGTGTGCGGCGGGGACCACCTCGAGTTCGCGCGTCGCCATCGCCGTGGCGTTGCGGTACAACGACTCTCGCAGCCCGGCGACGAACACGTCGTAGGCGGCGGCCATGTCCCCGGCCACCACGAGGACGGCCGGGTTGAGCAGGTTGACCGCCGCGGCGATCACCTCGCCGACGTGGCGTCCGCTGGCACGCACCATGCCGCGGGCCTCCGGGTCGCCGGCGTGGACGAGTTCGACCACGTCGCGCATGTGCCGCACGTCGCGACCGGCCTGCTGCAGCCGGTGGACCAGCGCCCAGCCGCCGGCCACCGCCTCCAGGCAGCCGGTGTCCCCGCAGCGGCATCGCAGCCCCTCGGCGGCCGGGGTCTTGTCGTGCCCGAATTCGCCGGCGGCCTGCGACGCCCCGCGCTGCAGGACCCCGCCGGCGATGATGCCCGCACCCAGACCCGTCGAGGCCTTGAGCACCAGCAGGTCGTCGAGCCGCTGCAGCTCGCCACCCCGCTCCCCCAGCGCGATCGCGTTGGCGTCGTTGTCGAGCAGGATCGGCACGCCGAGACCGAGGTCGTCGAAGTACGGGCGCAGCTCGACGCGATCCCAGCCGCGCAGGATCGGCGAGTCACGGCTGCAGCCGCGGTCCCGGTCCACCGGACCGGGCAGGCTGAGCCCGATGCCGTACACCGGCACGTCGCGAACGTCCTGCAACAGGACGTCGAGCCGCTTCACCACGTCGGGCATCAGGTCGTCGGGCCCGAGGGCGACCTCCTGATCGATGTCGCTGGTGGCGATCGGTTCGCCGGCGAGGTTGCACACCGCGATCCGAGTCCGGCTGATGCCGATGGCGACGCACAGCACCACGCCGGCGTCCGCGTCGAAGGTCAGCATGGTCGCCGGTCGGCCACCGGTCGAGGGCGCCGGCACGCTCTCGGCCACCAGCCCGATCTCGACGAGGGCGGCGACGCGCGCGGCGACGGCGGTCCGGGACGCGCCGGTCAGCTGCCCGAGTTCGGCGCGGGTGGTGTCGCGCAACTCCCGGATCAAGGTGAACACGTCGCCAACGCTGGCCATGCATCGATTGAACAGGATCGACGTAAGCTGCGCCACTTTTGTCCTTTAGGTGCAGAAGTCACTTTGCGGATGAGCGTAAGTCGCCCTACCGTGAAACCCGTGACCCGCGCCGCGACCCGACCCACCCGGCCCAGCTCCGTCGTCGCCCCCGATCCGACGATCCGGTGGCTGGCGGTGTTCGCATTGGCGCTGGGCGGTTTCGGCATCGGCACCACGGAGTTCGTGGCGATGGGCCTGCTGCCCGACATCGCCGCCACCATGGGCATCACCGAACCGACCGCCGGCCACGTCATCTCCGCCTACGCGCTCGGCGTCGTGGTCGGCGCACCGACCATCGCCGCACTCACGGCGCGCCTGCCGCGCAAGACCCTGCTGTTGGCCTTGATGACGGTGTTCACCCTGGGCAACGTGGCGTCGGCACTCGCCCCGAGCTACGGCACCCTGATGGCGGCCCGCTTCGTCGCGGGCCTGCCGCACGGCGCCTTCTTCGGCATCGCCGCGCTGGTCGCAGCCCACCTGATGGGACCGCAGAACCGTGCCAAGGCCGTCGCCCACGTCCTGACCGGACTGACGGTCGCCACGGTGATCGGCGTGCCGGTGGCGTCCTGGCTGGGCCAGCACTTCGGCTGGCGCAGCGCCTTCGGCCTCGTGGTCGGCGTCGGCCTGCTGACGCTGACGGCGATCTGGTTCTGGCTGCCGGACATGCGCGGCATGCACGTCAGCAGCCCGCTGACCGAACTCGGGGCGCTCAAGCGCCTGCAGGTCTGGCTGGCGCTGCTGGTCGGCATGGTCGGCTTCGGCGGCATGTTCGCGGTCTACACCTACGTCAGCACGACGCTGACCGACGTCGCCGGACTCCCCCGCGCGCTGATTCCGCTCGGCCTCATGGCGTTCGGGCTCGGCATGGTGATCGGCAACCTGGTCGGCGGGCGGATGGCCGACGTGTCGGTGATCCGCGGCCTGTACGCGTCGATCGTCGCGCTGGGCCTGGTGCTCGCGCTCTTCGTCGCCGCGGCGCATCATCCCTGGAGCGCGCTGCTCGGACTGTTCCTCATCGGCGCCACCGGCGCGTCGATCGGCCCGGCGCTGCAGACGCGCCTCATGGACGTCGCGCAGGACGCGCAGACGCTGGCCGCCGCCCTCAACCACTCGGCGCTCAACATCGCCAACGCCGCGGGCGCCTGGATCGGTGGCCTCGTCATCGCCGCGGGTCACGGCTACACCGCGCCCGCGGCCGCCGGTGCCGTGCTGGCCGCAGCCGGTCTCGTGGTGCTCACGGTGTCGGTGACGCTGCAGCGCCACCACGCCCGCCGCTGACGGGCGACCGCGTCCTCAGCGGTGGACGTCGGTCACGGTGACGCCGATCGGCACCTCGTCGTCGCGGCCGAGCACGTCGGCCACGACCGCCGCGCAGCGCGCCCGCAGCCGCTGCGCGACCCCGGCGACGTCGGCCAGGTAGCGACAGCTCACCTCGAGCGAAACCTCCTGCAGCACACCATCTTCGCCGTGCGCTGCGACGTCGAGGACCACCACGTCGCGCTCGCCGCGCAGCGCGACGCTCAGCAGGTGGGTCAGCACCAGGTCGGTGACCCGCAGAACGCCGGGCGCCGATCCGGGAGCGGGGTCGACGACGTCGAGCGGCCAGCCGCCGCGGGGGGTCGCCCGGACCGCCGCCAGCACGCCGCGCTCGATCGCCTGCCATCCCGGTTCGGGCACCGCACGCAGGAGAGTTGCCGCGCGCCCGATGATCTCGTAATCGCCTATCGCCATTGCCGAAGCCTCTGTTGGAGTGTGGCACGGGCCCGGTGGTGATGGCCTCGCGCTCCGTCCGCGCTCATCTCGAGGATGGTCCCGATCTGAGGAAACGTCAACTGCTCCACTTCTCGTAGCGTCCACACCGCGCGCTGTCGCGGCGGCAATTCCGCCAGCGCCGCCTCCATGGCTTCGAGGAACGCGGTGTTCGAGGCGACCGCGAACGGGTTGCTGTCCACGTCCTGGCTGACGGGCTCGATGAGGCGGTCGTCGATGGGCACCGCCCGCTTGACGCGGTGCGAATCCACCACCTTGCGCGAGCAGATCGTGAACAGCCAGGTCCGCACACCGGAGTCGCCGCGGAACGTGGCGATCTGCCGCCACGCCGCCACGAAGGTCTCCTGCACGACGTCGTTGACGGCGTCGCCGTCGCGCATCATGCGCCGCGCGAAGCGGTACAGGCTGGGGCCGTGCCGGCGCACCAGCTCCTCGAATGCCTCGACGTCGCCGGCCCGCGCCGCGGCGGCCAGACCCCGGTCGTCGACCGGGTCCGCGTCGACGAGCACCTCGTCGACACCGCGTTCGCCCGACACATCCGCCCTCTCCGGCCGCGCTCGTCGCGGACACCCTCTGTATTCGGAGCGGATACCCCCTCGGATTGTGTTGCACGACACATCAGCGGGCATGTTCGGTTCAGACGTGGTGCGCCGTCATACCTGGCGTACCGATCAGCCAAACGAAGAAGGGATGCCCGACATGGCCACCACCGCCCAGGGTCCGACCACCACCGGTTCGACCACCAGCACCGCCGCCCCGGCTGCGGCCGCCAACGGCCCGCTGTCCACCAGCCACGGCCGCACCACGATCGCCGACGTCGTCGTGTCGAAGATCGCCGGACTCGCCGCACGCGAGGTCAACGGCGTACACGACCTGGGCGGCAACGCCACCCGCGCCGTCGGCGCGCTGCGCGAGCGGATCCCGGGCGCCTCGACCAACTACTCGCAGGGCGTATCCGTCGAGGTGGGCGAGAAGCAGGCCGCCGTGGACATCGACATCGTTGCCGAGTACGGCGTCTCCATCTCCGACCTGGCCTCCGGCATCCGCCGCAACGTCATCGCCGCCCTCGAGCGCATGACCGGCCTCGAGGTCGTCGAGGTCAACATCACCGTCCACGACGTGTTCGTCGCCACCGCCGACGACGACGCCGTCGAGAGCAACCACCTCACCCGGGTCGAGTGAGTACTCCCGACCACGGTTCGGCAGCCGACACGGTCGCGGGCATCGCCCGCGCCGTGCCCGGCGTCGCCGGTCTGCACCCCGGCATGTTCGGCGAGGTCGCCACGTACCTGCCCGGACGCCGCGTGACCGGCGTCCGCATCACCGACGAGCGCGTCGACCTGCACATCACGGTGTCCGCCGACGCACCCATCCGACGGACCGCCGCCGCGGTGCGCGAGGCGGTCGCCGCGGCGCTTCCCGGCCTCGCCGTCGACGTCACCGTCGAGGACGTAGCCACCGGGCCACGCCCCACCCCCACCACCGAACCCGTTGTCCCCATGGAGGATTGAGATGACCACCGCTACCGCAGGCATGCTCGCCGGAGTACTGCTCGGCGTCGCCGCCGCCGCCGGCGGGTTCACCGGCTTCCTGCTCGCCCTCGTCCTCGGCGTCATCGGCTACGTCGTCGGCGGACACCGCGACGGCGAATTCGACGCCACCACTTGGCTCCGGGGCCGGGGCCGTGGCTGAGATCGGCCCCGACGTCGACCCCGGAGAGCGGGGCCGGCTCACCGTCCGCAACCGCGCGGTCGAGCGCATCACCGAGGCCGCCGCGCTCCATGCGCCCGGCGTGCACCGGCACGGCTCCGGCCTCGGCCGGCTCGCCGGCCGGGAACTGCCCCGGATCGACGTCGACGTCGCCGGTGACCGGGTGCGCGCCGACGTCGAGGTGGCCGTCGAATGGGGTCGCCCGCTCGCCGACACCGCCGCCGCCGTGCGGCGTGAGATCACCGACGCGCTCACCCACCACGGCGGGCTCGTCGTCGACGGCGTCCGCGTACACGTCGCCGCCGTCATCCCGCCGTCGGCCCAACCGCAGAGGAGCGTGACTTGACCGCCACCCAGGTACCGGCGCCCGACGCCGCGCGCGCCCGTAGCGCCCCCTCGCCCGTCGCGGCCGCGGGTGCCAGCATCGTCGGCGTCCTGCTGGCCCTGGTGCTGATCGCCGCCGGTGCGATCGCCGTGCGCGACGCCGCACTGGCGGCCGGGCTGCTCCACGGCCGGCCGTGGTTGCCGGCCGCCATCGACGCCGTCGACGTCGTCTCGCCTGCCACCTGGATGCTGCCCGCCGGCGTCGTGGTCACGCTGCTCGGCATGGCGCTCGTCGTCGTCGCGTTCCTGCCGCGCCGCGCCACGGCGACCGCTCTGGCCGCCGACACGTCGGTGTACGTCCGCCACGGTGACGTCGCCACCGTCGCGACGGCGGCAGCGCTGGACGTCCCCGGCGTGCTCGACGCCCGCAGCACCGCCACGCGCCGCAAGGTCACCGTGCGGTGCCGCGTCACCGGCGACGCCGCCGAGGTCCGCACCCTGGTCGCCGACGCCGTCGCCGACGCACTCCGCCCCCTGCACCGCGCCCCGCGCCTTGCGGTGCACACCCGAGAGGACCGCTCGTGACCCGCACCGCCCTCGGCGTCGACCGCCTCGTCACCCTCCTCGCCGGCATCGGCCTCGTCGTCCTCGGACTGGGCGCCGTGGCGTGGGAACGTGGCGCATTGGTCGGTGGCCGCAGCGTGTCCTTCGACGTCGCCCACCGCACCGCGGCCGCCGACTGGTGGCCCTGGGCCGCAGGCGGAGTCGGCCTGCTCCTGATCCTGCTGGGTCTGCGCTGGCTGTTCGCGCACCGCCCCGCACACCGGGCGTCACGCGTCGCCCTCGGCACCTCCGACGGGCCCGACCGCTCGCCCAGTACCGCCGACGCCGCCTCGGTCGCCTCGGCTGCCGCCGTGTCCCTCGGCCGAAACCCCGCCGTACTCAAGGCGTCCGGCGCCGCGACCCTGGAGAAGGGCACGCCCACCGTGACGCTCACCGCGACGGTGCTCGCGTGGAACGGCCTTCGGGCCGGCGCGCGCGCCGCCGACGACACCGCGCGGGAGGTCGCCGAGATGCTCGGCGACACCGTCGCCGTCCGCACCGTGTTGCGCGTCGACGCCAAGCGCCGCCACGGCACGGTCGCCTGAGCGTGTTCTCAGCGTCGCTTCACTAGGCTCGGCGCCACCCATCACGAACCCCAAGGAGTGACGAGGCGCTTGACCGCCGAACCGCGAAAACCCGTCCCACCCCGGCCTGACGCGACGACGGATCGGCCGGAGGTGGGCTCGTGCTGACGGCGGTCGGCGCCGTCGCACTCGGCATCGTCGTCGTCCTCTTCATCACCGCGCTGACGGGGTACTTCGTCGCGCAGGAATTCGCCTACATGGCGGTCGACCGCTCCCGGCTGAAGGCCCGCGCCGAGGCCGGCGACGGCGCCTCCGAGCGGGCCCTGTCGGTGACGCGCCGAACGTCCTTCATGCTCTCCGGCGCCCAGCTCGGCATTACCGTGACCGGTCTGCTCGTCGGGTACGTCGCCGAGCCGCTGATTGGCGAGGGCGTCGGTACGCTGCTGGGCGGGGTCAGCGTGCCGACCGGCGTCGGCGTGGCGATCGGCGCCACCGCGGCGATCGTCTTCTCCACCTTCGTACAGATGCTGTTCGGCGAGCTGTTCCCCAAGAATCTCGCCATCGCCCGGCCCGAGCCCGTGGCGCGCCGCCTGGCCCGGTCGACCACCTGGTACCTGCGCCTGTTCGGCTGGCTCATCTGGCTGTTCGACCAGAGTTCGAACCTCCTGCTCCGAGCACTGCGCATCGACCCGGTGCACGACGTCGAGCACTCGGCCACCGCCCGCGACCTCGAGCACATCGTCGCCGCGTCCCGCGACGTCGGCGAGCTACCCGTGGAGCTGTCGACGCTGCTCGACCGCACCCTCGACTTCCCCACGCGCACCGTCGAACACGCCATGGTCCCGCGCTCGCGGGTCGACGTCGTGACCGCGGACGTGCCGGCCGGGACGGTGCTCGCCCTGATGTCCACCGGCCACACCCGCTACCCGGTCTGCGGCGACGACGTGGACGATCTGCGCGGCGTCGTGCACCTGCTGGACCTCCTCGATTCCGGCGCGAGCGGCGGGACGGCCGGATCGCGGTGCCGGCCGGCCGTCGTCGTTCCGACCACGATGCCGCTGCCCACCGCACTGTCCGCGCTGCGCGACACCGGCGAGGAGATGGCGCTCGTCATCGACGAGTACGGGGGCTTCGCCGGCGTCGTGACCGTCGAGGACATGGCGGAGGAACTGATCGGCGACATCGACGACGAGCACGACGCGCCGGGCCGTCTCGGCGCCGCCGCCGAGGCCGATGGCTGGTCGCTGCCCGGCGACACCCCGCTCGACGAGGTGCACCGTCTGCTCGACGTGCCGCTGCCCGACGGCGACTACGAGACGCTGGCGGGCCTGGCCATCGCCGCGTTCGGCGCGCTGCCCGCCGTCGGCGACCTCGTGGTCATCCCCCTGCCGCCGGAGGCCGCCGACCTGGTGGCCGACGAGCCACCGCCGCTGCGCGACCTCGTCCTCGAGGTCCGTGAGGTCGACAGGCGCGTGCCCGCACGGCTCTTCGTGGCGGTCCGCACGGAGGTGAGGTCATGACCAACCCGTGGACGCTCACCGTCGTCACGGTGGCGCTCATCGCCGCCAGCGCGTTCTTCGTCGCCGTCGAGTTCGCGCTGATCGCCGCGCGCCGGCATCGCCTCGAGGATGCCGCTGGGCGCAGCCGCTCGGCCCGCGCGGCGCTGCGCAGCACCACCGAACTGTCCGTGTTGCTGGCCGGTTCGCAACTGGGCATCACGGTCTGCACCCTCGCGCTCGGCGCGATCACGAAACCCGCTGTGCACGATCAGATCTCGCCACTCCTCACGTCGTGGGGCGCACCCGGCTGGGTGGCCGACGCGGGCGGCTTCGTGCTCGCCCTGCTCATCGTGACGTTCCTGCACCTGGTGGTCGGCGAGATGGCGCCGAAGTCGTGGGCGATCGCCCACCCGGAGCGCTCGGCCATCCTGCTGGCGCTGCCGATGCGGGCCTACATGGTGCTCACCCGACCGCTGCTGCTGGTGCTGAACCGCGCCGCCAACTGGTGTCTGCGCAGGGTCGGCGTGACACCGGTCGACGAGGTGGCCTCCGCGCAGGACCCCGACGCGCTGCGGCACCTCGTCGAACACTCCACGACGGCGGGCACGCTCGACGAGCGCTCCGGCGCCACCCTGATAAGCGCCCTGGAGCTGCAGGCGCTGACGGTGGGTGACGTCGTGTCGGCCGAGGCGCCGCGCGGCGTGCCGGCATCGGCCGATGCGTCGGCGATTCAGGCGATCTCGCGCGACACGGGCCACCTCCGACTCCTCGTGCTCGCCGACGACGGCGCCGTGTCGGGCGTGCTGCACGTCCGCGACAGCCTGTCCGCGGCACCGGGAACCACGGCCCGCGAGCTGGCCCGCCCGGCGCTGACGCTCGACGCCTCCCGGCCGGTGTACGAGGCGCTGCGCACCATGCGGGAGACCCGTGGACATCTGGCGGTGGTCACCGACGTGCACGGCGTCGTGGGCCTGGTGACCCTGACCGACGTCCTCGACCGGTTGATGCCGCGGGCCGCCGCCTGACCCCGCGCTAGGCTCGCCGCATCACCGAGCAGCTCTCCGTCGCGACCCTCGACGTCGCCGACCCGACCGATGCGTGGACGCACGCCGGCTTCACCGTCGCCGCGGACGGGAGCTGCCACGTGGGCGGCGTGCGCATCCGGCTGGTGGGCCGGGAAGCCGGTACCGGCATCGTCGGTTGGGCCCTGCGGGGCCACCGGGAGTTCGGCGGCGACCTCGACGGCATTCCGACCACGTCGGCACCGGACGCGGTCGAACCGGGCGAGCGGGCGCCGCAGCCCAACGGCGTCACCGGGATCGACCACGTCGTGCTGCTGACGCCGGACCTCGCGCGGACCGTCGCGGCGCTCGGCGCGGCCGGCGTCGCACCGCGGCGCGAACGCGACGCCCGGATGGCCGGCCGGGCGATCCGTCAGGTGTTCTTCCGGCTCGGCGAGGTGATCGTCGAGGTCGTGGGCTCCCCCGACGTGGCCGACGACGGTCCGTCGACGCTGTGGGGCATCACCTACGTCGTCACGGACCTCGACGCCACGGCCGCACGCTTCGGCGACCGGACCGGCCCGGTGAAGGACGCCGTGCAACCGGGACGCCGAATCACCACGCTGCGGCACGAGGCGTTCGGGATGTCGGTCCGCACGGCGCTCATCTCGGCGCGCCAGTGAGACCGTCGCCGGTCGGGACGCTCTATCCTCAGCGCGTGCACGAGGCAGGCGAGGACCCGGTGGTCATCCACACCGACGGCGGTTGCCGTCCCAACCCGGGACCCGGCGGCTGGGGCGCGGTGCTGCGGCAGCGCCACCACGTCCGCGAACTGTGCGGCGGCGAGCCCGGCGCCACCAGCAACAACCGCATGGAACTGACCGCCCCGATCATGGCGCTCGAGGCGCTCACCCGGCCCGGCGTCGTGGTGCACCTGTACACCGACAGCACCTACGTCCGCAACGGCATCACGAAGTGGGTGAACGGCTGGGAGCGCAACGGGTGGCTGACCGCCGCCAAGCAACCCGTGAAGAACGTCGACCTGTGGCAGCGCCTGCAGACGGCCTGCGCCCGGCACCACGTCGAGTGGTTCTGGGTCAAGGGGCACTCGGGCGTCGCCGACAACGAACTCGCCGACCAGCTCGCGACGCGCGGACTGCACGAGGCGCTCGGCGCCTCGCGCTGAAGCGCGGGACGCTACCGACGCCCGGCATCCCGATCGTCCGTAGGATCGACCGATGGCACGTCCGCCCGTGTTCGACCGTGCACAGGCCTTGGTGAGGGCCTTGCACCTGTTCTGGGAGAAGGGGTACGAGCGCACGACCGTGCGCGACCTCACCCAGGTCATGGAGATCTCGGCGCCGAGTCTCTACAACGCCTTCGGCGGCAAGCAGCAGCTCTTCGACGAGGCCGTGGCCGCCTACACGAATTCACCGAGCCGCGTCGTCCCGCCCGGTCTCGGTGAACGGACGTCGCGTGCGGTGTTCGCCAAGATCCTGGAGATCGCCGTCCGCGAGTACAGCAGCGACGTCCAACCCCGCGGCTGCTTCGTCATCTCCGATCCCGTGCTGCGGGAGGAACGCCAGCTGGGGCGCAACGCGATTCGGGAGCGCCTGCAGCAGGCGCACGACGACGGGGACCTTCCCGCCGACGCGGACGTGGCGGCCCTGACCGACTACATCGACATCGTGTTGCGCGGCCTGTCATCGGTGGCGCGCGACGGTGCCGACGCCGACGCGATGCAGGCCGCAGCGGACGTGGCGCTGCGCGCGTGGCCGGCACGGCCGCGCCGTAGGTGACCGAGGATCGTCGCCCGGGTTGCCGCGAGGACCCCGGTCGTGTTTTATCTACTCTGTTACAAAACTCCGTCGGAGAGGTGCAGGTCACCCATCCCCAGGAACGAAGGAGAGCCCGTGCCCTCACCCATCGCACAGCTGATGCACGACAACCTGATGGCGGTCTTCGACGAACGCGACGACGCGAGGCGCCGCGCGGCCATCCGCGAGACGTACGCCGCCGACGTGCGGTGGACCGACGCCGAAGGGGTCACCACGGGCACTGACGGCTTGGAGGCAAAGTGCGTCGCCCTGCAGTCCGGTCTCGGAGCGCTTCGGTTCGAGCCGGTCGGTTCGGTTCACGAACTGCCTGGCTTCGGCTACCTCGCGTGGCGGCTCGTCGATCCCGACGGCGGCGTCCCGATGACGGGTTTCGACGCCGCCGTCGTTGCCGGCAAAGTGATCACGGACCTGTGGACCGTCCTGATCCCGCCGGCGTCGTGACGACCTCTGCCGCAGCAGACGTCGTCCGCCGCAACGTCGACGCCGTGCAGAACGGCGGCGACCTCGCGGCCTGAGCGCCTGACCGGCAGCAGGTAAGGGTCGTTCGATCCGCCGCATCAGGGGAAGGCAGGCGCGACGAAGCGACGGATCGCCTCCCGTTCGTCGCCGTGCTCTGCCATCGGCCACTGGGCGAAGGACATCACGACCCGGACGATCCACTGCGCAGCTGCCGGGTCGTCCTCGGTCACGCCGGTGAGTTCGGCTGCCAGGTGCCCGAGCAGTGGTGAAGCGTGCAACTCGGCGAGGTTGGCGGAGTTGTGCGGCCGAAAGATCATCGAACGCAACGGGTTCGATCGTATGCGGTCCAGCGCCACGACGACCGCCGTGACCACCCGCTCCGTGCCGCCCATCCCGTTCACCGCGCGACGCACGTCGTCGACGACCGCCGCGGCCAGTCGCAGCAGGACGGCGTCGCGAATCTCCTTCTTTCCGCCGGCGTAGCGGTAGACGGTGGCGCGCGAGCAGTGCACGTGCGCAGCCAACGTGTCCACGTCGAACGCGTCGAGACCGTGACGAAGGATGAGTTCGGTGGCGGCGTCGAGGATCCGTTCGGTGCCCGCTCGGCGTCGATCCGTTCCCATCACCCAGTCCATGCGCCCACCTCCCGATCTCGCTCGACGATCTTCTCAGCTCTGAGACGATGTTTCCACGGCGTAGCGACGTCACCCCAGGTCAGACGCACTCACTGAGACGCTGGTGCCGTGTCCGTCATCGAACGCGTTGCGACTTCTCCCGGCGCCGTTGACGGACCACCGGACGCCGCCGCACCTTGGGTCCATGACCTCGTGTGACGGAGAGCTCGGGCTGGCCCTCTTCGACGACGCCAACATCCAACATCCGTACGAGCTCTACGCGCGCATGCACGACACCGGCCCCGTACACCGGATCGGCACGTCGACGTTCTACGCCGTCAGTGGTCGCGCGGCGGTCGACGAGGCGGTGTCGCGGTGCGCCGACTTCTCCTCGAATCTGACGGCGACGATGACGTATCAGCCCGGGGTCGGCGTGTCCCCGTTTCCCGTCGCCGACCTCGGCTCCCCCATTCACGCGCTCGCCACGGCCGACGACCCGTTGCACTCCGTCCACCGGAAGGCGTTGCTGCCGCATCTGAGTCCGCGCCGTGTCCGGTCGTTCGAACCCCTCGTCGCCCAGACCTACGAGCGACTCTGGGCGCCCGGTGCTGACGGAACGCTCGAGTGGATGACCATCGCGAACGCCCTGCCGATGATGATCGTCGCGCGCATCATCGGCGTACCCGACGACGACGTCGAACGCCTCACGCGGTGGGGGTATTCGGCGACCCAGGTCGTCGAGGGTCTGGTGACCCCGAGCGATCTCGAGGCGGCCGGCGCCGCCGTCATGGAACTCGGTGCGTACGTCACCGAGCGGTTCGCCCTCGCTGCCGCCGATCCGGGCGACGACCTGCTCGGCGACCTCGCCGGCGCGTGCGCCGGCGGCGACATCGACGATGTCGCGGCACTGACCATGATGATCACGTTGTTCAGCGCCGGCGGTGAGTCGACGGCGTCACTTCTCGGATCGGCCGCATGGATCCTCGCGACGCATCGCGACGTGCACGACGCGGTCCGCTCCGATCCCGAACTGATCGGCCCCTTCCTGGAGGAGGTGCTCCGCGTCGAGCCGCCGTTCCGCGGGCACTATCGGCACGTCGTCGCCGACACCACCCTGTGCGGTGTCGACCTGCCTGCCGGCGCACGACTGCTGCTGCTGTGGGGCGCCGCCAACCGGGATCCCAGCCACGTCGACGATCCGGCGGAGTTCCGCCTCGACCGGCCGGCGAGAACGGGTCACATCGCATTTGGCCGGGGCGTGCACTTCTGCGTCGGTGCTGCGCTGGCCCGGCTGGAGGCTCGCGTCGTCATCGGCGGCCTGCTCGAACGCAGCGCACGCATCGATGCGGTGCGGGTCGGCCGGTGGCTGCCGAGCCTGCTCGTCCGGCGGCTCGACGACCTACGCCTGGCCGTGTCGTGAGCACTGGGACGACGGCCTACTCCCAGACCACCTCGGCCGGCGTCTTGTCGTCGCGCAGCCCACGCCAACTCGGTTGTCGCAGGCGGCCATCGGAGGTGCGCTCGCTGTAGCGGACCTCGCCCACCAGCTCGGGCCGGACGAACGTCACGCCCTTGGCGTCGGGGCCGGTGAGCCGCTTCGTAAAGGGCGATGCGTCGGTGTGCAACGGTGCGAGGGTCTTCTTGAGATTGGCCAGGTCCTTGTCGGTGAAGCCGGTGCCCACGCGGCCCGCGAACTGCAGCCCGCCGCCGTCGGGGTCGGGAACGCCGACGAGCAACGCACCGATGCCGCTGCTGCGGCCGCCTTCCCCGGCGCGCCAGCCGCCGATCACGACCTCCTGGGTGAGCCACAGCTTGTCCTTGATCCACGACGACGACCGCCGCCCCGCCTGGTAGGTCGAGTCGCGTCGCTTGGCGACGACGCCCTCCCACCGGTTCGCCCGTGCGTGCGCCATGGCCTCCGGACCGTCGCCCGGCAACTGCTCGGGGACGATCAGCCCGCCGCCGTCGGCGAGCGCCTCGAGGATGCGCCTCCGGTCGGAGTACTTGGCGCGCATCAGGGATCGGCCGTCGAGCGCCAGCACGTCGAACGCCCAGAACTCGATGCGCGTGCTCCGGGCGCGGTTCTGCATCAGCCCGAAGTTCGGTACCCCGTCCTCGTCGAGCGCGACCACCTCCCCATCGAGCACCACGTGGTGGTCGGCGAGGTCGGCGGCCAGGGCCCGCAGCGCCGGATACTCGTGCGTGACGTCGCGGCCGCTGCGCGAACGCAGTTGCAACGCACCGTGATCGGCGTCGACGAGCAGACGGTAGCCGTCCCACTTGCCCTCGAACGCCCATACTGCACGAGTCAGCTTCGCCACCGAGCCGTGCGTGGCGAGCATCGGCGCCATGTCCTTCTCGGTGAGGGTGTGCTGCTCCTTCATCCGGTGCGCCAGCCAGTTCTTGCCGCCGGTCTGGATCAGTGCGTAGCGGCCGCTGACCTTCGAGCCGGTGAGCGTGACGATCACCTCGCCGCCCTTGTCCGGACCGTCCGGTGGGTGGTCGTTGAACTTCTCCGCCTCGTAGGTGCCGGTGTCCCAGATGAAGACCTCACCGCCGCCGTACTCGCCCTTGGGGATCGTGCCGGCGAAGGTCGCGTACTCCAGAGGGTGGTCCTCGGTGTGCACGGCCAAGTGGTTGACCGCCGGGGTGTCGGGCAGGTTCTTCGGGATGGCCCACGACACCAGGACGCCTCCGCGCTCCAGCCGGAAGTCGTAGTGCAACCGGCGTGCGTGGTGTTCCTGGATGACGAACGTGTCGTCGTTGCCGAGCGCGGGCGCCTTCTGCGGTACCGGCTCGGGGGTCTTGCTGGCGTCGCGCATCGTGCGGTACGTCGTCAGCTTGTCCGCCAACGGGACTCGCTCGTCGAGCCCGTCGAGCAGGTCGCCGTGGCTCGCGACGCGCTCGAGCACCTCGTCGAAGCGCAGGTGTCGCAGTCCCGGGTCTTCGATCTCCTCCCAGGTGCGCGGCGCCGCCACGGTCGGCTGATCGCGCCCGCGCAGCGAGTACGGCGCGATGGTGGTCTTCGCGGCGCTGTTTTGGCTCCAGTCGAGGAAGACCTTGCCGGCGCGCAGGCTCTTGGTCATCGTCGCGGTGACGCGCTTCGGCATGCTCTTCTCGAGCTGCTGGGCGATGCGCTTCGCCAGCACCGAGGCGCCCTGGGAACTCACCGGCTCGGCCAGCGGGACGTACAGGTGCAGGCCCTTGCTGCCGCTCGTCAGGGGGTACGCCGTCAGCCCGATGTCCTCGACGTAGCTGCGCACCTCGTGCGCCACCTCGCAGAGCTGGCGGAAGGTGACGCCCTCGCCGGGGTCGAGGTCGAAGACGATGCGCGTGGCAGGCCCGGGGTCGAGCCGGTCACCCTGGGCGACGAACCGCCACTGCGGCACGTGGACCTCGAGCGACGCCTGCTGCGCGATCCAGGCGAGACCCTCCCGGCTGTCGATCAGGGGGTAGGTGGTGGTGCCGCTGCGGTGGGTCACCGAGCCGCGCGCCATCCAGTCCGGCGCCGACGACGCCAGCTGCTTCTCGAAGAAATCGGGCTCGCCGACGCCGTTGGGCCAGCGCTTGCGGGTGACGGGCCGTCCGGCGATGTGCGGCACCATCACGTCGGCGATCTGCACGTAGTAGTCGAAGATCTCCGCCTTGGTGGTGCCCGCGGCGGGATACAGCACCTTGTCGGGGTTGGTCAGCTTCACCCGCCCGCAGCGATCCACCATGCCACGCTATTACCCGCTGTACCGTTGACCTAGTGACTCTCGGGTGGGCTTCCCGATGCGCCGCGTGCGCCGCGACGTGCGCGGCCGCCGCGGCGATTCTCGCGGCGGCGCCGCCGGCTGCCGCCGATCCCCAGGACCTGGTGCCGTACTGCTCGGGCGACCAGACGCCGATGGACTCCGCCTGCCGCGTTGCGCCCTCGCAGGTGTTCACCCACCCCGAGTCGGGCAGGTCCGGCGTCAGCCCCGACCTCCCCTACGGCCTCAACCCCGGCGAGCAGCCGGCGATCTGAGGGCGGCCGCCGAGCGCGGGGCCCTCAGTCCTCGTCGCGCAGCACGGCGAACGGCGCCGTCGGAACCTCGGCGACCGCGAGGCGCGCGGCCGAGTCGGCCGGGATGACGTCGCGGTTCAGCGCAGCCAGCGCCTTGTTGGTCCCGACGTCGCGGCCGGCCTGCTCGCTGAGCAGCCAGCGGACCTCCAGCAGATCGCAATACGCCTGGATCGGCGTGCCCGCGCCGTGCACGGCCTGGTGGGCCAGCATCTCGTAGGGCGTCAGCACCTCCATCACCCACAGTCGCGCCGCGGTCGGCTCGTCGACGTCGTGCCCGGCCTCGCGGCACAGCTGCGCCTGGTAGGCGTGCAGGTCGCCGAGCAGGATCTCCGCCTGGCCCTCGCCGACGTCCAACCCGGTCAGCTCCTGCAGATGCTGTGCGTGATATCGCTTGTCGCCGACCACGACGTGCACCCGCAACCGGGTCGGGTCGGCGCTGTCGGGCTGCAGCGACAGCTCGTCGACGGCGAAGCCGAGGTCGTTGAGCCGCCGGATGGTGCCCTCGACGCGGTAGCGGTCGGTGAAGCCGAACACCGGCTCGGCGTGCAGCACGTCCCAGAGTTCGTCGTAGCGGGTGCGCACCTGCTCGGCCTCGGCGATCAACCGCTCCTCCAGGTCGGCGGTCGTGCCGAGCCGCTCGGCGAGGTCCAGCATGCCCATCGCGACGTTCTCCACCATGATGTCGAGGTCGTGCGTGCGCTGTCCGCGGCTCAGCGACGGGTGCACCTCCGAGGTCTCGGCGTCGACGAGGTGCGCCGCCAGCATCTGCCCGTCGCGGGAGAACAGCGTGTTGGCCAGCGAGCAGTCGCCCCAGAACACGCCGTGGCGGTGCAGCTCGACCAACAGCCCGGCCATCGCGCCGAGCAGCCGCGTCCGGTGCTTGCCCTCCTCGAGAGGCAACCGCATGAACAGCCGCCGGTACTGCCAGGATCCCTCGAGGTACCGGGTCACCAGGATCGCCGAGTCGACGTCCGGCTGCAGCACCAGCCCGGCGGGACGCACCGCGGGCAGGCCCATCTCCTCGAGCCGGCGCAGCACCTCGTACTCCTTGGCGGCGACCCGAGGCGGCATGTCCTTCACCGCCCAGAGCGCACCGTCGGCGTCGACGAACTTCACCAGGTGCCTGCTGGGCCCAACGGCGATGTCGCGCAACGGAACGTCGGGCACGTTCCATTGCCGCAGCGGGAGGTCCCAGGGCAGCGCCAGCAGACCCGGCGTCGGTGCGCGGAGCCGAATCTCCGGCGCCGGCATGCTAGTTCAGACGTTCGCCCGACTGCGGGTGGAACAGGTGCACCGCCCCGTCGGGATGCCGCCGGAGCCGCACCGTGTCCGCCAGCCTCGGCGCGGTGCGCGGGTTGCAGCGCGCCACCAGCTCGACGCCCGAACTCGCGTGGGTGTAGACGTAGGCCTCGCTGCCGAGGTCCTCGACGAGGTCCACTACGACCTCCACCCCATCGGAGTCGCTGATCTCGAGCTGCTCGGGCCGGATGCCGAAGGTCACCTCGGACAGGTTGGCCTGGCTGAGGGTGCTCAGGGTGTCGCGCTCGAGTTCGAGCGTCGAGTCGCCGACCTTCACCCCGTCGGGCGCCACCGGCAGCGTCACCAGGTTCATCGCCGGAGAGCCGATGAAGCCGGCGACGAACGCGTTGGCAGGACGGTCGTACAGCTCGTTGGGCGACGCGAACTGCTGCAGCTTGCCGAAGCGCAGCACGGCGACCCGGTCCCCCATCGTCATGGCCTCCACCTGGTCATGGGTGACGTAGACGGTGGTGGTGCCCAGCCGCCGCTGCAGCGCCGCGATCTGCGTGCGCGTCTGCACGCGCAGCTTCGCGTCGAGGTTGGAGAGCGGCTCGTCCATGCAGAACACCTGCGGCTCACGGACGATGGCGCGGCCCATCGCCACGCGCTGGCGTTGACCGCCGGAGAGCTTGGCGGGCTTGCGGTCCAGGAACTCGGTGAGGTCGAGGATCTTCGCGGCCTCCTCGACCTTGCGGCGCCGCTCCTCGGCCGAGACACCCCGCAGCTTGAGCGCGAAACCCATGTTCTCGGCAACGGTCTTGTTCGGGTACAGCGCGTAGTTCTGGAACACCATCGCGATGTCGCGGTCCTTGGACGGCACGCCGACCATGTTCTTGCCGCCGATCTCGATGGTGCCCTCGTCGATCTCCTCCAGCCCGGCGAGCATCCGCAGCGCGGTGCTCTTGCCCGAACCGGACGGACCGACCAGCACCACGAACTCGCCGTCGGCGATGTCGAGGTTCAGCGAGTCGACTGCCAGCTTGTCGGAGCCCTCGTAGATGCACGAGGCGTTGTTGTACGTGATCGATGCCATTGCTCCCCTTACCTTGAAATGGACTGCGCTCTACTTGATTGCGCCGAACGAGAGCCCGCGCACCAACTTGTTCTGGGCGAACCACCCGCAGAGGATGACCGGCAGTGCGGCCATCGTGGCCGCCGCCGAGAGCACCGCCCAGTACTGCCCCTCACCCGCGATGAACCCGACGAGGTAGACGGGCATGGTCTGGGCGTTCACCGCGGTCAGGTTCACCGCGAAGAAGAATTCGTTCCACGCGAAGATCACGCAGATCAACGCGGTTGCCGCGATGCCGGGCGACACCAGCGGCAGGATCACCTCACGCACGGAGCGCCACAGGCTCGCACCGTCGAGGCTCGCCGCCTCGAGCAGTTCACCCGGCACCTCGAGGAAGAACGACCGCATCATCCACACCGCGATGGGCAGGTTCATCGCGGTGTAGAGGATGACCAGCGCCCAGATGTTGTCCAGCAGGCCCACGTTGGAGACGATGACGTACAGCGGCAGGATGACGGCCACCACCGGCAGCATCTTGGTGCTCATGAAGAAGAACAGCGCATCCTGGGTCTTGCGCACCGGCCGCAGTGACAACGCGAACGCGGCGGGGACGCCGAGCAGCAGGACGATGATCGTCGACAGTCCGGTGGCGAAGATCGAGTTGAGCATCGCCGGCCCGATGCCTTGATCGAAGACCGCGCCGTACTGCTCGAGGGTCGGTGAGAAGAGGAGTTTCGGCGGCGTCGTGGCCGCGTCGCCCTCCTGCTTGAACGACGTCAGGATCATCCAGAACACCGGGAAGAAGAACCCCAGGGCGACGAGCCACGCCACCAGACCCCAGGGGCTGAATGTGCGGGTCTTCTTCTTGGCCGTCACGGCGGATTCGCCCGTCACGCGGCCCCGGTCGGTGCTGTCCAGTGCTGATCCGGTGGTCATGTCAGATCCCTCACTCTTGGCGCGAGCGCTCATCGTCAGGCCGCCTCTTCCTTGCCCGAGAACGATTTGAAGATCAACCGCAGCGCGAAGTTCGCGATGATGATCGTGAAGATCACCACGACCACGCCCATCGCCGCCGCCTGGCCGATGTCGAAGCCGAGGAACGCGCGCTGGTAGATGTAGAACGGCAGGTTCGCACTCGCGATGCCGGGGCCACCCTGGGTCATCATGTAGATGGCGTCGAAGGTGTTCACCAGGTAGATCGCGCCGAGCACCACCCCCAGTTCGATGAACCGTCGCAGGTGCGGCAGCGTCAGCTCGCGGAAGAGCTGGAACGCACCCGCTCCGTCGACTCGGCCGGCCTCCAGGATGTCGCGAGGCATCGACTGGAGGCCGGCGAGGATCAGCAGCATCATGAACGGCGTCCACTGCCAGATCAGTTCGACCATGACCATCGTCAGCGGGAACTGGCCGATCCAGTCGACGCGGCCGATGCCGACCAGCGACAGTGCCCAGTTCAAGATGCCGTTGTTCGGGTCGAGGATCGTCGTCTTCCAGATCAGCGCCGCCGCGACGGGTGTGACGAGGAAGGGCGTGATGAGCAGGGTCCGGACGACGCCGCGGCCGAGGAACGCCCGGTCCAGGAGCAGGGCCAACAGGAGCCCGAACGCCGCCGAGATGATGACCACGCCGACGATGAGCACCACGGTGTTCAGTGCCACCGACCAGAACTGGCTGTCCTTGACCACCGCGATGTAGTTGTCGAAGCCGACGAACTGACGCGACCCCGGCCGCACCAGGTTCCATGACAGCGTCGAGTAGTACAGCGTGAAGACGAACGGGATCTGGGTGACCACGATCATGAAGATCAGCGCGGGGAGCAACGGCCCCCGGCGCCGCCAGCCCTCGGCGCGGCTGACGCCGATGCCCTGGTTCGCCTTGATCTTCCGGACCCGTTCGGCGACGTCGTTCTCGCCGGCCTCGGCGCCGGTCTGCGCGGTAACGGTCATCACTTCTCCTGGTAGGTGCGGCCGACGACCTCGGCGTACTCCTGGGACTGAGTCAGCGCGTCATCGACCGACTTCTGGCCGGCGATGGCCGCGCTGATCTGCTGGCTGACCCGGGTACCGAGGTCCTGGAACTCGGGGATGCCGACGAACTGGATGCCGGTGTACGGAACCGGTTGCACCGTCGGCCGATTGGGCGTCGCGTTCTCGATGGACCGCAACGTCAACGGACCGTAGGACTTCGAGATCGCCTCGTACTCCGGCAGATCGGTGTAGGTGGAGGTGCGGCTACCCGGTGGGACCCGAGCCCAGCCGAGTTTCTCCCCGACCAGCTTCATGTAGTCCTTGCTCGTCATCCAGGAGATGAACTTCCAGGCACCGTCGGGATTCTTCGCAGCCTTGGGGATGCCCAACGCCCAGGTGTAGAGCCATCCCGCGTTCGGCTTCTCCACGATCGGCGCGGGCAGGTACCCGATCTTGCCGACCAGGTCGGGGTACTCCTTGGGATCCTCGAGCACCGAGACCGCCGACGTCGCGTCGTACCACATCGCGGTCTGCCCCTGGCCGAACAGGTTGGCGCACTCCTGGAACCCGGTGGAGGCGGCGCCGAGTTCACCCGAGCGCTTGACCAGGTCGACGTAGAAGTTGACGGCCTGCCGGACCTGCGGGCTGCTCAGCTGCGCGTTCCACTGCTCGTCGAACCAGCGCCCGCCGAAGGTGTTGATGACGGTGTCCAGCGGCGCGAGCACCTCACCCCAACCGGGCTTGCCGCGCAGGCAGATTCCGGCCCGGTCCCCGGTCTTGAGCGCGTCCGCCCACTGACCCACCTCCTGCCAGGTGGGCTGGTAGTTGGGATCCTGCGGCACCTGGATGCCGGCTTGGGCGAACAGATCCTTGCGGTACATCAGGAACGAGGACTCGCCGTAGAACGGGACGGCGTACATGTTGCCCTCGTAGGACAGCGACTCCCGCAGCGACGAGATGAAGTCGTTCTCGTCGTAGCCCGGCGTCTGGCGCGCGTACTCGCTGAGGTTGCGCAACCAGCCGTCGCGCGCCCACTGCGGCGTCTCGAAGTTGCTGATCATCGCGACGTCGAACTCGCTGCCACCCATGGCCGTCGACATCGTGATCTTCGCGCGCGCCTGGTTCTCCGACAGCGTGATGAACTTGAGCTTGGTGCCGGGGTTCTGGGCCTCGAACTCACTCGACAGCTTCTGCGCATCGGTCATCTGCGAGTTGGACACCAGCGCGATGGTCACCTCGTCGTCGGACGCGCCGAGGCTGCCCGCCCCGGCGCACCCCGCGGTGAACGTCACGCCGAGGGCAGCGGTACACGCCACCAGCTTGCGGAGTACTCGTCGTCGAGTCGTCACGCCTGACCACCTTCCGGTCGGTTGCTCACTGCTCCAACAGCCAACGTGCGCAGTCGATGTCGCACACCAGCAGCTTCGCCAAACCGCCGCGCAGGGCGGCGTGCGTGGCGAGGTACTTCTCGGGTCCGCTGCACACCAGGATCGTCTTGGCGCAGCTGCGGACGTCCTCGAGCGGGACCGACACCGCGCGGTGGGCGAGTTCGGTGTCCACCGACGCGCCGTCGGCGTCGAAGAAGCGGCCGCCGATCTCGCCGACGGCGCCGCGGCTCACCAGTTCGTCGAGCATCCGCACGTCGAGGAAGCTGCCCTCGAACAACGTGGTCGACGTGGATACCGACCCCACGCCGAACAGCATGGTGTCCGCCCGGCGGCCGGCCTCCAGCGTCCGCGAGATCACCGAGTCACTGCGCAGCGAGACCACGGTCGAGGCGTCGGCGTACAGCGGTGCGGGCAGCCGCATCGCGTTGGCGCGCAGCATGTCCGCGCTGCGGCTGAGGATGAATTCCATGCCGGTCTGGTAGGAGGCGGTCGACATGGCGCCGTCGAGCTGCACCACCACGCGGCAGCTCGCCACCCCCGGGCTCAGCGCCGAGACCGCGGCCACCTGCTCGGGACCCCAGGTGAAGCCCAGGACGTCGTCCTGGTGCAGCCGGCGCATCAGCAGCGCGCCCGACGCCCGGCCGAGGTGTCCGGTGACAACCGCCTCGGTCAGGCCGTAGCGCTCCTCGAGGCGACGCTCCTCCTCGGCGTGCAGATCGTCCTTCAGCGTCGGCGGCACGACGACCTCGATGCGCACCAGCCCGTGGGCCTTGGCCCGCGCGATGAGCCGGCCCGCCGTCGGTCGGGAGACGCCGAGCTTGGCGGCGATCTCCGCCTGGGTGAGGCCGTCGAGGTAGTAGAGCGTCGCCGCGCGCAGTGCCAGCCGGAGATCCTCCGGGGTGGCGACGTGCTCCATCGTGCCGTTCACGCGCCCATTGGACCGACCGCTCGGCACCGTGGGGGCGACGGCGTCCGAAGGCGACATGGCCACGATGTGCACTCCACCTTCCTCGTCGAGGGTGAGAATCTGCTCATGGGTGCGAGTAGATGCTCATCACGCTAACATCCGTGTGTGACCTACACAACACCCCCGTGCCACCCGCTCGACGACGTCGCCGCCAGTACCCGTCGCGGCCGGTCCAACCGGCACGTGGCGCCGGGTAGCGTCGAGCGCGTGGTGACCGCGTCATGAAACTGAGCACCGAGACCCTCGCCGAGATCCCGATCGCCACCCCGAGTTACGACCGCAGCGCGGTCGGCGTCGGCATCGTGCACTTCGGCGTCGGCGGGTTCCACCGCGCCCACCAGGCGATGTACGTCGATCGGTTGCTCGAACGCGGCCTCGCGACGGACTGGGGCATCTGCGGCGTCGGCGTACTGCCCGCCGACCGGAAGATGGCCGACGTCATGGCCGCTCAGGACGGGCTCTACACCCTCATCGCGATGAACCCCGACGGCTCGCGCGAGGCCCGCGTCATCGGATCGATCGTCGACTACCGCTACGCGCCCGACGACCCCGAGGCCGTCATCGAGCTGATCGCCGCGCCGACGACGCGCATCGTGTCGCTGACCATCACCGAGGGCGGCTACTCGATCGCCGACGCGGGACCGGACAGCGTGTTCGGGCTCGTCACCGCCGCGCTCGAGCGGCGCCGCGACCGCGGCCTCGGGTCGCCCACCATTGTGTCGTGCGACAACATCGAGGGCAACGGCCACGTGGCGCGCGAGGCGTTCACGTCGTTCGCGCGCGACCATCACCCCGGCCTGGCCGAGTGGATGGACGAGCACACCAGGTTCCCGAACTCCATGGTCGACCGCATCACGCCGGCCACCGCACCCGACGTCGTCGACGCGCTCGCCACGGAGTTCGGCGTGGAGGATCAGTGGCCGGTCGCGGCGGAGCCGTTCACCGCGTGGGTGCTCGAGGACGACTTCTCCGACGGCAGACCGCCGTTCGAGGAGGTCGACGTGCTGCTCGTCGACGACGTCACGCCGTATGAGTTGATGAAGCTGCGGCTGCTCAACGCCAGCCACCAGGCGCTGTGCTACTTCGCCTACCTCGCCGGCTACCGGCTGGTGCACGACGCCGCGGGCGATCCGCTGTTCGCGAGGTTCCTCCGCCGGTACATGGACGAGGAGGGCACGCCGACACTGCTGCCCGTGCCGGGCATCGACCTGCCGGAGTACAAGCAGACCCTCATCGAGCGATTCGCCAATCCCGGTGTGCGGGACACGATCGTGCGGCTGTGCTTCGCCTCCTCCGACCGCATCCCGAAGTGGCTTCTGCCCGTGATCCGGGAGAACTTGCGCACCGGCGCACCGATCGCCATGGCCACCGCCACGGTCGCGAGCTGGGCGCGCTACGCCGAGGGGGTCGACGAGGAGGGCGAGCCGATCGACGTGCAGGACCCGCTCGCCGACACATTGGTGCCGATCGCCCAGCGTCAGCGCGAGGCGCCGCTGGCGTTCGTGGAGAACACCGACGTGTTCGGCGACCTCGCACAGCAGCCGCGCTTCGCCGAGGAGTACCTCGCCACGTTGGAATCGTTGCACGCCAACGGTTCTCGCGCGACACTCGAACGACTGGTCGGGTCGTGAGTGCCGCGTCTCCCGACAGCGCCCTGGTGATCGGCGAGGCGTTGATCGACGTCGTCGAGCGGGATGGACGGACACTCGGCGAGCACGTCGGCGGCAGCCCGCTCAACGTCGCCGTCGGATTGAGCCGGCTCGGCCGCGACGTCGACTTCCTCACCCACGTCGGCGATGACGACCGCGGCCGGCGCATCGTGGACTACGTCGAACAGTCCGCGGTCCGGTTGGTGGCCGGCAGCACCGACGCCGACCGCACGCCGACGGCGCTGGCGCGGCTCGACGCCTCCGGTGCGGCGACCTACGAGTTCGACATCGTCTGGGAGACGGCCGGCACGCCGGAGGTGTCGCCGCCGCTGGTGGTGCACACCGGTTCGATCGCGGCGTTCCTCGCGCCCGGCTGCCTGGCGACCGCGGCCCTGCTCGACGCGTACCGCACCTCGGCGACCGTCAGCTACGACCCCAACGTGCGGCCGGCGCTGATCGACGACCGCGAGCAGGCGATCGACCGCATCAGCCGGCTGGTGGCGAAGGCCGACCTGGTGAAGGCGTCCGACGAGGACCTGCACTGGATCGACCCGGACCGCCCCGCCGAGGAGGTGGCGCGGACGTGGCAGGAACTCGGCCCCGCCGTCGTCGTCGTCACCCGCGGCGCGGATGGCGCGTTCGCCGTGTCCGATGCCGGCACCGTCACGATCGAGGCACCGCCGGTCGAGGTCGTGGACACCGTCGGCGCAGGTGATGCCTTCATGGCCGGACTCGTCGACGCGCTGTGGAGCCGCGACCTGCTCGGCCGGACCCGCCGTGACGCGCTCGCCGGCATCGGCGAGGCGACGCTCGGCGAGGTGCTGCGCGAGGCGGCCCGGGTGTCGGCGTACGTCGTCGCCCGGGCGGGGGCGGATCTGCCGCGCCGCGCCGATCTGCGTCAGGACTAGCAGGATGGGCAATACTGGGGCATGCGGTCCATCTGGAAGGGTTCGGTCTCGTTCGGGCTGGTGAACGTGCCGGTCAAGGTCTACAGCGCGACCGAAGACCACGACATCAAGTTCCACCAGGTGCACGCCAAGGACCACGGGCGGATCCGCTACAAGCGGGTGTGCGAGATCTGCGGCGAGGTGGTCGAGTACCGCGACATCGCGAAGTCCTACGAGGCCGAGGACGGCCAGACCGTCATCATCACCGACGAGGACGTCGCGACGATGCCCGAGGAGCGCAGCCGCGAGATCGAGGTCCTCGAGTTCGTGCCCGCCGAACAGATCGACCCGATGCTCTACGACAAGAGCTATTTCCTGGAGCCGGATTCGAAGTCGTCGAAGTCCTACGTGCTCTTGGCCAAGACGCTGGCCGACACCGACCGCATCGCGATCGTGCACTTCACGCTGCGCAACAAGACACGGCTGGCGGCGTTGCGCGTCAAGGACTTCAGCAAGCGCGACGTGATGATGGTGCACACGCTGCTGTGGCCCGACGAGATCCGCGACCCCGACTTCCCGGTGCTGGACAAGGAGGTCGACGTCAAGCCGGCCGAGCTGAAGATGGCCGGACAGGTCGTCGAGTCCATGACCGACGACTTCCATCCCGACCAGTTCCGCGACACCTACCGCGAAGAGATGATGGAGCTGATCCAGGCGAAGATCGAGGGCGGTGAGGCCTTCACCACCGAGGACGCCGAACCCGAGAACCTCGACGAGACCGACGACGTCTCCGATCTGCTCGCCAAGCTGGAGGCCAGCGTCAAGGCGCGCAAGGGATCGAGTGCGAGTTCGGACTCCGGCTCGGACTCCGGCAAGGACACCGACTCCGACGACGACGACTCCGACGAGAAGCCCGCCCGCTCCGCCGCGAAGAAGGCCCCCGCCAAGAAGGCCGCGCAGAAGGCACCGGCGAAGAAGACCACCGGCACCGCAGCCAAGAAGACCACCGGCGCGGCCGCCAAGAAGTCGCCGGCGAAGAAGACCGCGGCCAAGAAGGCCTGACGCGTCCGCTGGCCCGTTCCTGGCTCCGCCGCGTCGAGATCCGACTTTTGCAGACCCGCACTCGCACTTCTTCGCCAAAACCCGGATCTCACGGCGCGGGCCCCACCTGACCCCACCCGCGCCACCCGCGCCCTCGGCGCACATGAAGTAGAACGTGTTCCAGAAACCTCCCCCACGGCGGCGGCCGGCTTGTTAGCGTGACCGCGCGAGGGAAGTGAGGGCACGTGATTCTCGACAGGTTCAGGCTCGACGGCAAGGTTGCCGTCGTCACCGGCGCAGGCCGCGGACTGGGTGCGGCGATGGCGCTCGCATTCGCGGAAGCCGGTGCAGACGTGCTGATCGCAGCGCGGACTCGGTCTCAGCTGGAGGAGGTCGCGCAGCAGGTCGAGGCCACCGGGCGACGCGCGCACGTCGTGGTGGCCGACCTCGCGCGGCCCGAGGACACCGCAGCCCTCGCCGCGACGGCCGTCGAGGCCTTCGGCAAACTAGACGTCGTCGTGAACAACGTCGGCGGCACCATGCCGAACGCCTTGCTCAGCACGTCGACGAAGGACCTGCGCGACGCCTTCACCTTCAACGTGGCCACCGCGCACGCGCTCACGACGGCCGCGGTCCCGCTGATGCTGGAGCATTCCGGCGGCGGCAGCATCATCAACGTCACCTCGACGATGGCGCGGGCCTCCGGGCGCGGTTTCGCCGCCTACGGCACGGCGAAGGCCGCCCTCGCGCACTACACCCGGCTGTCGGCCTTCGACCTGGCCCCGCGGATCCGCGTCAACGCGATCGCGCCCGGCTCGATCCTGACCTCGGCGCTGGAGATCGTGGCGAGCAACGACGAGCTGCGCGACCCCATGGAGCAGGCCACCCCGCTGCGACGGCTCGGCGACCCGCAGGACATCGCCGCGGCCGCGGTGTACCTCGCCTCCCCCGCCGGCAGCTATCTCACCGGCAAGACGCTCGAGGTCGACGGCGGACTCACCACGCCGAACCTCGACATGCCCATCCCCGATCTGTAGAGAGGCACACCCGTGACCATTCGCGTCGCCGCCGTCGGCACCGGCAACGTCGGCAAGCCCGCCCTCGCCCACCTCATCGGCGACGACCGGTTCGATCTCACCGCCGTCTGGGTGTCCTCGGAGGCCAAGGCCGGCAGGGACGCGGGTGAGTTGGCGGGTCTCGGCGTCACCACCGGCGTCGCGGCGACCACCGACCTCGACGCCGTGCTGGCCACCGCGCCGGAGTGCGTCGTCTACACCGCACTGGCCGACAACCGGTTGACCGAGGCGCTCGAGGACTACCGCCGCATCCTGGCCGCCGGCATCAACGTCGTCGGCAGCAGTGCGGTCTTCCTGCAGTACCCGTGGCAGACGCTGCCCCAGGAGATGATCAGCCCCATCGAAGAGGCTGCAGCGCAGGGCAATTCGAGCCTGTTCGTCGGCGGCATCGATCCCGGGTTCGCCAACGACCTGGTGCCCCTGGCGCTCGCCGGCACCTGTCAGAGCATCGAGCAGGTGCGCTGCATGGAGATCATCAACTACGACACCTACGACAGCGCGGCGGTGATGTTCGACGTGATGGGCTTCGGCCGGTCTCTCGACGACGTGCCGATGCTGCTACAGCCGGGAGTGCTGAGCCTCGCATGGGGGTCGGTGGTGCGCCAGCTGGCCGCGGGTCTGGGCATCGACCTCGACGAGGTGAAGGAGACCTACGTCCGCGAGCCCGCACCGGAGGCATTCGACATCGCGTCCGGCCACATCGAGAAGGGCACCGCCGCCGCGCTGCGCTTCGAGGTGCAGGGCATCAAGGACGGCGCCGTCGCGGTGGTGCTCGAGCACGTCACCCGGCTGCGCGACGACCTCCGCCCGGACTGGCCGCAGCCCGCGCAGGAGGGTGGCTCGTACCGCATCGAGATCACCGGCGAACCCTCCTATGCCGTCGACCTGTGCCTCTCCAGCCCGAACGGCGACCACAACCACGCCGGCCTGGTCGCGACCGCGGCGCGGGTGGTCAATGCGATCCCCGACGTCGTCGCCGCTCCGGCCGGAATCCGCACCACCCTCGACCTGCCCCTCGTGACCGGCCGCGGGTTGTACGCTGGCAGCCGTCCGTGACCCCGAGCCAAGGGATGCGACCATGCGGCCCTCCACGCGCCACCTCGTGACCCTGCTCGCCGCCGGAGGCATGGGCCTCGCCACCGCGACCCTCACCGCGGCCGGCGCGGCGGCCGAACCCGGACAGCAGTCCTGCCAGACCACCCCGGGCGGCACCTACACCGGGACCGGCGAGACCGAGTGCCAATCGCCGGGCAACGTCCAGATCGACGCCACCGCACCTGCCCCGGTCTATCCCTATCCGTGGGACGACGAGTTCTACGGGTCCGCGCTCATCATCGGTGGCCCCTGGGGCCCGCATGGCGGCGGCACGGCCGGCGGCGGCGGTGGTGGCGGGCACCGCTGAGCGGCTATTCCCGGCGCCGAGGAGATCATTTTCACCCGTTCTGACCTGCCCGGACGGGCGTAGACTCGGTCCGTAGATCGGAGCAGGTCATGAGCAAGAAATCACTTCGCACGTCCCTTTCGGTGGCGCCCGCCCTGGCCGCACTGGCCGTCGGCGGCATCCTCTTCGCCGCCCCCGCGTCGGCAGCGCCGCAGTGCGTCGACACCGCGCCGCGCACCACGATGTGCACCACCAACGGCAGTGCCCAGCTGACGACGTCCCCGCCCGCGCAGAGCTTCGGGCCGTTCTACGGCGGCTTCCCGTTCGGCGGGTTCGGCTTCGGCATCGGTTGGTGACTATTCGTCCCCGCTCGGCCGGGTAACACCGGTTCGGGCGGCGTTGTCGCGTCGCCGAGGTTCCGGTTAACCTAACTTTTTCGTTGGGCCGATCGGAATGGGCGGGGGACGTGGCCGTAGTACCAAGGACGAAGCCGGGTGCGGGCCTGATGCTGCTCGGACCCGCCTTCGTCGCGGCCATCGCCTACGTCGACCCCGGCAACGTCGCGGCCAACGTCAGCGCCGGTGCCCAGTACGGCTTCCTGCTGGTCTGGGTCATCCTCGTCGCCAACGTGATGGCGGGCCTGGTGCAGTACCTCTCGGCCAAACTCGGCCTCGTCACCGGCCGCACACTGCCGGAGTCCGTCGCCGACCGCACCCGCGCGCCCACCCGGATCGCGTACTGGGTACAGGCCGAACTCGTCGCCATGGCAACGGATCTCGCCGAAGTGGTCGGCGGCGCCATCGCGTTGTACCTGCTGTTCGACCTGCCGCTGCTGGTGGGCGGTGCCATCACCGGCGGCGTCTCCCTCGTGCTGCTGTCGGTGCAGAACCGGCGCGGTCAGCGGGTCTTCGAACGGGTCATCAGCGGTCTGCTGCTCGTCATCGCGATCGGCTTCCTCACCAGCCTGTTCGTCGCTCCGCCGTCCGCGTCCGACGTCGCCGGCGGGCTCGTCCCGCGCTTCGACGGTGCCGAGAGCATCCTGCTCGCCACCGCGATGCTCGGCGCGACCGTGATGCCCCACGCCGTGTACCTGCACTCGGGTCTGGCCCGCGACCGGCACGGCCGGCCCGATGCGGGCGCACCGCGACGCCGCCTGCTGCGCATCACCCGCTACGACGTCGCGCTCGCGATGCTCGTCGCCGGCGCGGTGAACCTCGCCATGCTGCTGGTGGCCGCCACCAACCTGCAGGGCATCGACGACACCGACTCGATCGAAGGCGCCTACTCCGCCGTGCAGGGCGCCCTCGGCCACACCGTCGCCCTGTTCTTCGCGATCGGCCTGCTGGCATCCGGACTCGCCTCGACGTCGGTCGGCGCCTACGCCGGCGCGATGATCATGCAGGGGCTGCTGCACCGCCGCTATCCGCTGCTGCTGCGCCGCCTCGTCACGCTGGTGCCGGCGCTGGTCATCCTCGGCATCGGCGTGGACCCCAGCCGCGCGCTGGTGCTCTCCCAGGTGGTGCTGTCGTTCGGCATCCCCTTCGCGCTGATCCCCCTGGTGCGGATGACCGGCGACCGCACGCTCATGGGCGACGACGTCAACCACCGCCTCACCACGGCGTGTGGCTGGCTGGTGGCCGCGGTGATTAGTGTGCTGAACGTGGTGCTCATCTATCTCACCGTCACGGGCTGAATGGACCGGCACGCCTACTTCGCCTACGGGTCGAACCTCAACGTCGCGCAGATGGCGCAACGCTGCCCCGACGCGACCCGGCCCGTCCCGGCGACGTTGGCCGATCACGACTGGCTGATCAACGAGCGCGGCGTCGCGACGGTCGAGCCGTCCGACGGCGCCGAGGTGCACGGCGTCCTCTGGCAGATCAGCGACCGCGACCTCGACGTCCTGGACAGCGCCGAGGGCGTTCCCGTCCGCTACCGCCGCGACCGGCTCGTCGTCGCCACCTCCGCCGGCCCGCGGGACGCGTGGGTCTACATCGACCACCGCACGGAGGCCGGGGCGCCCCGGCCTGGTTACCTGGAGCGGATCATCGAAGGCGCTGCGCACCACGGGCTTCCGCAGCGGTGGCTCGACTTCCTGCACCGCTGGGATCCGGAGCACTGGCCCCGTGCCCTCGCACCGACCGACGTGCCCGGGCCCCAGACGCTCACGGCGCTGCTCGCCGACCCGGAGGTCACCGAACAGTCGACGCTGCGGTCCACGTTCGGGTTCCTGGCCATCCACGGCGGCGGCCTGGAACGCATGACCGACGTCATCGCCGAGCGCGCCGCCACCGCGGCGGACGCGTCGCTCTACGTCGTCCGCCACCCGGTGAACTACCCGCACCACCTGCGCTCGGCGGCCTACCTGCCCGAGGAGTCCGAGCGTCTCGCCGCCTTCCTCGACCACGTCGACCACGTCGTCTCGCTGCACGGGTACGGCCGCGTCGGCCGCAGCACCCAGGTGCTGGCCGGTGGGGCGAACCGCGACCTCGCCGAGCACGTCGCGCGGCACCTCGACGTGCCCGGCCACGAGGTGATCACCGACCTCGACGCGATCCCGCGCGAGCTGCGCGGTCTGCACCCCGACAACCCGGTGAACCGGCCCCGCGGGGGCGGCACGCAACTGGAGCTGAGTCCGCGGGTGCGTGGAATCAGCCCGCGCAGCGGCCCGTTCGGCGAGGACGGGTTGAGCCGGCCCACGTCGGCGCTGCTGCGGGGACTGGTCACCGCCGCGCGCACGTGGCGCTGACTACTCCTGCATCTCCAGCACCGGCGTGGGCCGGCGGAAGCCGCGGGTCACGACGGCGAGCCAGACGACGCCGAGCGCCAGCCACAGCAGTCCGATCTTCAGGGCGTCGCCGGACAGGCTCGTCCACAGCCACACCGTCAGCGCGAAGCCGATGAGCGGCAGCACCAGGTTGTTGAGCACGTTCTTCTCGCCGGCGTCGACGAAGTAGTGCTTGATCACCGTGAGGTTGACCGCCGAGAACGCTACCAGCGCACCGAAGCTCACCACCGACGCGAGGATCGCCAGGTCGATGACGATGGCCAGCAGCGAGACCACCGAGATGACGAGGATGGCCCACGTCGGCGTGCTGAACCGGACGGACACGTGCCCGAACACCTTGCGCGGCAGCACGCCGTCACGTCCCATCGCGTAGAGGATGCGCGCCACCGACGCCTGCGACGTCAGCGCCGACCCGAGCGCGCCCGCCACGTACGCGGCGGTGAAGAACGCGGCCAGGAACGCGCCGCCGGCGGCCTTCATGACGTCCAGCGACCCGGAGTCGACGTCGGCGAAGGCGTTCGACGGGAAGACCAGCTGCGAGACGTAGGACAGCACGATGAAGAGCACGCCGCAGATGACGGTGGCGAGCATGATGGCGCGCGGCACGTCGCGGCGGGCGTCCTTGGCCTCCTCGGACAGCGTCGAGACGGCGTCGAAGCCGAGGAACGACAGGCACAGGATGGCGGCGCCCGCCAGCACCGGGCCCATTCCGCCGGCGCTGCCGTCCCCGCGGAACGGTGCCATGACGTCGACGCTGCCGGCGCCGGAGATGGCAGCCACCGCCATCACCAGGAACACGACGATGAAGACCGCCTGGATGGCGATGATGACCAGGTTGGCGCGCGCCACCGAGACGATGCCGACGATGTTGAGCACCGTGACGATCGCGATCGTCACGACGACGATGACCCACTGCGGGATCGCCGGCACCGCGGCGTTCAGGTAGAGGCCGATGACGAGGTAGTTGAGCATCGGCAGGAAGAGGTAGTCCAGCAGCAGCGACCAGCCGGCGAGGAAGCCGACCGGTGCGCCGAACGCCTTCTGCGTGTACGCATACGCCGAGCCGGCGACCGGGAGGGCGGCGGCCATCCGCGCATACGACCGCGCGGTGAAGATCATCGCCGCGAGCGTCACGACGTAGGACAGCGGCACCCGGCCACCGGACTCCACCGTCACGATGCCGTAGGTGGTGTACACGGTGAGCGGCACCATGTACACCAGGCCGAACAGCACCAGCGACGGCACGCCGAGCGCCCGCTTCAGGGTCCCCTCGTGGGGGTCGGCCGAGACCCCGGCCAACGGCTCTGTCGACATGGACGTTCCCTTCTAACGAGCGGTGAACGCGGGCGCACCCTGCAGGTACGTCGCGCGGATCCCGATGCCGGGCAGGTCCCGGGGCGGGGTGCTGCGGGGGTCGCGGTCCAACCACACCAGATCGGCGCTCGCGCCGGGGGCGATTCGGCCCCAGACCTGCTCGGCGAACGCCTGTTTCGCGACGCCACCGGTGTAGGCCCCCAGTGCCCGCTCGACGGCGAGGATCTCCTCGGGCGTCCAGCCGCCGGCGGGCACGCCGTCAGCGGTCTGACGCGAGACGCCGATCGCGATGCCGTCCAGCGGCGCCCCCGAGGACACCGGCCAGTCCGATCCGAACGCCAGCGGCGCGCCGGAGTCGTCGAGCGTGCGCATCCGGTACTGCTTGTCGGCGCGCTCCGGCCCGAGCCGCGGCACCGTGAGCACCGTCATCAGCGCGTCCATCTGCGCCCACAGCGGCTGCATGTTCGGGATGACGTTCAGCGCGGCGAACCGCGCGAGGTCGGCGTCGTCGACGAGTTGTACGTGCGCGATCACCGGCCGGCGGTCGCGCGGGCCGTTCGTGGCGACCGCGTACTCGATCGCGTCGAGGGCCTGGCGCACGGCGGCATCGCCGATGGCGTGGATGTGGATCTGGAAGCCCAGCTCGTCCACCCGGCGGCAGGCCTGGGCGAGGCTGTCGCCCTCCCACACCGTCATGCCGTGCTGGTGCAGGCCCGAGCAGTACGGCTGGATGAGCGCTCCGGTCTCGTTCTCGACCACTCCGTCGGCGAAGAACTTGACGGTGTTGGCCGTGAGGAACGGCGAGTCGACGATCTCCACCCGCTGCCGGGACGCGAGGAACCCCTCGAGCTGGATGTCGAAGTGTCGCGGGTCGGCGTAGAAGGCGAGGTTGAAGCGGATGCGCAGCGCGTCGCGCCGGGCGGCCTCCACGTAGGTGTCGACGTCCGGCGGCTCCACCCACGCGTCCTGCACCCAGGTGACGCCGCGCTGCAGGTAGTAGTCCGCCGCGGTGCCCAGCGCCGCGATCCGGACCTCCTCGTCGCGCGGCGGCATCACCGCGGTGACCAGGTCGACCGCGCCCCACTCGCGCAACGTGCCGAGCACCGAGCCGTCCTCGCGGTGCGGGATCTCCCCCAGCACCGGATCCGGGGTCTCGGCGGTGATGCCGGCCCGCTCCAGCGCCACCGTGTTGCACCACACCGTGTGGTAGTCCCAGGCGCGCAGCACAACCGGCCGGTCGTCGACGGCCTCGTCGAGCCAACGCGCGTCGAACAACCCACCCTCGGCGAGGCTGCCGTCGTAGGACGCCCCGACGATCCACTCCTCGTCGGGATTGTCCTTGGCATAGCGCCGCACCGCCTCGACGATCTCGTCGATCGACGAGCAGGGCCGCACCGCGGGACCCACGAACTCCAGCCCGCCGAGCAGCGGGTGGGCGTGGCCGTCGCCGAACGACGGCATCAGGAAGCCCCCGCCGAGATCCACCTCGACGACGCCGGGCTGCCCGGCCGTCCGCGCGATCGCGTCGGCGCCGAGCGCCGTGATCACCCCGTCGGTCACCAGGAGCGCCTCGGTCGTCGGGGTCTGCGCATCGGACCACACGGTTCCGTTGCGAAACAGCGTCATCGCCACGGATTGGCACCTTACGCGCGGCTAACGGTTTCGCAATCCGAATGCCACCCATCCATTCCCCGCGCGGCGACGAATATCTGACGTGACACTTCGAGACGACGCCGGACGGGTGGTGGGCCCGACGGTCACCGCTGCCGACAGCGGAGTCGGGGCGGCTCCCGCCATCTACCGCACGCGCATCACCCACCTGCGCCGGTCCCCCGTCAAGCACTACTTCGAACACACCGGTTACTCCTGGTACGTCGACCTCGACGCGCTGCCCCGGCTGCCCCGCTGGCTACGCCCCTTCGCCGGTTTCGTTGCCGGCGACCACTTCTCGGGTCCGCCGGCGAACGGCGTCGACGACACCCTGCGCCACCGCGTCGACGCGTTCCTGGCCGGGCACGGCATCGCGCTGCCGGGCGGCACGGTGACCGCGCTGCTGCAGGCCCGCGTCCTGGGCTACGTCTACAACCCGCTGAGCATCTACTGGTGCCACGACGCCGACGGCGTCCTGCGCCACGTGGTCGCCGAGGTGCACAACGTGCAGGGCGAACGGCACGCGTACCTGCTCCCGCCGACCGGAGATGCCGCGGCCGCGGTGAAGAAGGCGCTGTACGCCTCGCCGTTCAACGACCTCGACGGCTACTACCTGGTGCGCGCGCCGCGCCCGGACACGTCACTCGACGTCTCCATCTCCCTGCACCGCGAGCACGTGCCGTCCTTCGTCGCGACGCTGTGTGGAACGCGACGCCGCGCCGGGGTGGTGCAGCTGCTCGCCCTGCAGTTGGTGGCGCCGGTCGCGCCGCTGATGGGCGCACTGTGGATCCGGCTGCACGGCGTGACGCTGTGGGCCCGCCGGGTCCCGCTGGTGCCCCGGGAATCGCGGGGCCTGCTCGTCAAGGCCGCGCCCGCGGGGTTGCCGTGACCGCCCCCGTCATCGACAGGCCGCCCGTCGAGAGGCCGCCCGTCGACCTGCGTCCGGTGAACCGCTCGATGATCACCGTGCGCGAGAGCGGCTTTAGTAGTATGCGCTCCGTGACGGCTGACCTCGACGCGTTGCTGCGCCGGGTGGCTCAACGTGACGTCGAGGCCTTCGCCGCCCTCTACGACCACACCCGTGCGCGGGTGTTCGGTCTGGTGAGCCGGGTGCTGCGGGATCCCGGTTACAGCGAAGAGACCACGCAGGACGTGTACCTGCAGGTGTGGAACAACGCCGCCAAGTACGACCCCGCCGCGGGCACCCCGCTGTCCTGGCTGATGACGCTGGCGCACCGCCGCGCCGTGGACCGCGTGCGGTCCGAGCAGGCCGCCAGCCAGCGCGAGTCGCGGTACGGCGCCGCCAACGTCGAACCGCCCGCCGACCGCGTCGCGGAGGCCGTGATCGGCTCCGACGAGCGCCGCCAGGTGACGGTGTGCCTGGACTCGCTGACCGACCCGCAGCGCGAGTGCATCCAGCTCGCCTATTACGAGGGTCTGACCTACGCGCAGGTCTCCGAGCGCCTGACGACGAACCTTGCCACCATCAAGTCGCGGATGCGCGATGCGCTCCGCGGTCTCCGCAACTGCCTGGGGGTGTCGTGAGCGAGCCGACACAGGACGACGTGATGTCCCTGGCCACGCCGTATGCCCTGCACGCCGTGACCGCCGACGAGGAGCGGTCCATCGAGCGGCAGGTCGCCGCCGCGCCGGAACTCGTGGCGCGCGCGTTCGCCGAGGAGGTGCGGTCGGTCCGCGAGACCATGGCCGTCGTCTCGGCGACCACCGCCGCCGAACCGCCCGTCGCCCTGCGGAAACGGCTGCTGGCCGCGGTCGCACAGGACGCGCCCGCCGCGCCTGCCGCACCCTCGTCCAGCGGCCGCTGGCGGACGCTGCTGCTCGCAGCCGCCGCAGTGGTCGTCGTCGCGGGCGTCGCGCTCGGAGCGGGCATCGCGCTGCGCCCGGCGCCAAAGCCCTCGGCCGCCGAGCAGATCTTCGACGCACCCGACGTACGGACGGTGTCCGGCGACATCCCGACCGGCGGAACCGCCACGCTCGTCTTCTCCCGTGAGCGCGATTCCGCGGTGCTGGTGATGAACAACGTGACCCCGCCCGAGCAGGGCTTCGTCTACCAGATGTGGCTCGTCGGCAACGACGGTGCGCACTCGGCGGGCACCATGGACGCGGGCGCCGTGTCGCCGTCGACCACCGCGGTGCTGCCGGACCTCGGCGATTCTCAGGCGCTGGCCTTCACGGTCGAGCCGGGCAGCGGGTCGACGCAGCCGACCACGCCGATCTTCGCCGAACTCCCGCTGGTCTGACGCCGCGGGTCTACAGGCCCTCGAGCGTCGCGTCGGCGACCTGCTCCACGACGTCGGCGACGTCATGGCGCCTGCGGTAGGCCTGCCGCTGCCGGGTGGCGCCGTTGCCGGTGGTCTCCAGCCGTGCCAGCTCGGTGCGGACGAAGTCGGCGTCGCCGACGGCGTCGAGCGCGGGGGTGATGCGGTCGACGAACGTCGCGAGCAATCGCTGCGCCGGCACCGTGGCGTGGGTGTCGAGCAGGTCGACGCCGTCGCCGTCGAGGCCGTCGCGCGCAGCCTTCCAATATGCGGCCCGCAGCGCGTGGGCGGTCAACGGCAGGACCGGCTCGCCGCGCTCGCGCTCGTCGAGCGCCGTCATCACCGCAGCGCGGATCAGTGCCGCCAGCAGAGCCGTCTGCGCGGCGGTCGCCGGGACGTCCGCGACCCGCACCTCGACGGTCGGGAAGTTGGCCGATGGCCGTACGTCCCAATAGACCATGCCGTCGTCGAGCATCGCCCCGGCGTCCTGCATCATCGCGACGACGGCGTCGTAGTCCTCGACGGAGTCGAAGTGCGGCGGCGGACCGGCGCTGGGCCAGCGCGCCCACAGCACGCTGCGCCAACTGGCGTGCCGGGTATCGGAGTTCCGGTAGATCGCCGAGTTGGCGCTGACCGCGAGCAGCGTCGGCAGCCAGGGCCGCAGCCGGTTGCCGACGTCCACCGCGGCCTCCCGCGACGGCACCGACACGTGCACGTGGCAGCCGCAGATCCCCTGCTCGCTGGCGATCATGCCGAACTTCTCGGAGATCTCGCGATAGCGCGGGGTGTCGGTGATCGGGAACTCGTGCGGCACGGTCGGCGGCAGACCCGCCGCGAGCAGCCGGGCACCCGCGGCGGCCGCGGACTCGGCGACCACCCGCCGCAGCCGGCGCAGCTCGTCGTGCATCTCGGCGGCGCTGGACCGGACCTCCGACGCGGTCTCGACCTGGCAGCTGGTCAGTTCGAGTTGCAGGTCGACGCCGCGCGTCGACGCCTGATCGGCGGTGTCGCGGTTGAGGGGAACGGGCTCCCCGGTCTCCGGGTCGACGAGCAGGAACTCCTCCTCGACGCCCATCGTGGGGTGGTCCACGAGTTCCTCCTCCGGTGGTGAAAGACCGATCCGGCCCGTCGGATGCGCACGACGAGCCGGATCGCGGGGAATGGTTCACGGCCGGCGGCAGGCGCCCCGGCCGGGAGAAGATGCCCTCGGCCTCGGCGGTCCAAACGTGAGCGCGGCCACGGCCCCCTAAGCTCGAGACGTGGCCAGGGATTTCCGGTTCGGTTTCGGTCTGCACGCGGCACGGCGACTCTCTGCGGTCCAGGACTGGGCCCGCAAGGCCGAGGACCTCGGCTACGACGTGCTGCACGTCCCCGACCACCTCGGCGCGCCGGCCCCTTTTCCCACGTTGACGGCCGCGGCCGCCGCCACCGAGCGGCTGCACCTCGGCACGTTCGTGCTCAACGCCGGGTTCTACAAGGCCGCCCTCCTGGCGCGTGACGTCGCCGAACTGCGGGACCTCAGTGCGGGACGCTTCGAGCTGGGTCTCGGCGCGGGGTACGTGCGCGAGGAGTTCGAGGCCGCCGAGATCCCGTTCCCCACCGCGCGGGAGCGCGTCGACCATCTGCGCCACGTCGTCGAGTACGTGGGCGAGCACCTGCCGGACGTCCCGATGCTGCTGGCCGGCAACGGCGACCGCCTCCTGACGATCGCCGCCGAACGGGCAGCCATCATCGGCCTCACCGGCGGCGATCCCGCAGGCGCGGACGGCGACCCGCTCGCTGAGCGCATCGCCTTCATCCGCAACACCGCCGGGCAGCGATTCGACGAACTCGAACTCAACATCGCGATCACCGCGATGCCGATCGACGACTCCGGCGTGCCCGACCTGTCGATCACGCGCCGCTTCCTGCCGGAACTGTCCGACGAACAACTCCTGCGGACACCTGGCGTGCTGTCCGGGTCGACGGACGAGATCGCCGAGACCGTCCGCGGCTACCGGGACACCTACGGTGTCTCCTACATCATCGTGCAGCAGCCGCACGCCGAGGCATTCGCGAAGGTGATCGCCGAACTGCGCTGATTCGCGGGCGCCAGCGGCCCATGCGGCACGACTGTGAATCTGGCGACGCAAAGCCCGGGATTCGCGTCGTCAGATTCACACTCGCCGGCTCAGCGGCCGCGGACGGCCTGCTTGAGCCGCTCGCCGGTCAGCTTCACGCGGGCCTTGGCCTCGTCGACGGCGCCCTCGTTGCGCAGCCGGGCGTCACCGGTCGCGCGCCCGATCCGCTGCTTGGCCCGGCCCGTGAGGCGGTCGATGGTGTGGCGTGCCTTCTTCGCAGTGCTCATGCCGTCGGGTAGCCCACCGGGCGTGGCCGGAAACGCGGACTCCGGCGCCATGCCGGTAAGCTTCGGGCGCCGCCCCCGTAGCTCAGGGGATAGAGCACGGCTCTCCTAAAGCCGGTGTCGCAGGTTCGAATCCTGCCGGGGGCACCAAAGTAGTCATATTCAAACCTGCGCCACCTGGCGCAGGTTTTGTTTGGTCGTCTTCCCGTGGCGAGGATGGCCTGTCCCCAGCGGTTCGGTCGCCGCGTGCTACCGCCAATAGAGTCTTGAAGGGCTCGGCTACCTCTGCTTCGATCTCTTCGTCGACGATTTCGATCCTGGTGTAGAACGCTTGATTGATCATTCGTCGCTCGTTCGGGCCCGCCTGCAGATACATCTTGTGGCAATTGGAAGCGAGGTCCAGCGCCGCCTTGAGCGTCCGCTCGAGCTTGTCGAGGTCGATCGCCGCGGCCTTGAGACGACTCTCTGTCGTTGTCAGCTCCCGCGCAATGCGACTTTGCTCCGTCTTGAGCACGTCGAGCGGCACGGCGCCGTCGTAGTACGCCTGCATCAACCGCAAGCGTTCTTTCTCGAGGCGCTGCTTCTCGCCAGACGCTTGCCGCGTCGTCGTCTCGGCGGCCGAGCGAAGCTCGCCCAACTCTTCGAGCAAGATCGACCCGACCCTCGTTCGTTGCTCTGGGGTGAGTTGCTCCGTGGCGTAATGGTCCTCGACCTTCTCCTCAATCTTCGAAATCAGCAGCGCGCGCTGCACGCAGTCGGTTGTCTTCTGATGCCGCCCGAGGCAGATGAAGTAGGGGTAGACAGTGCCCGAGCGGTTCTTGGCCATTGTGATGATGAGACGACTGCTGCACTTGCCGCAGAAGACGCTCGACTTCAAGTAGTGGGGATGCGCGCGCTGCTTCTCGCCCGTCGCGTGAGCGGACAGAACGTCCTGCACCGTCATCCAGGTGGCTTCGTCGATCAGCGCTTCGTGCCGGCCCGGGTACCGCACGCCGCGGTACGTGACTTCACCCATGTAGTACGGCGTGGTCAGAATCTTGTGCAGTGAGTTCTGCTTGATCGCGCGGCCCGGCGTCTTGGGCGTCTTGCGGGTGCGAAGCCCCCGCTGTTCCAGTTCGTCGACCATGCGGCTGAGGGTCCACTCACCTGTTGCGTAGGCCTGGAAGGCCCACGTGATGTGCGGCGCGCGTACAGGGTCGACCTGCACCGTCCGCAGTTCCCGGCCGTCGTCGGTCACGACCCGTACATTCTGGTAGCCGAGCGGCGCCTTGCCGGGCGTACCACCGGTCTTTGCCTTTTGCTCCATGCCCTTGACGACCTCGTTGGCGAGGTTGCGGCTGTAGAACTCGGCGATCGAACTCATGATGCCGTGCAGCAGCATGCCGCTTGGCGTCTCGTCGATGTTCTCGGTGGCCGAGACCAGCTCAGCCCCCGACTGCTTGATTACCATGTGAATCTGGGCGTCGTCGAGACGATTCCGCGCGAGGCGATCGACCTTGTGCACGATGACATAGTCGACCGGCGTTGCCTGTAGGTAGGCGAGCATCCGCTGCAACTCCGGTCGGGTGTCGGCAAACTTGGCCGACTCACCGCGTTCGATGAATTCCTCAACGACGATGGCACCCTTGCTCTCCGCCTTGCGGCGGTTGGCTTCGAGTTGCGCCGGCAGCGAGTAACCGTCGGGATCACCGTCGCGCTCGGCCTGTTCTTTCGTCGAGACGCGGACGTAGGACACCGCGAGCTTCTGCGGCAGGGCGAGCGCTTCGCTCATGATTCACCACACCTTTCCGACAGTCGCGTGACGCGCGACCTCGTCGACCAATCCACATTGGCGCAGCCGCACGCCGATTGCTTGTTCACTTACCTGGAAGTGCCGTGCGAGATCGGCGGTCCGCTGCATGCCGCTGCCCCACGCACGCTTGAGAAGACGACGCGGCACCAGGAGGCAACCGGCGAAGTAGTCAGCGGCATGCTCGGCCTGCACGGCGGCCGACGTTCGACGTGTGCCGCGGTAGAGCCACTGCTGCCGTCCGTGATCGATGATGTGCTTGTACTCATGCGCCAGCGTGAAGCGGCGCCGTTGCCATGAGTCAGCGCGAGATAGCTCGATGACCCAGCTCTGTAAGTGCTTGTCCCAGTAGCTTGCGCCGGAGACGAGCCTCGCGCCGTAGCGGATGGTGAGCTTCGGCAGCTCGGTGATGAGTTCGCGCGGCACCGGGGCTTCTGTGACGCGGTGCCGTTCAAGTAGCTTGTTCGCCTGCAGCTCGGCGACGCGCAGTGCTTCAGCGAAGGTCACTTGGTCGTGCGTCGGGATGACGGCGCGAAGACTCGCGAGCACGCTGGGTGTTGATTGATGAGTGGTGAGTTGATGCATGGCGGTCTCCTTTCCGTCTTAGGTGTGTCGTTACTCGTCTTCGCCGTCGCGCGGTCCGGCGTCGGTGTCAAAGCTGATGCCGTGCTTCTTCGCGATGGCGTCGAATTCGGCTTCGATTTCGGCGACCGCACTCGGCGGCAGGTCGCGGTACTTGGTGCGCAGGTACGGCCGGATGGTCGGCAACTCCTTCGGCGGCATCCAGCCAACGGTGGCGAAGAGGTCGCTGGCCGAGATACCGAGCACCTCGCCGATCGCTTGGAGGTTCTCGGCCCTCGGGCTTGCGATCATGCCCTGCTCGATCCGCCAGAGCGTCCCTCGATCGACACCAGCGCGGCGGCTCACTTCAGGCACGCTGAGGCCGAGTGCTTGGCGCTTATTTACTAGTAACGTAACGAGTTGTGATGCTTGTTCAGGCGTCATTTAATGTATCTCCCTTACCATTCAATTGTAATGCGAAAAGTTGAATTCGTTCAACGGCATTAGACAATTTAACAACGCATTTGGGTCGAGTGAGTAAGCGTCTTCTTCGTGCAGCGTTAGTCATTGCCGTGAAACAGCCAGACGCCGCCATCGGGCGCATGCGCGACGGACATGTCCCCGCCGGCCTCGAGATCACGGGCCATTTGGGCGTAGTCGATCGACACATACGTGCGCATCGATTCAGGCAGCTTCTCGAGTTCGGCGTGAAAGCCGAAGTCGTCGGCGATCTGGTAGGCATAGGTGTCCACCGACGCATAGTGGCCGAGATAGGCCGCCTCGAATTTGTCGAAGCGTTCTGGGTCCGCTTCGTTGGCGTCAGCCCACGCGGCGAAGGCGAGACCGTGCTGCGCGATGCCGCGGGCAATCTTGGCCACCAGGTCGATAGAGTCGTATTCGTCGACGCGCCAGGCGCCGAACTCGTCAAAATCATGGATCGCGAACTCTTCGGCATCCGGCTCCTGCGAACTCGCCAGCATGGCGGCGATGTCGGCGCGGATGGCGCTTGGCTCACGGGCGGCGTCGAGCCATACCCCGTGGAGTCGGCCGTTGTTGTAGTCCGCGAGACTCGCGACATAGATGCGCGGCTGTGGTCCGGGCTGCGGTTCGTGCTCAGGCGCGTGGTCTGCCTCGGCGTCGGCCGGCGCGGGGTTCTGTGGTTGATGTTCATGCATAGTCACCTCCTTTGGTTCATATCTTGTTGATGAGTGCCGGACGGGAGACAGCGAGCGCAGATGCGCTCGAGCTGCTCCCGCCCGGCTGGGCGGCTGGTACTCAGCCGTCCGAGGCGGCATCACCTGCTTTCTGGGTCCGGCGACCACGCCCCGTGGTCGACTCGGTGGAACCACCGAGTGCGAACAGGGTGGCGATCGCCTCCTGGCGGGCCGCGGCTTCGCGCTCCATCTCGGCGCGAACCGCGTCTGCCTTGCCCTTGAGATCCGGGTCGTTTCCCGCCGCCTGGATGTGGCTGACGATGGCGGTCTGGATCTCGTCGGTAATGCTGCCCCCGCGCAGTTGAGCGATGAAGCTCAGCTGGGCGTGAATGTCCGGCTTGAGCCGGATGCCAAGGGTCTTAACTCCCCTGGCGGTGTCGTCCGGATAGGACATTGCGACCTCCTCGGTGCGCTGCGGCCGGTCTGTGCTGAGTGCACAGACGATGACGGCCGCATGACACCGACGAGGCGCACGCCTCATGCGGCACGCTCCCGTGTGGTGGGCGGACAACCGCGAGCAGACGCGATGCGCTCGCTCGCAAGCGCGGCGAAGTCGTCGTTGAGTTCGATGCCCAGCCAGTCGCGGTGCAGCCGCTCGGCGGCGACAGCAGTCGTGCCGCTACCCAGAAACGGGTCAAGCACCAGTCCCGGCTCGTGCGGCGCGTCACACTCACAAGTTGATGCGAGGGCCGTGCGCAGTGCCGTCCCACCGAGCTGGCGGATGACGCGGCGGCGCCATGGCAGCCGACAGACGCTGCAGCGCGCTTCGGGGCATCCAGCAGTGATCGCCCGCGCCGCGAGGTCAAGCGGAAAGACCGCGTGGTGGGCGCCGCGGTAGCCGGCCGTCGCAATCGTCCAGACGTCGCCCGGGTTTTTGCCAAGCGGGTGACCGACCCGTCCGGCAGCCTTCAAGGCATCAAGACCGGTCGCGGTGTCGCTGTTGGGTCCGCGCCAGTCCTCCCTCCCCCGCTTTGCGGTGTACGAGCGGCCGCGGACAGAACGGTGCGGCACGCGGACGGCATCGAGGTCAAAGAAGTAGCGCGGCTGCTGCGCCAGGACGTAGACGACCTCGTAGGTCGCAGCCAGGCGATCGGTGACGCTGATCGGCATCGGGTTGGGCTTGGCCCAGATCAGCTTGTTGCGGATGATCCAGCCAGCGTCCTGCAGCCGCAGCGCCAGGCGCTCCGGCGCGAGTAGCAAACTCTTGCGGGATGCGCCCTGGGACGGATGGGTGGCGTACGTGTCACCGAGGTTGAGCCACAGCGTGCCCGTCGGGACGAGAACACGCCGGACTTCGTTCATGACGCCCCCGAGCCGATCGACCCAGTCGTTGACGCTCGCCTCGAGGCCGATCTGCTCGTTATGGCCGTAGTTGCGCAGCCGGAAGTACGGCGGGCTGGTCAGCACCATGTCGACCGATGCGTCCGGCAGCTTGCGGAGGCGTTCGAGCGCGTCGCCGACGATGATCTCGCGGCGCGGGATATCGGGTCGGCTCATAGCTGCCCTCCGCCGACGAGCAGCGCCGTGAGTTGCTGCGGCGCGATGACGCGGAACAGTTGTGGCGGCAGGCTGCGGTCGCTTGCGATGGCCTTTTCAAGCGCGACGCGGCGATCCGCGGCTTTCTGCTGGCTGCGGTGCGTCACGCTCCACACGACGATCGGGAAGCCGCCCGCCTGCTCCTGTTCGGTGCCGGTGCGGCGGTAGGCCTCGAAGTCGCGGCACTTCTTTAGCAGCGTCGGGATGCTTTCGGTGCCAAGGTCCACCTCAATGAACCAGGCGTGGCTGAGGTCGTCGCCCGCGCCCGTCTCGGCGTAGAGATCGGCCTTGAGCGTCAGGCGGGCACCGCCGGGCCCGGTGTAGGACCGCCAGGCGGCGGGTTCGACGACGCAGTCGATTAGGTCGACGGCGGCGTCTCGATGAGCACGGACGAGGGCAAGGTGCGCGTCGGCGACGGCCAATCGGTGCGCCACAAAACGGGCACTCGGCTCGCGGGACCGCCTGGCGGTGCGACCGGAGCGACCGCGCAGCAGCTGGTCCCCGACCACATCGACGTAGTGGATAAGTCCCTCGCTGCCGGCACGGATCCCGCCGACCCGTCGTTCGAGCGCTCCGAGGACGCGCAGGGCTCGTAGCCGCGCCAGGACGCGCCGCGCGATGCGCGGGCCGGACGCCGGTGCGTGGTCATGGAAGTGAAAGGCGGCAATCTGGAGGCCGGTCAGGAACTGATGTTCAGCGACCGACCGGATGACCGCCCAGTCGCGGTCACTGAGACGCTCACGAATGGCGTCCAGATCGGCCGTACGGACCCGGCGGCGCACGGGTGTGGTGCCCGGATGGGCACCATCATTCGCCGCCCCTGATTGGCTGGGGACGCCGCTGACCAGGCGGGACGATGGCCACGAGGACGCGCCGATCGGGCCAGCGATTGGGTGGCCGTCTGAATGCGTCTGACTGGGGCGCGGCGGTCGGGTGAAGGATGCGCTCATGGCTGCGTCCTCCGCCGACGCGGCGCGCCGATGTCGCTGACGTCGTCGCTGCCCGCGTGCAGCAGCTCGGCGAAGCCCGCCTCGATGTCGCTCAGCGCTTGGCCGTAGCGCTGGCTACTGAGCCGCCGGATCTCTTCTGGGTCGCTGACGATCGGCGGCGCCGGCCGGGTGCGTCCGGAGGCCCAGGGCTGCGCGTTGTCGCGGATGAGGCTGGCGTAAATGGAATGCGCCGGCAGCGCCGTGAAGTCCTCGGGCGAAAGCACGCTCTGGCCGGCGGCCATGTCGCGGGCGTCGCCCGCCGGCAGCTGAAAGCAGATGCGCGAGCGGGCATTGGAGCGAAAGGCCTCGAGCATGGCGGGCGGCAGCTGCTTCTCGTACTGGTGCGCCAGGTGGAAGCCCGCACCAAGACTTCTGGCCGTGGCGAGCGCGTCGGCGAGGTCGGTCGGCAGCCGCAGGTAATCCTGCGCCTCATCGATGTAGACCATGACCGGCTCGCGGCTCGACTCCGGTACTGCGGCGCGCTCGCGGATGGCCTGCCACAGTTCGGCGATGACGAGCGCAGCCAGCAGCTGGGCGCTTTCGGGTCCGAGCACGCCCTTCTGCAGCGGCACCAGCAGCACCTTCTTTTCGCGCAGCACCTGACGGATGTTGAACTGCGGTGTTCGCTGCGCCAGGACGCGCCGAAGCTGTTTGCCAAGCAGCGGCCTCAGCTTGTTGCTGAGCGGTGCGACGGTGGTACTGATGGCCTCCGGCGAGAGCGTGTCGAACCACTGCCAGAACGGGCCGGCGGCGAAGGGATCGTCGCGGATGGCCGACTGGGTGAGCGAGCGGCGAAAGCCGGGATTGGTGAGCAGCAGTGGCAGCATGACGAGCGAGGCGTCGTCACGGCGCGCCAGCACCTCGAGACAGTTTCGCAGGATGTCTGAACTGCGCGGGCCGAGGCCGTCGCCGTAGAGCGCCTTGAAGGTGCCAAACAGGCTGTCAGCAATCACCTCCGGCGGCTGATCCTGCCGAAAGCGGCGATCGAGCGGGTTGATGCCGACGGGCCGCTCCGACAGCGGGTCGAGCACGACGATGTCGTCTCGGCGGGGTGCCGGGATACGCGCCAGCACGTCGGCGATGAGGTCCTTTGGCTCGATGACGACCACCGGCCGCCCGGCTTCGAGATCCTGGACGACGAGGTTCAGCAGCAGCGTCGACTTGCCGACGCCGTTTGGCCCGAGGATCCAGCTATGGCGAAGGGCGTCTTTGACGTCGTAACCGAGCGTCGCCTCGCTGCCTGGCGCGGTCGCCTCGGCGATGACCCGCGCACCCGTCTGCAGAGCGGGACTCGGCCGCACGGGACGGGGGTGCCGCGGCGGCTGACCCGGAAACGGCTCGTCGCTATCGGCGATCGGCCACCCCGATAAGGACGCAACCTCCGTAACGGTCAGCGGCTGCGACGGTAAGAACGCCGACCACTGCGAGCGCGGCTGATTGAGGCGGCACGGCTTCTCGGTGGAAAGCTTCAGCCGTACCCCTGGCGCCTCGACCGTCGCGATTGCGGCAGCCAGCCCGAGCAGCAGCACCCGGCGACGCTCGGACGTGCCGGCGTGGACACCGAGGCGCACGGCACCTGCGAAGCCGAACGCGCCGAGCTTGCGGCCGAGCGCTTGCCGAGCGTCAGCGGACGGCTCGGGCAGCACGCCGCGCAGCACCTTCGAGAGCGCCGGCTGATCGGCGCGGTGTGGCAGATGCGGGGTGGGTTTCGGATGCCGGCGTGGACCAAGGACGATCTGCAGCGACAACCGCTCCCCTTTTTGCACGGCGGTCAGCGCGTGGAGGATGGAGCGCTCGGACGCGACGGCGTCGCTCGGTTCGAGCGGCCGGGCGGTGGTCGAGAGACGAAGGCGCCTGGCGGTCGTGATGTCCTGGCGTTCCTCCGGCTCGGTCCCCGTCACGATGGCACCCGAGACGAGCTGCTCGACCGCCCGGCGGACGCCGGCCGCATGGCGCAGCTGACTGCCGACCAGGTACTCGACGCCTGTGACGTCGGCGCGCGCCTCGAGGATCAGCTGCGGCGCGTGCGCCTGCGCTGCCCAGTGCCGCAGCAGGCCGAGGGCCGGCGCTTCGTGTAGCGGCTGCGGCCAAAACAATCGCTGCCATACAAGGGTGTCTGCCGACAGTGTTCGCTGTTCATTTGTCGTCATGAGCGACCTCCGGAAGACATCCCTCGATGGGATGAGCCCGCGGGACGAACCGATGACAACGTCGCGTCGTGCTGCATTTCCTTCAAGGCGATAGCGAGCAGCGCCCGGCTGAGCTTGCGCAGATCCGGCTCGTCGCGCGGAATAGCGCGAACGCTGATATGACGCGCGGCTTTTGGCACCCCGCGGTTTCCGCGACGATGATTGATGCGACCAGTTTTAGACATAGCTCTCCTCCATTTCGAATTACTTGAGTGATTGAGACGTTGAATTAATGCAACGTCGTGCGATTTACTATGCGTTGAATGTATTCAACATTCAATAGCATTGGCGCATTACACAACACCGAAAGGAACATTGGCACCGCCAGTCGGAAGCTACACCTTTACCAGCGCTCTTTCCACGTCCGGAGCACGACGACACTGCCGATAACAAGTCCGATGAGCCCAAGGACGCCGACGATCACGAGCAGCGTGGGAAGCACGGCTTCGATAAGCCGGACGGCGCAGTAGAGGGCGAAGGCGGCGACGAGCACACCAACCGCTGCACCGACGAGGCGGTCAATCAGCCCGCCGCCACCTCCCCCACTCATGGCTGCCCGTCCCGCCGCAGCTCGCGCAGCAGCCCGTGCTCGAAGACACCCGAGACGCAACCCCGGACGAAACGCCGCTGATCCCCGGGAAAGCGCTGCGCGAAGGCTTGGACGTACACCTGCCCCGTGAGGTCCGCGTGCAGCAACCGCCAGACAAGTGAGCCAGGCGGGTGCCCGGCGTGCTCCAGCTCGCTGAGGTGCCACAGCGACAGTTCAAGTTCGTCGACGAGACCAAAGTCGAGGTCGCGTCGCACATGGTTCACGTCGTGCCAGAAGCGCAAATCGGCGTTAATCCGCGGCGAGCCGTAGATGATGTCGTCGCTGTTCTCCGGTGAGATGGGCAGTGCTCGCCCAGTCCTCATACTCTCTTGGACAGCAGAGACAAGGTCGGCGTAGGTGTTCGGCGCGGCCGCCTCAAGGACGTAGCCGAAGCCGACCTCCTCGGCCGTCCGCCGAGCCGCCCCGGCAATGAAGTCGCCGAGCACAACAGTGGCTTCGACGACGTCGTCGTAGACCGCCTCATGGAATGTCGGGTCGATGATCGTCACCGTCGTGCTCCTTTTCTAGCATTGGCCTCATCTCGTATCAGCTGCTGCGCCGCCAGGAAGGCGACGCCGATTCGGTTGATGGCCGCGGTCCGTTCGGCGGCAAGCCTGGCAAGCGCATCGCGTTCCCGCTGCTGGCGCGCCCGGCGCCGAGCGAACCTCTGAAGGAGTCCATCGACGCCGAGCAGCAGCACCCCATAACCGATGAAGACCGCCAGCCACCAGCATGCGACGTTGATCAGCACGTCGATTAGCTCGCCGCTCATGACGGCCACTCGCCAATCCAGTCCAAAAACGTCCGCGCCAGAGCTTCTTGGAGGACGAGAACATGCGCCGCGGCGGCCGGCGCATCGTGCGCGTGATATCCCGCAATGGCTTCGAGTGCCGAGGATGATAAATCCGCGAGTGCCAGAATGGCGGTCAGCGCGTCACTTACAGCGCGCGCTTCGCCGCCTTCGCGCGTTCGACGAGTTGGCTGCACATCCCGACGCTGACGAACGTCTTCGTGGTTCATCTCGGCATCACAATCCGAAGCGAGCGACTTCATTGCCAGCGATACAGGCGAATTGGTCGACAATGTAATTGAGCCGATTCATGACGGCCGGATCGCCATCCGCTTGGAATTGCGCCTCACGACTTAGCATGCCGACACATTGGATACCGACGCTGGCCGTGAGCGCCGCCGCCTGCACACGGGTTGCGGCGACTATTCCGCGCGTCACTTCCGCATTCTGCCGCCGAAGAAGTTCTTTTTCCTCATGGCGAGTGAAGCCATCGGGAACTTCCACGGGGACAGGACGCGCACTTTGTCGATTCATAGGGACAGCCATCATGATTCCTTTCAAAAATGGTTCTGCTTTTGCAGGACCTTGCTTCATTTGACCAACCCTGACGGGTGGCTGTAGGCCTGCCGCTATAGGTCGCCGTGCGCCGCGAGAGAGGCCGCGAAGGGCGTCAGCGCTTCCGCAACGCGGTGTGGCGGGTCGAGCACCAGGGGCACAGGCTCTAGGCCGGTCGACATGAGCGGTCCGGGCATCCCGTGCGGTCCATCCCCCATCTCGCCTCGGCGGCAGACACGGTCACCAATGCTCGAACAGCGGCATGAAGCGCAGAGGCCACGGGTGCGACGAGTGGAGGCGGCAGTCTCGACTACGGGGATGTTATTGGTGGTGGTCATGGGCGCTCCTTGCTAACGGGATGACACCACAGTGACACACTAAACAGCCTCTGAACTGGCCTGATAGCCGCCAACTGGTTGGCAAGCGGCTCCGATCGGTTGGTATGAGCTGCCAAACGATCGTCCGGATGGAAGAGAGACAGCTAGACGTCATGCACCAGAGCCAACCGGCGGTGACGGTTGGCAAGGTCACGTTTCGATAACAAAAAAATGGCCCCCATGGTGAACGGGGGCCTGGCGGCGCGCAGATGGACGGGGCTGGCTCACATGGGGCGGGTCAGCGGCTTTTCGGGATCGTCGTAGAGCGTGTGCTCATACGAAAACCGCGGTGTCACGATGTGCTTCTTTGGCCAATCTTCGCTGTCATCGAGGATTAATTCGAAGGGCGCGCGATCTGAACCATTCTCCAGAAGCTTAGGGACGGGACGAGGTTTCTTCGGTAGGTTCTCGTTCCACGGGTGCCCTTCAAAATCGAGTAGCGCCGGGTTCGCCGTCAAGCGATGAGCCGCCAGCATGAAGACGAACAACACCATGGGCCCGAAATCGTAATGCCAACCAACCTCGTAGACATCGTGCTGAAAGTCGGTCCGCTTGAGATTTGTAATCCATGCATCGAGAAGCACCTCGAGAGAAAGATCTATTTCTTCTCGGCCGATTAGATTGAGTTCTTCGTCGGATCTCTTTCGACAAAAGCTGATGAAATCGTCGACCAGCTTTAGGATGCGGTCTTGGAAATCGATCATGTACGCACGGCGGAACTCGCCTCGATCGTTGTAGAAAACCGGCGACAGCTGCAGCGTTCTAAAGTTAAAGCTCATGTGCATTGACTCCTTCAAAGACAATGCGCGCCGTAGCTATTTATGCATAATTGCACAACAATGTCAACACTGTTTTGCTATAGTCGTTGCACCCGTCGGTAGAACTGGAGGCAACGTGGGGACCACCCCAGTAAGACGTGATGACGCAGTCGCGTCGTTAGTGCAGTTCATGAATGGGAGCCGCTACCCTAATGGTGCCATTGCCAAAAACCGTGGACCGAAGAGCACAGCCAACTTCAATGTCGATGTGGTTGCACTCGTTGTTTACCTACAGGCAACCTACAAGTATTACCCGCAACTCGACGACATACGCAGAGTATTCGCTGAGTCACTGTCGCCGCTTGACGGTGACATCAGGAATCTCCTCGCCTCAAAGGAAAAAATTAAAAGCCCGACACCGCTTCAATGTGCGATAGCCGGCGCGCTATACGTGGGCCATGGCCCAGACGGCGCATACCTTCCCACAGCCGCGATTGACGCGTTGTTTGCAACGAGGCCGCGCGATGAACGGAAGGTCGAATTCGCCGAGGCCTTGCTCGCTGTGCTCGAGGATCACCTCGCCGCCAAGGTCGATGAGAAGGAAAACGATTCTCCGCAGTCACACTGGCCGACGCCTGTAACGGCGCCGTCAGAAGCCGCGTTCGATGTGCGGCCGTCGCGACCGCTCAGTGTCCAGGAAACCCACTTTAACCGCTCTAACAGCAAGCGCGCACCAGTATTGGCCGCGGCGCTCGGCCTGGTAGTAGTGCTCGGCACCGTGGGCATCGTAGTCACGACAGAATCCTCTGACTCGCGTGCATCTCTATCGACCACTAGCCGAACGCCGTCCTCAGAGATCGAGACGACACTGTCAACCACCTCATCTACCTCGACGCCGACGTCTTCCTTCCGGGTAGATCCCTACCATCGGTGCCTCAATCCGAACCCCTCGACCGAGGCCCCTGATCGTCCCGAACTCTGCGTCATCGCCTGGTGCACTGGCAAACCTCTGAACGCTGACGGTACGGAAAATGAACAGACCTCGTTTATCAAAATGCGGCCACGCATCGTCAATACCTCAAGCAAGCCGCTCGACCTGAATATCACCGGTGTTTCGGCGATGCGCCTGCTCGTCCGCCAGTCGGACATGCCTGGGTCGTGGCAGCCGCCTCCGGTGACCGCAGCCGCGGGTGACCGCCCGCTGCTTGTCGAGTGGGAACGCATCAAGTACTGGGCCGTCCCGCCGAACCTGCCGAACGAGCCGATCGCGAAAATTCCGGTCGGCCCTGGCTTGGTGCAGTATCAGCGGTTCGCCACGTTCTGGGATGCAGACGTGATCGCGGTCGGCGGATCGTACGTCCGTCCCATTGTTCAGCGCTCATCGAATCCGCAGGACGTGATTCAAGAGGCCGATCTGGTCTTCGAGTTCCCAAGCGACTCGGACATTTTCGCGATTGCGATTGTCGATCGGAGCGATCCGACGAATGTGCTGACCGTCTTCGAGGCTGGCAAGAATGGCGAGTTGTGGGGTCCGACCCGTATGCCGTCCACATTCTGATGCGAATCGGCGTCTGACTACCCGACCATACAATATGGCAGTAGCCCCGACGCCTCAGACGCATCTGAAGGCCGTGCAGGACCGGTTGAATCACAGACGGTCGAGTCGATTAATAGCAGCCAGGCTCGAAGTAGTGAAACAAGTTTGTTGAAATAAGTGCATGGGGCGCAATTATTATCAAGGCGGCGCCGAACAAAGATACCATCTTTCGGCCGGCGTTCTGGCCGTCGACAAAGACGGCCTTCTCGGCGTGCATCATTTGCCTCGAAATGGCGAGGACTTCGAACGTTACGAATTCCTACATGAAACAGTCGAACTCGGCGAAACACTTGAGGCGGCCGCGCTGCGCGGCCTCCGCGAGGAGTTTGGCGCCGAAGCTCGTATAATCGGTTATTTGGGTTGCTTACTGACTACATTCAATTCGCATTGCGCAGCGATTGAGAAGGCTACTGAGTACTTGGTGGCGCACGTAGAAACGTGGAACGAATCGCGCCGTAAGACTGACGATAATACGGTTGGCAGTCGTATAGAGTGGTTCACAAGTGACCGCTTGCTATCCCTAATGCACGATCAGGCCGACCGTGACTCTACGCCCGATCTCGACGAAACCACGATACTCCGAAGGTACATTGAACAACTGAAACCTCAGTAGCCGGTCGTCGAAGTAGTATCGCATCATATGCTGACTGAAGGATGCGCATATACCCGCCGGACCGTTTCGACGACGACCAGCGGTCATAAAGCTTCAAGAAGCGCGTTTCTTCATTATAATTGGAGTAGCTTATGTCGTCTATCACTGATAGGAAGCGCCCGTCACTACTCCGGTATGGAGTCGCGGCGCAATGACGACTCTTGCAAACAGATTCCATTTCACCTCACTCGACGATTTCGAGCCCGATGACAATCTGCGACTTTTCGAACAAGCGGAGAAGATGCGTAACGGACTTGAAGCTAAGAAGGTCGAGCCAACTCTGCGGAATCTGGTCGTGGCCCTTTTTTTCGCCGAGCCGAGTACGCGTATCGCTCTAAGCTTTCAAGCTGCGACGCAGCGCTTAGGCGGATCAACGATTTCCAATCCAGTTACATCGCTGGTAAAGGGCGAGACCCTTACTCACACGCTACGTATAATTCCTGGATACGCCGATATTATCGTCTTAAGGCACTCGCTCGAGAATACACACGAACTCGTACAGGATGTGCGCGTTCCCGTAATAAATTCCGGAGCCGTGGCAACGAACATCCTACTCAAGCTTTGATCGATCTCTTTACTATCCAACAACGAGTCGGACGTCTCGACAACTTGCGGATCGGCGTCGGCTTCGACCCGCTACATTCTCGATCAATAAGGTCCTTTTGTCTCGCATTGAGCAAATTCCCTAACAACGGAATTGTTGTTGTTTCACCCGAGCAATGCGCCATGCCTAAAAATCAAGTCACTGATCTTCAGAGTCGCGGACTTACCGTTGGTGAATCTTCGGATAAGGATGCGATGCTGGATCGTGAAGTGTTGTACGTGAACCGCTTCCAGAAGGAGCGTTTTGCGGATGCGTCGATGGTCGACCAGTTCATTAAAGAATTCGTCATCACTTCGCAGGATCTTATCGAGCATGACGCCGTCAAGCATGTTCTGGATCCGCTGCCCCGAGTTGGCGAATTGGACACGAAGATCGACTCAATGAAGCAGGCCGCGTACTTCGAGCAATCGGATCAACGGCGTACCGGTGAGGATGACCCTTCTCCATTCGTTCGCAAAACGTGCGTAGCCTTAAGTAGTACGCCGATGTCCGGTCTTCCGGTGACGAAGTAACGGAAGCTAGCCGTCGCCGGCCCTGCGTTCAGACTTGCGCGCAGCAGACGACGAAGAACTCGACGTCGACGAGGTCAAAAGGATCGGTGTCGCTACAGTGTCCGCGGCCACCGACACCATGTCTCGAAGGACGCGCCATCCACTCAAGGACTACCGTAGTGGCCCTGCGCGCGCTTGTTCGATCGTGCCACGATTGCGGCCCCCTTTACGCCATGACATCGCAAAACTCATCTTGAGCAGTCCCGTCATACGAGTGTCGCTAGGACGCAAACCCGTCTACTTTCCGCTACCACTGACGTGAGTTCGAAGCAGTCCATCAGACGACATGACAGACAGCATGCGAAACAAGCGATCATGCGTGTTCGTACAGCAGCCGACACCACACTATCGTTCGTTCGAGGACAGGCGGTAAAGCGAGGCATTCATGGCGATCCACCCGCACGACATTGCCGGCAGGCGCGCGCTTGAGAAGCAACTTGGCGCTAACCTGCGCGAACTCACGGCGGAAGCGAACAGGCTATCACGTGTCTTCGCAGAGCAACACGACATATCAGCAAACGAATTTCGAGCCTTGTTGTTCGTCATGATCGCCGAAACGTCGCATCGTCCTTTGACGGCAGGACAACTGCGAGAACGTATGGGCATGTCGGGTGCCGCCATCACGTACATCGTGGATCGCATGGTGGCGGCCGGACACCTACGGCGTGACGCCGACCTGACGGACCGGCGCCGCGTGTATCTGCACTATGGCGACGAAGGCATGAGGGTTGCGCAGAAGTTTTTCTCACGGCTCGCCGCACAACAACACACTGCGCTCAGTGAGATGAGCGATGGGGAGCTCACAGTCGCAAACCGGGTTTTTGACGCAATGGTGTTCGGCATGCGGTCCTTTCGGGCAGAGGTGCCCGTTCGCCCACGGCACTAGGATCGCCACTCATCGCTCCGAGTGCCCGAGCTCCGCACGGTCACATGCAGACACTTGCTAACGCTGCCCTTCTCAACAGAGTTGCCGCCAATAAATACGACTTGAGTGGGTACGCCGACTATGTGGAAGACGACCTTGCGGCAGTTGGAGACCGTGCATTGAGGCTCGAGGTTGTCGCTCGTCCAGAACAACTCGGCCAGCTTCGCGAGCAACTGACGAATTGGCTCTCGAGTGTCGGCGTCCTTGACGGCGTCGGTACTGATGTCCTACTCGCTGTCAACGAAGCGTGTACCAACTGCATTGAACATGCATATCGCGGTGCGGTGCCCGGCCTGCTCAGCATCGATGCCATCCGTCGGCATTCTTACTTGCGGGTCGTGGTCTCGGATCACGGCAAGTGGCAGGAGCCGGTGCCGCGGCTTTCTACCAGCATTCGCGGTCGCGGCATTCCGATGATGTCGGCTCTCAGCGATCGGGTGACGGTCAAACCCTCGCTACACGGGACTACCGTCACCTTGATCTACGCCCTACAAACCAATTGATCAACATCAAGTCCGATCACGACGACCGAGGCCTCGATTGCTCACTACTACCCGTGAGAAGACGAAGAGCGGGCAGTCGTCCCTTCTTGCGAACCGCCGATGTACCGTTACGAAGTGCGGCACCAACTCAAGGAATCGAACACTAACTCTTTGTGGGCCTGCGAGGAGGCTTGGATGGCGGCATAGTGCCTATCGCTTCAGATCGCTTCTACTGGCTGACCGCGTTCCTGGCCGCGCGCGGTCTGCAACGCTTAACGACCAGACTCGTCGCGGCGAGCATCATCTGTCTCGCCGCGATGCCGCCCCTTCTACTCGTCAGTCCTTACGGTGCCCATGGGCGGGTTAGCGTCCTGACTGTTCTCGCGGTGGCCGCCGCGGCATTTGGAATAGCGTGTCTATGGCTGCGCAAACAGTGGCCAAAGCGTTGGCAGTCGCAAACGTGCGTCATCGCCGGCGCACTCTGTATCTCGGCTGCTGCTTCGACTGCCCAACTGCCGGCGCTTGGGTTGATTGGCTGTGGAGGGTTCGTTGTTCTGTCCGCTTTCACGGCATGTTTTCATTCGCTGCGTCTCGTGCAGCTCGTTTGGCTCATTGCGCTCGTCACGCTCATACCACTCGCCGTTCGGGCGGCGGCCGACGACGTGGCTCTGGCAGTAGCGACCGCAGCGTTATGCATACTGACGAACATCTTCGTCGTATTCATATGCTGGTTGTTACTTGGGATGATTGACCACGAACACCACGAAGACATTGAACCCCTTACCGGCCTCCTGACGCGCGCGGCCTTCAATGATCGGGTCTCGACGCTCATTCATGCACGCGAGCGAGACGACGATCGATTTCTCGCGATACTGGCCGTGTCGCTCGACGGCTTCGCCGTACTTGCAGCCACGTCAAGCGTCGCGGATACAGCTCTTGCGCGAGTAGCGATCAGTCAACGACTCCGTGAAACCGTTCGGTCGAACGCGATCGTGGCAAACGTCGGCGAATCCGACTACCTCGTCGCTGACGTATTCACAACGCCCGATGTAGCACCGCTTGCCGAGCGCATCTGCAACTGTGTTGCCACAGCTCCGCACCGCCTCGAGGCCAGTGTCGGCGCTGTCAGTACACCACTGCGACCATTGTATGAACACGCCGATGATGGTGTCTGTGAGGAACTGATAGCGCTGGCATCAATGAGCATGCACGATGCTCGTCGCGCCGGCGGCAACCAGGCTCACTATGCCGTCTGTCCGCCCTTGAAGACACTGCAAAAAGACGACTAGATGTCGCGTCGCTTTTGGTTAACGCGTCGGTTCGCTTAGAAGCCGTACACCTCGCCTGCGTTGTTGCCGGGCATCGGAGGGCCGTCGAAGGGGCCGGGCGGTTGCGGCGGGATGGTGTTGCTCGGCGGGTATGGGCCGTCGCTTACCGGACCTCCGCTCTGCTGTCCGGGGAGCGGACCTTGAGGCTGCATCGAACCGTCCATGACCGGACCTCCAGTGTCCCGGCCTGGCACCGGCGGCAGTTCGATGGGCGGCTGCGGTTCCCACGGCGACGGGAAGGGCTGCCACGGAGGCGGAAAATGCTGCCACGGGGGCGGTGGTGGCGGCGGAAAGTAGTCAGGAACAGGAGGTAGGTCATCAGGATTTGTGTAATCCGTCGGGCCGTTCTGAATCGGCCCCTGCGTAGGATCTTGCATAGGATCCCCGATCGGAACACCAGGCGGCGGCGGCGGAAGCGGTTCCGCCGAAACGGCTGGCGCTAAGCCCACGGCGCTTAAACCGATTCCTACAGACGCGAGCGCGAGCGCAACACTTCGCATGAACTCCCCCTTTGCCGAGACATCACCGTGACGCCATCACGCAGTCTTACCGATTGACGGCAGTCTGGGTGTGACATTCGAGCTTTTCGAGTCGGTAAGCCGTCCCAGCTTCGAATGACACAAACAGACGACAGCACGACCCCGCCGGTCCGATGTAGTCGACGATGGCCCCTTCTTGCACGGGGCACACTCGCGAGCAACGCGCACGGTGAACACGCGGACACTGGTACGGACTCACATGTGGCAGACGGCAGTCTGCACACGATAACGGTCGAAACAAGCAAACTTGACAACCTAGCCGACCAAAGTACCATGCTGCTCAAAAGTACTGCAGGAGGCATCGTGGCAAAGAAGCGCATTCTGTTAATGCTTGATGACGTGGACCCGTCAGAGACGGCGGACGAGACAGTGTCGTTTGGCCTTGATGGTGTCGAGTACGAGGCTGACCTGTCGAAGGGAAACGCCGCCGAACTACGTAAGACGCTCAGGATGTGGATCGCATGTAGCCGTCGCGTTCCGACCCGACGGGATCGTTCGCAGTACTTCGAAGCATCAACGAGCACTGCGATTCGTTCATGGGCCAGGGAGAATGGCTACGACGTTGGCAGCCGCGGCCGCGTGGCGAAGCACATTCTTGAGGCGTACAACGGCTCCGCCGCCACGGCTTCCCGCCGCTAAGCGGTCAGCGCTCTCCGCAGAAGGCGAACCCGTCTTCGCTTCGGGCGCCCTAATCTCGGGCATTCGCAATCGCGACCACATACAGATCGGAGTGCTGGACCTATCGGCGATACGGGAGTCGACCAGACGTACGTGGGTAGCTAGCGGATCAGTCGGTCGAGGAGTGCTGCTGATCGCGTCCGAGGCGATCAGAAGCCGGAACCCAGACAACGGCGTCATGCGCCGTCAGTTCCGCAACCACGCGACCCATCTCTCGGAAAACCTCATCCTGCAACGTCGGATCGGTTACACCAATCCGCTCTAGGCGCTGTCGCTCCAGCCCGTCAACCTGTATGCGCGCCGTCGGGCCGGCATCAAAACTTTCTAGCATTTCTGACCTCCTCTCTAATTCCATCCTAGTATGACACGCCGACAAAAGTAGAGCAATATACCACGTGCCTCGCTTATGTGTCAAATGGCTCCGTGATCTCGGCATCCAGTATTGAAGACGTTTGGACACTGCGCTCCACCCCCGCTGACGACACGCCATCATGATGTGCCGGGTAGGCGTGTCTTGAGAATGTCTGCTGGCGTAGCCGAACCCGGCGGCGGGAACCCGATGACGCAAGCTGGAATAGCGGGGAGCAGCCGGTTGCGTCCACCAAGGTGGTGTACGAGTCGGACCTGATCAGCGGTACCGGCGTGTCGTAGCCGAATGATTGAAGGTCATCGCGTGATTCTTCGAGAGACCGACCAAAGTTTCTCGAGCAAAGGAACCGACGCGATGACCACTGCCCACAATATCGACCTGCCCACCGTGCTGGCCGAACGACTCACCACCGCCCATCCCGACGTGCTGCGCGAGCTGCTCGCCACATTCATCCACACCCTGATGGGCGCTGAGGCCGACGCCCTGTGCGGCGCCGGATACGGCGAACGCAGCACCGAGCGCACCAACTCCCGCAACGGCTACCGGCACCGCCAATTCGACACCCGCGCAGGCTCATTGGATCTCGCGATCCCGAAGCTGCGCCACGGCTCCTACTTCCCGGACTGGCTGCTGGAACGCCGCAAACGCGCCGAACGGGCTCTGACCACGGTAGTCGCGACCTGCTACCTGCTGGGGGTCTCGACGCGGCGGATGGACAAGCTGGTGGAGACCCTGGGGATCACGTCGCTGTCGAAGTCCCAGGTCAGCGTGATGGCTAAGGAACTCGACGCCGCCGTCGAAGCCTTCCGCACCCGGCCCTTGGACGCCGGCCCGTACACGTTCGTGGCCGCCGACGCCCTGGTGCTCAAGGTCCGCGAGGGCGGGCGGGTGGTCAACGTGCACGCCCTGATCGCGGTCGGGGTCAACGCCGAGGGCCATCGCGAAATCCTGGGTATTGACGTCAGTACCGCCGAGGACGGAGCGGGCTGGTTGACGTTCTGGCGGTCGCTGACCGCCCGCGGCCTGTCCGGGGTCAAATTGGTCACCAGCGACGCCCATGCCGGGCTGGTAGCGGCCATTGGGGCGACGCTGCCCGGGGCGGCCTGGCAGCGGTGCAGAACGCATTACACGACCAACCTGATGGCCGTCACTCCCAAGTCGTCGTGGCCGTGGGTCCGGACATTGTTGCATTCGGTGTTCGATCAACCAGACGCTGAATCGGTTGCTGCGCAATATGATCGGATCATCGAGGCCCTCGCGGACAAGCTCCCCAAGGTCGCCGACCACCTGGAAGAAGCCCGGGCGGACCTGCTGGCGTTCACTGCGTTTCCCAAGCAGATCTGGCGCCAGATCTGGAGCAACAACCCCCAGGAACGCCTCAACAAGGAGATCCGCCGACGCACCGACGTCGTCGGCATCTTCCCCGACCGAAACGCTCTGATCCGCCTCGTCGGCGCCGTCCTGGCCGAACAACACGACGAATGGGCAGAATCGCGGCGCTACCTCGGCCTCGACGTCCTCAGCAAATCACGCACCGTCAACGACACACCGACAGAACAGGAGGCCACCCCAGCGGCACTGACCGCCTGACCCAACTACCTCGAAGAATCACACGACGACGTCGTACACCACGTCCCTGGACTTGACCGAGCAGCCTCCGTTCGCTGGACACCCTTGCGTCCGTGTCACGGAAGGAAAAGTGCTTTACCCTTCGAGCCGCGTCATGCCGAACGTGCGCGAGTAACAGCGGAGTACCTCTCTGCGCAGATCCGCGGATCGCTCGATTCCCATCGGGACTATGTGAATGTTTTGCGGACAAGGTCGGCCCTGACGTGGATCGCGAGAAAACTCGCGGTCAACGCCAACCGGACGCCAGGCGGGAGAAAGACAGCGAAGGCGGCCATGGCGAAGATTGCGACCATTACCCACGCACGGATGAAGTGCACACGCTGGGCGAGCCGTTGCGCCGGCGAGCTAAAGCCCTGTCGAAACGTTTCATGCATCAGCAATATGTAAGTCAGTTCGACAAATAAAAACACCGCTGAGTAGACCGTCTGCGGAAAGGCGGCGACGCGACTCGACGACAACCACGCCGTCGTGAACGGGATTAGCGAGATCGCGAACAGGTCGCGAAGTTCGAGAAAGCAAGCACGTTGGTCAACTTTGTCGCGTATCCGAAGACATGGTGGTGGTTTAGCCACACCACCGCAATAAAGAGGTAGCTCACCGTGTAGCTGGTGACTTCGGGCCACATGTGAAGGAGCGCTTGAAGGTCATGGTCCTCCGGTGGTCGGAGGTCGAGGACCATAATGGTAATGATCACGGCGAAGATGCCGTCCGATAATGCGGCGAAGCGATCGAGGCCGGGTAGTTGGTCGCTCATCGCACGCTATTCTGCCCCACTGCAAGGCGTCGGCGGTCGCTAGACTGTGGCCTCACCCGCAGAAGAGCAGAGTAGACCCAGCCGTTGCGCGGCCGTTGAGGATGGGTGTCCCACAATCTTCCCTCCGTTCCGAGGGCGATTCGTGGCGCTTGTCGGCCCTCACAGAGCCCAACGGCGTTCACAGGAAAGCGGAGTAGTTTCGCAGTAAGCGGTTCGGCACCCCTCGTCGGACCGACTAGGTCGGACCGTAGTCGCACCCCCTACGACTGCGGTCCGACCGCTTACTGGCTTGTACCGAATGCATGAGACGCTTCTGTACTGCCATTCGAACCCAATTTGCCTTCACCCTGCCGATTCGGTGATGACGAGCACTTCTGTATACGAGAGGCCACAAATAAGCAGCGCGCATGGGCGCCGTTCTATACTTGAGTCTCGACGTGGTCCCGCCGTTACTCGGTGGAACGCTGCTGCCAACGATTCAAGCTACAGCGGCGCCGGTCAGCTAATGCGCTTCCTCGAACGCTTGTACGACTTCCGCCTTCAATCGGCCACGATCCGACACCTCATGACCGTTCTTGCGCGCCCACTCTCGTATGGCGGCAAGCTGCTCGCGTGACGGCCCGGTCTTCGCTGCCGACTTGCGCGAACTACGCCGACTACCACCAACTTTGGTGGCTGCCTCGACGAACGGCTTCAACGCTTTGTCGAGCTTCGCTACGTTCGCCTTGGTCAGGTCAATCTGGTAGGTGACGCCACGAAGCGCGAACTCGACCTGTTCGCCGCTTCCCTCTGCAATCTCGGTTCCGTCCATGTCATCGACGAGTTGGCGGACGATTCGTTCTGCCACGAAGGCACTCCTTAAATACTTTTGGACCCCGTGCTCGCATACTGTACGCCGCGGGTACTAAATGCAAGTTACGAGCGACACGAACCTATCAGTTTCTGCGGTAGTTCAACTTCATAAAACTTTCACCTGCGTAAATCGGCGTCCACACCGATACCGCAGTGCATCACCGCCGTAAATGGGTGTCCAAAGCCCCACGCGTCTCGATTCGAGCGTTGCGGCGCCGGCCTCATCGTCCGTATCCGCTGACTCGGTTCGCGGCGAACAGCCGTTGGCTAGTGGAAGGCTCGCGATGCGCTCATCCCGCGATCTGTAGCGGCGACGGTGTGTTGAGACGGGACGACGGGCGTGTGTACGGTCCCTTAGTCGCGAGTCGGCCGATTACGCTGACACACGGGTTAGGTTCGGACCAGACACTGTGAGAGCCCGTCGTTGATTGCTCGGTGATTAGTACCGTGTCGTACTGTTTGACCATATCGGCTCGGGAACGGCTACCACCCCACCGCGTTAAAGCGCCGACGGTTATGCTCCGCTCTACGGGTACGCGGTTGATGTCCACTAGATCGACGCAATGGGCCCCAGCGCGGTACCTTCGTTGGCTATTCGGTCGTGAGATCCGTGTCCTCGCCTATCGCCGAGCGACACTCGCCTCCCCCTGGTGACAAGCGTCGGCCCCGCTACATTGGTGACGATGACTACCGCGGCGGGGGTACACGACGCGACTTCGACGCCTTACTCGACTCGCTTGAAAGCAACTACCTCGCATGGACGCGTAAGGGGCGCCTGTTGGAGGGGCGCTGCGGGGCCACCGGGTCTGTACGACAGCTCGCCGGGAGCGTCTGCCGAACGGAACCGCTGCGCGTCTGCGTGACCATACGAGGGACATCTTTGAAGACGATTGCAGCGATCCGCCGCGCGCGTCGGTGCGAAGGCTCATCATCGACTGCGAAGGCGACGTGAACGTACCCGACAGTCGGACGCTATCTAACATGAGCACGTCGTGAACAGCCGCCCTGTCACCATCAAACGAATGGACACTGCCCTCACGTGAGCACCCCCCGACTAGCTCCAACGCGATCGCGGCATCTCTGAGCCGATAGTGAGTGATGAACCCTCGCCGCCGAGAGACTTCGAGCGGCTCTTCGATGAAGCGCCATGTGGCTACATCGTGACAACCTCAGACCGACGCATCCGACGCGCCAACGCGACGGTCGCACAGTGGCTCGGCATGCAACCGTATGAGTTGACTGGTCTGCAACTAACCGACCTGATGACTGTCGGTAGCCGGATCCACTTCGAGACGCACTTCGCATCGCTGATTGAGGTGAATCCGACAATGGCCGGAGTAGCCGTCGACCTTCGCCACGCCGACGGTGACGCCTTTCCGGTGTACCTCGCAGCGGCTGGGAGTCGGGACAGCTTCGACCACATCGTTGAACTACGCTTCACACTCGACGATGCGCGCGACCGTCGGTCGTACGAACGTGAGCTGCTGGAGGCGCAGCGTCGTGCGGATGATGAACGTCGCCAAGTCGAGCTGCTGGCTGGAACGCTGCGCCGCTCGCTTGTACCGTCGGCGTTGTGCCCACCTGCCGGTCTCGAGGCAAGTGCCTACTTTCACGCCGCGTCCACAGCGGATGTCGGGGGTGACTTGGTCAAGTCCAGGGACGTGGTGTACGACGTCGTCGTGTGATTCTTCGAGGTAGTTGGGTCAGGCGGTCAGTGCCGCTGGGGTGGCCTCCTGTTCTGTCGGTGTGTCGTTGACGGTGCGTGATTTGCTGAGGACGTCGAGGCCGAGGTAGCGCCGCGATTCTGCCCATTCGTCGTGTTGTTCGGCCAGGACGGCGCCGACGAGGCGGATCAGAGCGTTTCGGTCGGGGAAGATGCCGACGACGTCGGTGCGTCGGCGGATCTCCTTGTTGAGGCGTTCCTGGGGGTTGTTGCTCCAGATCTGGCGCCAGATCTGCTTGGGAAACGCAGTGAACGCCAGCAGGTCCGCCCGGGCTTCTTCCAGGTGGTCGGCGACCTTGGGGAGCTTGTCCGCGAGGGCCTCGATGATCCGATCATATTGCGCAGCAACCGATTCAGCGTCTGGTTGATCGAACACCGAATGCAACAATGTCCGGACCCACGGCCACGACGACTTGGGAGTGACGGCCATCAGGTTGGTCGTGTAATGCGTTCTGCACCGCTGCCAGGCCGCCCCGGGCAGCGTCGCCCCAATGGCCGCTACCAGCCCGGCATGGGCGTCGCTGGTGACCAATTTGACCCCGGACAGGCCGCGGGCGGTCAGCGACCGCCAGAACGTCAACCAGCCCGCTCCGTCCTCGGCGGTACTGACGTCAATACCCAGGATTTCGCGATGGCCCTCGGCGTTGACCCCGACCGCGATCAGGGCGTGCACGTTGACCACCCGCCCGCCCTCGCGGACCTTGAGCACCAGGGCGTCGGCGGCCACGAACGTGTACGGGCCGGCGTCCAAGGGCCGGGTGCGGAAGGCTTCGACGGCGGCGTCGAGTTCCTTAGCCATCACGCTGACCTGGGACTTCGACAGCGACGTGATCCCCAGGGTCTCCACCAGCTTGTCCATCCGCCGCGTCGAGACCCCCAGCAGGTAGCAGGTCGCGACTACCGTGGTCAGAGCCCGTTCGGCGCGTTTGCGGCGTTCCAGCAGCCAGTCCGGGAAGTAGGAGCCGTGGCGCAGCTTCGGGATCGCGAGATCCAATGAGCCTGCGCGGGTGTCGAATTGGCGGTGCCGGTAGCCGTTGCGGGAGTTGGTGCGCTCGGTGCTGCGTTCGCCGTATCCGGCGCCGCACAGGGCGTCGGCCTCAGCGCCCATCAGGGTGTGGATGAATGTGGCGAGCAGCTCGCGCAGCACGTCGGGATGGGCGGTGGTGAGTCGTTCGGCCAGCACGGTGGGCAGGTCGATATTGTGGGCAGTGGTCATCGCGTCGGTTCCTTTGCTCGAGAAACTTTGGTCGGTCTCTCGAAGAATCACGCGATGACCTTCAATCATTCGGCTACGACACGCCGGTACCGCTGATCAGGTCCGACTCGTACACCACCTTGGTGGACGCAACCGGTGACTTCTATGACTTGTTCCCGTTGAGTGACGACTGCTGGGAGTTCTTTCTTGGCGACGTTTGCGGCAAGGGCGCTGCAGCTGCGGCGGTGACGTCGTTAACACGTTATTCGCTTCGTGCTGCCGCCGTTTTCAATGACGAGCCCGTGCAAGTGCTGCACAACCTCAACAGCGTCTGCATGCATGAGTACCTCGGACAGCAAGCCACTTTCTGCACAGTGGTTTTCGGTGTCCTCACGCGAGCTGCCGATGGTTTTGACGTCACGATGACCACGGGTGGCCACTTGCCACCGATATTGCTCCGGCGGGCAGGGACGGCAAGTCAGTTGTCGGCTCTGCGCGGGAATGCTGTCGGCATTGCCTCCGATCCCCAGTTCGGTTCGCTTCAACTCATCTAAGTCCTGGCGATACACTTCTTTTGTATACAGACGGCCTCACAGAGGCTCGTACGGGCAACGGCCGGCACCGCTTCGACGAAGACGGCACAGAACTCATTGCGTTCACCAGAGCGCACGGGCCAGCTTCCGCCGCGCAAATCGTGGACTCACTTCGCCGGTTGCTTGATGGTTTTGGGGACGGCGTCGATGACAACGTTGCGGTCCTCGCGCTGGGAGTCTCTTAACGCACTCCTGCGGCAGCCGCGTCGTCAGACTCCTTCGAAAGAAGCGCTCGGTCGCGCGCGTAGAAGTCGAACGATCACCTCAAGGACCACTCACTCTGCGTTGAGCGATGGACGACGCTGCGTTCGTGAATCGCTTAAGGGCCCGGCGACTACGCGGTGAGTTGAGGAGCATTCGGTCATGGGCCAAGGAACTGACTTCGAGCGAGTCGAGCGCAAGATCGACGATTCGCCAATCTTCGTCACCTGCGAGTAGAAAACGAACGCCGCTGATTACCTTCAAGCAAGCTGTCGTCAGACTACATTCCCATGGCACTTGAGCCCGCACATTCGCTTCTGCGATCGCGACCGATGCTGTAGCCAATCGGCAAATGTCGATTGAATCGCGGATAGTGCTCGCGACGTCTGGCAAGTGATGGGGAGCCTGCGCATACCACGGTAGCAAAGCAGCCTGGCGCTTTATGTGGCGGCAAGCCCCAGTGATTGGTCCGACTACGGTCTCACGGTGCAGTAGTGAATAGTCAGTCGCATACTCTGCTCGCAGAAACATCATTTCGACGTCATCGCACAGCTGCAAATGGTGCCGCCGTAGCGCAGCGAATTTTGCAACCATCAAGTCGTAACTGCCCTTGCGTGGCTGCAACTCCTACCTCCTACTCAAGTTACGTCCGCTTACTTCGGGTTGACGACTGTTTGCCCGGAGCATCACACCGCCAAACGCTGAGTAATCATGATGAGACTCGAGATTTAGTTGCGCGCCACATAGTTGTGAACTACCAGATCGACTCATCCGGTGTAACACCTGCGACGGACTCCAACGATGGAAGCGGGATGAGTCTACATCTCTAGCAAACTTCAGCGAACCGGTTTTGCTATAGTCAGCGAGACATTGCCCGTCCGCTGTTGAGGCTGAAAGGCTACGTCTTGTGCGGTCGATTCAACGGTGGTGGAGCCAACCGGACCACTTCGGGTGGTTGACCCAGTACCTCATCGAGCGCCGGACATTGCGTACGACTCATGTCTCGATCGGCGCGATCGTCACCTTGTTCTCCTCGGTGGCTGGTGCAATGCTCCTGAGCCCGTCTGGTCCCCAGATGCCATTACCTCGCGCCATCGAATGCGTGGCCGCATTGATAGGTCTAGCCATGGGGTTCTGGTGGATGATCGCGTGGCCACCCCGCCTCGCATCCCGCATCTTCGTCGTCGCCGCTAACGGATGCGTGTCTGGCTGTTGTCTCGCACAAGCGAATCCAAACATCGGCTTGACAGGATGCTTTACGTTCGTGGTGCTCGCTTGCTTCAGCGCCGTCTTCCACTGCGCCAAAGCCGTGACGATGACCGTCTTGGCAGCCTTCATCGTCAGCCTGTCGCTTGTCGCAGAGATCTATCACAGGGACGGTGACGTCGTCCTGGCGGGCTGTCAGCTCGCAGCACTGGTGGCGCTCGGCTGCGGAGCGCCGCTCGCGCTTGGGGTCATGTTGCGCTTGATGGCTACGGACATCGTTCATTCAGATCTCGATCCGTTGACCGACCTTTTGAACAGACGCGGCTTCCACCGCTACTCTCGGCGTCGGCTCGAGGAAGCTGGCAAGCACCTGAACGGGTACTTCGTCGTGACGATGGTGGACCTCGACGACTTCAAGTCTGTGAACGACAACCACGGTCACGCCGCGGGCGATCGAGCGTTGGTCGACGTCGGCCAAGCCCTTCGCCGATGCGCCGGAAACGACATCATCGCTGCTCGTTCTGGAGGAGAGGAATTCCTCCTCGCGGAGGTCTCTCATTCACCTGAGTCGGCCCTCGCCTCGAGCATCCGCGCGGCAGTGTCGGACACGCCTCACGGTCTCACAGCGAGTATCGGTGTTGCGAGCATGCCACTAGCTGCCCTAGACGGCCAAGACCGCGGGCAGTTGATCGACGCGCTCGTCGCAAAAGCGGACTCTGCCATGTACGTCGCCAAAGCAGCCGGTGGCGACATAGTGATGAACTTCGACGAGGCCGCTCATCGACGCTAAGTCGCTCGCTGCGCGGCCACACAGCAACGTCGGCCACCACTCGGGTTGCCGACGCTGAACCCGAGTGCTTAGTCAACTGCTGATCGCGCGTTCTTCGCGGCTGAAGCACTTGCGACTAGCCCCGTCACCGGGCCTCAGCGCGCACGGCCAGAGCATGCGTTTCGTGGCAACAACACGCTTCCGCCCGAATGAAGGCGAACCGACCTGGTACGTCGCGCCAGTCCACGGATGACGACAACGCCACACCGCCATCGGGTTGACGCTGCCGTCAGCATCACATTGAGCTGATCGGCATCACGATGCATACTAAGTCCCGACTTCAAAGCTGCCAGTCAGCTGCTTCGTCCTTCCGTAACGCGCTGGAGCAACTCGGCGCGCACGTAGCGCTGCGTGCAGATGGCCGCGGCCCAATAATCCACATGGAGTCTTTCTTTGCTCGACGCCGCCAGGCCGGGTTTCCACGGGCCTCTTGTCATGACCTTCGCAGCCACCACTTCAGGCCTTCGAAGGGCACGTTCGCTCATGGCTGCTGTGGCAAGGACGGTTGGTCTTGACGACATCGCTGCGACAGACCTTCAACTCGTTGTTGCGGAGACGTGCGCCGCACTCAAATTGTCGGCAGCCGTCGACGATCCTCCCATTCGGCTCTCGTTGCTCGACCATGGCGATCGAATTGAGATCGACGTGCACACCCGAGGCCACTTCGATGGCTCCCTTTTGAGTGAAAGATCCGTCGCGTGGCACCTACTCACGGCGCTCACCGAAACCCTGGCCGAATACCACCGCACCACGCTCACCGGCCCCCATCGTGGTTTCATGGTCATCTTTTCGAAGCGACGATGAACATGACCGCCTCTGAAGACAGTGACATTCCTTATAGCGATGTCCCCGACATGTTCCGCATACTGCAGGAGCACGTGCCGGGTACCGCCGCCCATAAGCGGCAACGCGACAAAATCATCGAACGTTGCATGCCAATCGCGCGCAACATCGCGCGCCGTTACCGAAATCGCGGCGAATCCGATGACGATCTGCTGCAGACGGCCCACATTGGACTGGTCAACGCCGTGAATCGGTATGACGTAAATTCCGGCACTCCGTTCCTTGCTTTCGCAGTACCGACGATCATGGGTGAACTTCGCCGCCACTTTCGCGACCGCGGATGGGCTGTTAAAGTACCTCGCCGTTTGAAGGATCTCAGTGTCCGATTGCGCATGGCCGAGCAGGACTTGACGCTCGAGCTAAACCGAGCACCTACACCGAGCGAGATCGCCGCATACACTGACATCGATCGTCAAGAGGTCGTTGAAGGTCTCGTGGCAATGCGGGCATACCGATCACTGTCCGCTGAACAACCGATGGGGACAGACGATGACGGCCAAACCATTGGTGAAACCTTGGGCTTCGAAGATAGCCGCTACGAGCGGATTCTTGACGTTGAGACGGTCCGCCCGCTCATCGCGGCGCTACCGGAGAAAGACAAGGCCATCTTGTTGATGCGCTTCTTCGACAACATGACGCAGTCCCAGATTGCCCAACGTATCGGTGTATCGCAAATGCAAGTGTCGCGGCTCCTGTCTCGGACACTTGCAACGCTGCGTGAGCAACTCTAGCGCTCGCTGAACGCAAGCCGCTCCCCCGTTTGAAGTCGAATTTGCCCTTGTTCGGGCCGAGCAGCAATGTCGGCGTGCGGCGTCGACATTGGCGATCTAACCCGCTCGTACAACGGCGGATCATCGACGTCGCTTCTGGCGACTCCAAACCACACCACCGATCTCGGCTTCCTCCGTGCGCATTTCTCAATCGGTGTTGCCATGACGTCGTGGCAGTCTTGCAGCCAAGGGCTCGACAGTCGACGCCGGGCCGATGAGGGGGATCGAGCCGACGAGCGCAGTTCTGGCTATATTGCCGCCGCTGCCGCGGCAATGCAACTGATCGTTCGCCACGTATCGCCTCGAATGTGTGCGGAGCAGCTCATCTAAGCGTACCGTCGTTCGGTATCCATATGTAGTAACTGCACGTGTAGTTGCTAACTCCGCTTGATAGCGACGAATCGGTAGTTGCCGGTCTTGGCGCGCCCTGCGTCGCGACGCAATGCACGGTTGAGTCGTCGGAGAACCGTTGTTCCTCGAAGGTGGTGACGACCACGATGAAGGCGACACACGACTCACATGGCCACTCCAATGCAAGCGGCCGGCGTCGACGTCGTACCTCAGGCGGCGAGGATAGCCGGACGACGAGACAGAAGATCATCGACAGCGCACGTCAATGCATCGTTGAACGAGTAATCCTCGGAGCCACCAACCAGCTGATCGCTGAACGAAGCGGCGTCTCGCGTCCGGCCGTGAGGTATACATTTCCGCACAAGCCTGACCTGTACGAAGCAGTTCAGATTGACAGCATCTCCCTTTTGCAGTCTCTGATCGAAGAGAGTTCCGCCAACGAGAATCGGACGCTGCAGGACGTCATCACAACTTTCGTTCGAGCGCTCGAGGAAAGAACCAACGATCGAGACGCTGTTAAGTGTCTGTTGACGGCCGTTATCGAGAACCAGCGACAGCCTGACCTTTTCCCTAGAAGCGAATCGGTTCTGAGATTGCTTCGGACTTTCACTTACCAGCACTCGCAAGACGCCCTCATGAGAAGTGAGATAGCGAATGTCGACGCTTTACCCGTCGAAGCTCTTTGCTTCGTCCTATGCGTCACTAGCTTCTATATCGCGTCGCTCGACGATCCGCAAGCTCCCGGTGTCGGCGCTGCGCTAAGCAAGTTGCTCGGCGGCACCCTGTGGAGCATGTAGGACTTGGCTCCTTCGCAAGACGAGGCACCATGATCTCCGAATGAAAGTCGGGAGCTCACGTCCAAAGGCGTTCACGCCATCTCCACACGGTTTCGTCGAGGAACTGATACATGGACGTCGCTTCCCGCCCGAGGAGCACTTCGATGTCAGCGCTGATCGTGGCGTTTAAGCCGAGGCGCGTCAGAGTATAAACAGCCGCCATGAAAGCGATAACGTCCGTGCCGACGCCGCGCCGGCGTAGGCGTCGTGCGAATCGTACGACTCCTGGCTTCGTGTAACGGACTGGCTTGCCAAGCGCAATTGTCAGCAGCTGTGCGACTTCTGTCATGGTGAGCGCCTCGCGTCCGGTTAACGTGTAAATGACGTCTTGGTGCTTGTCAGGCTTCGTCAGCACCGATGCTGCCACCTCAGCTACATCCCGCGCGTCTAGAAAAGTAGTACGACCATTCCCGGCTGGCACGAATAGCTTGCCGGTGACGACGATGTCAAAGCCGTGGGTGGAAATCGAGCGATGCAGATTCTGCATGAAAAAACCACACCGCAGAACTGTCCACGTCATGGTGCTGTCTCTTAAGGCTACTTCGACTTGGTCATGAGGAAGAAACCTGGCCTTCTCTGCGCCTATGACAGAGATGTAGGCGACGTAAGTGCAGCCCGACCGTTCGGCCGCCTGAACGAAAGGGATGATCGCCTCGCGAGCATCCCGATTGTTCGGAAGCGGGAACAGCAAGAATAACGACGTAACACCTCGTAGCGCCTCTAACCACGTAGCTCTGTCGCGAAAATCGAAAGTGACAGCCTCGACGCTTCTTGCTCTGACGAATTCAAGCTTCTCTGGATGGCGCGCAGCCACTCGGATCGGCATGTCTGAGTTACGGACGAGCACCTCAACCAGGTGTCGACCAACGTTGCCCGAAGGACCAGTGATGAGAAGCAAGAGACGCCCTCCTAGAGAGCAACCGCAGTTTGCCGTCGAGTCATTAGGCTACGCCTGCTCGCCTCGCCGCTACTCTCAGCCTCCTTGCGTCTCGGCTGCCAGCTGCCGACCTGCCCTGGCGGGAAGTGACACGGCGTCGAACCAAATGATCCCGCCTTGGCAAAGACACGCGTAGGCAACGACGATTGCGGGTACGGTGGCCGCCACGATGACGCAGCAACGACTCCGCGTTCAACGACCCGAGCGCGATTCTTCCATCAGCGGCGCGAAAACCGGCGCATGTCGGGAGGTTGTCGGCGTTGCAGTGACGGCGCTGTCAGTCGCCTTTGCGCTGATCGAAGAGCGAGGTGGCATTACGACGGTCATCGCACGCGACCTTTTGAACGTTGAGCCGGCCGAGGGGATCAGCCGTGTGCTGCGCGCCCTCTCTACGGCTCTGAGGCGCTACAACCATTCACTTACATCATTGACCCACGTTTCAGTGACGTGGACGCCCGAGGGCGCAGAGCAAGGACGGCGCCTGGCCAACGCGTTGAGACTCGAGGGCATCAATGCGACAGTCGTGCAAGCCGAAGAAGCGGCCAGCGTGGCTCTGTACGGCGAACATCGCGACGTCACACTGTGTCCGGTCTTCCCCGACGATTCGCCTGACAGCTCGGGCACGAACGACGGCTTTGGTTGCCGCGCGTGTGACCACGTCAGCGAATCACACAAAGTCGCTCACCGCCATGACACGACCAGGAGCCCGATTGCCGTCACCGTTCATGATGCAGCCAAGTCCGACATCATTAGCCGCAAGACGCATCTAGAGGACGCGTCTGGTTGTCACGTACTGAGCCATTCCGAGGCAGCTGTCACGCTTGCGCGTGGCGCCGCACTCAGATCGGTTGCAAACGATGACACAACCTCAACCTCGAGGAGTCTGAAGAGACTGAGTGCCGCCGTCTTTGCAATCGCTGTAGTGGCCGCGACCACATTGTCGCTGAAGACCTCTGACGGTGTCGAACCGACGTCAGAAACAGATCCATCTACAACTGTCTTCTCGGCGTCGTCGACCGCTGCTCGCCAATCAAACGTGCCGCCGGTTGCATCGTTGGAGCGGGCGACCTCAAGCACAATCGCCGCTCGCTCTTTGGTACCGACGCCCGAAGGCACCCCATCATCAGTGACCCCGTCTCGTGGAGGAAGGACATCCCAAGTGGCAGTCCAATCACCGCAAGCCGTTTCGTCGACACCACAGGCGGCCGAGGACCCCGCGACGACGGTCGATTCACCGGCGCCTGCGACAACCGAGGCTCCGCTCGATGGTGCCATTCCCCCACAGTCGACACCGGCTATGCCAAGTACAGAAGCTCCGTCTGTCGAGCCAGTAGCGCCCAGCCCGCCGTCGGAATCGTCGACAGAGGTCGCTTCACCGCCGCCACCACCTTCCGAGGTGCCAACATCGGAAGTGTCCCCACCGCCGGCGCCGTAATCGGCGACCTGGCGCTCACCCACAAGAGGACGAGGACGCGCCTCGTTTGCTTCGCTCTCAGCCCAAATGGGTATGCGCGAGCGCATGAGCGGAACGAGCATGTCGAAGGCGCGGCGAGTGCTCGCCAGCGCATACTTCCTCAAAGAAGGAATGGACAAGTCGGCGATGGCTTTGCTTCTTCTTGCGGTCGTCGCACTCATCACGACTGCCGTCGGCTTTCTTGAACATCAGCCGCCCCTCGGCACGGCGGGGCTGAGCACGACCCTTTTGGCATGGGGTGCCGCATTGGCGTGCGCGATCGACCGCATCACTCGACGCCAGCGTGTTGTTCGCGGCTCCACTCGTGCATTATTTGTGCAGACGTAAAACAGCGACGACGCGTTAGGTCTATCACGGCCTTGAAAGCGGACTCCGCTTCAAAAAGCGCTTAGTTCACGCGCTGGCGTCGTACGGTTACACTATGGCCAGCGCTGGTATCGCATACGGGGCCCAATGAACGGGTCTGTTCAGTTGACGCGTGCGGCAGCAGGCGACGGCCTCTCGATAGTGTTCCAACCGATCGTATCGTTGCCCGATGAGTGCGTGATTGGCTACGAGGCCCTCGCGCGCTGGCCGGCGTTCGACGGTGTCAACCCGACGTCGGTCATTCAGCGCGCGAGTGAACTCGATACCGTCGACGGATTCGACAGGGCGTGCATTGAAGGAGCCGTGAACGCCGCGGTGAACGCATTGCCTGAAGGGTCGGTGCTGTCGATTAACACCGAGGCCTGTACTTCGCCGGTCACAACACGCAACAATCCACTGCTAGCCTCCGCCGCTGAGCGTTACCGCATCATGTTCGAGATCACTGAGCGCAGTCTCTTAAAGAACCCGCGGGCCCTCGTCGCCAAGATCGATTCTTTCCGCGCTGACGGATTCGCCCTGGCACTCGATGCCGTTGGCGCCGAACGGGACTCGTGCTCCTTACTGGATATCGTTCAACCGGATATCATCAAACTTGACCTGCGGTTAATTCAGCGGCTTCCGAATATCGAGCAAGCGCGGACGCTGACAGCGGTGCTTGCTTACCGCGAACGCTCCGATGTCGTCCTGCTTGCTGAGGGTATAGAAACATCTGAACAGCTGAACCGGGCTCTCGCCATCGGAGCAGATCTCGGCCAGGGCTATTTCTTTGGCACGCCGCAACCTTCTGTGACTACTTCGACGTCAACGGACTGGATCATGCCAGTACGGCCCAGGAGTGACGTCGGGCAAGCGGTGACGCCTTTCGACTGTGTCAGCTCAAGTTCGCTTGTGCGCGCCACAGAAAAACAGCTGCTCCTAGCATTTTCTCGCGCCGTAGAGAAGAACATTTTGTGCGCCTCTGACGCGTTCATCGTCTTCGCCGGTGTGCAGCATGATCGATTTTTTACAGGCCGCACAATGGAAAACTACTCTGCGCTTGCCCGAACATGCCCCATGGTGGCAGTCTTTGGCGAATCGCTACGAGTGTCCGATTCCGCACTGCGCGGGGTGGAACTCTGCGCGGGCGATCCCCTCACTCGCGAGTGGATTGTCATAGCTATCGGTGGACATACCTCCTCAGCGATTCTCGCACGTGAAGTCGAAACGACGTTTGAGTCGGACGATAAGCGCATGTTCGACTTCGCCGTTACGCACGACCGGTCCATCATCTCTTCAGCGGCTCGGCTACTAATGCAACGCATCGGATAGCGCGGACAGCCCTATCCTTGAAACACATTGCTCAATCCGCGAATGACAAGATTTCTCGTTATCACCGTTGAAAGCACTGCCGATCATCTCGACGCGCCGTGTCCTCCGCCGCGCTTGATCGAGCGAATCACGAACACGCCGTCGTCTCGACCACACAGTGCCTTGCACCGGTAATGGTCACCGGTCGTCATGCAGCAGTTCAAGCGGATCCACTCCCATGAACTCGGCGAGACGTTCGAGGGTCCTCAAGGTTAGGTTGCGCTCGCCGCGTTCGACGGCGCCCATGTATGTGCGATGCACGCCCATGTGATCGGCGAAGGCCTCCTGGCTGAACCCACGCTCCAGTCGATAGCGGCGCAGGTTGCGACCGACGATCTTCTGTAGCTGGCCTTCCATAACGCAACAAGACGTTGCCGGTCCGCTACTTGACGGTCTACAGACTTATATGTAGCTGCCATGCGCGCCGCAAGGAGGCATGGACGTCGCGTGATTGTGCCGGAAGCATCCGCGCCATGGGGGATTTGGCGAACTGTATCCACACCATTCGACACCAATGACGCTGGCTTCCTCACCCTGTCCACCACGCGAGCTTTCCTACCGTCCGCTCAAGCATTCGGTGTACGATCAAATCGTACTCGTTGAATTGCATCAAGTGATATGATCGACACGAACAAGCAAATATGTATATAATTCAATATGAAAGAACGTTATGAAGAAGACACTTATCCATGGCCAACGGTCGGCGCACCCGCCATCGAGCGCGCGCCGCCGCCGAATACTCATGTACGAGCCACTGGTCGCTTGGGCCTGTTGATGTCAAAGATACGGGCACCTAAGAGTTCTGAGGCTTCCGCCAGAATGGTGAAGGTACGTGGTGAAGCACTCGTCGTGTCAAACGGAGCACGACTTCGTCCAGTTGAACACTATCTTCATATGGCTGAGAAGGCGAAGGCTCGACGCCTCGCCAGAGAGCAACAGCGACGAGACTGAATTCGTCCGAGAAGTTTCATTTTTACGTATCCTTGGACAGTACTTCAAGGCGTTGCGTGACGGGAGCTTCAGTTGGCTAGATCGTCGCATCGACACGATCGAGATACTTAACTCGAGCGCCAAGATCACCGAGGCCAGGACAAGCCTCACAATAGACGGTCACGCATTGAAAGCGCTCAGGTCGTCAATAGGAATAGAACCTTCGTCCGAGGTTCACCTGCCTCTTCCCGCGGTACCGAAGCAGCTGCTCGGCGACTTCGATGCAGAATTCAATACGCATCCGCTGCCCGTCCTTTCTAGTTTGGATAATGTGCATGCGGCGATGGGCGTTATGGTCGTACAGCTGATCGAACTCGGATTGCCGATCGAGACAATCGAGCCGAGCGTCGTTGATACGCTTTATACGGTCGCTTCATGCAAGAGACATAGCGCACTCCACAGCGCTCTATGGCAGGAGCTGAATCGAAACACGCACGACCAAACCCTTGAATTGGACAGCTTCGTAACGGACGATGTTGAAGCGGCAGTGGACGGCCTCTACGACGTGATCAACAAGTTGGTGACGTCAGCTACTTCACATGAGGTCGCAGTGTTCTGCCAGATAGCGAGCGACTATCTCGACAATTTTGTTGCGATAACAGTATTCAATCCTGTCCCTCTTGCTTCTAGCCACGTCATAAAGACACGCATGGTGCTTACCGCAGCCGAGCCCATCGCCGATGATTCATACTTCCTTCAGAGTGGCCAACAACCTGGGTCGCGAAAATTGTGGTCAACCGTCGTGGTCTGCGGCCTGACGTCAATCTTCTTGAACGTTAACGACGCGGTAGCGACTGCTGTGTCAGCCGTGGCGATCTACGGAATTTATATCGTATCGACGGTAGGTTATCGCAATAGGCGTAACAGGAACAGATTCTTAGGCGGCGTGGCTTACGCAAGCTATCAAGATATCGTGGGCCGATCAGCACGGCTTCAATTGTCGGGATGCTACCGACTCATCTCCACGAACACGAACCTCGGCCTGTTCGGCAGTCAACACTACCGGCTGGCAATTCCCGAAGGAGCCAGAGCGCTCCCACACACAATTACCATTGATGGCAACCTCGAAGCACCAGAAGCTGTCACTCAAGTTGTCGACAACTGGGTCGCCGGCTACGTGAATAACCAGACAGATAACGAAGCCGCCATGAGCGTTGGTGTCCGTGTTCTCCCGAGCAGCCAGTCGTTTCTCAAGCAGGCTTTCTATGCGGCGCTTCTGACTATGGGCTTGCTGCTCACGGGCATCGCCAGCCACTTCATAGGTCTCGCCACGGCCAGATCATCGGGACAAGACAGTGAATACGGTTTGATCGACCTGGCAGCTCGGTCATCGGGATCGATCGTCACGATCATCATGATTGCGCCGTCCGTATATACGTTGATACTCCTTCAACAGAACGAGCACCAATTTGTGTCTCGTCTGCTGAGAAACCTCCGTGCAATAGTGGGAGGTTGCGCCGTAGTGTCTGCTAGTAGCGCCGTTCCCATCGGCTTAGCCTTATCGACAACGGTCACCGTCACCTGGTGGCTTGCAGCCTTTGTCGTGTCGCTCTTCTCATGCTGGCACATCGCTGCTACGCGCTACTATCATGGCGTGATAGCTATGGCTAGCGGAGATCCTGAATAGCCGGATACTGGTGAAAACCAGCAGCGCTAAAGAGATCCTTTGTTCCCTTCTTCAACTGAGGGAGGTTGGAAAGATGGAACCAATCGTGACCGAGTATCTCAATGCGCCCCAGGAGCTTGGTCGGACGCCGCAGCTTTAAGCTATCGCTTGGGCGATCCGACTCGTAAACGAACACAAAGGTGACGTTCTTCGCCGATCTCTCTAAATGGGCGACGCTATTCTTCGCATCTAGGCTTAGCAACAGGCCAGTTTCTTCGAATAGTTCTCGTTCTGCGCAGCGTTTCACGTCTTCGCGCCGATGCAGAAACCCACCGGGAAGACCCCATCCTGATTGATAGGAGTTGCGCACAAGTAAGACATATCCGTCCGACGTCATGACAATGATCACCGCACCGACAGTACGGCTTCCATTTCGAAGTCGATTCCATCCTCGGTAGGCGGGGACGATGAATCGACTGGCACGCCGCTTCGCCGACACTAAGAACGGCCTCTGAACTTCGTTCACATATCGACCATACCGACGCCGTACTTGGGACCAGACGAACGCCAGCGACTGCACGGGATGGCTGTTTCGGCAACCCGAGTGAAAAATCAATCCGCGGGCGACATCAGCTCCAACGCATCCACGTCGAGGTAATCAGCGATGCGCTCGAGAGTCCTTAGTGTCAGATTGCGCTCGCCGCGTTCGACGGCGCCCATGTATGTGCGATGCACGCCCATGTGATCGGCGAAGGCCTCCTGGCTGAACCCACGCTCCAGTCGATAGCGGCGCAGACTGCGGCCGACGATCTTCTGTAGCTGGCCTTCCATAACGCAACAAGACGTTGCCGGTCCGCTACTTGACGGTCTACAGACTTATATGTAGCGTCCCAGGTCTTATTGCGGCGACCATGAGAGGAATTGCATGAGCGGCGGCGAGTAGGTTTGGATGGGTTAGGTCAGGCTGCCTCGCGACGTTCGTCGCGGGGCAGTTCTGTCTTCAGCGTCCAAGTGAAGGCAAAGCCGGTCTTCGAAAGCAACCAACCGGGCGACTCGACCGAGATGACGCGTCCGGGCACGTTGGCCGGCAGTTGCGTCACCTGAGGCGGCGTCAAGGCGCCCACGGTATCGCTCACGCGCATAGAGGCGATGTCGGTGTTGGTGTAGTCGAGCGTCAACGACACGTTACGGCCTGGCTGCGGCAGCTCAAAGAAGAGTCGATGGCCCCACGTCGGCGTCACGGTACGAAACACCTGCCGGATGCGCACAGGGCGTCCCGTTAGCGCAGCCGAGCCGAGGTGCACCGTATACGTTTGTCCAGTCTTGCGAGCCGTGCGCTTGACGGCCTGCGACTCGCCATCGACGGACAGTTCGAGCAACTCGTAGAATTCACGACTGCTTGCATCCATCCCGGGTCGGGGCAACATGAGCCAGGTTGACGTCGCCGGAACATCCTGTCTTAAGTCGTTGTACTCGTCTCGATCCGACACGCAGGCGAAGCGACGGATCGGACCGGACGGGATCGTGGTGTACTCCCACTCGACGACCACATCGAAGAGCGGTGTCGCCGCGCTGTTTCGTGTCGGCGCGTCGGACAGACGGACTCGAACTTCAACGTCATGCCACCGCTCCGCGGCGTGGATTGCTTGATCGCGGACGTCCCGGTAAATCTCACTCGCGAATTGCTCGTCGCCGAGGCGCAAGGCCATGACGTTCGATGCGATGTCATCAAGGAGCTGCGGGTTGGCAACTCGCTTGAGATCTTCAGGATGAATGGCGAAGCCTTCGATCACAGCATCGCGCATGGCTGGGGCCTGTTCACGAATGATGGCGCGGAACTGCTCAACGGTCGCCGCTTCTTGATCTTTGCGAAAGCTGTACTCGAAGAGCGTCCCAAGAAAGCCGGCGCCAAATAGGGTACCGCCAAGTTCGCCGAGCGGAACAACGTGCAACCAGGACCACGCGCCGAGACCGAGACCGGAGAGCCAGCCGTTCGCCATGATGAGGAGGATTCCAGCTAGTATCAGACCTACCGCAAGCAACGCCGCCTTTGTTTTGCGAAGCCGAAACGCCAATGATGTTGTGTTGTTGATAGCCACTGCTTATGGCTAGTTTAACAAAATACGAGCTAGGCGCCTATAGCGACGGCTCAACTGCGCGCGGCCGTAAGCGCGAGAACGTGCATGTCGAGACGTCTCCCGCCGCACAAGTAACGCTTACGCAGTAGGCCCTCTTCAATGAATCCCATCTTGTTGAAGAGCGCAAGCGATTGATCGTTACCCGCGACAACCCACGCTTCAAGACGGACCAAACCGAGGAAATTCAAGCCCCAGTTGACGGCATGCTCGACCGCGGCGCGGCCGTACCCTCGTTGACGATCGGCCGGGCGCCAGATGCAGACGCCGACCTGTGCGAAGCCATTTCTCCAGTCGATGCCGTGCAGCGAGCACTCCCCGACAACGCGTTCGCTGCACTCGAGGACGAAGGTGTACTCAGTAGCGGGCTGCGGACCGGCAGTTGCTGCTACTTTTCGACGAAGCTCCGCCGCGCTCCGGGGTCGCCAAAACGGCGGCCCGTACGGCGCCAGTTCTGACCAATCCGCACATGCCGCGATAATTTGCGGCACGTCAGAATCCGCCAACGCCCTGATGCTAAGTGACCGATTCGTTGTTTTGGCGTTCTCCATAGTTGCGGCGATGCTACGCATGCGGCTGTCTACATACAAGTAGCGCAGCTTGTTAGATTCGATGAAGCCCTACTGCCTGAGCGCAGAACATCTTCTGCAAGGACTCTTTAGGAAAGCAACATTTCTCGGAGACGCAGGCTCTCGGCTGCCCAAAACACTGCGGGGTACGTTGCCGTAAAAGCGAAAAGGAACAAATTGAGGCCCATCGTATACGCGATTGAGACGTGCAACACGACACCGGCGGAGATATACAGCAGAGCCAAATTCGGAGACACTATGGCCAGGGCGAAGCTCGCTTCGAAGACGATCACGAACCAGTTAGCCAACAAAGCAACATTTCGATGCTTGCTTAGGAGCCGGCCGAACGCGGGCAGGCCGTGACTGTGCGTGGATAGGACAGCCGGCAGAGCAGATCCCGACCGCCAGATTGGCGAGATGAGTTTTGCTATACCCGACGTGGTGTAGGACAGCACGGCCTGCAGGACGATGAATGCAAGACACACTTTAGCGGCAAGAGGCGACGCAAAGGCGTTGCCGCCGAGCAGTAGCGCGATTGCGATGATCGCGAACATCTGATCGGAACCTTCGGTGCCCATGGATGATCTGTACGACTGGTACAGCATCGCCACTGTAAGAACCGCAATGCTCGCTGTGAAGTAGCTAGTGAAGGGAGACACCAGCATCATGCCCCCCGAAGCAACTACTCGCGCAGCTGCCACCGTAATGATCATTTTTGGTCTATATAGCGCGTCGAGAACGAGAGTGCGAGAACTTGCTTCTCCGAGAGAGCCGCTTCGCACTCGTAAGCGCACAATCCGCCAAGGAAGATATCGCTCAACTCGACCGCTGGCGTGCAGGAAGAGTACTTCCGCAGACGCAACAAGTTGACCGAGACCGAAGACAACCGCAGTCGAATGGTAAACGCCAGCGACGTCAGACATGGACGGTGTTGTCCGGATCGCATGAGAAAAGCGGTGAGCACAGCGCCACCGTGATGGCGTCGTCGTCGCGTCCGCCTAACCTTTCCGCTATGACGAATTGACGAAATGCGTCTGCTTCTGGTGCTTGCTCGGATGCGTTCAAGACGATATTGAGCAGCACAAGGTAAGGAATGGAGATGAGGAGATGTTCACTCAGCTCGTACTCTGGCGTATCGGGACGGCTAGCCTGAAGTCGCTCCAGTTGATGTGCTAGCGAATTGACGCTGTCAATGACGACCTTTGCCCTACGTCGCCCAGGATTCCACAGGCCATGGCTCAGCTGACGGCGGCTGACGATGGGTACTTCAGTCCAACCGCTGACGCCGATCTTGGGCGTCACTTCTCGGTACAGTAGATGGTAATCGCTTCGGCCTGGCCGAGGCGCAAAGAACGTCCACTTGGGGATCAGGTTGAGCGGATCATGACGATGAATTGCGTCGTTAATTCGTTGATTGTCGACCTGATTCAAGACCGTGAGAACAGTCCAGCACGTGAAGACGACGATCAATGCCGCCTCCATCGTTCGGCTTAGCCGCGCGTGCTGCGCTGAAGAATCGCGCTCCGCAGACGAAGTAGTCCTTCGAGCGATGTCTGCGTGTTGGCAGCGATTTTCGGCAAGGCCTCCGACGGCAGTGTCTCTGGTTCGGTTTCCGGTTCGGAGCCGAAGACGTGATGCCACGCTGCACGACCAGCGTCGTATCCGTTTTGGACTGTCTGTGCGAACCAGTCCCAGGCAGACGCTACGGGACGCGTTGACATAATGAGGGACCGAGCAGGTCCTTTGACGCGTGGCTTCTGCCCATTGGCGACGTAGTTGGCTGCGGCAGCTCTTACTTCGTCGTCCGTCGCGCCGGCGGCTCGTTGCATGCTGTCAACACTTGCTTCGACCCGTTCGATGGCAGCTGCACTCAATGTTGCGTTCGACATCCCCCACCGCTTTCCACGCGACATCGCTTGCGACCACGGTGTGATCACTCGGTCGAGCGTGAGGCGAAAATACCACCTTCGGTTTTCATGCGCCAGAGATTCTTTTTCTCGTCTCTGCACATCAGATTGATTGACGCGAACCTGAGCGAGGAGTAGCAATTCACAGGGTATCTCGTCGGCAACTACAAGCTAGCTAAGCTCAGAAATGTTCGACGGAAACGTCGTTCGACAGTTGTCGTGTCGCTATGTCAGCGGCTTCAGCTTGAAGACGTCGCAGACCGATCTCTCGCGCATCGTATCCGAGGTATGTCACGCCGATGAGCGTGAGCCATGAACTTGATAAATGACACGGCGACCGATGGCGACCGCATGGTCAGCGAATCGCTCGTAGTAGCGTCCGAGCAATGTGACGTCGACCGCTGCGGCAACACCATGGCCCCACTCCGCTGCCAGCACCACCTCAAACAAGTGGGAGCGCATATCGTCGAGCGCGTCATCCTGCTGCCGTAAGTGAGTCGCACGACGTGGGTCGACCGAAAGCAGGACATCACCCGCTGCCGTGCTTACGCTCGTCGCCAATCGTCCCATCTCGGCGAAAACAGGCTCCACTTCGATGGGGACGGCGTGGGTGGGGTGACGACGTCTTGCGATCTTCGCGACATGGATTGCCAATGCCGCCATTCGATCAACATCGGCGCAGTTCTGCATGGTCGCAATCACTGCACGTAGGTCACTCGCTACTGGTGCCTGCAACGCCATGAGGAGGAAGGCCTTCTCTTCTGCCTCGGCGATCACAGCTTTGAAATCGTCAACCCGCCCTATGACATCTTCGGCGCGTAGGAGGTCGGCCGTAAGCAGCGCGGTCGTCGCCTCCTGCATTGCGTCGCCCGCAAGATTGCAAGCTGCCGCCACTTGTGCGGTCAGCGCTTCCAAGTCTGCTCGGAAGTTTTTGCGCATCAACCGACGATACGGATGCGCATCATGAGCTGGCGGACTTCGGATGTGAACGGTTCGTGAACGCAAGCTGTGAGATCATGGCGAAAGCCCTGCTCACGATGATCTTCAAGACATCGGTACAGTCGCCGCTTCCGAGGTACTCCGACGGCGTTCGCAGAAACAGGTCAAACTCCATTCGTTCTGCCAAAGCTGGTGCGCGCTCTCGCAGCTGACAGACACCAGCCGCCTTCTCCGGCCGCATGTCACGGAACTTTGACCGCTCACCGATGACCCATTGCTTCCATTGACTTCCAAGTCGAACGTTTCAGTTGTGCTCTGGGCGGGCACGTTGCCTGCGCGGTCGGACGAGTTGGTTGCGCTCCATGTCGCGATCGCAGGCGAATGCATGTGGCAACCCCGATTGTTCAGAAGCGAGCAGGCACATGCGTTCGCCGCTTCGCTCAAGTGAGCCATGGTGTGTCAGAAGAAGCGACGCCCTCGAGTTTCTGACCGTTCGTCGTCGACGACGTTCCTGAGAGGTATTGCGTCTCGCTGCGGCGCAGTGATTAAGCGTAGAAATCACGTATATAAGCGAGCTGCAGTCTTAACGACTCAGCCTGTTGACGCAACCGACGTGCCCGTTCGATAGCGCGTTGGAGCTTGACACTTGAGTCGTGCGCTTGGAACAACGCTTCCACACCAACGCCGGTCAAAGCCGGCGATGAGGCATACACCGTCGCCCTGTACCGCGTCGCAGCGATCTCAAACCTCCCAGCGGGCTAAGAATGCGATTGTCCGCTTCACGCAGGGTCAGTCGCCGCTGGAGCCGGCCCCGCCCGACGAACCGGTGCTGCTCGATCCGGCGCCACCGGCCGAGTTCGTGCCCGAGCCACCCGCGTCCTGGCCGCCGGCCGACGCGGATCCGCTCGGAGCCGTGGAGCGCGCCCCGGTGAGGGCGCCGATCCCGTTGGAGATCATGTCGTTGACCCCCTTGAACGGGTCGAACGGCTTGCTGGCGCCCGTGCTCGACGACGCGGACGTCGACGGCTTGGCCAGCGGCGCTCCGTTGACGCCGGGAATGACCGGCTTGGGCTTCTCGGTGGTCGCCCGGGTGGTGCTCGCCGAGGCGGCAGGCGCCTCGGCCGGCGCCTCGACCACGGTCGCGACCCGAGCGGCGGGCTCGGCGACCTCCGGCTCGGTCGCCGCCGCGACGAGGACGGCCGGCGCGGCAGGAGCGACGGGAGCCGGGGCAGGAGCGACGGGAGCAACGGGGGCGGGCGCGGGCAGCGGAGCCGTCACGGCGGGCGGGACGACCAGGCCGCCGAACGGCTGGACGATGCCCGGCGTGGGTGGGGTGCTCGGCAGGAACGGCGTGTTCACCGCCGTCATGTCCGGCGCCAGCCCGAAGGACAGCGTCGGCGGCAGCAGCAGACCCGTGCTGATGAAGGGCAGCAGGCCGACGTCGAAGGTCTGCGAACCGATCTGCGTGCTGGTCTGCAGGCCGGCCACCCGGTAGTCGAAGAACGGCCCGTTGGCGAAGTCCTGGTAGGTGACGAATCCGGTCGTTCCCGAATTCATGATCACCCCGGGAATTCCGGCGGACCAGCGTCCGATGTCGACGGAACTGAAGTTGTCGGGCTGGCCGTTGACGCCCGTCTGGCCGGTCGGAGCCTGAGTGAATCCGATCGCCTTGAGAACGTTCAGATTGAATACCGCCGGACCGAATTGATTGGCGGTCTGCAGGACACCGGCATGGGTGGCGACGTAGGGGTCGTAGGACACGCCATTCTCGGTGAAGCCCAGCGCACCCCGGCTGCTGGCGAGACCGGTGATGCCGGCGACCCACTGATCCATGCTGGTGATGTTGGCCGTGCCGGCGGTGCTGCCGGCCGGCGGCAAGTGCGCATCGCCGTAACGCACCGAGTCCAGAGCCAGACTCGCGGGACCGAATTGATTGAGCGACCGCAAGGTTCCGCGCACCGTCGCCGAGACGTCGTCGACGACGGTCGCCACCGAGCCGACGCCCACGCTGCTCGTCGACGGCGTGGGAGCCACCGCGAACGGAAAGAGGCGGGCGAACGAGAAGTTGGCCGTCGGCTGCACGTCGCGCTGCACGGGTGCCGGGAGCGATTCCGCGGGCAATGAGCCGTATCCGGCGATGAGCAATGCCCCCGCACCGAGCGTGGTGAGTCCGATTCCTCCGTAACGGCAAACTGCCTTGAACATCGAATTCCTCTATCGCTCGCCGAAATGGGGTGCCAATAGCGAACACCATTCGATGCAATCAGGTCAAGGTAGGACTACATCACAGCTAACCGGAACGCCCGTCGGCAACGTTGCTGGCAGCAAAGACGTCACGCCAGAGCTTCTGTAGACGGCGGCGCAGTTCAGCGTGTCTCGCGGTCGATGTTCAGTGCAACGCGCCTAACGCCGACGCCGAACTCGCTGGGCCAAATGCCAGACTGACTGGCAAGAACAATGGCGCGCCAACATGCGCATGTGAGCGCCACGTCGCACGTGCGAGCACCCGTCGGCGACAAGCGGCGCGCCTGCAGCTCGCAGTCCGCAGTTGCGGCTCGCTCCCCCTCACAATCCCGGCGGCCATTGTGTGCCCGTTGAGGATCGGTGCCCAGCAGCGCCGCCGGCACTTCGTCAGCCGTGGTGGTGTCCGAGCTTTCGATGGATGGTGCACGGCGAAGTGCTCGCTTAATCGCACTGCAGTACGTGGTAGCCGTCTGGCGCGGGACTTATGACGGTGTCAATGTTCGCGGTCGTTCCTGCTCACGACTAGCACAGCGACTCAAACGAGAGGCGCACTAAGTCGGCAGGCATGGGTGAAAAAAGATTAGGGACGATACTTCAAAGCCGTCATCACCTCAACCGCCATGATGAGAAAGTAGCACCTTTTGGCGCCGAATGCCGCTTCGCCGAGAGTCAGATCATTTCTATGCGACATGGTCGTGGGAAGTCGCAACGTTCTCAGGGATTCGGACTGACGGCGACATCTTGTGGTGCCGGGTTCTCGTAGCCTGGAGGCTTGTCGTCGCCAGCGCCCGTCGAAGTCGGCTCGATCGGGCGACGGGCAAGCAATGCGACGACCACGACGACAAGTACGACCGCGACTACGATCTGACCCCTACTCACCGCCGCCCTCACCATCCGAACTAGAATCAAGCCGGTCAACAACTACGAGTTTGCGTTCGTGTTGGACGCGCTGGTCTAAATCTTCCTCGCTTATGTGTTTAGACAACTTGGCATGTTCGCGGTGGTCGGGATGCGTCTGCTCAGTCGGCAGCATCGGCTGCTCCCCGAGGTTCGAAGTGTCATCTGCGCTCACGACACGCTGGTACCCACATCTGCCGCATGTCATACGAACGAAAGCGCCGCGGTTCTCCATTCGTTTCAACGAACTGCTGCGACAGCGGGCGAGAACCCCTCGCAGCAGTCGCCGAAGCGCGCTCCCTCCGACCTTCAGTCCTCCCTAGGCGAGCGCTGCACGTCATTGCTGTTCGAGTCAATCCGAACCCTTCTCGCAGGCTGACTAACCTCGAGTGTGAGAGGCTTGATGCGCCACAACTGACGCACCGCGTCAGGAACATGACCCAAAGGGATGGGATGCGGACGTGACGCACACCTTTTCGGCCCGTTTGAATAGGTTGTTCGACTTGGTTCATCCACCGGGCCGCTGGCCTCACACGAGCGCCGAGGTTGTGGGTGCGCTTCGCGATCAGGGCGTTCACATATCCGCGCCATACATGTCTCAGCTACGCTCGGGGACGCGAACCAACCCGTCCAAGGACACGATCGAGACGCTGGCGAAATTTTTCAGAATTGACGCCGCGTACTTCACCGACGATGTCTATTTCACAAAGATCAATCGGGAACTGGAAGTGCTCGCAGCCCTTCGGGACGAACAGGTGCGCAGCATCGCCGCACGGACGGTTGGCATGTCTTGGCATGCAAAGCAAATATTGTTCGATTCAATCGATGAGGCGCGCCAGCGAGAACGTCTCGTCTGATGACCTTGCAGTCCCCCGTTTGCCTTGCACGATCGAGACGCTACGACTCATTGTCTTGCCTCGCTCCATCGCCTTCTTACACTCACGCGGTTAGCTTCACTGCGAGAATTCGGCGCGCTACACCCTTGCACGCTGCATCGCTTACTTCACGGCGCGCATCAGCAGCTAGGAGGCTTGGCCGGCCAATGACGAGGCGTCTCTTTAGGGGAAGCCGCTAAAGATTGCCTCACACCGATCCTTTTCGGAGGTTTTCGTTCGACAAGTCGCCATCGGCGCTATCTTCGCTGAAGAGAGACGTGAGGTGGTCCCCATGTTGCTGCGTACAGCTTTCGTTGCGGCTTGTGCCATTGTGGCGTCATCGGCGCTGCTTCAAGTAAAACCCGCGGCCGCCGAACCGCAGATCATCGCGCTGGACGGGCTGTTCGAAGTGGAGCTGAATGGCCCCCTAGTGACTGTCAATGGGCAACCGCAGCCGCAGAATCCTCAAGCAGGGCAATACGCGGTACGGATGAGCTGCATACCCGGCAGATGCGGGGCGACGGGCGTACCGCTCACCGATTCCGGTAATCGCGGAAGGATGAACCCAGATAACTACACGTACGACTTTAGTACCACCGTCTGGACAGGTGTTAGCTCTCAGTACCTGCCGTGCGATGACACCATGTCGTCGAATTACAGCGACGTTCGTTCGACTTTCAGTATCCAGCCGTACAACGACGGCACGTTTCGCGGGACGCTCACGCAGCAGTTCCTAACGGTCTGTCCGCACACGTGGCAAGCGCCCGCTACATTTAGTCGACTCGGCGACTTTCCGCCGAACGTGTCTTTGACTTGAGCCGTGACTCTAGGATCGTTACCACAGTTACTCCCGTGAGAAAATCGCCGACGTTTAATCAAGCGTATCTCTCTATTAGCAACCGCCGTGACAGTCTCCTAGCTCCGCAGTATCTCGTTACACGTTGGGTACCCGTACCAGGTAGAATCTGTCGACCTGCATCGCCGGCCGATCACCTGGCGCTACTCTGCCGACGGCTGTCGCAAATTGCATGCTCGAACGGCTTACTTGGCATGAGTTGAGCGATGCCACAACCTGGGATGCGGACCTGAACAGTCGCCCGGCGACGCACAAGTTGTACCCGCTATTGGGACACCCGCGCGCATTCACGATGCCCTGCGCCTGGATGGAACTCGGCCGAAACACCGACGAGCTGTACGTGCAGGCGCTTGCAGCGGCAAGGGGTGGCGAAATCACCGCCGCACTCGCCATGACGGCGGTGAGCGCGCCAGTAGCGATCACGGCACAACCCCGATTGGACAGTCGATTCATACGTTCCCCCCTGATTTGCGTGTCATCTCAGCATATGACGTCCGACTAAGGTTGTTGGACTATTCGTGAAATCGTCATCGAGGAAGCTTCTGGTACGCCCGCACGACTTTCATCGTCGTGATGAAGGCCATCATCGGGTCCTTTCAAAGGAGGTTTACCAAAACCGTCCGGAGTATTGTCGGCGGAGGTAGCGTGCACCAACAGTCCGAAACAACTCTGGGGGAAGTCATGTGGAGTCGAAACGCAACTAGAAGGACCTCGGCCGCCGTGGCGGGGACAATCGCCATCAGTTGTTGCGGTCTAATTGCTCCAGGCGTCGCAGCGGCGAATCCACTCGACGAACTGCTCAACATCATCCGCCAGCAAAGTAAGAACCTGCATGTCCCAGCAGACGAAGTCGTCGAGCGCAGCCGGTTGACACTTGGACCGGCGGCGTCATCGGCTAACGAAGATAGCTCGCAGTTTTTGCAGTTGCGGCGTGCCGCGTGCCGCGTCAACGACCTTCAACATCAAGGTCTCAGCATCGATGCGACGATGCGACAATTCCCCTGGTATCAGCGGCAAGCCATCTGGAATCAGGTCGAGGAGTTCGACCAATTGCAGCGGTATGACGACAATGGTTACTCAATTGTGAAGCTTATCTGCAACCTTTCACGTTGAGGTAGCTGTAACGCCGGCCTAACCACCTTTGAAAAATCCTGCGATCGGTCCAAAATTGGCCGTCGCGAAACCAGCCAGCTTCTTGGTTGCGGCGAACAATTCATTTCGCATCTCCCTTGACGCCAGCGCGGCGAAGTCCATGCGCCGACTCGATACTTCATGGTGCAGTGCTGCGGCGGCGGCCTCGACGCGATGGAAGGCGTCGATGAGCCGCGTCTCGTCTTCGCTCACAGCGAGATTTAGATTCGCTACGACTGTCAGGACGAACCACTTATCGGAGATATCGTCTGGATCTTGCATCGTGCACAGCGCCGTGCCTGAGTAACGGCTCGCCCAACCATCTTCAAAGAGTCGCTTCGTGGTCGGCCACGCACTCTGCATGGACGACATCCATGCATCCTTCGTCGCATCGGACCTCGCCATCGCCTGCTGTAAGGGCGTGAACCATTGGTCGAAACAAGCGCACACAACAACGACGTCCCCGGATAGTGGACGAAGATGAACGACATGGTAGGTACCGTCGCTGCTAATACTTTCGACTTCTGTATAAGCTGCCGTCTGACGGGTCCGGCGATGTTGCTTCGTCGTCTCGTAGGACCCCACGGCCGGATAGTCCTGAGCAAAAAAGCGCATGTGTCCCCCTGCCTTCGCTTCATCGAGCGTGACACAACAACACAACCCCCGTGCCGCTTTGGCAGAACCAAGCGGTCACACCATGGTGCGCCCGGGTACAGGGCGACGCGCAGCCCGACCTCTTTTCAAGGTAGCTGGACGCGAGACGGACGGCGAAGGCGACGAAGCCGGTCCTGTGGACGTCGTGTTCCATTCCGCGGCACCCGATCGCGGGCCAAGCCGTCGCCTCGATCATCTTTCGCGCAGCGAGCACCGATGCACCGTCACACAAGACCCCGACACGTCGGGCATCGTCGCAAAACGTTCGCTAAACCGCTGTCGTCGGCGTTCTTGATGAAGCCGGGCCAACTATTGCCGTGTTCATAGTTGGAGCCGTGCGGCTGAAGGTACTGAGATGCGAAGATCTGCGAGTTGTGTCGTCAAATGGATGACACGTGTCGGCTGCGTCCTCCCGCGATGCGGTTCGCCATGCCAGAATCACCTGGTCGGCTCCTAACCCCGACGGGGGGCTGGCCAAGAGTTCCGATGCCCCGTGTCGTGTCCGGGGCATCGGAACGGGCACTCGAAGTTATTTGGGCCGCCCACAACGACTCGGCGTTGCGCTCGAGCAGCGTCGCGCCGATCGCTGCCGAAGCTTCGCACGTCAGCCACTAATGTGTGCGGAATGCGCTTACTGCGCCTTCTCGATCGCCACTAACGCAGCAGCGAGTGAGAAGAACTTGTTGGATCCGAGATCGCGCACCGTCTTGATGTTCAGCGCAGCCTTCAGCGCTGCGGCATCATCGTCGGTCACGCCAGCGAGGGCCGATGGCGAAGCGTCGAGCACTTCTTTCAAGGGCTTGTCCTCGTACGCCTTGTCGAGAGCCTTCGCCAGATCGCTGCTTACCGACATCTCAGTCCTCCGTTGTTGTTGGTGATTTGCGATCGTACTCGGCGCCCGCACGAACGGCTCATACCAGCGCAGCGCTGTCTCTGCGCCTTCACTCACAGTTCTCGCTGCCCTCCTGCGAGTCACTTGTCGAGCGACGCCAAGAACTCTCGAGCAACCACTTTGAGCTTGACATTGCGGTCCTGGGAGGACTTGACGAGCCGCTGGAACGCTTCCTCAGCGGTACCGCCGTGGATTGCGCGAAGTGCACCTTTGGCTTGGTCTATGTCCGACCTTGACGTCAGCGCCGCAGTCAATTGCTGGATGGTTTCGCGGGAGCGCTGCCATTGACGCGCGTTCGTGATTGCGGCGCCGGCTATCGCGGTATACAGACGCATCAACGTTTCGTCGAACGGGTCGAAGGCCGATGCATGCCGGCTATAGATGTTGAGAGAACCGATCAGCTCCGGATCCTGGTCCACACGTTCCGCAAGCAGCGGCACCGACAACGTGGCACGGATATGGCTGCGCCGAGCAGCTGCAACAAACTCCGGCCATCGCTGGCCTTCGACGGACACGACCACCCGCACCGGACGGCGCGTCTCCGCCGCCTCCAAGCACGGCCCACGCCGAGTTGAGTACTGCTCGTCGTCGAGAGCGAGGACCCATTGGTCTGTGTACGCGGCCGTGCGTCGTCCTGTCCCAGTCAAGACGCTCACAGACACCGCGTCGGCATCGGGAATGGCACTCACAGCGGACTGCGCGACGCGGGCGAGAACATCGTCGAGCGGTTCCGTTGAAGCGAACAGTTCTTGCAACGACTCGATGGCATCTGATGCCGATTCGAGCCGGTCAAGCTCGTTAGGACGCGCGTCTGTCACCCGTATCCGCCTCAAAAGGATCCAGCTTGGCCGTGGCTGGACCAAAGCGACTACGGCGTGAGCTTAACCGAATCTGAACACGACGAGAAAACGGTCTCCGTACGCACTCCATCGCAGGCCACGCAACGAGGCACAATCATCCGGAAGGTAGCACATGGAGCCGGTACCGCTCTGCTAAGTGCTGCCGGCAGATCATCAGTCCAACCCGGCTTGAGCGCCTACGGCTACATACGCACGCGTCTAGTCATCGGCCACACCATCGGCCGAACCCCGGCCGTAGCGTCGGTCAGCGCCAGCGGTCCCTCCACCGAAACCTCCGACTGTTGTTTCTTGTGCCATTCAGCATGTTTCCCAAGCCGTCGAATGCTTGATCGATACCATCATGCACCATCTCGACGTTATTGATTCTCTCAACCAAATCTTCGTTGCGATTCCGATCCCGCTCGGTCACTCGCCGCCAGAAGCTCATTAACCAGTCCCTCCCCGTCGCGTATCAGCCGATGCTATCCGGCTGTCCGAACTGCCGCAGACGATTCGACGCTCTTAGTGCACAGCTCAGGCATGTGTAGCGTGAGCGGAACTACAGGTCTCGAGGCCTCTGGCTAAAGCCCATGGTTCGCGACCGGCGCTACGCTTGATCCCGTCTCCACACGGAGATGTTTGCGCCAAGTTTGTCGTTCCAGTTCACACGCGCGAAAGCCGTCAAGATGTCGATCCGGGAGCCGCGAATACATTGAGAGTTTCTAGCGATGACTTGGTTACCCCGAAGCAAGCGCAAGTCAGCACAAGTTGTGACGGCAGTAGTGCACACCCCTACTCCCAACGCACGTGCCGATGCTCCTGCGCTTGCGCGCTCTACACGAGTGGAGTAGTTGCAAGAAGGATACGCCTCTGCCTCCCACCCAACTCCATCAAAATAGGTCAGACACGTACAAAGAGCAGCGATGAAACCGATCGCAACAATGCGAAAACTGTAAAGACTTTGTAGCAATTGGCACGGCTTAGCTACCCACCGTGCGCCAGTTAGTCGAATCACCACGAACTCCCCCCGCCGACCAGGCTTTGCCTCGACGAGGGCCACGATAGCGAACATCAGGTTGCCACGTCCCATTTCGAACGAATCGCTTCTCCCAGCGTTTGATGCCGACTCGCGAACCAACAGAGCGCGACTCGGCGGAAGGATTGGGGTCAACGTAAACGGTATGGAACGCAGTTGCGTCACTCCTGTGCCAGACTCGAGGCATGGGGGAAGAGTCAGGCACAGAGGTGCCACCTGCGGATAGCAACCCGACGCTAGGTGAAGGCACTGCTTCGAGGTCATCTGGCGGCCGAAGCAGCGACTGGAAGCTCGCTCTACTTAGCGCAGGAGCAGCTCTACTGGGGTCGCTTATTGGAGGCGGTATATCCTATGCGCTTGCGCTCTCCGGCCAAGAATTTCAAGGAGAAAGCGATCTTCTTGCCCGGCGTGAAGCCGACTATGCGACCTATCTTTCCTCTCAGCCCAAGTTGCAAGGTATTGAGAACACGCTCAGAAACTACATACAAGAGAATGATCCGGACATCTCGGCGATTAATGAGTGGTCCGGCAAGTATTATGAAGCCGTAGATGCGGCCGTCAGCGCAGATTACGTTGTCGCGCTTAGTTGCTCACCAGAGGTTGACGAATTGCGTACGGCCATCGTGGACGCTCAAACTGACATCGACACAGCGATCCACTCGCTAGCGAATGACTCTCGTTACGGTCGCCCGTACAATCGTGAAACGCTCGATGACCTTTCGAACAGCCTTGATAGATTACCCGGTTTGCACGGAGATTTCGCTGGCGCCGCACGTTATTACGATTTGCGAATCCCTGACTGATCTCGCGTACATAGGTCTGTCTCAAAACTGAACAAGGTCCCAATGAGTTGGAGGTGAGTGTCAGCTTCCCAGAAATGAATTGTCCAGATGCCTCGGACGACCTCATAGAGATCGTCAGTGCGTTCACCCAAGCAGGTCTTTACCGAGTAGCAGCACTGCCCATCCTGCTTGCACGACGGCCCTCGCCAATATGAACACAGCTTTGGCAGTTGTATTCACAGCAACGCGAGACTCTGAAGTTACTTCACGTCGCCTTCAGCCCCTTTACAGCGGAGCTCCAGCGGCTCCGAGTTAGCTTGGCGACGCAAGACGATGCGATCCTCCGCCCCTATGACGTCGAAGCGTGTCGGTCCAACTATCTGCAGGTCGGCAGCAAACCCCGCTGTCACTTCGAGAAGAACTTCGTATCGTCCACCGTTGGGCCGATCGTCGGGTTGTTGTTCGACCCACCAGCGCCCGCCGGCAGCTGCCGCTACCAAATCGTCATAGCGGACCCAATCGAAACGACCATCAGTTTCAAGTCGAAGGTTGATCTCGCTGGTCGCACTCGATTGCCCCGCCGGCCGTCCCACGTAGCGACCCGCGAGCTTAGGAAACCTCATTGTCCCTCCTAACGCATTGGTCACTGTTGCGGATGTGAGAGAGTCGTTCTTGAGGTCAACCTTGACACGGCCCGCCGTTTGGCGGCAGCCAATCTAGAAAGGTGGCGTCTGCTCGACACACTGCCTGCCACGCAAGTCAACATTTGCCACGCGCAACGACGGCGGTCTCAACGCGGTTGCGTCCACCAAGGTGGTGTACGAGTCGGACCTGATCAGCGGTACCGGCGTGTCGTAGCCGAATGATTGAAGGTCATCGCGTGATTCTTCGAGAGACCGACCAAAGTTTCTCGAGCAAAGGAACCGACGCGATGACCACTGCCCACAATATCGACCTGCCCACCGTGCTGGCCGAACGACTCACCACCGCCCATCCCGACGTGCTGCGCGAGCTGCTCGCCACATTCATCCACACCCTGATGGGCGCTGAGGCCGACGCCCTGTGCGGCGCCGGATACGGCGAACGCAGCACCGAGCGCACCAACTCCCGCAACGGCTACCGGCACCGCCAATTCGACACCCGCGCAGGCTCATTGGATCTCGCGATCCCGAAGCTGCGCCACGGCTCCTACTTCCCGGACTGGCTGCTGGAACGCCGCAAACGCGCCGAACGGGCTCTGACCACGGTAGTCGCGACCTGCTACCTGCTGGGGGTCTCGACGCGGCGGATGGACAAGCTGGTGGAGACCCTGGGGATCACGTCGCTGTCGAAGTCCCAGGTCAGCGTGATGGCTAAGGAACTCGACGCCGCCGTCGAAGCCTTCCGCACCCGGCCCTTGGACGCCGGCCCGTACACGTTCGTGGCCGCCGACGCCCTGGTGCTCAAGGTCCGCGAGGGCGGGCGGGTGGTCAACGTGCACGCCCTGATCGCGGTCGGGGTCAACGCCGAGGGCCATCGCGAAATCCTGGGTATTGACGTCAGTACCGCCGAGGACGGAGCGGGCTGGTTGACGTTCTGGCGGTCGCTGACCGCCCGCGGCCTGTCCGGGGTCAAATTGGTCACCAGCGACGCCCATGCCGGGCTGGTAGCGGCCATTGGGGCGACGCTGCCCGGGGCGGCCTGGCAGCGGTGCAGAACGCATTACACGACCAACCTGATGGCCGTCACTCCCAAGTCGTCGTGGCCGTGGGTCCGGACATTGTTGCATTCGGTGTTCGATCAACCAGACGCTGAATCGGTTGCTGCGCAATATGATCGGATCATCGAGGCCCTCGCGGACAAGCTCCCCAAGGTCGCCGACCACCTGGAAGAAGCCCGGGCGGACCTGCTGGCGTTCACTGCGTTTCCCAAGCAGATCTGGCGCCAGATCTGGAGCAACAACCCCCAGGAACGCCTCAACAAGGAGATCCGCCGACGCACCGACGTCGTCGGCATCTTCCCCGACCGAAACGCTCTGATCCGCCTCGTCGGCGCCGTCCTGGCCGAACAACACGACGAATGGGCAGAATCGCGGCGCTACCTCGGCCTCGACGTCCTCAGCAAATCACGCACCGTCAACGACACACCGACAGAACAGGAGGCCACCCCAGCGGCACTGACCGCCTGACCCAACTACCTCGAAGAATCACACGACGACGTCGTACACCACGTCCCTGGACTTGACCCTCAACGCATCGAACGCCTCCGAGGCGGGGGCACACCCGAACGGCCTCCACGAAGTCGAGCCGGCATCCCCGGCATCACTTTGGTGCACCGCAGGCCAAGCCGCGACGTCCTAAGTCGCGGGGCACGAATAGTGCCTCATTAAGACTCGTCGCGCGGTGAGGTCCGCGAACAAAAGTTCGACAACCCCGAAGTTATGGGTTCTTACTTCGAGCACTGCAGCGCCGCTACACGTCCGCCTGGCAGTCTCGAGCTGGCGGCCATGACGGCTTCGGCTGAGGTAACGCCGTTGCCGCCCTGAAACGAAGATGATGTCAGAACGATGGCAACGCAGCCGTTATGCATCTCGGCAGCCACCTGGCAGCCGGCCCCGGAGGCAGCCACACACTCCGCATTTGCTATTCCGTCGGCGCGACCTTGCGTATTTGCTGTTCCCCAGCCGATCTGAGCGGTGACCGGCGAGATGGCGAGCGCGACATATTGATCGTCGCCGCCAGTCGCGATCAACTGCGAGGGGTCCTGAGCTGGGAGTGCAGCCACTGGCAGTGGTGTCGCCGGCGGGGGTGCACCACACGGACACCACTGCGCCACCCCACCGTGGCGAGAGCACGTACCGGACCGCGTCTGCGAATGCGACGCGGTGCCGTCTTGACAGATTGCCGAGGCGCCGGCGTACGACCCATTGGGGCTCTCGACGCAGTCCCCGCTCGCAGCCTCGTAGGTGCCAGCCGGACATGCCGCGGCGGGAGGCGCGACGACAACGGCGACGAGCACATTGAACGTCAGCAGGACGACAGCACTCACCGACGTCAGCAGTCGCCCGCTCCGGCGAAACACCCCAAACCTCCGGCGCACGCGTGACCTAGTACGACCCGTCGGCACACCCGGCCGGCGGATTGGACGTCGAGCACGGATGCGGTTCGTTGCTCGCAGGCAGCCGAGTCTGCACCTTGTTTTGGATCTGCTGCTGATGCGCCCGCACCGCCGGCCAGATGTCGGGGCACATGGTGTTGGCGGCCCCCACGACGATAACGGCCCGTTCCGCGTTCGACGTATAACCGTTTAGCGTCAGACCAGCGATTGCTTGGTCGACAGCGAAGCTACTCTGGCCGTTTCTGATGGTGCGGCAAACGGCCTTGCCGACGTCGATGATGTCAAGGATGCTGTCGTAGTAGACACCGTTGTTGCGAGGAAGCTAACAAAGTCGTACTGGTCGGCGTGCGCAGGCGGCGCTGTCATCACAACTGCCGTGCAGACTGCGACGGACGCCGCGAGCGCAATGCAGTGAGCCTTTGTCACGACTCGCATCCCACACCGTCGCGGTCCTTATCGAGCCACGGACCATAGTTGGGAGAATCGGACGGAATGTCAGTGTCGCCGTTAGCGCGAGCCTCCGAGCAGTTCTTGTAAGGGGCGTCCGCTGATGCAGCCAGTGCGGAGCCTAAAGCAACCGCGCTCGAAGCGGCGAAGACGACAACAGCACGAAGAAGCATGACTCCACCCCGAAACGTTTGTGGCGACTAGGCCCCCTAGCCACTCCCGTAATCCTAGGGCACGCTCGGCCATGATCACAAACAGATGAGCAAACTATTGAATCCGTCAATGCCTCAGCAGCCGCCGGCTGGTCATTGCAGTCTGACGCCCCTGTCAGGCAAATAGTGCGACCGACGGCACGGACACCGAAAGGTTGGTCTAGCGGATGACGAGAATCCATTGCTGCCTCTTGGGCTCAGATTTTGAAGGGGGTGCGCATGAGCGCCTCGAACGCGAGAGGCGTGGCAAATCGTCGTCATGCAAGTCCCGAGCAACGGCGTCCCCCCGGGTGCGGCAAAGACCGACCCGCGGCACTGAACCCGGCCCTTAAGACTCGCCATCCTCACAGACCCATACAGCGGGGTTGACTCACCAACATCTGTCGCGTCCTCGGGGCCGCCCACTGGTCGGTTGACCTCTCTTCGGTACGAGCAGCGGCGCGGCGCGACTCGCGCCTGCTATCTCTTACTCGCGCATACCCTGTCCGACAGCTTGATTAGTCCCCCAATGTCGCCCACCGGCACAGGCTGGCGCTGTCCGTTGATTTCGATGTAGCCCGTCAGACGCTTCTCCGCCACGATCTCCTTCACGTCTGGGTAACCGCCGAACCTGATGGCAGTCTGATTGAGTCCGTACTCCGCGCCGCCGGCAGGAAGGTGACCATGCTGTCTTCGACGTAGCACTTGATCACGCCTTTCGAAAACGAGCAGCGGCCATTTCCCGTCGGTCCATGTCGCCTCGCTGATCGGCCCGCTGGTTTGCGCAGGTGTGAGCGTGGAGGGTGGTGGCGTGCCGGGGTCAGTGTCACTCAATCGCGCTCATTGCTGGTGCGAGCAGGCAGCCGCGTTTCGCCGGGCCGTCTGTCCGCACGCGTACAGGTGCCGAGCGCAGTCGGACATCGTTTAGCTCCGGTCGCGCGGCGCCGTCGTGAGCGAACCGCCTCGAGCACGGCTAGCTGAATCTCACATGCAAGCGGTCGAGCACCTAATCACAGAGCTCAACCGGCGGTTCGACGCCCATCGGGCTGAGCGCAGCATGGCAGCGGAAGAGATGAATCAAACCGGCGCTACGTAACCTCTATGAGTTCCGGCTGAACATTGGATGGCCGCGAGGCTTGTGACGCCTCCAACGGGTTCATGATCGTTCTTAAACATGCCGTCAGCTAATGCGGAGTCGCGCGGACGCTGCTCGAAGCCGAACCATCCGACGACCACGCCATCGACGGGCATTGGCAGACGGCGAACTTCACGCTCGTTTCCATGGCCAGCTTACGTGTGGAAACGCACGTCAAATACCGTTTCTAGCATTGGCCGCTATCGCTCAGATCGCAGCAATAGCTTGACTTGCGCAGTTTCGCACAAAAGATGATCGCTCGCGGCGTGGTAGGCGACATGCGGGACAAGTGACTACGTCAAGCGCAGGCCCGCCACCTCAGCGAACTCGAACCGATTCGTCGCCGTCAAGTACTTTGCGCGAGCCGTCGCCTTGCGCATGCATGTCTGCATCGGCCTGCCACACCTTTGTGAGGTAGGCGCGAACCCTGTCCTCGTCGACCGGCTGGCCCCACCGCTTAATGAACGTCCGTCTCACGTCATCGTCGATCGGTATTGGCACATCGATTGAAGGCATCGCGCCTGGGGCATAGATATAAATATCGTGTTCGTCCGGCGGCGGACTCTCCGTCAATTTATCCATCGTGTCGAACACCAACTTCAGCACTGTGTGCGAGAGGCCGTGAATTGCCTTCGCCATAGCGCTTTCCTGCCGATCGTTACGTTCTTCTGTCGCCTTTTCCACTTCTACTTTCATCATACCACTTCTGACTTCTCGAATCTACGTCTAATGCCTGAAGCGATGTAGACCGATTTGAACCATCCGGACACGCATCTGGCCAAGATGACAAGGTATACCGGAATAACCAGGCTGAAAAAGTAGTCGGTGAGGCTTACATGTCCTTCTTGTTCCGCTACAAAGAACAACACTATCCACATCGGCAAGACAGCAACGACGAAGCGGCGCACTCGTTGACGCTCACTTAGATAACCCCATCGACGCCTTGTACTCCGCAGCACAAGCAATCCTGCAACGACGATTGCGGTACCCAAGAGTCCATGAAGGAAACACGACACGATGGCCCTGTCCTTCATCGTCGCGAGATCGATGCCGAAGCCTTGCGTCGCAAGCAACAGTGCAACATAGGCCGACATCGCGGAACTCGTCCACAGGGCGATGCGTGCAGTAAGTGGAGTGCGTATAGCAGTGGTTGGTTCGTTTCGCAGAGGCAACAGCGAGGCCACAACCGCCGGCCCGCCGGCGATGAGCGCAATCGCTCCCGTCGCTTGCACCTTCCCCGTGTCCGAATCTATGAACCATCCGTGGGATAGCGCCATCATCAGAACGAACAAGATGACGCTCGTTACCAATCCGATGACCGCGGTGTATCCCTGGCTGCCCGGCGGGGCTTCGAAGCAGTCGATGAAAATCAGGTAGCGATTTGATACGGACGCATGTGCGCCGCGCTGGTCGTACGGCACGTAGATGTGGCCGTCGGGAGTTCCTTGACCATTGAACGTGTACCTCGGTTCATGATCGTGTCCTTTCGGCCGGACCGAGATATCCTTCAGGATGTAACCGTCCGGTACCTCAAAGTGGAAGTGGTAACTGGCTGCGAAGTGCAACAAGTCACTCTCGAACCGGAAGCGGTTCTGCCGCCATCCCATTGCTAGCCGCCAGGCGGCTAAGTTGTCGCGCGTCGCTTCGTCGTGACGGAATCGGTTCGTGTATTCCATTGTCACAACGTCTCCGAGGCAGGCTTCAATCTCTGCGAATTGTAAGTAGCGTGTTTCCAATTCACGGGCGAGCGTTTCGGCCGCCGCAACGAAGTACGGACTGCTCGCTTCACCGTCAGCTCCGATCAAACGATCGAGTATTCGAAGGGTGAAAGCGTCGCCATCAGTGAAATTGAGGATATTGATCGGTGCGTGCGAACTGTCAACAGCAAGTCCCGAAAGCAGCGTGCCTTTCTTCAAGAAAGCGACTGGGACGTACAGACGACATTTCTGGCCGGGCGCAGGCAAGTCGCTTCGCGCCAACATCAGCCGTGCAAGCTCTTCGGCGTTTGGAATCCTCACCTCATGTTTTACTTCTCTTGAGAGGTGACGTTGGTGCGGCGTCAGCGTCTCACTGAGGCGGAGGTTCCAGCGCGGCAGGTCGCTGATCATGGCCGTCGCAACGGCCTCTTGTATGCGGACCTCGCGTTGCCTCGATTCGGTGTGCAGCAACGCATTCGCGTCGTCGGCTGCAATCCGACTTCGTCGACCGAAGATCTTTCCAATGAACGCATCTGCGTCCCTGTGGCTTGGTGGCATTACCGTCCCTCAACAAGCTGCGGATTCCCATCACAACCAGTCAACTACAAATCGGCGGCGCGCCTGCCTCACTTACTCCAAGTGCCGCCATCAAGTCGCAAGCCTCCGCAACAGCCTCTCCGTTCTCGTAAGCGAAAAGCCGATGCACGCGTCCGAACTTTACATCCATGATGTGCACGCCATCATTGCGATACACCGGGCCTCGCGCAGGGGTCACGTGAGCCGTCCATTCGGCCGCCACCGTCATACGCCACGGCCACCCAGAGACCGTGACGCCATGTACCTCGAACGCCATCTTTGGGCACAAGCGATGCAGCCGCTCGAACCACCGCTGCACGGTGAGTCTGTCGTGCCGAGTGCCGCCGAGGGCATGACTGCCGGCGAACCAATGATGGACGTCGGGCGCCATTGCGGCGAGCACCTTGGCATGGTCGCCACGACCGACGGAGGCGAACATACCCCGCACATAGCGGCCAACGATCCACGACAGCACTTCTAGTCCGCCCTTAATCTGTCGGTAAATGTGCTTGCATCAAACCTGCCATTGCGTCTGAAGCACAACTCTCCAACATGTGCGTGCTCCGCGCCGAGGGACCGGATTCGGAAAAAATACAGTGATCAACGCGTTGGTGTCCTAACGTCGCGGTCATGAGGGGAACATACGTCTTTGCGCTGTGCTCTACCGTCGTGGCACTAAGTGCCTGCAGCTCAACGGAAACCGCTCAAACGACTGTTACTGCGCAGCCGTCGACGGTTACCGTCCGCGAAACAACCACCGCCGCTGCACCCACGCCTGCCGAATCAGCAGCCCAGGCGGCCAACGCTGGTCCCTGGATAATGCCAGACTTGATCGGACAGGACCTCCAGGCGGCTCAGAACTCGGTACAAGCGCTGACCGATTACAACGTGTTCTTCAGCGGCTCGAAAGACCTCACCGGCCAGGGACGGATGCAGATCAACGATCGAAACTGGACGGTCTGCACGTCGACGCCGCCGGCTGGCACGTCCTTTACGAAGCAAACCGCCGTAGAGTTCGGCGTCGTCAAGACCGATGGACCGTGCCCCTGACGGCCCCTGAGTGAAGACTCTCGCGGGTGTCCGCGGAACTGGTCGTCTAATTGCGGGCCACACCCGACTGTGCGATCGTTTTGCGTTTCGCTATGAGCGGACTGCGACTCAGATGCGAAGACCACGCTGGTCAACGTCGGTAGAACGCAAAGACGGTCTCCAAGAGGTGTGTCGCTTGGCTAGGGCGGCGAGGGTGACCGCACCTGAACCGTTACCGGCGTGGAGGTACCGATGGGCGATCCTGGCGGCGGCTCTTGCCGAAGGATCGTCTCGGGGGGCGTATCGCCGTCACTTGCGTCAAGCAGCTTGACGATTTCACCGACCCAACCGAAGCTTGTCATCAGCTGGCGGAAGTCGTTAAAGGTGAGGCCCGTGACATCGGGCATGACGAGCACCTCCGGTACAAAGGCCGTCGGACTCGTGCTGCGAGGAAATTCCGTCGCCGATGTCGCCGGCGTCGGCCGCGTGGGGCTCGCCGCGTTGTTGGACTGTCCTCCACACCCAATCAGCAACAGAGACGCCACTATCGTGGCGGCGAAGCGAAGAGATCGCCGGCGCATTTCGACGTAGCCCGTCAAACGCTTATCTGCGACGATCTCCTGAATGTCCGGGTATCCGCCGAACCTGATGGCCGTCTGGTTAAGTCCGTACTCCACACTGCCGGCAGTGAAGGTGACCATGCTGTCTTCGAGGCAGCACTTGATCACGCCTTCCGAGACGAGCAGCGGCCATTTCCCGTCGCTCCACGTCGCCTCAGTAATCGGCCCGCTGGTCTCCACGGGCGTGAGAATAGAGCTTGGCGGCGCTGCGGTGTCACGTGCAGCGCAGGCCGAAGCCCACACCACAACTTCGAAGCAAGCAAGAGCCTGCAGATAGTGCGTGCGAGCAATGCTGAACCCCGTCCATGAGGCGTATACCAGTACCGGTAACAACCCATGCAGGTCAGTAGCACATATGCGTTCTCTTACTCCGAAGCTAAAGCACTCACGTCATATGTCGGCGTTTAATTCCGAAATTGCTCTGCGGCCGAGCATTCGGTCGACCAAGACCGAGTAGTCCTCGAGAGCTTGTATTTTGACCCTCTCGTCGTCCGAGTCCAGCCTATCGAGTAGGCCTTTGTCGAAGAGTTCAGTTACCACTTCTCTAACTTCAGAAAGTCCTCGTCGGGCGAGTTCGGCGATCCGGTCGCAAGCGCTTCGTGTGCATCCGCAATTGCAGACGTTCCAAACGCCCAGTTTTCAGTGAGAACTGCGTCTTGCCTTTCGAGCCGGGTGAAAACTCGTTCGAACATTACTGATGGTTCATCGGACCCGTGATGCGCGTCCAATTACTTTCCCCCTTCTCCAGACATTATAACTTATCACTCGCCTAACCGTCGGATTCTGGCTTGATGCTCAATACCGGCGTGCGTGCGCCATGAAATGGCTAGGCGGTACCACAGATATACGGCGGCGACGGTCAGGAACGCTTGTATCGACAGACCAATCCTAATGTTCTTCAATATTTGTCCGACGTCGGCTGTCGTATCTGGCCGAAGCGGATAAGGCCTGTTCGGACTCGAAGCCAACCAGAATACGAAAAATAGGGTCGCGACCGTACCTAAAAGAGCAATGAGCCGAGGCGCCACAGCTGGGTTTTTGATATCCATCAATGGATAAATTATTGTGACAATGCTGGCCACGATTGACAGCACCGCCACAATCGGCGCCGTGTACTGCCGAAGTGGATCTTGGCGGAACGCCACGAAGTACAACGGCCATGGTAACGAAGATCGCTTGCATGGTCGTGGCCGCGGCGCCGTACAGCAGTGTTCCCGGCGGAGTCTCGTACAGAAAAGTGTAAATATACAGTCGGTTGCGTTCGTGGTAACCGTCTTCGAGGAAAAATTGCGCGCGTTGAGTCGTCGTTTCGGTTTTGCGGTACCGATCCTCAGGTAAGCGAGTCATCCTCCTCTCCAGAGAATCGCGTTTAGTAGCGCCCCAGGTCCGGTGCGAGGCGTCCGTATCCCTCGCCGACCACGTGTCGGTTACCAGGACGCTCTCTTTGAATCTCATACCAGTTGGCGCTGTCATTGTTGCGTTATAGTGACGTGAACGTTTAGCGAGCGGAGCGTGTATCTTGAATTCGAACGGTGCCCCACCCATCGACTTCCGCAACCTCGCGCGAATACTTGGTAATCGCTCTTCGTATGGCGAACAATAGGAGTACCTAAACCGCATTGCGTTTCCAGCATCGGGAGTTGGCACTCGCACTATCGTCAGCCAGCGTTCAGCTAGCAACTGACACAGATTGTACAGACTGACGGTCTGATCGTGGTCTACATTCCAGTCGGCAAGTACTCGCAATTTACCGGAAGCGTCGAAGAGGTCATTGACTTCTCGCTTTGCTTCGTCGATCGACTGCTGGCTGGGAAGCCGACGCAACCTCGCCAACACCTCTGCGGTCTCAGCAATTGGGAGTTCAAGCTGTTCGGGTACAACGCTGCCAGAAGGACGCCTCGACTCAGGGCGCCAGGCACTTCGAAGGAGAGCATGGAACCGCGTGATGATGAGCTTGACCGAAATTGCGAGGTGTTCTTCGTGGGTCAACTGCTGATATTTCGTCCGGCCATCGAGCGAACTAGCATCTACACGGAAGTCGATTCCTTTACGTGGATCCACGGCGACGAAGAGGAAATCTTCGTCGCCGGACAGTTGAGGTCGAATGTCTACTTCAATGTTGCGCTGCAACTCGTCATCAGCGTCATCGAACGATTCGTCCACGCGATGGACAAACTTGATAGGCGAAACCAGGTATTGAAGAAGTGTCTCTATCTGTGTCTGACTAGCTTGCCAAGCCGGAGCCAAGTCATTGTCCGTCTTCAACAATCAAGATCCGATCATTCGACGCGTCTGGGTGTAACAACTCTTTCGCCTCATGAAGCCGCGAGGGCAAGGCGGCGTGCAGCAGGCTACAAGCGTTGCGCCGACGCGCGTTGAGCCCTCGCCTCTATTACGACGGTCATCACCAGGACGACCGCCACGACGGTCGCGGCCGTCCGCGTCAGAAGGGCGTGCTCCGGTCCGGACCCTTCAGCGAAGGGGCGTTCGCGTTAGTGGATGAATCCGTCGCCTTCTCGTCCCTTCAGAACGGAATGTAGAGTATAGGCTTCGGCGTCGGACAGTCCTGACAAGAAATCAATGAGTCCTCGTACAACGCACTGACGCTCGGTGTAGTGCGAGTCTTGCCGAAAGGCGAAGCTGATAGCCCGCGTGAGGGCATACGGCAACGTACGTTTTTCGCGCTCCGACGGCTCAGTCGCCAGACCGATCTTGTAGATGGACTCGACCATCGGGAGGAGATCTTCGAAAATATCCCGCAAAACGCGTCGCTGGCCCCGCTGAATTGCGCTCAATCGAGGCTCGTCTATGACGTGGTACCAAACAAATTGCTTCATCACGGCATTGACTTGTTGAGGCAAGTCGTCAGGTTTGATTCTGCCTTCCACCAGGCGTGTTGCCGAGATAAACGCCTCCAAGTAACGATTTCGCATCCTGTCGAGCGCGCTCAAGTCCTCTGGCCGCCCTAAGTACCGACTACGAGGCAGGTATGTGAAGTAATTTGGCAGTGCCGCCTTACAATCCGCCGACAGCGCACCTAGCGCATCCGGAGATTCCACGTATTCCAGAAACTCCTCATACCGATCGTTCGAAACGGTGGGGGTAACCCTCGCGTAATTCTCGAGTGGCACGTGGCCAGTCCGGTAAAAGTCCTCAAGATCGTGCACAGCGTAGGATATGTCGTCGGCCCAGTCCATAATCGCCGATGCCACGTTTTGATCCTGGTCGTCGGAACCAAAGACCCATGTGAGGATGGACGCGTCGCAATCATACGCCCCCCACTTTTTGGCTTTTCTGCCCGCTGCGCCCCTCGTCCAGGGATACTTCGAGACGGCGGCGAGCGTTGCCCGCGTCAGGTCCAGGCCGAGCGGGCGGTCCTCCGAATCTGGTCAAGTCCAGGGACGTGGTGTACGACGTCGTCGTGTGATTCTTCGAGGTAGTTGGGTCAGGCGGTCAGTGCCGCTGGGGTGGCCTCCTGTTCTGTCGGTGTGTCGTTGACGGTGCGTGATTTGCTGAGGACGTCGAGGCCGAGGTAGCGCCGCGATTCTGCCCATTCGTCGTGTTGTTCGGCCAGGACGGCGCCGACGAGGCGGATCAGAGCGTTTCGGTCGGGGAAGATGCCGACGACGTCGGTGCGTCGGCGGATCTCCTTGTTGAGGCGTTCCTGGGGGTTGTTGCTCCAGATCTGGCGCCAGATCTGCTTGGGAAACGCAGTGAACGCCAGCAGGTCCGCCCGGGCTTCTTCCAGGTGGTCGGCGACCTTGGGGAGCTTGTCCGCGAGGGCCTCGATGATCCGATCATATTGCGCAGCAACCGATTCAGCGTCTGGTTGATCGAACACCGAATGCAACAATGTCCGGACCCACGGCCACGACGACTTGGGAGTGACGGCCATCAGGTTGGTCGTGTAATGCGTTCTGCACCGCTGCCAGGCCGCCCCGGGCAGCGTCGCCCCAATGGCCGCTACCAGCCCGGCATGGGCGTCGCTGGTGACCAATTTGACCCCGGACAGGCCGCGGGCGGTCAGCGACCGCCAGAACGTCAACCAGCCCGCTCCGTCCTCGGCGGTACTGACGTCAATACCCAGGATTTCGCGATGGCCCTCGGCGTTGACCCCGACCGCGATCAGGGCGTGCACGTTGACCACCCGCCCGCCCTCGCGGACCTTGAGCACCAGGGCGTCGGCGGCCACGAACGTGTACGGGCCGGCGTCCAAGGGCCGGGTGCGGAAGGCTTCGACGGCGGCGTCGAGTTCCTTAGCCATCACGCTGACCTGGGACTTCGACAGCGACGTGATCCCCAGGGTCTCCACCAGCTTGTCCATCCGCCGCGTCGAGACCCCCAGCAGGTAGCAGGTCGCGACTACCGTGGTCAGAGCCCGTTCGGCGCGTTTGCGGCGTTCCAGCAGCCAGTCCGGGAAGTAGGAGCCGTGGCGCAGCTTCGGGATCGCGAGATCCAATGAGCCTGCGCGGGTGTCGAATTGGCGGTGCCGGTAGCCGTTGCGGGAGTTGGTGCGCTCGGTGCTGCGTTCGCCGTATCCGGCGCCGCACAGGGCGTCGGCCTCAGCGCCCATCAGGGTGTGGATGAATGTGGCGAGCAGCTCGCGCAGCACGTCGGGATGGGCGGTGGTGAGTCGTTCGGCCAGCACGGTGGGCAGGTCGATATTGTGGGCAGTGGTCATCGCGTCGGTTCCTTTGCTCGAGAAACTTTGGTCGGTCTCTCGAAGAATCACGCGATGACCTTCAATCATTCGGCTACGACACGCCGGTACCGCTGATCAGGTCCGACTCGTACACCACCTTGGTGGACGCAACCCCGAATCTCGATGAACTGCCAATATTGCCAGAATTCGAAAAGACTGCGCATTGCCCTCGAAACCGTCCTCCAAGAGACACTTATCGCAGGGATCCTTCAATCGATCGCGTAAGGGGCGGACGAGTGTCTGATGCTTCTCACAGACGAGTAGCTCTTGTAGCTCCATCTCGCCGGCATGCCCGAAGGGCGGATGGCCGATGTCATGGCCCAGGCATGCGGCCTCGACCTCATGGACACTCACCTTCTCAGCGAGCGTCTCGTCGCGGGAGGATAAGACTTAGTGAATCGCCGCGCCGACTTGTTCAACTTTCAACGAGTGCGTAAGCCGATTATGTAGCTGTAACGCTGGATCGCCCAAGGCGACCTGAGTGACGCCGCCTCGCTGTCGTGACCCGGCAGGTTGTTGACGGCGTGCCTGCTTGAAATTGGGAGGACCTCCTGACGGAGTGGATGTGTCTGGCATTCACCCGTAGGAGGTCCTCGTGTCCCACGCTAACGCCCGTACCAACGTGTTCGCTCGTCGCCTGATCGTCGAGCGTGTCGCCGCTGGCTGGCCACCCGCTCACGTCGCTGAACAGCTGGGTATCTCTCGTGCGACGGTCTACAAGTGGCTGCGCCGCTACGACGAAGGCGGCGATGCGGCCCTGTCGGACCGGTCCTCGCGACCGATCAGGACCCCGGCGCGCACCAGCGCCAAAGTGGAGCACGAAGTGCTCGCTGCCCGGCGCCGCCGCAAGCGCGGTGCTGTCGTGCTGGCTGCCGAGCTCGGCCTGAACCCATCGACGGTCGGACGGATCCTGGCCCGCCACCAGGTGCCCCACCTGGCAGCGCTCGACCCGATCACCGGCGAGCCAGTGCGCTCGTCTCGTCGCAGCCCCAACCGCTACGAACACCGCACCCCGGGTTCGCTGGTCCACATCGATGTCAAAAAGCTCGGACGCATCCCCGCCGGCGGCGGATGGCGTCTGCACGGACGTGACGCTGCGGTCTCAGTGGCCAACCGCCACAAGAAGACCCGCATCGGCTACGACTACGTCCACACTGCCATCGACGACTACAGCCGACTGGCCTACACCGAAGTCCTGTCCGACGAAAAGGACCTCACCTGCGCAGGATTCCTGCACCGCGCGATGGCTTGGTTCGCCGCCCACGGCGTACGCGTGCGACGGCTGCTGACCGACAACGCCCTGGTCTACCGGCAGGGCACCAACTGGGGTTGGGTATGCACGGCCTGGCAGCTCAAACGTCGGTTCACCAAGCCCGGCTGCCCCTGGACCAACGGCAAAGCAGAACGCTTCAACCGAACTCTGCTCAACGAATGGGCCTACGCCCGAGCCTGGACATCCAACAGCCTGCGCACACGAGCACTTGACCGATTCCTCCGCCTATACAACACTCGACGCGGCCACTCCGCCCTCGGCGGAAAACCACCCATCAGCCGGCTCGCCGCCTGACAACAACGTCTCAGGTCACGACACCTAGCCGTCGAAAAGAATCCGAATAAAGGATACGGTCCCTGTCGCGCCGCGTTGGCAGTCGGGCTGAGCCATCAGTCGTCTCATTGCTCGAGCGACGCTCAAAAGGCTGCAAGGCATCCGACTTTCGCGCTTAGGCGATTTTGGTAGTTGGAACGAGTTCGAATCGCTCGTTTAGTACGAAGTAGCCGTCGTCTATAGCCTCATCTATACAAACAAGCGCTTGTTCTTCGGTGTAGTCCCCACCGTGAAGAAGCACCTCTATAGCCGATGACATCGGCAGCGTCTTGTTTTCGCTCTTTGCAATTGCGTCGAACAGGTCCGGGAGGTCTGCCGCTTCCGCAAGCATCTCCGCACGGTGCAACAAACCAGCCGAATTCATGATCAAACCGCTCCCTGCTCTTGTCTTGCCTTCTATGTCGTGCGTTACCCGCTGGTTGCCAGTCCAAGCCTCCATGCGAAGCTCCTATTTAGTTTTGCTATCTAAATAGTATCGCATCGCCGGCCGATCGAGTGCCGTAGAAACTACAACAGTGTAACTCTCCACATACGCATGCTACTCAACCTCCGGCTTCGCCAGCTGCGCCTCGCCGGTAGAGACGGGCTGACGCCACTAGCGACCAACGACTCCGCGCGACTGACTGGAGGGTACCTCCTCGAAGCCTCGGGAACGCACCAGAGTCAGCAATCCGATTTTCGGCAGCTCAGACCGTCGCTGACCGCCTGCGAGCTGCACGGGCCAGGTAGCGATGGAGGCGAGCGCCGCAGCGATTTCGTCTCGATCGATCACTGGAGACAGAAGCCGAGCTACAGAAGCCGACCGGCACCCGCATCTTCGTGCCGATCCTGCAATTCACTTTGCGGAGCCACTGCTCGAAATTTCTCTAAAGTGCCGTCGGAGGACGGCCCGCCGAGTGTTTAAGCCGAACCAAGCACTTGCGCGATGCAGGCGCAATGGCGCTGGCGGCTTTCATCTGGCGCCGCGCGCGTCACAGCGCGGGCCGAGTCGACCCGTCACCTTCTGGACAAGTCAGTTGACTTCGACGACCAGCGAGGCGGTATCGAGGACTGGCGGTCCTCGCCATCGATCTGCATGGCAGTGTCCCGGTGGCCGACGAGAGCCCGTCGACCGTCTTGACGGACCGTCGCTGGTGATGCAGCCCCGCACCGAGCCGTCCAGTTAGCCTTCGCAGTCAGGAGACCATCCCATAGTGCCCCAGTAGTACGGTCCCAAGTCGCTCTGCTGACGGCGCGGTTTGCTTCCCCTACGGATGGTGATGTGAGACATCTCGTCGATGGGTCGACCAGCATTGTGCCGACGGATGGCCATGACTGCACTCGAAAGCCGGTCATGACCACACGTCATCAACGCAAGAAGACTGAGCGCGTCGATCCCGAGGTCTCGCAACATTGAAGCTTGGAAAGCTTCGGGAAGTCCGCGCCAGCAGCGCAAGATCTCTGAACATGCTTCGCTAACAGCGAGGTCGTCATACCCTGCGTCCATAGGAGCCTCCTGGGAGTCAAGGATACCCGAGCAGTTGGCAACCTGGATATGCTCACAAGGCGATGCGGACGGCAGGTGAAGTGTTATTCGCTTCGATGCTCCGGCAGTAGAAGATGATCGATATCGCTGGTGTCGAACTGCATGACTTGCGCTTTTTCTACAACCGCGTCGGCACCCATCAGGCCGGCGACGCCCTCGGCGAAGCGACGGACGACGACGGCGTTGTCGCGAGCGGCGCTTTCGAGAGCGAACTCGACGAAGATCCGCTCGCCATCCGTGGCCGCCATCGGGTTGCGCCCGAGGAGGTGGTCACTCACAATTCGCAAGATTCCGCGGTGGAGGGTGACGCCCTCCGCGCCGGCCACGGCGATGGAGCCGAAGATGCGAGAACGGAGCAATCTGCGTCGAGTTTCGTCGGTAACGCAGAGATTCTCCAGCGCGGCTGCATGCGGTGCTGAACTGGAAGATACGAGGATCTGGCGGTCGACACGACGGCCACCAAAATTGCCTCGGAGGACCGAGGCGGTCACGGCGTCGCCGCCAGGGTGGAGTGCGTCATCGCGTTCCATCTACTACTCATTGTAGCAGAGCCTCCTGCGGCCGAAGCCCATATTGCCTGTTCAGAGGCGGTTGGCTGACGCTCCTCGCTGCTACGCGGGGGGTCTCAACTATGTCCGCCGCCAGACATCTTTCTCTGGACGCTGAAGTTTTGCAAACTTTCGATTCTGACAGCAGAGGACCGGCAGGCAGCCACGACACGCCCGCCGACAGCCCTCCCGTTTGCATGGAACCTGCGAATCCGAGATCCATATAACGAGTATTCCGTATTGTGGCACTGTGTCAACGACCGACGCGGCGGCGCTCCGCAGACGGTCGCGTGTCGCCTTTGGGCAGGATTATCAACTCGAAGTGATGCTTCTCGTTGCAGATGCCGAAGGTGTCGTCCATCAGAAGGCCGTTGCCGCTGAATTAGGCCTCAGCCCGAGCAACGTCCAGACGCCTTGGGATCGTCTTGTCGATCTTGGCCTGCTGACGTTCGAGTTGAGGGACAAGGGGCGCCACAAGTGCTTCAAGCGCGCGAGAAGCTCGGGTTGGGAGTACGCGCGCGAACTTGCCGGGAGCCTATGGCAGTCACATCCCACATATTGGCAGGCCGAGATATGACCGAGCATGCCGCGATCGCGCCGATGTCGAACAGCACCCCTTCGCGCTCAAAAACGCGCCATCAGCTTGAGTGCGGAAGTTGCGCGCCAAAGGGTCACCCGTCACCTCAAATCTGGGTCTTAGGCATGCCGGTTATTCATCGATAAACATCACCCTGAATGCTATAGTAAAAAAGTACACATGCAACAAATCTGGAGCCAAATGCAATATGGTAAAAAAATCCGCCCAACCGCCTCCCCCGTTACTTCCAATGCCGACGTTCTCGGCCGACACTGAGGCTCTGGCGAAGGAGATTAGTCGCATACATGAGAGTGTCGCCTGGAGTGCGCAAATTCAGTTCGAGCAGCTGAAGTTGTGGCGTGCGATGAACATGCTGCTCGGTGTCCCTGCGGCGGTGCTCGCTGCGATTTCCGGCGGCACCGGATTAACGCATCCAGAAGCCGCAACCGTTCCCGCCATCCTCGCACTGCTCGCTGCTGGTTTTGGAGCTGCGGTGACCACCTTGAACCCCTCCAGACGGGTTGCGCAAGCACAAGCTGCAGCCAATGCCTGCCTCGAGATACAAACAGCCGCCCGCCAGTTGCTACTCGTCGACTTAGCGACGTCCAGCCGAGACGAGGCGCGCGACAAATTAAGCGAGCTTACAGTGCGACGCGACGAAGTGAATAGGACTGCTGATCCGCCCGGACGGTATGCCTATTGGCGCGCGACTCGCAACTTCACCAAGGGCCGACAGTCGTACGAAGCAGATTCGAGAGTGCAGTAAGTGGCACGGACAGTTGACCAAGGATTTGAAGAGTTTCTTCGACGTCTGGTACCAACACAGGCTCAACGCGATACCGGCGCGAGCCACCGCTTGAGCGTTGAAGGAGCATTGGAGTCTCGTCTGAACGTAAGCACCTTCTTCGAGACTGGCTCATTCACGCACGGCACCGGTGTCCGCCATCGAAGTGATATCGACGTGCTTGTAAGCCTCGGCGGGACGAAGCCAATTTCCTCCTACACGGCGCTCACATGGGTGAAAGACGCTCTTGAGGTGAGCCCTTCGTAGTGGTCCAGTCGTTGTGCGACTCTGTTGCCCGGTCTGCGGGCAAGGAAGAATCAACAACGACATGGCATCGAACAAGCGCCGGCGGCACACCCCGGACCAGATCATCCGCAAGCTCGCCGAGGGCAACAAGCTCCTTGCAGCGGGCCAGGAACTGAGCGAGGTGTGCCGACACCTAGAGATCGCGGAGTCGACGTGGCATCGCTGGCTTGCCCAGTACGGCGGCATGAAGGCCAACGACGCCAAGCGTCTCAAAGAACTCGAAGCCGAGAACGCCCGGCTCAAGAAGATGGTCGCCAACCAGGCCCTCGACATCGACATGCTCAAGGAGATCTCGGCGGGAAACTTCTGACCCCGAACCGCAAGCGCAGCGCCGTCACGGTGCTGCGCGAGCGGTTCGGGGTGTCTGAACGCCGCGCCTGCACGGTCGTGGGTCTGCACCGCTCCACGATGCGCCTGACGCCGGCGCCGATCGCCACCGAGGAGGCCGAGCTGCGGGCTTGGTTGCGCCGGTTCTCCACCGATCGACCTCGCTGGGGGTGGCGACGGGCAGCCAAGATGGCCCGCAAGGCCGGCTGGAAAGCCAACAACAAGCGCATCCGCCGGCTGTGGCGTGAAGAGGGCTTGCGGGTCCCACAGCGCCGCCGCAAGAAGCGGCTGACCGGCATCGGTGTCGCCGTGGGTGCGATGTCACCGATCCGCCCGAACGTGATCTGGGCGATGGACTTCCAGTTCGACACGACCGCCGATGGCCGCATCCTCAAGATGCTCAACGTCATCGACGAGTTCACCCGCGAAGCACTCGCGATTGAGGTCGACCGCGCCATCAACGCCGACGGCGTCGTCGACGTCTTGGATCGCCTGGCCCTCACCCACGGGGCGCCGCACTACGTGCGCTTCGACAACGGGCCCGAGTTCGTGGCCCACGCCGTGAGCGATTGGTGCCGATTCAACAGTGCCGGTTCCCTTTTCATTGATCCCGGCTCGCCGTGGCAGAACGCCTGGATCGAATCCTTCAACGGCCGCCTGCGTGATGAACTGCTCAACTCGTGGCGCTTCGACTCGCTTCTGGAGGCCCGGGTGATCATCGAGGACTGGCGCTGCGATTACAACGCCAACCGACCCCACTCCGCCCACGGCGAACTTACCCCAGCGGAGTTCGCTCTACAGTGGACCACGACCCACCAACCCCAAGTCGCATAGCGACTGGACCACCAAACGGGTCCCCCTCACTCTCGGAAAGCGATTTCCACATACGACAGTGCGCATCCGTCGCCCAGCCGTTCAGGTTCTATTCGGTGGTGGATATGAGACTTGGGAGGTAATCCCCGGGTTCATCACAGCACGAGGCGGTGAAAACGTACTGGTGTACGACATCCCATCGCCGGTTGTGAATGGAGGGTGGATCGACGCTGCGCCGAGAGAACATCTTGCTTACGTCAATGAATGCAATGCGAAACCTCATAAGGGCGACGCGAAAGATCTCACCCGCCTAATCAAAGCATGGAAGTACTACTGCGACGTTCCGATATCGTCGTTCTACCTTGAGATGAGAGCGGCCCAACACGTCAAGACACAAGAAACGTACATTCATGTGTGGGACGTTTGCCAGCTGCTCGAGAAGCTGAACCGACACCAGCTTGCTGACATGAATGATCCGAAGGGTGCATCCGGCCGGTTCGGCTCGACGTCGAGCGATAGCACTCGCACGGAAGCGCTCTCAAAGTTGAACACTGCAGCTGTCCGCGCACGCAAAGCTTTGAACGCAGAACAAGATAACGACGCCGCTACGGCTTTCTACTATCTCGATCTTCTGTTCGGTGGCAATTTTCCCCTTCGTTGAATGTTCTGCGCCGCACTCGATCAGCACAACTTTGAATCGGCGGTCAAGCCACCACCTATCGGCCACGCGTAGACAAAGGTGACACCGCCCGCTTTAGGCCCTTGCAAGTTGTACGGGCCTCGAAACACAGGAGCCGGCCGATTTCCTCGAGAGGTCGATCTCCGTCGTCCAGCTCAACCGACTGGGTAATCATCTTGTGTATCATCTTGGGCCGCGGACCCGGCGTACGCTCGGCCCGTTCAAACTATAGGCGACGGACTCGAACTTCCCTATTAGTTGAACGTAAGTGACGCGGCTCCGTGAATGGCGAGCACAATCTCATTCCGTCCGAAGAAGGTAGCGGTTGACGCCGCTCGAACCGATTGCAAACCCCGTAGTCCGTGCTTCCATTCACTCAGATGTCCGGACGACATACTGTGAGGAATCAATCCTCTCGCGAATCGGTTCTTGACTGAGGCAGCGACACAGTCCTGACCGCTTGTCGAAGCTTTACGTCACCCGCGGACTTGTCGGCGAGCAGTGGTAGAACCGCAGTGTGGCGCAAAGGCGCTGTAGGAGGGGTTTCACATGTCCGTTCGAGTCACGCATCGCCGCATGTCCCCCGGCGGCTGGTCGAATCAACACATCACAGACGTTAAGTGGGTGGGCGAGCAAGACGGTGAGGTCGGCCAAAGCTCCCGAGAGATCATGGTCGAGTGGATCAGCGGAGGCGGCGCCGCATTCGTACAGGGTCCGCACTCGCGTGTGCGAGTTGGAGTGGTCGATGCGTCGCCCCCATACTTGCGGACCTACGCAAATGGCGAATGGGACGACAACTTGCTCTCACTTCCCACCTTTTGATCGGGAACTGGCTGCCGGGTAGTCGCCATGTGACCAGTGATTAGTGCTGGATCTGACGTCGAGCGTAACGCTGTATCCCCGCTGTGAGCCGGTGATTGCCCTGTCGTTCCGGGGCCTGTCTGGCTAGATGGACTTAAGCGCGACGTCGTGGCCCGCATTGACTGCGAGACGTCAATCACCAGCATCACGACGGCGCACTTGCGTGAGTTGCGGACGTCGTGCGTCGGCGCCGCCAGGGTGACTATCGACAGCAACATCGACACAATGTCGAAGCCGTCCGGCAATCTGCCCCTCGCCGAAGCTGCCGACGATAACGCGACCAAATCTCGCACGTACTAGCTATTCGCGTGACGCTGTGCTGACGGGGATCCACGCGACGACTTCTGTTTGGGCAGCAGCGTCGTCACTCCATACCTTCTCTAGTTGCAGTACCCGGCTCCCTTTTGTAACGGGCGAGGCGTTCCGGTCGGCCAGGCCTGTCTTGCCGATCATCCTCCGAGTTGCCAGTTGATCCCGAACGGTGTCCGCGCGTTGAGGGAGTCGTGGGGTCGAAGGCGAGCGAGGGTGGTACCGCTCCGACGGGCGCGCCTCGCGTACCGAGTCGGACCGCGGCCTCACCCGCGATCAGCGCGGTGGCGCCGTGAGGTCTTCTTCCGACACATGGCCCCGCGCTGTGCCAAACTGAGATCCGAGGACCAGGCGGCTTGGCCTACCCACGCGTGGTCCTAAAGTTCATCGGATGACCATGAGCCGCGATTGTCGTCGTGCTACGTTCCGGTTCTTACAATTGAAAGGACTGCATTATGCCCACGACCTTGACACTTCGGCCGCTGTCAGCACAAGCGCTCGGAACCTGTCGCTGTGTGTGTCCAGACTGCAAGAGCGGCCGACATTGTTACGACCGTGCGAACAACTGCGGAAAAGTTGGTTAGATCACCACTCAACTAACTAAAGAGTCGCTCGACCTAGCGTGTGCTTCAATTTCGATGTTGATTTACGATGACATCTTCCCCATAGTAAGTGTTGATGGCACCGTCGGATTCAGAACAATTCACTCCCGAACCATCAGAATGGGTCGCTGTCGATAGGCAGTGGTTCAAGACACTCGCATCTACAACTGAGTTCACGGTTGGGGAGAAGGTGCATCTAGCACGACTAGCGATCCAGCAGCAATTGGTCTGCGATGTAACCAATACATCGACGAAGCGTCAGTTACTCAAGCGGCTCGGCCTCCACTGCACAGCCGCCCCGAGCGGGTTCATGCTTGTATCGGGTAATTCTTTGCTCGCACAGTACATCGATTTCCGAACGCGTCAGCTTACTGCCATGGAAAAGGGCGTTCTGTATGGCTACCCACAAACCGCAATTCTAGCTTTTTCTCGACTCATACCACTGAGTTCGCCACAGCCGTGGCCGGAAACGTGTGCTGGCTATTTCCTCGGAGGCGCATACTCGCGGGACCACACCAAGCAAGAGTGTGAGTTCTTTGCGAATCAATGGATAGAGCTGAGAAGGCAGGCACCCGATGTATGCACCCAGGCAGAGCGCGAGTTCGAATCTATTCGAACACTACGAATGAGCCGGCGCGCGGCTTGATGCCGACACATCAAGCCACCTCCGCTGCGGTTCCGGGTGGCGGCCGTGTTTCAGTTCGTCCCATCGTGCGGCCAGAGATTGATCTGCGCATGCTCGCCAAGGCACTGCTTTACACCGCGATGGACCAAGAAAAGCGTCGCGCGGAAGAGGACGAAGCAGCCTGACGTCCTCACCCGCCACTCACTCGACGCCGCTGCGGCCGGAGCGTGCCGCCGGCCGCACGCACGGCGCGGTTGACGGTGCTGGCTTGGACGCTGAGCATCTCCGCGACCTGGTCGAGGGAGTTACCCCGCTCGTACAGTTCTAGGGCGCGAGCGTTGAACTCAAGCGTGCGGATCTGCTGCTCACGTAGCTCGACGCCCGCCTTCCTCAGCTGCCGCGCGATGGTTTGGCGATGGCATTCAAACTTCTCAGCCAGTTTCGGCATCGATTCGCCGGCCTCATACAGCTCAATGACAGCTTTCAAATCACTGTCCGAAAGTTTGCGGTTCATACGATATGACTGCACATGACCACTGATCATCTGTGGCAACGCGACGTCCGGCATAGCTGAGATGCCATGCCGAACCAGTTTCGCGAACGCTGGGTCACGACTTGAAAGCGCTTCGCGTAGGAGCACCACAGTAGAACATATGTTCGAGCGTTGAACTAGATCGCCAGAGGTCAGCACCGTTTGTGCTGGCCTTTTGCGTGACTATCGGTACATGTCGGTACACGGACCTACACTGCCGAAATATGCTTTGACCTCTGGGGAGGGGGTTTGAATCACCTTAGGATGGTTGGGTCATCGGTACTCAAATACGTAGCTACGAGCACAACAGCCTGACCTCTGTTTCGATGTACCGATGAAATGGCAAGCTAGAAAAATACTATCGTCCTCGCGTCGTGATGCTCAACCCATCACGCTTAATCTTGCTAAAAGGAAATAGCTAACTCATAATCTAACCCATAGCACCTAGAATCTTGAAGGAGCGGTATGAAGCTAGTAGCTTTTAGGGTAAATAAATTCAGAAACATAGTCGATTCGGAAAGAGTGACCGTACAGCCAGACGTCACTAACTTAGTAGGTAAAAACGAGTCGGGTAAAACAGCGGCTCTTAACGCACTGTATCGCCTCAATCCTGCATATGGCGAGAAGTTTTCGGTATCTGAGCACTACCCTCGCTGGCTGAAGACTTCCGATCAGAAGCAGGGAGTCATCGACGATGTCGATACTATAACTGGATACTTCGAGTTAGATGACCGCGACGTACAGGCGGCTGAGGGCCGATTCGGCAAAGGAATCCTCAAAGACCGGGAGTTTGCCTACACGCAGGGCTATCGAAGCACCCGTGCGGTATTGGCAATAGATGAGTCTGTTGGCATTGCGACCATTATGTCACACAGTAGTGCACCACAATCAACCTTGGACCTATTCCAGCAAGATACGAAGCTCAGCACTCTGCGCAGATCAGTTGCTACAAAAATTTCTGAGCTACAGAGTTCCGGCGATGAGTCCGGCCAGTTACCCGATCTGCAGGCTCTCCAAGCTGAGATTACTGTCCTAATCGGTGAAAAGCTAACTCTCTGGCAATCTGTCGTAGCTCTACTTCGAGCACGCATGCCTAAATTCTTCTACTTTAGTCAATATCAAAATCTTCCTGGTCGGATCAATCTCGAGGATGTCGACGAAGAATCAGAAGGACCGGCTGCGACGGGTATGCAAACGGCGCGAGCACTACTCAAGCTGGCGGACACAACTACCGACTCTCTTTCCGACGATGATTTCGAAGATCGAACTGCTGAGCTGGAAGCCGTCTCCAATGAACTAACAGATCAAGTGTTCAAATATTGGTCGCAGAACGAAAAGCTCGAAGTGCAGATGGCCGTTGACCCCAAGACCGAGCCTCACCCGAGCGGCAACGGCCAGCATGTCGTAGTCAGGTATCTCGACGTGCGCGTTAAGGATCGTCGACATAATTACTCGAGCAATTTCTCACAGCGGTCAGCCGGTTTTCAATGGTTCTTCTCCTTCCTTGCCGCATTCAGTGAGTTCGAGGATAAGGATGAAGACATCGTAGTACTACTTGACGAACCAGGGCTCGCTCTTCATGCAAAGGCGCAGGCTGACTTTCTTAGATTCATAGATGAAAGACTCGCCCCCAAGGTGCAAGTCATCTACACCACTCATTCTCCCTTTATGGTGGCAGCCGACAAGCTCGAACGCGTTCGTGTGGTGGAAGACAAAGGGGCGAAGAAGGGCACAGTCATCTCAGGTGAAGTGCTGTCTGTCGACAACGACACTTTATTTCCACTTCAAGCGGCACTCGGCTACGATATCGCTCAAAACTTATTCGTCGGTCCAGATAATCTCATCGTGGAAGGGACGTCTGACTTCACTTACCTCACTATTATAAGCGACCATTTGAAGGCACTTGGACGAGAATCGCTTAATGAATCTTGGCGGATTCTTCCAGCCGGCAGCGTTGCAAACATCCCATCGTTTGTCGCTCTCATGGGACGACAGCTTGATGTGACCGTATTTGTCGATAGTGGCGCAAGTGGCCTGCAACGTCTGAATCATCTTGCTACTCAAGGTTTGCTGAAATCGAAGCGCCTAATCACGGTTGATCAAATAGTCAGTGTGAAGAACGCCGACATCGAGGATTTATTCAAGCCTCTCGATTATCTCAAGCTCTTGTACAACCCAGCCTTTGGCATCAATCTCACTATTGGCAAGCTTGCCGCAGGTGACCGCATAATTGACAGGATCGGGCGAACCCAAGGGTCTCCCTTCATTCTGCACGGTAAGCCTGCAGATTATTTACTCCGGAACCGCGACAAGGTACTCGACAAGCTGTCGCCGGACACGCTAGACAACTTCGAGAATGCAATAAAAAGGATCAACGGTACCAGCACGTCTTAAATTCTGACATGCTGGCTCTCCCTCTTGCTCTTGGTTGGAGATAGCTGGGCATAATGTCACGCCAGCACATGCCAAGACTTAATACGCCCACCTACCTTCATCACCATCATCAACTCAAAGAGCTGTGGGTCGTCGACATGTCGGCGTTTTTGTACCTCACCTTTCGAGACCAAGTCGACCTGCACACGTACTTCCAGTTCGCATCGGACAAGACCGAGGCTGAATTGATCGAGCATCGCCGCAACGTGCACGCGCTCGATCGCTCACTTCCCCACCGCGCCGGCCGTGCGTACGCCAGACTGATACGTGGTGAACGAGCACCTGCCACCTCCTCTGCGCTATCGGATGGCAGCCGTATTTCAGTTCGTGCCATCGTGCGGCCAGAGATAGATTTTCGGATGCTCGCCAAGGCGCTGCTCTACACCGCGATGGACCAAGAGAAGCGTCGGTCCGACGAAGAAGACCAAGCAGCCTGACGTCCCTACTCGTTACGCGCCCGACGTCGCTGCGGTCGTAGGCTTCCGCCGGCCGCACGCACGGCGCGATTGATGGTGCTGGCTTGGACGCTGAGCATCTCCGCGACCTGATCGAGGGAGTTGCCCTGCTCGTACAGCGTCCGAGCGTGAGCATTGAACTCAGGCGTACGTATCTGCTGTTCGCGGAGCGTGACGCCCGCCTTCCTCAGCTGCCGAGCGATGGTCTGGCGATGGCATTCAAACTTTTCGGCCAGCTTTGGCATCGATTCGCCTGCCTCATACAACTCAATGACAGCTTTCAAATCGCTGTTTGAAAGTTTGCGGTTCATGCGATATGCACGGCGCTGAGCAGCGTATACATGCGTCGACCGTGCGTCGCTCGGCATAGCTGAGATGCCATGCCGAACCAGTTTCGCGAACGCTGAGTCACGACTTGAAAGCGCTTCGCGTAGGAGCACATCGCGCCGCACTACGGCAGCGGCAGCGGCGGCTGCTTCATCAGCTCGTCGAGCGCGCCGTCGCCCTCCTCCGGCGGAGCCGGGCGGGTGGGCATGTAGATTACCGGCCGGTAGTCCGGCGCCGGGTTGACGACCGCTGCGACGCAACCGATCCCGTAGGTCGTGAGGGTCGGGGTCCCGGCCTGGTCGACGCAGCAGCTGGTGGCGATGGCGTCGTAGTTGGCGTCCGGCGGCGGGACGGCCGTCGACGTGCACGTCGAGAAGGCGACGTCGTCGAACGCCGACGCGGTAGCGATGCCGAGCTGGCCCAGCCCGGCGACCAGCACGGCACATCCCGCGATCGTTCTGCGCACGTCACGTCCCCCGGGTCTCGATGACGCGCTGTGCGACGTCGATCAGCTTGGTGTTGGTGTCCTGCGAGAGCCGCCGCAGCATCGCGAACGCCTGTACGTCGTCGATGTTGAAGCGCTCCATGATGATGCCCTTGGCCTGACCGATGCGGTCACGCGTCGACAGTGCCGACTGCAGCTGGTCGCCTTCCCGGCTGGCCATGATGGCCGCGGCGGCGTGCGCGGCGAGCACCATGCCGACGGTCTCCGCCTCGCCGTCCCAGCGGTTGGGCGCGTGCCCGAACAGGTTCAACGCGCCGGCCGTCCGGTCGGCGGTGTACAGCTTGAACGACAACCCGCTGCGGATACCCCGTTCGACGAGGGCCGGCGAATACGTCGGCCAGCGCTCCTCGTGGGCGAAGTCGACGGTGCGGACCACGACCTCGTCGAGCGCGGCTTCGATGCAGGGACCTTCCTGCATCTCCATCTGGATCTTGTCGAGTTCGTACATGAGGTCGGTGGTGGGGGCCCGCGTCTCGAACGACTCCCCCTTGCCCACCAGTAGCACTCCGGCCAGATCCACCCCGGGGATCAGTTCCCGGGCCGCCGATGTGACGTCCCGAAGCACTTCGTCCACGCTGCGGGGCATCGCGGTCGATCGCGCCAGCTCCGCCATCCGCATGGCGAGGTCCTGATTGTGCAGCGTCATCGTCCTTCTTTTTCTCCCTGTGCCTCCCGCCCGGCCAAATCATGCCAAATGGGAGCCGTGCCCAGTATCGGACTGATCGCGAAACCCGACAAACCCGCTCGGCGGGGCGGCGCCGGCGCCTGCCGGACTCGCCCAGAAAATCTGTGAAACCATCTGGCACTCTCCGGCATCGAGTGCTAATTTTGGTGTCGCACAGTGATTGGCTGCCCCGCCAGGGTGGCGGGCTTTCGACAGACGTAGGAGGTGGATTGCTGTGCTTCGTTTCGATCCCTTCAGCGACATCAACGCCGAGGTTTCGGCCTTGACCCGGGGACTGCTGAACAGCCAGACCGGATCGTCTCGTAGTCCGCGGTTCATGCCGATGGACCTGTGCAAGGTCGACGACCACTACCTGCTCACGGCCGACCTGCCCGGTGTCGATCCGGGCTCGGTCGACGTCGACGTCGACAACGGCACGCTCACCATCTCGGCGCGGCGCACGCCGCGCGGCGAGGACGGCGTGCAGTGGCTCGCGAGCGAGCGCTTCTTCGGCACCTACCGACGGCAGCTCTCACTCGGCGACGGCATCGACACCGCGGGCATCGCCGCCTCGTACGAGAACGGCGTCCTCACCATCACGATCCCCCTCGCGGAGCGCGCCAAGGCCCGCAAGGTGGAGATCGCCCACAGCGGCGGTCAGAAGTCCATCCAGCCGACGACCGTCGACGCCTGATTCCGTCGGTGGGTGGCGGCGCGCGCGTGCGCCGTCACCCACCGAGCCGGAACCGCAGGTTGTTGCGCACCGCCGGCCACTCCACGTCCAGGATGGAATAGACGACGGTGTCGCGGCGCGACCCGTCGGGCAGCAGCATATGACTGCGCAGCACGCCGTCGCGCTTGGCGCCGAGCCGTTCGATGGCCGCCCGGCTGGTGGTGTTCATGAAGTGCGTCCGGAATTCGACTGCGACGCAACTCAATGCCTCGAAGGCGTGGGTCAGCATCAGCAGTTTCGCCTCGGTGTTCACCGCCGTGCGGCGCACCGACGCCGAGAACCACGTGGCACCGATCTCCAGCCGTCGATTGGGCCCGTCGACGTTGAGGTAGCTCGACGATCCGATGACCGGGCCGCCGGGCCGCCGTGCGACGAACGTCAACCCCGTGTCGGGATGCTGCCGGGCCAACCGCGCGGCCACCCACTCCTCGGCGGTGTCCGGCGAGGGCGCCATCGTGAACCAGAGTCGCCCGGGATCGCCGTCGGCGCTCGCGGTGGCGATGTCCGCGGTGTCCTCGACCCGCAGCGGGTCCAGCGTCACCGCGGTGCCGGCGAGGGAGACGGGTGCGACGAAGCCAGTCATGCTCGCCGCGCCGAAAGACCACGCGCGGCCCGTGACCAGGCCGCCACCATCGTCAGCACCGATAGCGCGACGGCCAGCGCGGTCACCGCCGCGCCGACGTAGAGTCCGTACCCCGGCGCCACCGGCGGCGATGCGTACAGCCGGTAGTACCACAGCACCAGCACGGCGATGCACACCGAAATGGCAAGCGCCGCAGTCGAAGCCAGCCGCGCCGAGAGACCGCGCGCGGCCATCGCCGCCGCCACCACCAGGGTGGCGGACAGCAGCACGATCAGCTGGCCGACGCCGAACCCGGCCGGCGGCACCCCGATGCTGCCCACCTGACCACCGATCGCCGTGGCCCGGCCACCCCCGTCGGCGGTGGTGGTCAACCACGGCAGCCACGTGCTGACCAGGAGCACCGCGGCGCACAGCACGACGATCCAGCCGGCGCGCAGGGAACCCATGCGCCCGAGGGTATCGGGTGACCGGCGGTCTGCGACGTAGGCTGCCAGCATGACGGACCTGCCCGGCTGGGCGCACGGCCTGGACCTGTCACCGCACCCGGAGGGTGGCTGGTTCCGCGAGACGTGGCGCAGCGACGTCACCATCGCGCCGTCGGCGCTGCCGCCCGACTACGCCGGCCCGCGCAACGCCGGAACGGCAATCCTGTTCCTGCTCTTGGCCGGTCAGCAGTCCGCCTGGCACACGGTGCGCAGCGCCGAGCTGTGGCTGTTCCACCGCGGCAGTCCCCTGCTGCTCGAGGTCGGTGCCGAACGCGACCGCGCCGCGACGCTCGTCCTCGGCACCGACGTCGAGGCCGGCGAGCACCCGCAGGTCCTGGTACCGCCCGGGCACTGGCAGCGGGCCCGGCCCCGCGACGACGAGCCGAGCCTGGTGAGCTGCGTCGTCGTCCCCGGCTTCGACTTCGCCGACTTCGCGCTGCACGCACCTACCGACTGAGCAGCTCCACCGCCGCCGCCACCAGCGCGCCGTTGTCCGGGGCGGCCGTGCCGTCGGGCTGCAGCAGCGTGTCCTCCAAGCCGATGCGCGTCTGCACACCGCACTCGCCGGCGTGCCGCAGGAGCGGCCAACAACTCTCGTCGAGTCCGTGCAGCAGTACCGGGGCCGGCGTACCCGTCGCCCGTACCCGCGCCAGCAGGTCGTCGGCGACGGCGACGTCCTCGTGCCCTTGCAGCTCGATCAGCACCCGCATCGCGTGCTCCACCATCGCCGAATCCGCCCAGGCCGCTGCGGCTTCGGCGTGGAAGAGGCCGATCTCCACGCCGATCCCGCGGCCGTGCAGCACGTCGGCCAGCTCCGCCGCCCCGGGCTCGTGCCAGTTGACCGACGCGAAGTCCGGCAGCACCGTCCAGCCCTCGACCGCGCGGCGACGCGCTGCCGCGTCGGGCAGCGCCCAGAAGCCAGTCGTCACGCCGAGCGGCAGACCGGGCACCGCCTCGCGCACTGCCGCCACGGCGGCGGCCACCACGTCGGGCGCCAGCGAGTCCGTGCCGTCGGTCGCCTTCGGGTGCAGGTGCACCGCCTGCGCACCCGCCCGGTGCGCCTGCAGCGCCGCCGCGGCGAGCTGCTCGGGCGTCACCGGCAGGGCCGGGTGCTCGTCGGGCGTGCGGGCGCCGTTGATGCAGGCCTTGACGTAGGGGACGGGCATGCGCCGATTGTCGCTCGCCGCGCGGTCAGCGCGCCAACCACTCCGCGCGGTCAGCCTGCCAGCGATGCCAGGTTGAACGCCGCGCCGGTCGGGTCGGTGGCCGCGGCCAACCGGCCGTACGGGGTGTCCTCCGCCCCGCGCACGACGGTGCCGCCGTGGCGGACGACGACGTCGAGCGTGGCGTCGACGTCCTCGGCGCCCAGGAACGTCGTCCAGGTCGACGGGCCGTCGGGCAACACTGCTCCGTCCATGACGCCGAGCAGCGGCTCACCGGCGAAGAGGGCGTTGGTGTAGCGGAAGTCGTCGGCGTCGGCCTCGACCTTCAGCTGCCAGTCGAACACCGCACGGTAGAAGTCCAGCGCGCGGGCGTAGTCGCGGGTCGTCAGCTGGTGCCACACCGGGGCGCCGGCGTCGCCGACGACCTCGAAGCCGTGGTGGCCGGCGGGCTGCCACAGCCCGACGACGGCGCCGGCGGGATCGCCGACCATTGCCATCCGGCCCTTGGCGGGCACGTCCATGGCGCCGCCGCACGACGCGCCGCCGTTGGCCACCACGCGTTCCAGCGCGGCGTCGACGTCGTCGACGTGCAGGTAGACCGTCCAGCCGTCGGGCATGTCCCACTGCGGGTCGTTGGGCATCAGCCCGGCCACAGGCGAGCCGCCGACGAACGCGTTGACGTAGCCGCCGTAACCGGGCCCGGGGCGCTCGAACGTCCAGCCGAACACCGCACCGTAGAACTCACTCGCGCGGTCGAGGTCGGAGGTGGTCAGGTCGATCCAGGTGGGTGCGCCGACGGGTGCGCGGTAGCCGGTGGTCACGGTGTGCTCCTCGGTGGGTCGGGACGTGCGTACCCGTGTCGACCGGCGGTGTGCGCGAAACTCATCGCGCGGGGCCTCAGCGCGTCACGCCGAGGACCCGTAGGGCGTTCTCCTTGTAGACCAGCGGCGCGATCGCCGGATCGAGGTCGAGCGCGGCGAAATCGCGCTGCCAGCGGTCGAACTGGACGTAGGGGTGGTCGGTGCCGAACAGCGCCTTGGTGCGCAGCGGGCGGGCGAGCGCACGCACCAGTTGCGGCGGGAAGTACTTCGGCGAGTAGCCCGACAGGTCGACGTAGACGTTCGCCTTGTGAGTGGCGATCGCGATCTGCGCGTCCACCCACGGCACCGCGGGATGCGCCATGACGATCGTCAGGCCGGGAAAGTCGGCGGCCACGTCGTCGAGCAGCATCGGGTCGCTGTAGCGCAGCTTGATGCCGTGCCCGCCGGGCATGCCGGAGCCGAGGCCGGTCTGTCCGGTGTGGAACAGCGCGGGCACGCCGGCCGCGGCGATCGCCTCGTAGATCGGGTAGTAGCGGCGGTCGTTGGGCTCGAAGGACTGCACGCTCGGGTGGAACTTGAACCCGCGCACCCCGAGCGCGAGCTGCTCGGCGACGCGGTCCGGCGCACCGTCGGCCAGCGGGTCGACGCTGCCGAACGGGATCAGCACGTCGGCGTTGCGGGCGGCTCCCGCCACCAGGTCGGCGATCGAGTTCGGTGGGTGCCCGGTGGCCGTGGCGGCGTCGATCGTGAACACCACCGCCGCGGCCCGCCGCGCCCGGTAGTGCTCGGCGAGGTCGTCGACGGTGGCGGCGGCCGCGTCGGTCATCCGGAAGTAGTCGCGGGTGGCGCTGACCAGCTCGTCGTCGTAGGCGTTGTGCCCGTGGCAGTCGACCTCGACGTGGGTGTGCACGTCGATCGCGACGACGGCGTCGAAGTCGACCGCGCAGGCGTACGGCGTCACGCGAACGTCGACTTGAACTTCTCCAGCGACTCCTTGATGTCGCCCTTCAACCCGCCGGCCACCACCATGCCGATCGGACCGAAGAGCGCGGGGCCGCCAAGATGCACGTCGAACGTCACCACCGAACTCGACGGGTCGGTCTCCGACGGCCGGATCTTGCCCATGAGCTTCACCTTGACGCCGCCCTTGCCCTCACCGTTGAGCGTCATCGACTGCGGGGGCTTCCAGTTCACGATGGTCCACTTGATCCGGTTCGCCATGCCCATCACCTCCATGATGGACGTGATCTGGGTGCCCTTGCCGAGCGTCTCGGGCAGCTTGTCGCGCCACACCCGGTGGACGGTGAGCCACTCCTTGTACCGCGACAGGTCGGAGGCGGCTTCCCACGCCTTCTCTGGCGGCAGCGGGATCTCGACCGATTCGGAGAGCTTGGCCATGGCTACGACTGGGGCGGGGTGGGCGCCTGCGGCGGCTGCTGCTGCGGGGGCTGCTGGCCGACGGGCGGCTGGCCCGGCTGGCGGGCGGCCTGCTCGCGGGCGGCCTTCTTCGCGGCCTCCTGCACCTTGTCCACGGCGCCGGCGTACTTGTTCTGCGTCTTCTTGTCGACGATGTCGCCGACCTTGTCGATCGCGGTGTCGACCTTGTCGCCGTTCTTCGCCACCAGGTCCTTCACCTTGTCCAGGAATCCCATGCGACCAGCCTATCGCCAGCGGTCAGTCGGCCGTCCGCCACAACCGGCGGGGTTCGCCGAGAATCCGGCCCTGAACCCACCACAGCACCTCGATCAGCGCCGCACCGACCGCGCCGACGCCGAGCGCGATCGCGGTGGTCCGTGCATTCGACGGATCGAGGAGGAACAGGTCGCGGGCGAACGGGATGGCGAAGATGACGACGTAGGCCAGCGCCGACACCGCCACCAGCGCGACGCGCCACCACTCGTAGGGCCGCGCCACCACGGCCAGCACCCACAGCGCGCTGACGAGCAGCGTGATCAGCGCCGCGGTGGACGCCTGATTCTGCTCGACCGTCGACGCCGCCCGGCCCTGGTAGGCCAACAGGTAGGAGACGAAGGTGGCGATGCCGACCACCGTCCCGCTGGGCAGCGCCGAGGTCATCACGCGGCGCACGAAGCCCGAACGCGCGCGCTCGTGGTTCGGCGCCAGCGACAGCACGAACGCCGGGATGCCGATGGTGAACCACGCGGCGATCGTGACGTGGATCGGCTGGAACGGGAACGGCAGCGAATCGGTGCCGAACACCTTCGACGCGAGACCCGCCAGCCCGACCGCGACGGCCAGCAGCACCGAGTACACGGTCTTGGTGAGGAACAGGTTGGAGACCCGTTCGATGTTGCCGATCACCCGTCGGCCCTCGGCGACGACGTAGGGCAGGGTGGCGAACCTGTTGTCCAGCAAGACGATCTGCGCGACGGCGCGCGACGCCGAGGACCCCGAGCCCATCGCGACGCCGATGTCGGCGTCCTTCAGCGCGAGCACGTCGTTCACGCCGTCGCCCGTCATGGCCACGGTGTGCCCGCGCGACTGCAGGGCGTGCACCATGGCCCGCTTCTGGTCCGGGCGCACCCGGCCGAACGTGGTGCACTCCTCCAGCGCGGCGGCGAGGCGGTCGGGCTCCTCGGGCAGCGTGCGCGCGTCCCTCGTCTCGCCGTGCAGGCCGAGCGTTCCCGCCACCGCACCGACCGACACCGCGTTGTCGCCGCTGATCACCTTGACGGTCACCTTCTGCGCGGCGAAGTAGTCCAGGGTGTCGCGGGCGTCGGGCCGGACGCGTTGCTCGAGCACCACCAGGGCCACCGGCGTCACCCGGCCCGGCGCGTCGGGCGCGTCGACGGAGCGGTCGGTGGCGCCGAGCAGCAGCACGCGCAGGCCCCGGGCACCGATCCGCTCGGCCAGCTCGGCCTGCTCGGACGACGGGTCGAGCAGCACGTCGGGCGCGCCGATGACCCAGTTGCCGTGCTCGCCGTAGGACGTGCCGCTCCACTTGGTGGCGGACTTGAACGGGGCGACGGCGGTGGCCGTCCAGCCCGGCGGATCGGCGTAGGCCTCGGCGATCGCCTGCATGCTCGCGTTGGGCCGGGCGTCGTCGGCGGCGAGCTGGGCCAGCACGTCGGCCACCCGGCCGTCGGCGCCCGAGGGATCCAGCGGCTGGGTCTCGGCGAGTCGCATGCCGTTCTCGGTGAGGGTGCCGGTCTTGTCCGCGCACACGACGTCGACGCGGGCCAGGCCCTCGATCGCCGGCAACTCCTGCACCAGGCACTGGCGCCGGCCGAGCCGCACCACCCCGACCGCGAACGCGATCGACGTCATGAGGACCAGGCCCTCGGGCACCATCGGCACCAGCGCGCCGACCATCCGCAGCACCGACTGCCGCCACCCCGCATCGGTGGTGAACAGCTGGGTGTAGATGACGAGCAGACCCGCCGGCACCAACAGGTAGGTGATGAAGCGCAGGATCTCGTTGATGCCGGTCCGCAGCTCCGAACGCACCAGCGTGAACTTGCTGGCCTCCTCGGCGAGCTTCGCCGCGTAGGCCTCGCGACCGACCTTCGTCGCGCGGTAGGCGCCACTGCCGGCCACCACGAAGCTGCCCGACATCACCGCGTCGCCGATGCCCTTGACGATCGGGTCCGCCTCGCCGGTGAGCAGCGACTCGTCGACCTCGAGGTTGGTGGCCTCGAGCACCTCGCCGTCGACGACGATCTGGTCACCCGGGCCGAGTTCGATGACGTCGTCGAGCACCACCTCGTCGGGCGGGCGTTCGGCCGTACCGGAGCGGCGGCGCACCGTGGGGCGCGCCTGCCCGACGATCGCGAGGTCGTCGAGCGTCTTCTTGGCGCGTAGCTCCTGGATGATGCCGATCGCGCTGTTGGCGACGATCAGCAGCCCGAAGAGCCCGTTGATCAGCGAGCCCGTCGCCACCACGATGCAGAACAGCACGCCGAGGATGGCGTTGATGCGCGTGAGGACGTTGGCGCGCACGATCTCGCCGACGCTGCGGGCGGCGCGGGCCGGGACGTCGTTGGTCTTGCCCTCGGCGACCCGCTGGGCGACCTCGGCGTCCGAGAGTCCCTCGGTGGCGTCAGGCACGGGTGAAGACCCCGAGGCCGTCCTCGTTCCAGTACTCGAGCGTGAGCGTGTCACCGTCGAACGTCGCCGACGTCACGGTGCCCGGGTTCGAATTCTCCGCGACGAAGCTCACGGAGAACACGTTGCCGTCCCAGTGCTTCAACGGCACCGTGAACGTCGGCCCCAACGCGAGTTGCAGACCGCCGTCGACCTCGGTGATCCTGGCCGGGCCGTACAACGGGTTGGCGTAGTCGCCCACGTACGACGACAGCGGCGCGGGCGGTGCGGGCGTGGCCGGCGGCTGCTTGCCGGCCAGCGATCCGGTCGGCGTCTCCATCTGCAGGAACGCGTCGTGATAGGCCGACCACCAGTCGTCGCGGACCTTGCCGTACTGCACGAGGTCGGCGAATTCGGCCGTCAGCGTCTCGGGCGCCCCCGACGGCGTCGCGTTCGTGAGCGCGACGATCGCGACGTCGGCGGCCGGCAGGAACAGGACGTTGGTGGCAGCCCCGAGTTCGAAGGCTCCGGAATGGCTGAACTGCTGGCGACCGGTCGACGTCGTGCTGACGTCGAACCCGTAGCCGTAGAAGCCCGAGCGCATGGCCGGCTCGGTGCCACGATTCGTGACCATCTGCGGTGTCACTGCCGGCAGGAGCGCCGCTGGGTCGACGATCTGCTTGCCTTGGTAGGAGCCGTTGCCGAGGACCATCGCCATCCAGTGCGTCATGTCGTCGACCGAGCTGCTCGCCCCGCCCGCCGGCGACTGGGCCTGTGCGTCGCGCACGTAATCCGGCGCATAGCGGTCGCCGAGATGGATGTGCCCGATGGCCCGGTTGGGGCGACTCTCGTACGCGTCGAACCGGGAACTCGTCGAGGTCATGCCGAGCGGGCCGTAGAGCACCTCCTGGCTGAGGTCCTCCCAGGACTTGCCGGCTCCGGCGGCAGCCGCCTCTGCGCCGGTCGTGAAACCGAAATTGGTGTAGGCGTACGACGTTCGGAACGGATCCAGCGGATAGTCGCGCAGCTTGTCCAGGATGTACGGCCGGTCGTAGCCGAGTTCCTCGAGGAGGTCGCCGGCATGATCGGGCAGGCCGGAGCGGTGCGCGAGCATGTCGCCGACCGTGACCATCCGGGTGACGGCGGGATCGGCGAGCGCGAAGCGCGGCAGCTTCTCCGTGATGGGGGTGTCCCAGCTGAGTGCCCGTTGGCCGACCTGGTGGGCGACCACCGTGGCGGTCAGCGACTTCGACACCGACGCCAGCTGGAAGACGGTGTCGGGGTCGACGCGATTCGCCGGATCGTCCGCGGGCCTGCGGTTGTCCTTGACGCCGAAACCCTTCGCGTAAACCGTCTTTCCGCCGTGCACGACCGCGACCGCCATGCCGGGCAGACCCGACTTCCGCATGACGTCATCGGCCAGGCCATCGATCTTCGCCACGGCGTTCTCGACGGCGTCGTCGGGCAACGGCATCGCCGCGACCAACGGCGGGGGCACGTCGGAGGTCGAGGACGGCGCGGGTGACGTCGGCGAGGCCGACGTCGCGGACGACGAGGAGTCTCTCGTCGAGCCGCATCCGGTGAGGAGTGCCAGGACCGCGACGGGCACGACGAACCGGCGGATCAAGATCGCGAAGCGCACACGTGCACGCTATCGGGTCACTGCCGCCACCACGCGTCCAATGACGCGTCCGTCACCCGTTCGACGCGTTCCCCGGGCCGCGGCGTCGCGATCGGGACGCTCTCACCGGCAGCTGCGGTGACCAGTCGCTCGACCGGTTCGGACCACGGGTGCGGCGCCAGGCGGAACGTCGCCCAGTGGATCGGCACCAGCAGGCCGTCGTCGGTGACGTCGCGGTGCGCGCGGACGGCCTCCTCCGGGTTCATGTGGATGTCTGGCCAGCCCGGGTGGTAGGCGCCGATGGGCATCAGCGTGAGGTCGAACGGACCGTGCTCGGCGCCGATGTCGGCGAAGATGCGGCCGTAACCGGTGTCGCCGCCGAAGAATGCGCGGTGCCGCGGGCCCTTGATGGCCCACGACGCCCACAGCGTCACGTCGCGGTTGACGAAGCGGCCCGAGAAGTGCCGTGCCGGCGTGCAGACCAGCGTCAGATCGTCGAGCGTCGCGCTCTCGTTCCAGTCGAGTTCGACGATGCGATGGGCGGGGACGTGCCAGGTGCGCAGATGCGCGCCGATGCCGAGCGGCACGTAGAACTTGGCGCGCTGGGTGCGCACCAGCCGCTTGACGGTGTCGACGTCGAGGTGGTCGTAGTGGTCGTGGCTGATGACGATGGCGTCGACGGCGGGCAGCGCCTCGATCGGGGCGGGCACCGGGTGCAGCCGGTGCGGCCCGACCGCGCGCGACGGCGAGCACCGGTCGCTCCAAATCGGATCGGCGAGGATGCGATAGCCGTCCACCTCGATGACGGCCGACGAGTGGCCGAACCACGTCGCGGCGAGGTCGGCGGCGGGGACGCCCGTCGTGGGCGTGACGAGCGGGACGTCGAACGGGGGCCGCTGTTCGTCGCCGTTGCCGAGCACGTCGCGCAGCAGGATGAACTGCTCCTGGCGGCTGAGGCTGGTCTCCGAGGCGGGCTCGAGGTTGACGAAGACGCCGTCGTGGAAGTGCGGTGACCGCTTGGCCACCGCGCCGATCTCCACGGGCGAGGCGCCCAGCGCGGACGGCGCTCCCTGCAGCGCCCGCAGCGCCCAGCCGCCGCCGACGATCGCCGCCGTGCCGCCGATGAGCCGGACCGCCTCGCCGAGCATCAGGCGCCCTTGAAATTCGGCGGCCGCTTCTCGATGCGGGCCACCTGCGCCTCGATGATGTCCTGGCTGGACCACGCCCGGTCGAACAGTTCCTGGTGGGCGGGCCACGGGTCCTCGTAGGCACCGTCGTCGTTGAGCACCCGCTTGGCGTGCTGCAGGGCCAGCGGCGCGAAGCCGGCGATCTCCTGCGCCCAGGCCTGGGCGTCGGCGAGCGTGCCGATGCGGTTGGCCATGCCGGTGTGCAGCGCGGCCTCGGCCGTGAGCCGCTCGGCCGCCAGCAGCATGCCGCGGGCCCGGCCCGCACCGACCAGCGACGTCAGCCGCCGGATGCTCCAGTTGTCCAGCGCGATACCGTATTTCGCGACCGGGAACTGGAAGTAGGCCTCCGGCGCGACGACCCGCAGGTCGCAGATCATCGACAGGATGACCCCGGCGCCGATCGCGGGGCCGTTGATGGCGCCGATGACGGGGAAGGGCGCCTGGTCGATCGCGATGTTGAGGGCCTTGGCCTTGTCGGGCAGCTCGTCGGCGACGCCCTGCCCGCCGGAGAGGTCGGCACCCGAGGAGAAGACGTGCCCGCCGCCGGTGAGCACCACCGCGCGGACGTCCTGGGTGGCGGCCTTCTCGATGGTCTCGCGCAGGCCGTCGACCAGCTCGGCGTTGAGTGCGTTGCGTCGTTCGGGCCGCTGCATCTCCAGGGTGAGCACGGCACCGTCACGGGTCTCGCCAATCATGCCGCCAGCCTATATAGCCTGCTGGTGTGAGTCGGATCGGTGCCCTCGAGCTGCGCGACGCCGTGTTGGACGACGGGTCGTTCCTCAGCTGGGACGGCCCGCCGCTCGACGTCGGGGCGAGCGCGGCCTACCGCCGCGAGCTGGCCGACGCCGCGGCGAAGACGGGTCTCGACGAAGCCGTGCTGACCGGCGAGGGCACCGTGCACGGCCGCCGCGTCGCGGTGGTGGCCTGCGAGTTCGATTTTCTGGCCGGGTCGATCGGCGTGGCGGCGGCCGAGCGAATCACCGCGGCCATCGAACGCGCGACCGCCGAGCGGCTGCCGCTGGTGGCCTCCCCCAGCTCCGGCGGCACCCGCATGCAGGAGGGCACGGTCGCGTTCCTGCAGATGGTCAAGATCGCCGCAGCGGTCGAATTGCACAAGCGCGCCCACCTGCCGTATCTGGTCTACCTGCGGCACCCCACCACCGGCGGGGTGTTCGCGTCGTGGGGCTCGCTGGGCCACGTGACGGCCGCCGAGCCGGGCGCGCTGATCGGCTTCCTCGGCCCGCGGGTCTACGAGCACCTGTACGGCGAGCCGTTCCCGGAGGGCGTGCAGACCGCGGAGAACCTGCACCGGCACGGCGTCATCGACGGCGTCGTGCCGCTGGCGTTGCTGCGCTCGACGCTCGACCGTGCGCTGACGGTGCTCGCCGACGCGCCGGGCGATCTGCCCGAGCCGCCCACCCCTGAGCCGGTGCCCGACGTCCCGGCGTGGGAGTCGGTGGTGTCGTCGCGGCGCCCGGACCGCCCCGGCGTGCGGTACCTGCTTGAGCACGGCACCACCGAGCGGGTGCTGCTGTCCGGCACGGGCGGCGAGGGCGAGGGCGCGACGACGCTGCTGGCGCTCGCCCGATTCGGCGGCCAGCCGGCGGTGGTGGTGGGACAGCAGCGCGGCCGGGGCGGCGGTCTGGTCGGCCCGCGGGCGCTGCGCGAGGCGCGTCGCGGCATGGCGCTGGCGGCGAGCGTACGGCTGCCGCTGGTCCTGATGATCGACACCGTCGGTCCGGCGCTGTCGACCGAGGCCGAGGAGGGCGGCCTGGCCGGCGAGATCGCGCTCTGCCTGGCCGAACTCGTCACGCTGGACACCCCGACGGTGTCGGTGCTGCTCGGCCAGGGCAGCGGCGGTCCCGCGCTGGCGATGGTGCCGGCCGACCGCGTGCTCGCCGCGCTGCACGGCTGGCTGGCGCCGCTGCCACCCGAGGGCGCGAGCGCCATCGTGTACCGCGACGTCGACCACGCACCGGAACTGGCTGCTGCACAGGGCATTCGGTCGACCGACCTGCTGCGGGCCGGCATCGTCGACGCCGTCGTGCCCGAACTCGGCGACGCCGCGGACACGCCGCTGGACTTCACCGGCCGGTTGTCGGCGACGGTGGCACGCGAACTCAGCGCGTTGCGCTACCTGGCCGACGACGAACGGATGGCCCGGCGGTTGGAGCGCTACCGCCGGATCGGGTTGCCGTCCTAGCGCCTGCGGAACAATTCGGCCGGCCTGCCCCGGCCCGACGTGACGGTGTGGCCCGTCTCGACCAGGTACGGAGCCATTCGTCGCTTGAAGGTGTCCGGCTGCAGCGTCGTTCCCGCCACGGCCTCGTGCAGGCGGCGCAGTTCGCGCAGCGTGAAGGCGTTGCCCCAGGCGGCTACGTCGTCGGCGGTGTCGTCGGCGGTGTCGCCGTCGCCGTCGGCCAGGAGCCCGTACGGATCGGGCCGCGCGCGGTGCTCGTCCTCGAGCCTGACGCGCGCCAGGTCGATGATGTCCGCGTGGTCGCGCCACATCCGGCCCGGGCGGTGCACGGGTGTCAGCCGGGTCGCGGGTAGGCGGTCGGCGAGCCGGTCGAGCCGCACCACCGCCATGTGCGCCACCGCGAGCACGCGGCCACGGTCGTCGCGGTCGAGGGCGTCGAAGACGTGGAGCTGACGCGGGACGACACCGGTGACGCCGGCCTTGTCGCGCAGCGAGCGGGCGACGGCGTCGGCGAGCAGTTCGTCGATGTGCATGAAAGTGCCGGGCAGTGCCCACCCGGGCCCATCGGGTCGGCGTACCTGGAGCACCAGGATCTCGGCGCGAACCGGATCGTAGGTGAGCGCGGCCGTGTCGACGGCCACCGAGGGCTGCGGATACTCGTCGAGCATGGACGTGTCGGGCCCCTTCGCTATGGTGAACGTATAAACGCAGTATCGCGTAAATTGCGCGGGCGAGGGGGAACGGCATGGCATTGACCACGGTTCAGTTGGATCGGGCGGTCGGCGTCCTGGTGGCGACAGCGGCGGGGGACGCGCTCGGCGCGCCGTACGAGTTCGAGCCGCCGCGCGGCCCGGAGCAGGAGGTCGCGATGGTGGGCGGCGGCTCGTTCGGCTGGGCGCCCGGCGAGTGGACCGACGACACGTCGATGGCGCTTGCCATCGCCGAGGTGGCCGCGACCGGTGCGGATTTGCGCGACGAGGCCGCCCAGACGGCGATCGTCGAGCGCTGGTACGGCTGGTCGCGCACGGCGACCGACGTGGGCAATCAGACCCGTGCCGTGTTGGACGCCACCGGCCGCGCGGGCCTCTCGGCGGCGAACGCGCTGGCGGCGTCGCGCGCGCTGCACGAGCGCAGCGGACACACCGCGGGTAACGGGTCGCTCATGCGGACCGCGCCCGTCGCGCTGGCGTACCTGGACGACGAGGACGGGCTGGTCGAGGCGGCGCGCAGCATCAGCTCGCTGACCCATTACGACCCGGACGCCGGGGACGCGTGCGTGCTGTGGTGTCTCGCGATGCGCCATGCCGTGCTGACCGGCGAACTGGACGTGCGAGTCGGGCTGCGCCGCCTGCCCACCGGCCGGCAGGCGCTGTGGGCCGAGCGCCTGGACGTCGCGGAGCATTCGGTGCCGGCCGACTTCTCCCGCAATGGCTGGGTCGTGGAGGCGCTGCAGGCCGCGTGGTCGGCGATCGCCACTACGCCGGTGCCGGCCGCGGATCCGGCGGCCCGGACGTTCCCGGCCGACCACCTGCGGCGCGCACTCGACGCTGCGGTGCGCTCGGGCAACGACACCGACACCGTGGCCGCGATCGCGGGCGGCATGCTGGGCGCCCGGTGGGGCGCGTCGGCAGTGCCCGCCTCCTGGCGCCGGCTGCTGCACGGCTGGCCGGGCATCACCTGCCGGGACCTAGTCGCGCTTGCGACGCGGATCGTGGGTGCTGATGCGCCGTGGGGCAATCGCGTCATTCCCATGGCACCGTCGCAGCACCCACGCGACGCCGGAGTGTGGCTGGGCGACCTCGCGACGCTCGGTGCGCTGCCGGACGGGGTGGACGCCGTGGTGTCGTTGTGCCGGGTGAAGGACGAGGACCTACCGCGCGGTGTCGAGCAGGTGGACGTTCGGCTGATCGACATCGTCGGCGCCAACGCGCATCTCGACTTCGTCCTGACCGACACGGTTCGTCTGCTGCAGCAGTTGCGCGCAGAGGGACGCACGGTATTGCTGCACTGCGTGGCGGCGCAGAGCCGCACGCCCACGGTGGCGGCGCTGTACGGCGCCTGGACCGCCGGCATCGACGGCAGACAAGCGCTGGCCGAGGTGAGCGCGTTGCTCCCCGACGCGTACCCCAATCCGGAGTTCCGCGAAGCCCTGGACCGCCTCGCGCCGTGACATCCTCGATGGCGTGGACGCGCTGCTGCACTTCGCCGGGAACTACTGGTGGTTGATCTTCCCGCTGAGCGGTGTCATCGGCGGCGGCGTGCGGGCGGTCTCCGCGGCGAATGAGCGGCGTGCCGAGCGTCGCCTCGAGCGCTATCGCATCAAGCAGCAGACGAAGGTCGCCATGGCGGAGGCCTCGGGACGGGGCCGGACGGACGAGGAGTCGGCGCGGCGTGAGGTGTCCCGGGTCGTGGCGCGGCACGACGAGACCGACGCCCGCTGGCTGGAGTACGAACTCGACGTCGCGAAGCTGCTCGACTTCCCCGTCATGACCGACATGCGCGAGCCGTTGACCGCCGCCTTCCACCGGGCGCGCAGCCGGGCCGACCTGCTGCGGCCGGCCCGTACCGACGACCTCGTCGCCGATCGTGACGCGCTGGCCGAGTACCGCGATGCCGTGCACGACTACGCCGCCGCCTTCGACGTCGCCGAGGCCGAGGCGCGACGGCGCCGACGCAGCGACTTCTCCAGCGACGACCGCGAGCGCCTCGAGCGCGCCCAGCACCTGTTGGGCATCGCGTCCGACGATGCGGCCACCGTCGCCGAACGACGGAGCGCGTATGCGCGGGCGCAGCGCGAACTCGACGGCCTGCTCGTGCTGCCCGCCGCGACGCAGGCAGCCTTGGAGCGTCGTGTCGCCGGGGAGTTGGAGGCGTAGGGCGCTCGGCGTCCGCGCCGGGCGTCGCGCCGGGGGGCCTGCGTCGCGCCGGGCGCGGCGGCGCCGGGAAGTGATTCTCATTGCCCACCTCTGAGCGACAATTCGCGACAACGCTGGGCCCGGAGGCCTACCACGAGGCGCCGACGAAAGTCGGCCCCGCACAACACTTGTCCACAGACGCGCCTTCGTGCACAGGCTGAAGATCATCGCTTCGATCCGTCGGCACTCGCACGTATGTTCGAAGCATGTTCGACGACTTGGTCACCGCGACAGCCCACGCGACGGGCAGCACGGCGGTCGGCACGTGGGCACGGGTCGAGAACGCCGCCTGCGCGCGCCGACTCTCCGCGATGGCGGACATGCTCGCCGAACGGTATGCCGCCGACGGGTCCGCCGAACGGGAGCAGTGGTATCTCGACAACTGGGCCGCGGTGTCCGCCCACATCGGCGCGGCCATGCACGTCACGGCGGGTACGGCGTCGCATCAACTGATCGTGGCCAGCGCGCTACGCGACCGCCTGCCGCTCGTCGGCGAGGCGTTCGCCGAGGGACTGCTCACCTATCAGGTGGTCAGGTTGATCGTCACCCGTGCCGGGTTGGTGTCCGATCGCGACGCGCAGCGCGCCGTCGACACCGAGATCGCCGAAGCGCTGCGGCACTGGGAACCCATGCCGGTCGCGAAGGCCGAGGCCGCTGTCGACGACATCATCGCTCGGCATGACCCGCTCGCGGTCCGACGTACGCAGGCCCGCGCGAAGGGCCGTCGCGTCGAGGTCTTCATCGACGACGGCGACGGCATGTCGACGGTGTGGGCCACGCTGTTCGCGCCGGACGCCAAGGCGATGGACTCTCGGCTGGACACGTTGGCGCACAGCGTCTGTGAGAACGACCCGCGCACCCGTGACCAACGCCGAGCGGACGCCTTCGGGGCGGTCGCGCGCGGCGAGGATCGGCTGCACTGCGGGTGCGGCCGCGACGACTGCACCGCCGCGGCGGGCCCCGCGCCGGCCGGCAGCAGCGTCGTCTACGTGATCGTGAACGATGACACCCTCGCCGACACTGGTGCGGCGGCAGCGGCTCAGGACGCCGAACTGGACGGCGTCACGCGACGTCACTCGACCAAGCCGCTCTTCCAGATGACGCTCGTCGAAGCCCTGACGCCGCCGCCCGGCGAGTCGGCCGCAACGCGACCCGGCGCCGTGATGGGCGGGCACTTCCTGCCGGGTGCGGTCGCGCGGCGAATGGCACGCTCGGCGACGCAGCGCCGGGTCGTCCACCCGAGGGACAGGCCGCCCGAGCCGCGCTACACCCCATCGCGTGCGTTGGCCGACTTCGTGCGGTGCCGCGACATGACATGCCGCTTCCCCGGGTGTGCGGTCCCGGCGAGCGCGTGCGACATCGACCACACGATTCCGCACCCGTCGGGGCCGACGTGCGCCTCGAACCTGAAGGCACTGTGCCGTCGACACCACCTGCTCAAGACGTTTTGGAGCGGTACGCCGGGCTGGCGCGAGCAGCAAGGTCCCGACGGCACGGTCGACTGGACCGCCCCCGACGGCGCGACGTACCGGACGGCGCCCGGCAGCCGGGTGCTCTTCCCGAGCCTGTCCGTACCCACGGCGCCGGTGACCACGAGCGGCGACGTTCCGGCCAGCGCGGCCGCCGGCCTGACGATGCCGCGGCGGGCACGGACGCGGCGCGAGGAGCGCGCGCGACGCGTCGAGGACGAGCGCCTCGCGAATGCGCCATGGGTGGCATGGGAGGTGGCCCGATCGGTACCGACGTTCTAGACCGCACCGACCGCGTAGCGCTGCAGCGTGGGCCCGAGCCACGCGATCAGTTCGTCACGGCTAAACCCGGCGACGGGTGGCAGCCGCAGGACGAACCGGCAGAGGGCCATGCCGAGGACCTGGGTGGCGATCAGACCGGCCCGGCGCGGGGCCTCATCGGGGACGAACTTCGCGATGGCCGGCAGCAGCTGGCCGGCGAAGATGTCGGTCATGCGTTGCGCCGCGTCACCGTTCGTCGTGGCCGAGCGGAGCAGCACGACGAGCGCCTCGTCACCCTCCCACCGCTCGAGGAAGTGCGTGACCAGGACCTCGCCGAGGCGTTCCGGGGCGACGTCGGAGAGATCCGGGAAACGCAGGTCGAACTCGGCGGCGGCCGCGAAGAGCTGGTCCTTGCTGCCGAAGTAGCGCATCACCATCGAGGGGTCGATGCCCGCGTCGGCGGCGATGGCACGGATGGTCGCACCCTCGTAGCCCGACTCCGCGAAGCGCTCGCGCGCGGCAGCGAGGATCACCGCCCTTGTCCGGTCGCCCTTCGTGCCCACGCCGCCAATCTATGCCAACAGATGTTGACTTTTCTGACGGACGGGCACAAGCTGCAGAAGTCAACGCGTGTTGGCAATTTTGAGGAGGCACCATGTACGACACCGATGTCCTGGTCGTCGGGGCCGGTCCGACCGGCCTCGCGCTCACCGCCGCCCTGTCGTCTGCGGGCGTCGGGGTGACGCTCGTCGACGCACAGGCCGAAGGGGCGAACACGTCGCGCGCCGCCGGCATCAACGCCCGCACACTCGAGGTGCTCAACGACCTCGACGTCACGCGTCGCCTACGGAAGGAGGGCATCGAGGCGCCACGGTTCAGCGTCCGCGACGGCGAACGCGTACTGGTGTCGATCGACTTCAGCACGCTCGACACGGACTATCCGTTCACGCTGCTGGTACCGCAGTACGTCACCGAGCGGGTCCTGCTGGCGCGGGTCCGGGAACTCGGCGGCGACGTCATCCGCCCGCAGCGGCTCGAACGGCTGCGACAGGACACCGACAGCGTCACCGCGACCTTCGCCGACGGTCGCGTGCTGCGGGCCCGCTACGCCGTCGGGGCCGATGGCATGCACAGCACCGTCCGCCAGGAGGCGGGCATCGGCTTCGGGGGCGGCTCGTATGCGCAGTCCTTCGTCCTCGCCGACGCCCGCCTCGACGGCGATGTCCCGAGTGACGAGGTGCGGTTGTTCTGGGCGGCACAGGGCCTGACCGTCCTCGCGCCGCTACCCGACGGCACCGTCCGCATCGTCGCGCCGGTGACCGACGCCCCCGAGCAGCCGGCGGCGCCGTTCCTGCAGCAGCTGCTCGACTCCCGTGGGCCCGGCGGCATCGCCGTCACCGACGTCGCGTGGGGCTCGCGGTTCCGCATCCACCACCGCGTCGCCGCCAGTTACCGCGCCGGCCGCATCCTGCTCGCGGGCGACGCCGCCCACGTGCACAGCCCGGCGGGCGGCCAGGGCATGAACCTCGGCGTGCAGGACGCCCTCGCACTCGCCGATGCACTGACCGAGGCGCTGACCGGCGCCGAGGCGGCCCTCGACGGCTACGCGCGCGCCCGGCGACCGATCGCCCAGCAGGTGATCGCGCTGACCGACCGCTTGACCCGGCTGGCGACCGCGCCGCGCGCGTTGCGGCCGGTACGCAACCTGGCCATCGGCGCGGCAGGCCACAGCCCGGCGTTCCGTCGCGGCCTCGCCATGCGCCTGTCGGGGCTCGTCTACCGTTGAGCACCCCGGCTGGCAAGCTGTCGGCATGCAGACGCTCGAAGCCGATTACCTGGTCGTCGGCGCCGGCGCCATGGGCATGGCGTTCGTCGACACGCTGATCACCGAGACCGACGCGACGGTCGTCCTGGTCGACCGCAACGACGCCCCCGGCGGCCACTGGCTCAGCGCCTACCCCTACGTGCGTCTCCACCAACCGTCGGCCTACTACGGCGTGAACTCCCGCCGGCTGGGCACCGACTCCATCGACGCGAGCGGGTGGAACCAGGGCTTCTTCGAGCTGGCCCCGGGCAGCGAGGTGGTCTCCTACTACGACACCGTCATGCGCCAGCACCTGCTGCCCAGCGGACGGCTGTCCTACTTCCCGATGAGCGACTACCGCGGCGACGGCACCTTCGTCACCCTCGGCGGCGAGCAGTACCGCGTGGAACCGCGCCGGCGCACCGTCGACGCCACCTATCTCAGCGTCGTCGTCCCGTCGATGCGGCCACCGGCGTACGACGTCGCCGAGGGCGTCACGTGCATCCCGCCCAACGGGATCGCCCGCCAGCCCGCGTACGACCAGTACGTCATCGTCGGCGCCGGCAAGACGTCGATGGACACCTGCTCGTGGCTGCTGCGCCACGGCATCGCGCCGGAGAAGATCACCTGGATCAAGCCGCGGGAGTCCTGGGTGCTCGACCGCGCCGCCGTCCAGCCCGGGCCGGAGTTCGCCCGCCGGGTCATGGCCGACTTCTCCGCCCAGTCGCGCGCCATCAAGAAGGCCACCTCGGTCGACGACCTCTACCTGCAGCTCGAGAAGCTCGGCTGCCTGATGCGCATCGACCAGTCGGTCACGCCGACGATGTACCGCTGCGCCATCCTCTCGCAGATCGAACTCGCCAACCTGCGCACGATCTCCGACGTCGTGCGCCTGGGCTACGTGCAGCGCATCGAGCCCGGCCGGGTGGTCCTCGACGGCGGCACCATCGACACGCACCCCAACACCCTCTACGTCGACTGCACGGGCGACGGCATCGGCCAGAAGCCGCCGACGCCGGTCTACTCCCCCGGTGCCATCACCCTGCAGTCGGTGCGGACGTGCCAGCCCGCGTTCAGCGCCTCGGTCATCGCGCACGTGGAGGCGATGGACGTCGACGACGACGTCCGCAACGCCTACTGCCGCCCGGTACCGCACCCGACGGTGCCGCAGGATTGGCTGACGATGACGATCGCGTTCAACGACAACCAGCTCCACTGGTTCACCGACGCCGAGATGATGCGCTGGCTCAACGCCGCGCGCCTCAACGCGGTCAGTCACATGCAGACCACCGACGACGAGGCCGCCCAGGGTGCGGCCATGATCGCCCCGCGCCTGCGTGCCGCGAACGAGAAGCTCGCCGAACTACTCGCCGCCGACGTTCCGACCTAGACCCAGGATCTCGACGCTGCGCTCGCGCATCTCGACCTTGCGGATCTTGCCCGTCACCGTCATCGGGAACTCGTCGGCGACGTGCACGTACCGCGGGATCTTGTAGTGCGCCAACCGTCCCGCGGCGAAGGCCTGCACGGCGGGGGCGTCCAGCGGAGGCCGCCCCGGCTTCATCCGGATCCAGGCGCAGACCTCCTCGCCGTACGTCGGATCGGGCACGCCGATCACCTGCGCGTCCTCGACGTCGGGATGGGTGTAGAGGAACTCCTCGATCTCCCGGGGATACACGTTCTCCCCGCCGCGGATCACCATGTCCTTGATGCGGCCCACGACGGTGCAGTAGCCGTCGTCGCGCATCACCGCGAGGTCGCCGGTGTGCATCCACCCATCGGGATCGATGGCCTCGGCGGTCTTCTCGGGGTCGTTCCAGTAGCCGAGCATCACCGAGTAGCCGCGCGTGCAGAACTCCCCGGGCGTGCCGCGCGGGACGGTCTCGCCGGTGTCGGGATCGACGATCGCGATCTCGACGTGCGGGTGCGCGCGGCCGATCGAGGAGGTCCGGCGTTCCAGGTCGTCGTCGATCAACGTCTGGCACGACACCGGAGACGTCTCGGTCATCCCGTAGGCGATCGCCACCTCGGTCATGTGCATGTCGTTGACGCAGCGCTTCATCACCTCGACCGGACACACCGACCCGGCCATGATTCCCGTCCGCAGCGACGACAGGTCGCGTGCCGCGAAGTCCGGGTGATTCTGCATCGCGATGAACATCGTCGGCACGCCGTAGAGGCCGGTGCACCGTTCCCGCTCGACGACGTCGAGGGTCCGCCCGGCGTCGAACGCCGGCGCCGGAATCACCATCGTCGCAGCGTGACTGGTGCAGCCGAGGTTGCCCATCACCATGCCGAAGCAGTGATAGAAGGGCACCGGAATGCACAACCGGTCGGCCGGCCCCAGCCGGATCAGCTCGGTGACGAAGTAGCCGTTGTTGAGGATGTTGCGGTGCGACAGCGTCGCGCCCTTCGGGAATCCGGTGGTGCCCGAGGTGTATTGAATGTTGATCGGATCGGTGTCGCGCAGGCCGGCCTGCCGCTCGGCGAGCGCCGCGGCGGACACCGGGCCCGCCCCGGCGCGCAGCGCGTCCCAGCCGTCCCCGTCGAGCAGGACGACGTCGCGTAGCGCCGGGAGATCCGGCCGCACCTCGTCGACCATCGCCGCGTAGTCCGACGACTTGAACGTCCGCGCCGCGATCAGCATCCGCGCGCCGGACTGCTCGAGCACGTAGGACAGTTCGTGGGTGCGGTAGGCGGGGTTGACGTTGACCAGGATCGCGCCGATCTTCGCCGTCGCGTACTGCGTCACCGCCCACTCCGCCCGGTTCGGCGCCCACAGCGCCACGCGGTCGCCCGCGGCGATGCCCCGCGCCATCAGGGCGCGCGCCACCACGTCGGTCTCGGCGTCGAACTCGGCGTAGGTGTACCGGACACCGGACGCGACGTCGACGAGCGCCTCCACCTCGGGGTGCGCGGCGGCGATGCGGGTGAGGTTGGCGCCGATCGTCTCGGTCAGGATGGGGACGTCGGTGGGGCCGGCGTCGCGGCTCGGCAGGGGGTTCATGACAGCAGGTCCTCGTAGCGGTGTTCGGTGGCGATGGGTGTGCCCGACCGGTGCGCATCCTCCTCGCGGCGGCGAAGCTCCACCCGGCGGATCTTGCCCGAGATGGTCTTGGGCAGCTCGAAGAACTCGATGCGGCGCACCTTGAGGTACGGCGCGAGGTGCTCGCGGGCGTGGGCCATGATCGCCCGCGCGGTGTCGGCGTCGGCCGGCCAGCCGTCGGCCACCGCGACGTAGGCCTTGGGCACCGCCAGCCGGGTGTCGTCGGGCTGCGGCACGACCGCGGCCTCGACCACCGCCGGGTGCTCGATGAGCACGCTCTCCAGTTCGAACGGCGACACCTTGTAGTCCGAGGATTTGAACACGTCGTCGGTGCGGCCGACGTAGGTGATGTAGCCGTCGGCGTCGCGGCTCGCGACGTCGCCGGTGTGGTAGTAACCGCCGGCCATGACCTGCGCGTTGCGCTGCGGATCGCCGAGGTAGCCGGTCATGAGGTTGAGCGGCCGCGCGGACAGGTTGAGGCAGATCTCCCCCTCGTCGGCCTCGGCACCGGTGACGGGGTCGACGAGCACCACCGGCACGCCGGGCATCGGTCGCCCCATGGAACCGGGCTTCACCGGCTGGCCGGGGGTGTTGCCGACCGCCAGCGTCGTCTCGGTCTGGCCGAAGCCGTCCCGGATCGTCAGGCCCCACGCCCGCTCCACGGCGGCGATGACCTCCGGGTTGAGTGGCTCACCCGCGCCGAGGATCTCGCGCAGACCGGCAGGCCGTGCACCGAGATCGGCTTGAATCAGCATGCGCCACACCGTCGGTGGCGCGCAGAACGTATTGACCTCGGCGCGGCGGAGCACCGCCAGCAGCGACGCCGCGTCGAACCTGCCATAGTTCAGCACGAAGATCGTCGCCTCGGCGATCCACGGCGCGAAGAAGCAACTCCAGGCGTGCTTCGCCCACCCCGGCGAGCTGATCGCCAGGTGCACGTCGCCCGGACGCACGCCGATCCACGCCATCGTCGTCAGGTGCCCGACCGGATAGGACACCTGCGAGTGCTCGACGAGCTTCGGTCGGCTGGTGGTACCCGAGGTGAAGTACACCAGCAGCGGGTCGGTGGCGTCGGTGCGCGCGGTGAAGGGCCCGACCGACGCCTCCCGGTGGGCGTCGCCGTAGCAGTGCCACCCGTCGACGGGGGCGCCGACGGCGATGCGCACGTAGTCCCCCGGGACGTCGGCGAACTTCGCCGCGTCGGCGGCCGCGGCGATGACGAACCCCGCCCCGCCGCGCGCGACCCGGTCCGCCAGGTCTGCTGACCCCAGCGCAGCGGTCGTCGGCATGACGACGGCGCCGAGCTTGGCGACCGCCAGCATCGCCTCCCACAGTTCGACCTGATTTCCCAGCATCAGGATCACCCGGTCACCGCGGCCGACCCCGCGGCGTTCCAGCCAGGTCGCCACCCGGTCGGAGCGGTCGGCCATCTCGGCGAAGGTCACCCGTTCCTCGGCACCGTCCTCGGCGACGATCCACAGCGCCGTCCTTTCGGCTGCCGACCCGCGGGCGACGACGTCGAACCAGTCGGTCGCCCAGTTGAACCGGCCCTCGATCCGCGGCCAGGCGAACGTCTCGACGGCCTCCTCGTACTCGCCGATCACCGACGCCAGCTGGTCGCGGGCCGCGCGGTACCGCTCGGTGTTGCTCGTCATGGCGACTAGGATCCAGGTCACAGTCAGCCCTTCGCTACCCCCCGAAGGAGGGTGGTCATGCTCCGGCCGCGCGACGCCGACGTCCTGCGCTCCGAGCTGCGTCGGGTGGCCGCCGAAGCGCGGGTGCCGGTGCTGTTCGGCGGCGAGGTTCATGGCGACGGACTGCTGCTCAGCGAGTTCATCGGCACGCGGACCGGGCTGCTGCGCGGCCTGGTGGTGCGGGCGAGCTCGGGTCTGGGCGGGGCCAGCATGGTGGCCGGACGGCCCCTCTCGGTGGCCGACTACCGCAGCGCCGGGTCGATCACCCACGACTACGACACCCCGGTGCTCGGCGAGGGCATCCGCTCGGTGCTCGCGGTGCCGGTGGTGGTCGACGGCGTCGCCCGTGCGGTGCTGTACGGCGCCTACCGCGCCAGCGCCCCGGTGGGTGGGCGCGCCGCCGACGTCATGGTGCGCTCGGCGCGGCGGATTTCCGACGAACTCCGCATCCGCGACGAGGTCGACCGGCGGCTGCGACTGACCGAGGCGCGCGCCGCCGCGACCGTGGTGCCCGAACGGGTCCGCGAGGTGCACGCCGGGTTGCGTCGGCTCGCCGCGAGCGCCGATGGCGCCCTGCGGGCCGAGTTGCACGCACTCGCCAACCGGTTGACCGGCGGACCCGACGCCGACGTGGCGTTGACCGCGCGCGAACTCGACGTCCTGGCCCAGGTGGCGCTCGGTTGCACGAACCTCGAAGCAGCCGAACGACTCTCGCTGAAGCCGCAGACCGTCAAGAGCTATCTGCGCAGCGCGTCGGCCAAGCTCGGCGCCCACGGCCGGCACCAGGCGGTGTCCCGGGCGCGCAGCCGCGGCCTGATCCCCTAGCTCTCCACCGGCGCGACCCGACCGGCGAACGTGACCGCCTCGACACCGTGGTCACGCGAATCCGCCTCGGCCTTCGCGGTTTCCGCGGCCAGGTCCAGCGAGCGGGCCATCAGCACGTAGGCCACCGCGGAGGCCAGCAGCCCGACGAACAGCGCGACGTCGACGTCACCGAGCGCCGCCGCGACGGGACCGGTGTACCAGACCGTCACCACGAACGGGACCATCGCGACGATGCCGACGGCGTAGGCGGCCAGACCGCGCCACCCCCACGAGCCGTAGACGCCGCCCTCGGGGACGAAGATCTCGCGGATGGCGTACCGCCCGCGCCGCACGAAGTAGTAGTCGACGAGGTTCACCGACGTCCACGGCACCAGCAGGTACAGCAGCACCACCAGGAAGCTGCTGAAGTTGGCGAGGAACTCCCCCGAGGACAGGATCGCGCCGAGCAGACCGGCCGCGGCGATCACGATGCACGACACGATCCGCAGCCGGCGGGTGGGGCGGACGGCCTTGAACGAGTCGATCATCGTGATCAGTTCGAGCGACGCCGCGTAGACGTTGACGGTGATGACCGTGACGAGGCCGGGCAGAGCGGCGACCAGCAGCCAGGTCCCGGAGCCGGGCAGCACGCCGTCGGCTGCGCTGCGGACGGCCTCCAGCGGTGAGGCGTCGGCGAACAGCGCGGCCACCAGCGCCCCGAGCGCCATCAGCCACACGGCGCCGACGAAGACGCCGGAGTAGGTGAACCACAGCGCCTTTCGCGGGCTGGTCTGCGGCGGGAGGTAGCGCGAGTAGTCCGACACGTACGGCGCCCAGCCCAGCGCGTAGGCCGCCGCGGCGCCGAACTGCACGAGGAAGCCGGCCCACGTGAAGCCGCCGAAGCCGAACTGGCCCGCCGGAACGTCGAGCCAGATCAGCGCCGCGACGGTGAACACGCCGAAGGTCGCGAGGAAGAGCCACGTCAGCCAGGTCTGGAAGCGGTGGATCCAGTGGTAGCCGTAGATCGCCAGCGTGAGCGCGCAGGCGGTGATGAGGACGAACCACAGGTCGCGCAGGTCGGTGCCGGTCGCCAGCGTCAGGACGTCGGCAGCGAGGATCTGGTTGAAGACGTTGAACCCGACGATGCTGAACACCACCACCGCGCAGATGACGACGACGCCGCGGTAACCGAACTGCGCCCGCGACTGGATCATCTGCGGCAGGCCCAGCTGCGGACCCTGGGCGGAGTGAAACGCCGTGAACACCGTGCCGACGGCCGCGCCGAGCACGATTGCCACCAACGACGTCACCAACGATGCGCCGAGGGCCGCGCCGACCATGCCGGTGGCCAGCGTCGTCAGGTTGGCGTTCGACATGAACCACAGCGGGAACAGCGTCGACGGCTTGCCCCGCCGTTCGTCCAGCGGAACCCAGTCGATGGACTTCGATTCGATCGCAGGTGTCTCAGGCATGGATGCTCCGCTCGAGGATCGGGTGGTACAAATCGGGCCGGCGGTCGGCGAACAGGTCGTTGTGGCGGCCGATCGTCTTGTCGTCGTCGACGGTGAGGACCGCCGACGCGACGCCGTCTGCATCGGGGGTGGCGCACACCCATCCGTCGGGTGAGATCACCGCCGTCCCCCCGGTCCACGTCACGCCGCGTTCGGCGCCGTGCCGGTCGGCGATCACGGTCGGTAACCGGGAGGACCGCGCCGCGGCCATCGCCTGGATCGTCTCCGGTGGCAATGCGCCGTCCGGTCGGTCGACCAGGGGCCAGCACACCGGCAGCGCGAGCACGCGGGCACCGAGCAGCGCCAATCGTCGCGGCAGCTCCGGGAATTCGTTGTCGTAGCAGATGGCGACGCCGATCCGGCCGACCGGGCTGTCGACCACCGCACCGGCCTCGTCGCCCGCGGTGAAGACGTCGTACTCGGCGTCCCACAGGTGCGACTTGCGGTAGGTGCCGAGCGCGCCGCCGCGTCCGATCACCAACGCCGAGTTGTACAGCCGGTCACCGGCGCCCTCGCAGAAGCCGACCACCGCCACGGCGCCCTCGGGGACGGCGTCGGCCAGCGCGAGCAGTCGGGGATCGTCGGCGGCGAGGGCGAGCGCTCGGGCCTCGGCGGCGTCGGTGAGGACGTAGCCGCTGGTGGCCAGTTCCGGCAGCACGATCAGGTGCGGCCCCGGCTCCGCCCGCAGCAGGGCGCTGCGGATGGCAGCCAGGTTCGCGTCGACGTCGCCGATGGTGACCGGCAGCGCGACGGCCGTCACCCGGATCGTCGCCATCAGCGGCCCCGGTTCACCGCGGGCGTGCCGTCGAACGCGCCGGAGTGGCGGCCGATCTCGTCGATGCGGATGGTCGCGGTCGCCTCGTGCGCGGCCAGTCCCTCGAAGGCGGAGATCCGCTCGACGGCCGGGGCGAGCGCCGCAGTCGCCTCACGCTGCGCGCGCTGGTAGGTCAGCGGCTTGAGGAACCGCGACACCGACAGTCCGGCGTTGTACCGCGCCGTCTTGCCGGTCGGCAGCACGTGATTCGTTCCGGCGATGCCCTTGTCGGAGTACGCGACGGTGCTCCACGGACCGAGGAACAGCGAGCCGTAGCTGCGCAGCTCCTTGAGGAAGAAGTCGTCGTCGTCAGTCTGCACCTCGAGGTGTTCCGGGCCCAGCACGTCGGAGATGGCCGCCGCCTGAGCGCGGTCCTGGGCCACGACCACCGAACCGTAATCGCGCCAGGCCGCGCCGGCGATCTCGCGCGTGGCGAGCGTCTCGAGCTGACGCGCGATGGCGTCGATCACGTTGCGTCCCAGCGTCTCGGACGTGGTGATGAGCGCCGCGGGCGAGTTGGGTCCGTGCTCGGCCTGGCCCAGCAGGTCGGCCGCCACCCACTCGGGGTTGGCGGAGTCGTCGGCCAGGACCGCCACCTCCGACGGCCCGGCGAGCAGGTCGATGCCGACGCGGCCGAACAGCTGCCGCTTCGCCTCGGTGACGAAGGCGTTGCCGGCGCCGACCAGCATGTCGACCGGTGCGTCGTCCAGCAGGCCGAAGGCCATGGCTCCGAGGGCCTGCACGCCGCCGATCGCGAAGACGCGGTCGGCGCGCGACAGGTACGCGCCGTAGAGCACGGCCGGGTGGGCGCCGTGCTCGCCCGACGGCGGGGTGCACGCCAGCACCGTGGGGACGCCGGCGGCCTTCGCGACGCCGACCGTCATGAACGCGCTCGCCAGCAGCGGGAACCGGCCGGCGGGCAGGTAGGCGCCGACGCGGGTGACCGGGACGTACTGGACGCCGCCCACGACGCCGGGCGCCAGGTCGACCTCGAAGTCCGACAGGTGTGCGCGGGTGGCGGTGGCGAAGCGGTTGGTGCGCTCGTAACCGAGGTCGAGTGCCGCCCGCACGTCGGCGGGCAGGGCGTCGCCGCTGCGGCGCAATTCGTCGGCGCCGACCTCCAGCTCGCCGGTGTGGCCGTCGAGTTCGCGGGCGTAGCGGCGGACGGCGTCGAGGCCGTTGCGTTCGATGTCGGACAGCATCTCCGAGACCCGCTCGACGACCTTCGGGTCGCGCTGCGCCGGCGGTCCGTCGACGGCGGGCTTCTTCAGCCAGGTGAACGGTCCGAGGGCACGGGCTTCGTCAGCGGTGATCTGCATGGCGGCGACGCTAGGCCGGTTTCCGCCGAAGGACTAGAGGGGTGACTCCTGCGGCTGCCACAGGACTTGCCTATGGCGTGATGTTCGTGCAGCTCAGACCCGGCGATGGTCGATCAGCGGCACGGCATGGCGGCCGGAATCCTCGTCGGAGGGCGGGACGACGGGCAGGTCGCGCACGGTGTCCTCGGCGAGGCGGGCAAACTCCTTGGTGGCGTTCGACAGCGGCCGGCCGCGGTGTTGGGCGAGCGCGATGGTGTCGTACAGCGGTTCGGCGAACGGGGCGACGTGCAAGCCGGACGGGAACGCGCCGCTGGCGATGACGGCACCGCTGACGATGGTGTCGCCGACGTGCGCCGCGACGAGCTTGAGCGCGGACTCGACGTGTTCGATCTCGATCTCCGGGTCGAGGCGGAGCCCGGCCAGTTGCGCCCGTTCGGCGAGCTGGCGGCGGGTCGGGTCCTTCCAGCCGTAGTGCGCGTCGTAGAGGACGAGCGTCGCGGCGGCGAATCGACCGATGGTGACGGGCTTCTCGGTGTGCGTCGGGTCGGCGCTGACGTAGAAGACCTCGTCGCGCAGCAACGGCCGGACGGTGAGGTCCTCGTCGTCGATGGGCAGGATCAGCATGCCCGCCTCGATCTCGCCGGCCTGGATCGCCGCCGCGGTCTCCGCCGAGTTCTGCCCGACCAGGCGCACCCGCACCGAGGGATAGCGCATGTGGAAGGTCTGCACCAGATGCGAGAGCAGGTAGTAGTCGGCGTTGCGCGGGACGCCGAAGGTGGCGGTGCCACCACCGAGCGAGCCGACCGAGCGCACGGCCTGGACGCCGCCGTCGGCGGCGTGGACGGCCTGCTGGGCGTAGGAGAGGAGTTCCTGGCCGGCGGCGGTGAGCGCGAGGCGACGGCTGCCGCGGACGAAGAGCTGCGCGCCGAGTTCGACCTCTAGGCGACGCACCAGCTCGCTGACGGAGGCCTGCGCCACCTGCATGGCGTCCGCGGCGGCGGTGAACGAGCCGAGCCGTTCAGCTTCGACGAACGCCCGCAGCTGGTTGAGCGTCATGCCGGGTGACCCTATGCGCGGGCGGATACGAGCGCCACGGGGTGGGTGCGCGCGTCCCGAACTCGTCGCCCCCGGTCGGGAGAGGCGCGCTGCGCGACCGTGGGCCAGGGGGCCGGGTCCGCGAGCCGCGGGCTGGGGGCCTGGGTCCGTGAGCCGCGAGCCGCGGACCGTGCGCCGCGAGCCGCGAGCCGCGAGCCGCGAGCCGCGAGCCGCGGAAAGTGTTTCTCGGATGCCCACCTCTCAGCGACAACTCGCGACAACGGGCGGCTTCGGGCTCGCCCGCGGTCGAGTGGCGCGCTGCGCGACCGCGGCCTGCCCGGGGGAAGTGTTTCTCGAATGCCCACCTCTCAGCGACAACTCGCGACAACGGGCGGCTTCGGACTCGCCCGCGGTCGAGTGGCGCGCTGCGCGACCGCGGCCTGCCCGGGGAAGTGTTTCTCGAATGCCCACCTCTCAGCGACAACTCGCGACAACGGGAGGCGTGGGTCCATCCACAGTGCCGACTTCGTGCACAGCCCCTCTGTCGCGAGAAGGATCGGCGTCGGTGTCGCGGGCGAGGCTTCGGTCATGACGGAGCCCTTGCCGATCCGCGGCATCGAATTGCGGTACATCCTGACGAACTACCTGTCGCTGCATGGCGAATGCACGATCGACGAACTGATTCGCGCGGTCCGCCGGATGGGGTTCGGGGTGCCGGGCCGGCCCTCGAAGGCGATCTCCGACGCGTTGCGGTGGGAGGTCCGACTCGGACGGGTGGTCCGACGGGGCCGCGCGATGTACGGCCCGGGTTACGTACCGCGGGCCACCGAGTACCGGATCGAGAATCGCGTGTGGGCGCTGCGGGAGCGTGCGTTGCCGCACCGTCCCGATGCCCTCCCGCGCTTCCCGACGTGGCCCTTCGACTGATGTCTGGCCGAATGTCGCGAGTTGTCGCTCAGAGGTGGGCATCTGAAATGGACTCCCGCCTGGGGACGGGCGGGAATCGCGCACGACCGACGGAAACGCGCCGCGATTGTCGCGAATTGTCGCTCAGAGGTGGGCATCTGAAGTGGACTCCCGCCTGGGGACGGGCCGCCGTCGCGCACGGCCGCGGGGAACCGCGCACGACAGACGAGGGCTGCGCTTCGCCAACCCCGGCGCCGCGGTGTCGCGACTTGTCGCTCAGAGGTGGGCAATCGAAAAGCACTCCGGCGGGCGAGGTGGGCGGTCCACGGGCCGGAGCCGGACCGCCCCCTGGCCGCCCCGAGCGCCGGACCGGCTCGGACCGCCCGGGCGCGCCGGCACGGTCCGGGCCCGCCCGCTCAGGCCAGGGAGTCGAGCCAGGCTCGGTGCAGCGCGGCGTACCGGCCGTCGTCGGCGACCAGCTCGTCTGGTGGGCCGTCCTCGACCACCTGGCCGTGTTCGAGGACCAGCACGCGGTCGGCGATCCGCACCGTCGACAGCCGATGCGCGATCACCAGCGCGGTCCGGTCGGCGAGCACCGTCTCCAGCGCCCGCTGCACCAGCCGCTCGCTGGGGATGTCCAACGACGACGTCGCCTCGTCGAGGATGAGCACGGCAGGGTCGGCGAGGAACGCCCGCGCGAACGCGATCAGCTGTCGCTGCCCCGCCGACAGCCGCCCGCCGCGCTTGGCGACGTCGGTGTCGTAACCCTGCGGCAGCCCGGCGATGAACCGGTCCGCACCGACCGCCTCCGCCGCGGCGCGCACCTCGGCGTCGGTCGCCTCGGGCCTGCCGAACCGGATGTTGTCCGCGACGGTCCCCTCGAAGACCACGTTCTCCTGGGTCACCATCACGACGTGCCGGCGCAACTCGCTCTGCCGCAGATCGCGCAGGTCGACGCCGTCGAGGGTCACCGCGCCGGACGTCGGGTCGTAGAAGCGCGCGATCAGCTTGGCGATCGTCGTCTTGCCCGCGCCGGTGGTACCGACGAGCGCGACCGTCTGCCCGGCGGGGACGTCCAGCGTCAGCCCGGGCAGCACCGGGCGGTCCGGGACGTAGGAGAACGCGACGTCGTGGAAGGCGATGTGCCCGTCGACAGATTTCAGCGCGACGGGTTCGGCCGGGTCCTCGATGGCCGGCCGCTGCGCCAGCACACCGGCGATCTTCTCCAGCGCGGCGGCGGCCGACTGGAAGGTGTTGAAGAACTGCGAGATCTCCTGCATGGGCTCGAAGAACATCCGCAGGTAGAGCAGGAACGCGGCCAACGTGCCGATCGTCATCTCGCCGTGTAGCACCCGGTAGCCGCCGTACAGCAGCACCAGCCCGGTCGTCACGTTGCCGACGAGCTTCACGCCCGGCATGAAGATCGCCAACAGCTTGAACGCCCGCTCGTTGACGTCGCGGTACTGGTCGGCGACGTCGCCGAAGATCTCCTGGTTGCGCGGCTCGCGGCGGTAGGCCTGCACGGCCTTGATGCCCGTCATCGTCTCGACGAACTGCACGATCACCAGCGCCGCGCTCTCCCGCACCCGCAGGTAGACCTTCCCCGACTGGGTACGGAACCACCAGATGAGCCCCACCAGGATGGGGAAGGCCGCGAGGCACACCAGCCCGAGGTGCACGTCGAGCACGATGAGCAGCACCGCGGTGCCGCCGAGCGTCAGCACCGCGGTGATCAGACCGTCGAACCCGGTCTGCAGCATGTCCTGGATCGCCTCGACGTCGTTGGTCGACCGGCTGACGACCCGCCCGGAGGTGTAGCGGTCGTGGAACGCGACGTCCAACCGCTGAAAGTGTCGGTAGATCCGCTGCCGCAACGTCAGCAGCACCCGCTGCCCGAGCCGTCCGGACCGGCGCAGGAAGAACATCCGGCTGGTGGCCTGCAGCGCGACGACGCCGCACAGGGCCCCGACGATCAACAGCAGTTCGCGCGCCGGGCCGCCGTCGACGATCGGCGGGATGCCGTGGTCGATGCCGCGCTGCACCAGCAGCGGCACCGACAACCGCGCCGCGTTCTCCACGACGACCACCAGCGCCAGCAGCGCGACCGCCCCGCGGTAGGGCCGCAGGAGCGAGCCGAGCAGCGTGCGCGCCTCGCGCCGCCGCGACACCGACTCGTCGATGGGCAGGTCGTCGGTCTGCTCGGTGACCGCCTGACCGCGCCAGTCCGTCACGCTCATCAGGCCCTCGCCTCCGCGAGGTCCTCGTCGGCCGCCAACAGGTCCCGGTACGCCGGCACCTCGTCGAGCATCTCCGCGTGCGTCCCGACGTGGGTGATCGTGCCGTCCTGCAGCAGCGCGACGCGGTCGGCCAGCAGCACCGTCGACGCCCGGTGCGCGACGACGACGCCGGTGACCCCGGCCAGCACCCGGCGGAGCGCCTCGGTCACCCGGGCCTCGGTGTGCACGTCGAGCGCCGACAGCGTGTCGTCGAGCACCAGGATCGATGGTGTCGCGAGGATGGCGCGTGCGAGCGAAAGCCGTTGCCGCTGACCGCCGGACAGGCTCATGCCCTGCTCGCCGATCCGGGTGTCCAGGCCGAACGGCAGGTCGTAGACGAAGCCGGCGGCCGCGACGTCGACGGCGTCGGCGAGCTGCTGATCGGTGGCGTCCGGGTTGCCCAGCCGCAGGTTCTCCGCGACCGACATCGAGAACAGCGTCGGGTCCTCGAACGCCGTCGCGACGGCACGACGCAGTGCGGGCAGCGACAGGTCCCGGACGTCGTGGCCGTCGACGAGGATCCGTCCCTCGGAGACGTCGTGCAGCCGCGACAGCAGCGACGCCAGCACCGACTTGCCCGACCCGGTGGCGCCGACGAGGGCCAGCGTCTCCCCCGGCTCGACGGTCACGTTCACGTGCCGCAGCGCCCAGTCCCGCGTGTCGGGGAACCGGAACCCCACGTCGACGAGTTCCAGGCGACCCCCGCGCGGGGCGGCGTCGACCGGGCCGTCGGTGATCTCGCGGGGCGCGTCGAAGATCTCGGCGACGCGGTCGGCCGCGGTGAACGCCTCCTGCGTCATCGACAGCAGGAAACCCAGCGAGGCGACCGGCCAGACCAGCGACAGCATCATGGTGATGAAGGCGACCAGCGTGCCGAGCGTCACCTGGCCGTGGCCGGCGGCGTAGGCGCCGAAGCCGAGGACAAGGATCAGCGTAATGTTCGGGATCACCTCGAGCAGCGTCCAGAACTTCGCCGACACTCCGACCTTGTTCACCTCGGTCTCGTACAGCGCCTCGGCCTTGGCGGAGAACCGCTCGTAGGCGTAGTCCTCGCGGCCGAACGACTTGATGACCCGCATGCCGAGCGCGGACTCCTCGACATCGGTGGCGACGTGGCCGGCCTGGTCCTGCGACAACCGCGACAGCTTGGTGAACTTCCGCTGGAAGTGCAGCACGGTCAGCGTGATCGGCACGACCGACATGACCACGACGACGCCGAGCGGCCAGTACATCGACAGCAGGATGCACGTGACGATGACGATCTGAATGCCGTTGAGCACGAGGAAGAGCAGCCCGAACGACATGAACTGGCGGATGGTCGACAGGTCGTTCATCACCCGCGACAGCAGCTGGCCGGACTGCCACCGGCCGTGGAACGACATCGGCAGCACCTGCAGCCGCGCGTAGAGGTCCTTGCGGATGTCGGCCTCGACGCCGAGCGTGGCGCGGGCGACGAGCCAGCGCCGGATGAACCACATCACCGCCTCGGTGATGCCGACACCCAGGGCCGCCGCGCCGAGGACCCACAGCCCCTGCTGATCCTGGCGGCGCACCGGCCCGTCGATCACGGCCTTGGTCATCAGCGGGATCGCGACCGTGGCGCCGAGGCTCGCGACGGCGACCAGCGACATGATCAGCCACCGCCACTTGTAGGGCAGCAGGTACGGCAGCAGCCGCGCCAGTGACGACGAGGCGCGCGGCCGCGCGGGCGGGGCGGCGATCGCCGGCGTGCGGAACATCTCCGTCATGCGGCGACCGTCGCATCCCGGAACTGCGTCTCGTACAGCTCCGAGTACCGGCCGCGCCGGGCCAACAGCTGAGCGTGCGTGCCGCGCTCGACGATCTGGCCGTCCTCGACGACCAGGATCAGATCGGCGGCCCGGATCGTGGACAGCCGGTGCGCGATGACGATCGACGTGCGCCCCGCCAATGCCTCGGCCAGCGCCTGCTGCACGGCGGCCTCGGACTCGGAGTCCAGCGACGCCGTCGCCTCGTCGAGCACCACGACCCGCGACCGGCCGAGCAGCAGCCGCGCGATGGTGAGGCGCTGCCGCTGACCACCGGACAGGCGGTAGCCGCGCTCCCCGACGATCGTGTCCAGCCCGTCGGGCATCTCGGCCACGACGTCGGCGAGCCGGGCGCGGCGCAGCGCCTCCCACAACCGCTCGTCGGACACTTCGCCGTCGGCAGCGCCGTCGGCCTCCTCATCGGAACCGAGGGTCAGGTTCGCGCGGATCGATTCGTGGAAGAGGTGCCCGTCCTGGGTGACGACGCCGACGGCGGCCTGCAGCGACGCGAAGTCGACGTCGCGCACGTCGGTCCCGCCGAGGCGCACCGCGCCGGAGCCGACGTCGTAGAGCCGGGCCACCAGCGACGCGATGGTCGACTTGCCGGCGCCCGACGACCCGACGAGCGCGACCATCTGGCCGGGCTCGGCGGTGAACGAGATGCCGTGCAGCACCTCGTCGCCGCCGCGGTCGTCCAGCACGGCGACCTCCTCGAGCGACGCGAGCGACACCTGCGCCGCCGAGGGATAGGCGAAGCGGACGTCGTCGAACTCGACCCCGAGCGGGCCGTCCGGCACGGGGCGCGCGTCCTCGCGCTCGCGGATCAGCGGCACCAGGTCCAGCACCTCGAACACCCGCTCGAAACTGACCAGCGCGCTGGCGATCTCGACGCGCGCGTTCGCCAGCGCGGTCAGCGGCGCGTAGAGCCGGGTGAGCAGCAGCGCCAGCGACACGATGGCGCCGGCCTGCAGGTGCCCGCCGATCGCGAGCACGCCGCCGAGACCGTAGACCAGGGCCAGCGCGAGCGCCGACATCAACGTCAGCGAGTTCATGAACGTCGCCTGCAGCATGGACGTGCGCACCCCGATGTCGCGGACCCGGCCGGCGCGCACCGCGAACTCGCGCGACTCGCGCGCCGGGTTGCCGAACAGCTTGACCAGGGTGGCGCCGGGCGCGGAGAAGCGCTCGGTCATTTGGGTGTTCATCGTGGCGTTGTGGATCGCGGACTCGCGGCTCAGCGTCGCCATAGTGCGTCCCATCCGGCGGGCGGGCAGCAGGAACAGCGGCGTCAACAGCAGCGACAGCACGGTGATCTGCCAGGAGATGCCGAGCATGACGGCCAGCGTCAGGGTCAGGGTGACGGCGTTGGAGACCACGCCGGACAGGGTGTCGGAGAACGCGCGCTGCGCGCCGATGACGTCATTGCCGAGCCGGCTGACCAGCGCACCGGTGCGGGTGCGGGTGAAGAACGCGACCGGCATGCGCTGCACGTGGTCGAACACCGCGGTGCGCAGGTCGAGGATGAGCCCTTCGCCGATGGTCGAGGACAGGAACCGCGTCAGCATGGTCACCGCGGTCTCGGCGATCGCGACCACCGCGATGAGGACGGCGATCAGCACCACCGTCGACGGCGCACCGCCGTGCACGATGGCGTCGACCACCCGGCCGGCCAGTAGCGGCGTCGCCACCGCGAGCAGAGCACCCACCACGCTCAGCGCGACGAACCCGCCCAACCGGCGGTGGTGCCGCGCGGCGAAGCGCCAGATGCGCGTCAGCAGGCCGCGGTTGGCCAGCTCGCGCAGGTCGCCACCGCGGGCACGCGTCTGCCGGTACAGCGTCTGGCGCGCTACCGTCTCCAAGCTCATGTCATCACCGTAAGACCTCAACAATGGATGAGGTCCAGTCATTTCCGGCCCCACCGCTCGACCCTCCGGACTACCCCGCCGGGGCCGATTTCAAGACCCGCCGACGTATCGGGTCGATGACGATCCCGGGCGCACGGCGACCTCCCAGCCTCCCCCACCCGACCGGGGCCATCGGGCAAGATGAACGCCATGGACAGCGGAGCAGCTCCCCGGTTGCTGGTGGTCGACGACGATCCCGACGTGCTGGCGTCGCTGGAGCGCGGGCTGCGGCTGTCCGGCTTCGAGGTGTTCACCGCCGTCGACGGCGCCGAGGCACTACGCAGCGCCACCGAGACCCGCCCCGACGCCATCGTCCTCGACATCAACATGCCGGTGCTCGACGGCGTCAGCGTCGTCACCGCCCTGCGCGCCATGGACAACGACGTGCCGGTGTGCGTGCTCAGCGCCCGCAGCTCGGTCGACGACCGGGTGGCGGGCCTGGAGGCCGGGGCCGACGACTACCTGGTGAAGCCGTTCGTGCTGGCGGAGCTGGTGGCCCGGGTCAAGGCGCTGCTGCGCCGCCGCGGTGCGACCGCCACGTTCTCCTCGGAGACCATCACGGTAGGGCCGCTCGAGGTCGACATCCCCGGCCGCCGCGCCCGCGTCAACGGCACCGACGTCGACCTGACCAAACGCGAGTTCGACCTGTTGGCGGTGCTCGCCGAGCACAAGACCGCCGTGCTGTCCCGCGCGCAGCTCCTCGAGCTGGTATGGGGCTACGACTTCGCGGCCGACACCAACGTCGTAGACGTGTTCATCGGCTACCTGCGCCGCAAGCTCGAGGCCAACGGCGCGCCGCGACTGCTGCACACCGTCCGCGGCGTGGGCTTCGTCTTGAGACAGCAGTAAGCACGTGTTGACCAGGGTCTTCCGGCGCACCCCGTCGCTACGGACCCGCGTCGCGTTCGCGACGGCGATCGCCGCCGCCATCGTGGTCGGCATCGTCGGCACGATCGTGTGGATCGGCATCACCAACGACCGCAAGGAGCGCCTCGACCGCCGGCTCGACGAGGCCGCGGGATTCGCCATCCCGTTCCTGCCACGCGGCCTCGACGAGATCCCCCGCTCCCCGAGCGACCAGGACGCCGTCATCACCGTCCGCAGCGCCGGGGACGTGACGTCGAACAAGACGGTGGTGCTGCCTCAGCTCCAACCCGGCTACGAGGACACCGACGTCGACGGCGTGCGGTACCGGGTACGGACCGTCGAAATCCGGGTGCCCGAACCGATGTCGGTGGCCGTCGGCGCCACCTACGACGCGACGATCGCCGACACCAACAACCTGCACCGACGGGTGATCATCATCTGCTCGTTCGCGATCGGCGCCGCGGCGGTGGCCGGCTGGCTGCTCGCGGCGTTCGCCGTGCGGCCGCTCAAGCGCCTCGCCCAGCAGACCCGCGCGATCGACGTGGGCGGCGACGCCCCCGAGGTCGAGGTCCGCGGCGCGACCGAGGCCGTCGAGATCGGCGAGGCCGTCAACGGCCTGGTGCAGCGCATCTGGGAGGAGCAGGACCGCACGAAGTCCGCGCTGGCGTCGGCGCGCGACTTCGCCGCGGTGTCGTCGCACGAGCTGCGGACACCGCTGACGGCGATGCGGACCAATCTCGAAGTGCTGGCGACGCTCGACATGCCCGAGGAGCAGCGCAAGGAGGTGCTGCACGACGTCGTGCGCACGCAGTCGCGCATCGAGGCGACGCTCGCCGCGTTGGAGCGCCTCGCCCAGGGCCAGCTCTCGACGGCCGACGACCACGTCCCCGTCGACATCACCGAACTGCTCGACCGCGCCGCGCACGACGCGATGCGGGTCTATCCCGACCTCGACGTCTCGCTGGTACCCGCACCGACGGTGATCATCGTCGGCCTGCCGGTGGGCCTGCGGCTGGCGGTCGACAACGCGATCGCCAACGCCGTCAAGCACGGCGGCGCGACGCGGGTGCAGCTGTCGGCGGTCAGTTCGCGCGACGGCGTCGAGATCGCCGTCGACGACGACGGCGTCGGCGTCCCCGAGGCCGAACGCACGGTGGTGTTCGACCGGTTCTCCCGAGGCTCGACGGCCTCGCATTCCGGTTCCGGGCTCGGGCTCGCCCTGGTGGCGCAGCAGGCCGAATTGCACGGCGGCACCGCGACACTGGAGTCCAGTCCGCTGGGCGGCGCCCGGCTGCTGCTGCGGCTGCCCGGACCGTCCTAGCGCTCGGTCGGCTCGTCCGGGCGCGGCGGCACCGCGTCGTCGAGCATCTGGGCGCCCGCGCTCTTGCGCTCCTCGTACACCGGCACCTCGCGGCGCACGCGACCCAGTAGCGCGACCGTCGTCACCCCGGCGCCCAGCACGAAGGACAGCACCAGCAGCCAGACGTTCACGGCCCGCCCACCTCCCGCGCGCCGGGCATGCTCTCGAGCGCCTCCTCGACGCTGGTGTGCACGACGACCGCGCGGACGGCCAGCCACGCCGCCAGCGCACCGAGCAGGTACGCCAGCAGATACCAGAACCACTGCAGCACGACGTCCACGGCGCCTCCCTAACCGACCCGAATGTCGTTGACCAGCCGCGTGTTCGGCCACGCCGCGGCGGCGGATTCGCCCGCGGCGTCGCGCGCCTTGGCGTCCCGAGTCGTCCCCGTCAGCGTCAGGGTGGTGCCGTCGAAGCGCAGGCTGAAGTCGTCGACGTCGGGGATGGTGCTGAACACCCCGCCGAGCGCGGCGAAGTCCGGTCCCCGCACCGCCGGGTTCACGGTCAGCTGGTCGGTGAGCGACGCCCCCGGCATGATCAGCCCGAGCGACGAGATCAGCGACGACTTCTCCGCCGCGTCGGGCATCTCGCCGGCGAGCGTGTAGCCGGTGCCGGCCCGCACGATCGAGAAGCGGCCCAGCGGCTTGGCCGGCGCACTGCTCGTCGGCGACGGGGACGCGCTAGGCGACGCGGGCGCCGCACTCGACGCAGGCGCCCTAACCGGTGGCGCCGTCTCGACGTCCGTGGTCGCCCGGTCGATGCCGGCCAGCAGCAGCGGCACCGCGATCAGCGCCGCCACCCAACCGATGCCCGGCCGCCGGCGGTAGAACCGCGACGCGGGTCGCCACTCGGCGACGGCACGGTCCTGGGGTGGCCCGGCCACGCGTCAGCGCACGCCGAGCAGATCGATGACGAAGATCAGCGTCTTGCCGGACAGGCGGTGACCGGACCCTGCCGGACCGTAGGCCTGCTCGGGCGGGATGACGAGCTTGCGGCGGCCGCCGACGCGCATGCCGGGGATGCCGTCCTGCCAGCCCGCGATCAGGCCGCGCAGCGGGAACTCGATCGAGGCGCCGCGGTTCCAGGAGCTGTCGAACTCCTCGCCGGTGTCGTACTCGACGCCGACGTAGTGCACCTCGACGTTGCCACCGGGCACCGCCTCGGCGCCCTCGCCGACGACGACGTCGGTGATCTGCAGCTCGGTCGGCGCGGGGCCGTCGGGGAATTCGATCTCGGGTTTCTGGTCGCTCGCCACGCCCTCACCGTAGTCGGGCAGACTGAGGGCATGGACAAGGACCGTGACATTCTGAGCCGGGTCGACGAGCTGGTCGCCGAGGAGCGCGACCTGCGCGCCAAGCTGCAGCACCACGACATCGACGAAACCGAGGAGCACCAGCGACTGCGGTCCGTCGAGGCGCAGCTCGACCAGTGCTGGGACCTGCTGCGGCAGCGTCGCGCGCTGCGCGACAGCGGCCAGGATCCCGACCAGGCCAGCGCCCGGCCGACCGATCAGGTCGAAGGCTACTTGAACTGACCACCGACGACCGGTTCGACGCCGTCGTCGTCGGCGGCGGTCACAACGGTCTGGTGGCCGCCGCCTACCTCGCCCGCGCCGGCCGGCGGGTGCGCGTGCTGGAACGCCTCGACCACGTGGGCGGGGCGGCGGTGTCGGCACGCGCCTTCGACGGCGTCGACGCGCGGCTGTCGCGCTACTCCTACCTGGTGAGCCTGTTGCCGCGGCAGATCCTCGACGACCTCGGCGCACCGGTGCGGCTGACGAAGCGCCGCTACTCGTCGTACACCCCGAACCCCGCCGACGGCGGCCGCACCGGCCTGCTGGTCTCCGCGGACGGCACGTTCTCCGGCATGCCGGTCGACGCGGCGGGGTTCGCGGACTTCTACCGGCGCTGCGGCGCGATCAGCGCACGGTTGTGGCCGACCCTGCTGGAGCCGCTGCGCACCCGCGACGAGGCCCGCGCGCTGGCGGTCGACGGCGGCGACGCCGGGGCCGTCGCGACGTGGGAGGCGATGACCGAGCGGCCGATCGGTGCGGCGATCTCCGCGGCCGTGGACGACGACCTGGTGCGCGGCGTCATGGCCACCGATGCGCTGATCGGCACGTTCGCCCGTACCGACGATCCGGCGCTCGCCCAGAACGTGTGCTTCCTGTACCACCTGATCGGCGGCGGCACCGGCGACTGGGACGTCCCGATCGGCGGGATGGGCGCGGTGACCGGTGCGCTGGCCGCCGCGGCGACCGGCTTCGGCGCCGAGATCGTCACGGGCGCCGACGTGTACGCCGTCACCGGCGACGGTGAGGTGAGCTACCGCACCGCCGACGGAGAACACCGCGTGCACGGCGACGTGGTGCTGGCCAACGTCACCCCGACCGTGCTGGCCGGCCTGCTGGGCGAGCCCGCGCCGGACGCGGCGGATGGTTCCCAGGTCAAGGTCAACCTGATGCTGCGCCGACTGCCCCGGCTGCGCGACGACGCGGTGACCCCGGAGCAGGCCTTCGGCGGCACCTTCCACGTCAACGAGATGCTCTCGCAACTGGATTCGGCCCACGACGCGGCCGCGGCCGGCCAAGTACCCCGGCCGCTGCCGTGCGAGATCTACTGCCACTCACTCGCCGACCCGTCGATCCTGTCGGAGGATTTGCGCCGCGCCGGTGCCCACACGCTCACGGTGTTCGGGCTGCACGCGCCGCACCGGCTGGTGACCTCACTCGGCACGGACGCCGCCCGCGCGGCGCTCACCGATGCCGTGCTGGCGTCGCTGAATTCCGTGCTGGCCGAACCGATCACCGACGTCGTCATGACCGACGCGCACGGCGAGCCCTGCATCGAGACCAAGACCACCGCCGACCTGCAGGATGCGCTGGCCATGACGGCCGGGCACATCTTCCACGGCGGCCTGTCCTGGCCGTTCGCCGACGACGACCCGCTCGACACCCCGGCGCGGCGCTGGGGCGTGGCGACCGGACACGACCGAATCCTGCTGTGCGGGTCGGGTTCCCGACGCGGCGGAGCGGTATCGGGGATCGGCGGGCACAACGCCGCGATGGCGGTCCTGGAGCGCTAGCTTCCGCCCGCGGTGAGCTTGGCCAGCACGTCGCGCAGCGCGCGCAGGTCGGCGTCGTCGAGCGCATCGAACACCGGGGGTGCCGGGTCGCGCAGCGTCTCGATGTGCGCGACGGCCGCGCGGCCCGCGTCGGTCAGCGACACCAGCTTGCAGCGCCGGTCCGACGGCGCCGCCGTGCGGACCACCAAGCCGCGGTGCTCGAGGTCGTTGATGGCGACGGTCGTGGCGGGCGCGTCCATGGTGGCCGCCTCGGCGATCTCCTTGGGCGACATCGGACGGCGCGCCAACCGGCGCAGCACCCGGATGCGGCTGAACGGCAGTCCGGACTGCTCGACGACGTCGCGCCGCCACCCGTCGCGGTGCTCGAAGACCACCGCGGCCATGGTGCGCCAGACGTCGTCGGCGAGGTCAGACACGGACAGCCCCCACCGGGCCGGTCCCCTCGATCAGCGGCACCAGGCGCTCGGCGGAGCGCTGCGCGCGGGGCGACGTGGACGCGAACGCGAGCACCGTGATGACGATGCCGAGGCCCACGCAGACGAACCACAGCGGGCGCGCCGCCGCGGCGAAGTCCGCGCCGATCCGGTTGAGCGCCGACCCCGTCACCGACCCGCACAGCGCGACGCCGATGCTGACGCCGACCTGCCGGCTCGTCGACGTCACGGCCGACGCGGCACCGGCGCGGTCGAGCGGCATGCCGCTCACCGCGGCGTTCGTGATGGGCGCGTTGACCATCGAGAAGCCCACGCCGAACACCGTGAACAGCACGACGAGCTGCCACACCGGCGTGGTGGCGGTGAGGAACGTCAGCAGCACCGAGGCAGCCGTGATGAAGATGCCCGCGGTCACCAGGGACGGCCGCGCGCCGTAGCGGCCGACGAGCCGGCCGGACAGCGGCGAGAACAGCAGCGCGCCGATGGCGATGGGCAGGTAGATGAGGCCGGTCTGCATGGCCGAGTAGTGCCGCTCGGCCTGCAGGTAGAGCGACATCATGAACAGGAAGGCACCCCACGCGGCGAACGCGCTGATGGCGGTCACGGTGGCCGCGGCGAACGGGATGCTGCGGAAGAAGCGCAGGTCGATGAACGGGTCGCGGCGGCGCGACTCCCAGCGCAGGAAGGCCGCCAGCGCCGCCAGCGCCGCGACGGCGATGCCGATGACCGCCGGGTTCGTCCAGCCCAGCCCGGGCCCCTCGATGAGGGCGAACACGATGCCGAAGAGGAACAGGACGGCCAGGCCCTGCCCGACTGGATCGAGCGTCCGCATGGTCGACGACTTGGTCTCCGGCACGAAGATCGCGGTGAGCGCGATCGCCGCGGCGCAGATGGGCAGGTTGATCCAGAACACCGAGCGCCAGCTCACGTACTCGATGAGCAGGCCGCCCACCGTCGGACCGAGCGCCATCGCGATGCCGACCACTGCGCCCCACACCCCGAGCGCCCGTGCCCGCTCGACGCGGCCGGTGAAGATCTGCGAGATGATGCTCAGCGCAACGGGATTCATCATCGAGCCGCCGATGGCCTGGACGAAGCGGGCCGCGATGAGCAGTTCGACGTTCGGCGCGAGGCTGCACAGCAGCGAGCCGAAGGCGAAGACGGTGAGACCGATCTGGAAGACGCGGCGGCGGCCCAGCCGGTCACCGGTGGCACCGGCGAGCATCAGCAGCGACGCGAGCACCAGGGTGTACACGTCGATGACCCACTGCAGCTGCGACGCCGACGCATCGAGGTCGGCGCGGATCGCGGGAATCGCGACGTTCACGATGGTGGCGTCCATCGAGACGATGAGCAGGCTCAGGCAGCAGGAGACGAGGATGATCGCCTTGCGGCGCGTGCTCATTCCGGCTGTGTTCACCCAACCATTGTGAAACTACAACCTTTACCGAAGCAAACGACCTTTCGGTGACGTTGCTCGCAGTGGATCTCGGGTCAGCGCGCGCCGAGGTCGGCGTAGTCCCGCTCGGTGTAGCCGGTGTAGATCTGGCGCGGGCGGCCGATCTTGCTCGGCTCGCCGTTCATCTCCCGCCAGTGCGCGATCCAGCCGGGGAGCCGGCCGAGCGCGAACAGCACGGTGAACATGCGGGTCGGGAAGCCCATGGCCCGGTAGATGACGCCGGTGTAGTAGTCGACGTTCGGGTACAGCTTGCGCTCGATGAAGAAGTCGTCGGTGAGGGCGATCTCCTCGAGTTCCTTGGCGATGTCGAGCAGGTCGTCGTCGCCGCCGAGCTTGCTGAGGATCTTGTCGGCCTGCTCCTTGACGATGCGCGCCCGCGGGTCGTAGTTCTTGTAGACCCGATGGCCGAAGCCCATCAGCTTGACGCCGTCTTCCTTGTTCTTGACCTTCTTGACGAAGGTGGCCACGTCGTCGTCGCCGGCGCGGATCTTCTCCAGCATCTCCAGCACCGCCTGGTTGGCGCCGCCGTGCAGCGGGCCCCACAGCGCGTTGATGCCGCCGGAGATCGACGTGAACAGGTTGGCCTGCGAGCTGCCGACGAGGCGCACCGTCGACGTCGAGCAGTTCTGCTCGTGGTCGGCGTGCAGGATCAGCAGCATGTCGAGGGCGCGGACGATCTCGGGATCCACCTCGTAGGGCTCGGCCGGGAAGCCGAACGTCATCCGCAGGAAGTTCTCCACCAGGGTCAGTGAGTTGTCCGGGTAGAGGAACGGCTGGCCGACCGACTTCTTGTACGCGTACGCCGCGATGGTCGGCATCTTGGCCAGCAGGCGGATGGTGGACAGCTCCACCTGCTCGGAGTCGTTGGGCTCCAGCGAATCCTGGTAGTAGGCGCTCAGCGCGTTGACCGCACTGGAGAGCACCGGCATCGGGTGCGCGTTGCGCGGGAAGCCGTCGAAGAACCGCTTGAGGTCCTCGTGCAGCAGCGTGTGCCGCTGAATCTGGGTGGTGAACTTCTGCAGCTGCTCGGCGGTCGGCAGCTCACCGTAGATGAGCAGGTAGCTGACCTCGATGAAGGTCGACTTCTCGGCCAGCTGCTCGATCGGGTACCCGCGGTAGCGCAGGATGCCCGCGTCGCCGTCGATGTAGGTGATGGCGCTCTTGGTGGAGGCGGTGTTGACGAAGCCGCCGTCGAACGTGGTGTATCCGGTCTTCGCGAGCAGCGAGCCCAGCGCGATGCCGTCGGACCCCTCGGTCGCCGACACGACGTCGAGGTCGATCTCGCCCCCCGGGTAGTGGAGCGTGGCTACCTGGTCGGACTTGGACTGTTCGGGCACGTGAACCCCTTCTGCGATCGACGACCGGATCTAGGTGTACGTCATAGATGAAAGTAGTCGCTAGTCCTCGGCGGCGCGCGTGTGGGGTTCGGTTGTGCCCGACGACACGTCCACCGTCGCAGCCGGCGTCCAGGTCCGGCGGAACAGCGCGACCGTGGCGGTCAGCCGCTCGCACACCACCCGCGGGTCGATCGGCGGGTGGCCGGGCCGGCCGAGGCCGACGAAGGAGTCGGTGAACAGCAGCGCCCACACGTCGGTCACCAGCGTCACGGCCCGGTCCCCCACCGGCACGCCCATCCGCCGCGCCATCACCCGCATCGTCGCGCCCTCGGCGACGTCGTGCCGCAGGCCGAGCGCCGAGGCGCGGAACGACGACGAGCCGTTGATGATCTCGATCAGCACCGCCAGGCGCCGGAACCCGGGCGTCCCCGACCCGGTGCGGCCGCCGAGCACCTCCACCGAGGCGGCCAGCAGCGCCTCGTATTCGGTGATGTCGGTGGGCAGCCGGTCCAATGCGACCGCGATCAGCTCGTCGAGGTCGTCGGTGACCGCGGCGACCACCGATTCCTTGTTGGGGAAGTACCGGCTGAAGGTGCGCGGCGCGACGTCGGCGGCTGCGGCGATCTGCTCGACGGTGGTGTTGTCGTATCCCTTGCGCAGGCAGAGGTCGGCGGCGGCGTCGATCAGCGCGGCGCGGGTGCGGCGCTTCTTGCGCTCCCGCAGACCGTCGACGAGGACCTCAGACACGAGAGGCCGCCGTCGGCCGCGGCAGATCGGCGGTGACGAGCGCCACCTGGCCGAACGCGTCGTTCAGCCGCTCGATCATCACGCCCGGACCGAGCCGGATGGTGTCGGTGTCGGCGATCAGGTCGCCACACGCGGTGACGATGATCGACGCGAACACCGAACTGACCAACCGGCGCCGCCGGTCGTCGACGTCGACGCCCATCCGCTTGGCGATGGCCACCTCGGTCAGGTCGTGCCGGTACTCGAACGCGGCCTGCTTCAGTGCGTCGGAGGCGTTGATGATGCGCAGCATCAGGACGACCCGGTCGGTGGTGAGGCGGCCGATCTGGCGGGTGGCCACCCGCTCGAGGACGGCGACGTGCGCCTGCCGCATCGCCTCCAGCGGACCGCATTCCGCCGGCACCGTCTCGAGTTCGAGGGCCACCTCGTGCGAGTAGTCCTCGATGAGGGTGAGGAAGACGGCGTCCTTGGTGGCGAAGTACCGGCTGAACGTCCGCGGCGAGACGTCGGCGGCCGCGGCGATCTGCTCGACCGTCGTCGCCTCGTACCCGTGCTTCAGACACAGGTCCATCGCCGCGTCGATCAGTGTGGCGCGCGTGCGCAGCTTCTTGCGCTCGCGCAGGCCGGGGACGGTGTCCTCCGGTGCATCAGCCACGCGCGTGATGCTAACTGCGGATGATGAGAAAAGCTTAAGTCGCGGCGACCCGGTAGCGGACGAACGCGGGCACCGCGGCGGCCGCCAGTAGCACGCCCACCACCACCAGTCCGCCGCCGCCCGCCGCCGCGATCGTGGTGCCCACCGCTGCGGCCGCCACCCCGTGCAGCGCGTCGGCCACGCGCGGTCCGCCCGCGACGACGACGATGAAGACGCCCTGCAGGCGGCCACGGAGTTCGTCGGACGCCGCCTGCTGCAGGATCGTGTTGCGGAACGCCGAGGACACCATGTCCGCCGCGCCGCCCACCGCGAGGAACGCCAGCGCCACCCACAGCAGCGCGCCCGCATGGCCGCCCGCCCCGCCGCACGCCAGACCGAAGCCGACCATCGCGGCGCCCCACACCACGATCGCCACCACGACGGCGAGACCCTGACGGCGCACGCGCGGCAGCCAGCCGGAGAACACTCCGCCGGCGACCGCGCCGATCGACATCGCGGCGGCCAGCAGCGCCATCGTCGTGCCGCCGTCGACCGGACCGCCGAAGCTCTGGTGAGCGAGTTGCGGGAACAGCGCCCGCGGCATCCCGAAGATCATCGCGATCAGGTCGACGACGAACGACATCAGCACCACGGTGTTGCCGGCCAGGTAGCGGAAGCCCTCGAGCACCGCGCCGAGACCCCAGCGCGCCGACCCGCGTTCGGCCGACGACGCGGGGATGGGCCGCAGCCGCAGCGTCGCCCATATCGGCAGCAGGCACGTGGCCGCGTCGATGAGGTACAGCGTCGACAGGTCGACCCACCGCAGCAGCACGCCGGCCAGCAGCGGGCCGACGATCGACCCGAACTGCGTCACGGTCATGTTCAGCGCGTTGGCGGCGGGCAGCTGCTCGCCGGGCAGGATGCGCGGGATCGCCGCCGCCCGCGTCGGCGAGTTGACGGCGTAGAAGGCCTGCTGGAAGGCGAGCAGGCAGAGCACCAGCCACACGTTGTTCAGGCCCAGGGCGGCCTGCACCCACAGCAGCACCGAGGCGACGGCGAGGCCGCAGGAGGCGATGACGAGCAGCAGCCGCCGGTCCATCGCGTCGGCCAGCGCGCCGCCCCACAGCCCGAACACCACCAGCGGCACCAGGGCGAAGACGCCGGCCAGTCCGACGTAGGCCGAATTCTGCGTGATGGCGTACAGCTGAACCGGCACCGCGAACAGCGTCAGCCCCGCGCCGATCACCGTGGGAATGCCGGCCCACCACAGGCGCGCGAAGTCGGCGTTGCGCAGCGGCGTGGTGTCGGCGAAGAGGCTAGCCACCGGTCACGGCTGAAGCCGTTCGACGCGGGCGTCGGCGCCGAGGTGCACCAGGATCCGGTTGTGCACCCGGTTCTCCCGGCCCTGCCAGAACTCGACCTCGTCGGGCGTGATGAGGTACCCGCCCCAGTGCGGCGGGACCGGGACCTCGGCGTCGTCGGCGAAGCGTTCGGTGACCTCGGCGAGCTGCTGGCGCAACGCCTCCCGGGAGGCGACGGGCCGCGACTGCGCGGACGCCCACGCGCCGAGTTGGGAGCCGCGCGGCCGGTGCGCCCAGTACGCAGCGGTCGTCTCCGGGCTGACCTTGGCGACCGCGCCGCGGACGTGCACCTGGCGGCCGAGTCCGAACCACGCGAACGTCGCCGACGCGTACGGGGTGTCGGCGAGCTGCCTGCCCTTGGCGGACTCGTAGTTGGTGTAGAAGACGATGCCCGTGGACTCGACGCCCTTGCACAGCACGGTGCGCGTGACGGGCCGCCGGGCGGCGTCGACGGTCCCGACGATCATGGCGTTCGGTTCGGCCAGCCCGGCCGCCTCGGCATCGCCGATCCACGTGCGCAGCAACGTCGTCCAGCCGGTACGGACGTCCGGGCCGAGCCAGTCGGCGTCGAGGTCCGCGCTGCCGTCCTTCTCCACCGAGCCGTACTCGACGCGCATGCGCACCAGGTGGTCCTGCTGGGGATCGGCCATGCCACGAGACGCTACGCCGCGAAGCCCCGCACACGCCTACCGGCCGGTAGCACGGGGCCCGGTCGCGGGTGCGAGAATTCGCGCATGAGTGGCATGGCCGACGCGTCCGCCGCGGCAGAGGGTTTCGTGGCGGGCCTGGAGGGCGTCGTCGCCTTCCACACCGAGATCGCCGAACCGGACAAGGACGGCGGCGCGCTGCGCTACCGCGGCGTCGACGTCACCGAACTCGTCGAGCGCCGCGTCACCTTCGGCGACGTGTGGGCGCTGCTGGTCGACGGTGAGTTCGGCAACGCCCTGCGGCCCGCCGAGCCGTTCCCGCTGCCGATCCACAGCGGCGACGTGCGCGTCGACGTGCAGGCCGGCCTGGCGATGCTCGCCCCGATCTGGGGATACGGGCCGCTGCTCGACATCGACGACGCGACTGCCCGCGAGCACCTGGCCCGCGCCTCGGTGATGGCGCTGTCGTACGTGGCCCAGTCCGCCCGCGGCATCCACCAGCCGGCGGTGCCGCAGCGCACCATCGACGCGCAGGCCTCGGTGACGGCGCGCTTCATGACCCGCTGGAAGGGCGACCCGGACCCGCGGCACGTCGAGGCGATCGACGCCTACTGGGTGACCGCCGCCGAACACGGCATGAATGCCTCGACGTTCACCGCCCGGGTGATCGCGTCGACCGGCGCCGACGTCGCGGCGGCACTGTCCGGCGCCGTCGGCGCCATGAGCGGACCGCTGCACGGCGGCGCGCCCGCCCGCGTGCTGCCGATGATCACCGAGGCCGAGGACACCGGCGACGCACGCGCGGTGGTCACGGGGATCCTCGACCGCAAGGACAAGCTGATGGGATTCGGGCACCGGGTGTACCGCGCCGAGGATCCCCGCGCGCGCGTGCTCCGCGCGACCGCCGAGCGGCTGGGCGCACCGCGCTACGAGGTGGCCCGTGCACTCGAGGAGGCCGCGCTGGCCGAACTCCGCGAACGCCGGCCGGACCGGGCGATCGAGACCAACGTCGAATTCTGGGCGGCGGTGATCCTCGACTTCGCCGGCGTGCCGCCGACGATGATGCCCGCCATGTTCACCTGCGGCCGCACCGCCGGCTGGTGCGCGCACATCCTCGAGCAGAAGCGGCTCGGCAAGCTGGTGCGCCCCGCGGCGCTCTACGTCGGCCCGGGCCCGCGCAGCGTCACCGAGGTGCCCGGCTGGGACGCCGTCGCCGCGGAGTGACGCGTGGACGCCGCACGGACCTACTCGGCCGCCGCCCACGCCTTCTGCGAGCTGGCCCGGCGGATCCCGCCGGACGCCTGGGACGGCCCCGGCCTCGGTGACTGGGACCTGCGGTCGCTGGTCGGTCACGCGTCGCGGTCCTTCGTCACGGTGTCGACCTACCTGCGCACCACCGCCGCCCGCGAGGACGTGACGGACGCCGTCGACTACTACGTGCGCATGCGCGACTACGCCGCCGGTCTCGGCGCGGCCGACGTCGCCGAGCGGGGCCGCAAGGCCGGCCGCGACCTCGGCGACGACCCGGTGACCGCGCTGACGGAGTTGATGGTCCGGGCGCTCGACGACGTCGCCGCGGCCGGCGATCCGGTGATCGAGGTGATCGGCGGGCTGGGCATCCGGTTGAGCGGCTACCTGCCGACCCGCACCTTCGAACTCGCCGTGCACGGGCTGGACGTGGCGCGCGCGGCCGGGCTGACGTTCGAGCTGCCCACCGAGGTGCTGGCCGAGGTCACCGCGCTGGCGGCCCGGATCGCCGTCGGGCTCGGCGACGGCGAGGCCGTCCTGCTGGCCCTGACCGGCCGCGAGCCGCTGCCGCCGGGATTCTCCGCGGTCTGAGGGCTTGAGCCCGGCCGCAGTGGGCATACCAGCGGCCATGACGATCACGAGTGACGACGTCCGCTCGCTGCTGGACGCCGATGCCGATGCCGTGCTGGTGCTGCTGGAGGGACGCGCGCAGGTCGTGGCCGGGGGCGACCTCGACGACGAGGCGCACCGCGGCGCCCTCCAGGTGATCTCGCGGGCCGATCTCGTCGAGCGCACCGGCGGCACCGACCTGTCGGAGCACGAACTCGCCGAGCAGGCGGGCACGCTCGACGCGACGGTCGCGGAACTGGGCGGCTGAGGTCGCCGCTGCTGCGTCCCTGGGTTCCTCCGGCGGCGATGACTTTTCCGCCGCGCGGTGGTCTGTCGTGGTGACCGTTCCGTCCGAGAGGAGCACGCCATGACCGAACCCACTCCCCCGACCGCCAACTTCATCGCCCCGCACCTGGTGGTCGACGACGCCGCGGCCGCCATCGACTTCTACGTCGCGGCCTTCGGCGCCGTCGAGTACGGCCGGTTGCCCGGCCCGGACGGCAAGCTCGTCCACGCCGCGCTCGACATCAACGGGTCGATGGTCATGCTCAATGACGACTTCCCGGAGATGAGCGGCGGGAAGTCCATGACGCCGACGTCGCTCGGCGGCAGCCCGGTGACCATCCACCTGCAGTTCACCGACGACGTCGACGCGCACTTCCAGCGCGCGCTCGACGCGGGCGCGACGGTGATCGCCCCGCTCGAGGAGCAGTTCTGGGGCGACCGCTACGGCGCCGTGCGCGATCCGTTCGGCCACCAGTGGTCGCTGGGACAGAACGTCCGCACCGTCACCATGGACGAGATGGCCGAGGCGATGAAGGGCTAGGCGATGAAGGGCTAGCCGCCCAGCGTGGCCAGGAGCCGTTGCCGCAGCGAGGGTTTCGGTGCGTCCGCCGCGGCGGTCAGCATGTCGCCGATCGACGTGAACTTCACCCGCGGCCGGTCGTCGCCGCCCCGCGCGACCTCCGCGGCGTCGATGGCCTTCCAGCCGGCGACGTCGACGAGGTCGGGCTGCCGGCGGCGGACCAGCCGGTCGAGGTCACCGCGGCGCGCGGACGGTGTGCGCAGGGCACCCGCGTTGTAGTCGGCCACCAGTTCGTGCACGGTCTGGGCGGCGCACGACTTGTTGGTGCCGATGAAGCCCGTCGGACCACGCTTGATCCACCCGGCGACGTAGGTGCCGGGTGCACCGGTCACCCGGCCGCGCTCGTTGGGCACCACGCCGGCTGCATCGTCGAACGGCACGTCGCGAATGGCCTTGCCGCGGTAGCCGATCGAGGTCAGCACCAAGCCGGCCGCGAGCCGGCGGCGCTCGGTGCTGCCGGTGACGGTGAATTCGATGCCGTCGACGCGATCGGTGCCGAGCAGGCGGTGCGGCGTCGACTGGTAGGCCAGCCGGATCCGCGGCCGGGTAGCCGGGGCCTCCGCGGTGCCGAGCTTGGCGAGGATCTCCAGCTTGTTGCGGGTCAACGCGTCGGTCGCATGCGCGAGGTCCTGCTGCACCAGCTCGTGGTCGGCGGCGTCGAGCACCACCTCGTGGGTGGCGGTCAAGCCGATCAGCTCGGGCAGGGTGAACGCCGAGTCCGCGGGACGGCGGCGGGCGGCTATCTCGACCTCGCGAACCTTCGAGTCGCGCAGCGCGGCGAGTGCGTGGTCCGAGACGTCGGTGCGGGCCAGCGCGTCCGGGTCGGTGGTCAGGATGCGCGCCACGTCGAGGGCGACGTTGCCGTTGCCGACGATCACGGCGCGCTCGTGGTCGAGAGCGACCGGTAGATCGGTGAAGTCCGGGTGCCCGTTGAACCACGCGACGACCTCGGTGGCCGTGCCGCTGCCCGGTAGGCCCATGCCCTCGACGTCGAGCCGGCGGTCGTTGGGCGCGCCGACGGCGTAGAGCACGGCATGGTGGTGGTCGAGCAGGTCGGCGTGGCTGACGTGGGTGCCCACCTCGACGTTGAGGTAGAAGCCGAAGCCGCGCTTTCGGGTGATGCGGTCGAACAGCGTCGTCACCCGCTTGGTGGTCTGGTGGTCGGGCGCCACGCCCGCGCGGACCAGCCCGTAGGGGGTCGGCAACTTCTCGAAGACGTTGACCTCCACCCCCTCCTGCGTCAGCAGCTCGTCGGCGGCGTACATCGCCGCCGGGCCCGAGCCGACGATCGCCACGCGCAACGGCCCGTCCGGCCGGGAGTGCACGACGGGCGCATCCAGCACCGGCGCCAACTTCGACGTCGGCGGCAGCTTGCCCTCGTACTTCGGGTAGAAGGCCGCGTTCAGCTCGATGAAGGGCAGCTGCTTGGACTCGAGGCGGCTGTCGGGGGCGATGGCCCCCACCGGGCACGCCGACACGCAGGCGCCGCAGTCGACGCACGCCTGCGGGTCGATGTACAGCATCTCCGCGGTCGCGAAACCCGGCTCATCCGGCGACGGATGGATGCAGTTCACCGGGCACGCGTAGACACAGGACCCGTCGCTGCAACACGACTGGGTGATGACGTGGGGCACCGGTCCCCCTACGCCGCCGTGGTGGCGTGCTGGCGCTGCGGCTCGCTGCGGTAGCGGCTCGGCTTGCCGTAGATGCGGCAGACCTTCCACATCAGCTTCGCGAACGGGTTCATCAGGCCGGTGTCGTAGCAGAGCATCCTTACGTCGCCGAACATGTCGCGCAGGAACTGCTTGGCCTCCGGAGTGCCGAAGAAGATCTCCTTCTTCACCGACTTCGGGATGTCGAATTCCTTCCAGAACGCCTTCGGCGGCACCACGATCGCCTGGCACAGCACCCGCATGACCACCGGCACGTACAGCGACAGGAAGAAGCGCTGCCGGCGGTTGAGGTGCGGCACCCGCTTGTGCAGGTACTCGTGAGCGAAGGAGATGTGCCGCGCCTCCTCGGCCACGTGAATGGCCATGACGCGCTCCATGATCGGGTGCAGCGACCTGCCCTCGCGCAGCACGTTCTTCTGCGTGTGGTCGATGGGCTCCTCGCCGGCGAGCACGCCGAAGAAGAACGGCACGGGCAGCGGTCCGGCGACCAACGGGATGAACTGCGACAGCCACTTCAGCATGCGCGGCATGCCGGGGACGTCGGCGCCGATGCGGTTGACCATCTCCTGGAACATCAGGGTGTGGTTGCACTCCTCGACCGACTCGTGGAGGCAGTACCGGTACTCGGGCGAGCCGTTGGGTACCCAGAACGCGTAGTTCATCAGACCGCGGATGAGGATCGACTCGAAGTGCAGACCCACCTTGGCGACGTTGGCCTGGCGCCACATGCCGATCTCGATCTGCCGCTCGCGAGACTGGGCCTGATACCACGGATGCTTGCCGAACGGGTCGGTCGCCGGCAGGATCCAGCGGTCGTCGTTCGGGGTGACGGCGAACTCGGGCGAGTCCCAGTCGATGTCGGTGTAGGGGTTGAAGTTGCGCCGCACCGACCCCTCGGAGAGGGTCTGCAGGGTCTCGACGTACGTCGCGTCGTCGAAGACGTCCATGTTCTTGCGCCAGCGCCGGATCAGCCGGGTGCGGGCCTTCTTCGGCTCTGCCGTGGGCGCCTTGGCGCCGCTCGTGGTGGGTTGATCGATGACAGCCATACTGAGCCTCCGTTGCCTCGAGTGAGGTTTACATTTGATTGCTCGCTGTCTAAGTACAGTACCCGCGGTCCCAGGAACTAACCAGGGGGTTTTCGCGAATGTGCCCCAGCCGGGTTGCGTAGGTCACATGTGATGCACGTCACTGACGGGCCGCCGTCGGATGCCCGTCGGGACGCGACTTAGGCTTGGCGACATGGCCGACACGACGTCCCTGACCATCCCCGCCGACCTCAAGCCCGCCGACGGCCGGTTCGGGTGCGGTCCGTCGAAGGTGCGTCCCGAGCAGATCAACGCACTCGCCGCCGCGGCACACTTGTTCGGCACCTCGCACCGGCAGGCGCCGGTCAAGGACCTCGTCGGCCGCGTCCGCGACGGCATCCGCGCCCTGTTCTCGGTGCCCGACGGCTACGAGGTGGTCCTGGGCAACGGCGGGTCGACGGCGTTCTGGGACGCCGCGGCGTTCGGGCTGATCGACCAGCGCTCGCTGCACCTCACCTACGGGGAGTTCAGTGCCAAGTTCGCCTCCGCGGTGAAGGGCAACCCCTTCGTCGGCGACCCCATCGTCGTCACCGCCGACCCGGGCGGCGCCCCGCAGCCGCAGAGCGACCCGTCGGTGGACGTCGTGGCGTGGGCGCACAACGAGACCTCGACCGGCGTCGCAGTGCCGGTGCAGCGGCCCGACGGCGACGCGCTGGTCGTCATCGACGCCACCTCGGCCGCCGGCGGGCTGCCCGTCGACATCCGCGACGCCGACGCCTACTACTTCGCCCCGCAGAAGAACTTCGCGGCCGACGGCGGGCTGTGGTTCGCCGTGCTGAGCCCCGCGGCGCTGGCCCGGATCGACGCCATCAAGGCGTCCGGCCGGTGGGTGCCCGACTTCCTGTCGCTGCCCATCGCCGTCGACAACAGCCTGAAGAACCAGACGTACAACACCCCCGCGATCGGCACCCTGGTGCTGATGGCCGAGCAGCTCGACTGGCTCAATGGCAACGGCGGGCTGGACTGGGCCGTCGGCCGGACCGCCGACTCGTCGCAGCGGCTCTACTCCTGGGCCGAGGCGACGTCGTTCACGACGCCGTTCGTCGCCGATCCGGCGCTGCGGTCGCAGGTGGTCGGCACCGTCGACTTCGACGACGCGGTGGACGCCGCGGCCGTCGCCAAGACGCTGCGGGCGAACGGCATCGTCGACACCGAGCCGTACCGCAAGCTGGGCCGCAACCAGCTGCGCATCGGCATGTTCCCGGCCGTGGACCCCGACGACGTCAGCGCGTTGACGGCCTGCGTGGACTGGGTCGTCGAACGGCTGTAGACCTCGTGGGTAACAGTGGTCACGAGCAGCGTGTCCGCGCGGTTACGGCTCGATAACGCAGTAGGGTGACGCCTTAGCCCCTAGGAGGTGTCAGATGCGCGAGATCAACGTCGTCGGACTCGACGTCGACGGCAAGACCATCATCTGCGAATCCGCCGATTCGGGCGAGAAGTTCCTGCTGCTTCCCGACGGCCGCCTGCACGCTGCGCTGCGCGGCGACCGCGTCGGCTCCCGCAAACCCAAGGTCGAGGTCGAGGTGTCGAACGTGCTGCGCCCCAAGGATATTCAGGCTCGCATCCGCGCCGGCGCATCCGTCGAGCAGGTCGCCGAAGCCGCCGGGGTGGACGTCGGCCGCGTCGAGCGCTTCGCGCACCCGGTCCTGCTGGAGCGCTCCCGCGCCGCCGAGCTGGCCACCGCCGCGCACCCCGTGCTCGCCGACGGGCCGACTGTCATGACGCTGCTGGAGACCGTCACCGCGACGCTGGTGGGTCGTGGCCTCGATCCCGACGACACCACGTGGGACGCCTGGCGCAACGAGGACGGCCGCTGGACCGTGCAGCTGGCGTGGAAGGCCGGCCGCAGCGACAACGTCGCGCACTTCCGCTTCAGCCCGGGCTCGCACGGCGGGACCGTGACGCCGTTCGACGATTCGGCCGCCGAACTCGTCGACCCGGAGTTCCGCCGCCCGCCGCTGCGGTCGGTCGCCCCCGTCGTGTCCGCGCCGTCGGCCCCCGAAGCCGCGCAGGTCGCTCAGCCGGCGCCGGTGCTTCCCCCGCCGCCCGTCGAGACCGACGAGCCGCAGTTGCCGCTCAACGTCGACCCCGAGCCCGAGCAGGACGAGCCGGCACCCGCCCCCAAGCCACGGACCCGCAAGCGCAAGGTCGAGGTCCCGGCCTGGGAGGACGTGCTGCTCGGCGTCCGCTCCGGCACCCAGCCGTAGCTGCGGGCGCGGGTCTCGGGGCGGTAGGCCTCGCACCGACCGCACGCTTGTTGACGGGCCTACTTGCGAAATGCGTCCATCAACCGTGCACTCGGCGAATCACCCCTCGCCGAGACTTCAGAAGATGACGCCAAACGGCCGAATCCCGTCAGCAAGTGAAGTCTGGGCGCAGAGAACTAGCCGCCGGCGGCCATGCCGAGGAGCACCAGCCAGCCGACCGCGACGCCGAAGCCGCTGCCGAGCACGAACCACCGCCACACCGGGCGGGTCCGCCAGCCCCAGACCGTGGGTGCGAGACCGCCGACCGCGACGACGTTGAGCCCGACCGCCAGCAGCGGGTGCACCCGCACCAGACCGAGGCTCAGCACGACGATCGCGGCGCCGACGACCGCCGCGACGAACGCGGCCACCGTCAGGCCCGTGCCCCAGGGAACGGCATCGTCGCTCACCCGGCCACCCTAGCCCGCTCGTAGAAGGCCAGCGCCGCAGCGGTGGCGACGTTCAGCGAATCGGTACCGCGCGACATGGGGATGCGCACGCGCTCGTCGCTGGCACGCATGGTGCGCTCATTCAGGCCCGGCCCCTCGGCGCCGACCAGCACCGCGACGCGGTCGTCGACGAGCCCCGCCATTGCCTCGGCCAGTGTGCGCGCGGCCGGGTTGGGCGTCATCGCCAGCACCCGAAAGCCGTTGTCGCGCATCAGGTCCAATTCACTCGGCCACGACGGCGCCCAGGCGTACGGCACCAGCAGGGCATGACCCATCGACACCCGGACGGCGCGCCGGTACAGCGGGTCGGCGCACCCCGTCCCGAACACGACGGCGTCGACCGCGAGGCCTGCGGCGTTGCGGAAGATCGAGCCGAGGTTCTCGTGGTCGTTGACGCCCTCGAGCACCGCGACGGTCCGCGCGCCGGCCAGCACCTCGTCGACCGTCAGCTCGCGGGGCCGTGGCGCCGCTCCGAGCACGCCGCGGTTGAGGTGGAAGCCCACCACCTCGGCCATCACCTCGGCGCTCGCCCGGTAGTAGGGCGCCGACGTGACGGTGAGGTCGTCGGCCAGCTCGCGCAACCGGCGGTCGGTCCCCAGGAAGGATCTCGGGGTGAACCGCGACGCGAGCATCCGCTGCACCACCAGGACGCCCTCGGCGATGACGAGTCCCTTGCCGCTGGGCAGGTCGGGCCGGCGGTCGATGCTGTTGAGGTCGCGGAAGTCGTCCAGCCGGGGATCGGCCGGGTCGTCGACGTCCACGACGTGCGGGGCGGTCACGCGCCTTCGTCGACCAGCGCCGACATGAGGTCGGCCGCCTCGAGTAGGACCCCCCGCTGCTCGGCGGTGAGCGCAGCGAGGCGCTGCTGCAACCACTCTCGGCTGGCGCGGCGCTCCACCTCGATCAGTTCGGCGCCGGCGCGGGACACCGCCACCAGCACCTGCCTGCCGTCATCGGGGTGCGCGCTGCGGTCGACCAGGCCGAGATCCACCAGCGAGGCGATCACCCGGGTCATCGACGGTGGGCGGACCCGCTCGCGGACGGCGAGCGCGCCGGGCGTCATCGGGCCCTCCTTGGCGAGGGTCGCCAGCGCCGACAACTGCGACAACGACACCGGCGAGTCCGGCCTGCGGAACCGCAGCTGCCGCGCCAGGCGCACGGTGGCCAACGACAAGTCGCTGGCCAGGCGTGCGTCGGCGTCGCTCACGAGGCAACAGACTACCGACAGCCGATTCCCAGCGGCGGCAACGACGCAGCGTGGATCGACTAGGTTGATCGGTGATGGAGCATCCCGAGTCGCCTCAACCGCCTCCGCTGCCCGCGGCGCTGCTGCAGCCGACGCCGGTGATCGTCGTCATCGCGGTGGGCTGGCTGGTGGCGGTGGTGCTCGCCTTCACGGTGCCCGCCCTACACGACTGGCGGCCCACCACCGTGGCGGGCCTGGGCGTGGGAGTCCTTGGCACGTCGATCTTTCTGTGGCAACGTGCCGCGGTACGGCGCGGCGCACGTGGCGCCCAGACCGGCCTGGACTGACCTGGAGGACCCGAGTGGCACAACCGCTGTTGCAAGCCGAGATCGACATCGCCGCACCGCCGGCCACGGTGTGGGCGCTGGTCTCCGACCTGCGGCTGATGCCCCGCTGGAGCCCGCAGTGCCGCTACACGAAGGTGTTCGGTCCGCTGCGCCAGGGCGCCAAGTTCGTCAACGTGAACCGTCGCGGCCGGCTGTTCTGGCCGACGACGAGCCAGATCACCGAGTTCGTCCCGGAGCAGAAGGTCGCCTTCCGGGTCAACGAGAACAACACGGTGTGGTCCTACGAGCTGGAGGCGACGCCGACCGGGACGCGGCTCGTCGAGAGCCGGCACGCGGAGAACGGCGTCAAGGCCGTGTCGAACGTGCTCGTCAACGCCGTCATGGGTGGCGTGCCCAGCTTCGAGAACGAGTTGCTGCAGGGCATGAACGACTCGCTAACCAAGATCAAGGCCGCCGCCGAAGGCGCCTAGACGTCAGGAATCGGTGAGGTCGATGACGCCGTCGTCGAACGGATCGAACATCGGCGACCCGATCTGCGCGGGCTGCGGCGTGTCCGAATGCGCGCCGCACCCGTAGTCGACCGCGACGACGTGGCCGTCGGCCGACATCTCGTTGGCGCAGACGCCGAACAGCGTGCCCAGTGAGCCCGACAGCGGCAGGTAGAAGCCGCAGTCGCAGCAGGACCGGCGCGTCGAGCGGGCCATCGGCGAGTTGGGCCCGTAGTCGCCGTCGTACCAGCGCTGCGCTGCGTCGGCGCGGCCCCACGGACCGAGCACCTGCTTGCGGCCCAGGCCGACTTCGCCGGCCAGTTCGTCGAGTTCGGCGTCTCCGGAGGACTGGTACCCCGGGACCAGCCGGGGATCGTTGGGCGCGGGCGCCAACAGGTCGCCGGGGCTGAGGTCGCCGGGTTGGACGCGTTCGTGCCACGGCACCCACGCCGGCGCCAGCAGCGCGGTGGGTCCCGGCACCAGCACGACCTCGCTCACCGTGGCGTGCTCGGCACCCGGATGGGCGGCGACGACGACGGCCCACTGCCAGCCCTGATAGCCGGGCATGACTGCGAGGAACCGATGCGTGGCCGCGCTCGGGTCGTCGATGCTGGCGCCGAGGTACTCGCCGACGTGCGCGTCGAGTTCGTCGTCGCCCTCGACGATCGCCGCCCGTGCGATGTCGACCGCTCCGAGCAGGATGGCGGCGAGTTCGGCCGACGGCGCCGCGGGCGCCTCGGGCTCGGGCGACGCAGCGCCCTCCGTCGGCGCAGGCCCCTCGTGTGACGCAGCAGCATCGGTCGGCGCAGCCTCGTCGGGCGACGCGGCCTCGTCGTGCTCGGCGGGTTCGGTCATGCTGTCCATCGCCCCCAATACTGCCTGACACCTGCGGAGCAAAGCCACACCGACTGCCCTACGGGCGACTGTCCGACGCATGGGGAATGATTGGCGTCGTGAGCGGACCACGTCGCGACCCCGGGTCGGACACCGACCCGCGCGACCGTCGGTACTACCCGCCGCGGCCCCCCGCCGACGACTACCGTCGCCCCGACGCCGAGCACCCCGGCATGGCGAACTATCCGAGTGACGAGCAGCGGCGCCGTCCGCGCAGCACCTCGGAGAACCCGAGCGCCAACCGCTGGCTGCCGCCTCTCGACGACGCCGCGCACCGCAGCGCCTACGGGTCCACCCCGCCGCCGCATCGGGATCGGCACACCGGGGAGCGGGTCACCGTGACGCGCGCCGCCGCGCAGCGCAGCCGCGAGATGGGCTCGCGGATGTACGGCCTGTTCCACCGCGCCGCCACTGCCGACGGGGCCGACAAGTCCGGGCTCACCGCGCTGACCTATCCCGTGATGGCCAACTTCGCCGCCGACTCCGCGATGGCCGTGGCCCTGGCCAACACGCTGTTCTTCGCCGCCGCGTCCGGGGAGAGCAAGAGCAAGGTGGCGCTCTACCTGCTGATCACCATCGCGCCGTTCGCGGTGATCGCGCCGCTGATCGGCCCTGCGCTGGACCGGCTGCAGCACGGTCGCCGCGTCGCGCTGGCGATGTCCTTCGGGCTGCGCACCGTGCTGGCGGTGGTCCTGATCGCCAACTACGACGGCGCCAACGGCAGCTTCCCGTCCTGGGTGCTGTACCCGTGTGCACTCGGAGCGATGGTGCTCTCGAAGTCCTTCAGCGTGCTACGCAGCGCGATGACGCCACGCGTCCTGCCACCGACCATCGACCTGGTGCGGGTGAATTCGCGGCTCACCGTGTTCGGTCTGCTGGGCGGCACGATGGCCGGCGGCGCCGTCGCCGCCGGTTTCGAATACCTCCTCAACATGGTTCACCTACCGGGCGCGCTGTACGTCATGGTGGCGGTCACCGCGGGCGGCGCACTGCTGGCGATGCGGATCCCGAAGTGGGTGGAGGTCACCGAGGGCGAGGTGCCCGCCACCCTCACCTACCACGGCCCCACGCAGCAGCCGGTCCGCCCGAACAAGGCCACCCGGCAGCCGCTGGGACGCAACATCATCACCTCGCTGTGGGGCAACGTCACCATCAAGGTGATGGTGGGCTTCCTCTTCCTATATCCCGCATTCGTGGCGAAGTCGCACGACGCCAGCGGCTGGGAGCAGCTGCGCATCCTCGGTCTGATCGGGGCGGCCGCCGCGATCGGCAACTTCGTCGGGAACTTCTCGAGCGCGCGCCTGACGCTCGGGCACCCGGCGCGGCTGGTGGTGCGCGCCACGATCGCGGTGACGGCGCTCGCGGTCGCCGCCGCGGTGCTGGGCAATCTGTACGTGGCGGCGCTCGCGACACTGGTCACCTCGGGTGCGAGTGCGGTCGCGAAGGCGTCGTTGGACGCGTCGCTGCAGGACGACCTGCCCGAGGAGTCGCGGGCGTCGGCGTTCGGACGGTCCGAGTCGCTGCTGCAGCTCGGCTGGGTGGCCGGCGGCGCGATGGGCGTCCTGATCTACACCGAACTGTGGGTGGGCTTCACCGCGATCAGCGCGCTGCTCATCATCGGACTGGCGCAGACGCTGGTCAGCTACAACGGTGACTCGCTGATCCCCGGCTTCGGTGGCAACCGGCCGGTGTTCGCGCGTCAGGAGGGCGGAGCCATGCAACCGGTGACCGGAACGTGAGGAAGGGCGGCGCGGTGCGGGGGATTGCGATCCTCGTCGCGCTGACCGTGCTGTCCGCGGCGGGCACCGGGTACTTCATCTGGCGGTCGATGTCCGCCGACCGCGGTCCGCACCACCCCGAGATCAGCGTCTACAGCCACGGTCAGCTGGTCCGGGTGGGCCCGTACCGATTCTGCGACGTCTACGACATCACCGACTGCGACGAGTCCGGCGCCAGCGGCCGGCTGCGGGTCGATCCGCGCGATCAGATCCAGCTCTCGGTACCGACCGACATCGCCCGCGCCCCGTGGGTGCTGCTGCGCTCCTACGAGGACGGCGGGCCCGAGGCGGTCGAGGAGTTCCGGCCGGAGAGCCGTCTGGCGGTCACCATCCCGCCCGTCGACCCGCGACGCGGCAAGCTGACCGGTTTCGCGGTCATGCTGCCGACGCTGGTGCGCGACGAGGCCGGCAACGAATTCCCGTGGCCGCACGCCGAGTGGTCGATCGAGACGGTCTGGAGCTAGCCCGCACCGTGCCCGTCGGGCACCCGCTCGCCCTCGGGCGTCGGGCCGGGCGGCGTCCCGTCGCCGAACGGCCTGCCGCCGAGGTCCTCGCGGCCGTGCGGCGTCAGCCAGTTGGCGAGATCGGGTCCCTTCGGCACCACGCCCGTGGGGTTGATGTCGCTGTGCACGACGTAGTAGTGCTTCTTGATCTGGACGAAGTCGATGGTGTCCCCGAAGCCCGGCGTCTGGAACAGGTCGCGGGCGTACGCCCACAGCACCGGCATCTCGGACAGCTTGCTGCGGTTGCACTTGAAGTGGCCGTGGTAGACGGGGTCGAAGCGCGCCAGCGTCGTGAACAGCCGGACGTCGGCCTCGGTGATGGTGTCTCCCACCAGGTAGCGGCGCTCCCCCAGCCGGTCGGTCAGCCAGTCCAGTGCGGTGAACAGCCGGTCGTAGGCCTTCTCGTACGCGTCCTGCGAGCCGGCGAACCCGCAGCGGTACACGCCGTTGTTCACCTCGGTGTAGATGCGCTGGGCGACCTCGTCGATCTCGTCGCGCAGCGCCTCCGGGTACAGGTCCGGCGCGCCGTCGCGGTGGTGCGCCGTCCACTCGGTGCTGAAGTCGAGGGTGATCTGGGGAAAGTCGTTCGTGACGACCTGCCCGGTCGGCACGTCGACGACGGCGGGCACGGTGATGCCCTTCTCGTAGTCGGGGAAGCGCGCGAGGTAGGCGTCCCGTAGCCGCGGGATCCGCAGCACGGGGTCGACGCCGTCGGGGTCGAGGTCGAACGTCCAGCTGCGCTGATCGTGGGTGGGTCCGCAGAACCCGATGGACAGCGCGTCTTCGAGGCCGAGGAGCCGACGCACGATGATCGCGCGGTTGGCCCACGGACACGCCCGTGCCACCACCAACCGGTAGCGGCCGGGTTCGACGGGGTAGCCGTCCCGGCCGTCGGCGGTGATGCGGGTGGGGATGTACTCGGTGTCGCGGTCGAACTCGCCCTTGGGGTTCACGTAGCTCACGGCTGACGTGTTCCCACCCGGGGCCCGTTTCAGGCGTCGAGTTCGCGGGCGACGGCCTTGACGACCTCGGAGACCCGGCGGGCGGTCTTGCGGTCGGGGTAGCGACCCTTGCGCAGCTCGGGCTGCACCGCGCCCTCGAGCAGCGTGATCATGTCCTCGACCATGCCGTGCAGCTCGTCGGGGGTGTGCTTGTGCTCGGGCCGTTCGGCCTCGCGCCGCGTACGGGACAGGCTGGGCGGCGGCTCGACGACCTTGAGGCTGAGCGCCTGCGGACCGCGTCGGCCGGCGGCGATGCCGAACTCGACCTTCTGGCCCGCCTTCAGCTCGGAGACGCCCGACGGCAGGGCCGACGAGCCGACGTACACGTCCTCGCCGTCCTCCTGGGACACGAATCCGAAGCCCTTCTCGGCGCTGTACCACTTCACCTTGCCGGTAGGCACTCGTCTCACCCGCTCGTCATATCGCTGGACATCGAACACACAAGTGAAGCGTCCCGCCTGCGCAGGACGCCACTGGCACCGATCCTACTCGGACACCGCCACGACCAGCGAACCCTTTGGCCGGTAGCCTGGGAACCACCGCTGGAGGAGACACATGCGCCTGATCCTGAACGTCATCTGGTTGATCTTCGGCGGGCTGTGGCTGGCACTCGGCTACTTCCTCGCCGGCATCATCTGCTTCGTCCTCATCATCACGATCCCGTTCGGCTTCGCCGCGTTCCGGATCGGGCTGTACGCGCTGTGGCCGTTCGGCCAGACCGTCGTCGACAAACCGGGCGCCCGGCCCGGCGCGCTCATCGGAAACGTCATCTGGGTGATCGTGGCCGGCATCTGGCTGGCCATCGGGCACGTGCTGAGTGCGATCGCCATGGCGATCACGATCATCGGCATCCCGCTGGCCATCGCGAACCTCAAGCTCATCCCGGTGTCGCTGCTGCCGCTGGGCAAGGAGATCGTTCCGGTCGACGACGCCCGTGGCGGGTACGTGGTGTCCCGGTGACGCCGACCGACCTCGGCGTGCCGATGCCGCGCCGCATCGCCTCGCCCGGCATGCCGGCCGAGGGCCCGCTGGTGGACACCTACGGCCGCGCCGCCACCGATCTGCGCGTGTCGCTCACCGACCGGTGCAATCTGCGGTGCACCTACTGCATGCCCGCGGAGGGGTTGAACTGGCTGCCCGGCGAGGCGCTGCTCACCGCGGCCGAACTGGCCCGGTTGCTGACGATCGCCGTCACCCGGCTCGGGATCACCAGCGTGCGCTTCACCGGCGGCGAGCCGCTGGTCTCCCCGCACCTGGAGGAGGTCATCGCCGCCGCGGCCGCATTGACACCCCGCCCGGAGATCGCGCTGACCACGAACGGGGTGGCGCTGGCCGCCCGGGCGGCCGGCCTGCGCGCGGCCGGGCTGGACCGGGTCAACGTCTCGCTCGACACCGTCGACGCCGCCCGCTTCGCCCGCATCACGCGACGCGACCGGCTCGACGACGTGCTGGCCGGCCTGTCGGCCGCGGCGGCGGCCGGGCTCGCTCCGGTCAAGGTCAACGCGGTGCTCGACCCGGCGACCGGACTCGACGACGCCGTGACGCTGCTGGAGTTCTGCTTGCGGCACGGTTATCAGCTCCGCATCATCGAGCAGATGCCGCTGGACGCCGAGCACCACTGGCGCCGCGAGGACACGTTGAGTGCCAACGACATCCTGGGCGCGCTGCGACGCCGGTTCGACCTACGGCCCGATCCGGCGCCGCGCGGATCGGCACCCGCGCAGCTGTGGCGCGTCGACGGCGGTACCGCGACTGTCGGTGTCATCGCATCCGTCTCGGAGGCCTTCTGCGCGGCCTGCGACCGCACCCGGCTCACCGCGGACGGTCAGGTGCGTAGCTGCCTGTTCGCGCGCGAGGAGACCGATCTGCGAGCCCTCCTGCGGTCCGGCGCCGACGACGCGGCCATCGAGGCCACCTGGCGGGCCGCCATGTGGGGCAAGCCCGCCGGGCATGGAATCAACGACCCCGGCTTCGTGCAGCCGTTGCGTCCGATGAGTGCGATCGGCGGCTGAGTGACGCCACCGGACGTTCGGGTGACGGTCCGCTACTTCGCCGCGGCCCGCGCCGCGGCGGGCGTGGACGACGAAATCCTCTGTCTCCCCGACGGAGTCACGCTCGACGGACTCGTCGAGGTGTTGCGTGCCCGCGGTGCGGATCTCGACCGGGTGCTGCCGCGGTGTTCGTTCCTGCGGGACGGCGTGGCGGTCCGCGACCGCGGCGTGCGGTTGTCAACGCACGAAATCATCGATGTCTTACCGCCGTTCGCCGGCGGTTAGGTGATTTGCATCACATCACGGTTACGTCACGAACTGGCCGCGCCCCTCGCGTGCCCACTTTCGCTCCTGCGGAAACACCAAGAATTCCTGCGGCTTTAAGATCCTCATAATATTTGCTGGCTGTGAAAACGCCGAGGTCGGCCTGAGGTGACGGGATCGCCGCCACCCGTTACGGTCTGATTCCAAGCCGCATGACCCTCATCACGTGGCCCGCTGCGCCCGATAGCGCCGAGTTCCATCCATCGGACGCAGCCCGACGATCCACCTGGATGGAGCGGGGGACCCACCGGTCCGCCGAAGGACCTTGGAGCCGCCCGCGGCTCCTCGGGGTGAAGCCGACATCCGTGCCGGCCGGGCAACCTCTCTCGCCCGAACCCGACAGCTGACCTCGTAGGCGCAGACGAGAGGAATTCCTGCACTGATGAGTGGACGGCACCGCAAGCCCACTACTTCCGCACCAGCAGCAACCGTCGCCAAGGTCGCCTTCACGGGCGCCGTGATCGGTGGCGGCGGTCTCGCCCTCGCCGGTCACGCCGGCGCCGCGACCGACGGCGAATGGGACCGCGTCGCGTCCTGCGAGTCGGGCGGCAACTGGGCGATCAACACCGGCAACGGCTACCAGGGCGGCCTGCAGTTCTCGCCTGGTACCTGGTCGGGCCACGGCGGCGGCGAGTACGCCCCGTCCGCCCATCTCGCCACCAAGGACGAGCAGATCGCCGTGGCCGAGCGCGTGCTCGCCTCCCAGGGCAAGGGCGCCTGGCCGGTCTGCGGCAAGGGCCTGTCCTTCTCGACGCCCCGCAACGTCCTCGCCGACGCCCCGCAGCCCCTCGACAACCCCGAGCTGAACGGCGAACTGCCGCCTCCGCCGCCGCCGTTCGATCCGCTCGCCGCGCCGGTGCCGCCTCCCCCGCCGGGCCCCGAACTCCTTCCGCCGCCCCCTCCGGCCGACGCCGCGCCGCTCGATGCGCCGCTGCCCCCGCCGGCCGATGCGCCGCTGCCCCCGCCGGCACCCGAGGCCGCCGCGCCGCTGGACGCCCCGCTGCCGGCCGATCCGGCCGTGACCGTCGCTCCCGTCGCCCTGGACGTGCCCGCCGACGCCCCGCTGCCCGCACCCCCAGCCGATGCGCCGGCGCCGGGACCGCTGATGCTGGGCGCGCCCGACGCCATCCCGGCGCCCGCCGCTCCGCCGGCACCCGACGCGCCGATCGAGGCCGTGCAGGCCGCCAACTGGGACGTCGCTCCCGCGCCTGCCGACCAGCCGCAGGTCTGGTCACTGGGCCGTGGCGATCTGCCGCTCGAGCCGGCACCGCTGCCCGCTCCCGCACCGGCTCCGGCCGCCCCGGCTCCTGCGCCGGCCGCGCCGGCCGGTGACCCGCTCGCCCCGCTGAACGCCGTCAACGTGCCGGCGCCCGCCTACGACCTGGCCAACCAGGCGATCAGCGGCGACCTGCCGGTGCCTCCTGCCGCGGGCACGCCGCATCTGGCGAGCCCCGACGCACTGCCGCCCGGCTCCACGATGGATCCTGCGGCCGCGGGCACCGAGGGTGCCAACGCCAGCTACCTCAAGGATCTGTGGCACGCCGTGCAGAACCAGGAGATCAGCGGCAAGGAGGCGCTCATCATGGGTCTCGCGCAGCGCGGCATGAACACGCCGTACCCGCAGCAGGCCGCCGGGCCGAACGTGCCGCTGACGCCGGCCAACCAGGCCGTCGCGCCGCCGGCGCCCGGCGCTCCGGTGCCGCCGCCCGCCGACGCACCCGCGCCTGCGCCCGCGTCGGGCCCGCTGATGCTGGCTCCCGGCGCGTAAGCGCCGGCCCGGCACAGCCGGCTCGGCACAGGCTGCTCGGTTCGGGCGGCTCGGCGCAGCCGCAGCGGTTCAGGCTGAGCCGACCCACTCCTCGGAGCCGTCGGCGAAGAACTGGTGCTTCCAGACCGGGAGGCGCTCCTTGACGGTGTCGACCAGCAGTGCGCAGGTCTCGAATGCCGCCCGGCGATGGTCGGCCGCCACGGCGGCCACCAGGGCGGCGTCACCGATCGCCAACGCACCCACCCGGTGACTCACCGCGATCGCGCGGACGCCCTGCGCCGAGCGCGCGACCTCCTCGGCGACCTCGGCCAGTACGTCGTGTGCCGACGGGTGCGACGAGTACTCGAGCCGCGTCACGCCGCGGCCGCCGTCGTGGTCGCGGACCACGCCGGCGAAGCTCACCACCGCACCCGCGGCCTCGTGGGCGACGAGCGCCTCGTGTTCGGTCAGGTCGATCGGGGCGTCGGTGACGGCGACGCGCACCACGGCGGTCATCGCGTGTGGTCCCTTCCGGCGAGCTGGTCCAGGGCGTGCTCGAGGACGTCGTCCAGCACGCCGAGCCCGTCGCGTACGCCGCCCGTCGAGCCGGGCAGGTTGACGATCAGCGTGCGGCCACGCACCCCGCAGACCCCGCGGGACAGCACCGAGGTCGGCACGTGCGGCAGTCCGGAGCGCCGGATGGCATCGGCCAGCCCGGGAATCTGATAGTCGACGAGGGCGGCCGTCGCGTCGGCGGTCTGGTCGGTCGGCGAGATGCCGGTGCCCCCCGAGGTGAGGATGACGTCCACCCCGTCCCCCACCGCCGCGAACAGGGCGCGCGACACGTCGGCGCCGTCGGGCACCACGACGGGCTCGGCGACGTCGTAGCCGCGGGCGGCGAGCCACTCGACGACGATGGGTCCGCTGCGGTCGGCGTAGACGCCCGCGGCGGCGCGGGTGGACGCGACGACGACGCGGGCGGTCCTGGCCATCAGCGCTCCCAGTTCCCGGTCTTGCCGCCCTCCTTGCGCACGACGGCGACGCCGTCGATGCTGGCGGCGGGGTCGACGGCCTTGATCATGTCGTAGACGGTGAGCGCGGCGACGCTGACGGCGGTGAGCGCCTCCATCTCCACGCCGGTGCGGTCGGTGGTGCGGACCGTCGCGGTGACGCCCACGGTGTCGGCGCCGATCGAGAAGTCGACGTCCACGCCGGTGAGGGCGAGCTGGTGGCACAGCGGGATGAGGTCGCTGGTGCGCTTGGCGGCGAGGATGCCCGCCACCCGCGCGGTGGCCAGGGCGTCACCCTTCGGCAGGCCCTTGGCGGCGATCAGCTCCACCACGTCGGCGCGGGTGCGCACCGTGCCCGTCGCGACGGCGGTGCGCCGGGTGGCGTCCTTGGCGGTGACGTCGACCATGTGCGCCGCACCCTCGTCGTCGAGGTGCGACAGCCGATCGGCCACTACTTGTTGACGACGGTGACCGGGTGCGTGTACGGCAGCGTGTCGGCCGGCAGCGGAAAGGTCACGTCGCCGAACGGCGACAGTGCGCCGGTGCGGTCCGCGGCGAGTTCGCTGACGGCGTGCTCGCCGTCCTCGGTGACGGGCCAGCCGTTGTCGACGTACTGCTTCTTCTTCTTCTCAGCCACGTCCCCCATCATGGCAGGCCAAGCGGTGACTGGCGATACCGGTGGGCTGGCCTACGCTGGTGGGGATGTCCGATTCCGGGTCCGGGTCCACGCAGACCGTGCCGCTGGGCGCCTGGTTGGCCGGCCTGCCCGACGAGCAGCTGATCCGGCTGCTCGAACTGCGCCCCGACCTCACGCAGCCCCCGCCGGGCTCGCTGTCGGCGCTGGCCGCCCGCGCGCAGTCCCGGCAGTCGGTGAAGGCCGCGACCGACGACCTCGACTTCCTGCGGCTGGCGGTGCTCGACGGGCTCCTGCTGCTGCAGGCCGATGCGGCCGCCGTGCCGCTGGCCAAGCTGCTGGAACTGTTCGACGGCGACGCGCACGTCGCCGCGGCGGTCGACGACCTGCGCGAGCGGGCGCTGGTGTGGGGCGAGTCGACCATCCGGGTCACCGCCGAGGCGGCCACGGGACTGCCCTGGTACCCCGGGCAGGCCACCGTCGAGTCCACCGACCTCGACGCGGCGGCCATCACCGAGCGACTGGCCGATCTCGACGCTCCGCAGCGCGATCTGCTCGACCGGCTGGTCGAGGGATCCCCGATCGGCAGGACGCGCGACGCCGCGCCCGGCACCCCGCCGGACCGGCCGGTGCAGCGCCTGCTGGCCGCCGGGCTGCTGCGCCAGGTCGACGACGACACCGTGATCCTGCCCCGCCTGGTCGGCCAGGTGCTGCGCGGGCAGCTGCCGGGGCCGACCGGCACCACTCCCCCCGACCCGGTGGTCTCCTCGTCGACGGCGGCCGACGTCGACGCCGCCGCGGCCGGCTCCGCGATCGACCTGCTCCGCGAGGTCGAGGTCGTCATCGAGGCGCTCTCGGCCGCTCCCGTCCCGGAGCTGCGCAACGGCGGGCTCGGCGTACGGGAGATGAAGAAGCTCGCCAAGACCACCGGCATCGGCGAGCCACGGCTCGGCCTCGTCCTGGAGGTCGCCGCGTCCGCGGGGCTGGTGGCGCCCGGGATCCCCGAGCCCGAACCCGCCGACGGGTCCGGCCCGTTCTGGGCGCCGACACCGGCGGCCGACCGGTTCGTCGAGTCGTCGGCTGCCAGCCGCTGGTACGTGCTGGCGTCGACGTGGTTGGACCTGACGGCGCGACCCAGCCTGATCGGCGACCGCGGACCCGACGGCAAACCCTATGCCGCACTGTCGGATTCGCTGTTCTCGACCGCCGCTCCGCTGGACCGCAGACTGCTGCTCGGCATGCTCGCCGACCTGCCGCGCGGGTCGGGCGTCGACGCCACCCGCGCCGCGGCCGCCCTGCTCTGGCGGCGGCCGCGCTGGGCGGCGCGGCTGCAGCCGAAGCCCGTCGAGGCGCTGCTGACCGAGGCCGACGCCGTCGGCGCGGTGGGGCGCGGCGGGCTGCCCGGCCCGATCCGCCTGCTGCTCGACGGCGCCGGCGAGGACGCCGTCATCGCGGCGATGGACAAGGCGCTGCCCACGCCCATCGACCACTTCCTGCTGCAGGCCGACCTGACGGTGGTGGTCCCGGGTCCGCTCGAACGCGATCTCGCCGAACGGCTGTCGGCCGTCGCCACGGTGGAGTCGGCGGGCGCGGCGATGGTGTACCGCATCAGCGAGGCCTCGATCCGCCGCGCGCTGGACACCGGGTGCACGGCCAGCGAGCTGCACGCCCTGTTCGAGCGGCACTCGCGCACGCCGGTACCGCAGGGGCTGACCTACCTCATCGACGACGTCGCCCGGCGGCACGGGCAGCTGCGCGTGGGCATGGCCGCGTCGTTCGTGCGGTGCGAGGACCCGGCGCTGCTCGCCCAGGCGGTCGCCGCCCCGGCGATGGCCGGGGTGGAGATGCGCACCCTCGCCCCGACGGTGGCGGTGTCGGTCGCGCCGATCGGCGACGTGCTCGCCGGGCTGCGCGCGGCCGGCTTCGCACCGGCCGCCGAGGACTGGTCGGGCACCATCGTCGACATCCGTTCCCGGGGGTCCCGCGTGCCCTCGCCGGGCCGCCGGCGCGGTTACCGCCCGGTGTCCGCGCCGACGCCGCAGACCCTCGGCGCCATCGTCGCGGTGCTGCGCAAGGTCGGCGCCGCGCACGTGACGGGTGCGCGGCTGGACCCCGCCGAGGCCATGGCGCAGCTGCAGTCCGCCGCGCACCGGCAGGCCTCGGTGGTGATCGGCTACGTCGACCCCGCCGGCGTCGCGACGCAGCGGGTGGTGGCGCCGATCAACGTCCGCGGCGGCCAGCTGACCGCCTACGATCCCGCCGCGGGCCGGGTCCGTGACTTCGCCATCCACCGCGTGACCTCGGTGGTGTCGGCGGAGTCGGGATAATGGGTGAGATGAACTCAGTCCGTACGGGGGGTCGCGCATGACCGACGGACCCCTGATCGTGCAGTCCGACAAGACGGTGCTGCTCGAGGTCGACCACGAGGAGGCCGGCGCCGCGCGCGCCGCCATCGCTCCCTTCGCCGAATTGGAGCGTGCTCCCGAGCACGTCCACACCTACCGCATCACGCCGCTGGCCCTGTGGAACGCCCGCGCTGCGGGCCACGACGCCGAGCAGGTCGTCGACGCCCTGGTGTCGTTCTCCCGCTACGCGGTGCCGCAGCCGCTGCTCGTCGACATCGTCGACACCATGGCCCGCTACGGGCGGTTGCAGCTGGTCAAGCACCCGGCGCACGGGTTGACGCTGGTCAGCCTCGACCGCGCCGTGCTCGAGGAGGTGCTGCGGCACAAGAAGATCGCCCCGATGCTCGGGGACCGCCTCGACGACGACACCGTCATCGTGCACCCGAGCGAGCGCGGCCGGGTCAAGCAGATGCTGCTGAAGATCGGCTGGCCCGCCGAGGACCTCGCCGGTTACGTCGACGGCGAGGCGCACCGCATCGATCTGCAGCAGGACGGCTGGGAGCTGCGCGACTACCAGGAGATGGCCGCGGACTCGTTCTGGGCGGGCGGCTCGGGCGTCGTCGTGCTGCCGTGCGGGGCGGGCAAGACGCTCGTCGGCGCGGCGGCCATGGCCAAGGCCGGCGCCACCACGCTGATCCTGGTGACCAACACCGTCGCCGGCAGGCAGTGGAAGCGCGAGCTCATCGCCCGCACGTCGCTGACCGAGAACGAGATCGGCGAGTACTCCGGTGAACGCAAGGAGATCCGGCCGGTCACCATCGCCACCTACCAGGTGATCACCCGCCGCACCAAGGGCGAGTACCGCCATCTCGAGCTGTTCGACAGCCGGGACTGGGGTCTGATCATCTACGACGAGGTGCACCTGCTGCCGGCTCCGGTGTTCCGCATGACGGCCGACCTGCAGTCCCGCCGCCGGCTCGGGCTGACGGCAACGCTGATCCGCGAGGACGGGCGCGAGGGCGACGTGTTCAGCCTCATCGGACCGAAGCGCTACGACGCACCGTGGAAGGACATCGAGGCCCAGGGCTGGATCGCACCGGCCGAATGCATCGAGGTGCGGGTCACGATGACCGACAACGAGCGGATGCTGTACGCCACCGCCGAGCCGGAGGAGCGCTACAAGCTGTGCTCGACGGCGCACACGAAGATCGCCGTGGTGAAGTCGATCCTGGACCGCCATCCCGGCGAGCCGACGCTGGTGATCGGCGCGTATCTCGACCAGCTCGACGAACTGGGGCAGGAACTGAACGCCCCGGTGATCCAGGGCTCGACGAAGAACGCCGAGCGCGAGGTGCTGTTCGACCAGTTCCGCCGCGGCGAGATCCGCACGCTGGTGGTGTCGAAGGTGGCGAACTTCTCCATCGACCTGCCCGAGGCGAGCGTCGCGGTACAGGTGTCGGGCACGTTCGGGTCGCGCCAGGAGGAAGCCCAGCGCCTGGGCCGGCTGCTGCGGCCCAAAGCCGACGGCGGCGGCGCGGTGTTCTACTCGGTGGTGTCCCGCGACAGCCTGGACGCCGAGTACGCCGCGCACCGGCAGCGCTTCCTCGCCGAGCAGGGCTACGGCTACGTCATCAAGGACGCCGACGACCTGCTCGGCCCGGCCATCTAGACGTGCGGGCCGACGGCCTTCATCACGGTCAGCAGCACCGCTGAGTCCTCGTCGGCGTGCAGGGCGTGCCGCGCGGCGGGGATCGCGAGGTGGTCGCCCGCGCTGCCCTCGAGTGCGGAGTCGCCGCTGACCAGACGCACGCGGCCCTGCAGGACCTGCAGCGTCGCCTCTTCGGGCGCTTCGTGCTCGTCGAGGTCGTGCCCGGCGGCCAGCGCGATCAGCGTCTGCCGCAGCGAGTGCTCGTGACCGCCGAAGACGGTGTGGGCGCTGCGGCCGCTGTTGCTGGTGCGTGCGGTCTCGAGGTGCTCGCGGGCCAGGTCGGTCAACGAGACCTTGGTGTCGGCGGTCATGCGCGTCCCCTTCTGCTGGATTGGCTGACTGGTCGCGCAGGTGCATACCCGCTGTCGGCGGCTTGCACCGTGTGTGACGGATGTGGCCGGTGACCACGCACGGGGGCCGCCGACCGGCTAGCCTGCATACCCATGACCGGACCTCAGCGCGCTCGCCGCGCGTCGACGCTCGCTGCCAAGGTGATGGTGGCCGGTGCCGCCGTCGGCTTCGGCGCTCTCGGCTTCGCCGGCGTCGCCGCCGCCGAGCCGGTGCTCCCCGTGCCCGGCGACCCGGCGGCCCCGCCCGTCCCGGGCCAGCCCGTGGCGATGGCGCCGGAGGACCTGCAGGCCGCACCGCCCGCGCCGCCGCCCCCGGCCGGACCGCCGCCCGTCCCCGAGATCCAGGACCCGCGCTACGGCTCGCGGAACAACTCCGGCGCCCTCGGCTTCCTGCGCGACGCCTGGCACCAGGCCAAGGACCCGTACAACATGGAGGCCAATCCCGACGGCCTGCCCGCCGCACCGCCGCCAGGCGCTGGACCGGCGCCGCAGCTGCCGCCCGGCTACAAGTCGATCAACGCGCCGGGCTCGGAGGGGCCGCCGCCCGCACCGCGCACGGAGAGCGGCCCGCCGCTGCCCCCGGGCTACTACCCGCTGAACGGACCCCCACCGCCCGGGTACGCCGACGGCACCGCGCCGTCCGCGCCGGTGCCGCCGGCGCCGGACGCCTACATCCCGCGCCACTCGCCGCCCCCGCCGCCGCTGCTCCCGCCGGACTCGCCGCCCCCGCCGCTGCTGCTGCCGTAGGTCTGCGAGGCCGCGCCTCGCAGCTGTGAGCACGCCGGTCGTGGCGTCGGTCCGGGCGCCGCGCCGACGATGACGGGATGCACTGGCATCATCCGCACGTCCACGTCGCCCGGGGCGCCGCCGCGCTCGCCGCCGCCATGGGGATCGGGCGGTTCGTCTACACCCCGATCCTGCCGTTGATGACGGCACAGGCCGGGCTGTCCCCCGCCGCCGCGGGCGGCCTCGCGACCGCCAACTACGCCGGCTACCTCGCCGGCGCGGTGGCCGGCGTGCTCGCGCCGCGGCTGGTGCGCACGACCCGCACCTGGCGGATCGCGCTGCTACTGATCGTCGGCAGCCTGGCCGCGATGCCGCTCACCCACAGCGTCGGCGCGTGGCTCGTCATCCGCACCGTCGCCGGCGTTGCGAGCGCCGTGCTGTTCGTCATCGCCGTCGACTGGATGCTCGACCACGCCCGCGGCCGCTCGGCGCAGCTGCCGGGCTGGGGCTTCGCGGGTGTCGGCGTCGGCATCGCGGCGTCCGGCGCCATCGTGCTCGCGCTGCCCACCGCGGGGTGGCGGACGACGTGGTGGGTGGCCGCCGCGGTGGCCGCGGTGGTCGCCGCCGTGGCCTGGCACATGCGTCCCGCCGCGCCCACCGACGCGGGGCACGCCGACGCTCCCGCGACCCGGCCGGCGTCGCGGCGGTGGTTCGGCGTCCTGCTGGCGTGTTACACGCTGGAGGGCGTCGGCTACATCATCGCGGGCACCTTTCTGGTAGTGGCCGTGGGGCATGACGGCCCGGCATGGCTGGGCAGCGGCGCCTGGGTGGTGGTGGGTCTGGCGGCCGCGCCGTCGGCCGCCCTGTGGGCGTGGGCGGCCACCCGGTGGTCGCGGCCCGCGCTGCTGGTCGCCGCGCTGCTGCTGCAGGCCGCCGGCGTCGCGCTTCCGGCGTTGGCGGGCGGCGCCGCAGCCGCGCTGGCCGGGGCGGTGCTGTTCGGTGGCACGTTCATCGGGATCAGCACGCTGGCACTGGCGGCCGGGCGCGGGCTCGGGTCCGCGAGCGCGGTCGCGCTGCTCACGGCCGGTTACTCGGCGGGTCAGATGGTCGGCCCACTGGTCGTGACACCGTTGCTGCACAACGGATTTCACGATGCGCTGCTGACCTCCGCCGGGATCGTCACCGCGGCGGCGGTCACCGCCGTCTGGTTGCTGACGGGGCTCAGGCGCGATGCGGATCGTCCGCGGGCAGCCACGCATCCGGGGCGTTCAGCCGAGAGCGGTCGATCCCCGCGGTGAGGGCGTCGACGACCGCCAGCACCACCGGGTTGCGTTCGTCGCGGCGCCACACCAGCGACCACGTCCACATCGGCGTCGGGCCAACGATCGGCCGCCGCGTGAATCCCGTGGGGAGCGGGTCGTTCTGCCCCTTGGGATTGTTCACCACCGGGCGGCCGACGCGTCGCACGTGCTCGACGAACGTGGGCCCGGTGACGCCGCCGTCGTCGACGCGCAGCAGACCGGCGCCCGTCGCGCGGACGAACTCCTCGGCGTACCGGTTCCACGACGACCAGCTGGCCTCGTCGCCGTCCACGCACACGGTGACGCGTCCCGCCGGCACCGGTGACGCGTCCTGCCCCACCGTGAGCGCGTGCAGCTCGTCGACGCCGATCAGCCTCGCCCGCAGCGCGAGTGCCGCGAGGTCGGTGGTGCGCACCCAGCAGATCGCGACGTCGAGGCTGCCGTCGGCCACCCGTGCCGCCTGGGTATGGGACGGCATGACCCAGGTGTCGACGCGCAGCTGTGCGACGCCGGCGGCACGTTCGGCCCAGTCGGTGGGACACCACTGCACGTAGCCGATCCGGACCGGCTCGGTAGACGCGAGCCCGAGCGCCTGGCGGCGCAGGTCGTCGGCCTGGCCGAGCAGCGCCCGGGCGCGGGGAAGCAGCGCCGAGCCCGCGGCCGTCAACGCCACCGAGCGGCGGTCGCGATCGAAGAGCCGCACCTTGAGATCGCGTTCGAGCGCCTTGATCTGTTGCGAGAGCGAGGGTCCCGCGATGCGCAGCCGTTCAGCGGCCCGGCCGAAGTTCAGTTCGTCGGCGACCGTCACGAAGTAGCGCAGCTGTCGCAGCTCCATCACACGCCAGCGTAGTGGACTGGGAGGCTGCGCCTATCACGACGGAGCATTCCGGTCCCGCCGCCGCGGAGTGCGGCGCACCTCCGGTGGCGTTGACCGGATCAGCAGATGCCGACCACGGCGTCGATGACGAAGGAGGACACTATGAACGACACGACGCGGGTCGCTCTGATCACCGGTGCGTCGCAAGGCATCGGCGCCGGGTTGGTCGAGGGTTACCGCCGGCTGGGGTGGGCCGTCGCCGCCAACTCCCGCACGGTGACCGACGGTGCGGACCCCATGGTGTTCGCCGTCGCGGGCGACGTGTCCGCCCCGGGCGTCGGCGGGCGGGTCGTCGCGGCGACCCTCGAGCGCTTCGGCCGCGTCGACACCGTGGTGAACAATGCGGGCATCTACCTGCCCAAGCCGTTCGTCGACTACACCGACGAGGACTTCGACGCCATCACCGGGGTTAATCTGCGCGGCTTCTTCGAGGTGTCGCGCGCCGCGGTGGCGGCCATGCTGGCGCGCGGCGAGGGCGGGCACCTCGTCACCATCTCGACGACGCTGGTCGAGCACGCCCGCTCGGACGCGCCGTCGGCGCTGTCGTCGCTGACGAAGGGCGGTCTGAACGCGGCGACACGGGCGCTCGCCGTCGAGTACGCCGCCCGCGGCATTCGCTCGAATGCGTTGTCGCTGGGCGTCATTCGCACCCCGATGCACGACGAGTCCTCCTACGGCGCGCTGGCCGCGCTGCACCCGGTGGGTCGGGTCGGCGAGGTGGCCGACGTGGTGAACGCGGTGCTCTACCTCGAGCAGGCGCCGTTCGTCACCGGCGAGATCCTGCACGTCGACGGCGGCCAGAGCGCGGGGCACTGACGTGGACGCCTCGACCGTCGTCGCGGACGTGATGAACACCTGGCGCGCCGGGATCGACGCCGGCGATCCCGGCCGGGTCGCGGCGGCCTTCACCGCCGACGCCGTGTTCCAGGGCCTGCGCCCCTACGGCGTCGGACGTGACGCCGTACGCGCCTACTACGCCGCCCAGCCCGCCGGCATGACCGTCGGCTACGACATCCTCGAATCACGTCGTCTCGCCGAGGGCGTCGTCACGGGCTACCTGCGGGCGACGTTCGCCTACCGCGACCGCGACGCCGTGACCGTGCACATCGGGGTCGTGCTCGTCCGCGGCGCCGACGGCTGGGCCGTCGCGCAGTACCAGGCGGCGGACGTCCGTTAGAGCACGCTGACGATCGTGATCGTCATCTTGGCGTCGGCGCTGCTGACGTTCTGCTGGTCCCGGGTGGCGAAGGTGAACGTCCACGTGCCGAGGCTGACGAGCCCGGTGATGTCCCACTTCACGCTCTGCAGCGCGGTTTGGTAATCGGCCGTCGATGCCGTCCCCGACAAGGTCAGCGTCCGGGTCGACGAACTCCACGCCGCGGTGATGCCGCTGCCCGCGGGGATCGTCACCGTCAGATTGTCCGAGGCGCCGACGAGCACTCCCCCGGTCACCTTCACCGTCGCCTGGGTGAGCTTGCTCGAGTCGTCGGCGATCGTCAGCTGCGGGTCGAGCGTCTTCGGAAGGGCGCTGCCCGCGAGGGAGATGCTGAGGCTCGACGGCGACAGCGACAGCAGCGGCGCGGCATTGCCGATCACCGAGGCGGTGAACGGTAGCGACGTCCCGGTCAGGTTCTGCTGGTCGGTCACGTCCATCGTGAACGTCCGCAGCCCGAGGAGCGCCGACGTCGTCGTCGCGAACGTGACCGATCGCAGCGCCTGCTGGTACTGCTCGACGGTGGCGGTTCCGGTCAGCGTGAGCACCCCGGTGGCCGCGTCGTAGCTGCCGGTGATGCCGTTGGCCGCCGTGAACGCCAGCGCGTCGCCGGTCTGCCGGCCGCTGGTGATCCGGACCGTCGCCCCCTTGATCTGCGAGGAGTCGTCGGCCACGACGACGAACCGGTCGAGCACCACCGGGTCGTTGCCCGCGACGTACGGAATCGCGTTGAGCAGCGACCCGACGACGAGGGGTGTCTGGTTCGCCAGCACGCTGACCGCCACGGTGCCCGGTAGGCTCGCCGCGCCCTGGACGTCGGTGACCACCACCGTGACCACCCGGATGCCCTGCGTCGCAGCCGAACCCGTGCCGAACGTCACCGCCCGCAGCGCGGCCTGGTAGTCGGCGGCGCTCGCGCTGCCGCTGAGGGTGAGCGTCCCGGTGGCGGCGTCCCAGCTGGCGCCGATGCCGGCCACCGATCCGGTGTAGGCGAGCGTGTCGGCGGCGGTCCGGCCGGTGCCGATGGTCACGGTGGCCCCGGACATCGTGGCCGACGTCAGGTCCGCGACGGTGAGCGTCGGGTCGAGGGCGATCGCCGTCGTCCCGGCATTGTAGGTCCGTCCGAGCGACGTCGTCACCAGCGGCGGCACGTTGACGATCGGCGGCAACGCCACCACGGTGATGGCGACGACGCCGGGCACGCTCGCGACGCCGTCGGCGACGACGGCGATCGTGGCCGACCGCAGACCGGCCAGCGCGGTCGACGACGACGCGAACGTCACCGATCGCAACGCACTCTGGTAGTCCGCGATGCCGGCGGCGCCCGTCAGGGTGAGCGTGCCGGTCGCCGCGTTCCACTGCGACGCGATCCCGGGCACGGTTCCGGTGTAGGCCAGGACGTCGCGGGCGGGGTCGAAGCCGACGCCGCCGAGTGTGACCGTGGCGCTGGTGACCGTCGTCGAGTCGACGTCGACCACCGTCAGCACCGGGTCGAGGACGATGGCGCTCCCCCCCGCGGTGTACAGCTTGACCGCCGACGTGGCGACCACCGACGGCACGTTGCCCGAGGCCGGTATGGACGCCACCGTCACGGTCACGACGCCGGGCAGGCTGGCGGCACCGTCGGCGGTCAGGACGACCGTCACGGTCTTGACGCCCGCGGTCGCGGTGGAGGCGAACGTCACCGACCGCAGCGCGGCCTGGTACTGCGCGACGGTCGCCGCTCCGGTGAGGGTCAGCGTTCCCGTCGCGGCATCCCACGCCGACGTGAGCGGACCCGAGTAGGCGAGGCTGTCGGCCCCGTTGGCATAGCCGGTGCCGATGGTGAGCGTGGCCTTCGTCGCCGTGGTGGAGTCGGCGTCGATGATCGTCATCGCGCCGTCGAGGGTTACCGGTGTGCCGCCGGAGACGTAGAGCTTGACCGGCGTGGTCGCCACGACGGACGGCGCACTGGTGGGTACCGGCAGCGACGCGACGGTGACGGCGACGACGCCGGGCGTGCTCGGAATTCCGTTGGCGGTCAGGACGATCGACACCGTCTTGGCGCCCGCGAGCGCGTCGGAGGCGAACGTGACCGACCGCAGCGCCGCCTGGTAGTCCGCGATCGACGCCGTGCCGCTCAGCACGAGCGTGCCGGTCGCCGCGTCCCAGGTACCGGTGATCGACCCGCTGTCCGCGAACGCCAACCGGTCGGCGCCCTGCACGTAGGTCGGCGAGTCGACGCGGACCGTCGCACCGGTGGCCGTGGTCGAATCCGCGTCGACGATCACGAGATTCGCGTCCAGCGTCACCGGCGAACCCCCGGCGGTGTAGAGCTTGACCGGCGTCGCGGCGACGACCGACGGCACGTTGCCGGACACCGGCAGCGCGGCGACGGTCACGGCCACCGCACCCGGCACGCTGTCGACTCCGTCGGCGGTCACGACGATCGACACGGTCTTCAGGCCGGCCGGCGCCGTGGACGCGAACGTGACGGCGCGCAGCGCCGCCTGGTAGTCCGCGACCGTGCCGGCGCCGGTCAGCGTCAAGGTGCCCGTCGCGGCGTCCCAGCTCTTCGTCAGCGGGCCCGAATAGTTCAGCGCGTCCACGCCGTTGGCGTAGCCGGCGCCGATCGTCACGGTCGCCTTCGTGACGCCCGTGGAGTCGACGTCGATGATCGTCACCGCGCCGTCGAGCACGACCGGTGTCCCGCCGGCGGTGTAGAGCTTCACCTGCGTCGTGGCCACCACGCCCGGCGCGCTCGACGGCGTCGGCAGGGCCAGCACCGTCACGGCCACCGCGCCCGAAACGCTGTCGATGCCGTCCGCGGTGACGACGATCGAGACGGTCTTCAGTCCGGCCGGCGCGGTCGAGGAGAACGTCACCGATCGCAGGGCCGCCTGGTATTCGGTCACCGTGCCGGCACCGGTCAGCGTCAACGTTCCCGTCGCAGCGTCCCAGCTCTTCGTCAGCGGTCCCGAGTAGTTCAGCACGTCGACGCCGTTGGCGTAGCCGGCGCCGATCGTCACGGTCGCCTTCGTGACGCCCGTCGAGTCGACGTCCACGATCGTCACGGTGGCGTCCAGCACCACCGGCGACCCGCCCGAGGTGTACAGCTTCACCGGCGTCGTCGCCACCACACCCGGCGCACTCGTGACCACGGGCAAGGACGCGATGGTCACCGCGACCAGGCCCGGGGCGCTCGCGACGCCGTTGGCGGTCACGACGATCGAGACCGTGCGGACGCCGGCCACCGCGTCGGAGGCGAAGGTCACCGACCGCAGCGCGGCCTGGTAGTCGGCCAGCGACGCGGTGCCGGTGAGCGTCAGGACGCCCGTCTGGGCGTTCCACGATCCGGTGATCGTCGCGGTGTCCGCGAACTGCAGCCGATCGCGCACGGCGTCGTAGGTCGCCGCATCGATGGTGACGGTCGCCGCGGTCGCGGTCGTCGAATCCGCATCGACCAGCGTCACGTTCGCGTCGAGGACCGACGGGGCGCCACCGGAGGTGTACAGCTTCACCGGGGTCGTCGCGACGACCCCGGGCAGGTTGCCCGACACCGGCAGCGCCGCGACGGTCACCGCGACCGCACCCGGCAGGCTGTCGACGCCGTCGGCCGTCACCACGATCGCCACGCTCTTCACCCCGGCCGGGGCGGTCGACGAGAACGTCACCGACCGCAGTGCGGCCTGGTAGTCCGCGACGGTGCCGGCGCCGGTCAGCGTCAGCGTGCCGGTCGTCGCATCCCAGGTCTTCGTCAACGGACCCGAATAATTCAGCACGTCAACGCCATTGGCGTAGCCGGTGCCGATCGTCACCGTGGCCTTGGTGACACCGGTCGAGTCGACGTCGACGATCGTCACCGTGCCGTCGAGCACGACCGGCTGGCCACCGGAGGCGTAGAGCTTCACCGGCGTCGTGGCGATCACGCCGGGTGCGCTCGAGGGCGCCGGAAGGGCTGCCACGGTGACGGCCACCAGACCGGGCGCACTCGGGACGCCGTCGGCGGTCACGACGATCGACACGGTGCGCACACCGGCCGGCGCGGTCGAGGAGAACGTCACCGACCGCAGGGCCGCCTGGTAGTCGGCCACCGTGCCGGCACCGGTCAGCGTCAACGTGCCGGTCGCGGCATCCCAGGTCTTCGTCAACGGACCCCAGTAGTCCAGCACGTCAACGCCGTTGGCGTAGCCGGCGCCGATCGTCACGGTCGCCGTGGTGACCCCCGTCGAGTCGACGTCGATGATCGTCACCGCGCCGTCGAGCACCGTCGGCGTGCCGCCGGACGTGTACAGCTTGACCGGCGTCGTCGCCACGACCGACGGAGCGCTACCGGGCACGGGCAGGGATGCGACGGTGACGGCCACGACGCCGGGAAGGCTGGGCACGCCGTTCGCGGTCAGCACGATCGTCACGGTCTTCAGACCGGCGAGCGCGTCCGAGGCGAACGTCACCGACCGCAGCGCAGCCTGGTAGTCGGCCAGCGACGCCGTGCCGGTCAGCGTCAGCACGCCGGTCGCCGCGTCCCAGGTGCCGGTGATCGCGGCGGTATCCGCGAAGGCCAGCCGGTCGGTCGCGGCGTCGTAGCCGTCGATGCGCACGGTGGCACCGCCGGCCGTCGCCGAATCGGCGTCCACCACGGTGACGTTGGCGTCCAGGGCCACCGGCGCACCGCCGCCGGTGTACAGCTTCACCGGGGTGGTCGCCACGACCGACGGCAGGTTCGCCGCGGCGGGCAGCGTCGCCACCGTGACCGCCACCAGCCCCGGCACGCTGGTCATGCCGTCGGCGGTCACGGTGATGGACACCGTCTTCACGCCGGTGGACGCCTCGGAGGCGAACGTCACCGAGCGCAGGGCGGCCTGGTACTCGGCTACCGAAGCCGTGCCGCTCAACGTGAGCGTCCCGGTCGCCGCATCCCACGTCCCGGTGAGCGGTCCGGTGTAGGCCAGTACGTCGTCGCCGGCGACGTAGCCGCCGATGGTGAGCGTCGCCTTCGTCACGGTGTCGGAGTCGACGTCGACGATCAGGACGGAGCCGTCCAGCACCACGGGCGCACCACCGGAGGTGTACAGCTTCACCGGCGTCGTCGCGACGAGCGATGGGGTGTTCGCGGGCACCGGCAACGACGCGACGGTCACCGCGACCGCACCCGGCAGGCTGTCGACGCCGTCGGCCGTCACGACGATCGTCACGGTCTTCAGCCCAGCCGGCGCCGTCGAGGAGAACGTGACGGTGCGCAGCGCCGCTTGGTAGTCCGCGACGGTGCCGGCGCCGGTCAGCGTCAGCGTGCCGGTCCCGGCGTCCCATGTTCCGGTCAGCGGACCCGAATACGTCAGCACGTCAACGCCGGTCGCGTACCCAGCGCCGATCGTCATCGTGGCCTTGGTGACGCCGGTGGAATCGGCGTCGACGAGGGTGACCGTGCCGTCGAGCACGACCGGCTGGCCTCCGGCGGTGTAGAGCTTCACCGGCGTCGTCGCGACGATCGTCGCCAGGTTGCCGGTCGCCGGCAGCGAGGCCACCGTGACCGCGACGACGCCCATGGTGCTGCCGACGCCGTCGGCGCGCACCTCGATGGCCACGGTCTTGGCCCCGGCAAGCGCATCGGAGGCGAAGGTCACCGTCCGCAGCGCCGCCTGATACTGCGCGATCGTGGCCGCGCCGCTGAGCGTCAGGACGCCGGTCTGGGCGTCCCAACTGCCGGTGATCGACCCGGTGTCGGCGAAGGCCAGCCGGTCCCGGGTCGGGTCGTAACCCGCCGTGACGGTCACCGTCGCACCGGTCGCGGTCGTCGAATCCGCATCGACCAGCGTCACGTTCGCGTCGAGGACCGACGGGGCACCACCGGAGGTGTACAGCTTCACCGGGGTCGTCGCGACGACCCCGGGCAGGTTGCCCGACACCGGCAGCGCCGCGACGGTCACCGCCACGACACCCGGCAGGCTGTCGACGCCGTCGGCCGTCACCACGATCGCCACGCTCTTCACCCCGGCCGGGGCCGTCGACGAGAACGTCACCGACCGCAGGGCCGCCTGGTAGTCCGCAACGGTGCCGGCACCGGTCAGCGTCAGCGTGCCGGTCGTCGCATCCCAGGTCTTCGTCAACGGACCCGAATAATTCAGCACGTCAGAACCATTGGCGTATCCCGTGCCGATCGTCACCGTGGCCTTGGTGACACCGGTCGAGTCGACGTCGACGATCGTCACCGTGCCGTCGAGCACGACCGGCTGGCCACCGGAGGTGTAGAGCTTCACCGGCGTGGTCGCGACGACACCCGGCGCGCTGGTGAGAGCGGGCAGCGTCGCGACCGTCACCGCGACGACGCCGGCCGCGCTGGCGGCGCCGCCGGCGGTCACCACGATCGACACCGTCTTGGCTGCGGCGAGCGCATCGGAGGCGAACGTCACCGACCGCAGCGCCGCCTGATACTCGGCGATCGTGGCCGTGCCGCTGAGCGTCAGGACGCCGGTCTGCGCGTCCCAACTGCCGGTGATCGACCCGGTGTCGGTGAACGCCAGCGCGTCCCGGGCCGGGTCGTAACCCGCCGTGACGGTCACCGTCGCCTTCGTCGCCGTCGGCGAATCCGCATCGAGGACCGTGACGTTGGCGTCGAGGACGACGGGCGCGCCGCCCGCGGTGTAGAGCTTCACGGGGGTGGTGGCGACCACGGGCGGTGCGGTGGTCGGGACCGGCAGGGCGGCCACCGTCACCGCGATGGCGCCGGCGGCACTGTCGACGCCGTCGGCCGTGAGGACGATCGTCACCGTCCTCACCCCGACGAGGGCCGTCGAGCTGAGCGTGACGGAACGCAGCGCCGCCTGATACTCGGCGACGGACGCGGTGCCGGTAAGGGTGAGGACGCCGGCTTGCCCGTTCCAGGTGCCGCTGATCGACGCGGTGTCGACGAAGGACAGCCGGTCGGTCAGTTGGCTGTAGGTGAGCGGATCGAAGCGGACGATCGCACCCGTCGCGGTGGTCGAGTCCGCGTCGACGATGGTGACGTTCGCGTCCAGCGTCACGGGCGCGCCGCCGCCGGTGTACAGCTTCACCGGCGTCGTCGCCACGACCGACGGCAGATTCCCCGACACCGGCAGTGCGGCGACCGTCACCGCCACCAGACCGGGTGCGCTGTCGACGCCGTCGGCGGTCACCACGATCGACACCGTCTTGACACCCACCGACGCCGTCGAGGCGAAGGTCACCGACCGCAGCGCCGCCTGGTAGTCGGCCAGCGTTCCCGCGCCCGTCAGCGTCAGGGTGCCGGTCTGGGCATCCCACGCCTTGGTCAGCGGCCCGGAATAAGCAAGCGTGTCAACGCCGTTCGAATAGCCGGCGATGGTCACGGTCGCCTTGGTGACCGACGTCGAGTCGACGTCGACGATCGTCACCGTGCCGTCGAGCACGACCGGCTGGCCACCGGAGGTGTAGAGCTTCACCGGCGTCGTGGCGACCACGCCCGGCGCGCTCGAGGGCACCGGAAGGGCCGCCACGGTGACGGCCACCAGACCGGGCGCACTCGGGACGCCGTCGGCGGTCACGACGATCGACACGGTGCGCACACCGGCAGGGGCGTCGGAGGCGAACGTCACCGACCGCAGCGCGGCCTGATAGTCGGCGACCGTTCCAGCGCCGGTCAACGTCAACGTGCCGCTCGCGGCATCCCACGTGCCGGTCAGCGGACCCGTGTAGCCCAGCCTGTCGACGCCGGCGACGTAGCCACCGATGGTCATCGCGGCCTGCGAGACGGTGGTCGAGTCGGCGTCGACGATGGTGACGTTTCCGTCCAGCGTCACCGGCGCACCACCTGCGGTGTACAGCTTCACCGGGGTCGTCGCCACGACCGACGGCAAATTCCCCGACATCGGCAATGCGGCGACCGTCACTGCCACCAGACCGGGCGCACTCTGCACGCCGTCGGCCGTCACCACGATCGACACCGTCTTGACACCCACCGACGCCGTCGAGGCGAACGTCACCGACCGCAGCGCCGCCTGGTAGTCCGCCAGCGTTCCCGCGCCCGTCAGCGTCAGGGTGCCGGTCTGGGCATCCCACGTCTTCGTCAGCGGCCCCGAATAGTTCAGCGCATCATCGCCGTTGACGTATCCGCCGATCGTCACCGTCGCCTTGGTCACGGTCCCGGAGTCGACGTCGATTAGCGTCACCGTGCCGTCGAGCACGACCGGCTGGCCACCGGAGGTGTACAGCTTCACCGGCGTCGTCGCCACCACCGACGGCGCACTCGACGGCACCGGAAGCGCGGCCACCGTCACCGCGACGAGGCCGGGCACACTGGTTTCCCCGTCGGCGGTGACGGTGATCGACACCGTCTTGACCCCGGCCAGGGCGTCGGAGGCGAACGTCACCGACCGCAGCGCGGCCTGGTACTCGGCAAGGGACGCGGTACCGCTCAAGGTCAAGGTCCCGGTGGCCGCATCCCACGTCCCGGTGATGGTGGCCGTGTCCGAGAACGCCAGCCGGTCGGTCACCCCGTCGTAGCCACCGATGCGCAGCGTCGCACCACTGGCCGTGGTCGAATCCGCGTCGGCCAGGACGAGGTTGGCGTCGAGGACCGCGGGCGTGCCACCGCTGGTGTAGAGCTTCACCGGCGTCGTGGCGACCACCGGGCGCAGATTGCCCAGGACGGGCAGTGCGGCCACGGTGACGGCGATGACGCCGGCGAGGCTGGTGACGCCGTCCGCGGCCACGGTCATCGACACGGTCTTCACGCCGACGAGCGCGTCCGAGGCGAACGTCACCGACCGCAGCGCGGCCTGGTACTCCGCGAGGGACGCGTCCCCGATCAGCGTCAGGGTGCCGGTGGCCACGTCCCAGGTCCCGGTGATGGCGGCGGTGTTCGCGAAGGCCAGCCGGTCCGTCGCGGCGTCGTAGCCGTCGATGCGCACGGTCGCACCGCCGGCCGTGGTCGAATCCGGGTCGAGGAGTGTGACGTTCGCATCGAGGACCACCGGCGTGCCGCCGGCGGTGTACAGCTTCACCGGCGTCGTCGCCACCACCGACGGCAGGTTGCCGGGTACCGGTAGCGCCGCGACCGTGACGGCGACCAGTCCGGGGAGGCTGGTCTGCCCGTCGGCGGTGACGGTGATCGACACCGTCTTGACCCCGGCCAGGGCGTCGGAGGCGAACGTCACCGACCGCAGCGCGGCCTGGTACTCGGCAAGGGACGCGGTACCGCTCAAGGTCAAGGTCCCGGTGGCCGCATCCCACGTCCCGGTGATGGTGGCCGTGTCCGAGAACGCCAGCCGGTCGGTCACCGCGTCGTAGCCACCGATGCGCAGCGTCGCACCACTGGCCGTGGTCGAATCCGCGTCGGCCAGGACGAGGTTGGCGTCGAGGACCGCGGGCGTGCCACCGCTGGTGTAGAGCTTCACCGGCGTCGTGGCGACCACCGGGCGCAGATTGCCCAGGACGGGCAGTGCGGCCACGGTGACGGCGATGACGCCGGCGAGGCTGGTGACGCCGTCCGCGGCCACGGTCATCGACACGGTCTTCACGCCGACGAGCGCGTCCGAGGCGAACGTCACCGACCGCAGCGCGGCCTGGTACTCCGCGAGGGACGCGTCCCCGATCAGCGTCAGGGTGCCGGTGGCCACGTCCCAGGTCCCGGTGATGGCGGCGGTGTTCGCGAAGGCCAGCCGGTCCGTCGCGGCGTCGTAGCCGTCGATGCGCACGGTCGCACCGCCGGCCGTGGTCGAATCCGGGTCGAGGAGTGTGACGTTCGCATCGAGGACCACCGGCGTGCCGCCGGCGGTGTACAGCTTCACCGGCGTCGTGGCCACCACGCCCGGCGCACTCGACGGCACCGGCAGCGCGGCCACCGTGACGCCGATCAGTCCGGGCAGGCTGGTGACGCCGTCGGCGGTCAGCACGATCGACACCGTCCGCACTCCCGCGAGCGCGTCGGACGCGAACGTCACCGACCGCAGCGCGGCCTGGTACTCCGCGAGTGACGCGTCCCCGGTCAGCGTCAAGGTGCCGGTGGCCGCATCCCACGTCCCGCTGATGGTTGCCGTGTTCGCGAACGCCAACCGGTCGGTCACCGCGTCGTAGCCGCCGATGCGCACCGTCGCACCGGTCGCGGCGGTCGAATCCGCATCCACCAGCGTCACGTTGGCGTCGAGGACCGACGGCGTCCCGCCACCGGTGTAGAGCTTCACCGGGGTCGTCGCCACCACCGCGGGTAGGTTCCCGTTCCCCGGAAGCGCGGCGATCGTCACCGCGACGAGCCCGGGCACGCTCGGCACGTCGTCGGCGGTCACCACGATCGACACCGTCCGCAGCCCCACCGGCGACGTCGAGGCGAACGTCACCGAGCGCAGCGCCGCCTGATACTGGGCGACCGACGCGGTTCCGCTCAGCGTCAGCACGCCCGTGGCCGCGTCCCAGGACGACTGCAGCGGACCCGAATACGCCAGCGTGTCAGCGTCGTTGACGTAACCGCCGATCGTGACGGTCGCCTTCGTGGCGTTCGCCGAGTCGACGTCGACGATCGTCACCGCGGCGTCCAACACCACCGCCGTCCCGCCCGAGGTGTACAGCTTCACCGGCGTCGTGGCCACCACCGACGGCGCACTCGACGGCACCGGCAGCGCGGCCACCGTCACGCCGATCAGTCCGGGCAGGCTGGTGACGCCGTCGGCGGTCACGGTGATCGACACCGTCTTGACCCCGATCGGCGCATCCGAGGCGAACGTCACGGACCGCAGCGCCGCCTGGTACGCGGCGATCGATGCAGCCCCGGTGAGGGTGAGCGTGCCGGTGGTCGCATTCCACGTCCCGGTGATCGTCGCGGTGTCGGCGAAGGCCAGCCGATCGGAGCCGGGCGCGTAGCCGAGTGCGTCGATGCGCACCGTGGCACCGGTCGCCGTGAGCGAATCCGCGTCCACCAGCGTCACGTTCGCGTCGAGGACCACCGGAGTCCCGCCGGCGGTGTAGAGCTTCACCGGCGTGGTGGCCACGACCGACGGGAGATTCGTCGGTACCGGCAGCGACGCCACCGTCACCGCGACCAGACCCGGCAGGCTGGTGACGCCGTCGGCGGTCACGGTGACCGAGACCGTCTTGACCCCGACGAGCGCGTCGGAGGCGAACGTCACCGACCGCAGCGCCGCCTGGTACGCGGCGACCGACGCGACGCCCGTCAGCGTCAGGGTGCCGGCCTGGGCGTCCCACGATCCGGTGATCGCCGCGGTGTCCGCGAACGCCAGCCGGTCGGTGCCTGCCACGTAGGTCAGCGGGTCCAGGCGCAGTACGGCCTTCGTCGCAGTGGTCGAGTCCGCGTCCACGATGGTCAGATTGGCGTCCAGCACCACCGGCGTTCCGCCCGCGGTGTACAGCTTCACCGGCGTCGTCGCGACCACCGACGGGATGCTCCCGGGCAATCCGAGGACGGTGACGGCCACCAGCCCGGGCAGGCTCGTCCCGTCGAGCGCGTCGGTCGCGGTGATGGACACCGTCCGCAGGCCGATGAGCGCCGTCGACGATGTGCCGAACGTGACGGCTCGCAGCGCCGCCTGGTACTGGGCGACGGTGGCTTCGCCCGAGAGGGTGAGCGTGCCGGTCGCGGCGTCGTAGGCCGCCACGATCGGATTGCCCGTCAGCGGCGCGTAGGACAGCGTGTCCCCGGGCGTGAAGCCGGCGCCGATCGTCACGGTGGCGCCCGTGAGGGTCGACGAGTCGAGGTCGACCACGGTGAGCAGCGGGTTGAGCGGGTTCGGTGGGCTCCCCGCGGTGACGACGGGGCCCACCGGAACGGTGACGACGAGCGGTGGCGCGTTGACGCCCAGCATCGTGACGGCGACGAGCGCGGGCAGGCTGGTCAGGTTCTGCTTGTCCGTGACGGCGATGAGGACGGCCTTGGCGCCGACGAGCGTCGCGGCGGTGGACGCGAACGTCACCGAGCGCAGTGCGGCCTGGTACTGCGCGGCGGTCGCCTCGCCGGACAGCACGAGCACGCCGTTGGTGGCATCCCACGTGGCCGTGATCGGGTTGCCCGCGATGGGGGTGTACGCGAGGACGTCACCCTGGGTGTAGCCGACGCCGATCTTCACCGTCGCGCCGGACATGGTGGGTGAGTCGACGTCGGTGACGAGGAGACCGGAGTCGAGGACGACGGGTCCACTGTTCGGCGTCACGACCGGTCCGACCACCGTCGTCACGACCACGGGCGGTAGGCCGATCGCCGATCCGACGACCGTCACCGGCACGGTCTTGACGATGGTGTCGGGCTGCGCGAGCCCGACGAAGCGGGCGATGCACTCGAACACGTTCTGCACCAGGCCGAAGATGCCGGGGAGGTGCATGTCCGGCCCGTCGGTGATGGTGATCTGGAACGAGTCGACGATGCCGCCGGCCGGAACGGGCGCGTTGGGCGTGTAGGTGTAGGTGCCGTTGCCGTTGATCACGACGGTGCCGAACTGGCCCTGCGTGGTCACCGTGGCAGTCAACGGGTCGCCGTTGGGGTCGATGGCGTTCAGGTTGCCGGTGACGACGCCGGTGAGCGATTGCCCCGTCTGCACCGGGACGGCGACCGGGCTGCGGTTGAAGAAGGTGTGGGTGATCTCGCGGCGGACCCACGCCAGGACGGCCCACAGGCTCGGCAGCTGCGCCGGGGCGCCCGGCCCGGGGTAGAGGAACGGCGACAGCAGCGATCCCACGAATCCGGTGAACATGTTGACCACCGCGCCGGGAACCGCGAGCAGCGCCGAGATGGGGTCGGTGGGCAGCGCGGGCACGGCCTGCGGGGTGACGGCGGTGCTCAGCGCGAACGTCGTGGGCGCCGATCCCGTGGCCGCCATGTCCGTGGCCGTAGATCTCGTGGCCGCATGGGCGGCCGGCTCATCGGCTCTGTTCACAGCGGTCGGCGAAACCGATTGCGGCGCAGCCGTATCGACGTGTTCGGGCGTGGCCGTGGCCTGGGGCGGACCGTCGGAGCCGTGGGTCGCCGGCTGCGGCGAGGTGACCTCGGTCGACGCGACCGGCGCGTCGACGGGCTCCGCCGGGGTATCGGTCGCCGGCTCGACCGGCGTCTCGGTCACCGGCTCGACCGGCGCCGCCTCGGCGGACGCCGGATCGACGGCGTCGGCCGGGTCCGCAGACGTCCCCGACGTGCCGCCGGTGGTCGGCCCCGCGCTCGCCGCACCGTCGGTGGCCGCACCGGCGGCGCCGGTTCCGTGAGTGGAGGTGTGTGCTCCGCCCGAACTGCTGACGTTCATGGCGGGAACGTCGTTCGAGCCCACCGCCGAACCGTCCGCCGACGACCCACCCGATGCGCTCGACGATGACGTGCCGACGGACGCCGTGGCGGTCGACGTCTGCGACGTCGACGCCGTTCCTCCTGCCGACGTCGGGCCCGTGACCGTCGAGTCCTTGCCCGCACCGGTGGCGCTACCGCCGGACGCGCCGCTCGACGCCGCCGTGCCGCCGGAGGAGTCCGAATCCGCATCGGTGTCGGCGTGGGCGAGGCCGGGGTTGGTGGCGATCGCCATGCCGACGCCGAGTGACACCGCGAGCGCGCCGACGCGACCAACGTAGCGGGCGTAGCTGGTCGTCACCTTGATGGCGTGCCGGCGCCGTTCGGCTCCGGGCGGCCCGTCGTCGAGCAATTCCCTGGCCGCCCAGACGCCGGGGCGGGCCCCGGTGCTTAGCGCATGGTTCACGCGATGGGTGTTGGCGCACATGTCGTTCGTCCCCGGCTGTCGTCTCCGGATACGGCGCACGTGCTGCTCCGAAGGTGCTCCTTCCGCCGGATCCACTCGTTGCTGAATGACGCCGACAGGCACTGATTGTCGCGAGCGTAAACGGGAGAGGGCCGGCCGCCCGATATTTTCGCCAACGTCAGCATATTTTCCTTGCATACGCAACGAACATGCAAAGTCAGCCACGGCGGCATGGACCGCGATGCCAGGTGAAAGCGTTTTTGACGGTGACGACGGTTACCGTAGAGGGACCACCTTTACCCGATGGGGCGGCGCCGGGCGTCGGCGGCGTGGGCGATGTGGCGGCCGCGAAGGCGTAACCCCGACCGCTTCGTACCCATCCGGTCGGCGATGCCGGAAGGCGACCGACGGCGTTGCTCGACGACCGCGCGCGTCAGCTCAGCGCGGGGATGACCTCGCGGGCGAACAGGTCGATTCCCGAGCGGTCGTAGGCCGCCTCGGGGAAGTAGAGGATGGCGTAGTCGCATCCGAGATCACGCAGGCGCGTCAGCCGCTCGACGACCTGCTCGGGTGTCCCGCTGGCCGAGTCCGGCGACGTTGCGGTGGCGAGCATGCCGTCGACCGCGGCCGGGTCCGCCTTCGCGGACTGACGCGCCCGGATGCGCTCGACGCGGTCGCGGACCTCGTCCTCCGTGGTCGCGAGAATCGAGTTGAGGTTGGCCGATCGCACGATTGCGTCGAAGTCGGTCCCGACGTCGCGGCAGTGCGAGGCGAGTACCTCGGACTTGTGCCGGAAGCCCTCCGGCTCGGCCGTGAAGTTCGTGTACTGCGCGTACTTGGCGGCGATCTTCAGCGTCACCTTCTCGCCGCCGCCGGCAATCCACAGCGGAGGTCCACCGTCCTGCAACGGCTTCGGCGCGACGATGGCGTCCTTCACCTGGTAGTACCTACCGTCCAGAGTGGCCCGGCCGGCACGCCAGGCGTCCCGCATGATCTGGACGCCCTCGTCGAGGCGGCCGAGGCGCTCTCCGGCCGAGGGGAAGCCGTAGCCGTAGGCCTCCCACTCGTGCTGGTACCAGCCGCCGCCGATGCCCATCTGGACTCGACCGCCGGAGATGACGTCCGCCGTTGCCGCCACCTTGGCCAGGTAGGCGGGGTTGCGGTAGCCCATCGCGGTGCACATCTGCCCCAGCTTCACTCGGGAGGTCACCGCCGCGTAGGCCGACATCAGGGACCACGCCTCGTGGGTCGCCTCGTCGGTGGGCACCGGCACGGTGTGGAAGTGGTCGTACACCCACACCGAATCCCAGGGGCCGTCGTCGGCGTACTGCGCGAGACCGCGCATGACCTGCCACTGCTCGGCCGGCGGAATGTCGACGAGGTCGAGCCGCCACCCCTGCGGGATGAAGAGTCCGAAGCGCACGGAGAGCCACTCTAGGCCGGTCGGCGGCCGGCCGTCGATGCCTCGCACAGGCGCCGTCCAGGGTCGCTCGATCCCCGCATCGGGGCCGGCGGCGGGCAATCATCCCTTTCGGACGAATGTTGGCTGGCGGGCCGAAGTGGGCCACACTTGGTTACACTCATGTCGATTCACCGCTGCACCCGGCTGCACCCAATCTTTCGAGGATTCCTATGACCGTTCGCGTCAGGCGACTCGTGCTGGGGCTGATCTCCGGATCCGCCATGGCCATCGCCCCTCTCGCGTTGTCGACGGTGGTCGTCCCCGCGACGGCAAACGCCGACCAATGCACCAGCGCCCAGCGTTCCGGCGCCGAGCCCAAGAACGGCTGCGACAACCGCGGCGACGCGAAGCCCCAGGGCGTCACGTGCAAGGACGGCCAGATCGTCGACGAGCAGAACGGCAAGTGCGTCGCCCTGCTCGACGGCATCAGCAAGCAGCTGCAGGCGCTGCCTCCCCCACCGGCCCTGGCTGGTGGCGGCGGGGGTGGCCTCGGCGGCATCCCGTCCCTGGGCGCGATTCCCTCCCTCGGCACGGTGACCCCGACCCTGGTGCTGCCGAGCGTCGGCCTCGACGTCGTGCCGGACCTGAGCATCAACCCCGACCTGGGCCTCGGCGGTCTGGCTGCCGCCGGTGCCGCGGGCGCGGTCGGCAATGCGCTGCCGGCGATCGGCGCGCCCTCGCTGCCGGCGCCGCCCGCCATCAATCCCCTCAACCCGCTGGGGCTCCCGCCCCCACCGGATCTGACCCCGGGCATTCCGTTCATCTGAGCGGCGACCGACGACGAAGCGGCGGCGACCATGTGGTCGCCGCCGCTTCGTCGTCGTGGGGGCCGTGTCGTCGTCGGGGCCGTGTCGAGGCGTGCCCTCGACGGTGCACTACGCCACCAGCGGCACCGCCGGCCGGCAGCGCGACATCGCCGCATGCAGCAGCGCGTCGTGCACCGCGAGCGCCGACAGCACATGTCGCACGCCTTGCCATCCGCACGTGCAGGAGCCATGGGAGCGGAGACGTCCGCGGGTGACGACGGCCAGACCGCGGTGATGCTCGCGCGCACCGTTGCGACGCAGCGCATGGACGCCTCGGTGGCCGACGCGCTGCATGTTCGCGTCGAGCAGGGGGCCGGGGCGACCGACGTTAGCCACGTTCAGCATGGTTGCCAAAAGTAGCAGTGGTGTCCCGGAATTGGGACGCAACGCTGCATTCGTCATTTTCTCTCGGAGGTTACGGAACGCGCAGATGGCAAAGGAGGAGACGTTCGCTACGCACCCGACAATGGAAAGCCGTGCCGCCGCTCGGTTTTCGGCGGACGTGCTCGATCAATGACCACCGTCGCAGCTCCGTTCGCGAAAAGACCATCGTCGCGTCGCACTTCGCCCGAGACCGCGACGTGGACGTGCGCGAAGGGCATTTCCTGCAATTCGGGGAAAGGGTATGCGGCTTTGCTACGCCGCACGGATTCGTCCCCGCACACACGCGCCGGTAGCGTGCCGTGGGTGGCGCGCTCACTCGATCTCACCGCCGAATCCCCGCATCCCATCGAGCGGATCCGCGCGGCCTTCGACGACGAGGGGTACTGGCAGTACCGGTTGCACGCCTTCGGCATCGGCGCACCGACTCTCGACGAACTCGCCGTGACCGCCACCGGCACGGCCGTCGCCATGACGATGCGGTTCACCGCCGATCAACTTCCCGGGCCCGTGCAGAAGTTGCGCCTGGGCGGCATCCACGTGGTGCAGCGCGAGCAGTGGACCCCCGTCGCAGGCGGCCGCGCGCGGGGTGACATCACCGTCGATGCACTCAAGACGCCGATCGCGGGACACGGATTCGTCGATCTGGCAGCGGCCGGCGACGGCACCCACCTCTCGGGCACCGCGCGCGTGAATGTCTCGGTGCCGCTCGTCGGCGGCGCCATCGCCGGGTTCCTCGCGGGCCAGCTCGCCAACGGCATCCTCGACATCGTCCGCGTCACCGATAGCTGGTTGTCGGGCACCTGAACCCGTCACCGGCCGGCGCTACCGTGGCGCCATGGCACTCCCCCTCGCAGACCGCGAAGAATTCCTCGCCGAACCCCACGTCGCCGCCCTTTCCGTGGCGGCAGGCGCCGACCGTGCACCGCTGACGGTGCCCATCTGGTATCAATACTCGCCCGGCGGCCAGCCGTGGGTGCTCACCGGAACCGGCTCGCGCAAGCACCGGCTGATCGAGGCGGCGGGCCGCTTCACGCTGATGGTCGAACGGGTGGAACCGACCACGCGCTACGTGTCCGTGTCGGGCGACGTCAGCCGCATCGAGCCGGGCACCGACGCGCACCTGGAGGAGATGACGCGCCGCTACCTCTCCGGTGACGCCGCCGACCGCTACCTCGCCTTCGCCCGGGAGCACCTCGGGGAGCACGTCGTCATCGCTCTCGAGCCGCAGCAGTGGCTGTCAGCGGACATGGGCGCGTTCTGATTCAGGCGACGCCCATGCCGGATCCGCTCGGTCTCGTCCCAGGATGTGGACGCCAGGAAATCGTCGCGCGCTCGTCCCGCGGGACGCCGTGGACACCGCAACCCGAGACGCGTCCGAAGGTTGCCGTGCCGGATCGATCAAGATCATCGTCCGGGCATTCTTCCGTCACGAACCGCGCACAGGGCGTTAACCAGCGGCTTTCAGTGCGTTGATCTTGATCGAGTGCAGCAACTACAGGAAACCGCAAAGTGGCAGCCACTGCCTCGTGGCGCCATGAGCCACTTCGCCGAAACGGCTCGAGTCGCGAACTTACCCATGGGTAAGTTGCCGCTGCCCGGGGGACCGTTGAAGTGAAGGGATGTCGAACCGACCATGTCCATGCAACTGGCCTTGAGGCCGTACGTCACTGCAGGCGTCGCGATCGTCGGCGCGAGCGTCATCGCCGTGACGCCCATCGCGCCGCACCCGACGATGCCGGACCTGCGGCTGACCGCAGCCATCGACAATCCGGTCGCGGTGTTCGCGCCCGTCGTGTCCGCGGCGGGCAGCTGGCTGGACGGCGTGGTCAGGGCCGAGGTCGCCGACCCCTTTCCGATCCTCGCGCAGATCTTCCGCAATCAGCAGTACACCGTCGGCCAGATCGTCGCGTCGTTGAACGGCGCACGCGAAGGACTCCAGGGCATCGCCACGGGCCTGCCCGCGACGCTGCAGGCCGCGGGCGCACTGATCGCCGCGGGCGACATCAACGGCGCGATCAACAAGGTCATGAGTGACGGTCTGGCCCCCATCACGGCGCTCATCTTCAACACGTGGACTCCGCTGCAACCTGCGCTGCAGCGGCCCTTCGCCGTCCTCCAGGCCATGGTGCCGGCCCTCTTCGACGCCGGCCTCGCCCTGGTGCTCGGCACGATCAGCTCGACCGTGGGGCTCGGCTTCGTCTTCGGCGCACCGCCGTTCGTGCAACAACTGGTGACCGCCACGCAGAACGTGCTGGGCGCCATCGCCACGCTCGACCCGGTCAACGTCATCAACGCCATTCAGCACGGGATCGCCGACATTGCGCAGAACGCGATCGACCAGCTGCACACTTTCACCGACGTCGGCGGCACCATCGACGCCATCCGCAACGCCATCCTCAACGCGCTGCAGACCCCTGCCGCCGGCGCCGTGGTCACCGCCGCAGCGGGCAGCGCGGCCATCGCCGCGGTCCCCGACGTCTCGGCAACCCTCGTCGGCGTCTCCACGCCCGACGCGCCCGCCCGGGACGCCGCAGCCCCGGGGGCCGAGTCACCCCTCGCCGCGACTCCGTCCGCACCGGACGCCGTGACGGACGACGCCGCCACCGGAGAACCGGAGACCACCGCGACCGACCCGGTCGCCACGGAGGTTCCGCTCGCCGCCGACGCGCCGACCGAGGCGGTGGGCGCCGAGAGTCCGGTAGCCGACGGGGCCACCAGGGAGGAGGCCGGCGCGAGCGACGCGACGAGCGCGCCGAAGGGCTCCACCACGGTGGTCCGCGACAGCACCAAGGCCGTACCCGGCGCCGCGAACCCGGGTGTCGCGACGAACCCGACGACGGGCCACACCGGTGCGTCGACCACCGCCGGTGCCTCGAGCACGGACACGACGGACGCCGGCGACACCAGCGACGGCCCAGCCAAGGACCCGGGCGCCAAGGACCCGGGCGCCAAGGACTCGGGCACCGGGGGCGCCGAGGCCGCCTGACGCCGCGTCGCCCCGGGACCCTCGGGTTCCGGGGCGACGTCGCGTGAGCTAACCGTCCAGCCCCAGAGCGGCCAGCGCGCCGTCGACGGCCGCCGCCCGCAACCGGTCACGCGCTGCGTCCGGGAATTGCAGACAGCAGTCCTGCAGTCCGCCGAACGCGATGACGGCGCGCGTCGACTGCTCGAGCGTCGGCCTGCCGCCGAACACCAGTCGGGTGAGCCGCTCGCGCCAGGCGAGCAGGGAATCGATGAGGCCGAGATCGGCGAGGGTCGTCAACTCGGCAACCACCAGCACCAGGTCCGCCCGGTGCTTGTAGTGGAAGTCGAACCAGCCCTCGAGCAGTTCGCGGGGCGTGGCGCGGGACGCCCGCCGCCTGCGCTCCTGGGCCGCGACGAAGATCTCCCCCTCCTCCATCAGCGGTGTCAGGATGCTGCGGACGAGTTCGTCGCGGGACCCGAAGTGGTAGTACAGCGCGGGCTTGGTGATGCCGAGGCGGTCGGCGATGTCCTGCAGGCTGGTGCGCTGCACGCCCTTCTCGGTGAACAGTTCGCGTGCCACGGATTGAATGCGCTGCTTGGTGTCCGACGCCGGCTTGGCCACGGAGGCACCCTATCCGACTTAACGGTCGGTAAGCTGACCCGGAGTCACTTACCGACCGTTAAGTAAGGAGCGACATGGACGTACTGATCTCCGGCGCCAGCATCGCCGGCCCGGTCCTTGCCTACTGGCTCGCCGAGTACGGCGCCCGCGTCACGGTGGTGGAACGGGCCCCTGCGCTGCGTAAGACCGGCGGCCACGCCATCGACCTGTTCCGGCCCGCCATGGTGATCGCCGAGCGCATGGGCGTGCTGCCGCGCGTCGAGGCCCGCGCCACGGGCACCACCACCCTCACCGCCCACCGGCCGTGGACGTCCCGTCCGGTGCGGATGGACTACGTCAAGGTCGTCGGCGCCATGTCCGACCGGCACGTCGAGATCATGCGAGACGACCTCGGCGAGATCTTCTACGACGCGGGCGCCGACGGCGTCGACTACCGCTTCGGCGACCAGATCACCGAGATCGGCGACGACGGTGCGGTGACGTTCGCCGCCGGCGACACCCGCCGGTTCGACCTGATCGTCGGCGCCGACGGATTGCATTCCGGTGTCCGCAGGCTGGTCTTCGGCGAGGTCGTCGAGCGCTACCTCGGCAGCCACCTGGCGGTCGTCTCGGTGCCCAAGCACGTCGCCCACGACGGCGACCTCACCGGTTACTACGAACCGAACCGCGTGGCGATGGTCTATACCGCCGATCACCTCGACGATGCGCGGGCGGTCTTCCTGTTCCGGCCGAACACTCCACTGCACGTCCACCACCGCGACGTCGACGCTCAGAAGCGCGCACTCGCCGCGGCCTACGCCGGGGCGCCTTCGGAGGTCGGGCGCTGGCTCGCCGAGTTGAAGCACACGCCGGCCTTCTACTTCGACGCGATCACCCAGCTCGAGATGCCCAGCTGGTCGCGCGGTCGCGTCACGCTCGTCGGCGACGCGGGCTACTGCCCGGGACCCGCCGTCGGCGGGAGCACCAGCCTCGCGGTGTACGGCGCCTACGTGCTGGCGTGTGAAATCGCCCGTGCCGACGGTGATCCGGCGCGCGCCTTCGCCGCCTACGAGGCGCTCCTCAAGCCGTCGGTCCTCGGCAGCCGCGCGCTGGCACGCGTCAACGCGAAGGCCCTGCTCCCCGGGAGCCGGTGGGGCGTCGACGCCCTCGTCACCGCCGGACGCACCCTGTCGCTGCTGCCGCGGGCCGTCACCGGACCGCTGATCCGCCTCAACGACAAGGGCATTCGGCTGTACGACACCATGCCGCTGCCCGAGCCGGTGCTCACCCGGTGACACGACCCCGTCGAACGAGAAAGACGCCCGGGACGTCACCGTCCCGGGCGCCTGAATCGTCAGCGCTCGACTACGAGGTCAGCGACGCCGGCGGGGTGAAGCGCTCGCCGTACCGCTCGGCGAGCTGCTTCGCACGGGCCACGAAGGCCTCCTTGCCCACGCCGAGTTCGCCTTCGTAGCCGACGATGAACTGCGCGCTGCCACCGGTGTACGGCGGGAAGCCGATGCCCATGATGGAGCCGATGTTCGCGTCCGCGGTCGAGGTCAGCACGCCCTCGTCGAGGCACTTCTGCGTCTCGAGCGCCTCGGCGAACAGCATGCGGTCGATCATGTCCTGCAGCGGGATCTCGGTCGTGCCCGAAGAGAAGGTGTCGGCGAGTCCCTCCCACAGCCCGACGCGCTTGCCGTCGACGTACTCGTAGAAGCCCGCACCCTTGAGGCGCGACGGGCGGCCGATCTCGATCATCTTCTCGACCACCGACTCCGCGGGGTGCGGCTCGTAGGTGCCGCCCTCGTCCTCGACGCCCTTGCGCGAGGCGACCGCGATCTTGTGCATCAGCTCGAGGTTGAGTTCGTCGGACAGCTGCAGCGGCGGCGCCGGGTAGCCGGCCTGCGAACCCGCCTGCTCGATGCTGGCCGGGGCCACGCCCTCGCCCAGCATTGCCAGCGCCTCGTTGACGAAGGTGCCGATGACGCGGCTGGTGAAGAAGCCGCGGCTGTCGTTCACGACGATCGGCGTCTTGCCGATGGCCAAGGTGTAGTCGAACACCCGGGCCAGTGCCTCGTCGGAGGTCTTCTCGCCCTTGATGATCTCGACCAGCGGCATCTTGTCGACGGGTGAGAAGAAGTGGATGCCGATGAAGTCCTCCTGGCGCTTCACGCCGGTCGCGAGACCGGTGATCGGCAGCGTGGAGGTGTTGGAACCGAGCAGCGCGTTCGGCTCGACGATGTCCTCGATCTCCTGGAACACCTGGTGCTTGAGTTCCTGGCTCTCGAAGACGGCCTCGATGACGAAGTCGACGCCGGCGAAGTCGGCCGGGTCGGCGGTCGGGGTGATGCGGGCCAGCAGCGCGTCGGAGCGCTCCTGGGTGGTGCGCCCGCGCTCGAGGGCCTTCGCCTCGATCTTCTCCGAGTAGCCCTTGCCCTTCTGGGCGGCCTCGATGCTGACGTCCTTCAGCACGACGTCGAAGCCGGCCTTGGCCGACACGTAGGCGATGCCCGCGCCCATCATGCCCGCGCCCAGGACGCCGATCTTGCGGATCTCCTGCTTGGCGATGCCGTCCGGCCGCGAGCCGCCGGAGTTGATGTACTGCAGGTCCAGGAAGAACGCCTGGATCATGTTCTTGGCGACCTGGCCGGTGACCAGCTGGGTGAAGTACCGGCTCTCGATGCGGCTGGCGGTGTCGAAGTCGACCTGCGCGCCCTCGACGGCGGCGTCGAGGATCGCGCGCGGCGCCGGCATCGGCGCGCCCTTGAGCTGCTTGCGCAGCAGCGCCGGGAACGAGGGCAGGATCGCCGCCAGCGCCGGGTGCGACGGGGTGCCGCCGGGCATCTTGTAGCCCTTGGCGTCCCACGGCTGGGTGTGGCTGTCCGGGTTGGCCTTGATCCACGCCTTCGCGGCCGGGACGAGTTCCTCGACGCTGCCGACGAGTTCGTCGACCAGGCCGATCTCCTTGGCCTTGCCCGGCTTGAAGCGCGTGCCCTGGCTCAGGATCTCCATGAAGGCCTTCTGGATGCCGAACATGCGCACGGTGCGCGCCACGCCGCCGCCACCGGGCAGCAGACCGAGGGTGACCTCGGGCAGACCAATCTGCACGCCCTTGACGTCGGCGGCGATGCGGTGGTGGGTGGCCAGCGCGATCTCCAGGCCGCCGCCGAGGGCGGCGCCGTTGATGGCGGCGACGACGGGCTTGCCCAGCGTCTCCAGCTTGCGAAGGTCGGCCTTGATGCTCTCGACCTCTTCGAACGCCTCGGCGGCGTTGTCCGGGCCGACGTTGATCATGCCCTTGAGGTCACCACCGGCGAAGAAGGTCTTCTTCGCGCTGGTGATGACGACGCCAGTGACCGAATCCTGTTCGGCCAGCAGGCGTTCGACGGTGTCGTGCATCGACTGCTTGTAGTGCTCGTTCATCACGTTGGCCGACCCGGTCGGGTCGTCCAGCGTCAGCGTGACGATGCCGTCGGCGTCCTTGTCCCACTGAATGGTGTTCTCTGCCATGTTCGTTGCTGTCCTCTGGTCGGTGGGTCCGGCGCTCAGACGCGCTCGATGATGGTGGCCACGCCCATGCCGCCGCCGATGCACAGCGTGATCAGCGCACGCCGCGCGCCGCGGCGCTCGAGTTCGTCGACCATGGTGCCGGTGATCATGGCGCCGGTGGCGCCCAGCGGGTGACCCATGGCGATGGCGCCGCCGTTGACGTTGAGCTTCTCGTCGGGGATGTTCAGGTCCTTCTGGAACTTGAGGACCACCGAGGCGAACGCCTCGTTCAGCTCGAACAGGTCGATGTCCTCGGTCGACAGTCCGGCACGGTCGAGCACCTTGCGGGTGGCGGGCGTCGGGCCGGTGAGCATGATGACCGGGTCGGCGCCGCTGGTGGCGGTCGCGACGATGCGGGCACGCGGGGTCAGCCCGTTGGCCGCGCCGGCCTTCTCGGAGCCGACCAGCACCAGCGCCGCGCCGTCGACGATGCCGGAGCTGTTGCCGCCGGTGTGGACGTGATTGATCTTCTCCACCGAGTGGTACTTCTGCAGCGCGACGTCGTCGAAGCCGCCCATCGCGCCCACGCCGTCGAACGCGGTCCGCAGCTTGGCCAGGCCCTCGGGCGTGGTGTCGGGGCGCATGTGCTCGTCGTGGTCCAGGACGATGAGGCCGTTCTGGTCGCGGACCGGGATGACCGACTTCGCGAAGTAGCCGCCCGACCACGCCTCGGCGGCCCGCTGCTGGCTGCGCAGCGCGTAGGCGTCGACGTCCTCGCGGGAGAAGCCCTCGATGGTGGCGATCAGGTCGGCGCCGATGCCCTGCGGGACGAAGCCGATGCGGTAGTTGGTCTCGGGGTCGCTGGCCCAGGCGCCGCCGTCGGAGCCCATCGGCACGCGGCTCATGGACTCGACGCCGCCGGCGAGCACCAGGTCGTCCCAGCCGGAGCGGACCTTCTGCGCGGCGGTATTCACGGCCTCCAGGCCGGAGGCGCAGAAGCGGTTCAGCTGGAAGCCGCCGGTGGTCTCGGGCAGCTTGGCCACCAGCGCGGCGGTGCGGGCGATGTCGCCGCCCTGGTCGCCGACCGGCGAGACGACGCCGAGGATGACGTCGCTGATCTGGTTCTCGTCCAGGTCGGGGTAGCGCGACCGGATCTCGTCGATCAGTCCGACGACGAGGTTGACGGGCTTGATCTCGTGCAGCGCGCCGTTCTTCTGCTTGCCGCGCGGCGTGCGGATCGCCTCGTAGATGAAGGCTTCTTCGGACATGTCTGACTCTCCAGGTCCTAGTGGGGTCGTGGCTCCGCCCTGAGGAACACAGGGGCGAACCCGCGTGGAGGTGAGTCCTCGCGAGCGCGAGCCTAGCAGCCTCGCCCAACCCGTTGGTTGGGCAGTCGCCCGACCGGGCGTGACGTCCGCGACACGACGCAGCCCCAGCGTGACACTGGCGTCACGCCGGGGCTGCGGCGGGTCGGCCCGCGAGCCGAATGGAGCGATGCGTCAGGCGGATTCGACCGCGACCGAATCGGCGAGCGTCGGGTAGTCCACGTAACCGGCCGGGCCGGGCGCGTAGAACGTCGCGACGTCGGGGGTGTTGAGGTCGGCACCGAGCAGCAACCGGTCGATCAGGTCCGGGTTGGCCAGGAACGGACGGCCGACCGCCGCGGCGGTGATCGCACCCCACTCGGCGAGCGTCTCGAGCTGGCAGAAGTCGGTCTCGCGGTCACGACCGGTGTTCAGCACCAGCGTGCCGGACCACAGCGCACGCAGCGCGCCGAAGGTCCGCGTGCTCGGGTCGATCAGCACGTGCAGGTACGCGATGTTCAGCGGGGCGATGCGCTCGATCAGGGCCTCGTAGGCGCTGACGGTGTCCACCTCGTTCATGTCGCCGGCGACGCCCCCGGGGGAGATGCGCACGCCCACCCGGCCGGCGCCGATCTCGTCGGCCACCGCCTCGACGACCTCGGCGGTGAACCGGGCGCGGTTCTCCGGCGATCCGCCGTAGGCGTCGGTCCGCTGGTTCACCACGTCGGAGAGGAACTCGTGCAGCAGGTAGCCGTTGGCCGAGTGGATCTCGACGCCGTCCATCCCGGCGTCGACGGCGCGGCGGGCGGCCCGGCGGAACTGTTCGACGATGCCGCTGATTTCGTCGGTCTCCAGCGCGCGCGGCACGGGCAACGGCTTCTTGCCCGACGGGGTGTGGGTGAGCATGTCCGCGGCGATGGCCGACGGTGCGACGGTCTCGGTGCCGCTGATTTCGGGGTGGCCCATGCGTCCGACGTGCCACAGCTGCATGAACATCCGGCCACCGCCCTCGTGCACGGCCGCCGCGATCTCCGCCCACTTGGCCTGATGGCCGTCGGTGTAGTTGCCCGGGGTGTTCATGTAGGCGCCGTTCGCCTCCGCGGAGATCGCGGTCGCCTCGGTGATGATGAGCCCGGCGGCGGCACGCTGTGCGTAGTAGCGCACCGCGAGGTCGGACGGCGTGCCGTCGGACTGTGCGCGCGATCGGGTCAACGGCGCCATGAAGATTCGGTTGGTGACGGGGGTGTCACCGATCACGGCGGGACGCAGGAGCGCGGCGTCGGAGGCGAGCGTGAAGGTCATGCCGCCCACAGCACCGTTTCCCGCCGTTTCATTCCCCGGCCTCGCCGCGCGGCGGGGCGTCACGCGTGCAGCCGCAGCCCTCGACGATCTTGTCGACGGTCCTACGCTCACCGCTTCTTTGACGTGGCTTCCGAAGCATTGAGAATGCGCAGCGCGAATGCCGTTACGTGCGCCGCCTCTTTTTGATCGAATGCGACTACGCGCGCCGCCGAGCGGGTTACTAAGTCTGCCGCACTCAACCTTCTTGCCGATTTCTTAACCAAAGTCTCGAATTCTTCCTTGTCAAGGACCGGAAGGTCGAAAGCGTTTACGGACGGTACCAGCGCAGAATTCTCGCCATATCCGATCCCATGCAACCGCTCAAATTCCAGAGTGGCTGATCCAGTCAAGTCATCCTCTAGTTCCTCTGGCAACTCCGTCTCCGACGACAGGAGCGTCGAATCCTCGTCCATAACTCCTCCTTGTTTCCTAGTACGATTTGAATCTAATCGAGTAACGCGGCCCGTCGTCTCCACGCTAGTAACCGAACTGAGGCCCTTCCGTCGTCGCCATGTACCTTTTGATGTTCGCAATAAGCGCTATAAAGCACCAGGCCGCAGCGACGCCTATCAGCCATTCCGTCGCCAGAAGGATCATCCTTATGTCGCCTGGTATCGACGTGTTGCAACCGGGTGTCCCAGAACAACCACCTCTCGATGAGATCCAGCTGACTATTGCGAGCGTGGCAACGATCGACGCGACTGCTGCAAGTATCGCTCCAAGGCGCGCTGATATGGGGGCCGCTAGTTCGCCCGCTCCTGCATTGATGAGAGACGACATACCAAGCGCACCAGGAAGGGCGACGAGCAAAGCTGGGACTAAAGACGCTTGTGTCCCAATAAGACCTTCGACCATGAACGAAGCAGCAGTGATGGCTAACAAAACGGCTAAGAGCCGCACAAGTGCGCCAGCTAGCTGGCCGAGTGGCGTTTCATCGAAGACAACGCTCGCTGCTAGCCGACGCGGCCGGTTGCGCGCCGTCGACAAGTTTTGCGTATACAGATGTGCGAGGTTATCCATGTCCTTGACCCGATAATCGCAACGCGCGACCCCGCCGGCTGGTTTAAACTGCCGCAATTCCCAGTCTTTCATCGAGTGCGGGCTTTGCGTAACGCCGAGAAACGTCGCTAGAACCGTAAAGCTTCGAACGTAGTGGCGGGCGGGCCCGCGCATTCGCAGGTGATAACTCTGCGCCGCTAGAGCTAGCGGGATCTCAATCCGATAATTATATGGCGCCAATCCCAACGCACGCCTTGTACGTTCAAAGGCTCCGTGCCCTCGGTACCGTGATTGCCCGATGCTGGTGCGGTAAGTCACCTTGAAGAAGACTCGTTCCGACGTGCATGGAACAAGAAGCAACTGATGAAGCCTAAAAAAACTAAAAAGGGCAAAGAAGGTTCTGTCTCGCGCCAACCTTACTGACTTCTCGTACCCTGGCGCTGCCTTGACATCGTCCCTCCGGAATCTTCGAAGCGCATTGAATAGATTGGATGAGTCTTCCGACTTCATCTGAGCAACCTCGAGGTACGGTTCCACTTCGGGATCGGTGGGGTCGAGACCTACCTTTTCGATCGCGCGGGCCATAATGACTCGTATCACCGTAAGAGTGTCTATGCGCCCTAGAATTGAGTTCTGCACACCATCGGAAGCTTCGACCTCAAGCGTGTCAATTAACGCCCCCCGCAGGGGTTGGGCTATTGGGACGAAGTGCGCAACACCACCCGAAGACAGTTCCATCTTGGTCACGCGCTGCAGATAGCTACCTTTGTCGTCTAGCGACTCTGTGGCGCGCACAATGTATTGGGATGGCTGAGTGAGTAGCGCGATTAGACGCTCCTGGCCATCGTCCTTCAGATAATCTACAAGCCGGGAAGCCGAGCCTGCGCTTCGTCGCTCAACGTGAGGCACTCGAGCGGACTTCGTCGAAGGACGCCTCGTCACGCTCACAACTCAAATCCTCTGACGGACTTCATCAGATCGAGGGCATGCAAAGCCTCTGAGGTAAGCCGTATATCGTGTTCTACATTTCGGATATTGCGCCACGAACACTCCCCGATCTCTAGACGACTCATCCAATTTTGCGGCCTGGGCTCGGCGCAACTGGTCGTCGATACATCGGTGCGAAAGATGTGATCATAGTGAGGCTTGTCCGATTGCCGATATTGGCCAACTTCATGCAGATCGTGAGATATGTCGAGACCAGTCTCTTCGCGTACCTCACGAATTGCAGCGTCTCGCGGGTCCTTGCCTCGCCTATGGAAACCACCGGGAAGTGTCCACAATTTAGAGAAGCGATTGCGTACAAGTAGCACATGCCCGTGCTCGTTTTGCACGTATACCATCGACCCGGCCGTGTAGGTCGGTGTCTTGACCCGAATGAACGCTCGGACAACTCCACTGCGCGCCACTTTACGCCCTCCCCTGTCATCTCCCGTTAGAGTTGTAGATTACGGCTCGTCGCTCAAGCAACCGCGCCGTCCTGTCCAGGCGATGGTGACGGTTCGCCTGCGCCCGCAGTCCCGCCAGATCGTCCAGGGCTTCCGCGACTTCGTCGCCCAACTCCCCGAGACGCTGCAGGTCTTCGTCACGACCGGCGCCGAGGACGTACTCGTCCACGTCGCGGTCGCCTCCACCGAGGCGCTGCGGGACTTCGTGCTCGACGCGCTCACCACCCGGCGGGAGGTCGCCGGCGTCCGCACCGACGTCGTGTTCGACCACGTGCGCAACCACGTCCTGCCACCCGCCTAGGCTCGGTACGCATGACGGTCGAACGCCTCCGGCCCTACGCCGTGACGATCTTCGCCGAGATGTCCGCCCGCGCCGCGCGCATCGGCGCGGTGAACCTCGGGCAGGGCTTCCCCGACGAGGACGGACCCGCCGACATGCTGACGACCGCTCGGGAGGCGATCGCCGACGGCGTCAACCAGTACCCGCCGGGGCTCGGCATCGCACCGCTGCGCGAGGCGATCGCCCGGCAACGGCAGCGGCTCTACGGCGTCACCTACGACCCGGAGACCGAGATCCTGGTGACCGTCGGGGCGACGGAGGCCATCGCGGCGTCGGTGCTCGGGCTCGTCGAACCCGGTTCCGAGGTCATCCTCGTCGAGCCGTTCTACGACTCCTACTCCCCCGTGCTCGCCATGGCCGGGTGCCACCGCGTGCCCGTGCCGCTGGTTCCCGACGGCCGGGGTTTTGCCATCGACGTCGACGCGCTGCGCGCGGCCGTCACGCCCCGCACGCGGGCGCTGATCGTCAACACGCCGCACAACCCGACCGGCATGGTGGCCTCCGACGCGGAACTGGCGGCCATCGCCGAGATCGCCGTGGCGGCCGACCTCCTGGTGATCACCGACGAGGTGTACGAGGCCCTGACGTTCGACGGCCGGCACCACCTGCCGCTGGCGTCCTACCCCGGCATGGCCGAACGCACGATCACCATCTCCAGCGCCGCGAAGATGTTCAACGTCACCGGCTGGAAGATCGGCTGGGCGTGCGGCCCGCGCGACCTGATCAACGGGGTGCGCGCCGCCAAGCAGTACCTCAGCTACGTCGGCGGGGCGCCGTTCCAGCCCGCGGTGGCCCGCGCCCTGGACGACGAGGACGGCTGGGTGGCGACGCTGCGCGCCACGTTCCAGGCACGCCGCGACACCCTGGCCGCGGCGCTCACCGACATCGGCTTCGGCGTGCACGCGAGCGGCGGCACCTACTTCCTGTGCGCCGACCCGCGTCCCCTCGGCTACGCCGACAGCGCCACCTTCTGCGACGAACTCCCGGAGCGGGCAGGCGTGGCGGCCATCCCGATGTCGGCGTTCTGCGACCCGCACTCGGCATACCTCACCGAGTGGAATCATCTGGTGCGCTTCGCCTTCTGCAAGCGCGACGACACGATGGCCGAGGCCGTCCGCCGGCTCCAGGTGCTCAAGGCCTGACCGGGCCACCTGACAGGGGGCGGCGCCGCCTCACAACCCGGCGGCGACCTCCCACACCGGCTCCAGCGCCGCGAGCCCGGTGCGCACCAGCGGGCTCAGCACCACGTCGGTGGCGCCCGCATCGCGGTAGCGCCGCAGCTGCCGGCTCACGTCCGCGACCGTGCCGACGGCGGCGAGGTCGACCACGGAGTCGACGCCCTCGCGCGCGATGACCTTGGCATAGGACGGGATGCCCGCGTAGAACTCGAGCACCTCGGCGGCGGCGTCGCGACCCGCCGTCACGTCGTCGGTCACCAGCACCGGCACCGCGGCGACCACCTTCGGCACCGGGCGGCCGGCCGCCTCGGCGGCCGCGGTGATCGTGGGCACGATGAACTCGCTCAGCGTGCGCGGCCCGGCGAGGTAGGGCAGGGTGCCGTCGGCGAGTTCGCCGGTCACGCGCAGCGCCTGCGGACCCATGGCCGCCACGTACACCGGGATCGGACTGCCGCCCGCGACGGTCACGGGCCAGTCCGGACGCGCAGTCAGCTGGTCACCGGCGAAGTCCACCGCGCCGGTGTCCAGGATCGAACGCAGCACCGTGAGATGGTCGCGCAGCCGTCCGATGGTGTGCGCGTAGTCGGTGCCGAACGCCTTCGCCTCCGGCGCGTGGGCGCCGAGCCCCAGGCCGAGGCTGAAGTTCCCGTGCGTGGCGGCCTGGGCGGTCTGCGCCTGCGACGCCACGATGAGCGGGTGCCGGGGATTGATCGGCACGACGAAGGTGCCGACGCCGAGTCCGGGGACGGCGGCACCGACGTGACCGGCGAGGCCGATCGCGTCATGGTCGAACTGTTGGGCGATCCACACCTGGCGCACGCCGGCGTCGTAGGCGCGGCGCGCCTGGTCGATGCTGGCGTCGACGTGGTTGGCGGCATTGCGGTCGGGGTCGAGCACTACTCCTGTGGCCATGCGAGGCACAGCAGCGCGCGGGCGCCCGGCATTCCGTTCCGCTCGGCACGAGTCCTTCGTGGCCCTCAGCCGTGGTTGCGCGTCACCCGACAGCGCAGCCGGTCGACCGCCACGTCGAGCACCATCTTCGTCGCCCGGTTGAGCAGGAACCCCGGCACCGGTGCCGCGAGATCGATGATGATGTCGAACCGCACCCGCGTCTTGTCGCCCTCGCGCACCAAATTGTATTCGCCGTGTTGGCCGCGCTGCTGCAACGTCTCGGCGGCATCCCACACCACCCAGTCGTCACCCCAGTGGTACTCGAGCACCTCCCGGTCGGTGATGCCCATGATCCGCAGCGTCGCTTTGACGTGATGTGGGCGGCCGTCCGGATGCCGGTCGATCACCTCGACGGACCGGTGCAGCGTCGACCACGTCGGCACCTCGTCGACGTCGGCGAGCGCATCGAGGATCGCCTCCGGCGAGGCGTCGAAGAGCAGCTCCCTCGACGCTTTGACGGCCATGGCCGCAGTCTAGGGACGACCCGCCCGGCGCCGCAGGAGATCCACCATGGCTCCCGGTGGTCAGCCCTTCTTCTTCTCCAGCACGCGCTTGCGCAGACCCTTGGTGGCGGTGTCCATCAGCCCGTTGGCGCCCTTCTTGATCAGGAAGCCCGGCACCGGGACCACGGGATCGACGGTGAGGTCGAAACGCACCCGGGTGGCGTCGCCGTCCGGGGTCAGCGTGTAGCGACCCTCTTGTGCGCGTTGCGCTTTCGACTCCAGCAGCGTCCACCCGACGCCGTCGTCGTACACCGTGTACGCGAGCAGCTGCTCGTCGCTGATGCCGACGATCTTCACGGTCTGGCGGGACGTACTCGGACGTCCCTGCTCATCGCGTTCGAGGACCTCGACCTTCTGGTGCGCCGAGGACCACTCGGTGAGGGATTCGAGATCGACGAGCACGTCCATGATCTCGTCCGGGGTGGCTTCGATGGTGACTTCGCGGGATTCCTGCACGGCCATGGAGTGACTTTAGCCATCCGGTGCCCTGCCGAAACGACGAACTCAGGCCTTGCCCTTGCGCACCTTCAGCACCTGCTTGCGCAAACCGTCGGTGGCGGCTTCCAGCCCGCCCTTCATCGCGCGCTTCAGGACGAACCCGGGGATGGGCACCGACGGGTCGACGGTGATCTCGAACCGCACCCGGGTCTTGCCGCCCTCGTCGGTCAGCGTGTAGCTGGCGTCCTGCGTCTTGAGCTGGCTCGAGCTGACCAACGTCCAGCTCGCGGTGGTGTCGGTCCAGCTGTACCGGACCACCTGCTCGTCGGAGATCCCCATGGTCTTGAGCTTGATCCGCACCGTGCCGGGGCGGCCGTCGGGCGTCTCCTCGAGGATCTCGGCGCCCTGGTGCTGCGAGGACCAATCGGGTGCGGACCGTACGTCGGCGATGACGTCCATGACCTCTTCGGGCGTTGCTTCGATGACGACCTCACGCGAATCGCTGACTGCCATGCCAGCGACAGTAGCCAGGCCCGTCCCCCCGGTGGGGAATTTCGCCACTGCATCGGTCGTGCATCGTTCACCCACGAGTGGAAGCATCGCGGGCGTGAGCACCCAGAAGCCGCAAACGATCGCCTACCCCGCCCCGGGCGCGCGTCCGCACCGCCGCGACGACGCCGCGCTGGCACCGCACGTCATCGTGCTGTTCGGCGCCACCGGCGACCTGGCCAAGCGCAAGCTGATCCCCGGCATGGCCTACCTCGACCAATCCGAGCTGGCCCCCGACATCCAGGTGGTGGGCACCTCGCTGGAGGACCTCAGCACCGATGAGTTCCGCGCCCTGGCGAAGGAGGCGATCGACACCTACGGAACGCACAAGCTGACCGACGAGCAGTGGGCCGACTTCGCCAAGATCCTCACCTACGTGCCGCAGGGCGCCGGTCCGGAGGCGCTGGCGGCGGCCGTTGCCGAGGCGGAGACCACCCTCGCCGGCGACGCGGGCGCCGAGGTGCAGCGGTTGCACTACCTCTCGGTGCCACCCAAGGCGGCGCGGGCGGTGATCACGATGTTGCGCGACGCCGATCTCGTCGACCGGTCGCGGGTGGTGATGGAGAAGCCCTTCGGCACCGATCTCGCGAGTGCGGTCGAACTCAACGACTTCGTCCACGAGACGTTCCGGGAACGCCAGATCTTCCGCATCGACCACTTCCTGGGTAAGGAGGCGGCGCAGAACATCCTCGCGTTCCGCTTCGCCAACGGGCTGTTCGAGCCCATCTGGAACCGGAACTTCATCGACCACATCCAGATCGACATCCCCGAGCAGCTCGGGCTCGACCAGCGCGCCGGCTTCTACGAGAGCACCGGCGCCTACAAGGACATGGTGGTGACGCACCTGTTCCAGGTGATGGCGTTCGTCGTCATGGAGCCGCCCACGGCGCTGGAACCCCGGGCGATCAGCGAGGAGAAGAACAAGGTCTTCCGCTCGATGCTGCCCATCCGGTGCTCGGACGTGGTGCGCGGCCAGTTCGCCGGCTATCGCGAACTCGACGGCGTCGCATGCGATTCCGACACCGAGACGTTCATCGCGTTGAAGGTCGGCATCGACAACTGGCGGTGGGCGGGTGTGCCGATCTACCTGCGGACCGGCAAGCAGCTGGCCGAGGGCATGCGGATCATCTCGATCGCCTTCAAGGAGGCGCCGCGCACGATGTTCCCGACCGGCTCGGGCGTCGGCGCGCAGGGCCCCGACCACCTGACGTTCGACCTGGCCGACGCGTCGAAGGTGTCGCTGTCGTTCTACGGCAAGCGTCCGGGCCCGGGGATGAAGCTCGACAAGATGTCGATGCAGTTCTCCACCCAGGAGACCGAACAGGTCGCCGACGTGCTCGAGGCCTACGAGCGCCTGATCCTCGACGCCATGCGGGGCGACCACACGCTGTTCACCACCGCCGAGGGCATCGAATCGCTGTGGGAGCGCAGCACTACGCTGCTGGAGGATCCGCCCCCGGCCAAGCTGTACCAGCCGGGAACGTGGGGCCCGAACTCGATCCATCAGCTGATCGCCCCCAACGCGTGGCGGCTGCCCTTCGAGCGGGCGTGGCGCGAGAAGAAGTGAGCCTGGCGCGGAGTGGTCAGCGGCCCGGCGGCACCAGCATCGACTGCCACGTCTTCGTCGTCGGGTTGGCGAGATCGGCCTGGGTGTAGCGCTTTCCGTCCGGACCGACGTAGTCACCGGTGGCCGGGTCGTAGGGAACCAGCGCCACCGGCGGCGGCGCCTCGGGCAGCGCGGCGCCCGGCGGCGGCGCGTCGGGCGCGGGCGCGAGCGGCGGCGCGGGCCAGGCCGCGGCCTCCGGTCCGGTGACCCCGGGTGGGTACTGCGGCACGGCCTGACCGGACAGCGTCGCGTTCGGGTCGCCCTTCCAGTTGAAGCCGTCGTTGAGCGGCACGTACTGCTCGTCGCTCTCGCAGAGTTCGACCGTCGGCGCCCGCTTGGCGGGGTTGCCCTCGCACGGGATGTTGCGCACGCCACGGACGTTGAGCGTCGAGTCCTGCGGGACACGGCAGTACAGCTCGCCGGCGGGACGCTCGGGGGCATCCTCGTCGGACGGCGAACGCTGCTGTCGGACCGGCAGGAAGCCGGTGTTGCACGGCGGCGGCAGGTTGAGGTTCAGGTTGAAGTCGAGGTAGATGCCCCGGTAGTCCTGCTTGGTGTTCGCGTTGGGCAGCGCGATCGCGGACATCACCGCGGTGCCCTGTGGGAAGAGCACCAGCAGCTGCTCGATGTCGGAGCGGTAGGTGATGGCGATCTGGCCGAGGCTCACCATGTTGGCGAGGAGCACGGGCAGCGACGGCCCGACGCGGTCGAACAGCGCCCGACCCTCGTCGAGCGCGGGCCCGCTCTTCTCCAGGAGACCGGCCAACGCCGGATCGTTGGCCTTCAGCTGACCGGTGATGGCGGCGAGCCGGTGGGCCCAGGTCTCGATCGAATCGGTCGTGCGCACCTGCGAGTCCAGCACGGCGGGCGACTGGTCGATCAGCGTGGTGAGCGGCTCGACGGTCTTGCCGCCCTCGATCGCCAGCGCGGTGGAGCCGTCGACGATGCGCGCGAGTTCCGGACCGAGCCCGGCGACGGCGGTCGAGGCTTCGTCGACGACGGTCTTCAGGTCGTCGCGCGGGATCGCCTGCACCGCGGTGTTGGTGGCGTCCAGGAGCGTCCCGATGTCAGGCGGCACCCGGACGTCGGTGGCGGCGATGACGGCGCCGTCGGCGAGCAGCGGCCCGTCGGTGCTGCTGCCCGCGGCCGGGGTCAGTTCCAGGAACTGCTCCCCGACGGCCGAGCGGCTGTGCACCGCGGCGGTGACGTCGGCGGGAATCTCGGTGTCGGAGTTCAGCTTCAAATCCGCGGTGACGCCGGTCCGGGTGACGTCGACTTTCGTGACGCGACCGATCTCGCTGCCCCGGTAGGTCACCACGGACGTCGGGTAGAGGCCGCCGGTCGTCGGGAGTTCCACGGTCACGTGATACCGCCCGATGCCGAGCAGTGCCGGCACGTTGATGAAGCCGAAGGCCATGACGCCACAGGCGATCACGGTGACCGCCGACAGGATGGCCAGCTGGGTCCAGGTGGCACGGGACAGGCGCAGCACGTCAGTACCCGCCCCAGTGGTACGGGGCGATCAGCGGGTTGCCCGCGGTGTACGGGCTCGGCATCTGGCCGATGGTGCGGCCCCACTGCATCTCGAGTTCGGTGAGGTTGCCCTCCCACCGCGTGCCGGTGAACAGGCTGCTGTCCAGGCGACTCAACGTCAGGTCGACGACGAGCGAGATGTTCGCGAAGTCACCGCGAAACCAGTTGGCCAGCGTGCTCTTGACCCAGGGGTAGGTCGACAGGAAGTCGAGGCCCTTGGTGAGCGCCGTTCCGGCGTCGGCGAGTTCGCGGAACACCGGGGCGATGTTGCGCAGGTTGGCGATCAGCGACTCCTTGGTCTGCTGAACGGTCGACGTCGCGATCGCCCCGAACTTGCCGAGGGCGTCCACGGCGTCGGCGATCTTCGTGCGCTGCTCGGCGAGCACGGCGAGCGCCTGCGGGATGGTGGTCAGGGCCCTGTCCACCACGTCGTCCCGCGCCGCCACCTGCCCGGCCAGAGCGTTGAGTTTGTCCGTGGCCGTGATGATGTCGTCGGTCTGGCCGTTGAGCTGACCGATGAACAGGTCCAGCTGTTCGAGCAGGCTGCGCAGGTCGGCCTCCCGCCCCGCCATCGCCGTGGCGAAGGTCTGGTTGATCTCCTGCAGTTGCGCCAGGCCGCCGCCGTTGAGCAGGATCGACACCGACGCCAGGGTCTGCTCGGTGGTCGGATAGGTGCCGGCCGAGGACAGCGGGATCACCGAACCGTCGTGGAGTTCGCCCTCGGGCGGAACGTCGGTGGGCGGGGCCAGTTCGATGTGCATCGACCCGAGCAGGCTGGTCTGCCCGACCTTGGCGGTGGCGTTGGCCGGCAGGTGGACGTCGCCGTCGATGCGCATCGTGACCAGCGCGTGCCAGTCCTGGACCTCGATCTTGGTGACGTTGCCGACGTTGACGTCGGCGACCCGCACCCGGGTGTTCTGTTGGATCACCACGACGTCGGGGAGTTGCGCCTGGATGGTGTAGGAGCCGTCGCCGTCGCCCGCCGTGCCGGGGAGGGACAGGCTGTTGAGGCCGCGCCAGTCCGCGCATCCGGTGAGCGTCACGAGGCTGGCGGCCGCGAGCACGCCCGCGAGCAGTCGCCTCACGGCGTACCACCCGGAACCATCAGTCCCGGCAACCCCTGGCTGGGATCGGTGGGGGTTGCCGGCAGCGGCGCCTCGGCAGCCAACGGACCGGCCGGGTCGACCGGCAGCGGCGCGGGGATGGGGGCCGCCGCAGGCGGCGAGAGGTTGGGATTCAGCCGGTCCTCGCTGTAGGTGAGTTCATTCGGCCGCGCCGACGCGCCGACGAAGGGGTTCACCCCCAGCGGTGGAAAGTTGTACTGCCGGTTTTTGATGATCGGCGCCAGGTACTGCACGCACAACTTCGCCGACTGTTCGTACCCGCGCCGCGACGCGGCTTGGATGGCGCTGCAGATGAATTGCACGGTGTCGGCGAAGTTGACCGGCGCGAGGATGCCGGTGACCGCACTCTGCGCGGGCTGGTAGATGTTCATGAAGTTCTGGAACACCGTGGGCGTGATGTGCAGGACCTGCTTGACGTCGCCGCGGCTGTCGTTCAACGCCGTCGTGATGGCGGTGAGTCGGTCGAAGGCCGTGCCGAGACCCTCGCGATTCTCGGCGACGAAGCCGCGCAGGTCGCCGACGGCGGCGTCGAGTCCCCGGGCGGCGTCGGCCACTTCGTCGGGCGTGTTCGACAGCACGGTGGTGATGTCGGCGAGGTTGGTGTTGAACGCAGCGAGCAGGTCACTGCTCGAGGACAGCGCCGACACCAGCAGCTGCAGGTTGCGCACGGTGCTGAAGATGTCGGTGCTGTGGTCACCGAGCGCCGAGACCGCCTTTGAGAGCGCGACGATGGTGTCCCGAGCCGTCGCACCCTGCCCGCGCAGGTTGGCTGCGGCGGTGCTGACGAATGCGCCGACGGAGCTGGTGCCGCCGGGCGTCGTCGGTTGCAGTGCCGCCGTGAGTTTCTCGAGCTGTGCGCGGAAGTCGTCCCATTCGACGGGGACCGCGGTGCGTTCGTTCGGGATGGCGGCGCCCGGCGCGAGCGTGGGACCGCCCGAGTAGGCAGGGACGAGCTGGATGGCACGCGCGCTGACGAGCGACGGGGACAGCACGGCGGCCTTCACGTCGGCGGGCACCGGGTACTGGGCCTCGACGGAGAAGGTCACCTTGCTCGCGTCGGGGCCGGGCTCGATCCGATCGACAGTGCCGACCGGGACTCCGAGGATGCGCACCTCGTCGCCGGTGTACAGGCCGTTGGTGTTCGCGAAGTACGCCACGTAGGTGGTGGTGGCGACGTGCCTCCACCAGGGCGTGGCGACGACCGTGACTGCCACGCCGAGGATGAACACCAGCGCCGAGGCCAGCACGATCCGCGCGGTGCGCACCGTCGGTCGCTGCCGACCGGACCTGGGGAGCCGACCGAATCTACGAAGGAAAGGCATCGTCACGGTCCTCCGGGCGCGGCGACGGGCCCGGGCCCGACGTAGGGGGTGGGGATCTCCGGCGCGGGAGCCGGCGGCCCAGGCGGCGGACCGCCCGGCGCGGGCGCCGGCTCCGGCGCGCGCTGCGGATAGCAGCCCGGCCCCGGCAGCGGGAGGCCCGGGGGGCCGCAGGGCTGGTCGGTGGGATTGCCGGTGATGGCGTCGGGCAGCGTGAGCCGCGGGTCACCGGCCTGGCCGGTCCGCGGGTACGGCATCGGCAGCGGCGGTGTGCCGGGCTGACCGATCGGCGGGTCGACGAGGTCGGACGGCAGCTTCACGTTGGGGTCCAGGCCGAGGTCGGCGAAGGCCGCGTCGATGAACGGCTGGGTGAATTGGCCGGGGAGCAGGTTGACCAAGGACGCCTTGAAGAACGGACCCGACCCCAGCACCTCACCGAAGGACATGGCGTAGCGACGCAGGAGGTAGAGCGTGCGCTGCAGACCCTGCTTGTGGTCGTCAAGGATCTTCAGCACGCCGTTCAGCTTGTCCACCGCGGGACGCAGCTGCGTGCGGTTGTCGGCCACCAGGCCCGAGATCTGCCGGGACACCGCGGCGATGTTCGTCATCAGCGCGTCGATCGAATCACGTTGCGCCAGAACTTCGGTGAGCAGTGCGTTGGCGTTCGCCACCAGCGCGGCGATCTGGTCGCTGCGCTTGGCGAGGACGCCGGTCACCTGGTTGGCGTCGGCCAGCAGGTGGCGCAGCTGCGCGTCGCGTGCGTTGAGGGTGTCGGAGAAGCGGGCCACCCCGTCGAGCGCCGGCTTCAGTTCCGGTGGCGTGTCGCGGAACGTGTCGGCCAGCGTCGTCAGCGCCGAGGACAGTTGATGGGTGTCCAGCCCGCTGATGGTGGTGGTGAGATCGCCCAGCGCGCTGGGCAGGTCGTACGGCGACGTGGTGCGCTCGAGCGGGATGGTGCCGTCGAGTTCACCATCGCCGCGTGCGGTGAGTTCGAGCATCTTGGTGCCCAGCACGGTCTCGGTCTTGATGGCTGCCTCGGTGCGGTCGCCGAGGGCGACGTCGTCGTCGACGGTGAAGTCGACGCGTACCTTGGTCCCCTCGAGCGTCGTGCTCTCCACCCGTCCGACCGACATCCCGGACACACGGACGTCGCTGCCGCTCTTGATGCCACCCGCGTCGGCGAAGTAGGCCGAATGGTCGGAGGTCCCCTTGATGACGGGGATTTCGTCGTAGGAGAAGGATGCGACGACGATCGCGATGACGATGACGATGCCGACGGCACCGACGGCCAACCGGTTGCGTTCGGCGAGCGGCGTGAACGTGGGTCGCTTCACTTGGGTGTGCACCGTCCCGTCGGTTGGCCCGCCACCTTGACGAACACGGGTTGTCCGCCCTTGCCGTTGACCTTGAGCACGGCGTCGCACAGATAGAAGCCGAAGTAGTCGCCGTAGAGGCCCTGCCGGGCGAGCACCTGATAGGCGTCGGGGAGGGTCCGCACGAGGTCGTCGACGTACTGGTGGTCGGCCTCGATCTGGCCGGCGAACCGGTCGGTCTGGGTGACCGCCTCCTTGATGGGTTCCCGGGCGTCGGCGAGTAGGTCGGCCACCGATCCCGCGGCCGCGTCGATGTAGGCGGTCCCGGTGGCGATGTCCGACTTGCGGTCCGAGAGCCCCTGGACGAGGCTGCTGAGCTGGTCCAGCCCCTCGGCGAACTCGCCGTCGCGCCGGGCGAAGGTGTCCAGCACCGTGTTCAGGTTGGTGATGACCTCGCCGATCAACTGGTCGCGCCCGGCCAGCGTGGAGGTGAGTGCCGACGTCTGCGACAGCACCGAGGCGATGGTGCCGCCCTGCCCCTGGAACACCTGCAGCAGTTGACCCGACAGCGCGTTCACCTGGTCGGGGTCGAGCGCCCGAAAGAGCGGACGGAAACCGCCGATGAGGACGTCCACGTCCAGGGCGGGCGCCGTGCGGGCCAACGGAATGGTCTGTCCTGGTTGCAGTTTCCGTCCCGACGCGGCGCCTTCCTCGAGGGCGAGGTACCGGTCGCCGATCAGGTTCTCGTAGCGCACGACGGCACGGGTGCCCTCGGTCAGGGTGATGGACCGGTCGACGTCGAACTCGAGCGACACGGTGCCGTCGCGGTTGAGCGACATCGACGTCACCTTGCCGACCTCGACCCCGGCGATGCGCACGAAGTTGCCGCCTTTGAGACCGGACACGTTGGCGAACTCGGCACGGTAGCCGTTCGTCGTGTCGAAGCGGAACTGTCCGAACACCGTCACCAGCGCGAACATGAAGACGAAGCACATTCCGGTGAACAGCGCGACGCGGGCGATCGCGCGCAGCGTCCCCTTCTTCCTCATGGCCCCTCCCCTGGTGCGGGTGATGCGACGGGCGCGCCGTAGGGCGGTGCGCCGGGATACGGGGGCGCCGGGCCGGGCGCCGGACCCCCGGGGTAGCGGATCCGGGGCGGTTCCGGCACCGCCTTGGTCACCGGGAAGTAGTTGGCCAGACCGGGGAAGCCGATGCCCGGGTTCGGCCGCAGATCCAGCCCGGTGCCGAAGCCGGTGTCGGTGACCAGGTACTTGACCGGGAAGTTCTTGCTGACGTCGGGCAGCGATCCACAGCTCGGCCGGCCCCCGGGACCGCCGCGGGCGTTGACGACCGGAAGGTTGTCGGGATAGCGGTAGGGATCGTCACCCATCAGCAGCGCCGCGTCCATGATCACCGATTTGCCGTTGCCGCCCAGCGCATCTCGGCCGCCGTTGTCGAGGAACCATTGAGCACCCTGGAACAGGCAGGTGTAGGTCGGCGAGTAGGCGTCCAGCAGGCCGGTGGTCGGCTCCAGGAGGTCGAGCGATCGGACCAGGTTCGGTTGGTTGCCACCGACGACGTTGATGCCCGACTGGGAGAATCCGACCGCCGACAGCAGCGCACCGGACAGCGCGGCTTGATGGTCGGTAATCGTCGCGCTCGTGGTCGTGAACGCGTCGAAGGTGGACAGCAGGTCCTGCGCGGCGGACGAGTAGGCGTCGACGGTCTGACCGAACAGCTGCCAGTCCCGTTGCACGGTCGACATTCTCGGGTTGACGGCCAGCAGGACGCGATTGGCGTCGGTGATGGCGTGTCCGATGGTCTCGCCCTTGCCGCGCAGCGCCTCGGCGAAGGCCGACAGCACCGAGTTCAGTTTCGCCGGGTCGACGGCCCGCACCACCGACTGCAGGTTCTCGAACACCGTGTTGACCTCGACGGTGACGTTGCGGCTCTGCAGTACCGCGCCGGGCGCGATGGGCCGGAACGGCCCGCTGCTCTGCGGCGCGGTGAGTTCGACGTACTTGGCACCGAAGGCGGTGCTGGCCTTGATCTCCGCGCGCACGTCGGCGGGGATGTCGCCGAACGCGGCGCGGTCGATCTTCAGGCGCAGTTTGGAGTAGGCGTCCGCGTGCGTGGCGTCGGCGCCGATCGAGGCGACCTCGCCGATCTGCACGCCGCGCAGCTTCACCTTCGCGCCGTTCTCCATGACCAGGCCCGACCGGTCGGACACCAGGGTGAGCGGCACCGTGGGCCGCAGACTGCCGGTGAACAGCAGGGCGGTCACCGCGACGAGTGCGATGACGACGACGACGAGCACCGGCGCGTACCAGATGGGGTCGATGCCGCTGCGGCGCGGCGAGTTCTCGGGCGTCACTGCGTCATCCGGAGAGGTGGAAGTTGCCGGACTGTCCGTAGACCGACAGCGTGATGGTGAGCAGGATGAAGACACCCGCGGTGATCGACGTGCGCACGGCCTTGCCGACCGCCTCCCCCACTCCGGCGGGCCCGCCGGTGGCGGTGAACCCGTAGTAGGTGTGCACCGCCATCACCGCCGCGGCCATCGCCAGCGCTTCGGCGAACGACCACAGCAGGTCGGTCGGCTGCAGGAACGTCGAGAAGTAGTGGTCGTACACGCCGCGCGACTGGCCGTAGACGATCGTCGTTCCGAAGCGCGTGGCGAGGAAGGACATCAGGACCGCGACCGTGTAGATCGGGATGACGGCGATCACGCCGGCCACGATCCGGGTCGAGGCGAGGTAGGTGACGGCGCGGATGCCCATCACCTCCAGCGCGTCGATTTCCTCGTTGATGCGCATGGCGCCCAGTTGTGCGGTGGCGCCGGCACCGATGGTCGCGGCCAGGGCCACGCCGGCAGTGGCAGGAGCGATGAACCGGACGTTGAGGAACGCGCCCAGAAACCCGGTCAGCGCCTCGATGCCGACGTTGGACAACGTGTTGTACCCCTGCACCGCGATGAGCGCGCCGGTGGACAGGGTGAGGAAGCCGACGATGACGACGGTTCCGCCGATGACGGCCAGCGCACCGGTACCCAGCCCCATGGTGGCGATCAAGCGCAGCACCTCGCCCGGGTAGCGCCGGACGGCATCCGGCGTCGCGCCGAGCGCCTGGCCGTAGAAGGCGGTCTGCGTCCCGAAGCGTCGGGTGGCCTCGACGGCGTCGCTCCGCATCGTCGATCGGGTCGCGAGTTCCCCTGTCACGGCGCCACCTTCACGCCGAACGCGGTCGCCAGGATGTTGATGAGGAACAGTGCCATGAAAGCGAATACGACGGTCTCGTTGACCGCGTTGCCGACGGCGGTCGGGCCGCCACCCACGGAGAGGCCCTTGTAGCAGGCGATCAGCCCCGCGGAGAGGCCGAACAGCAGTGCCTTCACCAGGGAGACGACCACCTGCGGCAGACCGGTGAGCAAGGTGAGTCCGAACACGAACGCGCCCGGGGTGACGTCCTGGACGTAGACGACGAAGAAGTAGCTGCCCGCCAGCCCGACGACCGCGACCACCGAGTACAACATCAGCGCGACGAACGTCGCGGCGATCACCCGTGGAACCACGAGCGCCTGTACCGGATCGACGCCGATGACCTTCAGCGCGTCGATCTCCTCGCGGATGGTGCGGGCGCCGAGGTCGGCGCACATCGCGGTCGCGGCCGCGCCGGACACCACGATGGCGGTGACGACCGGTCCGACTTGGGTGACCGAGGCCAGCGCCGCCCCGGCACCGGACAGGTCGCCGGCGCCCACCTCGATGAGGACGATGTTCAGCGTGAAGACGATCAGCACCGTGTAGGGGATGGACAGCACCAGCGTCGGGACGATGGACACCCGCGCCACGAACCAGATCTGCTCGAGCAGTTCGCGCCAGGCGAACGGACGGCGGAACAGCGCGCCGAACGTCTCGCCCGCCAGGACCACGAAGTCGCCGACGGCCACTGCCGGTCTGGTCCAGGTGGTCGTCACGAACCATCCCATCGTCGTCGGGGTACGGCGGGACGCTAGGCAAGCTCCGGTTAGCCGTCAAAGGGAGCGTCACCGGTCCGCCGCACGTCAAAGCCAAAAAGTGCAGGTATCGATGCCGTCGCCGGTTTTGCTCATCCTGATCGCATTCCGGTGAGCCAAACGGTTGCGGGTGCGTGGCGCCCGGCCGCGGTTAGGCTGCTGCGCATGAGCGACGCCGTCGATCCCACCGTCCCGCCGAGCGGTGCCGGATGCGTCGAGTGCGACGCGGCCGGCGGCTGGTGGGTGCACCTGCGGCGGTGCGCGGCGTGCGGGCACGTCGGCTGCTGCGACGACTCGCTGGCCCGGCACGCGGCCGCGCACTGGCGCAGCACGGGCCATCCCGTCATCCAGTCGTTCGAACCCGGTGAGGACTGGTTCTGGGACTACTCGGCCGACGCCTACTACGAGGGCCCGGAACTCGCGGCGCCGGACAGCCATCCCGAGGATCAGCCGGTTCCGGGGCCCCGCAGCCGGGTACCGGGTGACTGGATGACGCAGTTGCGTCACCGCTCCGACTAGACCTTCTGGGGGTCCGCCCGTGGTGAAACCGCAAGGCGAGAGCACGCTCACCGTCGTGGTCGCCTTCGCGGCGAATCTGGCGATCGCCATCGCGAAGACCGTCGCCGCCGCGGTGTCGGGATCGGCGTCGATGAGCGCCGAGGCGGCACACTCCTGGGCCGACACCGGCAACGAGATATTCCTGCTGATCGCCAACCGGCGCGGGCAGCGCGCGGCCGACGAACGGCGGCCTCTGGGCTACGGCCGCGAGGCCTACGTATGGTCGCTCCTCGCGGCGGTCGGGTTGTTCGTGGTCGGCGCCGCGGTGTCGCTGTGGCGCGGCGTGACCGAGCTGCTGCACGGATCCGAGGGCGCCGAGAACTATCTGCTGGCCTACGTCGTGCTGGCCGTTGCGTTCGTCCTGGAGGGCACGTCCTTGGCTCAGGCCACGCGCCAGTTGCGCCGCGAGGCAACGAAGTTGGACAGCGACCTCCTCGACTACGCGATGCGCACCTCGGATCCGACCGTGCGCGCGGTGTTCGCCGAGGACAGCGCCGCGCTGATCGGCATCGTGATCGCGTTCCTCGGCATCCTGTTGCACGAATTGACCGGCTCGGTGGTGTGGGACGGCATCGGCTCGATCCTCGTCGGCGTCCTGCTGGGCGTGGTGGCGGTGGTGTTGATCAGCCGCAACATCCAGTTCCTCACCGGTGAGCCCGGGTCACCGCGCATCAAGCAGGGACTCGTCGACAAGCTGGCCGCCTACCCCGAGGTGGCCGAGGTGCGGTTCCTCCGCCCGGAGTTCATCGGCCCGAAGCGGGTGCTCGTCATCGCCAGCGTGGACCTCGTCGGCGATGCCGTGGAGTCGTCCATCGCGAAGAGCCTGCGCGACCTCGAGCACCGACTCGAGCGCGAACCCTACGTCGCCGAGGCGATCCTCACGGTGTCCGAACCCGACCGCGCCGGCTAGCGGGTTGACCGTCCGCGCGGGCGGGTATGTCGGAGCGATGACGTCGTCTGATGCTCCGTCCGATTCGTCCCCCGATCCGAAGACCACCGACTCCGACGCCGGCCCCGAGGGCCGCGAGGACGTGCTGAGCGACCCCGCCGAGGGCGCCGAGGGCAGGTCCGACTGGAGCGACGAGGGCGGTGCGACCCAGGAGGGCCCGGCCAACGATTAGTGGTCGGCCAGCACGGCTTTCGCGGCGTTGTATCCCGGCACGAAGGTGATGCCCGGCCCGCCGTGACATCCGGCGCTGCCGAGGTACAGCCCGGCCACCGGCAGTGGTTGATCGACGTAGCCGCGCGGTCCGGGCCGATGCTGACCGATCTGGTCTGGGTGGATCAGTCCGTGGCAGTAGTCGCCGCCCGGCGCACCGAACATCGTGCCCATGTGCCGGGGCGTGAACGTGGTGTGGCGGACGATCTTCGAGGCGAAGTCCGGTGCGAGGCGGGTGATCTTCTCGATCACCCGGCGGCCCATTTCGACCTTCATGTCGCCATAGCTCGCCTCGCCGGCCTCGACGGGGAACCACAGCGAGAATGCCGACGCTGCATGTCGTCCCGGCGGCGCGAGGTTCCGATCGTGTACCGAGGGGATCTGCAACGCGATGGCGGGGTCGGCGGGGACGATGCCGCGGCGGCAGTCCTCCCACTGCCGTTGCAGCTCCTCGGGGGTGCTGAAGATGCCGATGTTCGACTGCAGCGCAGGGTCGTTGAGCATGCCGTAGGGATCGGCGAAGGTGGGGATCCCGTCGAGCGCGAAGTGCATCTGCAGGTAACTGCCGCGGTGGTCGACCCGCGTGTAGCGGTCCCGCACGTCGGTCGGGAGCGCCCCGGCGTCGAGCAGTGTGGTGACCGTCAGATCGGGCGCCACGGCCGAGACCACCGTGGGCGCCGACACCGTGCAGCCGTCGCGCAGCCGGACACCGGTGACGCGGCCGTCCGTGACGAGGATGTCCTCGACGCGGCTGCGTAGCCGCAGTTCGCCCCCTGCGGTGACGAATTCGTTCCGAAGGTGTGCGGTGAGCGCGCCGATGCCGCCACGGAGCTTCTTCACCAGCAGCGCGTTCTCATCGGGCACCGCGAACCCGTAGGCGAGTGCGGCCGCGGTGCCCGGCGTCTCAGGGCCGCGGTAGGTGGTGTTGACCGCCAGCAGGGCCAGCATGCCGCGCAGCGCGCCGTACTTCTCCCGGTCCGGGAAGTAGCGGTCGAGGACGTCGGTCACCGAACCGAACAGCATGTCGGTGATCGTCGAACGCTCGAATTCATTCGTCGCGCAGGCGTACATCTCGTCGATCGTCTTCGGCGGCTGCTCCGCGTCGAACCGTCCGAGCGCCCGGGTCGGGGCCTGACACCACGCGAGCAGCCCGGCCATGCCGATCATCGCGTCGGCACCGTGCACCTCGTCGACGTGAGCCAGCAGCCGCGCGGGATCGGTGTAGTAGACGAAGGGTTCGTCACCGACGCCGCGCAGCGACACCGACATCACGTCGAGGTCCACCGTCGGTAGCCGGTCCAGGCCGAGGTCACGGCTGACCCGGGCCGACGTCGGAATCTGCACCGAACCGGCGATCTCGAACCGGTAGCCGTCGAAGAGTTCGACCGTGGAGGCCATGCCGCCGGCGTAGCGCTGGGCGTCAAGGCACAGCGTGCGCACCCCGGCTCGCTGCAGCAGCGTCGCGGCGGTGAGTCCGTTGTGTCCGGCGCCGACCACGATCGCGTCGAAGTCCGTCATGCGACGAATCTGGCACCGCACCCTAGTTTTGTCAATATTGACGAAACTGCCTCAGGCGGCCGGGTCCAGCCCCGCCGCCACCGCCTCGAGCGCCGTCCGGGTCAGCCGAGCCAATTCCGGCAGTGACCGGTCCGGGTCGAGCATCCACACCTCCATTGCGCCGAACACCGCGGCGGCGACGCAGCGCGCCGTCACCGTCAGACGCAGCCGTTCGTCGGTACCCGGACGGCCCGCGCCACCCGTGCGGGCGAGGTATTCCTCGACGGCCTCGGCGAAGTCCGCCTCGACCTGGCGGACGTGGCGGACGATTCGGCCGGCGTCGAGTTCCCGGGCACGCAGCTCGGCGATCTTCGCGACGGCGTCGACGTCGTACGGGGCGGCCATCACCGCGGCATGCACGGAATCGATGAGCGTCTGCTCGCCCGACTGCTCGGCGAGCGCGGCGCGGAACCACTGCAGACCGGCGTCGTAGTCGGCGAACAGCAGGTCGTGCTTGGACGAGAAGTGCCGGTAGAAGGTGCGCAGCGACACCCCGGCGTCGGCGGCGATCTGCTCGGCGGACGTCTCCTCGACGCCCTGGCCGAGGAACCGGACGAGCGCGGCCTGCCGCAGTGCTTCGCGCGTGCGCTCGCTGCGCGCGGTCTGCGCAGGCCGAATCATGGGACGACCGTACTCCTTGGCCGGTCGGCGTCCCGCCCTACGCGCTCCGCCCGCGCGGGGCCGACCGTGTCGCAGATCACAACGGGTTTCATCGCCCCGCACGGAGGAAGACTCCCAGCAACACCGTCACCCACCACCGAGGGAGGAGCTTCATGACCGACGACAGCACCGCCGGCGAGGCCCGCAAGGGTCTCCTCGACACCGTGAAGGGCAAGGCCAAGGAGGTCGCGGGCGCCGTGACCGGCAACGACTCCCTGACCGCCGAGGGCCAGCTGGAGCAGGAGCAGGCCAAGCAGCGCCGGGAGGCGAACAGCGCCGAGGCCGTCGCCCAGGCCGAGGCCGAGCAGGCGCGTGAACAGGCCGCCGAAGCGCAGGCCGAGTCGTTCGCCGAGCGGCGCCAGGTCGACGCCGAGACGTCCGCCATCAAGGGCCAGGCCCGCGCGGAGAGCCTCGAGCAGAAGCAGGCGGCGGAGGCCGCCGGCCAGCGTGACGCCGCCGCCCAGAAGGCGCAGGCCGAGACCGACGCGCAGCGCCAAGCCGCCCGGGCCGAGGCCGAGGAGCGCAACCGGCTCGCGACGGCCGCCGACGTCGTCGAGGAGGCAACCGAGGAGCACCAGCTGGCCGCCCGCGATGCCGCCGAACCGCACGTCGAGGCCCAGCGGCTGCGCCGCGAGGCCGATGCCCTGACCGACCAGGAAGACCTGCCCTGACCGGGGCACCACCGGAGGAGAATCGATGAAGATCACCGACATTCCGTTTGCCGTCCTGCGCTTCCAGTATTCGATCGCGCGGTTGCCCCTGCAGTTGATCGAGGACCGCGTCGTGTCCCGCTGGGACAGCGAGGCGCCGGCGCGGCTCATCTACGAGCGGTCGTTCGGCACGCTCGACGCGACCATCGGCACCGCGCTCGGCGATGCGGACCTCGCGGCGCGTGGCTCGGCACTCGCCGAGCGCAGCGACACGCTGGCCCGCGCCGCCGAACTCGACGCGCAGGCCGAGGCAGAACGCCGCCAGGCCGATCAGCGTCTCGAGACAGTGCGCGACAGCGCGCTGGAGGAGATGGAGGACGCCCGCGAGGACCGCGCCCGCAACGTGGCGCAGGCCCGCTCGGACGCCACCGAGCGAAAGCAGGCCGCGGCCACGTCGGCGGCGAAGCGCACGGCCGCCGCGAAGCAGCGCGCCGACGAGCAGGCCGAGAAGCGGATCCAGACCGCGGAGAGTGCCCGGCGTGCCGAGCAGTCGACCATCCGGGCCCAGGAGAAGGCCGCGACCGCGGCGGCCGAGGCCAAGCGCGACGAGGCCCGGGAGAAGCAGACCGAGGCCGTCGAGAAGCGCGTCGAGGCCAACAAGGTCGAGGACCTGGCGGACGCCGAGAAGGAGAAGCGTCAGGCGGAGCGCAACGGCGCCGAGTGACGTGACTGCGTGGACTCCCCGGCCTACCGGTCGGGGAGTTTTCGCGTCTGCGATCGAGGTGGCCAGGGCCGGGATCGAACCGGCGACCTTCCGCTTTTCAGGCGGACGCTCGTACCAACTGAGCTACCTGGCCGGAAGGCACCCAACACCGAAGTGCCTCGCCAATGATGGCGACCCTGACGGGACTCGAACCCGCGACCTCCGCCGTGACAGGGCGGCGCGCTAACCAACTGCGCCACAGGGCCTTGCTCTTCCTGCGTTACTGCTGCGCTCCGGCGTCTCCGCCGTCGCACCGTACCCCCTACGGGATTCGAACCCGCGCTACCGCCTTGAAAGGGCGGCGTCCTAGGCCGCTAAACGAAGGGGGCCAAGCCGAATCTCTTCGGGGTTGCCCCCGCCGCGTCGCGGTGGGAGCTTCGATAGCTTAGGTGACGGACACCCAGATCCCCAAACCGGGTGTGCCAGTATCCTGTTTCATCGCGCCCCTATAGCTCAGTCGGTAGAGCTACGGACTTTTAATCCGCAGGTCCCAGGTTCGAGCCCTGGTGGGGGCACCACCTATCCATCACCCGTCGTGGCCATCACCCGTCGTCGCCCTTGCGGGGCTTGTCCGGCTTCCCCTCGTTGCCGCGCCCGGGCCGTTCGCGCGGCGGTGGCGGCGGCTGGAACGGCTGCGTCGTCGTGGTGGTCGTCGTCGTGGTCGTCGTCGTGGTCGTCGTCGTGGTGATCGGAGTCGTGGTGGTGGTCGACGACGTCGTCGGCGTGGGGGTGCCCCCGCCGCCCCCATCCGACGTCATGGCCTCGGCGATGGCGAGGACGAGTGCGAGCAGCACCGCGAGCGCCGCCGCGGCGACGATCAGCAGTCGCCGTCGTTGGCTCGGCGGTGGCGGCGGCGGGACGGCTCCGGTCAGCGGAAGCGGTCCGACGGGTGGGGCGCCGAGCACCCGGGTGGGCGGGCGCACCGCGCGGAGGGCGTCGCGCATCGCGGCGGCCGAGGCGAACCGCACGGCCGGGTCCGGAGCCATCGCCCGCTCGATCACCCCGGCGAGGACGGGGTCGACGTCGGGTCGGGCGACCGACAGCGGCACGACCGGTCGAGTCGGCGTCCTGCCGGTCAGCGCCTCGTAGCTCATGACGCCGACGGCGTACAGGTCGTCGGCCGGCGTGGCGGGCGCTCCGGCGATCCGTTCGGGGCTCAGATACGCCAGCGTGCCGATCACCTGACCGACCTGGGTCAGATCGCGCGCGGTCGACTTGGCGATGCCGAAGTCGGCGAGCTTCGCCTCGCCGGTCGGGCCGAACAACACGTTGGAGGGCTTGACGTCGCGGTGCAGGATGCCGGCGGCGTGCGCGGCGCTCAGACCGGCCAGCACGTCGCCGAGCACCGCACGCACGCGGTCGACCTGCAGGGGGCCGCGGGCGATGACCTCGGCCAGCGACGTGCCGGGCAGCTGCTCCATCACGAGGTACGGGACCCCGCCGGGCCCGGGGTGCTCGCCACTGTCGTGCACGACGACGATGTTCGGGTGGCTCAGCGCCGCGGCCGCCTGGGCCTCAAACGCGAACCGTGCCCGGGAGTCACGGTCGGCGAGCAGGGTGCGGTGCAGGAGTTTGACCGCGACCGGACGGTTGAGCCGCACGTCCCAGCCGGCGTGCACCTCGGCCATGCCCCCGGTGCCGAGCAGGCCGCGGAGCTGGTATCGCCCCCCGAGCAGTTCCGGGTCCGCCATCCGTCACAGGCTAGACGGTGCGCCCACGGTCAGACGTGGGGGCAGTCGCTCTGGGCCTTGGGGGCAGTCGCTCAGACGTGGGGGCAGTAGTGCATGGGGTTTCCACGCTCCTCGACCGGCGGCAGGTTGCGGGCCGGCGTCTCCGGCAGCGCCGCGTCGGCGCCGGCGCGGCCGGTCACCCGATCCCAGCCGGCGCGGGCGCGCGGATGCATGCGTGCCCGTTGAGGCAGCACGCTGAACACCGCACCGACGAGACGGCCGAGCCGGCGGTGGACCCACTCGTCGCGGTCCGACCAGCCGTAGCCCATCAGCTCCCGCACGGGCGGGTCGTACAGCCCCACGGTGAACCACACGAAGAAGCGTGCCAGCAGCGGACGCTGCAAAGCCCACACCCAGTCCGGCAGCGCTCCGGCGAACGGCGGCTTCGGCAGGGCGTGCAGGTCGAGCACGGCGCGCGCGGCGTAATTGTTCTCCAGGACGTGACGGCACATGTGGTCCCAGTAGGCCTGGAAGTCCTCCCAGGTCTGCGGTACCGGCCGCGTGCTGGTGCCGTACATCGCGTACCAGGTCTTGTGCTCGGCGAAGAGCTGGCGCTTCTCGTCCTCGGTGATGCCGCCGCAGAAGCGCTCGGCGACGATCAGCGTGCCGACGAAGAACGTCGCGTGCGCCCAGTAGAAGACGTCGGGGTTCAGCGCGTGGTAGCGGCGGCCCTGCGCGTCGACGCCCTTGATGTCGACGTGGTAGTCGCGGACCTGGGCGCCGGTGCGCGGCGCGCGGTCGGTGTCGAAGACGACGCCGCCGATCGGGTAGAGCGACCGCAGCAGCCGCTGCCAACGCTCGCGGAAGAACGTCGAGTGCTCCTCGACGGCCGCTCCGAGTTGCGGGTGCATGTTCTGCATCGAGCCCGCCCACGGTCCCTGCAGCATCCCGCGCCAGTCACCGAAGTACTTCCAGGTGAGTGAATCGGGGCCGAGCGGCGCGGGCGGCGCGTCGTACCCGCCGGGTGCGACGGGGCAGCCGACCGCGAGGGCGGCATCGCTGGTGACGGGGCAGTCCGGGGACGTATCTTGTGTCACTGGTGATGATCTCCTGCCCGTCGGGCGCGACTTTGACTACATGCGTTGTCACCCGAGCCTAGGAGGGATGTGACGTCCGGTCAACGGCGAAGTCAGTGGTCGGGCGTTCCCCTGCGCGATCGGCAGGTGCTGCGCCGCGACAAGCTGATTGCCGCGGGCGTGGATCTCCTCGGAGACGCCGGCGGTCCGGCGCTGACCGTGCGCGCCGCCTGCCGGGCGGCCGGACTGACCGAGCGTTACTTCTACGAGAGCTTCGGCGATCGTGACGAGTTCGTCGGCGCCGTGTACGACCACGTGTGCAGCACCGCGATGTCGGCCCTGACGTCGTCGGCCACGCCGCGGGACGCCGTCGAGCGGTTCGTGACGCTGATGGTCGACGACCCCGCGCGCGGCCGGGTGCTCCTGATCGCGCCGCAGCGCGAACCGGTGCTCGCGCGCTCCGGCGCCGCGTGGATGCCGTCGTTCATCGACCTGCTTCAGCACAAGCTGACCCGCATCACCGATCCGGCCGTCCAGGCGATGGCGGCCACCGGTCTCATCGGCGCCTTGACGGCGCTGTTCACCGCCTACTTGAACGGACGGCTGGACGCCACCCGCGAACAGTTCATCGACTACTGCGTCGAGATGCTGCTCAGCCGGGCGGCAACGGCCTGACCTACGCGGTCTTCACTACGCGGCCCGAACCGCGCGACGGCTACTCGTCGGGCGTGCTGACGGCCTCGAGTTCCTGCTGCTGCTGAGCGGCGGCCTCTTCCTGGGCGGCCTTGGCCTCGCGGCCCTCGGGGCTGGCGAGCGAGGGACCCGGCGTGGTCGCCGACGCGACGCCGCCGTTGCAGTTCAAGTAGAACTGCACGGTGTTCTCGGTAGCCGCCCCGTCGATGGCGCTGGTGAAGGGTGCCGATTGAGAACGGGTCACGACGCAGTCGTCCTGGCTCACCTTGTCGCCGACCCGCGCGGCCACGACGACGGTCTGGCCGGCGTCGCTGGCCGCCGACGACGCGTCGGCATAGGTCTGCCCGGCGTAGTCGTCGGCCGCGGCGATGCCGGTGCCGAGGAACGCCGAGACGGCGAACGCGCACGCAGCGCCGGAGCCAATGACGATGAGCTTGTTCACGAGAGCCCTATCCATGGTCGAAACAGCCTTGCCCGAGACGGGGATAGTACCGCTGCCCGTCTCGGTGTGCACGACTAGTTCGAGGGCAGCTCAGGGGGTTCACAGCAGGTGTTCACGGGACGTTCAGCCCGCGGCCGACGACCGGTCGGCGAATGCGGCGGGCGTCAGCCGTTGCCCTCGAGTTCGGCGGCCTCGGCCTGCTCCTGCGCCGCCCGGGCCTGGGCCTCGCGCTGCTCCTTTGCTGCCATGTCGGCTTCCCACATCTTGCGACCGGTGGGGCTCTGCAGCGAGTAACCGGGCCACAGCGCGGTTCCGTACTTTGCGTAGCAATTGAGGTTGACCTTCATGACGCCGCCGCTCTGGCCGCCGAAGCCGTCGAGGCCGGACGCCGGGGTGGCGCTGCTGACGATGCACTCGTCCCAGTTCTTGCGGTCGCCAACCGTGGTGGCGACCTGCGCGGACATCCCACGCTGACTCAGTGCCGCCTTGGCGTCGGCGAAGGTCTGGCCGACGACGGCGTCCTCGGCGTTGGCGACGCCCGCACCCAGCAAACCGAGGGTCGCGGCCGCGATCCCGCACGCGCCGACACCGAGCACCATGGTCTTCTTCACGTCGCCTGCGGCCTTTCGTCGAGCCCGTCGGGGCTGGGGTTTTGCTGGACGAACCCTGTCAATCACGGATCGTACCGCGCCGCGTGTCGGTACGGAGTCCGTCGTGCAACACCCGTCACACTCGGATCACGGAACTTGAATGTCACCGAGGTACACAGATATTCTGAGTGCAACCACCAGGTACAGATAAATCGGAGGCCCGATGTCGGATCAGCGCAACGAACGGCCGGACATCCAGCTGCTGCGCGAGCTGGAGCCGGTCGTCGAGGAGAACATCAACCGGCACCTGCGCATGCGCAAGGACTGGAACCCGCACGACTACATCCCGTGGTCGGACGGCAAGAACTTCTATGCGCTGGGCGGCAAGGAGTGGAGCCCCGAGGAGTCCAAGCTCTCCGAGGTGGCGCAGACCGCGATGGTGCAGAACCTCCTCACCGAGGACAACCTGCCCTCCTACCACCGCGAGATCGCCATGAACTTCACGATGGACGGGCCGTGGGGCTGGTGGGTCAACCGGTGGACCGCCGAGGAGAACCGCCACGGCATCGCGCTGCGCGACTACCTGCTGGTGACCCGTGCGATCGACCCCGTCGAGCTGGAGACGGTGCGGCTCGAGCAGGTCACCCGCGGCTTCTCCCCCGGCCAGAACCAGCAGGGCGACCTGTTCGCCGAAAGCCTCTTCGACTCCGTCATCTACGTGACGTTCCAGGAGCTGGCGACCCGCGTCTCGCACCGCAACACCGGCAAGGCCTGCAACGAGTCGGTCGCCGATCAGCTGCTCGGCCGCATCTCCGCCGACGAGAACCTGCACATGATCTTCTACCGGGACATCTCGGCCGCCGGCATCGACATCGCCCCCAACCAGGCGATGCACTCGCTGCACCGGGTGCTGCGCAACTTCAAGATGCCCGGGTTCACCGTGCCCGAGTTCCGCCGCAAGGCCGTAATCATCGCCGTCGGCGGCGTCTACGACCCGCGCATCCACCTCGACGACGTCGTGATGCCGGTGCTCAAGAAGTGGCGCATCTTCGAGCGCGAGGACTTCACCGGCGAGGCCGCGCGGCTGCGTGACGACCTCGGCGCGCTGGTCGAGGAACTCGAGGAGGCCTGCGTGAAGTTCGAGGTGGCCAAGGAACGCCGCCTCGAGCGCGAGCGCCAGGTCGCCGAGAAGAAGGCCCGCAAGAACCTGCTGGTCTCCTCCTCGGCCGCGGGATGACCCTCGCGCCGAGCGCGCCGACGGCCCGGTCTGCCCTGCAGATCGGGCCGATCGCGTTGCGCAGCCCCGTCGTCCTGGCGCCGATGGCCGGCGTCACGAACGTCGCGTTCCGCACGCTGTGCCGGGAACTCGAACTCGCCCGCGAGGGCACGGTCAGCGGCCTCTACGTCTGCGAGATGGTCACCGCCCGCGCGCTCGTCGAGCGCCACCCGGTCACCATGCACATGACGACGTTCGCGCCCGAGGAGTCGCCGCGGTCACTGCAGCTCTACACCGTCGACCCGGCCAACACCTACGCGGCGGCCAAGATGATCGTCGACGAGGATTTCGCCGACCACATCGACATGAACTTCGGCTGCCCGGTCCCGAAGGTGACCCGGCGCGGCGGCGGAGCGGCGCTGCCGTACAAGCGCGCGCTCTTCGGCCAGATCGTCGCCGCGGCCGTGCGCGCCACCGAGGGCACCGACGTTCCCGTCACGGTCAAGTTCCGCGTCGGCATCGACGACGACCACCACACCCACCTCGACGCCGGCCGCATCGCCGCGGCCGAGGGTGCCGCCGCCGTCGCGCTGCACGCGCGCACTGCCTCGCAGCGGTACTCCGGCACGGCCGACTGGAGCCAGATCGCCGCCCTCAAGGACCACGTCACCTCGGTGCCCGTGCTCGGCAACGGCGACATCTTCGACGCCGACGACGCCCTGCGGATGATGGCCGTCACGGGCTGCGACGGCGTCGTCATCGGCCGCGGCTGCCTGGGCAGGCCTTGGCTGTTCGCCGAACTGTCCGCCGCCTTCGGCGGACGTCCGGTCAAGACCCCGCCGACGCTGGGCGAGGTGGCCCGCATCATCCGTCGACACGGCGAGCTGCTCGCCGCGCACTTCGGCGAGGACAAGGGCATGCGGGACATCCGCAAGCACGTCGCCTGGTACCTGCACGGCTTCCCCGCCGGGGCCGACCTGCGCCGGGCGCTGGCCCTGGTGAAGACGCTCGCCGAACTCGACGACCTGCTGGCCCGGCTCGATTCGGACGTGCCGTTTCCGCGAGCGGCCGAGGGCCCGCGCGGGCGGCAGGGGTCGGCGGGTTCGGTGGCACTACCCGAGGGCTGGCTCGACGACCCCGACGACTGCACGGTCCCCGCCGCGGCCGACGTCATGAATTCGGGCGGCTGAGCGGACCGTCGTCGCGACGCCGAGACGCGTTCGAGACAGCACCGACACATCAGCTGACTGGCTCAGACTCAGGATGTCTCGATACGATGAGGATTCGTGCGACGAACGGTCGCGATCGGCTCCAGTTGGCGGAGCCCCCGCCGTGCTGCTAGAAGGACTAGCAACACGTAAGCAACGAAATGTGCGCCCACGGGCGAAGTCGGAGGCCATCAGGACATGAGTGACGGTGACGACGCCACTCCTGGCCGTCGGCGCTCGGACTCGTCCGGCGACGACAACCAATGGCTTACCCGATCCCCGCGCCGAGCGCGAGGCGCCGCGCCGTGGGAGCGCGGATCGACCTCGGATCGCTTCAGTGCCGCCCGATCAACGGGCCCCGACGACCGCACGAATGACGCATCAGACGATTCCGCCGTCGGCGACTCCGCTGTCGGTGACGCCGCTGTCGATGACTCCGCAATCGATGACGCGCCGGCGGGCAACCACACCGACGGCGTCACCGTCGCCGATCTGATCGCCAAGCTCGCCGGCACCGCCGGCCCGGGATCCCGTGCCGAGCGCGCCCGGCACCGCAGCCGCGACGAGCACGAGACCGACGCGGCGCCCGAACCGGAACCGACACCCGAGCCCGAGCGCACCCCGGTGCCGCCGTTCTCGGCGTGGCCCATCGCCGCTGCGCCCGTGGGGGACCCGGAGACCGACGTCTTCCCGGCGCTGCCCGCGCACGCCGACGAGCTGCCGGTGCTCAGCGGTACCCCGCGCCCGGCCGCGACACCGGAGCGCACCGACGAGACCACGGTGCTGCCCGCGGTCCGCGGCCGCCGCACCCGCAGATCCGCCCGCGTGGCGGGCCGCATCGCAGCGGCCATGGTGGCGGTCGTCGCCCTCGGCTCGACGGGCGCGGCCTGGCAGTGGCAGTCGATGAAGAACCAGAGCCTCAACAAGGTCGCCGCGCTCGACCCCAACTCGCGCGACATCCTCGATCCGAACGCCCAGTTCGGTGACGAGAACTTCCTCATCGTCGGCACCGACACCCGCCTCGGCGCCAACAGCGACATGGGAGCGGGCACCACCGACGACGCCGCCGGCGCCCGCTCGGACACGGTGATGCTGGTGAACATCCCCGCCAACCGCAAACGCGTGGTCGCGGTGTCGTTCCCCCGCGATCTGTCGATCAAGCCGCAGGAGTGCGAGCCGTGGGATCCGCAGACCCGCGCCTACGGCCCGATCACCGACGAAGAGTCGCCGATGTACGGCATGGAGAAGGTGTACACCGAGACCAAGCTGAACTCGGCATACGCCGTCGGTGGTCCGAAGTGCCTGGTCAAGGTGATCCAGAAGCTCTCCGGCCTGTCGGTCAACCGCTTCATGGCCGTGGACTTCGCCGGCTTCCAGACCATGGTGGACGCACTCGGCGGCGTCGAGGTGTGCAGCACCACGCCGCTCGAGGACTACGAGCTGGGCACCGTGCTGCCCACCGCCGGGCGGCAGATCGTCGACGGGCACACCGCACTGCAGTACGTGCGCGCCCGCCAGGTGACCACCGAGACCAACGGTGACTACGGCCGCATCAAACGCCAGCAGCTGTTCCTGTCGTCCCTGCTGCGCTCGCTGATCAGCAAGGACACGTTCTTCTCGCTGAGCAAGCTGAACAACGTCGTCAACATGTTCATCGCCGACAGCTACGTCGACAACATCAACACCAAGGATCTCGTCGACCTCGGCCAGTCCGTGCAGGGCGTCAACGCCGGCCGCATCACGTTCGTCACCGTCCCGACGGTGGGCTACGCCGACGAGTACGGCAACGAGGTGCCCCGCACCGACGACATGCGCGCGCTGTTCGACGCGATCATCAACGACGACCCGCTGCCCGAGGAGCGCAACGCCGACGACACACCGGTTCCGGGCGCGCCGCCCAGCGCCGAGCAGGCCGCGCCCGATGCGCACGGCGAGATGGTCGCCGCCGTCACCACCGACCCCGGCACGGTGACGGTGCGGGTGTCGAATTCGACCGGCGAGGACGGCCTCGCGTCGACGGCGGCCAGCGAGCTGAAGGCGCACGGGTTCAACGTCGTCGAGCCGGACGACTACCCCGGCCCGCTCGACCACACGACGGTGTTCTTCTCCGCCGGCAACGAGGAGGCCGCCGCGACGGTCGCCTCGTCCTTCGCCAACCCCACGATCGAGCGGGTGTCCGGCATGGGTGACGAGATCCGCGTCGTGCTGGGATCGGACTTCTCCACGGTCGCCGCGCCCTCCCCCAGCGGCTCGCCGGTGCAGGTACAGGTCGTCAAGGGCACCAGCAGCGAGCCGACGCAGCTGCCGGAGGATCTCACGGTGACCAACGCGGCGGACACCAGCTGCGAGGGCTGAGACCGGACGGTCGACCGGCGGGCGGCATTCACCGTCCGTTCACCTGCGACGTCATGACGGCTCGGGGACGCAGAACGTAGGCTTTCGTCCATGCGTACCGCCTACCACGAACAGCTGGCCGACCTGTCGGACCTCCTCGGCGAGATGTGCGGGCTTGCCGGCGTTGCGATGGAGCGGTCCACCCAGGCCCTGCTGCAGGCCGACCTGGTGCTCGCCGAGCAGGTCATCACCGACCACGAGCACATCACCGCCCTGAGCGTGCGCGCCGAGGAGGCGGCCTTCGTGCTGCTGGCGCTGCAGGCGCCGGTGGCCGGTGACCTCCGGGCGATCGTCAGCTCCATCCAGATCGTCGCCGACATCGACCGCATGGGTGCGCTCGCGCTGCACGTCGCCAAGATCGCCCGCCGCCGGCACCCCGCGCATGCCCTGCCCGAGGAGGTCAACGGCTACTTCGCCGAAATGGGCCGCGTCGCCGTCGAACTCGGCAACAGCGCGCAGGAGGTGCTGCTGACCCGCGACCCCGAGAAGGCCGCCGCCATCCGCGAGGAAGACGACGCGATGGACGACCTGCACCGACACCTGTTCAACGTGCTGATGGACCGGGAGTGGAAGCACGGCGTCACCGCCGCCGTCGACGTCACGCTGCTGAGCCGGTTCTACGAGCGCTTCGCCGATCACGCCGTCGAGGTCGCCCGCCGCGTCATCTTCCAGGTCACCGGCCACTTCCCCGACGAGGCCGAGCTGCCCACCCCCAGCTAGGCCCTGCCGAGCCCGCGGGCGCGTGCGGCCAGCAGGTCACGCAACACCGTCTCGATCACCTCGAGATCGGCTACGCGGTAACGGCTCAGGAATGCGCGCATGCCGGCCGCCATCTCGGCGTGCAGGGCGTCGTGCGCGCGTTCGACGAGAGCGCCATCGGCGGTCAGGCGCAGCTCCACCTCCTTGCGGTTGCCCGGCACCGGCGTGCGTTCCACCAGCCCCGCCTCCACCAGGCGCTGCACGTGCTTGGACACCGTGCCCTTGAGCTGACCCGAGCGGGCGGCCAGACCGACCACGCTCACCGGGCCGTCGGCGATCCCGGCGAGCAGGTGCAGTGACAGCGTGGGCAGCGTGCGTGCCAGAGGTTCGAGGCGCTCCGGGCACCGCTCGACCAGGAAGTCCCGCTCGGCGTCGCCGTCGCCGTCACCACCGAACTCGATGCCGAGCGCCCCCATCAGGCCGTCGATCTCGGCGATCAGCGACGACTTGGTTTTCATGGAAACCATCTTGCCACCGCCATCCGGGCGACGTACATTGTTTCCATAGAAACCATCTACCGCGAAACCAAGGAGCGACCGATGCACGCCGCCGTCGTCCATGCCTGGGGCACGCCCCCGACCTACACCGAGGTGCCCGACCCCGAACCGCGCGACGGCACCGTCGTCGCCACGGTCGAGGCGTCGGCACTGACCAACCTGACCCGCGGCATCGTGTCCGGAAAGCACTACGCCAGCAGGGAAATCGGGCTTCCGGCCATCCCCGGGGTGGACGGCGTCGCGCGGCTCGAGGACGGCCGCCGCGTCTACGCCAGCGCGATCAGCGCCCACGGCATGATGGCCGAGCGGACGGCGATCGATCCGGCCGGCACCGTCGAGATCCCGGCCGGCGTCGACTCGGTGACCGCCGCCGCGCTACCCAACCCCGGCACGTCGGCATGGATGGCGCTCGCACACGGCGCCGCGATCCGGCCGGGCCAGCGCATCCTGGTCCTGGGAGCCACCGGCGTCACCGGCGCCACCGCGGTGCAACTGGCCACGTCCATGTTCGGCGCCGGGCACGTGACGGTCGCCGGACGCGACGCCGAGCGGCTGAACTGGTTACTCGGCGTGGGCGCCGACGACGCCATCGCGATGCGCGACGAAGACCTCGCGACGCGCGTCGGCGAACTGCACGCCGCCGAACCCTTCGACGCCGTCCTGGACTACCTGTGGGGCGAGCCCGCGGCCGTCACCCTGCGCGCCCTGGCCGCCAGCCACCCGTCCACGCACTATCACCCGACCCGGTGGGTGCAGATCGGCTCGATGGCCGGAGACGAGATCGCGCTGCCGGCCGGCGTCCTGCGTGGCACCGCGATCACGGTGTCCGGCATCGGTTTCGGCAGCATCCCGCCCGAGGTGATCGCGCGTTCGCGCACCGAGGCTCTGCCGCTGCTGTTCGACATGGTCGCCGACGGGCGGCTGCACCTGGCCACCGCCGAGCGGCCGCTGGCCGACGTCGAGCGGGTGTGGACCACCCCGGAGCCGTCCGGCACCCGCGTCGTCCTCGTCCCCTAGTGATTTCGGCGCGCTGACGTTCGCTCAGCGACGGTCAGCGCGCCGAAATCGCTAACCGAAGCGGCCGGAGATGTAGTCCTCGGTGGCCTTCTGCGTCGGGTTCGAGAAGATCTTCTCGGTGTCGTCGATCTCGATGAGCTTGCCGGGCTTGCCGGTCGCCTCGAGGTTGAAGAACGCCGTCTGGTCGCTCACGCGCGCAGCCTGCTGCATGTTGTGCGTGACGATGACGATGGTGAAGTCCTGCTTCAGCTCCGAGATCAGATCCTCGATGGCCAGCGTCGAGATCGGGTCCAGCGCCGAGCACGGCTCGTCCATCAGCAGCACGTCGGGCTGCACGGCGATCGCACGGGCGATGCACAGCCGCTGCTGCTGACCACCGGAGAGGCCGCCACCCGGCTTCTCCAGGCGGTCCTTGACCTCGTTCCACAGGTTGGCGCCCTTGAGCGACCGCTCGGCGACCTCGTCGAGCGTCTTCTTGCTCCGCACGCCCTGCAGCTTCAGGCCGGCCACCACGTTGTCGCGAATGCTCATGGTGGGGAACGGGTTCGGGCGCTGGAACACCATGCCGATGGTCTTGCGGACGCCCACCGGGTCGACACCGGCACCGTAGATGTCGTCGCCGTCGAGCAGCACCGAGCCCTCGACGCGGGCGCCGGGGATCACCTCGTGCATGCGGTTGAGCGTGCGCAGCACCGTCGACTTGCCACAGCCCGACGGACCGATGAAGGCCGTCACGCTGCGCGGCTCCACCGACAGGCTGACGCCCGACACGGCGTGGAAGGCGCCGTAGTAGATGTTGACGTCCTTGAGATCGAGGCGCTTGGCCATGAGGTGCTCCTATACCTTCTTCGGGGCGAAGATCTTGGCGACCAGACGGGCCGCGACGTTCAGGATCGCGATGAGCAGGATCAGCGTGAGGGCGGCGCCCCACAGCCGGTCCGTCGGTACGGGATTGGCGCCGGCACCGGCCGAGATCTGGTCGAACATCATGCCGGGCAGCGATCCCATGAAGCCGCCGAACATGTCGAAGTTCATCGCCTGGGCGTAACCGACCAGGATCAGCAGCGGCGCCGTCTCACCCATGACGCGAGCCAGGGCCAGCATGACGCCGGTGACGATGCCGGACAGCGCCGTCGGGATGACGATGCGCACGATCGTCTTCCACTTCGGCACGCCCAGTGCGTAACTCGCCTCGCGCAGATCCATCGGGACGATGCGCAGCATCTCCTCGGTGGCGCGCACGATGACGGGGATCATCAGCAGCACCAGCGACAGCGACACCGCGAAGCCGGAGCGCTCGAAGCCCAGCGTCGCCACCCACAGGGCGTAGATGAACAGCGCCGCGACGATCGAGGGCACACCGGTGAGGATGTCGACCATGAACGTGGTGACCTTGCCCAGCCGCGTGCCGCCGCCGTACTCGACGAGGTAGACCGCGACCAGCACGCCGATCGGGATCGAGATGATCGAGCAGACGATGCCCTGCAGCAGTGTGCCGACCAATGCGTGGTAGACGCCGCCGCCGGCGGCGAAGGCCGTCATGCCGGCCTGGGAGTTGGTGAACCACGTCGCCTGCGTGATGGCCGTCAGGCCCTTGGTGATCACCGAGTACAGCACCCACAGCAGCGGCACCAGCGCGACGAGCACCGAGGCGGTCACCAGGACGGTGGCGATGTTGTTGGTCAGCTTCCGGCGTCCGCTGACACCCTGGAACGTGGGCTGCTTGACCGGGCGGTCCAGGGTCGAGGTCACTTGGCGCCCCTTCCGGCGACGGCGGCGCGCGCCGCCGAGTTCACCACGAACGTGAGGATGAAGAGCACCAGGCCGGCGGCGATGTACGCGCCCGCCTTGTACTGGTCGTTGAATTCGCTCGCCGTGGCGGCGATCTTGCTGGCGAAGGTGTAGCCGCCGTCGAACAGCGACCAGCTGAACGCGGTCTGCGTACCGCGCAGGATGATCAGCAGGGCGATGGTCTCACCGAGCGCGCGGCCGAGGCCGAGCATCGCGCCGCTGATGTAGCCCGACAGGCCGAACGGCAGCACCGTGGTGCGCACGACCTCCCAGCGCGTCGCGCCGAGGGCCAGGGCGGCCTCGATCTGGCCGCGCGGGGTCTGCACGAACACCTCGCGGGTCACCGCGGTGATGATCGGCAGGATCATCACGGCCAGCACGATCCCTGCCGTGAAGATCGTGCCGCCACCGGCGACCGAGGCGTTGCCCGTCTTGAACAGGAACAGCCAGGACAGGTTCTCGTTGAGGAACACCGCGAACGGCTTGAGCACCGGCGCCAGGACGTAGAGGCCCCACACGCCGTAGACGATCGACGGCACCGCGGCCAGCAGGTCCACCATGTAGGCCAGCGGACCGGAGAGACGCTTCGGCGAGTACTGGGTCAGGAAGATCGCGATGCCCAGCGCGATCGGCATCGCCAGCAGCAGGGCGAAGACCGACACGAACACCGTCACCTGCAGCAGGTCGAGGATGCCGAACGTCATCGCCGACGTGTCGGTGGTGATCCAGTTGCCGCCGTAGGTGAAGAAGTTCACCTCGTTGCGGGCGAGCGCCGGAATGGCGCGCATCAGGAGGAACACCCCGATCGCGCCGATGAGGACGACGATCAGGATGCCGGCGCCCTCGGACAGACCGCGGAAGACGCGGTCCCCCAGGCGGACCTTGCCGCCCTTGTTCGGATTGGTGGAGATGGGGTCCGGCTCGGGGATGGGCGCGGCAAGTGCCTCGCCCGACCCCGCTCCGGTCGGATCTGGTGTCGTCACTGTCATCCCGTCGGAGACCCTGTCGGTCATTTGGTACCGGACCCCATCCTCATCTCAATCCTGCCGTTGCGCGAGTGGTCAGGCGATCGCGTTGATCGACGTGACCAGACGCTCCTTGAAGGCGTCCGGCAGCGGCACGTAGCCGGCGGCGGCGAGGTTGGCCTGGCCGTCGTTGGCGGCCACGGTCAGGAACGACTTCACCGCGGCGGCGGTGTCGGCGTCGTAGCCCTTCGAGCACACGATCTCGTAGGTGGCGAGGACCAGCGGGTAGGCGCCGGACTCCTTGGTGCCGTAGATCGAGTTCAGGTCGAGCGCCAGGTCGTTGCCCTCGGCCGCGAACTTGGCGGCGTCGATGGCCTTCTTGGCGGTGTCGTCGGTCAGCTCGACCGCGCCGGCGCCGTTGTCGATCTGGGCCATCTTCAGGCCGGCCTGCTGGGCGAAGCCCTTCTCGACGTAGCCGATGGCGCCCGGGGTGGCCTGCACGGCCTGCACGACACCCGAGGACTTCTGCGCGCCCTCGCCGGCGCCGCCCTGGAACTCACTGCCCGCGCCCTTGGTCCACGACTGCGGAGCGGCCGCGCCCAGGTACTTCTGGAAGTTGTCGGTGGTGCCCGACGAGTCCGAGCGATAGACCGGCTTGATGTCGGTGTCCGGCAGGGAGGCACCGCTGTTCAGCGCGGCGATGGCCGGGTCGTTCCACTTGGTGATCTGACCCTGGAAGATCTTGGCCAGCACGTCGCCGTTGACGACCAGCTTGTCCACGCCGTCGACGTTGTAGGCCATCGCGACCGGGCCGAAGACAAGCGGCAGGTTCCACGCCGGGTTGCCGCCGCAGCGGTCGGCGGCCTGCTGGATCTGCTCCTTGCTCAGCGCGGAGTCCGAGCCGGCGAAGTCGACCTGCTTGGCGATGAACTGCTCACGGCCGGCGCCCGAGCCGGTGGGGTTGTAGGACAGGTTCTTGCCGGAGCAGACCTGGCCCCACACCTTGTTGAACTCGGCGATGGCGTTCTGCTGTGCCGTCGAACCCTCGGCGGTCAGCGAGGCCTTGCCCGCGCAGTCGGCCGACGAGGCGGACGCGCTACCCGACGAGGAGCCCCCGGACGAAGAGCTGCCCGAGTTGTTGTCGCTGCCACATGCAGTCAGCAGCAGGGCGGTGGCGGCGGTCATCGTGAGTGCCGTTCCCATGCCCTTGCCGATGCGATTGAGCTTCACTGATCCCACTTTCCGTTGACGGCTTCGAACCCTCCGGCAACGTATGTGGCCGTCATGGACGGCTCGGGGATGGAAGGTGAACGAACCGTGAACTCGCTCAGCGATCTCACAGCTGGCGGGCTAACGGAAGGTGTACGCGACGTCCGCGTTGAACACCTCGAAACCGAGCCGTTGATACGTCCGGACGGCCTGCGAGTTATCTGCTTCGACGTAAAGCATGACGGTCCCCGACGGGCCGAGTTCGTCGCGCAGATGATGCAGTCCGACGAGCGTCAACGTGGCGCCCAGGCCCCTGCCCTGTTCGGCCGGATCGACGCCGACGACGTAGACCTCGCCGAGGGGTGGGGGGTCACCGTCGCCCGACCCGCGCGAGTGGATCTTCGTCCAGTGGAAGCCGACGAGGCGGTCGCCGTCGACGGCCAGGAACAGACCGGCCGGGTCGAACCACGGCTCGGCCCGGCGCTCGGCGACGTCGGCCTCGGTCCAGCCGCCCTGCTCCGGATGCCAGGAGAAGGCGGCGTTGTTCACCCGCAGCAGCTCGGCGTCGTCGGCCGGGCCGGCGTAGGTCCGCAGCACGACGCCGGGCGCCACCGTCACCGGCGGGAGGTCGGCGAGCGACCGGTGCATCTGCCACAGTTCGCGCGCGCTGACCAGACCCAGCGTCGCGGCCACCGCCCGCGCCGGCGCGAGGTTGCCGTGCGCCCACACCCGGGCGCCGTCGCCGCCCGCGGCGAGGCCGGTGCGGAGGAGTTCCGCGCCGATGCCCCGGCGGCGCGCCCCGGGGTGCACGACGGCCTCGGCCATCGCGGGCGCCTCGTCCGTCGCCGCGGCGAGATTGAGGTAGCCGACGATCCGGTCGTCCTCGGTGGCCACGAGGTGGCGGGTGCGGGCGTGCGGCAGCTCGCGCAGGACTCCGTCGCCGACCGGGGCGATGCCGTCGTGTGCCGTCGCGGCGTCGACGACGTCACGGACGTGACGCTGCTCGGCGTCGCTCAGCGCGTCACGCCAGTCGATGGCTCGGCTCACTGCGTGCGCAGCGGGTCGACGAACGGGTCGGACAGTCCGTCGACGGCGTCGTAGTCCTCGTCGTCGACGTCGTCGCCCAGCTCGACGCCCGGCGCGGGCGGGCGGCCGCGCGCGGGGCGGACGGCCTTGTAGCCCACGTTGCGGACGGTGCCGATCAGCGACTCGTACTCCGGTCCGAGCTTCGCGCGCAGGCGTCGGACGTGCACGTCGACGGTGCGGGTGCCACCGAAGAAGTCGTACCCCCAGACCTCCTGGAGCAGCTGGGCGCGGGTGAACACCCGCCCGGCGTGCTGTGCCAGGTACTTCAGCAGCTCGAACTCCTTGTAGGTGAGGTCGAGCGGCTTGCCCTTCAGCCGGGCGGTGTAGGTGCCCTCGTCGATGACCAGCTCGCCGAGGCTGACCTTGCCGACGCTCTCCTGGTCGGCGCTGCCGCCGCGGCGGCCGACGAGCAGGCGCAGCCGCGCGTCGATCTCGGCGGGCCCGGTGCTGGGCAGCAGGATCTCGTCGAGACCCCATTCGACGTTGACGGCCACCAGGCCACCCTCGTTGACCACGGCGACGACGGGGACCGACGTCCCGGTGCTGCCGAGCAGCCGGCACAGCCCGCGGGCGGCGGCGAGGTCGGTGCGGGCGTCGACGATCGCGACGTCGGCGGTGCCGGCTTCCAACAGCGAGGACACCTCGGTGGGCGCCGACCGCACGTTGTGGGCCAGCAGCGCGAGCGAGGGCAGGACCGATTCGGGTTGCGGGTCGACGGTCAGTAGCAATAGATCCAACGGGTCCTCCCACATGCCTCCGGGACCATCCCGGCGTCCGTCCACGGCGACAGCGACGCCGACGAAGCCCGGTCACAGCCCAGATTCATGGCTGACACGTGGCCGTTACCGGCCAGCGATCGTCCCACGATAGCGTGCCACCTGCGGTTTGGCCGCGCTGAGCGCCGGGGCCGGTGATCGATGGTCCAGAATGTCCGGGTGCGCAGGCTGCTGATCGTGCTCGTCGCGACGGTGACGTCGCTGCTGGTGGCAGCCGTCGGCGTCGACTTCGGCGGCGCCATCTACGCCGAATACCGCTGGTCGCGGGTTTTGCGCGCCGCCAACGGGCTGACTGCCGACCCCTGGGTGGGCATCCTCGGCTTCCCCTTCGCCACCCAGGCCGCCGATCGCCGCTTCCGCGAGGTCGAGGTGCGGGCCAGCGGCGTCGACCACCCCGTGGTGGGCACGACGTCGCTGGAGGCGACGCTGCACACCGTCAGCGTGCCGGAGTCCAGCTGGCTGATCACCGCGGGTGAGTCGCTCGGCGTCGGCAAGGTGGAGAGCCGCATCATCGTCGACTCCACCCACCTCGGCCGCTACATGGGCATCGACGACCTGCTGGTCGAGGCGCCGTCGCGGGAGACCAACGACGCCACCGGCGGGACCACCGAATCGGGCATCTCGGACAGCCGCGGGCTGGTCTTCACCGGCACGCCCAGCGCCAGCGGCTTCGACGAGAAGGTGAGCATCGCGGTGGACCTGACGATCGTCGGCGCCGACCGGACCACGGTCGTGCTCACCCCGACCGGGGTGCTCACCGGACCGAACACCGCCGACCAGGAGGTGCCCGACGATGTCCTGCCCGCGGTGCTCGCGGCCTTCACCACCACGCTGCCGGGGATGAAGCTGCCGTTCGGGATCGCACCGACCAGTGGTGGCGCGCGCGGTTCCGACGTCATCGTGGAAGGCATCGCGGAGGGAGTAAGCGTGCCGGTCGACGGGTTCAGACAGTCATGAGTTCCTCGGTGATCGTCGTCGTGGCCGTGCTGGTCGCCGCGCTGGGCGTGGCGTACGTGATCGGCCGACTGATCACGCTGCGGGCGGGCATGATCCGCGACGCCGCGAAGGCCGCCGACGTGGACACCTCCGGCCTGGGTCTGTCGACCACCGACCCGACGGTGCTGCACTTCACCGCGACGTGGTGCGGGCCGTGCGCAGCCGTGCGACGGGTGGTCGACCAGGTCGTCGCCGACCTCGCCCGCGACGGCAGCACGGTCGCGCACGTGGAGATCGACATGGACGAGAACCCGGAGGCCGCGAAGCGCCTTTCGGTGCTCTCGTTGCCGACGACCATCGTGTTCGACGCCTCCGGGCGGCCCCAGTTCCGCATCAACGGCGTGCCGAAGGCCGCTGACCTGCGGTCGGCGCTCCAACCGTTATTGGCCTGACGCGCACGTCGTTGGGTAGGCTGTCGGTCGTGTCACCCCGCCTCGAGCCGTTGCTCACCAAGCGCCGCGCAGTCGACCTGTGCCGCGTCGCGGGTTGTTGCTGTTGTTGTCGTAGCTGCTGAGTAGCCGCGCGTCGTCCGTGCCGCACTCCGAGCAGGCCGTCGCGGCATGCCCGCGAAACCCGATGACAAGAGCACCTCGAGGAGCACCTCCATGTCGGACCAGAACATCGCACAGGTCGACGTCCGGGGTCCCCGCTTCACCGCGTGGGTGACCACGGTCGTCATCGTCGCCACCCTGGCCCTGTCCGCCGTCAGCCCCGTCGCGGCCGCGGTCCTGCTGGGGCTGCAGGCCGTGGTCTTCGCCGTCGGCGCCGTCGGCGGGCCGCGCCGGCACCCCTACGGTCGGATCTTCGCCACCCTGATCGCCCCGCGGCTCGGCCCGGTGCGGGCCACCGAGCCGGTGCCGCCGCTGAAGTTCGCGCAGGCGGTCGGGTTCGCCTTCGCCGTCGTCGGCACCCTGGGCTTCGCCACCGGCCTCATCGGCCTCGGCCTCGGCGCCACCGCGCTTGCGCTCGTCGCGGCCTTCCTCAACGCTGCCTTCGGCATCTGCCTGGGCTGCCAGTTGTACCCGCTCGTCGCTCGTCTGCGCCGGGCACCCGCCCCATCGTCGTAAGAGACACCCACACGCAACCGAAAGGATTCCCCTCCATGGCACGTTCCGACGTCCTGGTCTCCGCCGAGTGGGCGGAGAACAACCTCGACGCCCCCAACACGGTGTTCGTCGAGGTCGACGAGGACACCAGCGCCTACGACGACGGCCACATCGCCGGCGCGGTGCGGCTGGACTGGAAGACCGACCTGCAGGATCCCGTGCGCCGTGACTTCGTCGACCAGCAACAGTTCTCCAAGCTGCTCAGCGACAAGGGCATCGCCAACGACGACACCGTGATCCTCTACGGCGGCAACAACAACTGGTTCGCCGCCTACGCCTACTGGTACTTCAAGCTCTACGGCCACGAGGACGTCAAGCTCCTCGACGGCGGCCGCAAGAAGTGGGAACTCGACGGCCGCCCGCTGGTGAAGGACGCGCCGGACCGGCCGGCCACGTCGTACACCGCCAAGGCGCCGAACAACGACATCCGCGCCTTCCGCGACGAGGTCATCGCCGCGATCAACGAGAAGAACCTGGTGGACGTCCGCTCCCCCGACGAGTTCTCCGGCAAGATCCTTGCGCCCGCGCACCTGCCGCAGGAGCAGAGCCAGCGTCCCGGCCACATCCCCGGCGCGATCAACGTCCCGTGGAGCAAGGCGGCCAACGAGGACGGCACGTTCAAGTCCGACGATGACCTGGCCAAGCTGTACGCCGACGCCGGCCTCGACGGCGAGAAGCAGACCATCGCCTACTGCCGCATCGGCGAGCGCTCGTCGCACACCTGGTTCGTGCTGCAGGAGCTGCTCGGCCACAGGAATGTCAAGAACTACGACGGTAGTTGGACGGAATACGGCTCCCTGGTGGGTGCCCCGATCGAGTTGGGAAACTGATATGTGCTCTGCCCCCAAGCAAGGACTGACGCTGCCCGCCGGTGTCGACCTAGAGAAGGAAACGGTGATCACCGGCCGCGTCGTCGACGGCTCCGGCCAGACGGTCGGCGGGGCGTTCGTGCGTCTGCTGGACTCGAGCGACGAGTTCACCGCCGAGGTCGTCGCCTCGGCCACCGGTGACTTCCGGTTCTTCGCCGCGCCCGGCACCTGGACCCTGCGCGCCCTGTCGAAGGTCGGCAACGGCGACGCCACCGTCGCCCCGTCCGGCGCCGGCATCCACGAGGTCGACGTCAAGGTCGCCTGATCCGGCCGACGGGCCGTCCTGCGCGCGATTCACTCGTGAGAAATCACGCACGCGCGCGGGGCGGTACCTGGTCGTTTCGGGTGTCCGCGACGTTCTAGACTGACGTCCGTGGTCCTGTTCTTCGAGATCCTGCTGGTGGTGGCCGTCGTGGTCATCACCTGGTTCGCGCTGTACGCCATCTACCGGCTCATCACCGACGAGGCGTGACTTCCGACGATCCGACCCCCGTGACGCCGGGGTCCGGCGATCGCGCGGTGGCCGCTGCCGCCGAGCGCGCCAAGCAGACCGCGGCCCGCAACGTGCCGGCGTTCGACGACCTCCCGGTGCCCGCCGACACCGCCAACCTGCGCGAGGGCGTCGAGTTCAACGACGCACTGCTGGCGCTGCTTCCCCTGGTCGGCGTGTGGCGCGGTGAGGGGTCCGGCCACGACGCCGACGGCGACTACCGCTTCGGACAGCAGATCGTGGTGTCCCACGACGGCGGCGAGTACCTCAACTGGGAGTCGCGGTCGTGGCGACTGTCCGACACCGGGGAGTACGGCGGCCCGGACCTCCGCGAGACCGGGTACTGGCGCTTCGTGCACGACCCGGCCGACCCCGCCGAGTCGCAGGCGATCGAACTCCTGCTCGCGCACTCCGCCGGCTACATCGAACTGTTCTACGGCACGCCGCTGAACCAGGCGTCCTGGGAATTGGCCACCGACGCGCTGGCCCGCAGCAAGTCCGGCGTCCTCGTCGGCGGCGCCAAGCGGCTGTACGGAATCATCGAGGGCGGCGATCTGGCCTACGTCGAGGAGCGGGTCGACGCCGACGGCGGGCTGGTGCCGCACCTGTCCGCCCGCCTGTCCCGGTACGTCGGCTAGTGCGGCGCACCGCCGTCGCGGGCGCCGCCCTGGTCCTCGCTCTGACGGCATGTTCGTCCAGCACTGATCCGCAGCCGGCCCCCAGCTCGCCCGGTTCCGAGCACGGCTCCTACGCCAACTGCCTCAGCGCGCACGGTGTCTCGTCGCCGCCCGCCGGCCCCGCCGCGCCTCCCGGCGTCGACCCCGCCACCTGGGCAGCGGCGCAGGAGGCGTGCGCCGACATGGCCCCCGGACCCGCGAACTAGGTCGTGCCCGGCAGCTCGCCGACCAACGGGTCAGCCGAGCACCCGCCGCAGGAACGGCGTCGAGTCGCCCAGCGAGGCGAGCACCGTGCCGCTGTGGTCCTGGTCGGGGTAGACGTGCAACTCGACGGGCTGCTCGTGCGCCCGCAGGGCGTCGGCGAGCCGCAGCGACGACGACGGCGGCACGTCGCGGTCCCGAAGGCCCACGCCGAGGAACAGTGGCCGGTCGTAGCCGGTGACGGGGATCCCGAGGTACGCGGTCAACGCGTCCCGTACGCCCGGCACGGACGCCAACGGCGCACGGAACAACTCGTCGGGCGTCACGCCGTCGAGGCTCGCGGCCAGATCCGCGGTGCAGAGCCGCTCGGCACGGTCGACCGCATCCCGACCCGCCGGGGACAGCGTCGCGTCGACGTCGAGGTCCGGTCGTGCGTCCCGGAAGCCGGCCAGGATGTAGGCCGAGTACGCCGTGGCGATCGGACCGAGGCCCGGCGGCAGCGCGAGGTCCGGACCCGCCCCGGCGACGAGGTCCTCGAGGAACGCCGGCGTGCCGGTGGCGACGGCCCCGCGGTAGTCCAGCCCGCTGTCGGCCGCGAACTCCGTCGCGTACCGCGCGGTGGCCACGGCACCGGCGCCACCCTGTGACTGGCCGACGACCACCCACCGCGGCGACAGCGCGACGGACTCGGCGCGGGCGAGGTCGTGGAGGCCACGTACCGAGTCGACGACGGCGTGCGCGGTCGCCGTGGTGCTGAGGTAGCTCATCAGGCCCGGTGTCCCGAGACCGGTGTAGTCACTGGCGACCACGGCGTACCCCTGCGCGAGCCAGTGGTCGAGGTACTCGGCGTCGCGCTCCCCGCGCGGATGCGCCGAGGGGGTGCAGTCGTCGCCGAGGCCCACGGTGCCGTGCGCCCAGGCGAGCACCGGCCACCCGTCGGGAGGCGGCGTGCCCGGCGGCAGGAACACCGCGGCGGTGCTGACGGCCGGTTGCCCGCGCACGTCGGTGGTGGCGTAGCGGAAGCGGAACGCCCGGTCGGCGCCGGGCAGGCTCAGTGCCGCCGCGAGCGGCTCGGACGCGAGCAGCGTGCCGGGAGCGGGGATGTCGCCGGCGGCCGGTGCCGGAGGGGTGGCGGTGCATCCCGAGAGCAGGGCGGTGCACCCCGAGAGGAGGACCGCGAGGAGCGGCAGGACGAGTCGACGCACCCCTGCCACGGTAGGCCCCGGACATGGAGCGGCCCCCGAGCCGTGGTTCCTTGGCGGACGGGCCGAGGGGCTCGGGGGCCGGGTGACTGCCGGGAATTCGCTAGCGCGCGCAGGTGCATCGAGCGCGTGGGGCACCGATCGGGCCCCGTGACACGAACCTCCCGGTGCTGCTAGCGGGCAGCCACCTCACATGTCCATAAGTCACTCAATTTGACGGACCACCTCCCTTCCTGTGTACGAGCGACCGTACTCCCGAAGTCGCACGCCGACAACCGGATTTCGCGGAGCGCGATCACGCGGTGGCCGCCTCCACGACGAGCCGGGCGACGTCGCCGCCGGCGTCCCCCGCATGCAGCGTCACGCCGTCGAGCGTGTGGACGCGCGCCGCCAGCGTGACGCTCGACAGCAGCCAAACCTGCTGCGCGGACACGAGATCGGCGACGCGCACCGGCCCGCTGCGTAGCCGCCAGCCGCGGCGCGCCGCCTCGATGAGCGTCGCGCGGGCGGTGATGCTGGGCAGGACCGGCGCGGCCGGCCCGATGGTGAGCAGCTCGCCGGGTGTGGGCACCAGCAGGACCGCCGCGCGCGCTCCCTCGAGGACGTAGCCGTCCGAGGACACCAGCACGGCGTCCTGGGCACCGGCTCGCCGGGCATGCTGCTGTGCCGCGGTGCACAGCGCGTAGGACATCGACTTCACCGTCGCCACCGACCACGGTCCCGGCGGATCGGCCGGCACGCCGCGGTCGACGGTCACCGCGGCCACGCCGTCCCGGCGCGCGTCGCCGACCCGCGCGGGCAGCGCCGACACCGTGACGAACCCCCGCGGTCCGTGACGACCCGCGCCGTAGAGCACGCGCAGCATGGCCTCGCCGCCCGGCCACCGGCGCAGCGCCGCGGTCACGGCCACCTCGGCGTCCCGGGGTGCGGGCAGCCCGACGGTCGCCGCGGATGCGGCCAGCCGCGCCAGGTGCGCGTCGAGCAGGCAGGCGCGGCCCTCGCGCACCAGCAGCGTCTCGAACACCCCCGCGCCGCGCGCCGCCATCGGCTCGTCCGCGCGCAGCACCGCCCGGTGCGGATCCACCTCCCCGATCGATTTGGGAAGGGCGCCGTCCCAGGAGACGGCCACCGTCCGCACACTCGCCTGCGGACCGTCTGCCATGGGCGACGACGATAGCCAGCAGGCTCGTAGAGTTGAGTCATGTCCGCCGTTCCCGCACCCGAGTCCGGACCCGATGCCGGCGCCACGTGGCACTTCGGCGATCCCCTCGGCGAGCAGCGGTCGGCCACCGACGCCGTCGTCGTCGTGGACCGCTCGCCGCGCGCCGTGCTGACACTGTCCGGCAAGGACCGCCTGACCTGGTTGCACACGATCTCCAGCCAGCACGTGAGCGCGCTCGGCGAGGGTGTCGTGACCGAGAACTCCAGTCTCGACGGCCAGGGTCGTGTGGAGGATCACTGGCTGCAGGTCGACCTCGACGGCGTCACGTACCTCGACACCGAGGCCACCCGCGCCCAGCCCCTCGCGGCGTTCCTCACCAAGATGGTCTTCTGGTCGGAGGTGACGGTCGGCACCGCCGACCTGACGGTGCTGTCGCTGCTCGGACCGGGCGTCGAGGAGGCACCGCTGCTGGAGACCCTCGGTATGCCTGCGCTGCCCGACCCGTGGTCGGCGACGCCGCTGCCCGGCGGTGGGTTCCTGCGCCGCCTCGGCCTCCGGGAGGTCGATCTCGTCGTTCCGCGCGACACCGCCGCCGACTGGCACGGCCGACTCACCGACGTGGGCGTGCGACCAGCGGGGATGTGGGCCTATGAAGCGCTGCGCGTCGCGGCGCTGAGACCGCGCCTCGGCGTCGACACCGATGAGCGCACCATCCCGCACGAGGTCGGCTGGATCGGGGGGCCCGGCGAGGGTGCCGTACACCTCGACAAGGGCTGCTACCGCGGCCAGGAGACCGTCGCGCGGGTGCACAACCTGGGCAAACCTCCTCGCATGCTGGTGCTGCTGCACCTCGACGGCGATACCGATCGGCCGTCGCCAGGCGACCCGGTGCTCGCGGGCGGGCGGGCGGTGGGCCGGCTGGGCACCGTGGTCGACCACGTCGACGAGGGCCCGATCGCGCTGGCGCTGCTCAAACGCGGACTGCCCGCCGACACCGCGCTGACGACCGGCGGCGAGGTGGCCGTCGCAGCGACGATCGACCCCGATTCGCTGCCCGGTCCCGACCAGGGCGGTGCCGGACGGCTCGCCGTGGAACGTCTACGCGGCCGCGCGCGTTGACTCCGAAAGGCCCGGCGACGCTGCAGGGCCGGGCCTGCCAGCGCAGAACCTTTGCGCACGGTAAGGTGTCGTCAGGACGATAAATACACTCAGATCGGAGCCGCCTGAACTTCGGGCCGCTCCGTTATTGCGCGAGGGGGTCCCCCATGGGCCGCGGCCGAGCAAAGGCAAAGCAGACCAAGGTCGCTCGCGAGCTGAAGTACAGCTCGCCGCAGACCGATTTCGGGCAGCTCCAACGCGAGCTGTCGAACGCCCCCGTAGACACGAACGGTCGTGCCTTCGACGACGTCGACGGTGATCTGACGGATCGCTGGGCCGACGAGGACGACTGGCGCCGCTAGCCGCCCGTCCGGAACCTCCGCCCGCAGCCCGACCGCGCCGCGTCAGAACCGCGGGTGCTGTCCGACCAGCTGGGCGCGCGCTTCTCCCTTGGCACCCTTCTTGACCGTGCCGAGCGTCCAGCAGTCGATGTGCCTCGCCGTCAGGATCGCCAATGCGCGGTCGGTGTCCTCTGGCGCGACGACGGCCACCATGCCGACGCCCATGTTGAAGGTCTTGTCCATCTCCTCGCGGTCGACACGGCCGCGCTGGGCGATCATGCCGAACACCGGGGCCGGCGTCCACGTGCCGCGGTCGATCTCGGCCATCAGCCCGTTGGGCACGACGCGTTCCAGATTGCCCGCGAGTCCGCCGCCCGTGACGTGGCAGAACGTGCGGACCTGCGTCTCCGCGGCGAGCGCCAGGCAGTCCTTGGCGTAGATGCGGGTGGGCTCGAGCAGCTCCTCGCCCAGCGTGCGACCGAATTCCTCCACGTGTCCGGCGAGGTCCATCCGGTCGATCTCGAGCAGCACCCGGCGCGCCAGCGAGTAGCCGTTGGAGTGCAGGCCGCTGGAGGCCATGGCGATGATCACGTCGCCCGGTTTGACCCGGTCCGGGCCCAGCACGTCGTCGGCCTCCACCACGCCGACACCGGTCGCGGACAGGTCGTAGTGGTCCGGCGACATCAGACCCGGGTGTTCGGCGGTCTCGCCGCCCAGCAGCGCGCAGCCGGCGATCACGCAGCCGTTGGCGATGCCGGAGACGATCTCGGCGACCCGCTCGGGCACCGTGCGTCCCACCGCGATGTAGTCCTGCAGGAACAGCGGTTCGGCGCCGCATACGACGAGGTCGTCGACCACCATCGCCACCAGGTCGAGGCCGACGGTGTCGTGCTTGTCGATGGCCTGGGCCACGGCGAGCTTCGTGCCGACGCCGTCGGTCGAGGACGCCAGCAGCGGCTCGCGGTAGTCGTTGCGCAGCGCGAAGAGGCCCGCGAAGCCGCCGAGGCCGCCCCGCACCTCGGGGCGCGTGGCCCGCTTGGCCAGCGGCTTGAAGAGTTCGACGGCGCGATCGCCCGCCTCGATGTCCACCCCGGCCGCTGCGTAGGAGGCCCCGTCACTGTCGGCGGACCGACCCTTGCTCGTCATCGCGCCCAAGGTTACCGGTCGTGCCTGCGCGGGCGAAGCCGTGCCGTGTGACACGCTGCCACGATGACGCGACGTCCGCACCCGACGACGGCACTGCTGGCCGCGGCCCTGCTGCCCCTGGCGCTCGCGACGCCGGCCGCCGCGACGCCCGCCAGCGGGGTGACGGCGAGGACGCTGGCGCAGGCCACGGTCGACGGCGTCGACTACGTGACCCGGGAGTTGACCATCGCGCCGGGCGGCAGCACGGGCTGGCACTGGCACGCGGGCCAGGTGTACGGCGTCGTGCGCGCCGGGACGCTCACGCACTACGGACCGGACTGCCAGACCGACGGCGTGTATCCCGTCGGGGCGCCGATCACCGAGGAGACCGGCCCCGCCTACACCCACATCGGCCGCAATCTCGGCCCGGATCCGTTGGTGATGTGGGTGGGCTACATCGTACCGGCCGGGCAACCCCTGGCGACCGATGCGCCGAACCCCGGCTGCCCGTTTGAGTGACCCCCGCAGCGGTCATATCCCTACCCGACGAACGGAGATCGGGTGTCGGAAACTCAGACTCGCCGCTGCCTGGTGACGGGCGCGACGGGCTACATCGGTGGCAACCTCGTGCCCGCACTGCTCGGCCGCGGCCACACCGTCCGTGCGTTGGCCCGCACCCCGAGCAAACTGGACGACGCCGAGTGGCGGGACCGCATCGAGGTGGCCAAGGGCGATCTCGGCGACGCGGATTCGCTGGCCGCGGCGTTCGAAGGCGTCGACGTCGTCTACTACCTGGTGCACTCGATGGGCACGTCGACGGACTTCGAGCGCGAGGAGGCCCGCTCGGCGGACAACGTCGTGACGGCCGCCAAGAAGGCCGGCGTGGCCCGCATCGTCTACCTGTCCGGGCTGCACCCGCCGAACGTCGCCGAACTGTCGCGGCACCTGCGGTCGCGCACCAAGGTGGGCGAGACGCTGATCGCGTCCGGCATCGAGTCGATCGTGCTGCAGGCCGGCATCGTGGTCGGCGCCGGCTCGGCGTCGTACGAGATGATCCGCCACCTCACCGACCGGCTGCCGGTGATGACGGCGCCCAAGTGGGTGCACAACAAGATCCAGCCGATCGCGATCGACGACGTCCTGCACTACCTGGTCGAGTCCGCGACGGCCACCGTGCCGGAGTCGCGCACGTGGGATGTCGGCTGCCCCGACGTGCTGGAGTACGGCGACGCGATGCAGGTCTACGCCGACGCCGCCGGCCTGCGCCGCCGCCTCATCCTCGGCGTGCCGTTCCTGACGCCGGCGATCGCGAGCATGTGGGTCGGCCTGGTCACGCCGATCCCGGCCGGCCTCGCGCGGCCGCTGGTCGAGTCCCTGGAGTGCGACGCGATCATGCACGAACACGACATCGACGGCGTCATCCCGCCGCCGTCGGGTGGCCTCATCGGCTACGAGCAGTCCGTGCGCAATGCGCTGGCCCACAACGGTCCGGCGAGCACCGGCCGACGCTCGCTGATCCGGTTCGGCGCGGCGACGCCGTAGCAGCCGGGGTCGTCAGGGGCGGCGCAGCGCGGAGGCGTTGTCGTTCTGCGTCTGCAGCGGGATGCCGCTGCGCGCAGCAGTCGCCAGCATGTGCTCGATGACGTTCTTGCCGAGCGCGGTCTCGCCGGGCAGTTCGATCGGGTAGTTCCCGTCGAAGCACGCCATGCACAGCCGCGTCGCGGGCTGCTCGGTCGCGGCCACCATGCCCTGCAGGCTGATGTAGCCGAGCGTGTCGGCGCCGATCGCGCGTCGGACGCCCTCGAGCATGTCCTCCTCGCCGTCCTCGGTGCTCGCCGCGTTCGCGATGAGCTCGGCAGGGGTGGCGAAGTCGATGCCGTAGAAGCACGGCCACTTCACCGGCGGCGACGCGATCCGGACGTGCACCTCCAGCGCCCCGGCCTCGCGCAGCATGCGGATCAGGGCGCGCTGGGTGTTGCCGCGGACGATCGAGTCGTCGACGACGATTAGCCGCTTGCCGCGGATGACCTCGCGCAGCGGGTTCAGCTTGAGCCGGATGCCGAGCTGACGGATGGTCTGCGACGGCTGGATGAAGGTGCGGCCGACGTAGGCGTTCTTCATCAGGCCCTGGCCGTAGGGGATGCCCGAGCCCTGCGCGTACCCGACGGCGGCCGGCGTGCCGGACTCCGGGACGCCGATCACCAGGTCGGCGTCGACGGGCTTCTCCGAGGCGAGCCGGCGGCCGATCTCGACGCGGGTGGCGTGCACCGACCGTCCGCCGATGACGCTGTCGGGCCGGGCCAGGTACACGTACTCGAAGACGCATCCCTTGGGCGTGGGGTTGGCGAAGCGGGTGGAGCGCACGCCGTCGGCGTCGATGGCGAGCAGTTCGCCCGGCTCGATGTCGCGGACGAAGGATGCGCCGACGATGTCCAGGGCGGCGGTCTCCGAGGCGACCACCCAGCCCCGGTCGAGCCGGCCCAGGGACAGCGGCCGCACGCCGTGCGGGTCCCGCGCCGCGTAGAGGGTGTTCTCGTCCATGAACGTCAGGCAGAACGCGCCGCGCACCGTCGGCAGCAGTTCGAGGGCGGCCTGCTCCAGCGAGGAGTCGGCGGCACCGTGGGCCAGCAGCGCGCCGAGGATGTCCGAGTCGGTGGTGGACTTGGCGGCGCCGCGGGTGTTGGTGAGCCCGGCGTCGCGGGCACGCCCGGCGAGTTCGGTGGTGTTCACCAGGTTGCCGTTGTGGCCAAGTGCGACGCCGGTGCCGGCGGCGGTGTTGCGGAACACCGGCTGGGCGTTCTCCCAGGTGGTCGATCCGGTGGTCGAGTACCGGCAGTGCCCGATGGCGACGTGGCCCTCCATGGCGGCCAGCGTCTGCTCGTCGAACACCTGGCTCACCAGGCCGAGATCCTTGAAGACCAGCACCTGCGAACCGTCCGCGACGGCGATGCCGGCGGCCTCCTGGCCCCTGTGCTGCAACGCATACAACCCGTAGTACGTGAGCTTCGCCACGTCTTCGCCGGGAGCCCAGACGCCGAAGACGCCACACTCCTCGCGGGGTTCGTTCTCGTCTGGCACGGGCTGCTCGGCGGTCACGATGTGGCTGCTCCCTGGGGGCTGGGGGTGACGGGGCCCAGTCTACGGTCACCGGGCGGCGAACGCGGAATTCAGGCTGATGTCGGCGCTGGCGTCAACGGCTGCGCGGCGCTGGTCATTCCCCGTCGGGAGCGAAGGCGGTGAACGTCACCGCGCGGCGAGCGGCACTAGCGGCAGCCAGTCGGCCACCTCGCCGGCCCGCGACCCGGAGGCCAGCACGGCGCCCGCCGCGACCGCCTCGGCCATGGTCCACAGGCCGGTCGCCAGCAGCAGCCAGGTCCGCGCGTCGGTCTCGACCACGTTGGGCGGATTGCCGCGGGTGTGCCGGGGACCCGAGATGCATTGCACCGCAACGAACGGCGGCACCCGCACCTCGACGCTGGCACCGGGTGCGGCGGCCGCCAGCGTGCGTGCGGTCAGCCGCACCGCCTCCGCCAGCGCCGGGCGTGGCGGTGCCGCGGCGGTCGCGTCGTGCAGCCACGACGCGAGCGCGGCGACGGCCTCGCGGGTCTTCGTCGGGTCCGCGGTCTGACGGGCGGGCATGACGCCATTGTCCCCCCGCCCGGTCACCCCCCTGCCGACTCCCCGCCGGCCCCTACGCTCGCGACCGGGCGACCGGTCTAGCCGCCCGGCCGACGAGCAGCGCGGCGAGTGCCCCGGCCTCGTTGACGGCGAGGTGCGCCAGCAGTGGGGCCGCGAGGCTGCCGGTGTGGGCGTACAGCCGGCCGAAGACCCACCCGGCGATGCCGGTCACCGCGACCGTGCCGAGCACCGGTTCGCCGGCAGCGCGCGCGTCGACGACGTGCGACAGGCCGAACGCCACGGCTTGGGCGACCGGGCCGCCCCGCGGGCCGAACGCGTCGACGCACCAGGTGCCGAGTGCGGCGCGGTAGGCGGTCTCCTCGCTCCACACCGTGCCCACCGGAATGCCGAGGAGCAGCCACTCCCGCGCGGCGGCGGGCAGCGCGCGCGCCGCCATGCCGCGCCGCACCGGGCCGATCGCCGTCGCGGCGGCCACCGCGGCGGAGACCGACGCGGCCGCGGCCAGGCCCACGCGGACGCCGCCGAGGAGGGCGGGCGGACGCAGTCCCAGCGGGGCGCCGACGCGGTGGGCCAGCCAGCCGCCGAGCACGGCCTGCGCCGCGATGCGCACGCGCGCCGGCAGCCGCTGCGCCACCCAGTGACTCCACGCCGTCAGCGCGAGCGCCAGCACCACAGCGCGAATTCGATTCGGCGACATCACGTCTCGGGACCGACCTGCCGCAGCGCAGTGCGTACGCGCTCGGTGTCGTCGGTGGTCCATCCGTCGGGAGGGACGACCGCGGCCCAGCCGTCGAGCACCGCGTCGCCGTAATCGTGACCGTGTCCGCCCGGGACACCGGAGGCATTGGTCATGTCGGCGCTCACCTGCCAAAACGTGACGATCGGGTACCAGCGCATCGAGGCGGTGCGATCCGAGCCGGGCGGCTCGACGAGCCAATCCGGCCGGGAGAACAGCAGTTTCGGCGACCACCAGATGATCGGGTCGGACGCGTGCTGCAGGAACAGCACCCGGGTGCCCTCCCACGGCGGCGCGGCGATGCGGGCGATGTCCTCGGCGTCGGCGGCCTGGGTGAAGCGCACCGTGCGGCCGCCGTCGTAGCGCGGTTGGACCTCGGGGCTGCCGGGGTCGCGGCGGGCCACCAGGCCGCTCCACAGCGGGCTCTCGTGCGGCGGTCCCACCCACAGCACGGCGGAGAAGTCCATCCCGGCGATGTCGGGCAACCAGCCGAACGCACCCTGACCGGCCATCGACCCGAGACTCTCGCCGTAGAGCACCAGCTTCGGCCTGCGGTCGGTGGGCAGGGTGCACCACCAGTCGTGGACGGCGCCGATGAGCATGCGGCCCGCGTCGATGGACGTCTCGCGGTCGGCCAGAAAGGAGATCCAGCTCGGCAGGTAGGAGTACTGCACGCCCACCAGCGCGGTGTCGCCGCCATACATGGTCTCGATGGCGCGCGCGGCGACGGGATTCACCCACCCGGTACCGGTGGTGGGGATGACGACCAGCACGCTGCGGTCGGCGGCGCCCGTGCGCTCGAGTTCGCGGACCACCACGTCCATCCGCGCCGCGGCGGTGTCCGCGGTCTGCAGGCCGGCGTAGACGCGGATCGGTTCCTTGGCCGGCCTGCCGTTCACCCGGACGAGGTCGTCGACGTCCGGACCGGTGCCGACGAACGTCCGGCCCTGGTAGCCCAGGGTGTCCCACGGCGCGAACGAGTCCGGGCTGCCCGACCTCTCGGGTGCCGTCGGTGGCTCGACGCCGTCTGCCGTGGTCAAATTCTGGGGCTGGAACGCCACGCTCGCGCCGGCGAGGAAGCCGCGGTAGAGCACGCCGTTGACCAGCAGCACCAGCAGCGCGACGACGATCGTCGTGCCGACGAACGTCGCGACCTCGTGGTGCAGCCGAAAGCGCCGGATGAACAGGCGTGCCAGCACCTTGCCGAGGTCGAGCACGACGCGCGCGGCGCCCACCCAGGCCCCGCCGACGAGCAGGGAGATGAGCAGCGTGCGCAGGTACGCCGGGGTGTCCGGGCCCTCGATGCCCATCAGCGCCGACACCTGCCGTTGCCAGCGGGCGGCGGGCACCAGCGCGAGCAGCGACGCCGCGATCGCCCCGACGACGACCGCGGCCTCGAGCGCACGGAGGATTCGCGCCGGCGGCGGCCACCAGGAGCGGTGGCGCAGCACGAGGCGATGCAGTGCCGCGCTGAGAAGCACCCCGAGCGCGTAGCCGATGGCGGCGTTCGTGCCGCCGATGATGCCGCCGAACAGCCAGTCGCGCGGCAGCAGTGACGGCGTGAGGGACAGGCAGAAGAACAGGGCGCCGACGGCGACGCCGACGACGTTCAGGCGGACCAGGCCCCACGCCCAGACCAGGAGGGGATGGCGCGTGGGGGCCGGCGCCCTCACCCGAACAGTGCGGGCAACACGCCCTCCGAGGTTCGCCGCAGCTCGTCGAGCGTGACGGTGAACTGGCCCTGCACCTCGACCGCATCGCTGCCGTCGTCGACGACGCCGATGCGCACGGCCGGCAGCCCGCGGGCCTCGCACATCGCGCGGAATCGGCTCTCCTCGGTGCGCGGCACCGCCACCAGCACCCGGCCGGCGGACTCGGAGAACAGCGTCACGAACGGGTCGGCGTCCTCGGGAAGGAGGACGCGACATCCGGTTTCGCCTGCCAGCGCGGCCTCGACCACGGCCTGCATCAGGCCGCCCTCGCTGAGGTCGTGCGCCGCGGAGACCAGGCCGTCGCGCGACGCCGCGACCAGGACCTCGCCGAGCAGCTTCTCGCGTTCGAGGTCGACCCGCGGCGGCAACCCGCCGAGGTGGTCGGCGGTCACCTGCGCCCAGATGGACCCGTCGAACTCGTCGTGGGTGTCCCCGAGCAGCATCAGCGTCTCGCCGGGTTCGGTGCCGAGGCCGGTCGGGATGCGGCGCTTCACGTCGTCGATGACGCCGAGCACGCCGACCACCGGCGTCGGGTGGATCGCCGTCGTGCCGGTCTGGTTGTAGAAGCTGACGTTGCCGCCGGTGACCGGAATGCCCAGTGCCGCACAGCCGTCCGCGAGGCCGCGCACGGCCTGGGAGAACTGCCACATGACGCCCGGATCCTCCGGGGAGCCGAAGTTCAGGCAGTTGGTGACCGCGACCGGCGTCGCCCCGGTGACCGCGACGTTGCGGTACGCCTCGGCCAGCGCCAGCTGGGCACCGGTGTAGGGGTCGAGCGCCGTGTAGCGCCCCGACGCGTCGGTGGCGACGGCGATGCCGCGGCCGGTCGCCTCGTCGATGCGCAGCACGCCGCCGTCGGCGTGCTCGGCCAGCACGGTGTTGCCGCGCACGTAGCGGTCGTACTGCTCGGTGATGAAGGCACGGCTGCACAGGTGCGGGCTGCCGAGCAGGGCCAGCAGCGTCGCGCGCAGTTCGTCGCCGGTGGCGGGCCGCGGCAACCCCGCGGTCGTGTCGGCGTTCAATGCGTCCTGGGTGTCGGGGCGCTGCACGGGCCGCTCGTAGACCGGGCCCTCGTGGGCGACGGTGCGCGGCGGCACGTCGACGACCGTCTCGCCGTGCCAGGTGATCTCGAGCCGGTCGCCCTCGGTGACCTCGCCGATGACGGTGGCGAGCACCTCCCACTTACGGCACACCGCCAGGAACGCGTCGACGTTCTCCGGGGCGACGACCGCGCACATGCGCTCCTGCGACTCGCTGGAGAGCACCTCGGCGGGCGTCATGAACTTCGCCCGTAGCGGCACCTTGTCGAGCTCGATCGCCATGCCGCCGTCACCCGCCGACGCGAGTTCGGACGTGGCGCAGGACAGCCCGGCGCCACCGAGGTCCTGAATGCCAATCACCAGGCCCGCGGCGTACAGCTCGAGGCAGCACTCGATGAGCACCTTCTCCATGAACGGGTCGCCCACCTGCACGCTCGGCAGCTTCTTGCGGCCCGCTCCGGACTCGTCGCCGCCGAAGGTCTCCGACGCGAGCACCGACACGCCGCCGATGCCGTCGAGGCCCGTCCGCGCGCCGAACAGGATGATCTTGTTGCCCGCACCCGAGGCGAAGGCCAGGTGCAGGTCCTCGGTGCGCAGCGCGCCGACGCAGAGCGCGTTGACCAGTGGGTTGCCGGCATAGCAGGCGTCGAACACCGTCTCGCCGCCGATGTTCGGCAGGCCCAGCGAGTTGCCGTACCCGCCGACGCCGCGGATGACGCCGTCGAGGACGCGCCGGGTGTCCGGGGCGTCGGCCGCGCCGAACCGCAGCTGGTCCATCACGGCGACGGGGCGGGCGCCCATGGCCATGATGTCGCGCACGATGCCCCCGACCCCGGTGGCCGCGCCCTGGTAGGGCTCGACGTAGGACGGGTGATTGTGCGATTCGACCTTGAAGGTGACGGCCCAGCCGTCGCCGATGTCGACGACGCCGGCGTTCTCGCCGATGCCCGCCAGCATCGACTGCCGCATGGCCTCGGTGGTGGTCTCGCCGAAGTACCGCAGGTGCACCTTGGAGGACTTGTAGGAGCAGTGCTCGCTCCACATCACCGAGTACATCGCCAGTTCGGCGTCGGTGGGGCGGCGGCCGAGGATCTCCCGGATGCGCTCGTACTCGTCGTCCTTGAGGCCGAGTTCGCGGAAGGGCTGGGGTTGATCGGGCGTCTCGGCGGCGCGCTGCACGGAGTCAACGGCGGGGACTTCACTCGTCACGGAGGAGAGTTTATTGCCTCTTCAGCCCTGGTTCCGACCTGGCGGCGGCCCGAGCGCTACGCCGTGCGAGGAACGGACCCTCCCCGGAACGCCCCACGAGGAACGGCCCGAGCAGTCCGTGCAGCAGCACGCTGCCCAGCACCACCACGATCGCGGCCTCCATCAGGCGTTCGCCGGGTTCGTCGGGGAGCACGGTGTAGGCGAGCAGGGCCAGGGCGATGCTCGCGGTGCCGCGCGGGCCGAGGGTCGCGAGGAGGACGCGCTCCGACCGATCCAGTGACGTGCCCAGCATCGCGACGCCCACCCCGGCGGCGCGCGCCAGGATCAGCACCAGCAGGCTGAACAGCACCAGCCCGATCGCAACGCCGTCCTGCAGGACGTACCAGGCGACGGCGCCGAAGGCGAACCACACGATGCCGGCGAGCAGGAACGCGACGTCGTCGACGAGTTCCTGTTCGCGTTCGGCGTCGACGTAGGAGCGCACCGCGTTGTAGGCGATGCCGCAGACGAACGCCGCGACGAAGCCGTTGCCGCCCACCCCGACGTTGAGCGTGTAGGTCAGCACCGGCGCTGCGACCATCAGCAGTCGCCGGGACTGATCGGTCATGGCGCCCCGCCGGTCGGCGGCGTTGGCGCACCACGCGAGCCCCGATCCCAGCGCCCACCCGAGCACGACGGCGACGACGAGGTGCGGGATCCCCTCCTCCAGGGCGTGCAGCACGCCCTCGGCCTTGGTCTGCTCTCCGCCGGTGATCGCCAGGGCGAACAGGAACACCGGGGCGATGACGCCGTCGGAGTAGCCCTCCTCGACGTTGAACAGCCCGCGCACGCGGTCGGGGATGCGCTCGTCGTGCAGGAACGACGTCACCGGCGCGAAGTCGATGGGGACGACCACGCAGGCGATCACCAGCAGTGCCGACCACGGCAGTCCGCCGATGAGCCCGAGTCCGAGGAGGACGGCCACCGCCAGGCCGATGGGCATGGCGACGAACAGCAGGCGCAGCACCAGGGCGGCCTGCCCGCCGAAGAAGCCGCCGCGGACGTTGGCGGCGTGCTCAAACAGCACGATCGCCAGCACCGTCTCGATGACCGGTTCGACGACGTGGGCCTCGATGCCCGAGGCGAGTGCGTCGTGCGTCGCGACGCCGACCACGGCGCCGGTCAGCACCAACGCCATCACCGGCGTGATGCGCCACCGTTCGAGGCGCCGGGCCAGCAGCGACCAGACGACGAGTACCGCGGCGAGACCGACGACCGACCACAACACCGGACGATCATCTACCCCCGCGTCAACCGCACGCCATGCAGCAGGCGCCGCCCTCGGATTCTCACTCGCCTTCCCACGGGTCCGGCACGGCGATTGAACCGGCCGTCGCCGGGCATGCAGGCGCCATGAGCGTCGTGGTGATCGGCCAGATCGGACGCGACATGGTGCTGCGCACCGACGGGCTGCCGAAGCCGAACGGGTCCACGCCGGTCCTCGAACGCCGTGAGTTGCTCGGCGGCAAGGGCGCCAACCAGGCGGTCGCGCTGACGCAGTTGGGCGTGCCCACTGCGCTGATCGGCGTGGTGGGCCAGGACATCGAGGGAGCGGCCGTGCTGCGGCAGGCCGACCGGGACCGCATCGACGTCGGCTGCGTGGTCCGGCGGGGACGTACCGCGCTGCTCGTCGACCTGGTCGACGCCGACGGCACCCGGCGGCTGTTCGAGGACGTTCCCGACGAGTCGCTGGTGACGCTCGACGACCTGGACCGGTGCGGCACCCTCTTCCAGCCGGCGGGCGTCGTCTCGATCCAGCTGCAGCAGCCGCCGCAGACCACGCTGGCCGCCGCGCGGCACGCCCGGCGGATGGGCGCCCGCGTCGTCGCCGACGGTCTACCGGACGCCGCGGTGCGTGACGACCTGCTGGCGTCGGTGGACGTGCTGCGCGCCGATGCCGAGGAGGCCGCGCTGCTGGCCGGGGGCGAGCTGCGGTCGGTCGACGACGCGGTGGCGGTGGCCCGTCGGCTGTCGCTGGCCGGGCCGCGGTGGGTCGCGCTGGCGGTGCCGGGCGTCGGCGACGTGCTGGTGTGGGAGCAGGACGCGACGGTGTTCCCGCACGCCGACGTCCACGTCGTCGACCGGACCGGGGCGGGCGACGCCTTCGTGGCCGGCCTGGTCGCGGGCGTGCACCGTGGTGTCGGACCACGCGCCGCAGGCGAACTCGCCGCCGCCGCGGCGGCCTCGCAGGTGCAGCACCTGGGCGGTCGCCCCCACCTGGCCGAGCTATCCGGGTGAGAGGAACGCCTGCAGCGCAGCCGAATACGCGCTCACGTCGTCGGCGCCCATGAGTTCGCGGGCGGAGTGCATCGCCAGCTGTGCCGCGCCGACGTCGACGGTGGGGATGCCGGTCCGTGCGGCGGTCATGGGCCCGATCGTCGAGCCGCACGGCAGATCGGCCCGGTGCTCGTAGCGCTGCAGCGGCACGCCGGCCTGTTCGCACGCCAGCGCGAACGCCGCGGCGGTACGGCCGTCGGTGGCGTACCGCAGGTTGGGCTGCACCTTGAGCACCGGCCCGGCGTTGATCTCGATGAGGTGACCGGGCTCGTGCCGTTCCGGGTAGTTGGGGTGCGTGGCGTGCGCCATGTCCCCCGACGCGACCAGGGAACCGGGCACGCGGCGCAGGAAGTCCTCGCGAGTCCCGCCCGCGGCCAACGTGATTCGCTCGAGCACCGTCAGCAGCAGTTCGGACTGTGCGCCGTGGTCGGAGGTCGAGCCGACCTCCTCGTGGTCGAACAGCGCGAGCACCGGCAGGTGTCCCGCCGGCTTCGCGGCGAGGAACGCCTCCAGGCCCGCGTAGCACGTGCCCTGGTTGTCCAGCCGCGGCGCGCTGACCAACTCCCGGTCCGCACCCACCAGGGTCGACGGCGTCAGGTCGTGCGTCATCAGGTCGGCGGCGAGGACGTCGCCGGGGTCGACGTCGGCGCGGCGGGCGACGTAGCCGACGACGTCGCCGATCCCGTCGCCGACGCCCCAGACGGCGTTGACGTGCCGCTGCGGGTCGAGCGTCACGCCCTTGCGGTCGTCGGAGAGGTGGATCGCCAGCTGGGGCACCCGCAGGAGCGGCTCGTCGATGCGGACCAGGCGGTGCTCGACGGTGCCGCCGCGGCGGAACGACAGCCGTCCGCTCAGGCCGAGGTCGCGGTCGAGCCAGGAGTTGAGCCACGCGCCGCCGTAGGGCTCCAGGGCCACCACGCGCCAGCCAGCGACGACGCGGTCCGGATGCTGCTTGACCCGCAGGTTCGGGCTGTCGGTGTGCCCGCCGACGATGCGGAACGGACTGCCGGCGTCCGCGGTCTGCCAGGCCACCAGGGACCCGGCCCGCACGGTGAAGTACCGCCCCTCGGCGTCGGGCCACGCGTCGGCCTCGGCGAGTTCGGTGAAGCCCGCGCCGCGCAGCCGCGCCGCCGCGGTCGCGCACACGTGGAACGGTGACGGCGACGCGTCGATGAAGTCGCACAGGCTCTGGGGGCTAGCTGCCATCTTTTCATCTTGACGGGTCCGGGCGCCGCGAGTCGCGCTAGGGTCGGCGCTGTGCCTGATCTTGATCCGCAGCCGGTGCTGGCGCCGCTCACCCCGGCCGCCATGTTCCTGGTCGCCACCATCGCCGAGGGTGGCGAGCAGACCGTGCACGACGCGCTCGCCGACCTGTCGGGACTGGTGCGCGCCATCGGCTTTCGCGACCCGGCCAAGCACCTGTCGATGGTCACCTCGATCGGCTCGGACGCCTGGGACCGGCTGTTCACCGGACCGCGCCCGGCCGAACTGCACCCCTTCATCCCGCTCACCGGCCTGCGGCATCACGCGCCGTCCACCCCGGGGGATCTGCTGTTCCACATCCGCGCCGAGTTCCTGGACGTGTGCTTCGAACTCGCCACCAAGGTCGTCGGCGCGCTGGCGGGCGCGATCACCGTCGTCGACGAGGTACACGGCTTCAAGTTCTTCGACAACCGCGACCTGATGGGCTTCGTCGACGGCACCGAGAACCCCGGCGGCCCACTGGCCGTGAGCGCCACCCAGATCGGCGCGGAGGACCCCGACTTCGCCGGCGGGTGCTACGTGCACGTCCAGCGCTACCTGCACGACATGGGCGCCTGGAACGCCCTGACGACCGAGGAGCAGGAACGGGTGATCGGCCGAACCAAGCTCGACGACATCGAACTCGACGACGAGACCAAACCGCCCGACTCGCACCTCGCCCTCAACGTCATCACCGACGACGCCGGCAACGAGCTGAAGATCCTGCGGCACAACATGCCGTTCGGGGAGGTCGGCAAGGGCGAGTTCGGTACCTACTACATCGGCTACTCGCGCTCCGCCGCGGTCACCGAGCGCATGCTGCGCAACATGTTCCTGGGCGACCCGCCCGGCATCACCGACCGGATCCTCGACTTCTCCACGGCCGTCACCGGTTCGGCGTTCTTCACCCCCACCGTCGACTTCCTCGACGACCCGCCGCCCCCGCCCGGCGCGGCGCACATCTCCGGCGGCTCGCTGGCCATCGGCAGCCTGAAAGGACGACCGTGACGAACGACCTGTACCGCGAACTCGCCCCCGTCACCGACGCGGCCTGGGCCGCGATCGAGCAGGAGGCCACCCGCACGTTCACGCGGCACGTCGCGGGGCGGCGGGTGGTCGACACCAGCGATCCCGCCGGCCCGACGGCGGCCGCGGTCGGCACCGGTCACCTGCTCGACGTGAGCGCGCCGGCCGACGGGGTGGTCGCCCACCTGCGCGAGGCGCGGCCGCTGGTCCGGTTGCGCGTGCCGTTCACGCTGTCCCGGGAAGCGGTCGACGACGTCGAACGCGGCGCCCAGGACTCGGACTGGGATCCGGTGAAGGACGCCGCGCGCACGCTGGCCTTCGCCGAGGACCGCGCGATCTTCGAGGGCTATCCCGCCGCGTCGATCACCGGCATCCGCGCCGGCAGTTCCCATCCGGCGCTGACCCTGCCCGCCGACACCCGGCAGATCCCGGACGCGATCGCCACGGCGCTGTCGACGCTGCGCCTGGCGGGGGTGGACGGCCCGTACTCGGTTCTGCTGTCGGCGGAGGTCTACACCGCGGTCAGCGAGACCACCGAGCACGGCTATCCGCTGCTCGAACACCTCAACCGGCTCGTCGACGGCGACATCATCTGGGCACCGGCCATCGACGGCGCGTACGTGCTGTCCACCCGCGGCGGGGACTTCGACCTCCGGCTGGGCACGGACGTGGCCATCGGTTACCTGTCCCACGACGCCGCCACCGTGACGCTGTACCTCCAGGAGACACTGACCTTCCTGATGTACACGGCGGAGGCCGCGGTGGCGCTGACGCCCTGACCAGCGGCGCTGACGCCGCCGTCAGGAGAGCATCCCGGCGGCGAAGTCAACGGTTGTCCGGCCCGGCCCGGTACCGTACTGTCAACCTGCTTGACATACCGTCAGCGCCGGCGCCACGGCCCGTGGCCGTCCGTGCGTAGCTCCGCTCGTCGAAAGGGCAACGGATGCAGCGGGTTTCGATCGGGCGACTACTCGCGCGCCGATGGATGGTGCTCGTCGCCATCGTCGTGGTGGCCATCGCGGGCTTCGCCGTCTACCGCCTCAACGGCATCTTCGGGTCCAAGGACGTCACGTCCACCCCGGACAACAGCGCCAACGACACCAAGCCGTTCAACCCCAAGCACGTGGTCCTCGAGGTCTTCGGGTCGTCCGGTAGCTCGGCGACCATCACGTACCTGGACATCAACGCCCAACCCCAGCACGTCGACGGCGCGCAGCTGCCCTGGACGTACGACACCACCACCACGCAGCCCGCCGTCTTCGTCAACGTGCAGGCCCAGGGCGACGGCGACTCGATCGGCTGCCGGATCACGATCGACGACGCCGTGAAGGACGAGAGGTCGAGCACCACCCTGAACCCCTACACCTTCTGCCTGGACAAGTCGGGATGACGGTCGAGCCGACGACGGAGCCCATCCCCGCGCAGACGGCCACCCCCGCACAGCGCCCCAGCCGCATCGCCCGGTCGATCCGGGTGCTGTGCGTGCCCATCGTGCTGTTCTGGCTGGCGGTCGCGGCGCTCACCAACGCGCTGGTCCCGCAACTCGAGGCGGTCGGCGCCGAGCACAACGTGGCGCTGAGTTCGCCGGACTCGCCCTCGCTGCAGGCGTTCAAGCACATCGGCGAGAAGTTCGGCGAGTTCGACACCGACAGCGCGGCGATGATCGTGCTGGAGGGCGACCAGCCACTCGGCGTCGAGGCCCACCGGTACTACGACGAGATCGTCAGACGCGTCTCGGCGGACACCGTGCACGTGCAGCACGTGCAGGACTTCTGGGGCGATCCGCTGACCGCCGCCGGGTCGCAGAGTCCCGACGGCAAGGCCGCCTACGTGCAGGTCTTCCTGTCTGGCAACCAGGGCGAGGCGCTGTCGCTGGCGTCGGTCGACGCGGTGCGCGGCATCGTCGACGGCACGCCCGCGCCGCCGGGCGTGAAGGCCTACGTCACCGGTGCGGCCGCTCAGATCGCCGACCAGTTCGAGGTCGGCAACGACAGCACCGAACTCGTCACGGCCCTCACCGTCGGCGTGATCGCGGTGATGCTGCTGATCGTCTACCGGTCGTTCGTCACCATGCTGCTCGCGCTGGTCACGGTGCTCGTCGAGATGGCCGCCGCCCGCGGCGTGGTGTCGTTCCTCGCCGACCAGGGACTGATCGGCCTGTCGACGTACTCGACGAACATCCTCACGCTGCTGGTGATCGCCGCGGGCACCGATTACGTGATCTTCCTGCTCGGGCGCTACCACGAGGCCCGTGGCCGCGGCGATGACCGGCCCGTCGCCTGGCACGACATGTACCGCGGCACGACGCACGTCATCCTCGGCTCGGGCCTCACGATCGCCGGCGCGGTGTTCTGCCTCTACTTCACCCGACTGCCGTACTTCCAGAGCCTCGGCATCCCGGCCGCCATCGGCGTACTCGTCGCGCTCGCGGCCTCGTTGACCCTGGCGCCCGCGGTCATCGTCATCGGCGGGCGGTTCGGCCTGCTCGACCCGAAGCGCACCACCAAGAAGTACGGCTGGCGCCGCATCGGGACGGCGATCGTGCGCTGGCCCGGCCCCATCCTCGTCGCCACCCTCGCCGTCGCGGCGATCGGCCTGCTCGCCCTGCCGGGGTACCAGACCAGCTACGACGACAGCAACTACATGCCCGACACGGTGCCGTCAAACGTCGGTTACGCGGCCGCCGAGCGGCACTTCACCAAGGCCCGGCTCAACCCCGAGCTGCTGATGCTCGAGTCGGATCACGACCTGCGGAACCCGACCGACATGATCCTGTTGGAACGCGTCGCGAAGGCGGTCTTCCACACCGACGGCATCGCGCAGGTGCAATCGATCACCCGGCCGCTGGGCACGCCGCTCGACCACACCTCGATCCCGTTCCAGATCAGCGCGTCGAGTGCCTCGCAGCTGCAGAACCTGCCCTACCAGCAGGCCCGCGCCGACGATCTCACCAAGCAGGTGGGCGTCATCGACGACACCATCACCGTGCTGCGCCAGCAGATGGTGCTGCAGCAGCAGTCGAGCGACGTCACGCACGAGCAGAGCGAGGCGTTCGCCCAGACCGTGGCGACCGCACAGGACCTGCGCAACAAGATCGCCGACTTCGACGACTTCTTCCGGCCGATCCGCAACTACTTCTACTTCGAGCCGCACTGCTACGACATCCCGGTGTGCCACGCCCTGCGGTCGCTGTTCGATTCGCTCGACGGCATCAACGAACTCACCGACCAGCTGGCCAACGTCTCCGGCAGCATCGCGAAACTCGATGAGCTGCAACCGAAGTTGCTCGCGCTGATCCCGCCGCAGATCGCCAACCAGCAGACCAACCGCGATCTGACGATGACCAACTACGCCACCACGGCGGGCATCTACGACCAGAGCGCCGCGGCGCTGCAGAACTCCACGGCGCTCGGCCAGGCCTACGACGCGTCCAAGACCGACGATTCGTTCTACCTGCCGCCGGAGGCCTTCACCAACCCCGAGTTCGTGCGGGGACTGAAGCTGTTCCTGTCACCCGACGGCACCGCCGCCCGCATGATCATCACCCACGACGTCGACCCCGCCACCCCGGAGGGCATCGCGCACGTCGAGGCCATCCGGCATGCCGCCGCCGAGGCGGTGAAGGGCACCCCGCTGGCCGGATCGAAGATCTACCTCGGTGGCGTGGCGTCGACGTACGCCGACATCGCCGAGATGTCGCACTACGACCTGATCATCGCCGGTATCGCCTCACTCAGCCTGATCCTGCTGATCATGATGTTCATCACGCGCAGCATCGTCGCCGCACTGGTGATCGTCGGCACGGTCGCGTTGTCGCTGGGTGCGTCGTTCGGCCTGTCGGTCCTGGTGTGGCAGTACATCTTCGGCGTCCCGCTGTACTGGGTGGTGCTGGCGCTCGCCGTCATCCTGCTGCTGGCGGTCGGTTCGGACTACAACCTGCTGCTGGTCTCCCGGTTCCAGGAGGAGATCGGCGCCGGGTTGAACACCGGCATCATCCGCGCGATGGCCGGCAGCGGTTCGGTGGTCACCGCCGCCGGACTGGTCTTCGCCTTCACGATGGCGTCGTTCATCGTCAGCGACCTGGTGGTGCTGGGCCAGATCGGGACGACCATCGCTCTGGGCCTGCTGTTCGACACGCTGATCGTGCGGTCGTTCATGACGCCGTCCATCGCGGCGTTGCTCGGCCGGTGGTTCTGGTGGCCGGTCGTGGTCCGGCAGCGGCCGGTGCCGCAGAAGTTCGGCTCCGGCGCCGGAGGGCAGCAGCTGACGCTGTTCTAGGCGCCGGGGTTCGGAAGCGTCAGGCGGTCAGGACGGCGTCGAGCGCCGACAGGAAGATGCCCAGACCGTCATCCGACGGGCCGGTGAGCGCCTCGGTGGCGTGCTCGGGATGCGGCATCAGACCGACGACACGGCCGTTGGCCGAGGAGATGCCGGCGATGCCGCGCTGCGAGCCGTTGGGGTTGTCGCGGTAGCGGAACACCACGCGACCCTCCCCCTCGAGTTCGTCGAGAACCTCCTGCGACGCCTGGAAGCGACCCTCGCCGGACTTCAGCGGCACCAGGATGTCGGCACCGGCGTCGTAGCGGCTGCTCCACGCCGACGCATTCGACGCCACCTCCAGCCAGATGTCCCGGCAGACGAAGTGCAGGCCCGCGTTGCGGGTGAGTGCACCGGGCAGCAGACCTGCCTCGCACAGCACCTGGAAGCCGTTGCAGATGCCGAGCACCGGCATCCCGCCCTCGGCCGCGTCGACCACCTCGCTCATCACCGGCGCGAACTTCGCGATCGCGCCCGCGCGGAGGTAGTCGCCGTAGGAGAAGCCGCCGGGCACGATGACGGCGTCGACGTCCTTGAGGTCGGCGTCGGCGTGCCACAGGGCCACCGGTTCGGCCCCGGCGAGACGGACCGCGCGCGCCGCGTCGACGTCGTCGAGCGAGCCGGGGAAGGTGATGACGCCGATCCGGGGACTCACTTGCCCTCCCGGGTGACCTCGAACTCCTCGATGACGGTGTTCGCGAGCAGCGACTCGGCGATCTCGGCCAGCGCGTCGTCGCTGACGGCGTCGTCGACCTCGAGTTCGAACCGCTTGCCCTGCCGCACTTCCGAGATGCCGGTGTGGCCGAGCCGACCCAACGCGCCGACGATGGCCTGCCCCTGCGGGTCGAGGATCTCCGCCTTGGGCATGACGTGCACTACGACCCGGGCCACGGGCTGCTCCTTCTCGCGAAACGTTCGGCGACCACTCTACCGGCGGCATGATGAAGGCATGCAACTGACGCATTTCGGCCATTCCTGCCTGCTGGCGGGATTCGGCGACACCACGGTGCTGTTCGACCCGGGCACGTTCTCCCACGGTTTCGAGGGCATCACCGGCCTGTCGGCGATCCTCATCACCCACCAGCACCCCGACCACGCCGACGTCGAGCGGCTGCCCGCCCTGCTGGAGGCGAACCCGGGGGCTGCGCTGTACGCCGACCCGATGACCGCAGCCCAGCTGGGCGACGCGTGGACGGCCGTGCACGCGGGCGACGCCTTCGAGATCGGGGATCTAACGGTGCGCGGCGTCGGCGGGACGCACGCCGTGATCCATCCGGAGATCCCGGTCATCGACAACATCTCCTACCTCGTCGGCGACGGCGACCATCCGGCGCGGCTCATGCATCCGGGCGACGCGCTGTTCGCGCCGGGCGAACCGGTGGACGTCCTGGCCACGCCGGCCGCCGCACCGTGGATGAAGCTCTCCGAGGCCGTCGAGTACCTGCGCGCGGTGGCCCCCGCCCGCGCGGTGCCGATCCATCAGGCCGTCGTCGCCAAGGAGGCCCGCGGCATCTACTACGGCAGGCTCTCGGAGATGACCGACACCGACTTCCAGGTGCTCGACGAGGAGAAGGGTACCGAGTTTTGACCGCTGACCGGCTCGTCTTCACCGGTCACATCGCGGGTTTCGGCACCGGGTCGGGCGTCCGGATGGTGGTCGGCTCGTGGCGCGAGTCGCCGTTCGGGCGCTTCGCCGACGTCATGGTGGAGACCGCCGACGGCACCCGCACGCTGCTCGCGCCCAACGACGAGGTCGCCGAATTCGTCTCCGGCACTTATTCGTTCGACCGCGTCGTGCTCGGCGACGTGACCGTCGTGCACCACGTCGACGGATTCACCGTCGCCGCCCCGGAACTCGAGGTGCGCGCGACGCTCGGCGGTCCCGCGCCGTTCGACTGGCTGCTTCGGCTGGTGCCGCCACGGTTGTCCCGGGAACCGTGGTGGCTACGGGCCATCGATCCGGTCGCCGCCCGGCTGGTCGCCGGCGTGCGGACCGCGGGCAGCGCGGGTAACGGCCGCCGCGAGTACTACGGGGTGCGCCGTACCCGACGCATCGCTGCGGTCGCCGGCAGCTTCCGTGGTGCACCGCTGGGCGGCGTCGCACGGCTGGATCCGCCGGTGCGCTTCGGCTTCTCCTCGGCGCCGCCGACGCCGCAGCTGGTCTCGGTCACCACGACCATCGACATGCCCCGCTAGGCGGGACGGTCAGGCGGTGTCGCGGGCGGCCGCCCGACCGGCGGCGCGGCCGGAGAACACGCAGCCGCCGAGGAACGTGCCCTCCAGCGACCGGTAGCCGTGTACGCCGCCCCCGCCGAAACCGGCCGCCTCCCCGGCGGCGTACAGGCCCGGCAGCGCCGACCCGTCGGCCGTCAGCACCCGGGAGTCGAGGTCGGTCTCCAGCCCGCCCAACGACTTTCGCGTCAGGATGTGCAGCTTCACGGCGATCAACGGCCCCGCCTTGGGGTCGGTCAGCCGGTGCGGCGCGACGACGCGGCTGATCCGGTCGGCGAGGTAGTTGCGCGCCCCGCGGATCGCGGTGATCTGACTGTCCTTGGTGTAGGAGTTCGCCACCTCGCGGTCACGGGCGGTGACCTCCTCGGCGACGACGGCGTAGTCGAGCGGCAGCACGTCGGGCACCGCGTTCATCTTCGCGACCAGCTCGGTCAGCGTCGTCGCACTGACGAAGTCGATGCCCTCGTCGACGAACCGCTGCACCGGTGGCGGCGCGCCTTTGCGGATGCGGCCGGCCAGGTCACGGAGGCTGCGGCCGGTCAGGTCCGGGTTCTGCTCCTGCCCGGAGAGGCCGAACTCCTTGGCGATGATGCGGGCGTTCAGCACGAACCACGTGTAGTCCTGGCCGGTCCGGGCGATGTGCTCGAGCGTGCCCAGGGTGTCGAACCCGGGGAACAGCGGCGCGGGCAGCCGCCGGCCGTGCGCGTCCAGCCACAGCGAGGACGGGCCCGGCAGGATGCGGATGCCGTGCCGCGGCCAGATCGGGTCGTAGTTGGTGATGCCCTCGGTGTAGTGCCACATGCGGTCGGCGTTGATGAGCCGACCGCCCGCCGCCTGGCTGATGCCGAGCATCCTGCCGTCGACGTGGGCGGGCACCCCGGAGAGCAGCTGCTCGGGCACCCGGCCCATCCGCGCCGGCCAGTTCTGCCGGACGAGATCGTGATTGCCGCCGATGCCGCCGCTCGCGACGATCACCGCCTGCGCGCTGAGGTCGAAGTCCCCGACGACGGTTCGCGACGACGCGACGCCACGCGCCACCGAGGTCGGTTCGAGGACGGCGCCACGCACGCCGGTCACGGTTCCGTCGGTCACCACCACCTCGTCGACGCGGTGCCGGTAGGCGAATCGCACACGCGGGTGGTTCCGGAGCCGGCGGGCGAAGATCTCGACGATCGCGGGGCCGGTGCCCCAGGTGATGTGGAACCGCGGCACCGAGTTGCCGTGCCCGCGGGCGCCGTAGCCGCCGCGCTCGGCCCACCCGACGAGCGCGAACGTCTGCAAGCCCCGCTCGCGGAGGTAGCTGCGCTTCTCGCCGGCGGCGAAGTCGACGTAGGCGTGCGCCCACTGCCGCGGCCAGTGATCCTCGGGCCGGTCGAAGTCGGCCGCGCCCAACCAGTCCTGCAGCGCCAGCTCGTGGCTGTCCTTGATGCCCAGCCGGCGCTGCTCGGGGCTGTCGACGAAGAACAACCCGCCGAACGACCAGTACGCCTGCGCACCGACGTTCTGCTCGTTCTCCTGGTCGACGATCAGGACCGACCGGCCACGCTCGGCCGCTTCGCAGGCGGCGACCAGACCGGCCAGCCCGGCGCCCACCACGATGACATCAACGTCCGCCATGGACGCCACGGTAGACCCCGGAGGTCAGGCGGCGTCTGTGAGAGCGCGCATGGGCGCCCACCGGTACACCGCGGGTGTGCAGCGGTGCACGAGCGCCAGGTCGACGGCGTCGAGGACGGCCTGCCGCGGGCCCGGCCGCTTCAGCTGGCTCGCGGCAACCGCGATGCGTACGGTGCCCGGCCGGCGGGCGGTGCGGTCGGCGGCGAGCACCAGGGTGCGGCACCACCACGGCTCGGTGAGGAAGCCCTCGCCGATGCCGAGCACGCGAGCACGCAGCGTCGACTCGCGCACCAGGTCGGTGATGCCGCTGTCACCGGCCAGCAGCCGGAAACCATTGCGGGGCAGGGCCGTGACGACGCCGTGGGACACCGTCCAGCCGGGTGCGGCGAACACCCGGGTGCGCAGCCCGAGGTGTTCCATGACCCGGTCGGCGCCCATCAGACGCAGGTTCGCCTCGTGCGCGGGCAGGCTCGCGAACTCGCCGCGGCGCTTCTTGGTCGCCGCCTCGTCGTAGCCGTGCAGCACCACCGCGTCGCCGTCGTCGCGGCGTCGGGTCAGCCAGTCGACGGCGGTCGGGTCGGCATCGAGGCGGTAGTCGCCCTTGAGGCGCGGCGCCACCAGGTAGGACACCGGGACGCGTCGCCGTTCGAGTTCGGCGCGGAAGTCCGCGACGTCGCTCAACGTGCGGTCCCTGATCCCGGAGATCGAGACGATCAGTTCTCCAGCCACGAACCGAGTATGGCAACGCCAGGTGTCCCCCGGGTTGCGGACACGTGGGGTTCAGTTGACGTCTTGGCCGACTCAGTCCGGCAGCACGGCCTCGATGGCCTCGATCACCTCGGCGGCGTCCGGTTCGGTGCGCGGCCGGAACCGGTTGACCACCTCGCCGTCGGGGCTGACCAGGAACTTCTCGAAGTTCCACTGCACGTCGCCGGCCTCGCCCGCGGCGTCGGGCGCCTTGGTCAGCTCCGCGAAGAGCGGGTGCCGGTCGGCGCCGTTGACGTCGGTCTTCTCCAACAGCGGGAACGTCACCCCGTAGGTGGAGGAGCAGAATTCGGCGATCTCGTCGGCCGTCCCGGGCTCCTGGCCCATGAACTGGTTGCACGGGACGCCGACGACCGTGAGTCCGCGCCCGCGGTAGTCCTCGGCCAGCTTCTCCAGGGCGGTGTACTGCGGGGTCAGCCCGCACTTGGACGCGACGTTCACGACGAGCGTTGCGCCGGCGGCCAATTCGCTCAGCGACGTGGGCTTGCCGTCGAGTGTGTTCAGGGGGATGTCGCGGATGCCGGACGAGGTCACGCCGTCGACGCTAACACCGGTCGGCCCCGGGCGCGGCCGGTTGCGCCTCAGGCGGGCGACGTCCCGTCGAGGTCGCCGGTCTGCCCGCGTCCGTAGTGGTCGGGGTCGGCGGTCGCCAGAACCCACGCATACTGGAACGCCGCTTCCCGCCACCGCTCGTAGCGCCCGCTGATGCCCCCGTGACCGGCCACCATCTCCGTCTTCAGCAGCACCGGGTCGACACCGGCGTGCCGCAGCGCGGCGACCCACTTCGCGGGCTCCACGTAATACACCCGGGTGTCGTTGAGCGACGTCATCGCGAGGATCGCGGGATACCGCTTGGCCTCCACGTTCTCGTACGGTGAATAGGACTTCATGTAGTGGTAGACGTCCTCGTCGGCCAGCGGGTTGCCCCACTCGTCCCATTCGGTGACCGTCAACGGCAGCGACGGGTCGAGGATCGTCGTCAGCGCGTCCACGAACGGCACCTGCGCGAGGATCCCCGCGAACGCCTCGGGTGCCATGTTGGCCACCGCGCCCATCAGCAGACCGCCGGCGCTGCCGCCGAGGGCCACCAGATTCTCCGCGCGGGTGACCCCGTCGTCGACGAGATGGGTTGCCACGTCGATGAAGTCGGTGAAGGTGTTCTTCTTGTTCAGCAGCTTGCCCTGCTCGTACCACGGCCTGCCGAGTTCACCGCCGCCGCGCACGTGCGCGACGGCGAACACCATGCCGCGGTCGAGCAGCGACAGCCGGGCGATCGAGAAGCGCGGGTCCTCGCAGGATTCGTAGGCGCCGTAGCCGTAGAGCAACGCCGGCGCCGGGAACGCGAGCCCGGCACGGTGGATGATCGACACCGGGATCCGGGCGCCGTCGGCCGCGACGGCCCAGTCGCGGCGCTCGACGTAGTCCTCCGGCCGGTAGTCACCGAGAACGGGCTGCTCGCGCAACAGGATTCGCTCGCCGGTCGTGAGGTCGAGGTCGTAGACGCGCAGCGGCACGACGAACGACGTCGTCGCCACCCGCAGCCGCGGCGCCGACCAGTTCGGGTTGCCCGCCAGTCCCGAGGAGGTCAGCTCGGTGTCGAACTCGACCTCCTCCGGGCGCCCGTACTCGCCGTCGCCGACGATCGGCCACAGCTGGATCTTCGGCAGCGCCTCGCTGCGGTAGCTGACCACCAGCAGGTTCTCGAACGCGTCGACGGCGTCGAGCCGGACGTCGTCGCGGTGCTCGATGAGCGTGCGGAAGGCGGTCGGATCGCTGACCGGCGCCTCCACCAGCGTGAAGTTCTCGGCGCCGTCGTTGTGCAGGATGAGGAACCGGTCCTCGCCGCCGATCACGGCGTGTTCGGCGGAGTACTCGACCAGCTCGCGGCGCGGCAGGACCGGCGTGAACGTGGCTTCCGGGTCCGCGGCGTCGCCGTAGAGCATCTCCGAGGTGACCGAACTGCCCGCGGCGATGAACACGTACCGGTTGCTGCGCGACCGGCCGACGCCGATCCAGAAGCGCTCGTCGGGTTCGTGGTAGACCCGCTCCCCCGGCTGGCCCGCCCCGAGCCGGTGTCGCCACACCGTGTCGGGACGCCAGGCGTCGTCCACGGTGACGTAGTAGACGGTGCGGTTGTCGGCCGCCCACGTCACCCCGGCGCCGATGCCGGTGAGGGTGTCGTCGTAGACCTCGCCGGTGCGCAGGTCCTTGAACCTCAGCGTGTACCGCTCGTCGCCCGTGACGTCCACCGACCAGGCGAGCGTGTGCCCGTCGAGGCTCACCGACGCCGCGCCGAGGGAGAAGAACTCGTGGCCCTCGGCCTCGACGTTCTCGTCGAGCAGCACCTGCTCACCGGGGATCTCGGTGATCTCGTCGAAACGCGGCGGCGTCCAGTCGTCCGGGTCGGTCACCGGGCAGCGGCACTGCACGCCGTACTGCTTGCCCTCGAAGCTGCGGCCGTAGTACCACCAGTCGCCGCGGCGGGTGGGCACCGAGAGGTCGGTCTCCTTGGTGCGGGCCTTGATCTCGTCGAAAATCTTCTGCCGCAACGGTTCCAGGGCGGCTGTCTGCGCCTCGGTGAACGCGTTCTCCGCCTCCAGGTAGGAGATCACCTCGGGGTTGGTCTTCTCCCGCAGCCACTCGTAGGGGTCGACGAAGACGTCCCCGTGGTGTTCGCGGCGGTGCTCGACGCGCTTGGCGACCGGCGGCGTGGCAGTCGACTCGGTCACGCGGCACCCAGCCAATCGGCGAAGGAGAGACCCGAGATGCGTTCGTAGGCCTCGACGTAGCGGGCACGGGTGGCCGCGACGATGTCCGGGGGCAGCGGCGGCGGTGGCGCCTCGCCGTGACGGTCCCAGCCGGAGTCCGGGCCGGTGAGCCAGTTGCGGACGAACTGCTTGTCGAAGCTCGGCTGCACCTCCCCCTCGGCGTAGGTGTCGGCGGGCCAGTAGCGCGACGAGTCGGGCGTGAACACCTCGTCGGCCAGCACCAGCGTGCCCGCGTCGTCGGTGCCGAACTCGAACTTGGTGTCGGCGATGATGATCCCCTTGGTCAGTGCGTGGTCGGCGGCGCGGCGGTAGACGTCGAGGGTCGCCTCGCGCAGCTGCGCCGCGCGCTCGGCGCCCACCATGTCGACCACCCGCTCGAAGCTGATGTTCTCGTCGTGGTCGCCGAGTTCGGCCTTCGTGGCGGGGGTGAACAGCGGCTCGTCGAACTTGCTCGCCTCGGTCAGGCCGTCGGGCAGCGGGATGCCGCAGACGGCACCGGTGGCGCGGTAGTCGATGATGCCCGAGCCCGTCAGGTAGCCGCGTGCGACGCATTCGACGGGCAGCATGTCCAGGCGGCGCACCACCAGCGCCCGGCCGAGCACCTCGGCGGGGATCCGCTCGTCGTCCGGCGGTCCGGCGAGGTGGTTCGGCACGTCGAGCAGGTCGAAGAAGAACACGCTCATCGCGGTCAGGATGCGACCCTTGTCGGGGATCTCGCTGTCGAGGACGAAGTCGAACGCCGAGATGCGATTGCTCGCCACGAACAGCAGGTGATCGGCGTCGATGCGGTAGATCTCGCGGACCTTCCCGCTGGCCACGTACTGGTAGTCGCTCAGAGCCGGGCGCATCCGGCAACACTATCTGCTGGGATCGAGCCATGAGTTCTCGCTACGTGCCGTACGCCACCACGCCCGGCCGCCTCCTCGTCCAGCTGCTCAGCGACGTCGTGGTCCTGCTCTGGTCGGCCGCGTGGCTGTTCGTCGGGGTGGCGGTGCACTCCGCGGTCGCGACCATCGCCGAGGTGGGCCGTCAGGTCAACGACGGCGCCAACGGCGTCGCGAACAACCTCAGTTCGGCGGGCGACAACGCCGACGACTTCCCCTTGGTCGGCGACGCCCTCGCCAAACCCCTGCGGGCCGCCAGCGAGGCGGCGCTCGGCATCGCCGGCGCGGGGCAGAACCTCGACAGCACCGCCACCTGGCTGGCGGTCGTGCTGGCGCTCGCGGTCGCCGCGCCGCCGATCCTGTTCGTCGCGATGCCGTGGCTGTACCTGCGGGTGCGGTTCCTCCGCCGGAAGTGGACGGTCGTCACGCTGGCGGCCACCCCGGCCGGCGAGCAGCTGCTCGCGCTGCGCGCCCTCGCCAACCGCCCGCTGCGCAAGCTCGTCGACGTCAGCATCGACCCCGTCGGCGCCTGGCGCCGCGACGACGCCATCGCCGTCCGCGGCCTCGCCAACCTCGAGCTGCGCAGCGCAGGCGTCCGCCGCCTCCCCCGCGATTCGTGAGCGCTTTCGCTCGCTCACCGAACGTTTCCGCTCGTGAATCGCACCAATTGCGTCGATGGGGAACCGCTCCCCCGCCGTCGGCGTCCAACGGAACGTGCTCGACGACTACCTCCGCCGCCACGATGGCGTCATCACGCTCGCTCAGGCGCGAGCCGCCGGGCTGAGCGATCAGGCCGTGCGACGGCGGGTGGCGGCCGGCGCTTGGCGACGCTGCAGTGCGGGCGTCTACTTCGTCGACGACCGACCCTTCACCGATGCCGCACGCATCCGGGCTGCGGTGTGGGGCTACGGCCGTCATGCCACGGCCTGGGGACTGACGGCGGCCTGGTGGCTGCACGTGACGACCTTCGCGCCGGACGTCGTCGAAGTCACCGTCCCGCTCAGCAGTCACGGGCGGCGGCGCGTCGGCTCGCGGCTGCGGCGGCGGGACCTCGACCCCGCCGACGTGGTCGAGCACCGCGGGCTCCGGGTGACCGCCGTGCCGTTGACCGTCGTCGAGGCAGCGGTCCGTCGACGTGGCGGCGCCCAGCTGATGGACCAGGCGCTGCAGCGGCACGCAGAACTGCCCGCCCTGTGGACCGCCCACCTCCGCAACAAGGGCCGGCACGGGTCACCCGCGGCACGTCAGCTCCTCTTCGCCGCTGACGACGGCGCACGGTCAGAGGCCGAACGATTGATGGTCCGCGTGCTCCGCGCCGCCAAGATCACCGGGTGGCGGACCAATCAACGCGTCGCCGGCTACGAGGTCGACGTACTCTTCCGCGACGCCCGAGTCGCCATCGAGGTCGACGGCTTCGCCTTTCACACCGACGCGGAGACGTTCCAACGGGACCGCACGAAGCAGAACGCCTCGCCCTGGCCGGCTACCAGGTCCTGCGCTTCACCTGGCTGGACCTCACCGAGTACCCGCAACGGGTCGTCGTGGAGGTCCGCCGCGTAATTTCTGAGCGCTCGCGTTCGCTGAGCGACTGAAAGCGCTCAGAAATCGCAGGAGAGCTCGACCACCAGGTGCCGGATACCGGTGTGCCGGTTGCTGCGGGTCCACTCGACGGGCTGCACCAGCCGCGCCGAGGAGAACCGCGTCAGCAGCTCCTCGAACAGCACGCGCAGCTCCAGCCGCGCCAGGTTGGCGCCCAGGCAGTAGTGCACGCCCTGCCCGAAACCGAGGTGCGGGTTGGGTTTTCGCGTGATGTCGAAGACATCGGCGTCGTCGAACGCGAGGGGATCCCGGTTCGCCGAGCCCTCCCAGATCTGCACCTTGTCCCCGGCGGCGATGTCGCAGCCGCCGAGGGCGACGTCGCGGGTGGCGGTACGGCGCTTCGACGGTGACGGCGAGGTCCATCGCACCATCTCCTCGATGGCGACGGGCAGCGCGTCGAGGTCCGCCCGCACCGCCCGCAGCGCACCGGGGTTCTCGATCAGCGCCAGCAGACCGCCGGCCACCGCGTTGCGGGTGGTCTCGGCTCCGGCGCTGAACAGCAGGCTGAAGAAGAGGTACAGCTCGAGGTCCGACAACGCGGACTCACCGGTGGCGTTGGCGACGATCGACAGCATGTCGTCGGTCGGTTCGGCGCGCTTGGCCGCGATCAGCTCCTGCCCGTAGGCGTACATGCGCGCACCGGCCTCCTCGGCCGAGACGTGCCCGAGCGCCGAGACGTGCCCGACCGCCGACGCGTGCCCGGGTGCCGCGATCTGACCGACCGTCGCCGAGCGCGATCCGCCGAAGTCGAACTGCGGCTCGATCGCGCGAAACAGCCAGTGCCGCTCGGTCTCCGGCACGCCGAGCAGGATGCAGATCATCTGCATCGGCAGTTCGGCGGCGACGTCGACGAGGAAGTCGAACGGCTCCCCCGGCGTCACCGCGTCGAGCAGCGTCCGGGTGCGCGCACGCAGGTCGTCCTCGACGCGGCGGATCATCCGCGGCGTGAGCCCGGAGCTGACCAGCCGCCGAATCCGGGCGTGACGTGGATCGTCCATCATGTTGAGCACCTGACCGGCGATCGCCAGGTCCTGCAGCAGCGTGCCGCCGAACGGCCGGGTACCGCCGGTCACCGAGGAGAAGGTCTCCGGGTCGCGCAGCACCGCGAGCGTCTCGGCGTGAGTGGCGACCGACCAGAAGCCCTCGCCGTCAGGCGTGTGCTCGGTCGGCTGGTGCCAGTACACCGGCGCCTCGCGGCGGTGCACCGCGAACAGGTGGTGCGGGAAGCCCGACGCGAACTCGTCCAGATCGGTGAAGTCGATCTCGGCGAGTCGGCGGCCTCCCGCAGCCATCAGAGGATGTCGCCCGAGGTGTACGCGGCCGCCTCGGGGTAGCGGCCGACGAGGTCCTCGACTGCGGCGACCACCGAATCCACCTGCGCCGCAGCCGCTCCCGTGAACGCCGCACGGTCAGCGAGCGCGGCGTCCAGAGCGGCACGATCCAACGGCAGCCGCGGATCGGCGGCCAGCCGATCGAGCAGGTCGGGTTCGCGGCCCTCCTCGCGCATGGCCAGGGCGACGGCCACGGCGTGTTCCTTGATGACCTCGTGGGCGGTCTCGCGACCGACGCCGGCGCGCACGGCGGCGATGAGGATCTTGGTGGTGGCGAGGAACGGCAGGTAGCGGTCGAGTTCCCGCTGGATCACCGCGGGATAGGCGCCGAACTCGTCGAGCACGGTCAGGAACGTCTCGATCTGGCCGTCGACGGCGAAGAAGGCGTCGGGCAGCGCGACGCGTCGCACCACCGAGCAGAACACGTCGCCCTCGTTCCATTGCGCGCCGGCGAGTTCGGCGGCCATGGACCCGTACCCGCGCAGCACCACCTGCAGCCCGTTCACCCGCTCGCAGGAGCGGGTGTTCATCTTGTGCGGCATGGCCGACGACCCGACCTGCCCGGGAGCGAAGCCCTCGGTAACGAGTTCGTGGCCCGCCATGAGCCGGATGGTGTGCGCGAGCGACGACGGTCCGGCACCGAACTGCACCAGGGCCGAGACCACCTCGTGGTCCAGCGAGCGCGGGTAGACCTGGCCGACGCTGGTGAACACCTCCGAGAAGCCCAGGAACTCGGCCACCCGTCGTTCCAGCTCCGCGAGCCGCGAGGTGTCGCCGTCGAAGAGGTCGAGCATGTCCTGTGCGGTGCCCATCGGCCCCTTGATGCCGCGCAGCGGGTACCGGTCGATCAGTTCGGCCAGCCGGGTCAGCGCCAGCATGGTCTCCTCGGCGGCCGAGGCGAACCGCTTGCCCAGCGTGGTGGCCTGCGCGGCGACGTTGTGCGAGCGCCCGGCCATGACGACGTCGCGGTACTCGGCCGCCCGGGCGGCCAGCCGCGCGGCGACGGCGACGCCGTGTGCGTGCACCACCTCCAGTGAGCGGCGGATCTGCAGCTGCTCGACGTTCTCGGTGAGGTCGCGGCTCGTCATGCCCTTGTGCACGTGCTCGTGGCCGGCGAGGGCGTTGAACTCCTCGATGCGGGCCTTCACGTCGTGCCGCGTCACGCGCTCGCGGGCGGCGATGGAGGCCAGGTCGACGGTCTCGAGCACCCGCTCGTAGTCGGCGACCACGCCGTCGGGCACCGGTACGCCCAGCTCGGACTGCGCGCGCAGCACCGCCAGCCACAGCCGTCGCTCGGCGACGATCTTCGCCTCGGGCGACCAGATCGCGCGCATCTCCTCGCTGGCGTAGCGGTTGGCCAGGACGTTCGGGATGGTCACGGACACACAGCTTACGACGGGCTAGCCGGGCCCCTCGCCGAGATGCGTCGGGTCGGTGATGTGCTGCCCGCGGATGCCCAACTGCCGGTTGATCAGCGCGGTGATGCCGTACAGCACGACGCCGACGATGATCAGCGCGCCCGCCAACAGGTACTGCGACGCCGGGCGACCGGAGAACGGCAGCACCAGGTACGCCGAGGCCAGTGCGCCGAGCACCGGGAGCACGGTCGGCGTGCGGAAGTGCCCGCCGGTCGCGCGCACGTCGCGCCGCAGCACCAGCACGGCGATGTTGACCACGGTGAACACCATGAGCAGCAGCAGTGACGTGGTGCCGCCGAGCACCGACACCGCGGACTTGCTGGCGAAGGCCGACACGTACAGGATCAGCCCGAAGGCGATCACCGTGGTGAACAGGATCGCCACCCAGGGCGTCCGCCGGGTGCGGTGCACGGCGCCCAGCACCGGCGGCAGCACGTGCTGGCGGGCCATGCCGTAGATGAGCCGGCTGGCCATCAGCATGTTGATCAGCGCGGTGTTGGACACCGCGAACATCGTGATGAACGGGAAGATCTCGTCGATCGGCAGCCCCGGCGCGGCGGCCTCGACGACGTCGACCAGCGGCGTCGAACTGGCCTGCAGCGCGTCGAGCGGAACCAGGGCCACCGCGATGATCGACACCAGCACGTAGACGACACCGGCAATGCCCAACCCGCTCAACAGGACTCGCGGGAAGGTGCGCACCGGGTCCTTGGTCTCCTCGGCCATGTTCGCCGAGTCCTCGAAGCCGACCATCGCGAAGAACGCCAGCGACGTCGCCGCGGTGACGGCGACGAACGTACTGCGCTCGTCCTCGCTCTCGAACACCATCGTGCGGGAGAGGTCGAAGTCGCCGCCCTGGGTGAAGGCCCACAGGCCGACGAGGATCACCACGCCCAGACCGGTGATCTCGACGATGGTCAGCACCACGTTGAGCTTCACGCTCTCGCTGACGCCGCGGAAGTTGATGGCGGCCAGCACGGCCATGAAGGCCAGCGCGATGGCCGCGACGGCGAGCTTCTCCTCACCGAGGTCGAAGCCCTTGAGGAAGTTCGACGCGAAGGCCTGCGACGCCGTGGAGGCCGACGTGATGCCCGAGCACATCACCACGAACGCCACGATGAAGGTGAAGAAGTGGATGCCGAACGCCTTGTGCGCGTACAGCGCAGCGCCCGCCGCCTGGGGGTACTTGGTCACCAGTTCGAGGTAGGAGAACGCGGTGACGGTCGCGATGAGGAACGCCACCAGGAACGGAAGCCACGCCGCCCCACCGACTTCCCCGGCCACCTGACCGGTCAGCGCGTAGACGCCGGTGCCGAGGATGTCGCCCACGACGAACAGCAGCAGCAGCCCGGGCCCCATGACCCGCTTGAGCTGTGGCTGCTCGGTGACGGTGGTGGACTCGCTCATGGCACCTCACACTCCGGCGGTGTCGAACGGCGCGAGCACGTCGATCACCTCGATCAGCGTCGCCCGTGCCGTCGCGCGGGGGCCGTCCCCGACGCCGACCAGGGACGCTACTACGGCGCCGTCGACGGCGCAGACGAGTGCGGTCACCAGGTCCTCGCGCACCGCGCGGCCGGACCGCTCGACCACCTCGACGACGGCGTCGGCGCGTTGCTTCATCATGCGGCGCTGGACGTCGCGCAGCCCGGGATGGCGCGCGCACGCCACGTACCGCTCGTAGCGCGAGATGAGTTCCTCGGAGTCCGAGCTCCCGAGCCCGTCGCCGACGAGCAGGTCGACGAGGACGTCGGCGGTCGACTCGGCGCCACGCCGACGCCGGGACAGCGCGGCGACGCGGTGCGTGAGCTTCTCGGCCTCGCGGCTGCCGACGTGTTCGACGGCCTTGGCGATGAGGTCGTCGAGCGACGAGAAGTAGTACGTCGTCGAGGCCAGCGGCAGGCCGGCGCGACGCGCCACGGCACGGTGCCGGACGGCGTCGAAGCCGCCCTCGCACAGCAGGTCGGCGGCCGCGCTGACGAGCGCGTACCGTCGCCTCTCACCCTTGGGGGTGACCGCTGCCGTCACGCCTTGCATGCTGCCAGTCACCGGCACCGGACATGAGGCTTTCGGCCAATCATCAGGTGCGGTCCGGTGATTCGATTTCGGCGCCGCGGCTTGGCATGATGGCCGTCGTGTCCGAGCTGAGCCGTCGCGCCGTCCTGCGCCTGGGCATGGGTGCGGCGCTGGGCGCGGCGGGCGCCTACGCGATCACCACCGTGCCGACCCGGCCGACGGTTCCAGCGCCGCCGGTGTCGATGACGGGGGTCGGTGCACCGCTGGCCCCGCCCCCGCCGCCGGCGCCCGCCGCGACGCCCGCCCCGACCTACGTCACGGGGTCGTTCACGTCAGCGGCGCGCGGTGGCGTGCAGACCAACTGGGCCATCGCCCGCCCGCCGGGCCAGACCACTCCGCTGCGGCCCGTCATCGCGCTGCACGGCAAGGGCAGTGACGCCGCCACCGTCATGGCGGGCGGCGTGGAACAGGGGCTCGCCCAGGCGGTGGCGGCCGGGCTCCCGCCGTTCGCGGTGGTCGCCGTCGACGGCGGCGGCAGCTACTGGCATCGCCGCGCCTCGGGCGAGGACGCCGGTGCGATGGTGCTCGACGAACTGTTGCCGATGCTCGCCGGCGAGGGGCTCGACACCTCGCGCGTCGGCTTCCTCGGGTGGTCCATGGGCGGTTACGGCGCCCTGCTGCTCGGCGGCCGGCTGGGCCCGGCGCGCACCGCGGCGATCTGCGCGATGAGCCCCGCACTGTGGACGTCGGCCGGAGCGACGGCGCCGGGCGCGTTCGACGGCGCCGAGGACTTCGCCGCCAACAGCGTGTGGGGTCTGCCCGGCCTGGCCTCGGTGCCGATCCGGATCGACTGCGGCACCTCCGATCCGTTCGCCTCGGCGACGCGCCAGTTCATCGCGCAGCTGCCCGCACCTCCGGCGGGCGGGTTCTCCCCCGGCGGGCACGACAGTGCGTTCTGGAACGCCCAACTGCCCGCCGAGATCGAATGGCTGGCACCGCTGCTGGTGGCCTGAGCAACCGCTAGGCGCCGACGCGGCCCTCGGCTGCGGCCAGGCCGATATCGGTGCGAAAGTGCGCGCCGGGCAACCGGATCGAGCCGATCAGCGCGTACGCGGCGTCGCGCGCGGCGGCGAGATCCGCCCCCGTGCCGACGACCGACAGCACGCGACCGCCGGAGGAGACGATCGCTCCGTCGTCGCGGCGGGCCGTGCCCGCGTGCAGCACGCCCTCGGCCTCGGCGCCGGTGATCGCGTCGCCGACGCGCGGCCGGCCGGGATAGTTCTCGGCCGCCAGCACGACCGTGACGGCGGCGCCCGGCTGCCACGCGAGCGGCGGCAGGTCGGCGAGCGTGCCGGTCGCGGCGGCGTGCAGCAGCCCGCCGAGCGGGCTGTCGAGCAGCGCGAGCACTGCCTGGGTCTCCGGGTCGCCGAATCGGCAGTTGAACTCGACGACGGCCGGTCCGGCCGAGGTCATCGCGAGGCCGGCGTAGAGCAGGCCGGAGAACGGATTGCCGCGCGCGACGAGTTCGGCGGCGACGGGGGCGACGACCTCGTCGACGATGCGGCCGACCGCCTCGTCGGGCAGCCACGGTAGCGGCGCGTAGGCGCCCATGCCGCCGGTGTTGGGACCGGTGTCGCCGTCGCCGACGCGCTTGAAGTCCTGCGCCGGCACCAGCGGGACGACGGTCTCGCCGTCGACCACGCAGAACAGGCTGACCTCGGGGCCGTCGAGGAACGACTCGAGCAGCACCGGGTGCCCCGCGTCGAGCAGGCCTGCGGCGTGCGCCCGGGCGACGTCGCGGTCGGAGGTGACGACGACGCCCTTGCCCGCCGCGAGGCCGTCGTCCTTGACCACCCAGGCGCGGTCCCCCGACGGCGGCCCGAACCGGTTCAGCGCCGCGTCGAGATGCGCGGGGTTGTCCACGATCTCGCTGCGCGCGGTGCGCACGCCTGCTGCGTCCATCACGTCCTTGGCGAAGGCCTTGGAGCCCTCGATCCGCGCGGCGTCCCGGGTGGGGCCGAAGCAGGCGATGCCCGCAGCGCGCACGGCGTCGGCGACGCCCAGCACGAGGGGCACCTCGGGACCGATGACGACGAGGTCGGCGCCCACCTTCTCGGCGAGCGCGACGACGGCTTCCGCGGAGGTGATGTCGACGTCGTACTGGTCGGCGACCGTCGCCGTGCCGGCATTGCCCGGTCCGACCGACAGGCCGGTGACCCCGGGGTCGCGCCGCAGCGCCAGCAGCAGGGCGTGTTCGCGGGCACCGGATCCGATGACGAGGACGTGCACGGAGCACCACCCTAGCCCCCGCCGTGCGGCCATACACGTTGCGGATAGGTGTATGGTCGGGGGTGGAAAGTGCCGCACGTCACACGAAGGGTCACCATGACGACCAGCCCGCTCCTGCCCCCGGGTTACGACTTCACCGATCCCGACGTCCTTCTCGAGGGCATCCCCGTCGACGAGTTCGCCGCCCTGCGCCGGACGGCGCCGGTGTGGTGGAACGCCCAGGGCGAATCGATCTTCGACGACGGCGGTTACTGGGTCATCACCAAGCACGAGGACGTCAAGTCGATCTCCCGCAACGGCGAGCTGTGGTCCACCAACCGCAAGGGCGCGGTGATGCGCCTGCCCGACGGCGTCACCGGTGAGCAGCTCGAGCTGACCAAGGCGCTGCTGATCAACCACGACGCCCCCGAGCACACCCGGTTGCGCAAGATCGTCTCGCGGCTGTTCACCCCGCGTGCAGTGCAGACGCTGGAGGAGAAGCTGGCCGTCGCCGCCCGCAGCATCGTCGCGGCCGCCGCCGAGAAGGACAGCGGCAACTTCGTCGACGACATCGCGACCAACCTCCCGCTGCAGGCGATCGCCGACCTCATCGGCGTCCCCGAGGCCGACCGGCAGAAGCTCTTCGGCTGGACCAACAGCATCATGAACACCGACGATCCCGACTTCGACTCCGATCCGACCACGGCGAACGCCGAACTCATGGGCTACGCCTACGCGATGGCCGAGGAACGCCGCCGCCATCCCGCCGACGACATCGTCACCCGGCTCATCGAAGCCGACGTCGACGGCGAGGCGATGGGCGAGGTGGAGTTCGCCTTCTTCGTCATCCTGCTGGCCGTCGCGGGCAACGAGACGACCCGCAACGCGATGACGCACGGCATGAACGCGTTCTTCGACCACCCCGAGCAATGGGAGCGCTACAAGCGGGACCGGCCGGCGACGGCGGTCGACGAGATCATCCGGTGGGCCACGCCCGTGCACTGCTTTCAGCGGACGGCGCTGACCGACGTCGAGATCGGGGGCGTGACGGTCCGCGAAGGACAGCGCGTCGGCCTCTTCTACAGCTCGGCGAACTTCGACGAGGACGTCTTCACGCGCCCGTTCGACTTCGACATCCTCCGAAACCCCAACCCACATCTGGCCTTCGGCGGCAACGGCGCGCACTTCTGCATCGGCGCCAACCTCGCCCGCATGGAGATCCGGTTGATCTTCGACGAGATCGCCACCCAGCTTCCCGACATCGCCAAGCTCGCCGAGCCGCAGCGGCTGCGGTCGGGCTGGATCAACGGCGTCAAGGACTTGGCGGTCTCCTACCACGGCTGAGCGCCGGGCGCCGCGTAGCATGCGCGCATGCGCACCCACGGCTGGTCGGGCTCGGCCCCGGCGAGCGACGAGGAGGCGGTCGCCCGCATCCTGGCCGCCGCCGGCAAGGCCGTCGACGAGCGCGGCGCGGAGATCTCGATCGCCGACGTGGCCCGCACGCTGGGGGTCACCCGGCAGACCGTCTACCGGTACTTCCCCAGCACCGAGGCGCTGCTGGTGGCCGCCGCCGTCCGCGCCGCCGACGACTTCCTCGAGCGGGTGGCCGACCACCTGCGCGGCATCCACGACCCCGTCGACGCCGTGACCGAGGCCATCGCGACGGCGCTGGAATGGCTACCGAAGGACAAGCACATCGGCCTGCTGGTGGTGCCGGGCCGCGCCGACGCGCACACCGAGGGAGTGACGTCCGACGTGGCGCACCGCTTCGCCAACGCCATGGTCCGCCGCTTCGACGTCGACTGGGCCGGCCTCGGCTTCACCGACCGCGACCTCGACGAGCTGGCCGAGCACCTGCTGCGCACCATCCAGTCGTTCGTCATCGACCCGGGCCGTCCGCCGCGCACCGGCCAGGCGCTGCGCGACTACATGCGCCGGTGGGTGGCCGGGTCGGTGGTGCCGCGGTCGAGCGATACCGCGACGGCCTGAGCCTCAGACGACGGTCAACGGCAGCGAGGTCCGGTCGCCGAACTCCCACGACGCGCCGCGGGACACCTTGCACACGGCGACCTCGGAGAACTCCTTGGCCGCGGTGTCGGTCTCGACGACCCGCACCGTCCAATCCGCCTGCGTCCCGGCGAGTTCGGCGCGCAGGTGCGGGTCGACGGCGGCGACGATCGCCTGGATCGGGCGGTCGGCGACCGGCGAGCACAACGAGATCCAGGCACCGTCCTCGTGGGCGGGAGACGGGCGCACGTGCAGCACGTCGGCGTCGACGTCCACCGCCACGTAGGCGGCCGGGTTCAGCAGCGGGTGCAGCTCGAGGACGCGCAGGGCACCGGCCGTGCCGCCGGGCAGGCGCAGCGCGCGGTGGATGCGCTCGGCGGCCACGCCGGCGATGCCCGTCAGCGCGCGGTAGCGGATCGACTCCTCCAGTGCCGCATCGCCGTTGGCGCGCTGCCGGACCGCCAGGGTGAACGACAGCACCAGCAGGTGCATCTGCAGGCACACCTCGTCGGCGATGCGGACCAGGGCCGAGTGGGAGAACGCGCCGAAGTCGACGTCCGACAGCAGCGGCCCGGAATAGTCGGCGAGGCCCTCGTCGTCGGGATCGATGGGGTCCAGCTCGGTGTGGTACGCGCGGCTGGCGCCCACCACGTCGAGCTGCGGGATGAAGTCCACCTCGGGGTGGGAGTCGTCGATGACGACCGTCCACGCGCAGTGCGGGTGACGGTCCGCCGGCAGGCGGGGCGGACGGTGGATCGGGCGGACCTGGCAGCGCCGGTTGGTCGCCAGCGCGGTCGCGTCGAAGGTGGGATCCTCGATGTCGTGGCACATGCCGCGCACGTAGTCCTCGCCCATCGGCTCGACGTCGAGTAGCGCGCCGCAGTGGTCGAGGTGGAACTCGCCGTGCCACCGGTCGTGGACGGTGTAGCGGAAGTCCATGAACTGCGGTGGGGCACCGATGTCGAGCTGCAGTCCCTTGAAGATCGTGACGACGTCGACGCCCTCGTAGCGCAACGCGCGCTGCATCCGCCTGGTGTAGAGCGGGCTGGATCCCGCCCACTCCTCGATGGCGATCTGGAGCATCTCCTCGCGGCCGAATTCCGAGATGCACCACGCCATTCCGGCGCGGTCGATGAGCTGGCCGATCAGCAGCAACTCCGGGACCAGCGTGGCGAGGTCCGCGCGGGACAGCGCGGCATACCTACTCATCATCGAGGGCCGACCCCGTGTTCATCTTGACCGCGGCGCTGACGTTGGCCTTGCGGTCCTCGGCGAGCCCCTTCTCGGCGGCCTTGCGCCGCTTGGCCGCCACCTTCGAGACCGTGCCGTTCAACCCGCAGCCGAGCGGGAAGCCGACGTACTGGGTCAGGAAGATCGCGACCTCCTTCAGCTCGTCCTCGGTGAACTCCTCGTTGAGCAGCGCCGCGTTGACCTGCACCTCGCCCAGGTCCTGCAGGCCCAGCGCCGTCACCACCGACAGCGTCATCAGCCGTTTCTCGCGCATCGACAGGCCCGGCTTGGTCCAGATCTCGCCGAACAGGTGGTCGACGGTGAGGTCGAAGTACGGGTCGCCCTCGATGTTCGGCATCTCCCAGCCGTACACCTCGTTCATCTTCTCGAGGCCACGGCGGCGTCGTTCGTCCATGCGCTCACTCCCTCTCGTGCGGGACGCCGAGACCGGCGGCCAGGTTGCGGTAGGCGATCTCGGCGAGCGGCAGGTCCACGCCGGTCCGTTCACCCAGGGCCAGCGCGAGGCTCAGGTCCTTCTCTCCCAGCCCGCGGGTGTGGGTGAACGCGCCGTAGAGCCAGTGGTCGGCAGGCAGCGGCGCCATGTCCTCGCGCACGATGATGGAGCCCGGGCCGCCGCTCTGCGCGTCGCTGTGCCGCACCACCCGACCGAGCGCCTGCAGGCTCAGCCCGGACGCCTCGGCGAGTCGCATCGCCTCGCACGCCGCGGTGAAGGACACGAAGGTCAGCATGTTGCGCGCGATCTTCATGCGCGTGCCGGCCCCCGGCTCGCCGGCGTGGATGACCAGCGACGCCCACTGCTTGAAGACCGGCTTGATGCGCTCGTACACCTCGCGGTCGGCGCCGACCATGACCGCCAGCTCGCCCTTGTCGGCGGCCGCACCGCCGCCGGAGACCGGGGCGTCGATGACGTGCACGTCGCGGGGCCGCAGTTCGTCGGCGAGTTCGACCGCCGTCTCGGGGCTGATGGTCGAGTGGATCGCGATCACCGTGCCGGGTTTGGCGTGGCTCGCCAGCTCGGCGACCACGTCGCGCACCTGGGCGTCGTTCAGCACGGTGACGCTGATGACGTCGGCCGCCGCGACGTCGGCCACCGAATCGGCGAGCGACGCACCGGCTTCGGCGAGCGGCGTCATCGCGTCGGCACGGACGTCGAACACCGTGACGCCGCCGGGCCACGAGACCAGACGCTTGGCCATGGGCGCGCCCATGTTGCCCAGCCCGATGTAGCCGAGCCGCACCTCCTCGGGAGCCGTCACGAGCCGCGTCCGATCCTCTTCGCGCGAGCGCTCATCGGGAACATGCTCTTCGCGCGAGCGCTCATCGGGAACATGCTCTTCGCGCGAGCGCTCATTGGGAACATGCTCTTCGCGCGAGCGCTCATCGGATGATCTGTCCGCCGTCGACGTTGAAGATCTGCCCGGTCACCCACTTCGCCTGGTCCGAGAGCAGGAACAGCAGCATGCCGACGAGGTCCTCGGGCTGGCCCATCCGCGAGAGCGGAATGCCCTTGACGATGTCGGCGACCATCTCCTGCGGCGTCGTGGTCCGGTTGGCCTCGGTGTCGATGGGGCCGGGCGCGATGGCGTTGACGCGGATGTTCTGGCCGCCGAGTTCGGTGGCGAGCTGCTGCGTGAGACCGTTGATGCCGACCTTGGCCAGGCCGTAGAAGTTGGAGTACAGCCAGGCCGCCGTGGACGACTGATTGACGATTGCCCCGCCGCCGCGCTTGGCCATCTTGCGGTAGACGGCGCGGGTGCAGACCAGCGCGCCATCGAGGTTCACGCTCATGAACTTCTTGTAGTAGTCCCAGTCGACGGTGATGAGGAAGTCGAGTTTCATCCCGCCGAAGATGGCGGCGTTGTTCACCAGGTAGTCGATGCCACCGAACTCCGAGAGCGCCTGGGCTGCCATGTCCTTCGCCGAGTCCGGGTCGCTGACGTCGACGCGCACGGCGAGCGCGTTGCCGCCCTCACCGGTGATGCCGTCGGCGACCTTGCGGGCGCCCTCGGTGTTGATGTCGGCGACGACGACCGCCGCCCCCTCACGGGCGAGCGCCTCGGCGTAGGCCTGCCCGATGCCGCCACCGGCCCCGGTGACGATGGCGACCTTGTCCGTGAACTGGTCTCCGTACAACCCCATCTGGGTCTCCTCGTATGCTGTGGTCGGATTACTGCGCTGCCGTGGCGATCGCCTTGATCTCGAGGTACTCCTCGAAACCGGCGAGTCCCATCTCCCGGCCGATGCCGGACTGCTTGTAGCCACCGAACGGCATGTCGGCGGAGTACCAGACGCCGCCGTTGACGTTGACCGTGCCGACCCGCAGCCGCGCTGCCACCGCGGCGGCCCGTTCGTCGTCACCGGAGAACACGGTCCCCGACAGTCCGTAGGGCGAGTCGTTGGCGATCCGGACCGCGTCGGCGTCACCGTCGTGGGCGATGACGGTGAGGACAGGGCCGAAGATCTCCTCGCGCGCCACCGTGGCACCGTTGTCGAGACCGGCGATGACCGTGGGCTCGATGAAGAACCCGGTGTCGCGGTCGGCGGGTCGACCGCCGCCGCAGGCGAACCGGCCCCCTTCGTCGGCCGCGGACCGCAGGAAGCCCTCGATGCGGTCGCGCTGCCGCGCCGAGATGACCGGGCCGCAGATGGTGCTCGACTTCGTCGGGTCGCCCGGGGCCAGGCCACCCATGGTCGCGGCCGCCGCCTCGACCGCCTCGTCGTAGCGCTCGCGCGGTACCACCAGCCGGGTGGTGATGGCGCAGCCCTGACCGGCGTGCATCGACGCGGTGAACGCGGCCATCGAGCAGGCGCCGGCGAGGTCGGCGTCGTCGAGCACCAGGAAGGCGGACTTGCCGCCGAGTTCGAGGAAGACCTTCTTGAGGGTCGCGGCGCCGTCGGACATCACGGCACGTCCGGTGGTGGTGGACCCGGTGAAGGACACCATGTCGACGCGCGGGTCCTTCGACAGCAGCGCCCCGACCGCGTGGTCGTCGGACGTGACGATGTTGACCACACCGGGGGGGAAGTCGGTGTGCTCGACGACCAGCTCACCGAGAACGGCCGCGGCCCAGGGGGTGTCGGGTGCCGGCTTGAGGACGACCGTGTTGCCCGCGGCGAGTGCGGGACCCAGTTTGGCGAGGTTGATCTGATGCGGGAAGTTCCACGGGGTGATGGCACCGACGACCCCGACGGCCTCGCGGGCGACGGTGCGGTGGGTCTTGATGCCCATGGGCGCCGCGATGCCGAGATCGGTGGTCCAGGCGTAGGACTCGGCGGTGTCGGCGCAGAAGCTGAGGTCCTCGACCGGACCCTCGAGCTGCGCGGCGGCGGTCAGCATGCGCGGTGCGCCCACCTCGGCGATGGTGAGTTCCCGCAGTTCGTCGGCGTGGTCGCGCATCGCCTGCTGCAGCTGACGGATGCAGCGCACGCGGAGTTCGGTGTCGGTCGACCAGCCGGTGTCGTCGAACGCGCGGCGCGCAGCACCGATCGCGGCGTCCATGTCGTCGGCCGTGGCGTCGGCGGCGACGCCGAGGGTCTCCTCGGTGGCCGGGTTCAGCGTGGCGAACGTGCCGCCCGCGCCGGCGACCAGCTTCCCGTCGACGAGCAGTCGGCTCTCGCGATCGCCCAGCAGTGCCATCCGTTTCCCCTCACCGTGTCCACTGATGCTGGACAACTGTCCGGTCCTGTCCGGTCGAACCATAGCCCCGGCCGGCGGGCGGAGGCAAGGGTGCCGTCCTGACGCGCACCTCCGGATGCGTTATTCGAGCAGTACAGAACGTATTTGGCGGCGAAGGCTTGCCAGTGCCGACCGCGGTCGGATAACTTGGACATGTGTCCAGCGATGCGGTGATGGCGACGACGGGTGGGGCGGGTGCCGAGCCCGGCGACACGCCGCGCAACCGGCGTCAGGAGGAGACCTTCCGCAAGGTTCTCACCGCGGGCATCCAGATGTTGCGGGAATCGTCGTACGCCGACCTGACCGTGCGTGCCGTCGCCGCGCGGGCCAAGGTCGCGCCGGCCACCGCCTACACGTACTTCTCGTCGAAGAACCACCTGATCGCCGAGGTCTACCTCGACCTGATGAAGCAGGTGCCGTACTTCACCGACGTCAACGAGCCGATGCCGGTGCGGGTGGAGCAGGCGCTGCGCGCCATGGCGCTGACCGTCGCCGACGAGCCCGAGGTGGCCGCCGCGTGCACCACCGCACTGCTCACCGGCACCGACCCGACGGTCCGCAAGGTCCGCGATCGCATCGGCGGTGAGATCCACCGTCGCATCCGCTCGGCCGTGGGCCCGGACGCCGATCCGCGCGTGGTGTCCGCGCTGGAGATGACGTTCTTCGGGGCGCTCGTCAACGCCGGCAGCGGCGCCTTCACCTACCACCAGATCGCCGACCGGTTGTCCTACGTCGTAGGACTCATCCTGGGCGACGATCGACACCCGAGCCTGGGAGAAGACACGTGACGCTCGAGGTCTCCGACATCGTGCTGGACCCGTACGACTACGACTTCCACGAGGATCCGTATCCGTACTACCAGCGCCTGCGCGACGAGGCTCCCCTCTACCGCAACGAGGAACTCGGCTTCTGGGCGCTGTCACGCCACGCCGACGTGCTCGCCGGGTTCCGCAACAGCACCACGCTGTCGAACAAGTTCGGCGTCTCGCTGGATCCCGCCTCGCGCGGGCCGCACGCGAGCAAGACCATGAGCTTCCTCGCGATGGACGATCCAGCGCACCTGCGGCTGCGCACGCTGGTCTCCAAGGGCTTCACGCCACGGCGCATCCGCGAACTGGAGCCGCGGGTCACCGAGATCGCGGTCCGGCACCTCGACACGATGCTCGAGCTGGCCTCCTCCGGTGCGACGGTCGACTACGTCGACGAGTTCGCGGGGAAGCTGCCCATGGACGTCATCTCGGAACTGATGGGCGTCCCCGAGGCCGACCGCGTTCAGGTGCGGGCCTGGGCGGACGGTGTGATGCACCGCGAGGAGGGTGTCACCGACGTGCCGCCGGAAGCGATCGAGGCGTCGTTGAACCTCATCGTCTACTACCAGGAGATGGTGGCCGAGCGGCGCCGCACGCCCGCCGACGACCTGACCACGGCGCTGCTCGAGGCCGAGATCGACGGTGACCGTCTCACCGACGACGAGGTGCTCGGCTTCATGTTCCTGATGGTGATCGCCGGCAACGAGACCACCACCAAACTGCTTGCCAACGCCGCGTTCTGGGGTCACCGCAACCCCGATCAGCTGGCTCCGGTGTACGCGGACACCGGCCTCGTCCCGGCCTGGGTCGAGGAGACGCTGCGCTACGACACGTCCAGTCAGATCCTCGCGCGCACCGTCGCGGACGACCTCACGTTGTACGACACCACGATTCCCGACGGCGACGTCGTGTTGCTCCTCCCCGGGTCGGCGCATCGCGACGAGCGGGTGTTCACCGATCCCGACGCCTACGTCATCGGCCGCGACATCGGGTCCAAGCTGATGAGTTTCGGCTCCGGCGCGCACTTCTGCCTGGGCGCACACCTCGCCCGCATGGAGGCCAGGGTGGCGCTCGCCGAGCTGTTCACGCGCATCCGCGGATACGAGGTGAACGAGGACGACGCCGTCCGCGTCCACTCGAGCAACGTCCGCGGCTTCGCCCACCTGCCCATCACCGTCCAGACCCGCTGAAGGCCGCACATGCCCCGTTTCGCACCCCTGCCCGAACGCCGCCCGGTGATCGTCGCGGGCGCCTCGTCCGGTATCGGCGAGGCCACCGCCATCGAGCTGGCATCCCGAGGATTCCCCGTCGCGCTCGGGGCGCGGCGCGTCGAGAAGCTCACCGACCTGGTGGGCAAGATCCAGGCCGACGGCGGCGAGGCCGTCGGGTTCCACCTCGACGTCACCGATCCGAACTCGGTCAAGGCGTTCGTCGCCCAGTCCACCGCCGCCCTCGGCGACATCGAGGTGCTGGTGGCCGGCGCCGGCGACACGTACTTCGGCAAGCTCGCGGAGATCACCACCGACGAGTTCGAGTCCCAGTTGCAGATTCACCTGGTGGGCGCCAACCGGCTGGCGTCGGCGGTGCTGCCCGGCATGCTCGACCGGCAGCGCGGCGACCTGATCTTCGTCGGGTCCGACGTCTCGCTGCGGCAGCGCCCTCACATGGGTGCCTACGGCGCGGCCAAGGCCGCGCTGGTCGCCATGGTGAACAACTATCAGATGGAACTCGAGGGCACCGGCGTGCGCGCCTCGATCGTGCACCCCGGGCCGACCAAGACGTCGATGGGATGGAGTCTTCCCGCGGAGAAGATCGGTCCGGCGCTGGAGGATTGGGCCAAGTGGGGTCAGGCGCGCCACGACTACTTCCTGCGCGCCGCCGATCTGGCGCGCGCCATCACCTTCGTCGCCGAGACGCCTCGCGGCGGCTTCATCGCGAACATGGAGCTGCAGCCCGAGGCACCCCTGGCGACGACGACCGACCGCCAGAAACTGGCCCTGGGTGAAGAAGGGATGCCGAACCAGTGACCGCCACCATCGTGCCCCGCGTCTCCGGCGGGGAAGAGGAACACGGCCACCTCGAGGAGTTCCGTACCGACCCCATCGGTCTGATGACGCGGATCCGGGAGGAGTGCGGGGACGTCGGCTGGTTCCAGCTCGCCGACAAGCACGTGATCCTGCTGTCCGGCGCGGAGGCCAACGAGTTCTTCTTCCGCAGCTCCGACAATGAACTCAACCAGGCCGAGGCCTACCCGTTCATGACGCCGATCTTCGGCGAGGGCGTCGTGTTCGACGCCGACCCCGAGCGGCGCGCGGAGATGCTGCACAACACCGCGCTGCGCGGCGAGCAGATGAAGGGCCACGCCGCCACCATCGAGAACGAAGTCAAGAAGATGATCGCCGACTGGGGACCCCAGGGCGAGATCGAGCTGCTCGACTTCTTCTCCGAACTCACGATCTACACCTCCACCGCCTGTCTGATCGGGCTGAAGTTCCGCGAGCAGCTCGACAGTCGGTTCGCGCACTACTACCACCAACTGGAGCGCGGCACCGATCCGCTCTGCTACGTCGACCCCTACCTGGACATCGAGAGCTTCCGCATCCGCGACGAATCACGGGTCAAGCTGGTCGAACTGGTCCAGGAGATCATGGACGGCCGCCTCGCGAACCCGCCGAAGGACAAGTCCGACAGGGACCTGCTCGACGTGCTGGTCTCGATCACGGGCGAGGACGGCACCCCCCGCTTCACGGCGAACGAGGTGACCGGGATGTTCATCTCGCTCATGTTCGCCGGCCACCACACCAGCTCGGGTACGTCGGCGTGGACGCTCATCGAGTTGATTCGCCACGCCGACACCTACGCGGAGGTGCGCGCCGAACTCGACGACCTCTACGCCGACGGCCAGGAGGTGAGCTTCCACGCACTGCGCCAAATCCCGAAGCTGGACAACGTGGTCAAGGAGACGCTGCGGCTGCATCCGCCGCTCATCATCCTGATGCGCGTCGCCCAGGACGACTTCGAGGTGAAGGGCCTGCCGATCCGCAAGGGCGACTTCGTCGCCGCGTCCCCGGCGATCTCCAACCGGATCGCCGAGGACTTCCCCGACCCGGACGCCTTCACCCCGAGCCGCTACGAGAAGCCCGAGCAGGCCGACGTGGCGAACCGGTGGACGTGGATTCCCTTCGGTGCGGGCAAGCACCGGTGCGTGGGTGCGGCGTTCGCCCAGATGCAGATCAAGGCGATCTTCTCGGTCCTGTTGCGCGAGTACGAGTTCGAGATGGCGCAGCCTCCGGAGAGCTACCACAACGACCACTCGAAGATGGTCGTGCAGCTCGCACAGCCGGCGAAGGTCCGTTACCGCAGGCGCGGCAGCGGCGACGGCCAGGGCTGAGATGGGTTGCTACCGCGTCGAACTCGACGCAGACCTCTGCCAGGGGCACGCGATGTGCGAACTGGAGGCGCCCGACGTCTTCTCGGTGCCCAAGCGCGGGGTCGTCGACATCCTCGATCCCGAACCACCCGACGACCTCCGCGACGCCGTGGAGCTGGCAGTGGACATGTGCCCCACCCGGGCGCTATCGATCACGGAAGAGGACTGAATCATGGCATCACGCGAGCAGCTCGAGGACTGGGTGCAGCGCTGGCTGCAGGCCAACCGGGACGCCGAGGCGGCCGGCGATTGGAAGCCGCTGGCGGAGTTCTACACCCCGGAGGCCACCTACGGCTGGAACATCGGCCCCAAGGAAGACGTCATGTGCGTCGGCAAGGACGAGATCCGCGACGTTGCACTCGGTTTGGAGATGGAGGGCCTGGAGAACTGGGTGTACGAATACCAGAAGGTGCTCATCGACGACGCGCAGAACGAGATCGTCGGGTTCTGGAAGCAGATCGCCAACAAGTCCGACGGCACCCGCGACGAGATCTACGGCATCGGGGGCAGCTGGTTCCGGCTGAACGACCAGCTGCTCATCGAATGGCAACGCGACTTCTTCGACTTCGGGCACGTGCAGAAGGCGTTCCTCAAGCTCATCGAATCCGGCGACCTGACGCCCACCATGCAGAAGCGCATCGAGCGCAGCATGGCCGGCGAGAAGCTCCCCGGCTACTACCCCCTGGGCGAGAGCCCGGTCCCGATCTGGTGACGGGTTCCCGGCCAAGCAGTTGCTTGGGGGTGCGTGTGACGCACTTAACTAATGCCTCTAGTCTGTGGTCACCGGCTCTAGCGGAAGGCACGTTCGGATGAAGACAAAGGGCGCTCTCATCTGGGAGTTCAATCAGCCATGGTCGATCGAGGAGATCGAGATCGGCGACCCCGTCAAGGACGAGGTCAAGATCCAGATGGAAGCCTCCGGCATGTGCCACTCGGATCACCACCTGGTGACCGGGGACATCCCGATGGCCGGCTTCCCGGTGCTCGGCGGCCACGAGGGCGCCGGCATCGTCACCGAGGTCGGCCCCGGCGTCGAGCACATCGCTCCCGGCGACCACGTCGTGCTGTCGTTCATCCCGTCGTGTGGCGAGTGTCCGGCCTGCCAGGAGGGTCTGCGCAACCTGTGCGACCTCGGCGCCGGCCTGCTCGCGGGCACGGCGGTCTCCGACGGCACCTACCGCATCCACGCGGCGAAGAACGGCCAACCCGTCATCCCGATGACGCTGCTCGGCACGTTCAGCCCGTACATGGTCGTTCACAAGAGTTCCGTGGTGAAGATCGACCCGTCCATCCCGTTCGAGGTGGCCTGCCTGGTGGGCTGCGGCGTCACCACCGGCTACGGCTCGGCCGTGCGCAGCGGTGACGTGCGTCCCGGCGACGACGTGGTCATCGTCGGTGTCGGCGGCGTCGGCACGGGCGCGCTGCAGGGTGCGCTGAATGCCGGCGCGCGCAACGTCTTCGCCGTCGACCCGGTCGAGTTCAAGCGCGACAACGCGCTCAAGTTCGGCGCGACGCACGCCTACCCCGACATCTTCACCGCGATGGCCGGTGTCGCCGAGGTCACCCAGGGCCGGATGGCGCACAAGACGATCGTCACCGTCGGTGAACTCAAGGGCGAGGACATCGACCACTACATGAACATCACCGCCAAGGGCGGCACCGTGGTGGCGACCGCGGTCGCCAACATGGCCGAGAGCGACGTGAAGCTCAACCTGTCGATGCTGACGCTGCTGCAGAAGCGCCTGCAGGGCACCATCTTCGGCGGCGGCAACCCGCATCACGACATCCCGCAGCTGCTGTCGATGTACAAGGCCGGCCGGCTGAACCTCGACGACATGGTGACCCGGCAGTACCGGCTCGAGCAGCTCAACGACGGGTACCGCGACATGCTCGAGGGCCGGAACATCCGCGGCGTCATCCGCTACACCGACGCCGACCGGTAGACGACCGTGGCCGCGGAGAGCACGGACACCGTCCTCGAGAGCCCCGTCGTTGCCGCCTCCCAGGCGTCGTGGCGGTGCGTGCAGTCCGGTGACCGCGAGGGGTGGCTGGCCCTGATGGCCGACGACGTCGTCATCGAGGATCCGATCGGTGAGGCCGTCACCAACCCGGACGGCACCGGGGTGCGCGGCAAGGAGGCCGTCGCGGCGTTCTACGACGCCAACATCGGTCCGAACACGCTGACGGTCACGCGGGAGGCGACGTTCCCGTCGAGTTCGCCGCAGGAGATCGCCTACATCCTGGTGCTGCACACCGAGTTTCCGAACGGCTTCACCGCGACGGTCCGCGGCGTGTTCACCTACCTCGTCGACGACGCCGGGCTGATCACCAACCTGCGGGGCTACTGGAACATGGACGCGATGACCTTCGGGTCGACGGGCGAGGCGGGGAGCTGACCGGCGCCGTCGTCGTCGGCGGTTCCCGCGGCGTCGGCCTGGCGGTCGCAGGACTCCTCGCCCGTCAGGGCTTCGGCGTCGTGGTCAACGGCCGCGACGCCGGCGCCGTCGACGAGGCGGCCGAACGGGTCGGTGGGATCGGCGTCGCCGGATCCCCCGCCGACCCGGACGTGGCCGACGGACTGATCACGCGGTGCGTCGACGAGTTCGGCAGCATCGACGCCCTGGTCAACTGCGCGGGCACCGCGGAGCCCGTCGGCTCGTCGATCCTCACCGTCACCTCCGGGCAGTTCCGCGACCTGCTCGACGCACACCTGCTGACGACGTTCGAGACCTGTCGCGCGGCGGCGCCGCACATGGTGGCCCAGGGCGGCGGCGCCATCGTCAACACCAGCTCCTTCGCCTTCCTGGGCGACTACGGCGGCACCGGCTATCCGGCGGGCAAGGGCGGCGTCAACGGCCTCACCCTGGCGATCGCCGCGGAGCTGCGCGAGCACGGCGTGCGGGCCAACGTCGTCTGCCCGGGTGCCAAGACGCGGCTGTCGACGGGCGACGAGTACGAGGCGCACATCGCCGACCTGAACCGCCGTGGCCTGCTGGACGACGTCAGCATGGCCGGTGCTCTGGACGCCGCGCCGCCGGAGTACGCGGCACCGACGTACGCATATCTCGCGAGCCCGCGCGCCGCCGACGTCACCGGCGCGATCTTCATCGCCGCAGGCAATTTCGTCGGCCGCTTCGACCGGCCGCAGCCGGCGATCCTCGCCTACCGCGGCCACGACGGCGAACCGCCGTGGACCCTCGAGGAACTCGACGGGTTCATCCGTCGCTGACGTGGGCGGGTCTGGCATGCTCGGGTCATGGCGTCCGTCTTCACGAAGATCATCAACGGGGAACTGCCCGGCCGGTTCGTCTACACCGACGACGAGGTGGTCGCCTTCCTCACCATCGCGCCGATCACCCAGGGCCACACGCTCGTCGTGCCGCGCGCCGAGATCGACGACTGGCAGGACCTCGACCCCGCGGTGTTCGGTCGGGTGATGCAGGTGGCGCAGCTGATCGGCAAGGCCGTCGTCACGGCGTTCCCCGCCGAGCGGGCCGGCATGATCATCGCGGGCCTCGAGGTGCCCCACCTGCACGTGCACGTCTTCCCCACCAGCGACCTCGCCGACTTCGGCTTCGCGAACGCGGACCCGAACGCCTCGCAGGAGTCCCTCGACGAGGCTCAGGCCAAGATCACCGAGGCGCTGGCTCGGCTGGGATAGCCGCCGGCACCGCCACGTCGGCGATGCGCGGCAGGCACACCCGGAACCGGCAGCCCATGCCGGGCGCCGTCGTCACGCTCACGGTGCCGCCGTGGGCGTACACCAGCGAGTCGACGATCGACAAGCCCAGCCCGGTGCCGCCGCTGGCACGGGCGCGCGACGAGTCGGTCCGGTAGAAGCGCTCGAAGACTCGCTGCGCGTCCTCGGCGCTCATGCCGGGCCCTTCGTCGCAGACCTCGAGCACGGCGTGGTCGTCGTCGGTGCCGACCCGGACCGCGATGCCGGCGGTTTCCGGGGTGTGCTGCAGCGCGTTGGCGACCAGGTTGCCCAGCACCTGCCGCAGCCGGGCCTCGTCGCCCAGCACCTCGGGCGTACCCGGACCGTCGAAGACGTCCATCGTCACCGATCGCTTGGGCGCCACCGAGCGGGCGTCGTGCACCGCGTCGCTGGCGAGCGACAGCAGGTCGACGCGCTTGCGCTCCAACGGCCGCTGCGCGTCGAGGCGGGCGAGCAGCAGCAGATCCTCGACGAGCAGGCCCATCCGCTGGGCCTCGCTCTCGATGCGGTTCATCAGTAGCTCGATGTCGCGGGCGGCGCCCTGCCGGTACAGCTCGGCGAAGCCGCGGATGGTGGTGAGCGGCGTCCGCAACTCGTGGCTGGCGTCGGTGATGAAGCGGCGCATCCGGTCCTCCGACGTCCGCGCCCTAGCCGCCGAGGACTCCGAGGACGCCACCGCCCGCTGGATCTGGGCGAGCATGCCGTTGAGCGCCAACGACAGTCGCCCCACCTCGGTCCGGGGGTCGCGCTGCGGGATGCGTCGGTCCAGCTGACCATCGGCGATCGCGGCGGCCGTCTGCTCGACCTCCACCAGCGGCCGGAGGCTGCGGTGCACCACGGCGTACCCGGCGATGCCGATCACCAGCAGCACCGCCGCGCCGAGGCCGACCTGCGACCACGTCAGCGCGCGCACCGTCGACTGCACCTCGGAGAGGTCGATCGCCACGGTCGTCAGCTCGCCGCGCAGGCCGCGCACCGTCATCGCGCGCCACTCGACACCGGAGTGGTTGATGGACCCAACGGTCACCGGGACCGGTCCGACGTCGTTGCTCTCCGGCAGCAGCGGTTCGGCCTCGCGGTCGTTGACCGCCATCCAGACTCGTCCGTCGGGATCGATGCCGCGGACGAAGAAGTCCGACGGAGGACGGCCCGGGTTCGGCCCCTCCAACGGCGTCGCCGGTACCCGCCGCGGCGCCTGCGCCCAGCCGCGCGAGGCGTCCAGCAGCGTCTGGTCGACGCGGTTGATCAGGCTGTGCCGCATGATCGAGGTGACGGCGATGCCCGACGCGAGCAGTCCGAGCGCGACCAGGACCAGCGTCGCCGCCACCAGTCCCACCCGCAGGGGGATGCCTCTACCGCCCAGTGTCGCCACTCCCCTAGTCTGGCCCGGTCAGCGCGGTTCGCGGAGCACGTAGCCCACTCCGCGCAGGGTGTGCAAGAGGCGCTTCTCGCCGGTGTCGATCTTGCGCCGCAGGTAGGAGACGTAGGACTCGACGACGTTCACGTCGCCGCCGAAGTCGTACCGCCACACGTGGTCGAGGATCTTCGGCTTCGACAGCACGGTCCCGGCGTTGATGATGAAGTAGCGCAGCAGCGTGAACTCCGTCGGCGACAGCGAGACGGGCTCGCCGGCCTTCCACACCTCGTGGGTGTCCTCGTCGAGTTCGATGTCGGCGAACGAGAGCCGGGCGCTGCGCTGCTCCTCGACGCCCCGGCCCGAGCGACGCAGGATGACGCGCAGCCGGGCCACGACCTCCTCCAGGCTGAAGGGCTTGGTGACGTAGTCGTCGCCGCCGAGGGTGAGGCCGGCGATCTTGTCCTGCAGCGTGTCGCGCGCGGTGAGGAACAGCGCGGGAGCATCGATGCCGTCGGCGCGGAGCCGGCGCAGCACGCCGAAGCCGTCCATGCCGGGCATCATCACGTCGAGGATCACGGCGTCGGGCCGGATCTCGCGGGCCTTGTCGAGCGCGGCGGGACCACTCGAGGCGGTATGGACCTCGAACCCCTGGAATTTGAGGCTCACCGACAGCAGCTCGACGATGTTGGTCTCGTCGTCGACCACCAGGACCCTGGCTTCGGGCACGGACTCGGTATACGCGGGCATCGCCATGCAATCAATGTCCTCCGTATTGGTGGAAAAGGAACTGCACAGCCACTGTGAGCTTCCTGTGAATCCTCTCAGGCGATGCTGTTGCCTCGTCGGCCACGCCCTGGCACGACGCTGTGACCGCGGTCATAGACTGGCGGTCATGAGCTTCGGCAAGAGCCTGTTCGACCTGGCCACGGCCCCTGCGCGGATCGGCCTGGCCGTGGCCGACGCCGGGCTCGGCGTCGCGGGCGCGACCATCCACGCCGTCCAGCGCGGTCTGAGCGACGCGTCGGCGCCGATCGGCGGTACCACGTCGATGGCCAAGGTGCTGGGCCTCGACGACGCGGTCGAGCGCGCCAACCGGCTCGCCCGACTGATGGACGACGACGCTCCCCTCGGCCGCGCGCTCGCGCCGAACGGCCCGCTGAACCGACTCCTGCGACCCGGCGGCGTCGTCGACCAGGTCACTGCCGAGGGCGGCCTACTCGACCGGCTGACCGCCGAGAACGGCGCCGTATCCCGCGCGCTGGCCCCCGGCGGCCTGGTCGACCAGATCACCGCCGAGGGCGGCCTGCTCGACCGGCTGACCACCGACGACGGCGCACTGTCCCGCGTCATCGCCCCGGGCGGGCTGGCCGATCAGCTGCTGGCCAACGACGGCCTCATCGAGCGGGTGCTGCGCGAGGACGGCGTGGCCGACAAGCTGCTCGCCGAGGGTGGGCTGCTCGACACGCTCACCGCCACCGATGGGCCGTTGCTGAAGCTCGCCGACGTCGCCGACACGCTCAACCGCCTGGCGCCGGGGCTCGAGGCGCTGGCCCCGACGATCGACGCGCTTCACGAGGCGGTGATCACGCTGAGTCAGGTGGTCAACCCGTTGAGCACCATCGCCGACCGCATTCCGTTGCCGGGCCGGCGTGCGGGGCGGCGCGGCGGCACGCCGCGACCCATCGTGTCCCAGCGGGTCATCGATCACGAGGACTGACGCCGGGGGCGGGGCGACCCGATAGGCTTGCCCCGCACGCCTCCTTAGCTCAGTGGTAGAGCACTCGCCTTGTAAGCGAGCGGTCGTCAGTTCAATCCTGACAGGGGGCTCCACCCGGCGGAGCCGCCCGTCTTCAGAAGATCAGGCCCTGCGCCTTGCTGGTGGCCGCGGCGAAGCGGTCCTGCACGTCGGCCCAGTTGACCACGTTCCAGAACGCCTTGACGTAGTCGGCCTTCACGTTCTTGTACTGCAGGTAGTACGCGTGCTCCCACATGTCGACCTGCAGCAGCGGAATGATGCCGAGCGGCACGTTGGCCTGCTGGTCGTAGAGCTGGAAGGTGAGCAGCCGCTGTCCCAGCGTGTCGTAGCCCAGTACCGCCCAACCGGAGCCCTGCAGGCCGTTGGCCGCCGCGGTGAACTGCGCCTGGAATTTGTCGAACGAGCCGAACTGGTCGTCGATGGCGGCGCCGAGGTCACCGGTCGGCTTGTCACCGCCGTTGGGCGACAGGTTCTTCCACCAAATGGTGTGATTGACGTGGCCGCCGAGGTGGAAGGCCAGGTTCTTCTCGTTGAGGAAGATCGCGGCGTGGTCGCCGGTGGCCCTCGCCTCCTCCAGCTTGGCGACGGCGTCGTTGACGCCCTTCACGTACGTCGCGTGGTGCTTGCCGTGGTGAATCTCGTTGATCTGTCCCGAGATGTGCGGCTCCAGCGCGCCGTAGTCGTAGTCCAGATCGGGCAGGGTGTACTCGGCCATGCGTTCCTCTCTTCGGTCCCATCGCAGCCTATGGCCGCCGGCTTTTATCTGTCCACCTGTTCAGATGTTCAGAGTTTGTGTATCGTCGGCCTCAGCGGACGGTCGTGTGCGGCGTCGATGCAGCACATCACGTAGCAGGGTCCCCGATGGGCCGTTGCCATGCCACGGCCGTCCGCATCGAATCACGACGATCCGAAACCCCTGCAGCCCAACGAAAGACGCTCGCTGTCGACACGGGCTCGGTCAGACCGTCACACGTGCCGAATGTCGCTGGGCGCGTTGCCCGTTCGGCCCAATGCCAGGCCGAGGCCGATCATGCCCACGGCTAGACCGAGGTGCAGCCAGTTGTCGGCGGTGTTCACCGGAATGAAGTTCGCCGCGCTGTGGTGGTCGATCACCAGGCCGTAGACGAACAGCAGCGCGTAGACGATGCCACCGCCGACCAGGAAGTTGCGAGCGCCGGTGAACGTCCTCGCCAGGGCGAGGCCGAGAACGCCGAACAGCAGGTGCACGACGTTGTGCAGACCCGAGACGTTGAACAGTCCGAGCAGCTTCGCCTCGCTGTGGTGCCCGGCGAACGTCAGTGCGTCGTAGTTCGTGGTGATCCCCGGGATGAACCCGAGGATGCCGACGAGGAGGAAGACGGCGCCGACGACGATCGAGGCGTACTGCACCGGGGAGCGACCAGCAGTCGGCGCGGCAGACGGTGAACCTTGTGTACCTGGGGTAGCCATGGCTGCCAGATAACCGCCCGGAACGACGTCAAACGACGAATGTCAGTTCTCGTCGGAGACCTGGTGCCGGCTCTGCTGCAGACCCGGACCCTGGGGATCCTCACCCTGGCGGTCCAGTTCGTCCTGGAGTTCGCGCTGTTCCTCGGTCGCCTTGGTCGCGTCCTCGGGTGTGGGCGGCGGGGTCTTCTGCTGTTCCATGCCGACCGGGTCTCCGCTGGAGCCTGACGCTAAACGCCACGCACCAGAATCAGAACCCGTATGCGTCCTCGACGCTGACGAACAGCCCGTGGCGGTGGTGTCGTCATGGCGGCGGCGCCGGATCGAGCATCTCGACGTGGTCGCCCGTCCAGTGGAAGCGCACGGGATGGACGGCCGCCGGAGCGCACGCGTTGCACGCGCCCGCCACCTTGTAATCGAGCACCACCGTGTCGTCGGTCGTGCGCGCCGCGTTCAACGTCGTGAAGCCGCGCGCCACCGACGTCGCGGTACCGAGATACTGCCCGCGATGAAACATCAGGGCAGTGATCGGGGAGCTACCCGTTGCACCCTCGACCGTGACGAGGGCCGTCGACAGCGTCGCGCAGCGGTCGAAGTTGCCTTCGACCGAACTCGGTTGTGCCGTCCACTGCCAGTCGGTGCCCGGATAGGGCGGCACGTTGGCGGCCGCGGCCGAGATCTCCGGTGCTGCGAGGTCCACTCCGCAAGCTGGAGCAGCGTTGCCCACCGGGGCGCTCACCACGAGCCCCGCCGTCGTCAACAGCACCGCGGCTGCGGCGCTCGACCATTGCCTCCCCATGCCCGCCTCCCGACTTACACCACTACCCCACTAGCCGCCGGCCTACCGACCGATCGCGGTTTTCGCCATTCCGGTTGCAGACAACCGGTCAAGGACACACACTGACGGTCACCAACGGTCATAGATCCACAGTTCCACCAAGCAGTGAGGTCCCACGTGCTCCCCGTCGCCCGGCACGACGCCATCGTCGACCTGGTCAACGGTGCCCATGCCGTCAGCACCGACGAACTGGTCACGCGGCTCGGCGTCTCCGCGGAGACCGTGCGGCGCGACCTCGCGCTGCTCGAGGAGCGCGGCGCGTTGCGGCGCGTGCACGGCGGCGCCGCCAGCGTGCAGCGACGCGGCACCGGAGAGGAGCCGTCGTTCTCCGAGCGCAGCGCGATCCGCCACGAGGCCAAGGCGCAGATCGCCCGGCTGGCCGTCGACCTGCTCGCCCCCGGACAGACCGTCATCATCGACATCGGCACCACCGCGGTCGCCGTGGCGCGGGCGATCCCGCCGACGTTCCGCGGCACCGTCGTCACGCCATCGCTGCTCGTCGCCATCGAACTCGCCGGCCGTCGGGGCGTCGACGTCCTGGTCTCCGGCGGACGGGTACGCAGCGGTGACCTGGCCTGCAGCAATGCCCACGCCCGCACGCTGTTCGCGGACGTCTACGCCGACATCGCCTTCATCGGCTCCGGCGGCGTCGACGCCTCCGCCGGCCTGACCGACTACCACCTGGACGAGGTCGACGTGCGGCGCACGATGATCGCCAACAGCGCCGCGAGCTACGTCCTCGCGGACTCGTCGAAGCTCGGCCGGATCGGGCCCCACCGGGTATGCCCGCTGACCGCCGTCACCGGACTGATCACCGAGGAGTGCACGTCGCCGGCCGTCGCCGCGGCCGTCCGCGAGGCAGGGGGTGTGGTCCTGTCAGCGTGACGGACCGGACATGGGTGCGGGCGGTGTTGCAGCACCGCCCGCGCGGATCGACACAGTCAACACTCACGTCAGAAAGCACGATCCATGACACATGATTCCACACCGGCCGCCGCGTCCAGCGTGACGCGATTCGGCTACACCCAGGCCATGGAGCGCAGTACCGGGCGCTTCGCGTCGTTCGCCGTCGCGTTCGCCTTCGTCTCCATCGCCACCGGCATCTTCACCACCTACGGCAGCGTCCTGAATTCCTCCGGACCGCTGGGCATCTGGACGTGGCCCATCGTCGTGGTAGGCCAGCTGGCGGTCGCGCTGCTGCTCGGCGCCCTGGCCGCGCGCATCCCCGTCACCGGCTACGCCTACCAGTGGGTGTCGCGGCTGGCCAATCCGGTCTTCGGCTGGATCACCGGATGGATCTCCTTCACGTTCCTCGCAATCGTCGTGATTGCGGTCGACTACACCGTCGCCTCCACCGTGGTGCCCGCGCTGTTCGCCTTCGAGGGCACGGCCGCAACGGCTTTCGCGATCACCGCGGTGGTCCTGGTGCTGCAGGCCCTGCTCATCGGCCTCTCGACGCGCTGGACCGAGCGCGTCAACAACTTCGCCGTCACCGCCGAACTCGTCGGCATGGTCGCCCTCGTCGCACTGCTGCTGATCGTCGGCGTCATCACCCACCGGCTCAGCACCGACAACCTGTTCTCCCACGGCGCGGTGCCGACCGAGGACTACTGGAGCTTCGGCGACGCCACCGCCGCCGGTCCGTGGATGCTGGCCTTCCTGCTGGGCGCCTTCACGATCGTCGGCTTCGAATCCGCCGCCAACCTCGCCGAGGAGACCAAGCGGCCCGAGGTCGTGGTCCCCCGCGCGATGTGGCAGGCCGTGCTCGCCTCGGGCGTCCTGGGCTTCCTGTTCCTGCTCGTGGTCACCGCCGCGGTCGACGACCCGGTGGCCCTCGCCGAATCGGGCACGCCGATCGCCGACGTGATCGTCGACGTCCTCGGCACGTTCGTCGGCACCGCACTGCTCGTCCTCGTCGCCGTCGCCATCTTCGCCTGCGGCCTGGTCATCCTGCTCACGGGTGTCCGGCTGGTCTGGGCGATGTCGCGCGACGAGCGCTTCCCGGCCTGGCAGCTGCTCGGCAGGATCTCGCCGCGCACCAAAACCCCGCTCAACGCGACGGTCGCCATGACGCTCATTTCGGCGGTGATCCTCGGGCTGTTCTCCACCAGCACGGACGCCCTGTTCAAGCTGTTCGGCGCTGCCACGCTGCTCCCGGCGATCATCTACGCCATCACGGTCGGCCTGTACATCGCCAAGCGGCGCTCGCTCCCGGCCAGCGCCGGCTTCGACCTCGGGCGCTGGGAGTGGCCGATCATCGCGGTCGCCGTGGTCTGGCTGGTGTTCGAATTGTCCCTGTTCCGCGACGCGTCCTTCCGGGATCCTTGGCTGTACCTCGCCGTCATGGTCGCGATCGGCGCGGCGTACCTCGGCTACCTCCTCGCCACGCGCGGCCGGGAGGGACTGCGGATGCCCGACATGCGCTCGATCGACGCCGAACTCGAGGTCTCGTGACGGTCCTCGCCATCGATCAGGGCACCTCGGGCACCAAGGCCATCGTCGTCGATCCCGCGGACGGGGTGGTCGGGGTCGCCGAGATCCCCATTCGCCCGCGCTATCTCGACGGCGGCGGGGTCGAGCAGGATCCCGCCGAGCTGCTCGATTCCGTGCTCGACGCCGGTCGCGCGGCGCTCGCCCAGGCCGCGCGACCGGTGGACGCCGTCTCGCTGGCCAATCAGGGCGAGACCGTGCTGGCGTGGGATCCGGACACCGGGGCGGCACTCACCCCGGCCATCGGGTGGCAGGACCGCCGCTCCGAGTCGGTGTGCGCGACGCTCACCGACCACGCCGACGAACTGGCCGCCCGCACGGGTCTCGTCCTCGACCCGTACTTCTCCGCCCCGAAGATGGCCTGGCTGCGGCGCACCGTCGAACCGGGCGGCGTCGTCACCACTTCGGACAGCTGGTTGCTGCACCAGCTCACCGGCGAGTTCGTCACCGACGCGACCACCGCCAGTCGCTCGCTGCTGACCGACCTCGGCGGCGCCGGGTGGAGCGACGACCTGCTGGCCCTCTTCGGCCTGGCCGACGAACGGCTGCCTGCCATCGTCGCCAACGACGCCGTCGTCGGCGGCACGACTGCCTTCGGCACTGCGGCGTCCGGTGGCGCCGAGATACCGGTCGGCGGTGTCGTCGTCGATCAACAGGCCGCTCTGCTGGCCCAGTCGTGCCTCGACGCCGGCACCGCCAAGTGCACGTTCGGCACCGGGGCCTTCCTACTCGCCAACGTGGGCACCACCCCGCTGCGATCGACGGCGGGACTGACCACCTCGGTGGCGTGGCGGGTGGCCGGCACCGATGCCTACTGCGTCGACGGCCAGGTCTACACCGCGGCCGCTGCCGTGCGATGGCTGGTGTCGCTCGGCGTCATCGCCGACGCCCGCGACCTGGACGCCGTCGCCGCGGTCGACAGCAACGGCGTGCTGTGCGTGCCCGCGCTGGCCGGCCTCGCCGCCCCGTGGTGGCAGTCCGGAGCGACCGCGGCGATGTCGGGCATGACGCTGTCGACCGAGCGCGGCCACGTCGTGCTCGCCGTCCTGCAGGGCATCGCCGCACAGCTCGGCGAACTGGTGGCCGCGGTACAGTCCGACACCGCCTCCGGCGCCCGGTGGGAACGGCTGCGCGTGGACGGCGGACTCACCCGGTCGGCGGTGCTGATGCAGGCCGTCGCCGACGTGCTGCAGGTGCCCGTCGACGTCTACCCCTCCCCGCACGCCACGGCGCTCGGCGCCGCCGCCCTCGCCGAGCTGAGCCGGCGTCCCGGCACGCCACTGTGCGACGTGGTGCCGCGCTGGGCGCCCGCCGCCTGCTACGAACCGGCGTGGGACCGCGGCCGCGCCGACGAGTTCCGCTCGGCGTGGCGCCAGCTCGCCGAGACGACCTACCCCGCCAGGAAGGCACCGTGACCCCTTACGACGTCATCGTCATCGGCGCCGGCATCGTCGGCTCCGCCATCGCCCGCGACCTCGCCGGCCAACGACTGTCGGTGGCACTGCTCGATGCCCGCGCCGACGTCGGCGACGGCACCAGCAAGGCCAACACCGCCATCCTGCACACCGGCTTCGACGCCACCCCCGGCACGCTCGAGTCGGCCATGGTCCGCCGCGGCTATGCCCTGCTGTCGGAGTACGCCTTCCACACCGGCATCCCGATCGAGCGCACCGGTGCCATCCTGGTCGCCTGGGACGACGAACAGCTCGCGGCGCTGCCGGCGCTACGGGACAAGGCCCGTGCCAACGGCTACGACCACTGCGAGATCGTGGACGCCGCAACGGTGTACGCGCAGGTGCCCGATCTCGGTGACGGCGTCCTGGGCGGCCTTACCGTGCCCGGCGAGTCCATCATCTGCACCTGGACGGTCAATCTCGCGCTCGCCACCGACGCCGTCAACCGCGGCGCCGCCCTGCACACCGGACACCGCGTCACCGCCATCGAGGTGGGCACCGACGCGACGACGCTGCACACCTCCGCGGGACCCGTGCGCGGACGGTGGATCGTCAACGCCGCCGGGCTGGGCGCCGACCACGTGGACGCCCTGTTCGGCCACGAGCGCTTCACCGTGACGCCCCGGCGCGGGGAGCTGATCGTCTACGACAAGCTGGCCCGCCCATTGGTCAACCGGATCGTGCTGCCCGTGCCGACGGCACGCGGCAAGGGCGTCCTGGTGAGCCCGACCATCTACGGCAACGTGATGCTCGGTCCGACGTCGGAGGACATCGAGGACCGCTCGGCCACCGGCACCACCGAGCACGGCCTCGAGTTCTTGCTCGAGAAGGGCCGCCGGCTGCTGCCGCGTCTGCTCGACGAGGAGGTCACCGCCACCTACACGGGGCTGCGCGCCGCCATCGACCATGGCGACTTCCTCATCGAACCCGATGCAGCGCAACGGTATCTGCTCGTCGGCGGCATCCGTTCGACGGGCCTGACCGCCGGCATGGCGATCGCCGAACACGTGCACGGCGTCCTCGCCGAGGCCGGTCTGCCGCTGCGGGCCCGCACCGACCTGCCCGCGCCGCCCGTGATGCCCAACCTCGGCGAGGCGTTCATCCGGCCCTACCAGGACGCCGACCGCATCGCCGCGGACCCGCAGTACGGCAGCATCGTCTGCTTCTGCGAACGCGTCACCGTCGGAGAGCTGCGCGACGCCTGCCGCTCGGTGATTCCGCCCGCAGGCCTCGAGGGACTGCGGCGGCGCACCCGCGTCATGAACGGCCGATGCCAGGGCTTCTTCTGCGGCGCCGAGGTGCAGGACATCCTGGAGCGCGAGGGGGCGGGGCGATGAGGACCGACTACGACGTCGCGATCGTCGGCGGCGGGCCCGCAGGCCTGACCGCCGCAGCGGAGCTGTCCCGGGAGTACGACGTCGTCGTCCTCGAACGGGAGGCCGAGGCGGGCGGAATCCCCCGGCACAGCGACCATCTCGGGTACGGCATGCGCGACATGCGGACCTTCACGAGCGGTCCGGCGTACGCGCGCCGGCTCGTCGCCCGGGCGACCGCCGCCGGCGCCGAACTGCGCACCCGCGCGATGGTGACCGGGTGGTCGGGCGGCACGTCGGTGGACGTCACGTCGCCTGCGGGCCGCCAGCGGATTGACGCGCGCGCCGTCATCCTCGCGACCGGAGCGCGGGAACGTCCCCGGTCGGCGCGGTTGATCCCCGGGGACCGCGGCGCCGGGGTGTACACCACCGGGCACCTGCAGAACGTCGTGCACCTCCAGGGGCGCACGGTGGGGCGGCGGGCCGTGGTCGTCGGCGCCGAACTGGTCTCCTACTCGGCGGTGCTCACGCTGCGGCACGCCGGCTGCGAGACGGCGCTCGTGACGACGACGCATCGGTCGCCGGAGTCCTACGCGGCGTTCAACGCCGTGGCTCGCACACCACTGCTGGGCGTCCGGATCGCCACCCGGACGCGGCTCACCCGGATCATCGGCACCCCGACGCTGCGGGCCGTCGAGATCGAGGACATCGACACCGGATCCCGGCGGGTCGTCGAGTGCGACACGCTCGTGCTCACCGGCGACTGGATCCCCGACCACGAACTCGCCCGCGCGGCGGGCCTCGACATGGATGCCGCGACGGTCGGCCCGCTCACTGACACGGCGCTGCGCACCAGTCGCGACGGCGTCTTCGCGATCGGCAACCTGCTGCACCCCGTCGACACCGCGGACGTCGCCGCCCTGGACGGTCGCCACGTCGCGACGGCGGTCCGCGCTCGGCTGCGCGGGGAACACCCGGCGACCGCGGGAGTGCGGCTGCGAGTCGAGGCGCCGCTGCGCTGGATCACGCCGGGCGTGCTGCGGCCCGGGGACACTGCACCCGCGCGCCACCGGTTGCTGCTGTGGACCGAGGATCTGGTCCGCGTCCCGCGGGTGGTGGCACGTCAGGACGGCCGGGTGGTCGGCCGTCGCACGCTGCCCTGGCCGGCGTCCCCAGGCCGCGTCTTCCGGGTGCCCTCGTCGATCCTGGCGGGAGTCGACCCCAAGGGCGGGCCGGTCACGGTGTCGCTGCGGTGAGCGCCGCCTCGTGGTCGGCGACCAATGTCTTGGCGACGTCGACGAGGCGCACGTTGGTTTCCTGCGACGCCCGGGTGAGGACGGTGAAGGCCTGCAACCCGGTCAGCCGGTCCCGCTGCATGAGGATGCCCTTCGCCTGGCCGATCACGTCGCGGTTCGCAACGGCGTTCTGTAGCTGCTCCTCGGCGACGGCACCGGCCATCGCGACCGCGGCGTGCTGCGCGAGTACCTCGCCGGTCGCCACCGCGTCCTCGGAGAACGCACCGGACTCCGCGGCGTAGATGTTCAGCACGCCCAGCGTTTCGTTGGTGATGTACAGCCGGTAGGACAGCATGCTGCGCACGCCCAGTCGGACCGCCACCGTCGAGAACCGCGGCCAGCGTTCGTCGGCGGCGAGATCGTCGATGTGGACCGTCTGCCGATCGTGCAATGCGCTGAGAGCGGGACCCTCACCGAGGTCGGTCTGCAATTGGTCGAGGCGTGCCGCCACGTCGTCGGTCGGGACGGCGGGCCGAATCTTGCGTCGGGACACGACCGCGAGGCCCGCCCAGCTCGAGCCAGGGACGGTGTCGACGGTCGCGGCGACGATGGCGGCGAGCACGGCCTGCGGGTCACGGAGACCGCGCATCTGCACGGCGAGATCGCCGAGGGTGCGCACCAGCGTGCGGGGCGTCTGGGTCGAATCATCACGGGAAGAAGACATGCGGCATCAACTCGCTTCGAGGGAGGAGTGCGTGTCGTCCGGCGCGGTGGCGGACCCGAGGGCTATGGGACCGGCGCCGGCGGTGAGGAGCAGTTCAGGGTGTGGGGCGACCGCCCGCCCTGCTTGCTGGCTGCAGAGCGTTCATCGGCCTCATCTCCTGGTTTGCTGTCTCGGTGGGTTAACCGCGTGATGGTTCTGTACCCCGCTGCGGCAGATCTTGAAACTCGGGCGCGGTGTGGGTCACAGCCGCCGGGATAGGTTCTAGGCGAAGGAGGCTGCCATGTCTGAGGCTGGAATCTGGGTTGCGTGGGGCATTCCCGCCCGCGGCCGCGAGCAGGAAGCGCTCGCCCTGTTGGAGAAGACCACCACCGGTTACCTGGAGACGCTGCGTCGGGAAGGCCGCATCGAACGTTTCGACACCGCGATCCTGCGGCCGCAGAGCACCGAGCTGGGCGGCTTCATCCTCATCCAGGGCACTAAGGCGCAGGTCGAGGCGTTGCGCACCGACCACGGATTCGAGGTGTGGGTGACCGAGGTGCAGCTGGTCGCCGACCGCGTGGGCATCGTCGATGCCTGGGTCAACGAGGGCCTCACCGATGCCGTGGGCCTGTATCGCGAAGCGCTGCGCGAATTGGGCTAGTGACCGGCGTAACACCGGCTACGTTCCAGACGAAGGACAACGCGAGTAACGGCTGGAATACGAGGGGTCGGCATGGGCGCTGCGCACTACATCGGACGAGTGGGCGGTCTTGCCGTCGCGCTGGGCGTCGGCACCGCCGTCGTCACCGGCCACGGCGTGGCCTACGCCGACGATGGGGGGTCCGACTCGTCGAGCGCGTCGGGGTCCTCCGCGAACTCCAGTACGTCGACCGGCACCACGAACTCGGGGACGACCTCGGGGACGACGACCGGCACCACGACCTCGGGAACGACCACCGGCAATACGACCTCGGGAACGACGACCTCGGGAACGACGACCTCGGGGACGACGTCGTCGGGAACGGCGAGCGGGACCAAGGACACCGATTCCACGGACGGTGCGAAGGACGCCGGCGGCACGAAGCCCGCCGAACCGGGCACCGTCAGCGCGCAGACCAACACCGGGTCGTCGGGTAGCACCAAGGCCGCCGAACCGAGCCCCGCCACGGAGCCCACCGTGCCCACGGCGCCTATGGAGCCAACCGCGCCCACGGAGCCCACGGAGCCCACCGCGCCCACCGCGTCCCCGGAGCCCACGACCCCGCCGACCCCGGCGGTGAACTCCGGAGGCTCCGACACCAAGGCCACCGACGGCGGGGCCACCGCCAGCAAGGCCCCGACGACCGCCACCGCTCCCACGACTGCGGTCAAGGACGCGAAGGACGTGCGGGACGCGACGAACGCGGGGGGCGCGAAGACCGCCCGCACGCTCGCCGCCACGACCACCAACGACACCCTCACCTCGGCCGCCATCTCCTCGGGCGCCGTCTCCTCGGCCGCCGTGTCCTCGGCCGCCGTGTCCTCGGCCGCCGTCATCGCGCCGAGCCCGACCCCCGCCGCGCCGGCGGCGCTCACGCCCGCACAGACGATCGGGTCGCTCGTCACCGGCGTTGCGAGCGTCGTGTCCAACGTCATCGGCTGGGTGATGGGACCGCTCGCGGGCAGCGCACCCGCCGCCCCGGCCGAGCCTCCGCTGGCGTGGACGCTGCTCGCCTTCGCGCGCCGTGAGATCGACCAGTTCGTCGCCACGGTCAACGGTGCGCTCGGGCTGACGTCACCCGTCGCCGCCCAGACCACGGTCCTCGACCAGAGCGAGTCCCTCGCGCAGACCGCGAACCTCGCACTCGCCGCCCCGTTCGCCGCGGCCCTCGCGGCCGCCGCGGTGCCCGCGCGGCCGGCCTTCCCCGCCCCGGGCCAGGCGGTCAGCGGGTCGACGACCTTCGTCGACTGGGTGACCGGGAACTTCCAGCCCAACGACACCTACGCCCGGTACGGCATCTGGGGCACCGACATCGGCACCATGTGGGATAACGGCATCGCCGACGACCCCACCACCCCGATCAACGAGCACCAGATCCTCATGGCGTTCGGCGACACCTTCGGCGGGCCGAACATGACGGGCACCTGGCGGCTCAACACGCTGTTCCGCAGCTCCGACCTCGCCCTCGCCGACGGGCTCAGCGTCCCGAACGGACAGTGGTTGAACGGCAACATGTTCGGCGGCTCGCCGCTGTGGGAGCCGACCTACGCACGGCAGATCATCCTCCCCGAGCGGCTGCCGGCGGGCCTGCCGGCAGGCGTCACGCTGATCCCGACCGCCGGCATCTCGGTGCCCACCCCCGGCACCCAGTTCGGTGCCACCCAGTACCTCAGCTTCATGTCGGTCAAGCAGTGGGGCGCGGCCGGCCAGTGGACCACCAACTACTCGGCCATCGCCTACTCCACCGACAACGGTGAGAACTGGTACGTCGCACCGTCATCGGTGCGGATGAACGACCCGTGGAGCGGCAACGCCAACTTCCAGCAGGCGGCGTTCGTCCGCCCCGGCGACGGCTACGTCTACTCCTACGGCACCCCGAACGGCCGGCAGGGCGCGGCCTACCTGTCCCGGGTGGCGGAGAAGGACATCCTCGACGTCTCGAAGTACGAGTACTACAGCAAGGGCACCGCCGGCGGCTGGTTCGGCTGGGGCGCCACCCCCGCCGGCTGGTACAAGGGTCAGCCCGCGAAGGCGACCGCCGTGTTCGGCGGCACCGAGCAGGGCGCGTGCGGTTCGGTCAAGGCCGGTAGCCAGGTCAGCGAGTTCTCCGTGCAGTACAACAAGACCCTCAACAAGTACGTGACGCTGTACGGCGATCAGTTCAACAACATCGTGATGCGCACGTCGGACACCCCGCAGGGCACGTGGTCGGACGCCAAGGTGCTGATGGCTCAGCAGCCGGGCGGCATCTACGCGCCGATGATGCACCCGTGGTCGCCGTCGACGATGGGCACCGGCACCGACCTGTACTGGAACCTGTCGCTGTGGTCGGAGTACAACGTCATGCTGATGAAGACCGACCTGACGAAGGTGTAGGCGCACCGTGTTTCGTCGGCGCACCGTGTTTCGTCGGCGCACCGTGTTTCGTCGGCGCACCGAGTTTCGTCGGCGCACCGAGTCCCACTGGTCCGCCGTGCTGGTCGCCGCCGCCACGGCCCTGCTGACCGGCTCCGCGGTGGTGGTGCTGAACGGCCCCGCCGTCGCGACCGCCGCACCCGACGCCGCGGCCTGCTCGGACGTCACCGACGGCGCGCTGACGTGGCCGGTGGCCGCCGCAGCGCCGCAGCGCTGCACCGCAGGCCGCTGGCAGCCGGTCACCGATCCGTACCCGTTCAGCGACCGCTGGGTGAGCCCCGGCCCGTCGATGGCACTGCGCGGCGGCGCCCGACCGAATCCGGCCATCGAGCCGGGCACGTGGACGGCCACGCCCCTCGATCCCGCCGCACGGTGCCGCGCCGAACAGGTGTCGGTGACCTACGGCAAGGTCGACGGACCGCCGCGGGTCGACGAGAGCGCTCCCGGCCGCCCGCTGACGTTCGACGTCATCCCGCGGCTGTTCGAGATCGACATGAGCGGGACGTGCCTGTGGCAGAAGGTCGGCGACTGACCGTCGCTCAGCGCCGCGCCATCGCGCGTTCCAGTTCGGTGGCGATGTCGAGCCACGTCCGCCGCACGATGTCCGACGCCGGGAGCAGATCGACGATGCGCGACGACACCTGGCCCGTGTTGGCGACGCTCGCCTCCACGTCGCCACCGAAGTACAGCTCGTCGATGCGGCCCAGCAGCGCCGCGTGCTGATCACCGGCGACCACGCGCGCCGCCAGCCCGGTGTGCAGGACCCGCATCGTCGGGTTCCCGGGCACCTCGAGCAGCACCGTGCCCGCGTCGTCGGCCGCCAGGATCGCCGCCTTGAAGTCTGCATGCACGGCGGCCTCGACGCTGGCCAGCATCCGCGTGCCCATCTGCACGCCCTCCGCGCCGAGCACCAGAGCGGCTGCGGCCGAACGGGAGTCGCACATGCCACCGGCGGCGATGATCGGCAGGTCCACGTGGTCGGCGATCAGCGGCAGCAGCACCATGGTCGACGCCCCCTGCGCCGACTTGAAGCCGCCGCCCTCGACGCCCTCCACCACGAGCGCGTCCACGCCGGCGTCGGCGGCCTTGCGGGCCGCCTTGAGTGAGCCCACGACGTGCACCACCGTCATCCCGGCGTCGTGCAGTCGCCCGGTGAACAGCGCGGGGTCCCCTGCCGACGTGAACACGTGGCGTACCTCGGCGTCGGCGAGCACGTCGACGATGGACGGGTCACGCTTCCACCCCTGGATCATCAGGTTGGCGGCCACCGGCTGATCGGTCAGATCGCGGACCCGGACCAGGTCGGCGCGACCCTCGGGCGTCAGCGTCTCGAGCATCCCCAGACCGCCGGCTTCCGACACCGCGGCGGCCAGCTCGGCGCGGGCGATGTAGGTCATGGGCGCCTGCACCACGGGGAAGCGCACACCGAGCAGTGTCTGAATCCGATTGGGCACGAACGTCACTCCGCGAACGACATGGACGTCGCGGAGCATCCGGTCACGTCCCGGCCGCGCGGGAAGTCGGCCGGGTCGGCGCCGGCGATCGGCGTCCGCTGGTAGAAGGCGCGGCGTGCGTCGGCCGAGCAGTCGAAGTTGCGATTCAGCACGCGGAACGTCGCGGGCTCGGCGCCGTCGATCACCTCGCCCATCCAGTACACGTGCCGCGCGTCGGCGGCGAACGAGCCCTCCCGCACCGCGAACGTCGCGCGGTCGACATCGGCGATGCGCCGGGTGAAGTAGAAGGCGCTGCGATCGTCGACGGCGTAGGCGCCCTCGAGGACCCGGAAGGTGGCCGGGTCGGCACCGTCGATCGGTTCGCCGTTGACGTGCACCGTGCGGGCGTCCTTGGTGAACAGGTAGTGGTCCTCGACGGAGATGATCGCGAAGTTCCGGGGATCGTCGGACAGCACCCGGCCGTCGCTCCAGTAGACCGCTCCGCCGTCCCTGCTCAGGTCACCGTCGAGGAGTTCGAAGTGCGCGGGGTCGTCGCTGAGCACCTCGCCCCAGCGGTAGACGTGCCGGGCGTCCTTGGCGTACGGCGGGCGGTCGAGGACCTCGAACGTGCCGGGGTCGGCGTCGGCGATCTGCTTGCCATCGACGTAGACGCGCGCCCCGTCACGGGCGTAGCCGCGGTCGAGCGGATCGAACGAGCCGGGGTCGGCGCCCTCGATTTCGACGGCCTTGCCGGGAAAGGCGTTGAGATAGTACACCTTGTCGCCCCGCACGTGGTAGCCGGCGTCCTCGAACATCGAATTCGGCGGGTCGTCGCGACTGCAGGCGGGCAGGACCAGCAGTGCCGCCAGGCACAGCCCCGCGATCACCCGTCCCCGCATGTCACAACCGTAGCGGTCGCGACGGACGGGCGGATCGGTCTCAGCGACGCAGCATGCTGGGGAACGGCAGGGCGGCCTCGGCGGCCTCGATCCGGCGGCCGTCCACCACGAAGCACAGCAGGCTGGCGCTGAAGCTCAGCAGCGCGGCGACCATCGCGAGCGTCGCAAAGCCGACCGAGCCCATGCCGAAGGCGGCGATTCCCATCACGAACGCGATCACCGCGCCGAACATCAGCAGCAGACCGGTGGAGGACATGAACTCGCTCACCGGGCCGTCGGTCACGTCGGCGTCGCCGGGCTTCCTCACAGTGTCGGTCCTCTCGCTCGTTGGGGCGAGAGCTTGATACCCATGGCCCGAAAGCGCGAAACGCGCTTTCGGCAAACTCGAGCCGACGACTCGGCCGACTACATGGGGAGGCGACGGTTGATGACCACCGCCGAGACGGCGGCCACGGCCAGCACCAGGGCCCCCAGGCGCAGCCACCCGCTGCTGGCGTCGCCGCGCACCGTCTCGTAGCCGATCTGGTCCTGCAGCGAGCGGTACACCTGGTTGAGTTCGGCGAGGTCCTCGGCACGGTAGAAGGTGCCGCCGGACAGGTTGGCGACCTCCTTCATCGTGGAGTCGTCCACCGGCACGTCGACCGACGAGCCGTCGACCTCGACCTTGCCGTCGGGCGTGCCGAACGCGATGGTGCTGATCGGGATGCCCTGGTCCTTCGCTGCCCGCGCCGCGGTGAAGGCGCCGCGCGGGTTGTTCGGGTTGTTCGGGGTGGTCTCCTTGCCGTCGGAGAACAGCACGATGCGCGCCGGCGGCGGCCCCTCACCGCCGCCGATCACCGCGCCGACGGTGGAGATCGCCTGCAGCGCGGCGAAGATCGCCTCGCCGGTCGCGGTGCGCTCGGCCACCTGCATCTTGTCGATCGCGACCTTGGTGGCGTCGTGGTTGGTGGTCGGCGAACTCAGCATCGTGGGGTTGGCGGCGTAGGAGATGAGCCCGAGGTTGACGCCGGGGGTCAGTTCGTCGGCGAACTGCTTGGCGGCGGTCTGCGCCGCCTGCATGCGCGTGGGCGGCACGTCCTTGGCGTTCATCGACGTGGAGACGTCCATCACCAGCATCACGACGGCACGGTTGCGCGGGATCTTGCGATCCAGCGACGGGCCGGCCATCGCGACGGTGAAGAGCACCAGGGCCACCGCGACCAGCGCCGGCGGGAGGTGGCGCCACCGGCTCTGCGGTTTCGGCGCGACGCTGCCCATCATCGAGCTGTCGGCGAAGCGCGCCAGGCGCCGCGCGCGGCTGCGCTGGATCGCGAAGTACAGCACCACCAGTCCTGCGACGACCACGAGGAACAGGAAGAACCACACGTGCGCGAAGCCCGACAGCGGCAACTCGCCCAACACGGGCAGATTCACGGGCGCTTCCCTTCGACTGATTCACGCGGACCCCAGACCGAGAGTACAAAGCCGCCGCATCCGACCCGAGCCCGTGCGAGCGGCACCGACGCTGTGCACCCGCTCAGGTCCGCCCGCCACCGTCGGACCGCGCACATACACTCACGCTGTGCGTGACGTGTTGGACGACCTGCTCGCGGTCTGGCGGACCGGTCAGACCGCAGGGCTCGCGACCGTGGTGCGCACCATCCGCTCCGCGCCGCGGGCGCCCGGAGCGGCCATGATGGTCGCGCCCGACGCCACGGTCGCCGGCTCGGTTTCCGGCGGCTGCGTGGAGGGGGCGGTCTACGAGCTGGCCGGCGCGGTCGTCGAGGCGGGACGCCCGGAGCTGCAGCGCTACGGCATCACCGACGACGACGCCTTCGCCGTCGGCCTCACGTGCGGCGGCATCATCGACGTCTTCGTCGAACCCGTGTCGCGCAACACCTTTCCGCAACTCGAGGCCGTCGCCGACGACATCGCGGCGCACCGGCCGGTGGCGGTCGCGACGGTCATCGCGCACCCCGACGCCGGGTGGGTGGGCCGCCGGCTGGTGCTCGGCGCCGACTCCGCCGAGGGCTCGCTCGGGTCCGACCGCGCCGATGCGGCGGTGGCCGACGACGCGCGCGGCCTGCTGGCGGCGGGACGCACCGACGTCCTCACCTACGGGCCCGACGGCGAGCGGCAGGGCGAGGGCATGGAGGTGTTCGTCGCCAGCCATGCGCCGCGACCACGGATGTTGGTGTTCGGTGCGATCGACTTCGCCGCCGCGCTCACGCGGCAGGCCGCACTGCTGGGCTACCGCATCACCGTCTGCGACGCCCGCGCGGTCTTCGCGACGCCGGCGCGCTTCCCCGCCGCCGACGAGGTGGTCGTCGACTGGCCGCACCGCTATCTGGCCGCCCAGGCCGCGGCCGGCGAACTCGACCACCGCACCGCGATCTGCGTCCTCACCCACGATCCCAAGTTCGACGTCCCGGTCCTCGAGGTGGCGCTGCGACTCGACGTCGGCTACGTGGGCGCCATGGGGTCCCGGCCCACCCACGACGACCGCCTCGCCCGGCTGCGCGAGGCCGGGCTCTCCGACGCCGAGCTGAATCGGTTGTCCAGCCCGATCGGGCTGGACCTCGGCGCCCGCACGCCGGAGGAGACCGCGGTCTCGATCATCGGCGAGATCATCGCCCGGCGCTGGCACGGTACCGGCCAACCGCTGGCCGACGTCGCCGGCCGCATCCACCACGACGGCCGACTGAGTGCCGATCACCAGCGGTAACGCCACTCTCTCTTTTTGCTACTTGGCTTCTCTTGTACGATAACGATGCTGTCAGCCATTGTGATGCGTACCACTCAGCCGCAGAAGTGAACAGGGGGCCGCCGTGACGACGACCGAACGGGACGCCGCCGAGGAGACGGTCGCCACCCGCTACGCCGGCACCCGCGTGCCGCGCGTCGAGGACGCCCGACTGCTCACCGGCAAGGGCACGTTCGTCGACGACGTGCAACGTCCCGGAATGCTGCACGCGTGCTTCGTGCGCAGTCCCTTCGCCCACGCGACCATCGGGAGCATCGACGCGACGGCAGCCCTCGCGTTGCCCGGCGTGCGTGCGGTGTTCACGGCGGCCGACCTCAACGGCGACGTCGTCGAGGCCTGGCACGCGGTGGCCGGCAAGGACGTCCCCGACACCCCGCGGCCGCCACTGGCCGAGGGCGAGGTGAAGTTCGTCGGCGACCCCGTCGCCCTCGTCGTGGCCGAGAACCGTTACGTGGCCGAGGACGCCGCCGACCTCGTCGACGTCGACTACGAGCCCCTCCCCGCCGTCGCCGACTTCCGCCGCGCGGTGGGCGGCGCCGAGTCGGGCGCCCCAGTCGTGCACGACGCCTACCCCGACAACGTCGCCGGCGGCATGGGCGGCATGCCGCCGGACGAGGAGCTGTTCGCCACCGCACCGCACGTCGTCAGCGAGCGCATCTACCAGCAGATGTACGTCCCGGTACCGATGGAGACCCGCGGCATGGTGGCCGAATGGGTCTCGGCCACCGGAGAACTCACCATTTGGGCGTCCACGCAGACGCCTCACGAACTGCGCGCGTTCGCCGCGAGACTGCTCGGCATCCCCGCGCAGGGCGTGCGCGTCATCATGCGCGACACCGGCGGCGGCTTCGGCCAGAAGGTCGTGCCGATGCGCGAGGACATGTGCATCCTGCTCGCCGCCCGCAGGCTGCCGTCCGCGGCGTCGGACGCGCGATCGGGCGTGGCGCTCAAGTGGATCGAGGACCGCCGGGAGAACTTGATGTCGGCCGGTCAGTCCCGGCACGTCGACGGCACCGTGCGGATGGCCCTCGACGACGACGGCAGGATCCTCGCCGCCGACATCGACTTCCTTCAGGACGTCGGCTCCTACCCCACCCCGTATCCGGTGCTCACCACCGCCGCCATCGGCATGTTCTTCCCCGGCCCCTACCGGGTGCCGAAGGCCAGCTTCAACTACAAGACGGTGTTCTCCAACACCCCGGGCCTGCACGCCTACCGCGGCCCGTGGCAGTACGAGACGCTGAGCCGGGAGATCCTCCTCGATTGCGCCGCACGCAAGATCGGCATGGACCCGGTGGAGCTGCGCCGCATCAACATCCTGCGCGGCGACGAGATGCCGTACTTCAACCCCAACGGCATGCCGTACGACAACTGCGCGCCGGCCGACACGTTCGAGCAGGCGGTGAAGATCCTCGACCACGAGGGCTTCCGCAAGGAGCAGGCCGAGGCGCTCGCGCAGGGCCGCTACCTCGGGCTCGGATTCTCCGCCTACATCGAGCCCACCGGCGCCGCCACCGGTCACCTCGCGACCGAGGGCGCCACCGTGCGGATGGAGTCGACCGGCAAGATCAACGTCTACGTCAACGGCGGGTCGGCGGGCAACAGCATCGAGACCACCGTCGTGCAGCTCACCGCCGACGCAGTGGGCGCCGCCATCGCCGACGTCGCCAGCATCCAGGGCGACACCGCCGTCACCCCCTACGGTGCGGGCACGCAGGGCAGCCGCAGCGGACCCATGACGGCGGGCGCCGTGCACGAGGCCGGCAGCATCCTGCGCGGCCAGATCGTCGCGATCGCCGCACAGATGCTGGGAGTCCAGGCGGACGAGATCGTCCTCGCCGACTCGCGGGCCAGTGTGCGCAGCGATCCGGACCGCAGCGTCGGCTTCGCCGACATCGCCTACCGCTCCTACTACGACCCCGCGCAACTCGGTGGGGTCGCCGCGACGCTGGAGGCCACCGCCCGGTTCACCTCGCAGGCGATGATCCACTGGGCCAACGCCACCCACGTCTGCACGTGCGAGGTCGACATCGAGACGGGACACGTGACGCTCACCCGCTACATCGTCAGCGAGGACGTCGGCCCGATGATCAACCCGAACGTGGTCGAGGGCCAAGTCGCCGGCGGCACCGTGCAGGGCATCGGCGGAGCGCTGCTGGAGAAGCTGGCCTACGACGAGGCGGGCAACCCGATCGCCTCGACGTTCGTCGACTACCTGCTGCCCACCGCCACCGAGGTGCCGCCCATCGAGTTCGGGCACGTCGAGATCCCCGGCCCCGGTGTGGGCGGCTACAAGGGTGCGGGCGAGGGCGGCGCGATCGGTTCGCCGCCCGCGGTCGTCAACGCGATCAACGACGCGCTGGCCCCTCTCGGCGTCACGCTGACCGAACTGCCGGCCACACCGGCCACCATCGTCGACCTCATCGAACGCGCGCGGAAGGACCACTGAGGTGGAACTGAACAACGAATTCCGGGTGGCGGTCCCCGCCGCCGAGGTCTGGGACGTCTTCACCGACGTGCAGCGCGTCGCACCGTGCCTGCCCGGCGCCACGCTGCTGTCCGTCGACGGCGACGAGTTCACCGGCGCCGTCAAGGTCAAGGTGGGCCCGATCACGGTGTCCTACAAGGGTGTTGCCTCGTACAAGGAGAAGGACACCGACGCCCGACGTCTGGTGCTGCGCGCCGAGGGCAAGGAGACCCGCGGCAACGGCACCGCCGCGGCCACCGTGACCGCGCAGCTCACCGAGGACGGCCCCCGCGGCACGCACGTCGCCATCTCCACCGACCTCGCGATCTCCGGCAAGGCCGCACAGTTCGGCCGCGGCGTCCTCGCCGACGTGTCGAGCAACCTCATCGCCCAGTTCGCTCGCAGCCTCGAGGCCGAGCTGCTGGGCGGCGGTTCCCCGGACTCCGCCGCGGCGTCCGGCGTCACGGCAGCACCCACCACGGCGGCGCCCACCACGGAAAGGCTCACGGCGGCAGCGCAACCCGCCGACTCCGTCGACCTGCTCAAGGTGGTCGCCCTGCCGCTGGCCAAGCGCGCCGCCCCCGTCGCTGCCGGCCTCGCCGCGGGCGTCGCCGTCGGCATCCTGTTCGGCCGCCGCCGGCGGACCCCGACGCACCCCGCGGCGATCACGGCCGACGACCTGCTCGCCGCGCTGTCGAAGCTGGTGTCGTGAAGGCCGCGCCGTTCGCCTACCACCGACCGGACTCCGTCGAAGAGGCGGTCGGGTTGCTCGCCGAGTACGGCGACGAGGCGAAGATCCTCGCGGGCGGGCAGAGCTTGGTCCCGATGCTCGCCATGCGGCTCACCCACTTCGACAACCTGGTCGACGTCTCCCGGGTCACCGAACTGTGCGGCATCGACCTCGTCGACGACGACGTCGTGATCGGCGCGGCCACCCCGCATGCCCTCGTCGGCATGGACGACGAGGTGGCCGAGTCGGTTCCGCTGCTGACGCTCGCGACCCCGCACATCGGCCACTTCCAGATCCGCACCCGCGGCACCCTGGGCGGCGCGGTGGCCCACGCCGACCCGGCCGCGGAGTACGCCGCAGCCGCGCTCGCGCTCGACGCCACCATCGAGGCCACGTCGCGGCGCGGTGACCGCCAGATCCCCGCCGGGGAGTTCTTCACGGGCCTGTGGGAGAACGCGCTGGAGCCCGACGAGATGCTGCGCGCCGTGCGCTTTCCGGTATGGCCGGGTCGCACGGGATACGCGGTCCGCGAATTCGCCCGACGCCACGGCGACTTCGCGATCGCCGGCGCCACGGTGGCCGTCGCCCTCGACGACGACGACCGGGTGACGCGCTGCGGGATCGGCCTGCTCGGTCTCGGCTCGACACCGCTGCGCGCCACCGCGGCCGAGGACGCCGTCACCGGACGTGGTCTCGCCGAACTGTCGGCCGAGGACATCGGCGCGCTGGCCATGTCCGGGCTCACCGACGTCCCGTCCGACCTGCAGGGGTCGGCGTCCTACCGGACCCGCGTCGGGGCCGCGATGGTCGCGCGGGCCTGGAACGAAGCGACGGGCCAGGCCGGCACCGACCGGCCCGGCGTCCTGACCGGAACCGCGAAGACGGAGGCGTCCCATGCATGAACTTCCCGTCGAACTCCGAGTGAACGGCACCCCGCACGGCGGCGTCGTCGAACCCCGCGTCACGCTGGCCGACTTCCTGCGCGAACGGTGCGGGCTGACCGGCACCCACCTCGGGTGCGAGCACGGCGCCTGCGGGGCGTGCACGGTCCTGCTCGACGGTCAGGCCGTGCGGTCCTGCCTGGTGTTCGCCGTTCAGGTCGACGGCCAGGAGGTGACGACGGTGGAGGGCATCGCGTCACCGGACGGCGAACTGTCCCCGGTGCAGGCCGCCATGCGCGCCTGTCACGGACTGCAGTGCGGCTTCTGCACGCCGGGCTTCGTCACGTCCATCACGGCGCTGCTCCGGGACAACCCCAGCCCGACCGACGAGGAGATCCGCGAGGGCCTCTCCGGCAACTTCTGCCGCTGCACCGGTTACCAGGGAATCGTCAACGCCGTGCGCCAGGCCGCCGAGGCGCAGGCGTAACGGTCGTCCCGGTGCGCTCGATACACCGGCGGGGGCGTGCCCACGTAGGGTGGGCCCGACACCGACTCGGGAAGACTGGTGACATGAGATCGATGCACGCCGCCGCGGCGGTCCTGGTCGCTGCCGGGGCAGCGCTCACCTCGCTGACCTCGATCGCGCCGGCCTCCGCCGAACCGAGCGACGCTCAGGTCGACGACGTGTTCACCAAGGCCGTCCGCGACAAGGGCCTGCGGATCACCGCCAAGGACGCCATCGACCTCGCGCACTCGACGTGCGACGTGCTCGCCCGCGGCGGCGACGTGGAGGCGGCTCTGCACCACGTCAAGAACGCCACCGAGTGGACGAAGATCGACGACATCACGACGTTCGGCAGCCTCGCCGTGCAGGGCTACTGCCCGGGGCTCAACCCCAACGCCTGACGCCGGGACCCCCGGCGGTCACGACACCGCGCCGCGCAGCCCGTCGGCGCCGAACACCGGCTCCAGCATCGATGACATGTCCGGCCCACGGCGCAGGCCGTGGCCGCCGTCGACGTTGAGCACCTGACCGGTGATCCACTCGGCGGCGTCGCTCAGCAGGAACACCGCCGCGTTGGCGACGTCGGTGACCTCACCCGGCCGCGGCAGCGGCGTGCAGCTGGCGTAGTCGGCGCTGATCGCCGGCGAATCCAGGATCGGCGCCACCATGTCGGTGCGGATGAGACCGGGCCGGATGCCGTTGACCCGCACCCACGACGGGCCGAGTTCGTCGGCGGCCAGCATCATCAGATGGTCCAGCGCGGCCTTGCTCGGGCCGTAGGCCGCGAACCAACGGTGCGTATTGCTCGAGGCGATCGACGAGATGCCGACGAACGACCCGCCGCCGCCGCGCACCATCTCGCGCGCACTGTGCTTCAGCACGTACATCGTCCCGTTGACGTTGAGGTCGACCGTGTTGCGCCAGCCCTCCGAATCGACCTGCGTCAGTGGGCCGATGGTCAACGAGCCGCCCGCGGAGTGCACCACGCCGTGCAGCCGGCCGTGCCACGCGGCGGCGGCGTCCACGACGTGGGCGACCTCGTCCTCGTTGGTGACGTCGGCCGGTTCGTAGCGCACCTCGCCGGCTCCCTCGCCGGCCGCGGCGCCGATCTCCTCCACCGCTGTCGCCAGCTTGTCGGCGTTGCGGCCCACCAGCATTGCGTTGCCGCCCGATGCGACGACCGCGGCGGCCACCCCCTTGCCGATGCCGCTGCCGCCGCCCGTGACCAGAATGGTCCTGTCCACCAACGACAGCTGCATTGCTGCTCCTCCCGCGTCCCCTGGCGGGGAGAACTAGAACACGTTCTCGTCATCGAACCACGCGGTGTGCACGCGGGGAAGCGAAACGCCGCACGGCGATCCGGCAGTCACGCCACAGCCGACTGGCAGACCGTTCACAGGAATGGCACGCCCGCACCACTTCTTGGCGCCATCACCCCCGCACGACGGCGTGACGGGCGTATCGTCTCCCGCACGGACACCGCCGCAGGCGTCCCGCCCGACGACAAGAAAGCACGACCATGGCGACCTTGAGATTCGACGCCCGACGCCTCCTGCTCGCCGGGGGATTCGCCGTGGCGGCGGCTGCCGCGCCCGCGGTCGCCGTCCTCGCCGCACCGACGTCGGTGGAGCCGTCGGTGGCCGCCTGCCCCAGCGGTGAGACCGAGGACACCTTCACCACGGTCTGCACCCCCGACCTGGTGCCGAATTCGCCGGTCTTTCAGAGTAGTTCACCTGACAGCCTGCCCTCGGTCGGCGGCATCCCCTGCAGTGGAGCCAATTCCGGTCAGTGCATCGGCCTGTCCGAGGAGCAGCAGTCCGAAGGGCCGGTGCCCGTGCCGCGCTCGTCGGTCAGCTCGAGCCCCTAGTACCGGCCCGACGCCGCGCCGGGCCCCGCCCGGCGGCGTCGCGTCGCGCCGTCCGTCACGGCCGTCCGTCACGACCCCTCGCAGGGAACTCGTGGAATGTGTGCAGATTCCTGGCAGCTTCCATAGACTCACCCCGACGACACGGTCAATAACGACAGAAAGCGTGACGATGGCGAACCCTGTTCTGAGTGCTCCCCGGCGGTTCATCCTGGCGGGCGGGTTCGCGCTCGCCGTCGCCGCGGCTCCCGCGGTCGCCGCGCTCGCCGGCGTCGACGCGTTCCCGGCCAACCCGCTGGCGTGCCCGGGCGGTGAGGAAGAGGATCAGTTCACTGGCATCTGCATCCCCCACACCGTGCCGAACTCTCCGTTCAGCTCGATCCCGGGCAACCCCGACCTGCCGGCCGTCGACGGCATCCCGTGCACCGGCGCCAACAGCGGCCAGTGCATCGGCCTCGCCGAGAACGCCCCGGCCTACGTGCCGCCGACCTCGTCGATCGGCAGCAGCCCGACCGTCACCGGCGTCTCCTGAGCATGCCTCGGCCCGAACTCTGGGCGGCTCGCCGAGTCGCCTAGAGTTGGGTCATGGCAGCTTCACCTGACCCCACCGAGATCGACGACGTCGAGCCGCTCGCCGACAGCACCGCGCGGCAGGCGCGCCGCGTCGTCGCGGCGTACGCCACCGACGCCGACGAGTGCCGCGTCTTCCTGTCCATGCTCGGCATCGGACCCGCGAAGCTCGACGCCTAGTGAGCCCCGGCCCGGCGACCGAGCCCGACGTCGGCACCGCCGACTTCGTCGTCGTGGCCAACCGGCTGCCGATCGACATGGAGCGCCGCGCCGACGGCGAGATCTCCTACAAGCGCAGCCCCGGCGGCCTGGTCACTGCGCTGGAACCGCTGCTGCGCAAACGCCATGGCGCCTGGATCGGTTGGGCCGGCATCCCCGACAGCCCCGAGGACCCGATCGAGGACGACGGGCTGCAGCTCTTCCCGGTGGCGCTGTCTGCCGAGGACGTCGCCACGTACTACGAGGGCTTCTCCAACGCCACGCTGTGGCCGCTCTACCACGACGTCATCGTCAAGCCGATCTACCACCGCGCCTGGTGGGAACGCTATGTCGAGGTGAACCGCCGCTTCGCCGAGGCGACCGCCCGGGCCGCCGCCGACGGCGCCACCGTCTGGGTGCAGGACTACCAGTTGCAGCTCGTCCCCAAGATGCTGCGCATGCTCCGCCCCGACCTCACCATCGGGTTCTTCCTGCACATCCCCTTCCCGCCGATCGAACTGTTCATGCAGATGCCGTGGCGTACCGAGATCATCGAGGGTCTGCTGGGCGCCGACCTCGTCGGCTTCCACCTCCCGGGCGGGGCGCAGAACTTCCTCTACCTGGCTCGCCGTCTGGTCGGTGCCGACACCTCCCGGGCGACCGTCGGCGTGCGGTCCCGGTTCGGCGAGGTGCGCGTCGGTTTTCGCACCGTGAAGGTGGGCGCGTTCCCCATCTCCATCGATTCGGCGGAACTCGACGCCAAGGCCCGCGACCGAGCGGTGCGCCAGCGTGCCCGCGCCATCCGCGCCGAACTCGGCAACCCGCGCAAGGTCATGCTGGGCGTCGACCGGCTGGACTACACCAAGGGCATCGACGTGCGGCTCAACGCCTTCACCGAACTGCTCGAGGACGGCCGCGTCGACGGCAGTGACACCGTGCTCGTCCAGCTCGCCACGCCGAGTCGCGAGCGGGTGGAGAGCTACAAGGTGATGCGCGAGGACATCGAACGGCAGGTCGGCCACATCAACGGCGAGTTCGGCGAGGTCGGCCACCCGGTGGTGCACTACCTGCACAAGCCGATCCCCCGTGACGAACTCGTCGCGTTCTTCGTCGCCGCCGACGTCATGCTGGTGACCCCGTTGCGCGACGGGATGAACCTGGTGGCCAAGGAGTACGTGGCGTGCCGCAGCGACCTCGGCGGCGCGCTGGTCTTGAGCGAATTCACCGGCGCCGCAGCCGAATTGCGACAGGCGTACCTGGCCAACCCGCACCACGTCGACGACGTCAAGGACGCGATCGAGGCGGCCCTGACGCAGTCACCGGAGGAGGGCCGGCGCCGCATGCGGGCGCTGCGCCGTCAGGTCCTCGCCCACGACGTCGACCGGTGGGCCCGCGCCTTCCTCGATGCGCTGTCCTCGACCGAGGACCACACCGGTACCAGGAGCGAGACCGGCTCTAGACCGGAGTGATGAAGTTGATCTTCCACTGCCCGTCGATCTTCTCGTAGTCGACGCGCAACCGGCTCCCGTCGTACACCGGCTGCTTGGACTTGTCGGTGACGGTCCGGTTCATGAACACCAGCACGCTGGCCGAATCGCGGTGCGCGTCCAGCACTCCCGTCCCGACGACGTTGGCCTGCGAGATCACCTGCCGGTCACGGGCCTGCGGGATGATGTCCTGGTTCGCGCGTTCCTCGAACTCGCGGCGGTAGGCCGGGGTCAGCAGCTGGTAGGCGTCGGTGAGGCTGCGCTCGACCGTCTGGAAGTCGTAGCCGAAGACCAGCGGGATCTGCTGGGCGGCGAGGTCGCAGTTCGGTGGCTGGCGGTCGCCGGTGCAGGGACCGAGTTCCTCGCGGGTCTGCTGTTCGGCCGCGAGCTGGTCGCGGTCCCACCACATGTACCCGCCGAAGGCGCTCAACCCGACGAAGCCGACCGCCAGCAGCACGCCGAGCGCGAGCGCCAGGCGGGTCGTCCACCGACCCATCAGTTGCCCCCGTCGGGGTACTTGAGGTCGTAGCCGGTCATGTGGCCGTTGTCGTCCTCGTGCACGACGATCCGCAGCCGGTAGGGCTGCGACGGCTTGTTGACGCCGTCGAGGTCGGTGACCGTGACGCGTGCGGCGACCAACACGTTGGCGTTCTTGGCGGTCTCGTCGACGCGCTCGAGCGCCGCGCCGGTGATGACGGCCTCGCTGCTGGCCTGCGTGTCCCGGAAGATGGCCTTGAGGTTCTCGACGTTGGTGCCCTGGCTGAGCATGTCGCGCAGCGGGCCGCTGGTGCCGTTGACGAAGCGGTTCACGCTCTCGTCGATGGTGTTCTGGTCGTAGCTGAACATGTTGACCACCGTCTGGGTCGCGGTGTCGACGAAGCGCTGGTCGCGGTCGAGCGCGGCGTCGGTCTCCGCCCGTCCGGCAGCTGCCCAGGCGGTCAGCCCGCCGACGACCGCGACGAGCACCGCGCAGACGGCGATGCCCACCGCCGCCACCAGCGTGCGGTGCGGCTGCCGGCGCGGTGGCGGCCCGACCGGTCGCGACACCCTGACGCGCGGCGTGGCGGCGGTCGCCGATACGCCCAGCGCGGGTTCGGCGGTGACGGTGCCCGCGGCCGGTCCCGCGGCACGCGAGGCGCGGCGGCGGACGGCCTTGGGCGCCGGCCCGGACGTCTCGGTCGAGGACTCACCGGCGGCCGTGTCCTGCTCTGTCATTCCCGTCGTGGATCCATCATCAAATCGGCCCACGTCTCCGCGGGGGCGAACTTCGTCGAACCGGAGGCCAGCACGCCGGTTCCCCCGGAGGGGTCGGCGAACACACCGGTCCTCGAATCGTACGTCGTCGACGTCGGAGCGCTGGCCACCGGCGGTGCGTCCTGCGGCACGGCCTGTGCGGGCAGCAGCGGACCCTGGCCCGGCGGCGGGGGCACCGCGGGGGCGGGTGCCGGGGCCGGGGCCTCCGCGGGCAGCGGACCGGGTGCCGGAGCCCCGGGTGCCGAGCGGCCGTACGGCGGCACGATCTGGTCGGGCGGCGCGTAGAACGGCAGCGGTGGCGGCGGTGGGCCGGGATCGCTCGGCGGAACCGGCAGTGGGAACGGCGCATTGGGCGCGGGACCGGGTCCCGGCACCACACCGGGCGGCAACTGCACCGACGGCGGCCCCGGGTCGTAGTCCGCCGAGGGCGGGATGTTGGGGAACTTGTTCGCCGGGGTGATGTTGCGCGGATCGGTGATCGGCGTGCTGCCGTACGGGATCGGCGGGCCACGCCACGGATTGCTGCCGATCGGCACGTAGCCGCGCGGGTCGCGGCACAGCTGAATGGTGGGTGCCCGCTTGCCGGGGAACTCCTGGCACGGGTAGTTGCGCGCGCCGCGCACGACGGTCGGATCGCTCTGCGCCGTCTTGCAGTACAGGTCGGTCGGCAGGTCGCGCAGGGTGGTGTCGGCAGGCGTGCGGATCTGCGTCGGCGGGATGAAGCCCACCGAGCACGGGGGCGGATCACCGAGGTCGACCTTGAAGTCGAGCTTGCCGCCCTCGTCGGCCGGCAGACCGCCGCCCACGGTGATGAGCGCGGCCATCAGCGCCGGGAAGATGACCAGTGCCTGCTCGATCGACTTGTTGTAAATGACGCCGATGCGGCCGACGTTGGCGAGGTTGGCGGCCAGCATCGGAAAGTTCGGGCGGATGCCGTCGAACGTCGTGTTGGCGGCCTGGGCCGCGCCCGGCACGGTCCGAAGCACCGACCGCAGCTGCGGGTCGGCATTCGCCGCCTCGGTGGTGAAGCGCGCCAGTCCGTCGGCGAGCGACCGGATGTCGTCTCCGCTGGCGATCTCGGCGTCCAGGAACGGACCGGCCTGGTCGATCAGCTGGCTGGTCTGGCCGTAGTTCGCGTTCGCCTCGTCGACCAGGGCGCGGCCGGACTGGATCAGCCGCGCCAGCTCGGGTCCGGAGCCGTTGAACGCCTTGAACGTCTCGCGCAGCAGATCCTGGATGCGGCTGTCGCCGATGCTGTTCACCAGCGAGTCGGCCTGGGTGAGCAGGCTCGCGATGTCCTGACCGATCGCGGTGCGGCTCACCGGGATCACGGCGTCGTGGCCGAGCATGCGGTCGGAGGGGTCGTCGGGCGGCACCAGGTCGATGTACTGCTCGCCGACCGCCGAGACGCTCTTCACCGTCGCGGTGACGTTGTCCGGCACCGGGGTGTCGGTGTTGAGCCGCATGTCGGCGACCACGCCGTCGTCGCTCAGACCCACCGACTCGACGCGTCCGATGGTCACGCCGCGGTAGGTGACGTTGGCGTTCTCGTACAGGCCGCCGCCGGCGACGAAGTTGGCCCGGACGTCGTAGGTGCCGATGCCCATGGCGGCGGGCACGTGCAGATAGAACGCGGAGATCGCGCCCACGCACAGCACCGTCACGATCGCGAAGATCGACAGCTGGATGCGCGTCAACCGGTCGAGCATCAGGGCACCGCCTCGGTGTGCTGGGTGGCCGTCCCCGGCGGGATCTGGAACGGATCCGCCGCCTGCCCCGAGAGATTCGCCATCGCCCCGGTCAGGAAGTCCGGCGGGTTGATGACCTCGTCGAGGTGCTTCATGTTGGGGTCGAGGCCCTTCGACGTGGTGAACACCGACTCACCGGTGCGGCGCACCGTCAGGTCGAACGTCACGAACACGTTGAGGTAGTCGCCCCGCACCGCGTTGCGCAGGTACTTGTAGTGGAACGGGAAGGTCGGCAGCAGCTCCAGGTCGGAGATGAAGTCGTCGGCGTTGTCGTTGAACGCCTTCACCACCGGATAGAGATCCTTGAAGTCGGCGGCGAAGTCGTCGCGGATGCCGGTCAGCACCCGCGAGGCCACCCCGGAGAACGTCCGCAGGGCGGTGAACGCGTCGACGAGGTTCGTCCGGTTGGCGTTGAGCACCTCGAGCGCCGCGGGCAGCGTGTCGAGCGTGCGACCCAGGTCGTCGCGGCTGCGGGCCAGGATGCCGGCGAACCGGTTGAGCCCGTCGGCGGCGGCAATGATGTCCGCGGTCTGCCGGTCCAGCGATCCGGTCAGCTCGGCCAGGCGCGGGATGAGGTCGGCGAACGACCCGGCGCGACCGGCGACGGCGGCGTACGTCTCGTTCGTGATGTCCTGCAGCGCACCGAGATTGCCCTTGTTCACCACCACGCCGAGCGAGGACAGCACCTCTTCGGTGGTCGGGTAGCGCCCGGTGTGGGCCAGCGGAATCGTCGATCCCTCGGTCAGCCGGCCCTGGGGCGGCTCGCCCGTGGGGTCGGCGAGCGCCACGTGCTGCGATCCGAGCAGCGACGTCTGGGCCACCGTCGCGGTCGCATTGGCGGGCAGTTCGACGTTGCCGTCGAGCGAGAGCTTCACCGCCGCGAAGAACGTGCCGTCGGGCCGTTGTACCGCGTCGATGCCCGAGACGCTCCCCACCGTGATGTCGTCGACCAACACCGGCGAGTTCTGCGGCAGGGTCGCCACGTCGGGCAGTTCGACGTTGATCGTGTACGAGTCCTTGCCGTGCCCGGCGGTGCCCGGCATGTCGAGGGAGTTCAGTCCCCCGAACGAACATCCGGCGAGCAGCACGGCGCCCGAGGACACCGCGACGGCCGCGCGGCCGCTCCGTACTGCCCTGCGGCGCAGGGCGATGCGCGTCGGCACGGCTATCCACCTCCGGCTTCGGCGGGCAGGGGCGCTGGATCGGGTGCGGGTCCGGGCAACGGTCCCGTCCCCGTCGGCGCGGGCGGCGGGACCGGGCCGGCAGGCGACACCTGCCCGGGCTCCGCGGGCGGAGGCAGGATGAGGTCGCTCAGCATGCCGTCCGGACTGGGCGTCGGCGGCGTCACGCCGGGCGCCGGGTTCCACTGCAGGTAGGGCACCGGCGTCTGCGCCTTCGCCTCGGTGGCCGGGGTGTCGTAGAGGATCTGACCCTTGTAGGCGGTGATGCTGTTGATCGGGTGGAACAGCACCGGCGGGTAGTTGACCGCGAGCCGCTTGACCACCGGTCCCATGCGCTGACGGCAGATCTCGGCGCGCTTGAAGTTGTCCGGCGAGGCGCCCACGTCGAACGTGCCACCGCAGATGAACTGCACGGGGTTCGCGAAGTTCGGCAGCGACAGCAGACCACCGACGGTGCCCTGCGCGGGGTTGTAGATGTTGTAGAAGTTGGCCAGGCCGTTGGGCGTGATGTGCAGGGCCTGCTCGATGTCGTCGCTGTGCTCGGTGAGGATGTTGGTGAAGTCGGTCAGCTTGTTGACCTGCCCGATGAGCGCCGAGTTGTTGTCGTTCAGGAGGCCCTTCACGTCCGACAGCGCCTGGTTGAGCGTGCCCAGCGTCTGGTCGAGATCCTTCGAGCTGTCGGCCAATACCTGCGACACCGAGGCGACGTGGTTGGAGAACTGCACGATCTGTTCGTTGCTGTTGGACAGCGCGTCGACCAGCACCTGCAGGTTGCGTACCGTGCCGAACAGGTCGGTGCGAGAGTCGCCGAGCCGTCCGGCGGTCGCCGACAGCTCGCGCAGCGCCCGGCGGAACGAGTCGCCGTTGCCGTCGAAGGTGTCCGCGGCCTGGTTCACGAACTCCGCCAGCGGGCCCTGCACGGAACCCTGCTGCGGGCCGAGCTGGGCGCTCAGCGCGGTCAGCTGCTCCTTGACCTCGTCCCACTCGACCGGCACGCCGGTGCGGTCGAGGCCGATCTCCGCGCCGTCGGCCAGCTCGGGACCCTCGGTGTAGGCCGGGGTCAACTGGACGGAGCGCGCGGACACCAGGTTCGGTGCGATGACGATGGCGCGGGCGTCGGCGGGCAGGCGCACGCCGTCGTCGATGGTCATCGTGACCTTGACGTCGCGGGCCCTCGGCTCGATGGCATCGATGGTGCCGACCGGGACGCCGACGACGCGCACGTCGTCACCGGGGTAGAGCCCGACGGCGGTCGGGAAGTACGCCACCACGCGGTGCGCGGCACGCGTGGGCCACACGACGTACACGGCGCCGAGCAGCAGAGCCACCAGGGCGACCGCCAGCAGGCCGCGCACCCAACGCGGCTTCGAGGGACGGGAATCGTGGTGCGTCATGGCGACTTCGGCCTGATGATGAGGCGTTCGGAGATGAACCCGCGCAGGTAGTCGGCGAGGCTGTCGGGCAGCTTGCCGGGCTGGAAGTAGGTGTCCAGCAGGACCTCCGACAGCGCGGCCGGCGGCAGGCCGTACAGGTTGATCTGGAAGCCGGGGCCCGACCCGACGACCTCGCCGAGGGTGGTCGCGTACGGCGGCAGCCGGCGCAGCGCCTCGCCGATGTGCTCCCGCCGCTCGAGCAGGTTGTCCATCACCAGGTTCAGCTTCTCTAGCGCGGGCCCGAATTCGCGACGGTTGTCCGCCACGAAGCCCGAGAGTTGCCGGGACACGTCGTCGATGCCGGAGATGAGATTGCTCAGCGCCTGGCGGCGCTCGTCGAGCGCGGCGAACAGCATGTTGCCGTCGGTGATCAGCTGGTTCACCTGCCCGGCGCGCTGGGCCAGGGTGTCGGAGACATTCTTCGCGTGCGACAGCAGCTGTTCGAGCGCCTCGTCGCGGGCGTTGAGGCTGCGGGAGAGGTTCGCGATGCCGTCCAGCGCGCCCCGCAGTTGCGGCGTGGCGTCGCGCAGCGTGGCGGTCAGTGTCTGCAGCGCCTGCTCGAAGCGCGGCTTGTCCAATTCGCTGGAGTTCTCGCCGAGGTCCTGCAGCGCAATGCTCAGGGTGTAGGGCGTCGTCGTGCGACCCAACGGGATCACGGTCACGTTGCCGGTGCCGCCGGGGGTGACGGCGAGGGACTTCTGGCCGAGCACGGTGTCGGTCTTGATCGCGACCAGCGACTGGTCGCCGACCTTGATCTTGCGGTCCACGGTGAACGCGACCTTGGCGGCGTCGCCGGCGAGTTCGACGGAGCTGACCTTGCCGACCTGGATGCCGGACACCGAGACGTCGTTGCCGGGCGTGATGCCGCCGGCGTCGGTGAAGTACGCCTCGTAGTTCTTGCCCTGCGGCCAGAACGGGAGGCTGGTGTAGCCGAACGACACCAGCACCAGGCACGTCACCAGGACGATGCCGAAGATGCCGGTGCGGAGCGGGTTTCCGCCGTCGGGCCTAGCCATTCTCCGAGCACCTCCCCTTCGACGGATCGGGCGGGCCACCGAACGGGATCAGGATGTCGCTGCCCGCGGGGCCGTTGATCTTCATCCGGATCGAGCAGTAGTAGATGTTGAAGAAGGACCCGTAGGCGCCGAGGGCGTTGAGCCTCAGGTAGTTCTCGGCCAGCGGTTCGATGACCTTGTTGAGGTCGCCCTTGCGCTCGTCGAGCCGCTGCGCCAGCGGGCGGACGTTCTCGATCACGCCCTGCACCGGGCGCCGGCTCTTCTCCAGCAGCGTCGTCAGGTCGTTCGTCGCGGACGCGAGGGGCGGGATGGCGCCGGCGATCGGATCCCGGTTCTGCGCCAGTCCGGTGATCAGCTGCTGGAGCTGGTCGACGCTCGCGTCGAACTGCGCGCCCTTCTCGTCGACTGTGCCGAGCACCGTGTTGAGGTTGTTGATCACGTCGCCGACGAGCTGGTCGCGGTCGGCGATCTGCTGGGTGAAGGAACTCGTCGAGGCGAGCATGCTCGACAGCGCGCCGCCCTGGCCCTGCAGCAGCTCGATGACGGCGTTGCTCACCTCGTTGACCTTGTTGCCGTCCAGACCCTTGAGCACCGGGCGCAGCCCGCCGAGCAACGCGTCGAGGTCGAGGGCGGGCTGGGTGTTCTCCTTGGCGATGGTGGCGCCGGCCGGCAACTTGCGCAGGTCGCCGGGTCCCGAGGTGATCTCGAGGTACCGGTCGCCGACGAGGTTCTCGTAGCGCACCGCGGCCCGGGTCGAGGTGTACAGCTGGTAGCGGTCGGCGACGTCGAACTCGACGTCGACGGTGTTGTCCGGGTTCAGGCTGACCTTCTTGACCGAGCCGACGGGCACACCCGCGATGCGGACGTCCTGTCCGGACTTGAGCCGGGACGCCTCGGCGAACGTGGCGTGGAAGGTGTTGCCCGACGCGAAGCGGAACTGGCCGAACACCACGACCAGTCCGGCTGCCACCAGCAGCATCGCGGCCGTGAAGACCGCGACGCTGACGACCGTCCTGTCCGACTTCATCAGTAGTCGTCCCGTTCTGCGAAGGCCCCGTGGAACAGGAACTGCAGCGTGGACGGTGCGTCGAACTGCAACTCGGTGTTCGGCTGGAACGGAATGTACGCGTTGTCCGTGACCAGGAAGGGCGGGTGGTACCAGGACCCGCCGTACTGCTTGGTCGGAACGTCCGGCAGGCCACGGCAGTTCGGGCCGCCCGAGGCGTTCACCATCGGCAGGCTCTCGGGGTAGGTGTAGGCGGGGGCGCCGGGCAGGAAACTCGACGCGACGAACAGGCCGGGACGGACGCCACCGATCACCGGGGCGAAGGTGTCGAGCGCCTTCTTCGTGCCGCGGATGACGCAGCCGAGTTCGGGCGAGTACTCACCGAGCACCTTCAGCGGCGCTCGCAGCCGCTGGATCGTGGCGATGAGGTCGTCGGCGGCCGGCTCCAGCGTGGCGGTGCCGTTGTTGGCCAGACCGGTCGCGGCGAGCAGGGCGGCGTTGAGGTTGTCCTGCTCGTCGACGACGGTCTTGCTGATCGACGGCACGTTGCCGAGCACGGTCGCCAGGTCGGGCGCGGCATCGCCGTAGATCCCCGTGACGACCGCTGTCTTCTGGAAGTCCTGCTGCACTGTGGGGAGCTTCGGGTTGAGTTGCGCCAGATAGGCACTGGTTCCCGCGAGCGCCGCGCCGAGGTCGTCGCCGTTGCCGCGCAGCCCCTCGCCGAGTGCGGTGATGGTGGCGTTGAGGTTGATCGGATCGACCTTCTTCAGCACGTCGGTCAGCGTCTGGAAGAGGGTGTTGACCTCGAGCTGCACGCTGCCCGCCGGCACCGCCGCGCCCGGGCGCAGCGACTCGCCGCTGGGCTGGTCCGGCGGCAGGAACTCGACCGACTTCGCGCCGAACACCGTGGTGCCGCCGATCTTCACGGTCGCATTCGACGGGATGTACCGCATGGAGCTGCGGTCGATGTCGAGCGTCAGCTTCGCCTCGTTGCCGGCGTACTGGATGTCGGAGACCTTGCCGATCTGGACGCCGCGGTACTTCACCTTGGCGTCGCGCTCCATCACCAGGCCGGCCCGTTCGGAGGTCACCGTGACGGTGTCCACCGGGGTGAAGGCGGCGGTGTAGGAGAGGTAGGTGAACACGACGGCGATGGCCACGACGGCAGCGAGGATCGCCGCAGCGATCCGCACGTGGCTGCGCTTCGCGTCGCCGATGGCCATGGCCGTGCTCTCCTATCCGGACAGGTTGAAGTTGCCCGACGCGCCGTAGACGGCCAGGGAGATGAACAGGACGATGGTGACGACGACGATGAGCGACGTGCGGACGGCCTGTCCGACGGCGATGCCGACGCCGACGGGGCCGCCGGAGGCGTTGTAGCCGTAGTAGGTGTGCACCAGCATCACGGCCACCGACATGACGATGGCCTGCAGGAACGACCACAGCAGGTCGCTGGGTACGAGGAACGTGTTGAAGTAGTGGTCGTACAGGCCGGCCGACTGCCCGTTGATGAACACCGTGGTGAACCGTGCTGCGAAGAACGCGGCCAGCACCGACAGCGCGTACAGCGGCACGATGGCGATGAGGCCGGCGATGATGCGCGTCGACACCAGGTAGGACACCGAGTGCACCGCCATGGATTCGACGGCGTCGATCTCCTCGGCCACGCGCATGGCCCCGAGTTGCGCGGTGGTGCCGGCACCGATCGTCGCGGCCAGGGCGATGCCGGCGATCACCGGCGCGACGATGCGCACGTTGAGGAACGCCGACAGGAAGCCGGTGAGCGCCTCGATGCCGATGTTGCCCAGCGACGAGTAGCCTTGCACCGCGATGACACCGCCGGAGGCGAGCGTCATGAACGCCGCGACGCCGACCGTGCCGCCGATCATCACCAGCGCACCGGTGCCCATGGTCATCTCGGCGATGAGCCGGATGGTCTCGCGGCGGTAGCGGGTGAGCGCGTTCGGGATGTAGCGCACCGACTCGCCGTAGAAGAGCGCCTGCTCCCCCACGGTGTCGACGAGCTTCGGTACGCCGCGGAAGAAGCGGCGCAGGCGCAGGGTGGCGTCGTAGCTCATGGTCGTTCCGCCGCTAGCGTTCCAGGACCCGCACGCCGACGGCGGTCATGATCACGTTGATGACGAACAGGCAGATGAAGGCGTAGACGACGGTCTCGTTCACGGCGATCCCGACTCCCTTGGGCCCGCCCTGCACGGTCAGACCGCGGTAGCAGCCCACCAGGCCGGCGAAGACACCGAAGAGCAGGGCCTTGAACATCGCCAGCACGAGTTCGCCGAGACCCGTCAGGATGGTCAGACCGTTGATGAAGGCGCCGGGGTTGACGCCCTGCAGGAACACCGAGAAGACGTAGCCGCCGGACAGGCCGATCGCGCAGACCAGGCCGTTGAGCAGCAGCGCCACGAACGTCGACGCCAGGACGCGGGGCACGACCAGACGCTGGATGGGGTCGATGCCCAGCACACGCATCGCGTCGATCTCCTCGCGGATGGTGCGCGCGCCGAGGTCGGCGCAGATCGCCGTCGCGCCGGCACCGGCGACGACGAGCACCGTCACGACCGGGCCGAGCTGCGTGATGGTGCCGAAGGCCGTGCCCGCACCGGAGAGGTCGGCAGCGCCGATCTCGCGCAGCAGGATGTTGAGCGTGAACGCCACCAGCACCGTGAACGGAATGGCCACCAGGAGGGTCGGGATCAGCGAGACGCGCGCGATCATCCACGTCTGCTCGAGGAATTCGCGGAACTGAAACGGCCTACGCCAGATCTTGACGAACGTCTCGATCGACATCTCGACGAACCCGCCCACGGCCCGAGCCGGAGCCGCAAGCTGTTCGATCAATCTCGGCTCCGTTCCTTCTGCGAGGGAGGCTCGGGCATCGTGGCGAAGCGTGTCCTACGCGCCGCCGCGGTGCCCCCACCGCCCTGGGGTTGAGCGCCGCTCTTAGTGAGCCGGCTCATATTAACTAGAACAAGTTCGCAGTGTCAAAGAACGGTCAAACTCATGGGTTTGGCCCCAAAGCCGCTGGTCAGAGCCACTGTGACCCAGGTCATTCTAGAACGTGTTCTAGCGCTTCTCGGGACGTGACAACCGAGACTGTCAGTCTCCCGCGGCCATCAGCGCAGTGGCCGAGAAACCGAGATCCGGATCGCGATCAGCAAAGTACTTCCTCAGCGTCGAATCCAGGTCGGCCGCGGTCCACGCCGACGCGTCGGCGGTGAACTGCCGTTCCACCGACGGCGCCGCGACCAGCGTCACGGTAGGACCGTAGACGATGAAGAGCTGTCCGTTGACCGCTTCCGACGCCGGCGAGGCCAGGAACCGGACGAGGTTGACGACGTGCTCGGGTGACAGTGCGTCGACCTCGCCGTCGGCCAGCTGCGGCGCCTCGCCGAACACGTCGGCGGTCATGGCGGTGCGCGCACGCGGCGCGATGGCGTTCGCCCGCACGCCGTAGCGGCTCAACCCGCGCGCGGCGGTCAGCGTCAGCGCGGTGATCCCCGCCTTGGCGGCGCCGTAGTTCGCCTGCCCGACCGGCCCGGCCAGCCCCGCCTCCGAGGACGTGTTGACGATGCGCCCGTACACCGTCCCGCCGTTGGCCTTCGCCTTGTCCCGCCAGTAGGTGGCGGCGTTGCGGGTCAGCAGGAAGTGCCCGCGCAGGTGCACGGCGATCACCGCGTCCCAGTCCTCGTCGGACATGTTGAACAGCATCTTGTCGCGCGTGATGCCGGCGTTGTTCACCACGATGGCCAGTCCGCCGAGCCCGTCGGCGGTCGCGACCATCTCGTCGGCCGTAGACCGCTGGCTGACGTCGCCGGCCACCGCGACGCCCTTGGCGCCCGCGGCGGCGATCTCGTCGAGCACGTCGGACTTCTCGAGCGCTCCGGCCATGTCGTTGACGACGACCGTCGCGCCCTGGCGGGCCAGCCCGATCGCCTCCGCGCGGCCCAGTCCTGCGGCCGCACCGGTCACCACGGCGACCAGACCGGACAGGTCGGCCGACTCAGCGGGGGAAGTCATTTATGAATACCTCTAGTCTCTGCGGCTCAGCGCCGCGCGCGGGCACTCGGCGATGGATTGCTCGGCCAGACCCTCCTGGTCGGCGGGCACCGGATCGGCCTTGACGATGGCGTAGTCGTCGTCGTCCAAATCGAACAGGTCCGGAGCGATGCCCAGGCACACCGCGTTTCCCTCGCAGCGATCCCGGTCAACTTCAACGTGCATGACAGCCTCCTCGTAGCCGCGGTGGCGACGGTGCGCCGACGATAACGGGTCACGATACGGCCCGGTTCGGCCGATGGCAGTAAAGCATGCCCTGGATTCGGAGACTAGAACGTGTTACAACCGGGAGTGATCGGCAGCCCGTCGTCGGCCGCCGAACCCGTCCCGCGACAGTGAGGAAACGCCATGCGGATCGGCTACACGCCCGAGCAGGAGGAGCTGCGCCGCGAATTGCGGTCGTACTTCGCCGAGCTCATGACGCCAGAGCGCGCGGAGGCCCTGGCCTCGGGCGAGGGCGAGGTGGGCCGCGGCAACGTCTACCGCGAGACGGTCGCGCAGATGGGCAAGGACGGCTGGCTCACCCTGTCCTGGCCCACCGAGTACGGCGGCCACGCCCGCCCGCCGATGGACGGGCTGATCTTCAATGACGAGGCCGCGCTCGCCAACGTCCCGGTGCCCTTCCTGACGATCAACAGCGTCGCGCCGACGATCATGCACTTCGGCACCGACGAGCAGAAGTCGTTCTTCCTGCCCCGCATCGCCAAGGGCGACCTGCACTTCTCGATCGGCTACTCCGAGCCCGGCGCCGGAACCGATCTCGCGGCGCTGCGCACCACCGCGGTGCGCGACGGCGACGACTACGTGATCAATGGCCAGAAGATGTGGACGAGCCTCATCGCGTACGCCGACTACGTCTGGCTCGCCGTCCGCACCAACACCGAGGCCAAGAAGCACCGGGGCATCTCGATGCTGATCGTGCCGACCACGGCCGAGGGCTTCTCCTGGACGCCCGTGCACACCATGAGTGGCGTCGACACCAGCGCCACGTACTACCAGGACGTCCGCGTCCCGACGTCGGCGCTCGTCGGCGAGGAGAACGCCGGCTGGAAGCTCGTCACCAACCAGCTGAACCACGAGCGCGTGGCACTGGTGTCCGCCCAGCCGATCTATCTCGCGCTCAACGGCGTTCGCGAGTGGGCGCAGAACACCAAGGACGTGCACGGCAAGCGGCTGATCGACTCGGAGTGGGTGCAGCTGAACCTCGCGCGCGTGCACGCCAAGGCCGAGGTCCTCAAGCTCATCAACTGGGAGCTGGCGTCGGCCAGCGACGCGGCGCCGTCCCCCGCGGACGCCTCGGCGGCCAAGGTGTACGGCACCGAACTGGCCACCGAGGCCTACCGGCTGCTCATGGAGGTGCTCGGTACCGCGGCGACGCTGCGCTCGGACACCCCCGGTGCGCTCCTGCGTGGCCGGATCGAGCGCATGCACCGGTCGTGCCTCATCCTCACGTTCGGCGGCGGCACCAACGAGATCCAGCGCGACATCATCGGCATGGTGGCCCTCGGGCTGCCCCGGGTCAATCGGTAGGGACGACATGGACTTCACGACGACGGAAGCCTCCGAGGATCTCGGCGGGCTGGTCCGCACCATTGCCGACACGGTGTGCACCCCCGAGCGCCAGCGCGAACTCGACGGCGCCACCGAGCGTTTCGACGACACGCTGTGGGCCAAGCTCAAGGACGCCGACGTGCTGTCGACGACGGCGCCGGAGTCTCTGGGCGGCGGCGGTTTCGGCGCGCTCGAGCAGGTGGCGGTCCTCGTCGCCCTCGGCAGGCAGATGGCCGCGGTGCCCTACCTGGAGTCCGCGGTGCTCGCCGCAGGCGCCATCGCCGAGTTCGGCTCCGAGGAGTTGCGCCGGGACTGGGCGACCCCGGCGGTCGACGGCGAGAAGATCCTCACCATCGCGCTCGACGCGGAGATGGGCCAGGGTCCGGTGCAGGCCACCGGCGGTGGTGACGGTCACCGGCTGACCGGCACCCGGGCGCTGGTGCCCTTCGGGCCCATCGCCGATGCGTTCCTGGTGCCGGCGGACACCGACGCCGGAGTGACCGTGTTCCTCGTCGCCGCGGACGACCCCGGCGTGACGGTGACGTCGCTGAACACCACCGGTCACGGCAGCGTCGGACTCCTCGACCTGCAGGGCGCGGAGATCCCCGCCGGCCGGGCGATCGGCGGGTCGGAGGTCGTCGACTGGCTGGCGATCCGAACCACGCTCGGCCGCAGTGCGTTCCAGATCGGCGTACTCGAGCGTGCGCTCGAATTGACCGCCCAGTACGCGCGCGAACGCGAACAGTTCGAACGGCCGATCGGCAGCTTCCAGGCCGTCTCGTCGCGCCTCGCCGACGGCTACATCGACCTCAAGGGACTGCGGCTCACGGTGACGCAGGCCGCCTGGCGGGTCTCCGAGGGCCTGCCCGCGCAGCTCGAGGTGGACTCGGCGGCGTTCTGGGCCGCCGAGGCCGGCCACCGCGTGGCGCACACCGCCGTCCACGTGCACGGCGGCGTCGGCATCGACACCGACCATCCGGTGCACCGCTACTTCCTGGCGGCCAAGCAGACGGAGTTCGCCGTCGGCGGGGCGACGGGCTCGCTGCTGCGCATCGGACGCGAGCTGGCCGAGACCCCGGCCTGACCCCTGCGGTGAGCGACCCCGATCCGACCGTCACCGACCTGCTGGTGCCGCTCGCGGAGGTCACCGACCGCGGCGTGCGCGAGGAGGACGCCTTCGTCAGTTGGGCCGATCACCTCGTGGCGGCCGCCGCGCTGGCGTCCGCCGTCCGCGCCCGGCTGGACCCCGCGAAGCCGCCGCACGTCGGGGTCCTGCTCGGCAACACCACCTTCTTCTCCAGCGTGCTGGTGGCGGCCGGGCTTAGCGGCCTGGTCCCGGTGGGGCTGAACCCGACCCGACGCGGCGCCGCGCTCGCCCGCGACGTCGCCCACGCCGACTGTCAGCTGGTGCTCACCGACGACCCCTCGGCACTGTCCGGCGCGGACCTCGACGTCGCGGTGATCGACGTCGGATCCGACTCGTGGGCAACCGAACTCGCGGCGAACGACGGGACGGCGGTGACGTTCGCCGACGTCTCCCCCGACGACCTGTTCATGCTCATCTTCACCTCGGGCACCAGTGGCGAGCCGAAGGCCGTGCGGGTCACCCACGCCAAGGTGGCGTTCCCCGGCGCCATGCTGGCACAGCGGTTCGCCCTCGGGCCCGCCGACGTGTTCTACCTGTCGATGCCGCTGTTCCACTCCAACGCCGTGATGGCCGGGTGGGCGGTCGCCGTCGCCGCGGGTGGCTCGATCGCGCTGCGGCGCAGGTTCTCCGCGTCCGGGTTCCTCCCCGACGTACGACGCTACGGCGCCACCTACGCCAACTACGTCGGCAAGCCGCTGTCCTACGTCCTCGCGACACCACCGCGCGACGACGACGCCGACAACCCGCTGCGGATCCTGTACGGCAACGAGGGCGCGCCGCGCGACGTCGTGCGGTTCGCCGAGCGCTTCGACGTCCTGGTGGTCGACGGGTTCGGTTCGACCGAGGGCGGCATCGCCATCGCCCGTACGCCGGATACGCCCGAGGGTGCGCTCGGCCCGCTGACCGACGAGGTCGCCATCGTCGACGTCGACACCGGCGAGCCGTGTCCGCCGGGCCAAATCGGCGAACTGGTGAACCCGACGGGCCCGGGGTGGTTCCGCGGCTACTACGGCGATCGCGGGGCCGAGGACGAGCGCATGGCGGGCGGTGTCTACCACTCCGGCGACCTCGCGTACGCCGACGAGGCCGGCTACGCGTACTTCGCGGGTCGACTGGGCGACTGGATGCGCGTCGACGGCGAGAACCTCGGCACCGCACCGATCGAGCGCGTCCTGCTGCGTCATCCCGACGTCGTCGAGGTGGCCGTCTTCCCGGTCCCCGACCCGGCGGTCGGCGACCGGGTGATGGCGGCGCTGGTACTGAGCGACGGCGCGGAGTTCGACGCCGTCGCGTTCGAGGACTTCCTCGCCGCGCAGGCCGATCTCGGCCCGAAGCAGTGGCCCGTGCTGGTCCGCGTCGCCGCGTCGCTGCCCCGCACTGCGACGTTCAAGGTGCTCAAGCGCGTGCTCTCCGCCGAGGCCACCGACTGCGCCGACCCGGTGCACGAGATCCGCCGCCGCTAGGGACGGTCAGCGGATCGGCCGTGCTCGAACGGCCCGGCAAAGAACGCGCCGCCTCAGCCCTCGCGGATGCCGTCCAGCCGCCGGGTGGCGTCGGCGAAGCCGTCGACGAGTTCGGCGATGATGTCGGCCACCGGCCGGATCTCGTTCATCCGGCCGACGATCTGACCCACCGGCATCGCGACGGTCGTCGGGTCGGTCGACTCGCTCATCCGCTGGTGCGCTTCGCTGACGAGGATGTTCTGCAGCGGCATGGGCAGCGGTTCGGGCGCGTTCTCGGCGTCCCAGGCGTCGGTCCACCGGCTCTTGAGCAGCCGGGCGGGTTTTCCGGTGTAGATGCGGCGCCGCACGGTGTCGCTCGACCCCGCGGCCAGCAGCGCCTGCTGGATCACCGACGCGCCGCCCTCGGTGCGCACGCCGAGGTCGTACTCGGCGGCGGTGAGGAACGCCGACCCCATCCACACGCCCTGCGCGCCGAGCGCCAGCGCCGCCGCGACCTGCCGCCCGGAACCGATGCCGCCCGCGGCCAGCACTGCGGCGTCGCTGCCGGACGCAGCCAGCGCATCGACGACCTCCGGCACCAGCACCATGGACGCGATCTCACCGGTGTGACCGCCGGCCTCGTGGCCCTGCGCGATCACGATGTCGACGCCGTTCTCGGCGTGCCGCTGCGCATGCTTGGCGCTGCCCGCGAGTGCCGCCACCGGAACACCCGCGGCGTGCACCTGGTCGATGACGTCCTTCGGCGGCGATCCGAGCGCGTTGGCGATCAGCTTGATGGGGTGCTTGAGGGCCACCTCGACGTGGCTGCGCGCCACCGAGTGCAGCCAGCCGAGCACGCCCTCGGAGCGCTCCTCGTCCTCCGGCAGCGGCGGCACACCGAGGTCGGCGAGCGTCTTGTCGACGAACTCGCGGTGCGTCTGCGGGATGAGCTTGTTGATGTCGACGCTGGTGCCCTCGGTCGGGACCTTGGCCGGCATGACGATGTCCACGCCGTACGGCTTGCCGTCGGTGTTGGCGTCCATCCACTGCAGGACGTTCTCGAGGTCGTCGGCGGCGTTGAACCGCACGCAGCCGAGTACGCCGAGGCCGCCGGCGCGGGTGACCGCGGCGGCCACCTTCTCCGACGGCGTGAACACGAAGATCGGGTAGTCGATGCCGAAGCGTTCGCAGAGTTCGGTTCTCACGGGTGTTCTCCTCGCCTCGTCGCTACTAGCTCTGTGCCGCAGCGTGTTTGGCGTGCACGTCGTCGGCGGCACGTTCCTCGGTCACGTCCTTGGCCCAGCGGTAGTCGGGCTTGCCCGCCGGGGAGCGCTTCACCTCGTCGACGAGCCAGAGGCTGCGCGGCACCTTGTATCCCGCAATCTCCTGGCGCACGAACGCATCCAGGTCCGCCAGCGTCGGCCGGGCGCCCTCCCGCGGATGCACCACGGCGGCGACGTGCTGGCCGAACCGCGGGTCGGGGACGCCCACCACGAGCGCGTCGAAGACGTCGGGATGCCCCTTGAGCGCGGCCTCCACCTCTTCGGGGTAGATCTTCTCGCCGCCGGAGTTGATCGACACCGATCCCCGACCCAGCATCGTCACCGTGCCGTCGGCCTCGACTTCGGCGTAGTCGCCGGGGATCGCGTACCGCACGCCGTTGATGGTGCGAAACGTCTCGGCGGTCTTCTTCTCGTCCTTGAAGTAGCCGACCGGAATGTGGCCGCACTTGGCGATGATGCCGCGCGTACCCGAGCCCGGCACCACCTCGTTGCCGTCCTCGTCGAGCACCTTGGTGTTCTTGTCGATGGTCACGCGCGGGCCACCGGTGTGCGACTGTCCCTTGGCGACCACGCTGGTGCCGCCGAAGCCGGTCTCCGAGGACCCGATCGAGTCGGTGATGATGCGGTTGGGCAACAACTCGAGGAACTTCTCCTTGATGCTGGTGGAGAACAGCGCCGCGGTGCTGGCGAGCAGGAACAGGCTCGACAGGTCGTAGGTGTTACCGGCGTCCTGGTGGGCGAGCAGCGCATCGAGCAGCGGCCGCGCCATCGCGTCACCGGTGAAGAACAGCAGGTTGACGCCGTGCTTCTCGATGGTGCGCCACACCTCGTCGGCGTCGAATTCCGGCACCAGCACCACGGTCTGGCCGGAGAAGAGCGACATCCAGGTGGCGGACTGCGTGGCGCCGTGGATCATCGGCGGGATCGGGTAGCGGACCATCGGTGCATTGGCCGCGGCCTGCTTGGCGAGGTCGTACTCGTCGGCGATGGGCTCGCCGGTCGCGAAGTCCGTGCCGCCGAACAGGACTCGGTAGATGTCCTCGTGGCGCCACATCACGCCCTTGGGGAATCCCGTGGTTCCGCCGGTGTACAGCAGGTAGATGTCGTCGGCGCTGCGCGGCCCGAAGTCGCGCTCGGGTGCGCCCTGCTCGAGAGCGGCCCCGAACTCCACGCCGCCGTAGCGCTGGTAGTCGTCGTCGGACCCGTCCTCGACGACCAGGATCGTCCTGACGTTGGGCGTCTCGGGCAGGACGTTGGCCACCCGGTCGGCGTACCGGCGCTCGTGGACGAGCGCCACCATGTCGGAGTTGTCGAAGAGGTACTTCAGCTCGCCCTCGACGTAGCGGAAGTTGACGTTGACGAGGATCGCGCCGGCCTTGACCGTGCCCAGCATCGCGATGACGATCTCGATGCGGTTGCGGCAGTACAGGCCGACCTTGTCGTCCTTTCGGACACCCTGGTCGATGAGGTAGTGGGCGAAGCGGTTCGCCTTCTGCTCCAACTGGGCGTAGGTGAGCGTCTCGTCCCCGGAGATGAGGGCGATGCGGTCAGGCACGGCGTCGATGGCGTGCTCGGCGAGATCGGCGATGTTCAGGGCCACGGCTCTAAACTAGAACGTGTTACATTTCGAGACAAGTCGCTGTCTTCGACGATGAAAGGCGGACATCCGTGAGCACACCCGACAAAGGTCCCGACGCCCTCGTCGAACAGCGAGGACACACCCTCATCGTCACGCTCAACCGACCCGAGGCGCGCAATGCGCTGTCGGGCGAGATGCTCTCGATCATGGTCGAGGCCTGGGACCGCGTCGACTCCGATCCCGAGATCCGCACCTGCGTCCTGACCGGTGCCGGGGGGTACTTCTGCGCGGGCATGGACCTCAAGGCCGCGAGCGCGAAGCCGCCGGGTGACTCGTTCGCCGATGGCAGCTACGACCCGTCGCGCATCGACGGGCTGCTGAAGGGTCGTCGTCTCACCAAGCCGCTGATTGCCGCCGTCGAGGGGCCCGCGATCGCCGGCGGCACCGAGATCCTGCAGGGCACCGACATCCGCATCGCGGGCGAGAGCGCGAAGTTCGGCATCTCCGAGGCCAAGTGGAGCCTGTACCCGATGGGCGGCTCGGCCGTGCGCCTGGTGCGCCAGATCCCCTACACGATCGCCTGCGACCTGCTGCTGACCGGACGGCACATCACCGCCGCCGAGGCGCTGTCCTACGGGCTGATCGGCTACGTCGTGCCCGACGGCAGCGCCCTGGACAAGGCACTCGAGATCGCCGAGGTGATCAACGGCAACGGGCCGCTGGCGGTGCAGGCGATCCTCAAGACCATCCGCGAGACGGAGGGCATGCACGAGGAGGCGGCCTTCAAGCCGGACACGGCCAACGGCATCCCGGTGTTCCTGAGCGAGGACGCCAAGGAGGGCCCGCGGGCGTTCAAGGAGAAGCGGGCGCCGAACTTCCAGATGAAGTAACCGTTCCGCCGCAAGCGTGCGGCGTCATCCGCGACGCGCCACGTCGAGCGCACGTATCCGCACGCTCGACGCTGGGCGGTGTCAGGGGTGTCAGGACACGCGCGCGGTCGGCGTGAAGACCACCGGCATGGACTCCAACCCGCTGACGAAGTTCGCCGGGCGCAGCGGCAGCATGTCCTCGTCGGCCAGGCGCAGATCCGGCAGGCGCTGCAACACCCTGGTCAGCATGATGCGCAGCTCGAGGCGCGCCAGCTGGTTGCCCAGGCAGAAGTGCGTGCCGAACCCGAAGGCGACGTGGTTGTTGGGGCTGCGGTCGATGCGGAAGTTCTCCGGGTCGCCGAAGACCGCCTCGTCGAAGTTGGCCGACTCGAACATCAGCATGAGCTTCTCGCCGGCGGTCAGCGACGTGCCGTGGAACTCGGTGTCCGCGGTGAGCGTGCGGCACATGTTCTTCACCGGCGAGGTCCAGCGCAGCATCTCCTCGATCGCTCCGGGCAGCAGGTCCTGATCCGCTGCCAGCCGGTCCCACTGATCCCGGTGGCGCAGCGCCTGTTCCGTGCCGCCGGACAGGGTGTGCCGGGTGGTCTCGTCGCCGCCGATGAGGATCAGCAGCGTCTCGAAGACGATCTCCTCGTCGGCCATCCGCTGTCCCTCGACCTCGGCGTTCACCAGGATCGAGAACAGGTCGTCGGTCGGCTCCGCCCGCCGCTTGGCGATGACGTCCATGGTGAACGCCGTGTAGGCGGCGAAGGTGTCCATGAGCTTCTGGATGGCCTGCTCGTCGACGGTCGAACTGAGCCCACACACCAGGTCGTCGGACCACCGCAGCAGCATGTCGCGTTCCTGGGGCAGCACGCCCAGCATGTCGCCGATGACGGCCATCGGCAGCGGTGCGGCGATGTCGCGGACGAAGTCGCACTCGCCGCGCTCGCACACCGCGTCGATCAGGGTGTCGCACAGCCGCTCGATCGACGGCAGCTTGTCCATCACGCGCTTGCGGGTGAAGCCGGAGTTGACGAGCTTGCGGCGCAACAGGTGTGCGGGATCGTCCATGTCGATCATGTAGGGCATGCCCGGCTGGTCGGGCCGGATGCCGCCGGTCGACGAGAACAGCTCGGGGTTGCGTTCGGCGTCCAGCACGGCGGCGTGCGTCGTCGCCGCGGCGAGGCCGTTGCGGTCACGGAACACCGGCGAGTTGGCGCGCATCCACGCGTAGGCCTCGCGGGCGCCACGGTCGGCGTAGAAGTTTCCGTCGGCGAGGTCGACGTCGAGGGCGGTGGTGGTCACGGGATCTCCTTGGCGTCGGCGAAGGTCATTTCGACGTTGGTGGCGGAGCCCGAGAACAGGGCCCGCTTCGGGAAGCCGAGTGCGGCGAGTTCGCGGGCGTACGGGTGGTTGCCGAGCCGGACGGTGGCACCGCCGGGCCGGTAGCGCACGCCGCTCAGCGCCATGTGGCCCGCGGTTTCGCGGGTGACCCCGTCGAGGTGCGAGTAGGTGGAATGCACCCGGGGCGCCGAGGTGAATCGCGACGGCACGGGGATGCCGGGCGCGAAGTCCATGCCGACGGCGAACCGTCCATCGATGGTGGTGTCGAACGAGAAGCGTCGCCCATCACGAACGGTGAACTCCGCCAGCACCTTCGGGTATCCCCAGATGGTCCGGCCGGCCTCGAGGGTGAAGGACTGATCGACCGGCAGGTGATGGATGAAGGCGCCCGCGGACTGAAACGCCCGCAGGCCGCTCGCGTCCGACCCGGGCGGATTCACCATGACGTTGGTGCCGTACTCGAGGTAGCGGCCGAGGTCGCCGTCGACGTACTCCATGAGCATGAGCACCGCGACGGCCCGATGCGGCCGCAGGCGGCACACCCGCAACCCGCTGTAGTCGATCATGCGCTGCGCCGCGTCCGCGTCGACGGAGAACATCGCCACGTGCTGGGTGGCAGTGCGGATGCGGACGGGCATCGTCACGGTCTGGCCGGCGATGCGGTATTCCGACGGCGGCGCGGCGGGTGTGGGCTGGCTCACGCCCCAAATCTAGAACGCGTTCTAGACACCTGGCAAGGAAGTGTCTAGTCGCGTGTCAGACGAGTGCAGCCAGGTCGCGGATCTGCTCGGACGAGCGCGCCCCGACCACCATCATCGTGACGCCGGACGCCTCCCACGCCTTGATCTGTTCCTTGACGAACTCGAGGTCGCCCACGATGGCGGAGTCGTCGACGAGTTCGTCCGGGATCACCGCTGCCGCCTGGTCCTTGCGGTCGCTGCGGAACAGCGCGGTCACCTCGTCGACCACCTCGGAGTAGCCCATCCGGCGGTAGACGTCGGCATGGAAGTTGGTGTCCTCGGCGCCCATGCCGCCCATGTAGAGCGCGAGGTGCGGCTTCATTAGCTCCATCACGCCGGCCCGGTCGTCGGTGACCACCACCTGGGCCGTCGCACAGATCTCGAACGTCTCGCGCGTGCGGCGTGCGCCCGGGCGGGCGAACCCCTCGTCGAGCCACTCGTTGTACATGTCGGCGATGCGCGGCGAGTAGAAGATGGGCAGCCAGCCGTCGCAGATCTCGGCGGCCAGCGCGACGTTCTTGGGACCCTCCGCGCCCAGCATGACGGGGATGTCGGCGCGCAGCGGGTGGGTGATGGGCTTGAGGTTCTTGCCGAGACCGGTGGTGCCCTCACCGGAGCGCGGCAACGGGTAGTGCGGGCCGTCGCTGCGCACCGGGGCTTCGCGCGCCCACACCTGACGCAGGATGTCGACGTACTCGCGCGTGCGGGCCAGCGGCTTCGGGAACGTCTGGCCGTACCAGCCCTCCACCACCTGCGGCCCGGAGACGCCGAGGCCGAGGACGTGCCTGCCGCCGGACAGGTGGTCGAGCGTCAGTGCCGCCATCGCGCACGCCGTCGGGGTGCGCGCGGAGAGCTGGATGACCGACGTGCCGAGGCGCATGCGGGTGGTCTCGCGCCCCCACCACGCCAGCGGGGTATAGGCGTCCGAACCCCACGCCTCGGCGGTGAAGACGGTGTCGAAGCCGACCTCCTCGGCGGTCGCGACGAGTTCCGCGTGGTTGGTCGGTGGCTGTGCGCCCCAGTACCCGAGCTGCAGACCGAGCTTCATCGACGCCTACTTTCCCGGGCACCAGGACCCGTGGTTGCCACGATTCTTAGAACCTGTTCTACTCGATGCCGTGAGTGCCAGCCAAAGCAGCCCGGCCAGTATCGATGAGCATCAGCCGCCCCTTTCGGCCCCGCTGAAACTGTCTTTCGACTACACCCGTTCAGTAGGTCCCGTCCTTGGCCGCTTCTTCACCGAACTCCGCGGACGACGCGTCGTCGGCGTGCGCGGCTCGGACGGCCGAGTCCTCGTGCCGCCTGCCGAATTCGATCCGGTCACCTACGAGCGGCTGACGGAGATCGTACCGGTGGACAGCGTCGGCACGGTGCTGTCGTGGACGTGGCAGCCGGAGCCGCTGGAGGGCCAACCGCTGCAGCGCCCGTTCGCGTGGGCGCTCATCCGGCTCGACGGCGCGGACACCCCGCTGCTGCACGCCGTGGACGCCGGCTCGGCCGAGGAGATCAGCACCGGTGCACGCGTGCGCGTGCACTGGGCCGACGAACCGGTCGGCGCCATCACCGACATCGCGTACTTCACGCTGGGCGACACCGCCGAGGACGTGCCCGATGCGACGGCCGACGAGCGCGACCCGGTCACCATGCTGGTGGTGCCGACGTGGATCGAGATCCAGCACACCGCGTCGCTGCCGGAGAGCACGTTCCTGCGGGGGCTCGAGCAGGGCAAGCTACTGGGGGCGCGCACCGCCCGTGGCCGCGACGGACAGCCCGGCAAGGTGTACTTCCCGCCGAAGGAGGCCGATCCGGCCACCGGGCTCGCACTCGACGAGTTCGTCGAGCTGCCGGACAAGGGCACCGTCACGACGTTCGCGATCATCAACATTCCATTCGCCGGGCAGCGCATCAAGCCGCCCTACGTCGCCGCCTACGTGCTCCTCGACGGCGCCGACATCCCGTTCCTGCACCTGGTCACCGAAATCGAGGCCACCGAGGTGCGGATGGGCATGCGGGTCGAGGCGGTGTGGAAGCCCCAGGAGGAGTGGGGTCTCGGCATCGACAACATCGACCACTTCCGGCCCACCGGCGAACCCGACGCCGACTACGAGACCTACCGCCACCACCTGTAGAGGAATGACTGTGACCGATCGCGATGTCGCGGTGGTGGGGTTCGCCCGCGCCCCGCACGTGCGCCGCACCGATGGCACCACCAACGGCGTCGAGATGCTGATGCCGTGCTTTCACCAGCTGTACTCCGAACTCGGCCTGAAGCAGACCGACATCGGCTTCTGGTGCTCCGGGTCGTCGGACTACCTTGCCGGCCGGGCCTTCTCGTTCATCTCGGCCATCGACTCGATCGGCGCGGTGCCGCCGATCAACGAGTCGCACGTCGAGATGGACGCGGCATGGGCGCTGTACGAGGCCTACATCAAGATCCTCACCGGCCAGGTGGACACCGCGCTGGTGTACGGCTTCGGCAAGTCGAGTGCGGGCGTGCTGCGCCGCATCCTGGCGCTGCAGACCGACCCCTACACCGTCGCGCCGCTGTGGCCGGACTCGGTGTCCCAAGCCGGCCTGCAGGCGCGCTTCGGGCTCGACGCCGGGAAGTGGACCGCCGAGGACATGGCGCAGGTGGCGCTCGACTCCTTCGCCGTGGCCGAGCGCACCGACCGGGAGCCGCCGGCCAGCAGCATCGACGAGTTGCTCGACCGGCCGTACTTCGCGGATCCGTTGCGCCGTCACGACATCGCGCCGATCACCGACGGCGCGGCGGCGATCGTGCTGGCCGCCGGCGACCGCGCCCGCGAGCTGCGGGAGCGACCGGCGTGGATCTCCGGGATCGAGCACCGCATCGAGACGCCGGTGCTGGGCGCACGCGACCTGACGACGTCCACGTCGACCGCGGCATCGGCCGCGGCGGCCACCGGTGGCGACGCCGGCTCGATCGAGGTGGCCGAACTGCACGCGCCGTTCACCCACCAGCAGCTGATCCTCACCGAGGCCATCGGCCTGGGCGGTGACACCCGGGTGAACCCCTCCGGTGGCGCGCTCGCGGCCAACCCGATGTTCGTCGCGGGCCTGGAGCGGATCGGCTTCGCCGCGCAGCACGTCTTCGACGGCTCGGCGCAGCGGGTGCTCGCCCACGCCACCAGTGGTGCTGCGCTGCAACAGAATCTCGTCGCCGTGCTGGAAGGAAAGTAGTCATGGCTGGACGCAACGCCGCCGTCCTCGGGACGGGTCAGACGAAGTACGTCGCCAAGCGACTCGACGTGTCGATGAACGGCCTGGTGCGCGAGGCGATCGACAAGGCGCTCGCGGACTCCGGCTCGACGTTCGACGACATCGACGCCGTCGTCGTCGGCAAGGCACCGGACTTCTTCGAGGGCGTCATGATGCCCGAGCTGTTCATGACCGACGCCGTCGGCGCCACGAACAAGCCGCTGATCCGCGTGCACACCGCCGGATCCGTGGGTGGGTCGACGGCCGTCGTCGCGGCGTCGCTGGTGCAGTCCGGCAAGTACCGCCGCGTGCTGGCGATGGCATGGGAGAAGCAGTCCGAATCCAATGCCATGTGGGCGTTGAGCATCCCGGTGCCCTTCACCAAGCCGGTCGGCGCCGGAGCGGGTGGCTACTTCGCCCCGCACGTGCGCGCATACATCCGCCGCTCCGGCGCCCCCAACCACATCGGCGCGATGGTGGCGGTGAAGGATCGGCAGAACGGCGCGAAGAACCCGTTGGCACACCTGCACCAGCCGGACATCACGCTGGAGAAGGTGATGGCGTCGCAGATGCTGTGGGATCCGATTCGGTTCGACGAGACCTGCCCGTCGTCCGACGGTGCGGCGGCCATCGTCATCGGCGACGAGCAGGCCGCCGACGCCCGCGTCGCCGAGGGACATCCCGTGGCGTGGATCCACGCGACGGCGCTGCGCACCGAACCGCTCGCGTACTCCGGTCGCGACCAAGTGAATCCGCAGGCCGGGCGCGACGCTGCCGCGGCGCTGTGGCGTGACGCCGGGATCACCTCCCCGATCGACGAGATCGACGTCGGCGAGGTCTACGTCCCATTCTCCTGGTTCGAGCCGATGTGGCTGGAGAACCTGGGCTTCGCCGCCGAGGGCGAGGGCTGGAAGTTGACCGAGGCCGGCGAGACGGCGATCGGTGGCCGGATCCCGTTCAATCCGTCCGGCGGCGTGCTGTCGTCCAATCCGATCGGCGCGTCGGGCATGATCCGGTTCGCCGAGTCGGCCATCCAGGTGATGGGCAAGGCCGGCGACCACCAGGTGCCCAATGCCCGCAAGGCACTCGGCCACGCGTACGGCGGCGGGTCGCAGTACTACTCGATGTGGGTCGTCGGGGCCGACAAGCCGGGGGCCTGAGCCCCGCCGTACTCGTCACACTCGGGGCGGCGGAGGCGTCGGGGGCCTTCGCCGCTCCGCTCAGTCGCCGAGGATGTTGTCCCGCAGCGTCTTTCCCGGGTACCGCGTGCGGTAGCGGCCCCGGCGCTGCAGTTCGGGCACCACCAGGTCGACGAACTCCTCGAAGCAGCCCGGCGTGTAGGTGGCGAGCAGCATGAACCCGTCCGCGCCGCCGTCGTCGAGGAACTCCTCGAGCTGGTCGGCGACACTCGTCGGGGCGCCGATCACCTGCGGCATCGAGAAGCGGAAGGCGTAGGTGTCTGCGGCCTCGGCGATGGTGACCGCATCGCCGGCGCCGGAGGCCACCAGCGCGTCCTTGACGCCCTGGATACCCGGTACCGGGATCTCGTCGAGCGGCGTGCGCGGGTCGAACGTCGAGAAGTCGACGCCGAGCTGACCGGATAGCATCGCCAGCGACGCTTCCGGTCGCAACAGCGACCGCAGGTACTCCGCCTTCTCGTGCGCCTCGGAATCCGTCGAGCCGACGATCACCTGAGCGCCGTAGTAGAGCTTCACCGTCTCCGGATCGCGGCCGGCCTCGCCGACGCGCCGACGGATGTCGTCGGAGTAGGCGCGCATCGACTCGACCGTCGGCTGGATCGCGAAGACGGCCTCGGCGATCGACGCGGCGAACGCCCGGCCCTGCTCGCTGGCGCCCGCCTGCCACAGCACCGGCCGGCCCTGCGGTGATGGCGCCACGAAGTGCCGCCCGCGACAGCGGAAGTGCTTGCCCTCGAACACCACTTCGCGGATCTTCTCCGGGTGCGCGTACACCCCGGTGGCGCGGTCGGCGACGATCGCGTCGGGCTGCCACGAGTCCCAGAGTTGGCAGCACAGGTCGACGTACTCGGCGATGCGCTCGTAGCGGACGGAGCGGTCGGGCATCTCCTGGCCGTAGGCGGCGAACTCCGACGGCGAATAGGAGCCGACGATGTTCCAGGCGATGCGGCCGCCGGAGAGGTGGTCGAACGTCGACAGCCGCCGCGCCATCGAATAGGGATGCTCGAACGCCGTCGAGAGCGTGATGCCGACCCCCAGATGCGTCGTCGCACCCGTGATGATCGGCGTCAGCGCGGCCGGCTCGTGCGTCGGGGCCTGCACCGCGTAGCGCATCGTGGCGTCCGAGGAGTCCTCGAACGAGTTGTACGGCGCCAGTTCGTCGGCGAGGAACACCGCGTCGAAGAGTCCGCGCTCCAGCGTCCGGGCCAGGTGCTCCCAGTACGCCGGCGCGGCGTAGTCCCAGCCGACCTTGTCGAGCGGGTGACGCCACATGCCCACCGAGTGACTACTCACCCCGTGCTGCATGAACGCCAGGAAGTGTGCCTGCCGCGTCAGCTCAGTACTCCTGGAGGCTTTCCCGGAGCGTCGTGCCGGGGTAACGGGTGCGGAAGCGGCCGCGGCGCTGCAGTTCGGGCACCAGCAGCTCGGTCATGTCGTTGAAGCAACCCGGCGTGTCGGTCGCCAGCATCATGAATCCGTTGCAGCCACCCTCGTCGACGTACTGCTCCATCTGGTCGGCCACGTCTGCCGGCGTGCCGACCGCGACCGGCGCGCCCATCGACACCCCGTAGATCTGGGCGGCCTCGCGCACCGTCACCGGAGCGCCGTCCTTCGCCTCGAGGATCGCGTCGAACAGGCCGCGGATGCCCTGCACGTCGGCATCGACGACGTTGTCGTCGAGATCCAGGGTGGAGAAGTCGAACCCGGTGTGGCCGGAGAGGATTCCCAGCGCGCTCTCGATCTGGACCTTCTCGACGAACTCGGCGTAGCGGTCGTTGGCGCGCCCCTTGTCGCGGTCGATGATGGTCTGCAGCCCGTAGATCAGCTTCACCGACTCCGGATCGCGGCCGGCGTCGCTGGCCCGGGTGCGGATGTCGTCGGCATAGGCCCGCATGCTCTTGGGCGTCGGGAAGATCCCGAACACGGATTCGGCGTGCTTGGCGGCGAATTCGCGGCCCTGCTCCGACGATCCGGCCTGCCACAGCACCGGTCGCTTCTGCGGTGACGGGGCGACGAAGTGGCGGCCCTTGGACTGGAAGAACTCGCCCTGGAAGTCGACCTCGCGCACCTTGGCCGGATCGGCGAAGACCCCGTTCTCCCGGTCGTAGACGATGGCGTCGTCATCCCAGGAGTCCCACAGCTGATACAGCAGCTGCATGTACTCCTCGACCACCTCGTAGCGCTTGTCGCGCGGGGTCAGGTTCTCCTTGCCCATCGCCTGGAACTCGCTCTTGGAGTAGGACGTGACGATGTTCCAGCCGACCCGGCCGCCGGTGAGGTGATCCAGCGTCGAGAGTTGCCGGGCCATCATGTACGGCGGCACGAACGAGGTCGACAGCGTGATGCCGATGCCGAGGTGCTGGGTGAAGGCGCCGACGATCGGCACGACGCTGGCCGGTTCGTGCACCGGACACTGCCCGGCGAACTTCACGACGGGATCGGAGTTGCCCTTGTAGGTGGTGTACGGCGCCAACTCGTCGGCGATGAACATCGCATCGAACAGGCCGCGTTCCATGGTGCGGCCGAGATCGCGCCAGTACTCCGGGCGCGACCAGTGGTAGCCGACCTTGTCGCGGGGGTGGGCCCACATCGTGGACGCGTGGTTCATCACGCCGTGCTGGACGAACCCCAGCAGGTGCATCTTCGTCTTGTCGGTCATGTGGTGCTCCTGCGGTCGATGAGGAAGGCGGTGGCTACGGCCACCGCGGAACCGATCGCGAGAACCGCGGGGATGTACCAGAACACGCTGCTCACCCCCAGCAGCGCGATCACTGCGGTGGACACCGCGACGGCGCCGAGCGCCTTCCAGGTGAAGGTGTTCGCGTCGCCGATCTCGTCGGTCGACAGGTCGTCGGGCCGACCGGATTCGGCGAGCGCGAGTACGTCGCGGCGCACCCGGAAGAACGCCTGCACGCCGAGCGTGACGTAGGCGGCGCCGACGACGACGCCGACCACGACCGCGATCCAGAACGCGATCATCGGACCGGATCCGGATCGCCGGCGCGCGCCTCGGCCACCTCGGCCGGCGCCTCGGTCAACGCCTCGCCGCGTCCCCGCAGTGACGCGAAATCGAATGTCTGCCTGGACAACAGGCTGATGCCGACCGCGGTCACGAGTGAGATGGCCTCCAGGGTGACGATTCCTTGCAGTTCCCCGACGTACTGGCGCACGGGGTAGCCGACGGCGATGGCCAGTACCAGGCTGGTCACGAATGCCGTGGCGGTCATGCGGCGCCAGAAGATGGCCAGCGCCAGCGGGATGATGAGCGCCGCCTTGAGGAAGTACACGGTGTTCACCAGCTCGACGTAGTCGATTCCGGAACTGACGACGATGCCGCCGATGACGCCGGCGATGATGATCGAACTCTTCGTCCAGCGAAACAGCGACTTCTGCGCGATGTCGGGCTTGGCCCGCTTGAGGATGTCGACGGCCACCACCGACGACAGGGCGGAGAACGCCCCATCGATCGAGGAGTAGCAGGCGTTGAGGATGATCAGCACGTACAGCGCCACCAGGATGATCGGCAGCCCCAGGTGGCTGACGACGTACGGGCCGATGCCGCCGGGGCCGGCGCTGCCGAGGTCGTCGACGTCGACGCCGAAGCCCAGCCCGACCAGGCCGAGCAGGCCCAGCACGATCGGGATCGGGTAGAACCACATGCCCGCCCATACGAAGGTGCGGCCCATGGTCGCGGGCTTGAGCGCCCACGCCTTCTGCCAGAACGTCTGATCGGCCATCGTCGAGGCGAGCAGGCCCAGCGACAGCGAGATACCGAACCCGGCCGCGGCCTGACCGTCGAACGCGTTCAGGGTGTTCGGGCCCGCCTCACCGACCTTCTGGAACACCAGTTCGGGTCCGCCGACCTTGGCCAGGACGTAGAGCACGACGATCGCCGCGGGCACCGTGATGAGCAGGGTGTTGAACGTCGCGGTGATCGCCGAGGTCCACAGGCCGCCGAAGTAGGAGTAGACGGTGACGGTGGCCAGCGTGATGACCAGGACGACGGTCGGGTTGATGCCGAAGACGACGCCCATCACCAGCACCACGCCGAACAGGTTGATGAAGATCTCGGCGAGCAGCCCCAGCAGCATCGCGATCAGCGCGATGGTGGTGGCCGGCTTGTTCTGGAAGCGCTCGCGGATGAACTCGACGATCGTGTAGCCGGCGGGCATCTGCCGGCGCAGCCGCAGGGCGAACGGCACCATCACCATCACGGCCAGGCCGTTGGGCACGACGAACCAGATCAGCCCCGAGGTGCCGAAGGAGAAGGCCTGCGCCGAACTCATCATCACTGCCATCGACCAGGTCCACACGGCGATGACGGAGCCCACGCCGAAGCCGAAGCCGATGCGGCGGTCGGCGATCACGAAGTCGTGGGTGTTCTTGACCATCGAGCGGACGGTGAAGGCCACGGCGAACATGAAGGCGCCCAACCCGAGCATGAGGACGAAGCCCAGTACGGGAGAGAGATTGGATGGGTGGAACACACGGCCTCCTGCGACCACGACGAGCGCGAGCGGCCTCGCGCGCGCACGGCAGCGCATCGTCGCGGCTGCCGGACCGCGAAAGCCTGGCATCGCACCGACGTGGCAGGAAGCCTTCGGATCACCACGAGTCCAGCAGTGGCGGTCGCGCGCCGAAAGCCGCTAGGCGCCGCTCCCCGACGCCCCGTCAGGGCTGCTGGATCTCTCCCAGCCCGGCACGGTACCGGTCGGCGAGGCCCTGATAGGTCGCCGACGACATGTTCACCCAACGCTCGGCGCCGGTGCCGGCGATGGGGCCGCGGACGGTCGCGGGCGAGCCCGCGACGAACACCTCGTCGGGGATCTTGGTCTCTCCGGTGACCAGTGAGTGCGCTGCGATCAGGCTGCGTCGTCCGATCACGGCGCCGTCGAGGACGGTAGCGCCGTTGGCGACGACCGCCTCCTTGCCGATGTGCGCGCCGTGGATGACGCAGCAGTGCGCGACCGTGGCGCCCGGTCCGACGTCGGTGGGGATGCCGGGTGGGGCGTGCAGCACGCTGCCGTCCTGCACGTTCGCGCCCTCGCGGATGATGATCGGGGCGAAGTCGGCACGCAGCACGGTGTTGAACCACACCGAGGCACCGGCCTCCACGTGCACGTCACCGATCAGCGTGGCAGTCGGTGCGACGAAGGCCTCCGGGCTCACCACCGGCGAGCGGCCCTCGAAGGAATAGAGCGGCATCGTCCGGTTATACCGCAGCGAGGTGGCCCGCGTTGCGCCGTCGGGGGCTAAAACTGTAACGTGTTCTAGTTAGAAGCCAAGGAACGGGAGGCCCACCGTGACTACCGATACCGCTGGAGTCCGCGAGATCGACACCGGCGCGCTGCCGGACCGGTTCGCGCGCGGCTGGCACTGCCTCGGTCCGGTCAAGGACTACCTCGACGGGGAACCGCACGGCGTCGAGATCTTCGGCACGATGCTGGTGGTCTTCGCCGACTCGAACGGCGACCTGAAGGTGCTCGACGGCTACTGCCGGCACATGGGCGGAAACCTCGCCCAGGGCACCATCAAGGGCGACGAGGTGGCGTGCCCGTTCCACGACTGGCGCTGGGGCGGCGACGGCAAGTGCAAGCTCGTCCCCTACGCCAAGCGCACGCCGCGGCTCGCCCGCACCCGCGCGTGGCACACCGACGTCCGCGGCGGTCTGCTGTTCGTCTGGCACGACCACGAGGGCAACCCGCCCCAGCCCGAGGTGCGGATCCCCGAGATCCCCGAGTTCGGCGATGACGGCTGGACCGAGTGGCGCTGGAACACGATGCTCATCGAGGGCAGCAACTGCCGCGAGATCATCGACAACGTCACCGACATGGCGCACTTCTTCTACATCCACTATGGCCTGCCGACGTACTTCAAGAACGTCTTCGAGGGCCACATCGCCAGCCAGTACCTGCACAACGTGGGCCGCCCCGACGTCAACGACATGGGCACCACCTACGGCGAGGCGCACCTGGACTCCGAGGCTTCCTACTTCGGCCCGTCCTTCATGATCAACTGGCTGCACAACAACTACGGCGGCTTCAAGGCCGAGTCCATCCTGATCAACTGCCACTACCCGGTGACGCAGGATTCGTTCGTGCTGCAGTGGGGCGTCATCGTCGAGAAGCCCAAGGGCCTCGATGAGAAGACGACCGACAAGCTCGCCCGCGTGTTCACCGAGGGTGTCAGCAAGGGCTTCCTGCAGGACGTCGAGATCTGGAAGCACAAGACCCGCATCGACAATCCGCTGCTGGTCGAGGAGGACGGCGCGGTCTACCAGATGCGCCGCTGGTACCAGCAGTTCTACGTCGACGCCGCCGACGTGACCCCCGACATGACCGACCGCTTCGAGATCGAGGTCGACACCACGGCCGCCAACGAGAAGTGGCACGTCGAGGTCGAGGAGAACCTCAAGCGTCGCGAGGCCGAGAAGGACGCCGAGAAGGAAGAGCAGCCGACTCAGGCGTGACGTCATGACCGCGAGCGACGAACGAACCGACGCGCCCGACGTCGATCGGCTGGCGAAGTCCATGCTGCAGCTCAGCGGCCACGACGACGAGGACGGCGACCATCCTGCCTCGGAGCCCCCGCGCAGTACCGGCGCCTGGTCGAAGGCTCCGGACTTCGCGGCCGACCCGGAGCGCGCCGCGGCGGTCCGCGAGGCGAGCAGACGGGACCGGGAGCGCTACCTGACGGCCGGCCTGGTGCCGGTCGACTGCCGGTTCTGCCACTCGACGGTCGCGGTGAAGAAGCTCGGCCCCGAACACACCGCCGTGCAGTGGAATTCGGCGGCCACCGAGCGGTGCGCCGTCTTCGCAGAGGTGCGGGCATCCGGCGGCGACCCCAGCCGCAGCCGGTCCTGTCCGAAGCTCGCCGACAGCATCAGGCACGCCGTGGCCGAGGGGTGCCTCGAGGAGGCCTCCAGCGCCCCCTCCCCCGGCGACGGCTAGTCAGACCGCCGCCGGATCCGCCTGCGTCAGAGCCCTGCGAAGCGCTCCTTGACCTGCTCGTCGGTGAGGCCGTAGTCGGCCAGTGAGTAGGTGTGCTTGGGCGCCCGCGGCCCCTGCCTGCTGGCCTCGTGGGTGGCGGTCATCGCCGCGCGCGCCTCGTCGGTGACCTCGATGCCGAAGTGGTCGTAGACCGCCTGCACCGCGCCCACCGGATCCTTGACGAGGTCGACGTAGTCGAGGTCGTAGAACTGGGCCGCATCGTGGCGCGCCCGTTCGGCGTTGAACAGCTCGAGCCCCCGCGACCAGGTCTCCATCGAGTCGGCACCGATCACCTCGCCGGTGAAGGTGTTCGACCAGCCCTCGGTGGTGTGCTGCGCCAGCGAGCACATCGACGCCATGATCGTCTCCACCGGACGGTGGCACTGGATCACCAGCGCATCCGGATAGGTGTTGAACAGCGCGTCGAGCGCGAAGAGGTGGCTCGGGTTCTTCAGCACCCAGCGCTTCTCGGGCTCGTTCAACCCGATCAGCTGCAGGTTCTTTCGGTGTCGCGCATAGGATTTGGTCCAGTCGCGCTGCGCCAGCCACCGCGAGTACGTCGGAATGTGCGCCAGGGTCTCGTAGGACACCGAGTGCAGCGACTGCCGCAGCAGCTGCCAGCACTCCTCCACCTCGTCGGGCGTCATGTAGTGCAGCCCGGTGTAGTCCGGGTTCTCTGCGTGCGCCTTCGCGAACTGGGCGTCCAGTTGCGCGAACACCGGGTTGTCGGACCACGTCTCACGCGGCGGGCGGGGCTGCGGGAACTCGGCGAGCCACAGCTCCAGGCCCTGGTGGCGCGGATCGGCGGCCAGCAACCGGTGGATCGCGGTCGTGCCGGTGCGCGGCAGGCCGGTCACGAAGATCGGCCGTTCGATCGGGACGTTCGCGTGTTCGGGGTACTGCGTGAAGGCCGCCTCCGACACCAGCCGGGCCACCAGCGCGTTGCGCACGAAGAAGCGCTGCATCTTGCTGCCGAACTCGGTGAGATCGGCATCGCGCTGATACGACTCCAGCAGCACGCCCAGCGCCTCGCGGTAGTCGTCGTCGTCGCTGCCGAAATCGCTCAGGCCGCACGCCTTCGTGGCCGATGCATGCAGGTCGTCGACGGTGCCGACATTGGTGCGGGTCATGCCTTGTACTCCCCGCAGTTGACGTCCAGCGCCTGGCCGGTGATGCCGCTCGACAGGTCGCTGGCCATGAACAGGATCGCCGAGGCCACCTCGTCCTCGGTGGGCAGGCGCTTGAGGTCGGACGCCGCCGCGGTGGCCTGGTAGATCTGGTCGACCGTGGTGCCGTACTTGCCGGCCTGGTGGGTGAAGTAGCTCTCCAGCGTCCCGCCCCAGATGTAGCCCGGCAGAATGGAATTGACCCGGATGCCCTGCTCGCCCAGTTCGGTGGCCAGCGACTGCGACATCGCCAGCAGCGCCGACTTCGCCATCTTGTAGGCGCCGTACTTGGCTTGCGAATGCCGCACCACCATGGAGTTGACGTTGACCACCGAGCCCTTGGCCTCGGCCAGCGCCGGTGTGAAGCCCTGGATGAGGCGCAGCGCGCCGAAGACCGTCAGTTCGATGGCCTCGCGCATGTGGTCAAACGTGGTGTTGGCCAACGGCTTCATCGACGGCACCCGGAATGCGTTGTTGATCAGCACGTCGACCCGGCCGTACGCCTCGAGCGCCTGCGCGACGAGGTTGTCGACCTGCGCGTCGTCGGTGATGTCGGTGCCGATCGACACCGCACGCCGGCCCATGTCGGTCACCGTCTTCGCGACGTCCTCGAGCCGCTCGACGGTGCGGGCGGCCAACACCAGGTCGGCGCCCTCGCCCGCACAGCGGCGCGCCAAGGTCGTTCCCAGTGCCGGACCGACGCCACTGATGACGACGACCTTCCCCGCCAGGAGATCACCCACGGTCAACCCACCATCCTCTCGCCGATCAGTCTCTGCCGCAGGGCGATGCGTGCACGCCAGTCGTCCTCGGAGATCTCGTTGGAGTCGTAGTACGGCAGCACCGACGCCACCTGGTCCACGCCGACGATCTCGGCGGTCGGGCCGTCCTCGGCGGTCAGTTCGCGCGACACCCGCTGCCAACGGAACTGCAGGTAGCCCCGGCGGTGGTCGAGGGTCTCGCACCAGTTGGTCACGCCGGGGTTGGCGTCGGACACCACGATGCGGATCTTGCCGTCCGGGTCCGCCTGGGCCTGCGTGCCGTTGAGCGACGTCTGATGGTTGATGTAGTCCAGGGAGATGTACCAGAGGCTGCCGAGCTGGAAGCCGAAGTACGGCGCGTCGGACACCGGCACGGTGATCACCATCGCCTCGTCCGGCGCGAGGTCGAAGTGCCCGACGGCCGAGTATTGGGTGGCCAGGCCACCCGGTGTGAGGCGCGGCCCGACGAGGGTGTTCACCGGCAGGTCGTCGTAGAACCACTGCGGGAACTGCAGCCAGGTCTTCACCCGCTGCACCAGTTGCTTGCCGGCGACGGCGTAGCGCTTCTCGATCGTCTCGCGGGTCAGCGGCGGCGGCGCGGTGCCCGCGGTGTCGGTGCGCGCGATGGCGAAGGTGCCGCGCTGAGCGCTCCAGTCGTTGAACACCTCGCGAATGACCAACTGCGACGGCACCTTCGGAGTGAAGCGCCACTCGAACGTGCCGTCCTCGGCGATGTCGAGCCGCCGGTCGTCGAACGCGGTCTCGCTGTCGGGAACGTTCTCGTCGGTGTACTCGCCGCCGAGGAGCTGGAAGCTGACGTCGGTCGTCGTGCCGCGCCAACCGGTCACGACGTATTCGTGGTCCGGCTGGACCCGCGTCCCGAAGTACATGGTGTCCGGGTTGTCGAGGCCCATCTTGGTGAACGGGCCGGTCCCGCTGTGCAGGAACGGATGGTCGCGGTCGTAGTCGAAGGCGACGTGCGTGCAGGCGGCGACGCAGCCGGCGAGGTACTGCAACCCCTCCAGCAGGTCGGCCTCCGAGGAGATGAATGGTGCCGCGGCGACGAGGCTCTCGGCCTCGGCGATCGCCTCGGCGAGGGGCTGGGAGTACACGGGCGAACCTTCCGTGGTCGAGTATTCGACCGAGCTGGTAGAGTTTCCGACCTGAGACTAGAACGTGTTCCAATTCGAGTCAACGGCGAGGAGGCACCCCCGTGACCGCCGCCTCGCCGCCGACGCACCGCGTCGTCGCGATCCTCGACTTCCTGGCCCGGCACCCGCACGACCGGTTCGGGATCTCCGAACTGGCCCGCCGCGTCGGGCAGAGCAAGCCGACCTGCCTCGGCATCGTCGCGACCCTGGCCGAGGCCGGCTACCTGGTCCGAGACCCGGAGGAGAAGACCTACCAGCTGGGCCCGTCACTGATCGCGCTGGGACAGATGGCAGCCGAATCGCTGCGCATCGGCCCCCCGGCGCGCGACGAACTGCGGCGACTGTCCGCCGAATTCGGGACGACCGCGGCGTTGGCCGCCGTGGTGGACGACCGCATCACGCTGCTCGACCTGGTGGGTCCGCAGGGCGCCGACGTCGGCGTCCGCGTCGGCCAGTCCTATCCGTTCGCCCCGCCGGTCGGCCTGATGTTCGTGCTGTGGGACGACGACGCACTGCGTGACTGGCTCGCCCGGGAGCCGACCATCCCGCTGCGCACCGACGGCCGGCGCCTCGACCGCGTCATCGCCGAGTGCCGGTCGTCGGGCTATCTGGTAGAGCGCCTCACGCCGGGCGGCCGCCGGCTGTACGCGCTGATGGCGGGCATGTCCGCGACGCTGCCCGACGAGTTGCGGGCTCTGCTCGGCGAACTGATCTCCGACATCGGGGAGCGGGTGTACCTGCCGGGCGAGGACTCCGCGACGAACACCCGTCACGACATCAGCGTCATCTCGGCACCGGTGTTCGACCACTACGGCAGGCAGGCGATGGTGGTCTCGCTCCAGATCGGCCGGGCACTGACCGACGCCGAGATCGCCCGTCACGCACGGGGAGTGACGTCCACCGCGGCTGCGCTGACCGCCACCCTGGCCGGTCGCGCGCCCGGCATCAGCTGACGGCGGCCACCGCGAACGGCAGCACGGCCGGAGCGCCCGACCCGCGCAGCACCCGTGCCGCCATGGTGGCCGTCCACCCCGGGTCGGTGAGGTCGTCCACGAGCAGCACCGGGCCGTCGAGCGCGGGCAGGTCGGGCGCCTCGAACGCCCCCGCGAGGGCCGCGACGCGGTAGGCCGAGTTGGCGGCCGTCACCGGTCGCCGCTCGGGCGCGTATCGCAGGACGCCCAGATCGGTCAGCCGGCCGAGGTCCGCGAGCCGGGCGGCGAGCGACGCGATCAACCGCGGGTGCCGCTCGGAGTCGAGCGCCATCACCGCGACCGGACGCGCGTCCCACGTCCACGCGGCGAGCACGTCGACCGCCGCGCGCACCAGATCGTCGGGAGCCTCCGCGTCGGGCGCGTCGAGGACCGCCCGCAGCCGCGCTCCCCACCCCAGATCGGTGAGCCGTCCGATGACGCGGCCGGGTAGCGGACCGTCGGCGATCTTGCCGCTCAGGTCGACGCCGAGCTTCGCCAGACCGGACGGCCACTGCTTGCGCGGTGCGACCTCGACGCCCGGCCGCATGAGCCGCTCCTGGGTGGCGGCGACGGCGGCCTCGTCGACGTCGGCCTCGTAGTGGGCGCCGGTGCAGTTGTCGCAGCGCCCGCACCGCTCGCCCTCGACGAGTTCGGGATCGTTGAGTTGTCGCCGCAGAAACGCCATCCGGCATTCGTCGGTGTCCAGGTAGTCGAGCATCGCCTGCTGCTCGCGCTGCCGCGCCTCGTCGAGCGTGCGGTAGCGCGCCTCGTCGTAGGTCCACGGCTCACCGGTGGCGACCCAGCCGCCCTTCACGCGCCGCACGGCCCCGTCGACGTCGAGCACCTTGAGCACCATCTCGAGCCGGGTGCGGTTGAGGTCCACCAGCGGCTCGAGCGCCGGCGTCGACTGCGGCCGGTCCCGCTCCAGGGCGTCGATTACCTTGCGCACCAGCGCTTCCGACGGAAAGGCCACCGAGGCGAAGTACCGCCACACCTCGCGGTCCTCGGCGCCGGGAAGCAGCACCACCTCCGCGCTGTCGGTCGAGCGGCCGGCACGTCCCACCTGCTGGTAGTAGGCGATCGGGGACGCCGGCGCGCCGAGGTGCACCACGAAGCCGAGGTCGGGTTTGTCGAAGCCCATGCCCAGCGCCGACGTGGCGACCAGCGCCTTGACCCGGTTGTCCAACAGATCGCGTTCCAGTTGTTCGCGCTCGGCGGCCTCGGTGGCACCCGTGTAGGCCGCGACGGCGTGGCCGCGCTCGGCCAGCATCGCCGCGACGTCGCGCGCTTGGGCGACGGTGAGGGTGTAGACGATGCCGGAACCGGGCAGCGCGTCGAGGTGGTCGGCCAGCCACGCCGTGCGCCGGGCGGGGCTGCCGACCTTCACCACCGCCAGCCGGAGCGACTCCCGGTCGAGGCCACCGCGCAACACCAGCGTGTCGGTGCCCGGCCCACCGACCCCGAGCTGCGCCCGCACGTCCTCGACGACGCGGTCGTTGGCGGTGGCCGTGGTGGCGAGCACCGGGATGTCACTGCCCAATTCGGCGATCAGCGTCCGGATGCGCCGATAGTCGGGGCGGAAGTCGTGTCCCCAGTCCGAGACGCAGTGCGCCTCGTCGATGACGACGAGGCCGGCGTCGCGGGCGAGGGCGGGCAGGACGTCGTCGCGGAAGTCCGGGTTGTTCAGCCGTTCCGGGCTGACGAGTAGCACGTCGACCTCACCCGCGTCGACGGCCCGGTGCACGTCGGCCCAGTCGGCGACGTTGCTCGAATTGATGGTGGCCGCCCGCACCCCGGCGCGTTCGGCGGCCTGGACCTGGTTGCGCATGAGCGCCAGCAGCGGCGACACGATCACCGTGGCACCGCGGCCCTCCTGCCGCAGCAGCTTGGCGGCGATGAAGTACACCGCGGATTTGCCCCACCCGGTCCGTTGCACCACCAGCGCACGCTTGCGCTGCGCCACCAGCGCCTCGATGGCGGTCCACTGGTCGTCCCGCAGCACGGCGTTCGGTCCGGCCAGCTGCTCCAGGAGGTCCTGCGCCCGTTCCCGCGTCACCATGCCGGCTCCCCTACTCCCTCGTCGGTCGCCCCCATCCTGCCGGGCGGCTCCGACGAGCCGGGAGTCAGCGCTCGACGAGGTGTCGGCGAAGGACGCGTCGGCGTCCGTCGTCAGTAGGCGTAGGTGTTCTTGGGCTCGTCGATGTGCGTCACCGCGTCGGCGGACACCGTCGGGATGAAGTCGTTCTCGGCACGCGCCGATCCCGGTTCGACGCGGCCACGGACCTCCACCCACGTCTGCTCTCCGAACGCGGCGGCCGATCCGGCGGCGGGGCCGGCGAGGCGGACGCGGGCGAGCTGCGCGTCGGCAGCGCAGCAGACGATCACGACGCGGGCGAGGTACACGCCGTCCGGGTAGTGCAGGGTGAAGCCCGACATCGTGATCGTGCGACCGTCGAGGCTCTTCGCCGGATCGGCGGCCGCGCGCATGACGACCTCGGGCACCGGCACCGTCGGCGCCGGGCCGGGCGGCAGCGGCGGGAACGCCCGCGGGCTCGGCGCGGTGGCCGACGGCGGGGCGGCGGTGGCGCCGCGCGCGTCCAGGGGCGGCGGGACGACGAACGCGATCAGCGCGATCGGGAGCAGCAGTAGCCAGACCAGCCGACCGCGCTGTCCGTGACCGTGCCCGTGCCCGTCGTCGACGTGCGTCGTACCGCGCACGTCGCGGTACAGCGCGGCGGCGCCCAGGACGATCAGCACCGCGGCGGCGATCGCGAGCCACGGCAGCAGCGCCGGCTTCACGTAGTTCAGGTAGGTGCCCTTGACGAGCATCACCGCGACGCTTGCGCCGACCAGGACCAAGACGAGGTGCTGCACGAAGCGGTTCACGACGCACCGCCCAGGGCGACCAGACCGACGACGGTGGCCAGGACCGTGGCGACGACGAACGTCGCCGGCGCGAACGCGACGGCGAAGCGCCGGCCGAACATGCCGGCGTGCATCGCGACGAGTTTCGCGTCGACGGCCGGACCGACGACGAGGAACACCAGGCGTGGCACCAGCGGCACCATGGTGAGGCTCGCGGCGACGAACGCGTCGGCCTCCGAACACAACGCCAGCACGACCGCCAGCGCGGCCATCACCAGCACCCCGAGCAGCAGGTGACCCGCGAGATGGTCGAACATCCACGGCGGCACCGCGACGCGCAGCGCCGCCGCAGCCGCCGCCCCGAGCACCAGGAACGACGCGGCCTGCAGGAAGTCCTCGCGGGCGGCGTCACCGAACACCGTCCAGCGCGAGCCACCGGCGGTGCGCTCGGGTCGTAGGCGGGACACCGTCACCCAGCCGTCGCGCCCGAACCTCGACCACAGCAGACCCATCACCACGGCGGTGAGCAGGGAGGCCACGCAGCGCGCCGCCACCATCGCGGGCTGGCCCGGGAAGGCGACAGCCGTCGCGACCAGCACCACGGGATTGATGGCCGGCGCCGAGAGCATGAAGGTCAACGCCGCGGCGCCCAACCGCCCCGGCGCGTACAGGCGGCGCGCCACCGGTACCGAGCCGCACTCGCACCCGGGAAGGGCCGCACCCGCCACGCCCGCGACGGCCACCGCCGCGGCCGGTCGGCGGGGCAGCCAGGACGCCAACCGCTCGGCGTCGACGAAGGCGGCGATCAGGCCGCTCACCACCACGCCGAGCACCAGGAACGGCAGGGCTTGGACGAAGACGCCGCTGAACACGGTGGCCGCGGTCCCGAGCAGCGGCCGATCGACGACCACGCCCCGCAGCCAGGAGGCGCTGAGTGCGAGGACCGCCAACCCGATGAGCAGGACCTCGAGCGAGCCGGCACGACGGTGCCGCGCCGTGGGCGGGGCCGGGGCCGGATCCATCCGGCCATCATGCCCGTGCCGGCTGGCAGATCCCCGCCAGCTGCGGGGTCAGTCGCCGCTGGAGCCGGCCCCGCCCGACGAACCGGTGCTGCTCGATCCTGCGCCACCGGCCGAGCTCGTACCCGAGCCACCCGCGTCCTGGCCGCCGGCCGACGCGGATCCGCTCGGAGCCGTGGAGCGCGCCCCGGTGAGGGCGCCGATCCCGTTGGAGATCATGTCGTTGACCCCCTTGAACGGGTCGAACGGCTTGCTGGCGCCCGTGCTCGACGACGCGGACGTCGACGGCTTGGCCAGCGGCGCTCCGTTGACGCCGGGAATGACCGGCTTGGGCTTCTCGGTGGTCGCCCGGGTGGTGCTCGCCGAGGCGGCAGGCGCCTCGGCCGGCGCCTCGGCCACGGTCGCGACCCGAGCGGCGGGCTCGGCGACCTCCGGCTCGGTCGCCGCCGCGGCGACCACGACCGGCGCGGCAGGAGCGACGGGAGCCGGGGCAGGAGCGACGGGAGCAACGGGGGCGGGCGCGGGCAGCGGAGCCGTCACGGCGGGCGGGACGACCAGGCCGCCGAACGGCTGGACGATGCCCGGCGTGGGTGGGGTGCTGGGCAGGAACGGCGTGTTCACCGCCGTCATGTTCGGCGCCAGCCCGAAGGACAGCGTCGGCGGCAGCAGTAGACCCGTGCTGATGAAGGGCAGCAGGCCGACGTCGAAGGTCTGCGAACCGATCTGCGTGCTGGTCTGCAGGCCGGCCACCCGGTAGTCGAAGAACGGCCCGTTGGCGAAGTCCTGGTAGGTGACGAATCCGGTCGTTCCCGAATTCATGATCACCCCGGGAATTCCGGCGGACCAGCGTCCGATGTCGACGGAACTGAAGTTGTCGGGCTGGCCGTTGACGCCCGTCTGGCCGGTCGGAGCCTGAGTGAATCCGATCGCCTTGAGAACGTTCAGATTGAATACCGCCGGACCGAATTGATTGGCGGTCTGCAGGACACCGGCATGGGTGGCGACGTAGGGGTCGTAGGACACGCCGTTCTCGGTGAAGCCCAGCGCACCCCGGCTACTGGCGAGGCCGGTGATGCCGGCGACCCACTGATCCATGCTGGTGATGTTGGCCGTGCCGGCGGTGCTGCCGGCCGGCGGCAGGTGCGCATCGCCGTAACGCACCGAGTCCAGAGCCAGGCTCGCGGGACCGAATTGATTGAGCGACCGCAAGGTTCCGCGCACCGTCGCCGAGACGTCGTCGACGACGGTCGACACCGAGCCGACGCCCACGCTGCTCGTCGACGGCGTGGGAGCCACCGCGAACGGAAAGAGGCGGGCGAACGAGAAGTTGGCCGTCGGCTGCACGTCGCGCTGCACGGGTGCCGGAAGCGATTCTGCGGGCAGTGAGCCGTATCCGGCGATGAGCAATGCCCCCGCACCGAGCGTAGTGAGTCCGATTCCTCCGTAACGGCAAACTGCCTTGAACATCGAATTCCTCTATCGCTCGCCGAAATGGGGTGCCAATAGCGAACACCATTCGATGCAATCAGGTCAAGACGGAAACGCGTCACAGCTAATTCGAATTCCGATCCGGCCGTTTGCTAACAGCAATCTCCGGGCGAGTTCTGAGGCGCATCGGTCGGTGATCCGTGCAGGTCACGCTGCTGCGGTACGGCAGCGCGCGGGCCCCGATCGGCCGTAGCGCGTCGGCTCGCTAGTGCACGACCAGCCAGATCGCGACGAAGTGGCACGTGGCCGCCGCAGCTACGCAGGCGTGGAAGAACTCGTGGTGACCGAAGGTCGTGGGCCACGGATTCGGCCACCGCGCCCCGTAGAAGACCGCGCCGATGCTGTACAGCACGGCACCCGCGACGAGCAGTGCGACGACCGTGACGCCCGCACCGGCCAACAGTGTCTCGGTGAACCAGACCGCCACGTAGCCCAGCAGGAGGTACAGCGGGACGCCGACCCAGCGCGGCGCGTGCGGCCACAGCATCTTGACCGCGACGCCGGCCGAGGCGCCGAGCCACACGATGCCGAGCACGCGGGCACCGACGTCCGGTGGCATGGCCAGGACCGCGAACGGCGTGTAGGTCGCGGCGATGAACAGGAAGATCGCCGAGTGGTCGAGTCGCCGCATCCACTTCTCGGCTCCCGCCGAGCCCCACTGCACGCGGTGGTAGGCGGCGCTGATGCCGAACATGCCGATGACGCCGATGACGTAGACCAGGATCGCCCAGCCCGCGCGCGCTCCGACGAGCCACGCCGCCCACAGCAGCGCCGAACCCGCTACCGCCGCAACGGCAGTCGACACCAGGTGAATCCATCCCCGTGCGCGGGGACGGTTGAGCGGCTCGCCGATGTCGTCGACGTCGACGAGTCCGAGGGGGTGGCGTACCGGCGGGACGTCGGTCAGGGCAACTCCGATGCTCGGATGTCGAGGAGGCGCCGCCGACATTACCGCCCGCGCGGCGACCGCCGCCGCCGCGCGCGCATCAATTCACACTTTCGCTATGCCGACGACGCTTCCTGCTCACGCTTGATCTCGAGGGCGATGTCGATGAGTTGGTCTTCCTGGCCGCCGATGAGTTTGCGTTGCCCGGCGCGGTGGAGCAGTTGGTGGGCGGGCACGCCGTAGCGTTCGGATTGGCGGATGGCGTGCTTGAGGAAGCTGGAGTACACCCCGGAGTAGCCCATGATGAGGGCGTTGCGGTCGAGCAGGCACTCGGCGGGCATGGCGGGGGCGACGACTTCTTCGGCGGCGTCGGCGATGTCGAAGAAGTCGATGCCGGTCTTGACGCCGATCTTGTCGAACACCCCGATGAGCGCCTCGACCGGGGCGTTGCCCGCGCCGGCGCCGAAGCGGCGGCACGACCCGTCGATCTGCTTGGCTCCGGCCCGCACCGCCTCGATGGAGTTGGCGACCCCCAGGCCGAGGTTCTCGTGGCCGTGGAACCCGACCTGGGCGTCGTCGCCGAGTTCGGCGACCAGTGCCGCGACCCGGTCGCGGACGCCTTCGAGGACCAGCGCACCGGCCGAGTCGACGACGTAGACGCATTGGCAGCCGGCGTCGGCCATGATGCGGGCCTGGGCGGCGAGCTTCTCCGGAGGGATGGTGTGGCTCATCATCAGGAACCCGACGGTCTCCAACCCCAGTTCACGGGCCAGGCCGAAGTGCTGGATCGACACGTCGGCCTCGGTGCAGTGGGTGGCGATCCGGCAGATCGAGCCGCCGTTGTTCTGGGCCTCCTTGATGTCCTCCTTGGTGCCCACCCCGGGCAGCATCAGGAAGGCGATCTTGGCGTTCTTCGCGGTCTGGGCGGCCAGGGCGATGAGTTCCTGCTCGGGGGTCTTGGAGAACCCGTAGTTGAAGCTCGACCCGCCCAGCCCGTCACCGTGGGTGACCTCGATGACCGGCACCCCGGCGGTGTCCAGGGCGGCGACGATCGCGCCCACTTCGTCTGTGGTGAACTGGTGGCGCTTGTGATGACTGCCGTCGCGCAGCGACGTGTCGGTCATCCGGATGTCCCACATCGGGTCGAAGTAGATGCCGCTCATGCGTGACCTCCTGAGATCGTCTGCTCTTCGCGCGAGCGCTCATCGCGGGTGGCTGCCGCCCTATCCTTGGCGATCTCCTCGCCGACCTTCGTGGCGGCGGCGGTCATGATGTCGAGGTTGCCGGCATAGGGGGGTAGGTAGTCCCCCGCTCCCTCGACTTCGATGAACGTCGTCACCAACGCCTGCCCGCCGGAGTTGATCGACGGATCGTCGAACTGCGGCTCGTTGAGCAACCGGTAGCCCGGCACGTAGGTCTGCACCTCGGCCACCACGTCGCGGATCGACGCCGCGATCGCGTCGCGGTCGGCGTCCTCGGGGATCGCGCAGAAGATGGTGTCGCGCATGATCATCGGCGGATCGGCCGGGTTGAGGATGATGATCGCCTTGCCCCGCGCCGCGCCGCCGATGTCACGCACGCCCGCGCTGGTGGTCTTGGTGAACTCGTCGATGTTGGCCCGCGTCCCCGGCCCGGCCGACGCCGAGGACACCGACGCCACGATCTCGCCGTAGGGCACCTCCACCACGCGGGAGACGGCGTGCACGATCGGGATCGTGGCCTGCCCACCACAGGTCACCATGTTCACGTTCGGGGCGTCCAGGTGCTCGCGCAGATTCGCCGGCGGAATCACCCCCGGCCCCACCGCGGCCGGGGTCAGATCGATCGCACGGATACCGGCCTCGGCGTAGCGCGGCGCCGCGTCGCGGTGCACGTAGGCGCTGGTGGCCTCGAACACCATGTCCGGCTTCTCATCTAGCGCCAGGAGCCAGTCCACACCCTCGTGCGACGTCTCCAACCCCAGCGTGCGAGCCCGGGCCAACCCCTCACTGTCCGGATCGATCCCGATCATCCAGCGCGGCTCCAACCACTCCGAACGCAGCAACTTGTACAACAAATCGGTACTGATGTTGCCCGACCCGACGATCGCCACGGACGCCTTGTTAGCGCTGTCTGCCATTGCGGCTCCTATTCGAAACTGAGGTGAACTGAACCTAGACCGTCGAAATCGGCTACGAAATCGTCACCGGGACGTGCATCTATCGCACGCGTGCACGATCCCGGCAGCACGATGTCACCGGCCCGGAGGCGCACGCCGAACTGATCCACCTTGCGCGCCAACCACGCCACCGACGTGACCGGATTGCCGAGTACCGCATCACTGCGCCCCTCGGCGACCACCTCGCCGTTGCGCCGCAACACCGCGTCGATGGCGCGGATGTCGATGTCCTTCGGCGACACGCGTTCGGCGCCCAGCACCCAACCCGCCGACGACGCGTTGTCGGCGATGGTGTCGCACAGCTTGATCTTCCAGTCGGTGATGCGGGTGTCGATGAGTTCGATGGACGGGGCGTACGCCGCCGTCGCCGCCAGCACGTCGTCCTCGGTGCAGCCCTCCCCGGGCAGGTCGTCGGCGAGGATGAAGCCGACCTCCACCTCCACCCGCGGATAGAGGAACCGACCGGCGGCCACCGGCTGGTCCTCGAACACCTCCATCTCGTCGAGGAGGTGGCCGTAGTCGGGCTCGTCGACGTTCATCATCTTCTGCATGGCCTCCGAGGAGAGGCCCACCTTGTGGCCGATGACGCGCGCGCCCTCGGCCACCCGCTGCCGGATGTTGATGAGCTGGATCTCGTAGGCGTCGACCACGTCGATGTCGGGCTGGCCGTCGGTCAACGGCGTGATGGGCTGCCGGCTGCGCTCGGCCTGGGCGAGGTCGGCGGCGAGCTTCTCGCGCACCTGGGCGGGCAACATTGAGCGAAGTCCCCTCGTTGGTTTGACCGGCACTGTTGTTCGAAGGCCGGGCCATTCTATAACGTGTTCTACATGACAGAGCAGGAGTACGACGTCATCGTGGTCGGCAGCGGTGCCGCCGGCATGGTCGCCGCCCTCACCGCCGCCCACCAGGGCCTCTCGACAGTAGTCCTCGAGAAGGCCCCGCACTATGGCGGATCGACCGCCCGCTCCGGCGGCGGCGTGTGGATCCCGAACAACGAAGTACTCAAGCGCGACGGCGTGAAGGACACGGCGGAGGCGGCCCGCACGTACCTGCACGCGATCATCGGCGACGTGGTGCCCGCCGAGAAGATCGACACCTACCTCGAGCGCGGACCCGAGATGCTGTCGTTCGTCCTCGAGCACTCGCCGCTGAAGCTGTGCTGGGTGCCGGGCTACTCGGACTACTACCCGGAGACCGCCGGCGGCAAGCCGACCGGGCGGTCGGTGGAGCCGAAGCCGTTCGACGCCAAGCGACTCGGGCCCGACGAGAAGGGCCTCGAACCGCCCTACGGCAAGGTGCCGCTCAACATGGTGGTACTGCAGCAGGACTACGTGCGCCTCAACCAGCTCAAGCGGCATCCCCGCGGCGTGCTGCGCAGCATCAAGGTCGGCGTCCGCACGGTGTGGGCGAACGCCACCCGCAAGAACCTCGTCGGCATGGGCCGTGCGTTGATCGCACCGCTGCGAATCGGCCTGCGCGAGGCCGGTGTTCCCGTCCTGCTGAACACCGCCCTGACCGATCTGTACGTCGAGGACGGCGTCGTGCGTGGCGTCTACGTCCGCGACACGACCGAACCGGAGAGCGCCGAACCGCGCCTCATCCGCGCCCGGCGCGGCGTCATCCTCGGCAGTGGCGGCTTCGAGCACAACGAGCAGATGCGCGTGAAGTACCAGCGGGCACCGATCACCACCGAGTGGACCGTCGGCGCCAAGGCGAACACCGGCGACGGCATCGTCGCGGCCGAGAAGCTGGGCGCCGCACTGGAGTTGATGGAGGACGCCTGGTGGGGTCCGACCGTGCCGCTGGTCGATTCACCGTGGTTCGCCCTGAGTGAGCGCAACTCGCCGGGGTCGATCATCGTCAACACCTCTGGCAAGCGCTTCATGAACGAATCGATGCCCTACGTCGAGGCCTGCCACCACATGTACGGCGGCGAGTACGGCCAGGGCCCCGGCCCGGGCGAGAACGTGCCGGCATGGCTCGTCTTCGACCAGCAGTACCGCGACCGGTACATCTTCGCGGGACTGCAACCGGGACAGCGCATTCCGAAGAAGTGGCTCGAGTCCGGCGTCATCGTCACGGCCGACACGCTGGAGGAGTTGGCGGAGCGGACGGGGTTGCCGGTCGCCGACTTCACCGCGACCGTCGAGCGGTTCAACGGCTTCGCCCGCAGCGGCGTCGACCAGGACTTCAAGCGCGGCGAGAGCGCCTACGACCGGTACTACGGCGACCCGACGAACAAGCCGAACCCGAACCTCGGCGAGATCGCCCACGGCCCCTGCTACGCGGCCAAGCTGGTGCCGGGCGACCTCGGCACCAAGGGTGGCGTGCGCACCGACGTGCACGGTCGCGCGCTGCGCGACGACGGCTCGGTGATCGACGGCCTGTACGCGGCCGGCAACGTGAGTTCGCCGGTGATGGGGCACACCTACCCCGGGCCGGGCGGCACCATCGGACCCGCGATGACGTTCGGCTACCTCGCAGCGCTGCACCTGGCGGGCAAGGCCTGACGATGCCGATCGACCTCGCCGTCGCCCTCGGCGCCGAACTGCCGCCCGTCGAATTCTCCTGGAGCAGCAGCGACGTCCAGCTCTACCACCTGGGCCTCGGCGCGGGCACCGACCCGCTGGATCCCCGAGAACTGCGCTACCTCACCGACGGCACGCCGCAGGTGCTGCCGACCTTCGCCAACGTGGCGCAGAGCTTCCACATGACCGAGGCGCCCACCGTCCGCTTCCCCGGCATCGACATCGAGTTGAGCCGGGTGCTGCACGCCAGCGAGGCGGTCACCGTCCCGGGTCCGATCCCGCCGTCCGGGACGGGCGTCGCGGTCACCCGGTTCACCGACATCTGGGACAAGGGCAAGGCCGCCGTCATCTGGTCCGAGACGGCGGTGACCGCACCCGACGGCACCCCGCTGTGGACGCAGCGCAGGTCGATCTTCGCCCGCGGTGAGGGCGGATTCGGCGGCGAACGCGGCCCCTCAACCTCGGCCGAACCGCCGCAGCGCGAGCCCGACCACGTCCTCACCGTCCCGGTGTCGCCGCAGCAGGCGCTGCTCTACCGCATGTGCGGCGACCGCAACCCGTTGCATTCGGACCCCGAATTCGCCTCCGCCGCAGGTTTTCCGAAGCCGATCCTGCACGGCCTGTGCACCTACGGCATGACGGCGAAGGCGCTGACCGACCTACTGCTCGACGGTGACGCGACGCGCGTCGGCGGGTACGGCGCCCGCTTCGCCGGCGTGGTGTTCCCCGGCGAGACGCTGAGGGTGAGCGTCTGGGCGGGCGAGGGCGAGGGTCCTGCCTACCGGGCCGTCGTCACCGTCCCCGAGCGCGAGGACGCGGTGGCCCTGTCCGGGGTCGAATTCACCCCGGCCTGACCCCCGGCCGAAGCATCGGCGGCCGGCGGGTCAGTACCACTCCTCCCAGTCCGCGTAGGCGCCGGCGAGCGCGCGCCGGAAGACGAGGCCGTGGTCCCACCGCGTGACGAACGTCCGCGCGACCGTCCCCGGGAACCGGGTGTTCTCCGCCTGGGCGTAGACCCGCGCGTAGCCGGCGTCGCGGGCGGCCGAGGCGGCGACGTCCGTCCAGTCCCGGGACTGGCCCATCGGGATGGCGAAGTCGGAGACCTCCACACCCAGCCGGGATTCGATGACGCGGCGCGACTCCTCGAGTTCGTAGGCGGTCTCTCCGGAGTCGAGGTGGCCGAAGTTCGGGTGCGTCACCGAGTGGCTGCCGATGCGGACGCCCCCGGCGGCGAGGCGCTCGACGTCGGCCCAGTCCATGAGCATGTCCCCGGCCCAGTCCCGCGCGGCGCCGTCCGCCCAGCTGCTGACCACGAACAGCGTCCACGGGATGCCGAGGTCGGCGAGCACGGGCGCCGCCGTCGTCGCGGCGCTGCGGATGCCGTCGTCGAACGTGACGGCCAGCGACTTCGCCGGTGCCCGCCCGTCGGCGATCTCGTCGGCGTGGACGAAGCGGTAGCCCGCCGCGAGGGCCGACTCGAGGTGGTGCCGGAAGCGCTGCGGCGCGAGGTCGTTGTTGCCGACGTAGGGCGTGCCGACCGCGTGGTAGGCCAGGATCCGCGGCGTGCCGTCGGCCGGTCGGCGGCGCAGCGCGAGCACGTTGCGTTCGCAGCACATCCGCGCTGCGGCCAGGTGAGTGCGCCGGATGCGCGCACGGCCCAGGACGCGTCGCCAGGTGGCCACGTCAGCGTGTGCAGACCCGCGCGAGCACGTCGGCCACGCGTTCCTGCTCTGCCGGGGTCAGGTGCGGGTGCAGCGGTAGCGAGAGGATCCGTTCGGCTGCGGCCTCGGCGACGGGGAACGCACTGGGGCCGTAGCCGAGGTGAGCGTACGCGCCGGTCAGGTGGATCGGCGTCGGATAGTGCACGCCCGCACCGATGTCCGCGTCGTTCAGCGCGGCGAGCACGCGATCGCGCTCGTCGACCCGGACGACGAACAGGTGCCACACGTCCTCGTTGTCCGGGTCGGTGACCGGCAGGCGGATCCCGGGCACGTCGGCGAGCAGCTCGACGTAGCGGGCCGCGGCGAGGCGGCGCGCGGTGTTCCAGGTCGCGAGCCGGCGCAGCTTGGCCGACAGCACCACGGCCTGGATGGCATCGAGCCGGGAGTTGAACCCGACCACGTCGTGCGCGTACTTGCGGGCGCTGCCGTGGGCGGCGATGACCCGGACCCGTGCGGCCAGTTCCTGGTCGTCGGTGAGCACGGCGCCCGCGTCCCCGGCCGCGCCCAGGTTCTTGCCGGGGTAGAAGCTCGTCGCCGACGCCGTGCCGAAGGTGCCGGCCGAGCGTCCCGACTGCCGTGCGCCGTGGGCCTGCGCCGCGTCTTCGACGAGCGGCACGCCGTACTCCTCGGACAGCTTCGCCAGCGGCTGCATGGGCGCCGTCTGGCCGAAGAGGTGCACCGGGACGATCGCCGCCGTGCGCGCGGTGATCGCCCGTTCCACCTGCAGGTGGTCGATCAGCAGCAGGTCGGGGTCGACGTCCACCAGCACGGGCCGGGCGCCGATGCGGCTGACCGCCTCCGCCGTCGCGATGAAGCTGTTGGCCGGCAGGATGACCTCTCCGCCCGCCGTGACGCCAGCCCCGCGCAGGGCGAGTTCGAGCGCATCGGTGCCGTTGGCGACGCCGACGACGTGCCGCACGCCGATGAACTCCGCGTACGCCTGCTCGAACTCGGCGACGGCTCCGCCGCCGATGAACGCGGCGGACGCCATGACCTCGAGGAGCCGGGGCGTGACCTCGTCGGCGATCTCGCGGTGCTGCGCGACGAGGTCGACCAGTGGAATCCTCACGACTGCCGCACCTCGTCGACGACCCGCCGCTGCTCGTCGTCGGTCATCTCGTGGAACAACGGCAGGATCAGCGTGTGGTCGGTGAGCCGCTCGGTCACGGCGAGGTCGGCGCTGCCGAAGTCCCGATCGGCGTACGCCGGGTGGCGGTGCGCGGCCATGATGCCCCGCCGCGCCGAGACGTCCGCCGCGGCGAGCTTCTCCAGCAGCTGGTCGCGCTCCATCGGGTAGTCGGGTCCGACCTCGACCCAGAACGACTGAAAGTTGCCGGTGCCATGGGCCGGATCGCCGACGCAGCGCAGACCCGGTACCGCGGCCAGCTGCTCCTGGTACACCGCGGCCAGCGCCCGTCGCCGTGCGATCACGGTGTCGAGCTTGCGCAGCTGGACCAGACCGACAGCCGCCTGCAGGTCGGTCATCCGGTAGTTGTAGCCGACCTCCACATAGCGTTCGGCGACCGGCAGCGTGCTGCGATGACGTTCGGCCGCACCGACGTTCATCCCGTGCTCGCGCAGACGCCGGACCCGCTCGGCCCACTCGGGGCGGTTCGTGGTCAGCATGCCGCCCTCACCGGTGGTGAGGATCTTGCGCGGGTGGAACGACCACACCGCGACGTCCGCCCCGACGCCGACCGGCCTTCCGCGGTAGCGGGAGCCGGCGCCGCACGCGGCATCCTCGACCAGCACGGCGCCGGTCCGGTCGCACAGCGCTCGGATCGGATCGAGGTCGACGGGCACACCGCCCTGGTCGACGGCGATGACCGCCCGGGTGGCCGGCGTCCACGCCGCCTCGATCGACGCGGCGGTGACGTTCCCCGTGATCGGCTCGACGTCGGCGAAGACCGGCCGCGCCCCGACGTACACCACGGCGTTGGCCGTGGCGACGAACGACAGCGAGGGCACCACGACGTCGTCGCCGGGGCCGATGCCGGCCACGACGAGCGCGAGGTGCAGCGCGGCCGTGCAACTCGACAGCGCCACTGCGTGATCCACCGACATCGATCGGGCGAAGGCCGCCTCGAACTCCGCCACCCGCGGCCCTTGCGCGATCCACCCACTGCGCAGGGCGTCCGCCACGGCGTCGATCTCCTCGGCGCCGAGCCACGGCTTCATGACGTTGATGCGCTCCACTAGACGCGCGCCGACCGCTCGAGCGCGATGACGTCGCGCAGCGGGGCCCACCACTCGACGAGCCGGCGCAGACCCTCCTCCAACGGCACCTCGGCGGTGAAGCCGAGATCGCGCCGAGCGGCCGAGGTGTCGGCCAGACGGCGGACGACCCCGTTGACCGCGCGCGGGGGGTGGTACTCGATCGGCAGCGACGACCCCATGACGCGCAGCAGCGCCGCGGCGAGATCGTTCAGGCTCGTCTCCACCTGGCTCGCGACGTTGTAGACGCCCTCGGTCACGTCGCCGGCCGCCGCCAGGACGTTGGCACGCGCGATGTCCTCGGTGTAGGCGAAGTCCATGGTCTGTCGACCGTCGCCGAAGATGAGCGGCGGCAGCCCGTCGGCAATGCGCTCCATCCACCGGACGAGCACCTCGGTGTAGAGACCGTGCACGTCCATGCGCGGTCCGTAGACGTTGAAGTACCGCAGCGCAACGTAATCCAGGCCGTGCATCGCGCGGAAGCTGCGCAGCATGCCCTCGTTGAAGCTCTTCGCCGCGCCGTAGAAGGTGTCGTTGTTGTGGTGATGGTGGCGCTCGCCGGTCGGGAACTGCTCGGCCATGCCGTAGACCGACGCCGACGACGCGGCGACCACCTTGTCGACGCCGTGCTGGGCAGCCGCCTCCAGTACGGTGAAGGTCCCGTCGACCAGCACCTCGAGGGCGAGGCGCGGCTCCTCGGCGCACTGCGTGATGCGGATGGCGGCCTGGTGGAACACCAGGTCGGACCCCATCGTGGCGTCGTGCACCAGGTCGACGTCGCGGAGGTCGCCGACGATCAGTTCGGTCCTGGGATCACCCAGGGCGGCGGCCAGGTTCTCCCGTCGCCCCCGCACCAGGTTGTCGAGGATGCGCACGCGGCCGACGCCGGCGGCGAGGAGCTGATCGACGAGCGTCGACCCGATGGTGCCCGCTCCGCCGGTGACGAGGACCGACGCTCCGCTGAGCGCGCTCATACCAGCGCTCCGTGAAGCAGTCGGTCGGCGTCGGTGGGCTCGACCGGCGTGCCGTGGCCGGCCAGGCTCTGCGAGATGGCCTCCAGCACCGAGAGCACGCGCAGCCCTGCCACGCCGTCGGTGCGCGGCGGCCGCTGCTCGCGGATGGCGGCGGCGAATTCGGTGACCATGGAGGACAACGCCTCGGTCTCGGGAAGGGCCGGAACCGTGATGTCGCCCAACCGGTAGGACACCGCTGCCGCACGGCGCTTGTCGACGTCGCCGACGTCGCGGCTGGCGGCGAGGTCGATCCCACGGTCGTGGATGGCGACGCGCTGCTGCGGATTGAGGTCGTCCCAGACCAGCGTGCGGTGGCTGCCGCCGATGACCATCCGGCGAATCTTGGTCGGCGACATCCAGTTCACGTTGACGTGCGCCACTCCTCGGCCGCCCAGACCCATCGTCGCGTAGCCGACGCAGGCCTTTCCCGCGTTCAACGGGTCGGCACCGGTGGCGGACACCCGGTCCGGGGTCAGCCGGCCGGGCAGCGCGTAGTCCAGGATCGCCAGGTCGTGCGGGGCGAGATCCCAGAACACGTCGACGTCGGGCTGCACCAGCCCGAGGTTGATGCGCGTGGAGTCGACGTACAGGATGTGCCCGAGGATGCCCTTGGCGATGATGTCGTGGATGTACTCGACCGCTGGTGTGTAGCAATAGGTGTGGTCGACCATGAGGACCAGGCCCGCTGCCGCACCGGCCTCGATCATCAGCGCCGCCTCGGCCGACGTGGGCGCCAAGGGCTTCTCCACGACGACGTGCTTGCCCGCGTCGAACGCGGCGAGCGCCAGAGCGGCATGACTCTCCGCCGGGGTGGCGATCGCCACGGCGTCGATGTCGTCGCGGGCGAGCAGGCGCTCCACCGACGTCTCGACGTGCACCGTGGACCGGTCACCCACGACCCGACGGGCGCGTCCCTCGTCGAGATCGCACACCGCCACCAGGTCCCAGTCGGGCGAACTACGAAAGTTCCGCACCAACTTGGGTCCCCAGTACCCTGCACCGATCACTGCGACGCGAAATTGCCGCCTCATGCTCTGCCCCCGTTCACATCGATCACCTCGATGTTCGCTAGATTCGCTCCTTGGCGTCGAGTCACCGTAGGCGTCGACGAGAGGATATGCTAACACCAATCCGGTGTAAGCGCCTCTCAGCTGCTCAAACCGTTCACCACGCAAGGAGTACGACATGCAGTACGCAGCGACGACCGGCGTCTACTGCCACCCCCTTGGACTTTGCGAAAGTCGCACCGTCGGGGACGGAACGCGAATCTGGGCGTGGGCTCACGTGTTGCCAGGCGCTCGCGTGGGCCGCGACTGCAACGTGTGCGACCACGCCTACGTGGAGTACGGCGTGACCGTCGGCGACCGCGTGACGATCAAGAATCGGGTGTTGCTCTTCGAGGGCGTGACGATCGAGGACGACGTCTTCCTGGGGCCCGGTGTGATCTTCACCAACGACCATCGCCCGCGCGCGGCGATCACGCGCACGGGCGACGCACTGCTGCCAACCGTCGTGCGGCGAGGCGCGACGCTGGGCGCGGGGACGATCGTCGTGTGCGGCAGCACGATTGGAGAGTTCGCCTTCACCGGCGCCGGAGCGGTGGTGACCAAGGACGTGCCGGCACACGCACTGGTGGTCGGCAATCCCGCCCGCGTCGTGGGGTGGGTGTGCGAGTGCGGCGAGCGCCTGCCCGACGAACTGCGGTGTGCCTGCGGGTTGGCGTACGAGACGTCGGAAGCGGGTGTGCGCCGGGCGCTTCGGCACGCTCCGGGGGACGACGGTTCCGATGGAGGAATTCGCTAGATTTGCATCACAGCGACACGTTGCATCAACGTTCGATCTTGACTTGCACAGTCGCTTGGTGGTTTGAACTGCACTTTTGATTGCGTTCGGGGATGCTTCGGCGTCGACATTGCGACGTCGCTGTCGGCCCCTTAGAATTGGCTGTGCCGAACGCCGGGGGGCTCGGCATCCAACCGAGGGAGAAGATCGTGGCGGCACCCGTGCAGACCCGAACCATCGGCCGTGGCTCGCCGACCGACGCCGCCCCGCATCAGCGCGGGGACGTCGCGCCGGATGCGTCACCGTCCAGGATGACCGTCACGGTGTGCATCCCGGTCTTCAACAGCGTCGACACCATCGGCCGCAGCATCGAGAGCGTGCTCGCCCAAACGCACGCCGACTTCGACTGCCTCGTCCTCGACGATCACTCGACCGACGGCACCGCCGAGGTCGCCGCGTCCTATGCCGACGATCCGCGCGTCACCGTCATCCGCAACGAGCGCAACCTCGGCATGGTGGGAAACCACAACCGGGCACTCGACCTCGCCCGCGGAGACCTCGTGCAGTTCGTCGGTGGCGATGACTGGCTACTGCCCACGTGCCTCGAGCGCCTGCTGCCAGTGTTCGCCTCACCGAGTGTGGGATTGGCCTTCGCACGGCGACGGGTGGTGACGACCAACGCGGGGTGGAGCGATCGCTACGCGGTGCTCGACGGCCCGCTGCAACCCCTCGAGCCGACGAATCGCGGACACGATCTGGTGCGCCGGTACCTCGACGCCGGCGGCAACGGCAATCCCATCGGCGAGCCGACGGCGGTCATGTTGCGTCGCGAGACGGTGCTGCGCGCCGGCGGCTTTCCGGCCGAGGTGCCGCAGTTGTCGGACATCGACACCTGGATGCGCGTGCTGTGCCGCAGCCAGGCGGCGTTCGTCGAGGAGGAACTGTCGGTGCGCTGGCATCACGAGGGTTCCGCGACCGACCAGTTCTCGGGCACGACCAACCTCGACAAACTGTGGCTGCTGTCGAGCCTGGTTCGCGCCGACGATCTGGACCCCGCACTGCGCCGCAGGGCGTTGAGGATGTGGTTCCGCACCGCGGCCGCCATCCCGAAGCTCGTTGCCGCGACACCGCCCGGGCGCCGCCGCACGCGCATCCGGAGTTTCGGTGCGAACCTTCGGCACCTGACGACCGGTCGTCGGGTCTCGTGACCGTCCACTCCTCGCAGGGCCTGCACGCCGATCCGGCCGGCGAGCCGTACGCCGACGTCTGGGAGCATCCCGACGCCGAAGCGACGAAGGCGAGCGCCGAGATGGCGGTGTACCGCTCGATGCTCGTCGTCGACGGCCTGAGCATGCGCGAATCGATCCTGCGCGAATTGTCCGAGTACCACGGCTACCCGCCCGACGAGTGCCTCCGGCGGTGCCTGCACTGGGAGGACTGGAGCGTCGAGGAGTGGAACTCGGCGGACCGTTCGACCTCGGCGGGCGTCGCGGACTTCTACCAGTCCGTGCAGTCCTGGGCCTTCGACCTCATGTGGTACGCCTACCTGCAGGCCACTGGCCACGGCTTCCCGGCGTCGGTGCTCGCCGCGCGCTTCGCAGCCGAGCACGCCACGGGGCCGGACCATCTCGACTTCGGTTCCGGCACGGGCACCACCGCCCAGTTGTTCACACGGCTCGGCTTCCGCAGTGCGATGGCCGACGTCTCCGAGCCGCTGCTGCGCTTCGCCGGATGGCGCCTGGCACGCCACGGTGACCACGCCGCCCAGATCGATCTGACGACGAGCGCACTGCCCACGGCGGCCTACGACTTCATCACCGCGCTCGACGCGCTGGTGCACGTGACCGACTTCGACGCGACGGCGCGCGACCTGCGCCGCGCGATCCGCACCGGCGGGCACCTGTTGGCCAACTTCGACGTTCGCGAGCCCGACGACCACGGCAGCCAGTGGCACCTGCAGACCGACGCGGTCGGCCTCGACTACCGGTTGCGGGCTGCGGGCTTCGTGCGGACGGACACGCTCGGCGGCGTGACGCACTGCTACCGCGCCGTCGACCCGACGCGGCCGGGGTTCCGCCTGGGCATGGCCGCCGACCGGCTCCTCCTGCCGGTGCGGCGTCAGCGGATGCGCGCACGGCGTCGGGTGCGCGCGCTGGCGCGCCGCCTCACGACGCGCTGAGCCGCCGCGTGACCGCCGCCATGGCGATCAGCAACCACATGAGCGTCCAGATCTGCAGGAAGCCGGCGGTGTCGAGGAAGATGCTGACCACCGCGTAGGCGGCCAGCGCGGCCGCGACACCGAGGAACAACTGCGCCCGAGGATCGGTGGCGCCCGTCCGGGATCGGTTGCGGGCCCGCGCGAACGCGCGGTAGGCCAGTACCGTCGCCGTGCCGATGAGCGCAACGTAGGCCGTCACTCCGAACACGCCCGTCTCCGACAGCGCCTTGAGGTACTGGTCGTCGAGCGTCGGCACGTCGACACCGGGAGATGGCGTCCCCGTGACCCGGGCGTACATCCCGAACGGCGTGATGTCGAAGGGCAGGGCGCTCGTCACGGCGGCGCGCTGCTCGACCGAGCTGTCCGCGGTGAAGATCGTCAGATAGGAGCCGAGGAAGGGCACGTCCAGCAGGACCGCGAGCGTGATGGTGGCGGCGAGCGCGGCGAGCGCGGCGAGCGTCCGGCGGATCGGCCAGTAGGCGGCCAACACCGCCAGGCCCACCAGCAGGCCGATCACACCCGAACGTGCCAGCGTCACGGCGATGCCCGCGACGATGACGGCCGACGCGACGGCCCAGGGCCACCACCGTCGCCCGGCGGCACGCATGCTCAGCGCGAGCGCGAGTGCCAGTGGGAACAGCATCGTGAGCACGCACGCCAACTCCAGCGGGTGCGACGCGCCGCCCTGCGCCCGCACCATCCCGCCGCGGAAGACGTCGTCGATCGTGAACGGGATACCGGCACCGTCGACCAAACCCGGAAGCCGCACGTGCACGGCAGTTCCCGAGCCGGCGACGTTCTGCTGCAGTGCGAGCAGAGCGCTCACCACACCTCCGGCGACCAGACCCTTGATGACGCGCACCAGGCCCGCGACGTCGTGGATCACCGTCACCACGAACGGCACGACGAGGATCATCAGAAGGTCGACCACGAGGAGCGCGTCGAGGCTCGGCGCATTCGTCGGCCGGGTCATCTGGGTCGCATACGCCGACAGGAGCGCCAGCGCATAGAGCGCGAGCATCGCGCCCAACGCGCCGAGACGGTACGGGGAGCGCTGTCCGAACAACCGCGTCAGCACCCACAGGCAGGCGCCCACCACCAGGACGAAGCGCGCCGGGCTCAATCCGAGCGGCACGAACGGCAGGATGTCGGTCTGCCGCAACGCAACGACCCCGAACGCCGCGACGGCGAGGATCCACGAACCGACGTCGCGACCGCGGGCACCTTCGGCAGACGACGCCGGCAGCGGACCGCCGTCGTACGCCGCGCGGGCACCGGGTGCGGTCGTGGACACGGACATGGTCAGGGCGTGCGGTGCGTCGGGCCGGCCGAGGACAGCTCCGCGTGCCGCCCGGTCCACTCCTCGGTGGCCGCGTCGCCGTCCGCGGGCTCCGCGACGCCCCGTCGGCGACGCGCCCGGCGCCGCTCGAGGACGACGTCGATGGCCAGGCACAGCAGGATTCCGGCGAGTAGCACGGCTGCGGCGAAGGCGGCCGCGGCGCGCACCTGCTGCTTGCCGAGAGCGGACACCGTCTCCTCCGGCGGAACGACCACCTGCAGCTTGGCCATGTCCGTCGGCTGCCCCACGGCCGCCTCGATCTGCATGGCGGTCAGCACCTGACCCGCCTTGACGACGAGCCGCTCGGCGCCGGCATGCGCCGTCTGCTGATCCGGCCCGGTCACGACGACCTGGATGACCGACGTGGGCTCCGGGAAGCGGAGGTTGTCGCGCAGGTTGGTCACCGTGTATCCGGTGGCGCCGGCACCGTCGACGAAGGCCGCCGTGTCCCTGCCCTGCAGCGCAACGACCAGCGTGCTTGCCAGCTGGGTCGTCCGCTCGGTCAGGTTGAGCATCGGGTTCGGCATCTTCTCGTCTTCGAGGTACCACGGCGGCACCACCAGCATCGACACCTCGCTCTGCGCTTCACCACTCGCGCTGTGGTAGCCGAAGTACCCGGCGAGAGCTGCGCAGACGACGACGAGGGCCAGGATGATGCGTCGCCGCACCAGCCGACGCCACAACGTATCGAGACTCATGGTCCTCCAGTACGACGATCGACGCGGCCTCCCCGCCGCGACCCGACGATAACACGCCAGACTGGAGCTAGCCAGTTTGCTGTAGTCGACATAGCAAGCACGTGATCCTGGTCAACGGCTGTGACCACGCACTCCGCCGGGTTGGCTGTCGGCACGTCGGAGCAGCCGCCGCCACGAGCGGCGCCGGTGCGTCAGGGTCTGGTGAGGACGGTGAAGCGCGAGCCGCGCTCGGTGCCGTGACGCGCCGCCCACGCGGCGGCCTGCGCGATGGTCTGCGGCTGGCCGAACTGCATGAGAGTGCCCGCGTCGAGCCGAATGTCGTTGTCCGCGAACACCCATCCCTCGGGATCACCGATCTCCGGGGCGAAGTACGCGTACGCGCCGTGGGCCCGTGTGATCCGATTGTCGGTCAGCAGGATGTCCGCGGGCAGGTCCCACCCGTAGGACGTGAACTGCGAGAGGTTGGCCCGGTCGGGACGGACCGTGGCACCCCATCCGCCGCCGCCGTCGTCGAACCGGTTGTGGTCGATCAGGACGCGCCGGAAACCGTTGCCCGGCGCCTCCGACCAGAACTCGATGGTGTGCGAATTCTGCCAGAAGTGGTTCTCCGTCACCCGGATGTCCGACCAGGTGCCGGAGCCCTGGCAGGTGAAGGCGGTGTCGTACACGTCGTGCACCTCGTTGCCCCACACCAGCCAGTTCGCACTCGAATCGAAGCACTCGACGGCGTTGCCGTACCGCACGCGGTCGTTGGCGTACCCGATGAGGAACGACCCGCCGATCCGGTGGATCTCGTTGTCCACCACGTGGACGTTCCGCACGGGCGGGCCCGCACCGCGGATCGCGTGGCCGCCGCAGTCCGTCAGTTCCAGTCCGCCGATCTCGGTGTTGGAGTGCGCGCTGATCAGTACGGCGTTCGGCGCGGCGCGCAGATCGGGCGCGAGCACGCTGGGATTGCCGTTCGACCGCACGAAGAGCGCCCGGCCGTCGTCGAAGAAGTCCCACGGTGACCGCAGGTCCCTCGGCGACGCCTTCTTGGCGCCGTGGATCGCGTCGCCGGTGCGCAGGAAGCCGATGTTGGCCGTCCGCGACGTCCAGCCGCCGTGCGAGGCCGGGTCCGACAGGTCCAGGCGCCACACACCGCGTGACGTCTGGCGCCACGCCGACGGGTTCCGCAGCACGTAGGCGTTGGTGAGGACGGGCCGCGGACCCTCGCCGTAGGCGCCGATGTACAGGCGGCGCGCACCGTTCGGGACCGGCGTGGTGTCGATGGTGCCGAAGTACTCCCCGCCACGCTGGAACAGCAGCTGGTCGCCTGCCACGTAGCGCTGCTTCATGGCCCGGTCGATCGAGCGCCACGGTCTGGTGAGCGTGCCGGGGCCGGCATCGTCCCCCCGCGGGGACACGAAGAAGGCCCTGCGGCCCACCGGCAGCGCCGGGGGCCGCGGGGCGGGTGCCGCGAACCCCGGCGCAGCGGGCTCGGGGCTGCGCGTCATGCCGACGACGACCAGGACGCCACCGAGCGCGATCACCGCGGCGAGCGCCATCGCGACAGCGCGCCGACGCGTGCGGGAGCGCGAGGTGAGGGAGAAGGGCATGCGTCCATCCGTCGTGCCGGGGAGAAGGGGCGGACGGGGCTGGGCCTGCCGTCGCCGACATTGTCCTCGATCAGGGTCGGCTGGTCACGTCCTGGAGGATTTCCAGCAGGCGGCCGGCGGCGCGGCGGGGGTCACAGACCTCGTCGTGGTGTTCCCTGGCGGCCTTGCCCTGCAACGCAGCCTCTTCGGGAGTGGCCAGCTGGTCGAAGACCCGCGTCAGGCCGGCGACGTCGTCGACGCCGGTGACCGCGACGCCGGGCGGCTGGTATTCGGGCAGGCCGCCCGAGTCGGAGACCACCGTCGGGACGCCGAGCTGCATCGCCAGCACCTGTACGCCGCTCTGCGATGCGCTCCGGCAGTGCGCGACGGCGCCCTTGGCGCGGGCGATCTCACCGACGATGTCCGAGTACCGGAACTCGTCGCGGACCCACCGGGCGTGCGGCGGCAGCGCCACCTCGATCTCGCCGTCGCCCAGCAGGACCAGTTCGTCACCCTGCCAGGCGGGTCCGCGTACGTGCGCCTCCCAGGCGGCGAACACGACGGCGTGATTCTTGTACGGCTTCTGCCTGCCGATGAGCAGGAAGTTCCGCCGCGAAGATGCGGGCACCACGTCGGGGACCAGGTCCGGGTCGAGGTCGCTGATCAGCGGAGCCACGTGGATCGGGCGGGCGTCGCGGTGCTGGGCCGCCAGGCTCGCGGCGACGTACCGGCTGAACACGATTGTTGCGTCCGCCTTCTCGTCCCAGCGGTCGAAGAACCAGCGGTTCCACCACGGGGCGACGTGCGTGGCGTCGTGCGGCCTGTCGTCGTGCACCATCCGGACGCGCGGCGCCAGCCGGGCCAGGAGTCGCCACCGCGGATCGCGGAGCATCTCGGTGATCACGACGTCCGGCGCGAACCGCCTCGCCTCGCGGTAGGCCGCGAACCAGGACCGCCAGCCCGCCCACGGGATGGGCCTGCCGAGCAGCACGGTCTCGTACGGTCGTGCCGCGTCGGATTCGAAGTGCAGGTCGCTCGTGACGAGCCGGACGTCGGCGCTGAGTGCGCGCAGGTTCTCGGCGTGCACGCGCGCGATGGGCCGCAGCCACGGCGACAGGTAGAGGACCCGCATCAGATGGCCTCCAGGTCTCGTGCGTCGACGTCGTGCAGCGCGCGCAGGACGCCGTCGACGCCGCCGTCGGCGTGCGCGGCTGCCGCACGGCGACCGACGCGGTAGAGGCGGGCGAAGCGCGCCTCGCGGCGCGACGTTCCGGTCACCAGCACGGCCGTGCGGTCCCCCGGCCACGTGCGCGCCCACCACCACGGCCGGCGCAGCAGGCGGACCGACGGCGGAAGATCGCGGGGCAGCGTGCCGAGCCGCTCCATCGATACGACCGTCACCGCCCGGCCACCATCCGCCAGCCGGCCCGCGAGTGCCACCACCGCGGCCGTCGACGGCGACCGTGCGTCGTCGACGGTGAGCACGACGTCCGACGGTGCGCCGTGGCCGCGACGGCGGCCGAGCAGCGCCTTGACCGCGGCGATGACATGGCAGCCCGCCAGGAACACCTCGGCCACGAGGTGTCCCCGGCGCCGCTCGAGTTGTAGCGCGAAGCTCGCCGTCACCAGGTCCCAGGACCGTTGCGATGCCGCGGTGTCACCGGCGACGGTCCCGCGCGCGGAGTGCCGGATGCCGATCTCGTCCACCAATCGCACCCGCCGGCCCGCCGCGATGGCGCGGCCCTGCCAGTCCGCCTCCTCGCCGTAGAGGAAGAACTCCTCGTCGAACGGTCCGAGGGAATCCCAGGCGTCGCGGCGGATGGCGAGGCACGCACCCGTCAGGTAGCCATCGACGTCGTCGGGCCGGTGACGGTAGAGGTTAGACAGCGGGGTGCCGCGGGTGCGCTCGGCGGCGATGGCCATCTCGCCGAGCGAATTGACCAGCGTGCGACGCCGGTGCGCAACGTCCCACGGACGGTGCGCCCGCGAGCTGTCGAGTGGCGGCTCCGACGTCATCGGCGCCGCGGCGGCGACCCGGGGATCGAGCAGCGCCGTACGGGTTCCGGTCAGCGGTCCCAGCAGCTCGGCGTCCGGGTTCAGCAGGAGCAGATCGCGTCCGGGCACCTGGGAAGCCAGCGCGTTGACCGCTGCAGCGAAGCCGATGTTGTCACCGCCGAGGTACCAGTGCACCGCGGGCATCCGGCGCGCCAGCCCCCGCACGGCGTCGTGGCCGGGACCGGAGTTGTCCCAGACGTGGACCTCGGCGTCCGGCAGGTACCGCTCGACGGACGTCAGGCAGGTCTCGAGCAGGTCGGCCGAGCGGTAGGCGACCACGAGGACCGCCCAGGGTGTCGAATCCATCAGCGGTGGCGGCCGAAGATCTCGAGATGCCGGTCGACCGCAGTGTCCCAACTGAATTCGCGGGCGACGTGGCGGGATCCCTCGGCCGCGCGTTGCGCCAACAGCTCGGGTTCGTCGAGCGTCCACCGCAGCGCGGCGGTGAGTTCATCGACGTCGCCCGTCGCGAAGTAGGTGCCGTGCTCGGCGATGCCGTAGCGGTTCTGCGGGATGTCGCTGCACACGATGGGCGCGCCGACGAAGCTGGCCTCGAGGATCACCGGCGAGAGTCCCTCGATCGCCGAGGGCTGAACGTAGGCGTGCGCATGGCGCATCAGCGCATGCACCTCGGGGCCGTAGAGGAAGCCCGCGAACACGATGCGCGGATCGGTGGTGCTCTTGATCTCCGCCTCGTAACTCGACGGATTGGGCGACCCGCCGACGAGGACCAGCTTCTTGTCGGTGGCGAGCGCTTCGAAGGCGGGGACGAGCCAGTGCAGACCCTTGTCCACGATGAAGCGGCCGACGAAGAGGAAGTACTCCCCGCGCTGCAGGCCCAGCCGCTCGAGCACGCGCTCGGCGTCCTCGTCGTACTTGACGTCGGCACCGAAGGGGACGAAGTCGTACTTCTTGCCGAACCGCGTCTCGAAGGCCTGCCGGGCATAGACGTTGTCGAAGATGACGGCGCTGTGCACGTGCGCTGTCAGCATCGACGACAGCCAGAGGTACAGCTTGGCGTACCACGGCCACTTCTCGCGCTCCCAGTCCAGGCCGTCCTGGCTGAGGAACGTCTTCTTGCCGAACATCCGGAGGATGGCGCCGAAGATGCTGTTGCCGCCGTTCTGGATGTGGACGACGTCGGCACGGTCGTGCCGGATGATGTCGTACGTCACCTGGGCCGAGTGCAGGACGGTGTCGAACCCGCTGCGCGCCGTCGTGCGGAAGGAGCGCACCTCGACGCCGTCGATCGAGGTCTCCGGGTTCTCCGCCATTCCCGGATAGAGCCGCTCGTAGGCGATGACCTCGTGACCGCGCGCGGCGAGGCGGGGCAGGAGTTCGTACGCGAACTTGTCCGCACCCGCGCTCCCCTCGCGCGGCGGGTAGCTGCGGAAGCCGAACGCAGCGATGCGCAGGGGTCTCATCAGCTCGCCTTGAGTCCCACCCGGTACGCGGGCGCGAACGACGCGGCGTAGTCGGCGTAGTAGTCGGAGACGTAGTCCTCGAGGGCGACGCGCCAGTCCCGCATCTGGTTGAGGCCCCGCAGGTTCAGCTTGTTGTTCACCAGGCGCTCGCACGGCGGCCGGGGCGCGAAGTAGTCGCGGGCGAAGAAGTCCGAACTGACCGCGCGGACCTCGACGACGTCCTCGAGTCCGAGGATCGAGACCAACTCCTGCGCCACCTCGAAGCGGCCCGTCTCGCCGCCGCACACCATGTTGTACAGACCGTAGTACTCGGTGCCGATCAGGGTCTCGAGGTTGCGGGCGAAGTCGACGGTGTAGGTGGGCGTACCGAGCTTGTCGTCGACGACGTTGAGCACCTCCGCACCAGATGCCAACTGCCGCATCAGCTTCCCGATGAACTTCTTGTCCTTGGCCGGTCCCCCGCCCATCATCCAGCCGGCACGGCAGATGAAGTGCCGGTCGACGCGGCGCTGCACGAGGATCTCGCCGAGGTGCTTGCTGCGGGCGTAGACACCGAGCGGTGCGGGGGTGTCCCAGTCATCGTAGAGCTGCTTCTCGCCGTCGAAGATGCCGGCGGTCGAAATGTAGACGAGCGGGATGCCGTGGGCGTTGGCGAGCGTCGCCGCGTGCTCGACCGCCAGGGTGTTGGTCCGGTAGGCGTCGTCGGCGTTGCGTTCGCAGTACTCGAGATCGGTGTGCGCGCCGAGATGGAACAGCATGTCCGGCGCGAAGCGCTCGACCGACTCCTTGTAGCCGGCGAAGTCGCGGAAGTCGCAGTAGTCGAGCCACGGTGCATTCAGGTCGATGTCCGTGCAGGCGACCTCGTGGCGCGCCGAGAGGACGCGATGCATCGCTTCCCCGAGCATTCCGCCGCTGCCGGCGATGTAGATCCTCATCCGTTTCCCTCCATTGTCGTGGTTCTCGTCGGCATCCCCGTCGACGACGTCGTCGTCGGGACGCCCAGCCGTTGGTAGAGCGCTGACACGCGCTCGACGTAGGTGTGCGGGTCGAAGCGCTGTCGAACCAGTTCGCGTGCAGCCCTGCCGCGTTCGGCGATGACGGCGTCCGGGGTGGCGTCGACCCGAGACAGCACGTCCGCGAGGTCGGCGACGTCGCCGGAGGCGAAGGTCCAGCCGTTGACGTCCTCGACGATGGTCTCCGGGATGCCGCCGATCCGGGCTCCGATCAGCGGCTTGCCCATGGCGAAGCCCTCCAGCGCACTCAGCGGCGCGTTCTCGTACCACTCCGACGGCAGCACCACGGCACGCGATCCGCGAACGAGGTCGTGCAGGGCGTCACCGGTGCGGAAGCCGACGAACGTGACGTCACCGCCCAATCGGGTGGCCAGGGAACGCAGCTCGTCCTCGGCGGGACCGGTTCCGGCGACGACGAGGCGCACGCCGGCCGAGGCGGCGGCGCGCAGCAGCGTCGCCACCCCCTTCTCGTCGGCCAGCCGGCCGAAGTAGAGGAAGTAGTCACCCGGTTCGTACCCGGGGGTGAACCACGACGCATCGATGAAGTTGGGGATGTGCACCAGACGTTCACGGGGCCAGCCCCATTCGACGAACTTCTCGACGTAGAAGCGGCTGGGCACGATGACCGCGGCCACGTTCCGCCGGTAGGTCTGCATGGAGCGTTGCAGCGCGCTCTCGGCCGCGACCACCACGCTAGCCGCCAGCGAGTTCTGCACGCAGCGCCGCCGGACGACGTTGATGACCGAACCGGTCTTGCAGCGTTCGCAGATGCCCTCGCGGTCGAGCATCTTGTAGTTGGGGCAGGCGATCTTCAGGTCGTGGGCCGTGAGCACGGTGGGGATCTCGTGCTCGGTGAGCACCGAGAGGATCGACGGCGAGAGGTGGTGATAGACGTTGTGCAGGTGCGCGACGTCGGGGCGCGCGTCGGACAGCAGCGACCGCAGCTTGCGCTGCGCCTCGAAGGAGTAGACCGCCTTGGCCGCCATCTTCATCCGCTGCGCCGGCGGGTAGTCGCCGCGAAATTCGAGTTCGTCGACGAAGTACCTGCTCCACGGCGTCGGCTCGTTGCGGGCGTGCCGCATCGAGAAGTAGCCGCAGCGCCAGCCTGCCCGTTCCATCAGGGCCGCGTGGTCGAGGTATACGCCGTCCGCGCCGCCACCGCGGAAGTGATAGTTGTTGACGTTCAACAACATCGGCGCCTGTCGCCGGAACGTGCCTGTGCGGGGTTCGGTGAGGAGAGTGTCGTCAACGCGCCGCATCGAGCACCTCCTCCCGTGCGGCCCCGTTCGCCGCGTCGTCGGTCCCCGCACGGGGTGTGCCGCGCCGCAGGAGCGCGCGAAGGCGTCCGGTGGGCAGGTAGCCGAACCACGGCGATGCCCCGAGGTAGACGAGACAGAAGACGACGGCCGACGCGAGGAACGGCAACACGGCGTCGGCGCGGTCGGCCGGTGCGGTGAGGACGCCGATCGGCAGGGCGATTGCCACCGCGACGAGCCCCACCGCGAACGGGCCCAGGGTCGCGCGGAAGAAGGACCTCATCGGAATGTCGACGCGAGACTGCAGGAACCAGACCCCCAGCACGTTGCCGAGCGGGATCCAGCACGCGTACGCGGTGACCAGACCGGTGAAGCCGAACGCCATGGTGAGCGGGATCGCCACCGCAACCGACGATCCCGCGTACCCGGCGCCCCACAGGCCGATCAGTCCCGGCCGGCCGATGGCGTACATGATCGCGCTGGTCACTGCCGTCGCCACGTTGACGGCGATGCCGACGGCCAACATGCCGGCCACCGCCAGCACCTCACCGTGACCGCCGTCGAGCCAGAGCGGGACCGCGGAGAACGCCGTCGCCGCGAGGAGCAGGGGCGGGAACATCACGACGGCCGCACAGGTGCGGGACAGCCGGTCGTACTGGCTGCGGATCCCCGCCATGCCGTCGGTGGCGTAGATGCGTGTCAGGTGGGTGTTGATCGCGACCGCGACCGCTCCGCCGAAGGCCTGCACACCCTGAATCAGGCGGATGCCGAGGTCGTACGCTCCGGCGGCGGCGGGTCCGAGGACGACGCCCGCGATCAACTTCCCGGACTGGAACAGGACGACGTCGGTGGCGCCGGCCAGTTGACTGTGCACGCCGAAGGCGATGACCTCCCGCGCGAGTGCCCGCCGCGGACGGCCGATCGTGAGCCCGCCTTCGTCCACCACGATGATCAGCACGACGGCGCACAGCCCGACGGCGGCGCCGATGACGGCACCGATCGCGTAGTGGTACAGCGACGGTGAGACGATGAGCGCGATGACACCGCCGAGTACCTGCGTCACGCCCAGGACGGCCAAGCCGATGTTGGGCGGCAGCTGACGTCCGCGCCCGAAGGAGGCGCCGGCCAGCACCCGGGCCAGCAGCCCGCAGGTCAGGATCGCCGTGGAGCACAGGAGCAGTGTTCGGACCAGGTTCTGATCACCCGTGCGCAGGACGTGCTCGGCGGGCCCGACGGTCAGCAGCGCGACCGCGGTGAGGACCGCACCGAGTCCCACGGCGACGGCGACGCAGATGCCGACGACGGTGCGTTCGCGTTCGGCGTCGCCCCGCGCGTGGAACAGCGCGACGAAGCGATTGGCGGCACGCGCGGCCCCGAGGTCGAGGAGCGTCGCGTACTGCGCGATCGCGCCGGTCATCGCCCACACGCCGAAGTCCCGTAGGCCCAGCTGGCTGACGACGAAGGGCGTGGCCAGCAGGTTGATTCCGTAGCTGACCGCGAGCGGCAGGACCTGCGCCCCTGCGCCGACGCGCAGTGACTGGACTTTCCGTTCGGGCTGCGCGGAGCGCTTGGCCCGGTGGGCTCCGCCCCTCGGCGGCGTCGCGTGACCACGCTCATCGGTACCGGTCACGTGCATCGGAACCTCGGGTTGCGACAAGACTGGGTATGGAATTTGCGAAAAGCGCACGACCATGCACGGTGGGCGCATTCTCGCTGCGTCGTGTGCACGATGGCCTTCCTCGGAAACGTCGGCATCTCCGAGGACCAAGCCTTGCCTCAACTGGATGCGGTGATCATTATGCGATGGTTAGCCGCCAAGGGCAAGCGCAAAGTGTTTGGTTGGCGCAATTAGCACTGTGAACTGCGGTTTCCGTATTGCGTTTTTGTTATAGGCAATGGCGTCAACATCGCTAAGAGGACGTCTGGACGGGCTGCCAAGGTCCCACATCCAGGGAATCACGCGGCACTGGGTCGACTACCTCCGCGGTGCGGTGCGCGGAGGGACCGGATTGCCCATTGAGCATGCCGTCATGTTTGCCGAGCCAACCCGTCGAGCGACGCACGACGCGTCGGGCGCCGTGCGTGCACGCATACTGCTGGGCCGCGGGGCAGGCACCGAACGCAGCGACCACGCGCGCCGGGCGGTTCGATGCGCGCTGCTAGGGAATACACGAGTGTTCCCAAGCCGGAGCAGCCGACTGTTACTTTCGGCGACGTGACCATCCCGTCGGGGGATGCCGCCAATCGATGAGCGATGTAGGAGGGCACGACACGTGAAGACCATCAACGCCAGGACGACCGTCACCAGGCTGGCCGCAGCGGCCATGGCCGCAGGAGCGATCGCGGTTGCAGGCGCCGGTATCGCCGCCGCCGAGGACGCCACGACGCAACCCATCGGCTCGCAGGGAAAGCTGGTCGACGGCAACGTCGTCCAGGGCTGGACGGTCAGTGGACTGAAGCAGAGTTCGGACACCATCCCCTACCCCGTCGCCGGGACGCTATGGGAGGTCACCGCGACCGACGAGGCCATCCAGGGCGGCGTGACGCCCATCGTGTCGAACTTCAACGCCCGGGCCGCGGACGGCGAGACCTACCGCGCGCTGTTCGGCGTCGCGACGCCGCAGGGCGTCAATCCGTCGACGCTGCAGCAGGGTCAGACGACCAGCGGCAAGATCTACTTCGACGTGACCGGCGCGCAGCCGGACAGCGTCGTCTACAACGCCGGCGGCACCGATCTGCTGGTGTGGACCCCTGCTCCGCCGCCGCGGTCGAGCGGCACCGGATCATCGTCGTCCTACCCGTCGTCGCGCGGCGGCCAGACCTCGGCAGCGCCGGCCTCGACCCCGGCGGCGTCCGCGACCGACGCCGAGGTTCCGCCGGCAGCACCGGCTGCGGTGCCCGCGGGTACGCCGTCGGCCACCGAGGGCGCACCGCTGCCCGCCAGCACCAACCGCGTGCCCGGGGCACCGCTGCCCGAAGGCAGCTCGGGCACGCCGCTGCCGGAGGGCAGCTCGGGCACGCCGCTGCCCGAGGGCAGCTCGGGCACGCCGCTGCCCGCAGGCAGCGCCGGTACGCCACTGCCCGCGGGAAGCGCGGGCACTCCGGTGGCCACGCCGGTCGCGCCGCAGCCGGCCGCCGTTCCGGCCACTGCGGCACCGGCCGCGCCGCCGGCGGGTGCCACCGGCACACCGGTGTCGGCGGGCACGCCGGTCGATCCGGCCGCACCGACGACCACGGTGATCGCGCCGCCACCGCCGCGCTGACGTGACAACGGTTCGAGGGCCGTCGACCGAGGGTCGGCGGCCCTCGTCACGTCCGGGGGTGCGGTCCGGTCAGGAGTGCGAGGACCACCAGCGGTACAACTGCTCGAGGTTGGGACCCGTCGCGTCACCGCGGACGGCGCTGACGACGCGTTCGGCGTCGTTGGTCCATGCCACGGTCGGCAGGTCGCGCTGGTATCCGCAGAAGAGCGTGCCTGCCACCACGTCGGGCGTGGCGTTGCGCCGCCACGGACCGGGCGACTGGATGTTCCCGGGACAGGTGACCACCGTCGACGCCTTCACGACGTCGTCGAACGCCCGCGTCACGGCCGCGTCGTCCGGCAGCAGCGTGTACGTGGCCAGGGGCGGTCCGCCCGGATCGGCGTTGCGTTCACAGCCGAACTTCGCGACCGCGCCCTTCGGGGTCGACACGGCCTCGCACGCCGCGTCCGAGTACCCGGGCGGGAGAAGGCCGCGCAGCGTGGCACGCGCGTCGGCCTCCGACGGCGCGGCGGTCGTCGGGGCGGGTTCGCCCGGCGGCGCGGCGCCGTCCGAGGCGCTCAGCGCCCACCAGCCGAGCCCGCCGACCACGAGGACGACGGCCGCTCCGATCGCCATGGCCCGCAACGGAAGTCGCGGGGTCGCCCGCACGGGCCGCTGCCGCGGAATCACCGGCGGTGGCGCGAAACCGCCCGACCACGGGCCCTCGTCGTGCTGCTCGACCGGGCGGAACGGCCCGGACGGATGCTCGGCGGGTGCGGCCTCGGCGGGCGGTGGCGTCGGAACGCGCAGCGGTCCGGTGTAGTTGGGATGCACGTCGTTGGGGCGTGCGCCGTCGTTGGGTTGTCCGTCGGTGGGATGCAGGCCGTCGTTGGGTTGTCCGTCGGTGGGATGCACATCGTTGTGGGGATGCACGTCGTTGTTGGGATGCACGTCGTTGCGCCCGTCCTCGGGGGTCGGCCCCGTGGTGTCGCTGGCGGTCACGTCGCTGCTCCTGACTCGTCGCAGTCCCTCACGAGCCGCGTCGGCACGTCGAGGTTGCCCCAACGAGCGTAGTGGTCAAGGGCATCCGGCGCGGCCACGTTCCCGCCGGACGTGCCGCTGCGGCACTACATCCGGCGGGCGAGGTCCTCGGCGCCGTCGCGGAGGTGGTGGGGCGGTCCCACCGGCGCCGTGCCGGTCTGCGCGCCAGAGGCGGGTCCTGCTGCGGCCGCCGGTGGCGGCGCCGCCAGCGGCGCGCGTTCGCCGTCCCGGCGTTCGTCCTCCCGGCGCTCGCGCTCCTCGCGGCCGCGGTCCTCACCCTCCGGGGCCCGGACGTCCTCCACACGGCGTTCTCCGGGCGCAGCCGCGGGGCCGCCACCGGATTGGGAGCTGCCAGGCTGGGCGCCGCCAGGCTGCGCACCACCGGCCTGTGCGGCGGGTTGAGCGGCGCCGTGCTGGGCGCCGCCCGTCTGCGCAGCGATGCCCTGTACCTGCTGCACGCCCTGCATGGCCTGCTGCATCAGTTGCCCGAAACCGCCGCCGCCTCCGCCTCCACCGCCCGCAGCACCGGCCGCCTGCTGTCCGGCCTGCTGCGCCATTTGCCCCATCTGCGAGAGCATGCCGCCGATCTGGCCCACGGACTGGCCCCCGGAGTCGTCGGCGTTCTGGTAGGCCGCCTGCGCGGCGCCGACCTTCCCGGAGAACGTCGACTCCTTCGCCTGCAGCGAGGCGACGCTCGCGGCCAGCGGTGCCGCCAGCGTCGGCAGCACGGCGGCGATGGTCATGCTCATCGCATCCGCGCCCGGCGGCAGCGTGGGAACGGGCGGCATCTCGACCGTCGCAGGGTTCCAGCTGATGCCCTCCGGCTTCTCCAACGTCATCGCGGGCCCACCTCGCCGCCCGTAGGCGCGCGGCCCGAATCACCAGTCGTCATCGTCGTCCTCCCCCAGGTCGTACTCCAGATCGGGTGGCGGCGCGAGGGACGCGGCGGTCCCGCCACCGGTCTCGCCCCGGTGCGGCATCATCCCCATGCCGCTGCCACCCATGCCCGCCGCCACCGGCGCGACGCCACCCATCGCCGCACTCGCGGCGCCACCGGCCGTCGCGGACGGCTGCGGGGAGGCGCGCACCAGCGCCGCCATCAGCGGAGTCTGCGCCCCGACACCGCCCGAGCCCGGCAGCGAGGCCGCCTTGACCAGACCGGCTCCGCTGCCCGCGCCGGAACCACCGGCGAGCGGATGGTTGGAGAATGCGGCGAAGGGCATCGTCCCCAGTCCGCCGGCGCCACCCTTGCCGCCGCCGAACATCGACGTGAGCTGCTGCAGCGGCTGGGCGAGCTGCTGCAGCGGCTGCATCAACTGCTGCGGCGCCTGGGTCACCATGCCGGCGAGCTGCTGCGGGAGCTGGGCCGCCATGGACGCCAGCTGCATCATCATCTGCATGGCCTGCTGCGATCCCTGACCGCCGCTCGCGGCCTGGCCGGCTGTCTGCGACGCCAGCGTCGGCTGCGTGCCGAGGTTGCCGGCCAGCTCGGTCGCGTTCGCGTTGACGTAGGCGGTGTTCTGCGCCAGCCCCATCTTGAGCCGGCTCTGAATCAGCTCCGCGGTGTTGCTCACCGGCATCGCCTGAATCGCCTCGCATTCGCGCTGCGTCTCCATCGCCGTCGCGTTCACCAAGGCCTTGGTCCTGGCGACGGCGACCTCCATGCTGCGCAGCTTCAGTGCTATCGCCGCCGCCTGGGCGGCATTGGCCTCGTGCCCGCCGATGATGCTGGTGGCCTCCCCCGCGGCGGCGGTCGCTCCCCCGCCGGTCCACTTCTCCGACAGCGATGCGAGCTGGCTCTGCTGCAGCGGCACCACCGAGCCGGTCAGCTTGGTGGCGAACGCCTCGTACTGGGCCGCCGCGGCAGCCAACGCGTCCTCGTCGACGTTGGGCCAGGCCGGCCCCATCACCGTCTGCGAGCCGTACGGGCTCACGTCGGGCTGCAGTCCCATGACACGTCCCCCTCGTCGTCTCCGGTCGAGATTACCGCCGGTCGACGGGGCGGAACAGCACCTTCTCGAGGCGCCCGCCGCGGTGGTCAGCCCAGGATCAGCCCGGACGTGGGCACGCCCGTCCCCGCCGTGACGAGGACGTGCTCGACGTCGGGCACCTGGTTGACCGACGTCCCGCGCAGCTGACGGACGCCCTCGGCGATGCCGTTCATGCCATGGATGTACGCCTCGCCGAGCTGCCCGCCGTGGGTGTTGATCGGCAACCGGCCACCGATCTCGATCGCCCCGTCGGCGATGAAGTCCTTGGCCTCGCCCCGGCCGCAGAAGCCGAGTTCCTCGAGCTGGATCAAGGTGTACGGGGTGAAGTGGTCGTAGAGCACCGCGGTCTGGATGTCCGCGGGCGTCAACCCGCTCTGGTCCCAGAGCTGCCGGCCCACCAGCCCCATCTCGGGCAACCCGAGTTCCTCGCGATAGTAGGAATACATGGTGAACTGGTCGGCGCCGGCGGCCTGGGCGGCTCCCTCGATGACGGCCGGCCGGTGCTTGAGGTCCTTGGCGCGCTCCGGCGTGGTGACCACGATCGCGACCCCGCCGTCGGTCTCCTGACAGCAATCCAGCAGCCGCAGCGGCTCGGCGATCCACCGCGAGTTCTGATGGTCGTCGATCGTGATGGGCTTCTCGTAGAAGTAGGCCTTGGGGTTCTTCGCGGCGTGCTTGCGGTCGGCCACCGAGATGGCGCCAAAATCTTTACTGGTCGCACCATATTCGTGCATGTAGCGCTGGGCGATCATCGCCACCGAGGCCGCGGGCGTGCTCAGCCCATGCGGGTAGGACCAGCTGTACTCGACGCCGCGCGAGTCCGCATTGACGGTGAGGCCGGTCATCACCTGCCCGAATCGGTGCCCGGAGCGCTCGTTGAAGGCCCGGTACGCCACCACCACGCTGGCCACGCCGGTGGCGACGGCAAGGGCGGCCTGCTGCACGGTGGCCGCTGCGGCGCCGCCGCCGTAGCCGATCTGGCTGAAGAACGTCAGGTCGCCGATCCCGGTCGAACGGGCCACGGCCGTCTCGAGATTCGAGTCCATCGAGAACGTCACCAGGCCGTCGACGTCGGACGGCGCCAGGCCGGCGTCGTCCAGCGCGTCGAGCACGGCCTCGGCGGCGAGGCGCAGCTCGCTGCGGCCGGAGTCCTTGGAGAAATCCGTGGCGCCGATGCCCGCGATCGCGGCCTTTCCGGAGAGCATCACCGATCCCCCAATTCCACAGTGGCCGTAGCGATGACGTGATTGCCGAGACCGTTCGCACCGACGACCTTCACGGTGGCGACACCGTCGTCGAGGGCGGTCACCTCGCCGGTGAACCTGATCGTGTCGTAGGCATACCACGGCACGCCGAGGCGCAGTCCGATCGACTTGATCCGCGCCGCGGGGCCCGCCCAGTCGGTCAGGTAGCGCTGCACCAGACCGGTGTCGGTGAGGATGTTGACGAAGATGTCCTTCGACCCCTTCGCCTGCGCCTTGTCCCGGTCGTGGTGGACGTCCTGGTAGTCGCGGGTGGCGATCGCCGTCGAGACGATGAACGTCGGGTCACCGTAGATCTCGAGTTCGGGCAGCTGGGTGCCCACCCCGATGCTCGGCGCGCTCACCGTGCCGCCTCCCACGCGTACAGCGTCCAGGCCGGGCTGACGTCACTGTCCGGGAAGTCGAGATAGGTTGCGCGCACCGGCATGCCGATCGTCACGTCGCCGGGTTCGACACCGCGTAGCTCGCCGAGCATCCGTACGCCCTCCTCCAGTTCGACCAGTGCAACGACGAACGGCAGGCTGCGGCCCGGGACCTTCGGCGCGTGATGCACGACGTAGCTGAACACGGTCCCGGTGCCGGAGGACACGACGTAGTCGATCGGTGCCTGGCTGTCCTGCCAGACCGCGGGAACCGGCGGGTGTTGCAGCGTTCCGTCGGAGCGGCGTTGGATCCGCAGTTCGTGGGCGTTGACGCCATCCCAGAAGAACTGGGTGTCCTTCGACGAGGCCGGACGCATCAGCAGGTCGGGATCGAGGTCGTCGGGCACCTCCGGTTTCGCCGCCGCACGCGGAGCGAACTTCATGATGCGCCAATTCATCTCGGCGACGGTCTCACCCTCGTCGACCGTCCAGGTGATCAGTTGGTTGATGAAGTAACCCTCGCCCAGCGCCGTCTGCTTCGGCCCCACCACGTCGGTGATCTCGGCGTGGATGGTCAGTTCCTCGCCCGGCTGCAGATACCGGTGGTAGGTCTGCTCGCAGTTGGTGGCCACGACGCCCACGTAACCGGCGTCGTCGAACAACTGCATCATCTTCGACAACGGATCGTCGTCCGATCGCCCCTCACCGAGACCGCCCATCGTCCACACCTGGATCATCGCCGGCGGTGCGACGATGCCCGGATGCCCTGCGGCGCGGGCCGCCTCCTCGTCGACGTAGATCGGGTTGCGGTCACCGAGGGCGTCGACCCAGTGGTGGATCATCGGGCGGTTGACCGGGTCGCGGCCGGTGCGCGGCGCGCTCCTGCCCTCGGCGGTGATCTTCTCGATGTCCGGCCGCAGATCCGCGGCGGAAGAGGCGGTCACCGCGGCACCCTCGGCACCTTCAGGCCCGCCGCGGCGATCATCTCCCGCATCACCTCGTTGACGCCGCCACCGAAGGTGATGACGAGGTTGCGCTTGGTCTGACTGTCCAGCCACTCCAGCAGTTCGGCGGTCTCGGGCTCGGCCGGATTGCCGTACTTGCCGACGACCTCCTCGGCGAGACGGCCGACCTTCTGGATCCGCTCGGTGCCGAACACCTTGGTGGCGGCCGCATCCGCGACGTTGATCTCCTCGCCGCCCGCAGCGACCTGCCAGTTGAGCAGCTCGTTGATCCGCCAGATCGCCTTGATCTCGCCGAGCAGGCGCTTCACGTCGTCGTGGTCGAGCGGTGTGACGCCGTCACCGCCGGGCTTGGACGCCCAGGCGTGCACGCGGTCGTACACGCTGGCCACCTTGCCTGCCGGGCCCAGCATGACGCGCTCGTGGTTGAGCTGCGTGGTGATCAGCCGCCATCCGCCGTTCTCCTCGCCCACCAGCATGTCGGCGGGGACGCGGACGTCGTTGAAGTAGGTGGCGTTGGTGTGGTGGGCGCCGTCGGACAGGATGATCGGCGTCCAGGAGTAGCCGGGGTCGGTGGTGTCGACGATGAGGATCGAGATGCCCTTGTGCTTGACGGCTTCCGGATCCGTCCGCACGGCGAGCCACAGGTAATCGGCGTCGTGGCCGCCGGTGGTCCAGATCTTCTGGCCGTTGACTACGTAATACTCGCCGGCCTCATCGCTTCGCCGAACGGCGCTGGTGCGCAACGACGCGAGATCGGTACCGGCCTCCGGTTCGGAGTAGCCGATCGCGAAGTGGATCTCACCGGCGAGGATCCCCGGCAGGAACTTCTTCTTCTGCAGTTCCGTGCCGTAGACCTGCAGGGTGGGTCCGACGGTCTGCAACGTCACGGCGGGCAGCGGCACGTCGGCGCGCGCGGCCTCGTTGACGAAGATCTGCTGCTCGATGGGACCGAAGCCCAGGCCGCCGAACTTCTTCGGCCAGCCGACGCCCAGCTTGCCGTCGGACCCCATCCGCTTGATGATCGCCCGGTAGGCCTTGCCGTGCCGGTCGACCTCCATCTCCTTCGCCTCCTCGGGCGAGATGAGGGTCGAGAAGTACTGCCGCAGTTCGGCTTGCAGTTGCCGCTGCTCCGGAGTCAGTTCGATGAACACGTGACCTATCTCCCGTCGCTTCGCTCGCCCAGTGAGAGTTCCTCGGGGCTCTCCCCGCCCAGCGCCGACCCCACCAGATCGAGGCGATGCGACGGGCCGCCCAGCAGTCGGGTCAGGTCCTTGATGGACGAGTAATACCGGTTCATGGGATAGGTGATGTCCATGCCCATGCCGCCGTGCAGGTGGTGGCACGTCTGCATCACCGGGGGCGCCTGCGAGGTGAGCCAGTAGCCGAGCACGTCGAGATCGGCGTCGGCGTCCCATCCCTCGGCAAGCCGCCACGCGACCGAGGTCGCCGCCAGCGTCAGGGTGCGGGAGGCGATGTAGACCTCGGCGAGTTGCGCCGCGACGGTCTGGAACGTCGACAGGGGCCGGCCGAACTGGTGGCGGTTGGACACGTAGTCGGCCGTCAGCCGCAACGCGCCCGCCACCAACCCCGCGGCGAAGGCGCCGGTCGCCGCCAGCGCGAGCCGGTTGACGCGGCGCACGGCGTCGTCACCGGCGATCACGTCCGCGTCGGATACCGCGACGTCGTCGAAGGTCACCACGTATTCCTCGGACCCGTTGGCCGTCGGTGTCTTGGTGAGCGTCACGCCCTCGGCCGTCGGCGCCACCACGGCCACGCCGGCGGCCGTCGTCACCACCAGGTAGGCGGCTTGCTCGGCATACGGCACGCCGACCTTCGTCCCGGTGAGGCGGCCCTCGCTCAGCGACGTCGCGGGACGGTCGGGCAGCGAGCTGCCCGGTTCGTTGAGCGCAGCGCTCAGCGCACCGCCGGAGCCGACGCCGGCGAGGTAGCGGTCCTGCTGGTCGGCGGAGGCGACGTCGAGCAGGGGAAGCAACGCCAGGCCGAGGGTCGCCAGGGCGGGACTGACGGTCCCGTGGCGGCCGATCTCCATCAGCGCCGTGGTGATCTCGGGCAGCCCGAGACCGTCGCCGCCGAGGCGCTCGGGAACCCCGAACCCGAGGACACCGCCATCGATCAGGCCCTGCCAGCTGTTCTCCCGGCCGAGCGCCGACGTCACCACGTCGGCGACGGCCAGCTGTCCTTCGTCTGGGCTGAAGTCCACTCGAATCCTCCTTGATCCGCCGGTGTCTCGACCTGGGTCCGACCTACGCGGTGACCGCGCCCTTGCCGGTGTAGTCCACCTGCCAGTGCTTGATGCCGTTGAGCCAGCCGGACTTCAACCGCTCGGGCTCGCCGATTGGCTTCAGGTCGGGCATCGCGTCCGCCACGGCGTTGAAGATGAGGTTGATCGTCATGCGCGCCAGGTTGGCGCCGATGCAGTAGTGCGCGCCCGTGCCGCCGAACCCGACGTGCGGGTTGGGGCTGCGCAGGATGTCGAACTGGTGCGGCTCGTCGAAGACCTCTTCGTCGAAGTTCGCCGAGCGGTAGGACATCACGACGCGCTGGCCCTTCGAGATGCGGACGCCGCCGAGGTCGACGTCCTCGAGCGCGGTGCGCTGGAAGGCCGACACCGGCGTCGCCCAGCGGACGATCTCGTCGGCCGCCGTGCCGGGCCGCTCCTTCTTGTACAGCTCCCACTGCTCGGGGAACTGCGAGAAGGCGATCATGCCGTGCGTGATGGAGTTGCGGGTGGTCTCGTTGCCCGCCACCGCGAGCATCACGACGAAGAAGCCGAACTCGTCGTCGGAGAGCTTCTCGCCCTCCACGTCGGCCTCGATGAGCTGCGTGACGATGTCGTCGGTCGGGTTCTTGGACCGCTCCTCGGCCATCTTCATCGCATAGGTGATGAGTTCGAACGACGACATCGCGGGATCCACGTCGGCGTATTCGGGATCCTCGCCGGCGGTCATCTCGTTCGACCAGCGGAACAGCTTGTCGCGGTCCTCCTGCGGCACGCCCAGTAGGCCGGCGATGGCCTGCAGCGGCAGCTCGCAGGACACCTGCTCGACGAAGTCGCCGGTGCCCTCCGCGGCCGCGGTCTCGGCGATCCGCTGGGCGCGGCTGCGCAGTTCCTCCTCCAGCCGTCCGACCGCACGCGGGGTGAACCCGCGGGAGATGATCTTCCGCAGCCGGGTGTGCTGGGGGGCGTCCATGTTCAACAGCACGGCCTTCTGCAGGTCGATCGCGTCGCGCGTCATGTCCTGCGGCCACGTCGGGATCGCACCGTCGGGCGAGCTGCCGAACACGTCGTTGCGCTTCGACACCTCCTTGACGTCCGCGTGCTTGGTCACCAGCCAGTAGCCCTTGTCGCCGAAACCGCCGGTCCCACCGGGCACGTCGACCCAGTGGATCGGCTCGGACGCGCGCAGCTCCGCCAGTTCCTCGACGGGCAGCCGCTCGAGGTTGAGTGTCGCGTCCAGGAAGTCGAAGTCAGAGGGGATCATGTGGGTGGTCGCCCTTCCGGCGGGCACCGCGGCCCGCCTCGATTTGCAACGTGTTCTAGTCACAGTAAAACACGGCTTCTGGGCTGATGAAAGGCAGGTCATCACCCTTGCTTGTCAGAGTAATGAAACGTGTTCTAGCCTGACGGAATGGGTAACCCTGTCATCGTCGAAGCCACCCGCAGCCCCATCGGCAAGCGCAACGGATGGTTGTCCGGCCTGCACGCCACGGAGCTGCTGGGAGCCACTCAGCGGGGCCTCGTCGAGAGGGCCGGCATCGACCCCGCCGAGGTGGAACAGGTCGTCGGCGGCTGCGTCACGCAGTTCGGCGAGCAGTCCAACAACATCACCCGCGTCGGGTGGCTGGTGGCCGGTCTGCCCGAACACGTCGGCGCGATGACGGTGGACTGCCAGTGCGGCAGCGGACAGCAGGCCAACGGCGTGGTCGCCGGATTGATCGCCGCCGGCGCCATCGACGTCGGCATCGCCTGCGGCATCGAGGCGATGAGCCGCGTGGGGCTCGGCGCCAACGCCGGTCCGGACCGCAGCATCATCCGCCCGGCGTCGTGGGACATCGATCTGCCCGACCAGTTCACGGCGGCCGAGCGCATCGCCAAGCGGCGCGGCATCACCCGCGAGGAGATCGACCAGTTCGGCCTCGACTCGCAGCGCAAGGCCGCCCAGGCCTGGGCCGAGGGCCGCTTCGACCGCGAGATCAGCGGCATCGAGGCACCGGTCCTCGACGAGAACAAGCAGCCGACCAGTGACCGTCACGTGGTCACCAAGGACCAGGGCTTGCGCGACACCACGCTCGAGGGGTTGGCGTCGCTCAAGCCGGTCATCGAGGGCGGCATCCACACCGCGGGGACCTCGTCGCAGATCTCCGACGGCGCCGCCGCGGTGCTCTGGATGGACGAGGACAAGGCCCGCGCGCTGGGATTGCGTCCGCGTGCCCGGATCGTCAGCCAGGCGCTCGTCGGCGCCGAGCCCTACTACCACCTCGACGGTCCGGTGCAGTCGACCACGAAGGTGCTCGAGAAGGCCGGCATGAAGATGGGCGACATCGACGTCGTCGAGATCAACGAGGCGTTCGCATCGGTCGTGCTGTCCTGGGCCCGCGTGCACGAGCCCGACATGGACATCGTCAACGTCAACGGCGGCGCCATCGCCCTCGGCCATCCGGTGGGGAGCACCGGCAGCCGGCTGATCACCACGGCCCTGCACGAACTCGAGCGCACCGACAAGTCCACCGCGCTCATCACGATGTGCGCCGGCGGAGCCCTCTCGACGGGCACGATCATCGAGCGGATCTAGGGTCGGATGCCCACCGTCACCGACGCGCAGCTCGTCGACGCGGCGCGTGCCTACGTCCGCGCGCTGGCCGACCACCGTGCCGACGACGTGCCGTTCGCCCCGGACTGCACCCGCGTCGAACTCGGGCTGAAGACGGGTTTCTCCGCGAAACACCTGCGTCGCAGCCTCAATCGCGGTGTGCAGTACCGGGTCATCGCCGCGACCACGGATCCGGACTGCACCGTCACCGACGGTGCGGTGCGTGCCCGCTTCGACGTCATCACCAAGCCGACGCTGGCGGGGCGGCGGGTGTGCGCACACGTCGACGAGACGTTCACGTTCACCGCGGACGGCCGCATCCAGCACATCCGCGCCGACATCCGCCCCTTCGTCCAGCGATGGGTTCGCCCCATGGCAGAAGCGTCTCGGCCCCTGAGCCCCAAGCAGATCCAGAGCCTCAACTCGGCGAAGGTCGGCACCGCCATCAAGTGGATGTCGAAGGCGCAGACCTGGATCTTCAAGAAGTCGAACGGCAAGCTCGGCAACACGTTCCTCCGCGGTACCGAGGTCGGCATCCTCACCACGACCGGGCGGAAGTCCGGTGAGCCCCGGGACAGCCCGCTGCTGTTCCTACAGGAGGGCGAACGCATCGTGTTGGTCGCCTCGCAGGGCGGCCGCGCCACCGACCCGATGTGGTACCTCAACCTGAAGGCCAACCCGCGCATCACCTTTCAGACCAAGCGCGGCCGCTACGCACTGACAGCACGCGATGCCACGGACGCCGAGCGCGACGAGTACTGGCCCAAGCTCGACGCCATGTATCCCGACTTCGCGAACTACCGGTCCTACACCGACCGCAAGATCCCGATCGTCATCTGCGACCCCTAGCCCCACCGCCTAGGAGGCGCCGAGCGTCACCACCGTGACGTCCGGCGGTGCACCGACCCGCACGGGCGGACCCCAGAAGCCGGCGCCCCGGGACACGTAGAGCTGCGTACCGTCGACCGTGGACAATCCGGCCAGCGACGGCTGCACCAGCCGCACCACCTCGTGAAACGGCCACATCTGCCCACCGTGGGTGTGCCCGGACAGCTGGAGGTCGACGCCGTGCGCGGCCGCGTCGGACACCTGGACGGGCTGGTGAGCGAGCAGCACCGTCGGGCGTGCCGAGTCGGTCGCGGCGAGCGCGCGGTCGAAGTCCGGTCCGTCGCCGATCCGTGCGCCGCCGATGTCGTTGACGCCGGCGAGGTCGAAGGCCGCACTGCCGCGCCGGATCACGGTGCTCTCGTTGCGCAGCGGCTGCACTCCCAATCGCTCGAGTCCGCGCAGCCATTCGGCGGTGTCGTCGACGAAGTACTCGTGGTTGCCGGTGACGAAGAAGGCGCCGTCGCGCGACGACAGATCGCGCAGTGGCGCCGCGGCGCCGCCCAGCTCGCCGACCGAGCCGTCGACCAGGTCACCGACCACCGCGACCAGATCGGCGTCGGCCGAGTTGATCACCTCGACGATGCGTTCGGTGTGGGCGCGTCCGGCGAGCGGGCCGAGGTGGATGTCGCTCACCACCGCGATGCGGTAGCCCTCGAACGCAGGGTCCAGTCGGCGCAGGCGTACCGGGACGCGCAGGAGGTTCGGCGGACCGAGCGCGGTGGCAGCGCCGTAGCCGACCAGACCGACCGAGGCCGCGCCCGCGGCGGCGGCCGTGGCGCGAGCGATGAAGACGCGGCGGTTGACGCCCGGCTCCGGGGCGTCGGGGGACGCCGGCGTCGAGCGCTTCGCCCATGGCCGCAGCAGGAGCCGGATCGGCTCGGCCACCAGTGCGGCCAGGAGCAGATAGGCGACGACGGCGAGCCAGAGATAGCCGGGCCATGCCAGCCACGGCGGCTCGGCGACGTCGAGCATCCGGGGCACCACCAGCGTCCCGAACAGCAACAGGCCCAGCAGCACCAGCACCGCCGTGACGATGCGGCGCCCACGCCCGGGAGCCATGGTGCCCCGGACCAAGCGCCACCAGAGGTAGAGATGCCCCACTCCCAGCACGGCGGCCAGGATGACGATGAACATGCGGTCCTCCACGGGTCGGCGGACTGCCCAGCCTAGTTTTCGGTGCGGGCCGCCGGTTTGCCACCTGCGACGGCGGGCTAATCCGGCCGCATGAGCGACGGCGCCAACCCGATCCGCAACTCCGGACTGACGGCCTGGTTGCTGAAGAACTTCTCCCGTGCGCACATCTGGGCCTATCAGCACACCGACGGACTGATCGGCTCCCGGCTGCTGTGGTTGCCCGCAGCGCTCATCACCACGACCGGCCGACGCAGCGGCAAGGAGCGCACGACGGCGACGCTGTGCCTGATCGACGGCGACCGCGTGGTCCTGCCCGCGTCCTACGGCGGTCGCGACCACGACCCGGCGTGGTACCTCAACCTCAAGGAGCATCCCCGGGTCGAGGTGCAGTACGGCTCGCGCACCCGCGCGATGACGGCACGCGACGCGACGGACGACGAGCGGACGTCCTACTGGCCGCGCCTGACCCGGATGTACCCGCCCTACCGCAGCTACCGGGAGGCCGCCGACCGCGTCATCCCGCTCGTGGTCTGCGAACCCTAGGCGCCGAACACCGGCAGCGGGGTGCGGGAGGACGCGAGCAGGTCGGTCACCACCGGGCCGAGTTCGGCCGGGTCCCAACGGTTGCCCTTGTCGGCCTCGGCGCCCCGGGACCAACCCTCGGCCACGCGGATGATGCCGCCCTCGACCTCGAACACGCGGCCGGTGACCTCCCGCGACTCGACGCTGCCGAGCCAGACCACCAGCGGCGAGACGTTCTCCGGCGCCATGGCGTCGAACGCCGCATCCTGCGTCGACATCATGTCCGCGAAGACCGTCTCGGTCATCCTGGTACGCGCCGACGGGGCGATCGCGTTCACGGTGACGCCGTAGCGCCCCATCTCGGCGGCGGCGACCAGCGTGAGCGCAGCGATGCCGGCCTTGGCGGCGCTGTAGTTGGCCTGTCCGACGCTTCCCTGCAGTCCCGCACCGGAACTGGTGTTGACGATGCGGGCGTCGCGGGTGTTGCCGGCCTTCGACTCCGCACGCCAGTAGGCGGCGGCGTGCCGCATGGTGGCGAAGTGGCCCTTGAGGTGGACGGCGGTGACGGCGTCGAACTCCTCCTCGGAGGTGTTGGCGAACATGCGGTCTCGCACGATGCCGGCATTGTTCACCAGGACGTCGAGCGCGCCGAAGGCATCGATGGCCGTCTGGATCAGCCCCTCGGCCTGAGCCCAGTCGGCGACGTTGGCGCCGCTGGTGACGGCTTGCCCTCCGGCAGCGGTGATCTCGTCCACGACCGACTGGGCGGCACTGCCGCCTCCCGCGGGCGAGCCGTCGAGGCCGACGCCGATGTCGTTGACCACGACCCGCGCTCCCTCCGCGGCGAAGGCCAGCGCGTGCGCCCGGCCGATGCCGCCGCCGGCGCCCGTGACGATGACCGCGCGGCCGTCGAGCAATCCCATGTCGTCTCCTACTTGATGTCTGCGGTGGTGGTGGACAGGTAGTGCGGCGGCTCTCCCCCGCCGTGCACCTCGAGCGAGGCGCCACTGATGTACGACGCGGCATCCGAGGCGAGGAACGCCGTCGCCCAACCGATGTCGTCGGGCTTCGCGAGTCGGCCGAGCGGCACGTTGCGGGAGATCGCGGCGATGGATTCGGCGTCGCCGTAGAAGAGTTCGGACTGCTCGGTCTCGACCATGCCGACCACGACGGTGTTGACCCGCACCTTCGGCGCCCACTCGACGGCGAGCGTGGTCGTCATGTTCTCCACGCCGGCCTTGGCGGCGCCGTAGGCGACCGTGCCGGGCGTGGGCCGCCGGCCGCTGACCGACGAGACGTTGACGATGACCCCACCCGAATCCTGCTGCTGCATCACCGCATTGGCGTGCGTCGACACCGACAGGACGCCGAGGAGGTTGAGTTCGATGATCTTCGTGCTGAAGCGCGCCGACGCCTCGGCGGCGGGGACGTACGGAGAGCCACCGGCATTGTTGACCACCACGTCCAGGCGACCGTGGTCGCCGGCGATGCCCTCGACGAGGGCCTCGACGGCGTCGTCGTCGCGGATGTCGCACGGCCGGAACTCCCAGGGGCTGCCGTCGACGGGACGCCGCGCGCACGTCACGACGGTGGCGCCTTGAGCTGCGAAGACGCTGCTGATGCCGGCTCCGACGCCGCGCACGCCGCCGGTCACCAGCACCACGCGGCCCTGCAGTCGAAGATCCATTCCGGCGAGGTCGCTCACTGTGCTAGCGTACCAAGCAAGTGCTTGCTTAGGTAGTGACCCCACCATCGACCGCTGGGAGGCGTCGTGACCATCACGACCAAGACCGTGGAGCCGGGCATCGTCTCCGTGACCGTCGACTATCCGCCCGTCAACGCGATTCCGTCGCGGGGATGGTTCGACCTCGGCGACGCCATCACCGCGGCCGGCCGCGAGCGCGATACGCACGTCGTCGTCCTGCGCGCCGAGGGACGCGGCTTCAACGCCGGCGTCGACATCAAGGAAATGCAGAACACCGAGGGGTTCACGGCGTTGATCGACGCCAATCGCGGGTGCTATCACGCCTTCCGGGCGGTCTACGAGTGCGAGGTCCCGGTGGTCGCCGCGGTCAACGGCTTCTGCGTGGGCGGCGGCATCGGCCTGGTCGGCAACGCCGACGTCATCGTCGCCTCCGACGACGCGAAGTTCGGGCTGCCGGAAGTCGAGCGCGGCGCGCTCGGCGCGGCGACGCACCTGTCCCGGCTGGTGCCGCAGCACATGATGCGACGCCTCTTCTTCACCGCGGCCACCGTCGACGCGGCCACGCTGCACCACTTCGGCTCGGTCCACGAGGTGGTGCCGCGCGCCGACCTCGACGAGGCCGCCCTGCGGGTGGCGCGCGACATCGCCGCCAAGGACACCCGCGTCATTCGCGCCGCGAAGGAGGCGCTCAACCTCATCGACGTGCAGCGGGTCAACTCGAGTTACCGCATGGAGCAGGGGTTCACGTTCGAATTGAACCTGGCGGGCGTGGCCGACGAGCACCGCGACGCGTTCGCGGGCACCGCGAAGGGCAAGCAGTGATGAGGCGGGCACCAGCGACGCGAGCGGGGATCTGATGGCGGACAAGCGCACCACCCTCGACGACGCCGTCGCGTCCATCGAGAGCGGCATGACGATCGGCATCGGCGGCTGGGGTTCGCGGCGCAAGCCGATGGCCCTGGTTCGCGCGCTGCTGCGCACCGACGTCACCGACCTCACCGTCGTCACCTACGGCGGACCCGACCTGGGCCTGCTGTGCTCGGCGGGCAAGGTCAAGCGGGTCTACTACGGCTTCGTGTCCCTCGACTCGCCGCCGTTCTACGACCCGTGGTTCGCCAAGGCCCGCACCACCGGCGCCATCGAGGCGCGCGAGATGGACGAGGGCATGCTGCGGTGTGGCTTGCAGGCTGCGGCGCAACGACTTCCGTTCCTTCCGATCCGCGCCGGCCTCGGCAGCGACGTCCGCACGTTCTGGGGCGACGAACTCAAGACCGTCACCTCCCCCTACCCCACGGGCGACGGCCACGAGGAGCTGATCGCCATGCCGGCGCTGAACCTCGACGCCGCGTTGGTGCACCTGAACGTCGGGGACGCCGCCGGCAACGCCGCCTACACCGGCATCGACCCGTACTTCGACGACCTCTTCCTGATGTCCGCACGACGTCGACTGATGTCGGTGGAACGCATCGTCGCCACCGAGGAGCTGGTGACGTCCGTTCCGCCGCAAGCACTCCTGGTCAATCGGATGATGGTCGACGCCGTCGTCGAAGCGCCCAACGGCGCGCACTTCACGACCGCGGAGCCGGACTACCGGCGCGATGAGAAGTTCCAGCGGCACTACGCCGAGGCCGCCGGCTCCGAGGAGGGCTGGGCGACGTTCGTCGCCACGTACCTCTCCGGCAGCGAGGACGACTATCAGGCTGCGGTGCAGGCGTTCACGAAGGAGCAGGCATGACCGAGCCGACCCGTGCCGAGATCTGCGCCGTCGCGTGCGCCGAACTGTTCCGCGACGCCGGCGAGATCATGGTCAGCCCCATGGCCAACATGGTCTCCGTCGGCGCGCGGCTGGCGCGCCTCACGTTCTCGCCGGACATCCTGCTGACCGACGGCGAGGCGCGCCTGCTGGCCGACACGCCCGCACTCGGCGCGACCGGCGCCATCGAGGGCTGGATGCCGTTCGGCCGCGTCTTCGAGACGCTGTCCTGGGGACGGCGCCACGTCGTGATGGGCGCCAACCAGATCGATCGCTACGGCAATCAGAACCTGTCGGCGTTCGGACCGATCCAGCATCCGAAGCGGCAGATGTTCGGCGTGCGCGGCGCTCCCGGCAACACCATCAATCACGCCACCAGCTACTGGGTCGGCGGTCACAGCACCCGCGTGTTCGGCACCAGCGTCGACATCGTGTCCGGGATCGGCTGGGACAAGGTCGATCCAAACAACCCGGCCTTCCGCTTCGCCAACGTCTACCGCGTGGTGAGCAATCTCGGTGTGTTCGACTTCGGTGGTCCGGACCGCCAGATGCGGGCCGTGTCGCTGCATCCGGGTGTCGACGCCCAGGAGGTCGCCGACAACACCGGGTTCGAGGTGCACGGCCTGGACGCCGCCGAACCGACCCGCCTACCGTCGGACGAGGAACTGCGCCTCATCCGCGACGTGATCGACCCGAAGGGGCTGCGCGACCGGGAGATCCGGTCGTGACTCACCTCGAGACGGCGTTGACGCGCCTGGTGGGTATCCAGCATCCCGTCGTCCAGACCGGCATGGGGTGGGTGGCGGGCGCCCGGCTGGTGGCGGCCACGTCGAATGCCGGCGGGCTCGGCATCCTCGCGTCGGCCACCATGACGCTCGACGAACTCGCGACCGCCGTGACCAAGGTCAAGGCCGCCACCGACAAACCGTTCGGCATCAACATTCGCGCCGACGCCGGCGACGCCCAGCAGCGCGTCGACCTCCTGATCCGCGAAGGAGTCAAAGTCGCCTCCTTCGCCCTGGCTCCCAAGCCCGACCTGATCGCCAAACTCAAGGACGCCGGCGTCGTCGTCATCCCGTCCGTCGGGTTGGCCAAGCACGCGAAGAAGGTCGCCGGCTGGGGTGCCGACGCCGTGATCGTGCAGGGCGGCGAGGGCGGCGGGCACACCGGCCCGATCGCCACGACGCTGCTGTTGCCCTCGGTCCTCGACGCCGTGGCCGACACCGGGATGCCGGTGATCGCGGCGGGCGGCTTCTTCGACGGCCGTGGCCTGGCGGCGGCGCTGTCCTACGGGGCGGCCGGCGTGGCGATGGGCACGCGCTTCCTGCTGACGTCGGACTCCACGGTCCCCGACGCGGTGAAGCAGCGCTACCTGTCGGCGGCACTGGACGGCACGGTGGTCTCGACGCGCGTCGACGGCATGCCGCACCGCGTGCTGCGCACCGGGCTGGTCGAGAAGCTGGAAAGCGGTTCGCCGGTGCGGGGTCTCGCCGCCGCGGTGGCCAACGCGCAGAAGTTCAAGAAGATGTCCGGGATGACCTGGAAGTCGATGGTCACCGACGGGTTGGCGATGCGGCACGGCAAGGACCTGACGTGGTCGCAGGTCGTCATGGCGGCCAACACCCCGATGCTGCTGAAGGCCGGCCTGGTCGAGGGCAACACCGACGCCGGTGTGCTGGCGTCCGGTCAGGTGGCCGGCATCCTCGCCGACCTGCCGTCCTGTGCGGAACTCGTGCCGGCGATCGTCGACGACGCGGTCAGCCACCTGCGCGGCGCGGCCCGCTACATCGTCGACTGACCCTGGCCGTTCGCTGGACGGTGGCTGCGGACTCGCTGCCGAGGCGTTGCGGGCGTGGCGGTTTCGGGTAGCGTCTCCGCGTCACGACGACGCGGCGGGAGTCCGGCACATGACCGACGGCAGGGGTCTCGCGGCATACCAGCGGCTGGCCCGCGCCCGCCGGCTGCGTCCGCTCGCGGCGATCGCCGCCCGGTTCACCGAGATCGAGGGCGGCACGCTCGGCGCCATGGTGTCGGTGCAGCTGTTCACCACCGTCATCCCGCTGATGATCATGGGGTTCGCGTACCTGCGCGGGTTCGCCGACAACGCCAGCCCCGGCACGTTGATCATCCGCGAACTCGGGCTGGCGCACCCGGCCGCCGACAACGTCCGCGCCGCCTTCGGGCACTCGTCGGCGCTGCGGTCGAGCTGGAGCTTCGTCGGACTGGCGGGCTTCTTGGTGTGGGGCGTCCCGATGGGCATCATGATCGCCGGCATCTTCGCGAAGGCTTGGCGACGTGAGCCGTTCGGCCTCGCGGGCAGGCTGTGGCGGGGCGTGGCGTGGTTCGTGCTCTACCTGGTGATGATCGGCGTGCGCGACCGCATTGCCTTCGGCGGCGACCATCACGCCGGGATGCGGATGGTGCGGTTCGTCGTGTCGCTGCTGCCGGTGTGGGCGTTCTGGTCGGTGACGCCGGCGCTGCTCGTCCGCGACGGCGGCCGCGGCCGGGCGTACCTGGCGCTCGCCGGGCTGGCCGGCGTCGTCATCGACGGCGTCGTGCTGCCGCTCGGGTCCCGCATCTTCTTCCCGCCGGTCCTCGACGGCTGGGACGAACTCGGCCCGATCGGCGTCGCGATGGCGCTGCTGACGTGGTGCGGCGCGGTCGGCACGGGCTGGGTCGTGACCGCCTGCGTCGGCGCGGTGCTGTGGGAGCGCAACGCCCCCTCGCGCACCGTCGTCGAGGCCCAGGCCGAGGGCGTGCCGGTGTAGGTCCGGTGCGCCGAGTGTGAATCTGGCGACGCTCCACCTGCGTTTCGCGTCGTGAGATTCTCACTCGTCACCAGACGACGCCGCGGTCGCGCAGCGCCTGCTCGACCCGTGCGACGTACGTCGGTCGGCGGTAGCGCAGCAGGTCCCGGCTGACGCGGATGACGGTCCAGTCGAGTGCGGTCAGTTCGAAGAGCCGGTCGATGTCGCGCTGCCGCGCCGCAGGGTCCGTCCAGTGCTGCGCGCCGTCGTACTCGATGCCGACGTGAACATCGGGGTAGGCCATGTCGAGCCGGGCGATGAATTCACCGAATCGGCCGAACACGTCGACTTGCGTCTCGGGCCGCGGCAGTCCGGCGTCGGCGAGGGCCAGTCGGGCGGCGGTCTCCTGCGGGGATTCCGCTCCCCCGTCGACGAGGGGCAACACCGATCGCAGCCGCGCCAGCCCGCGTACTCCCGGGTGCGCGGCGGCGACCGCCTCGAGGTCGTCGACGGTGACCGACGTCCGGTGGGACAGCGCGTCGAGTCGCTGCACGGCCGTGAGCCGGCTCACGGTATGCCGACCGAGGTCGAACCCCGTCCGCGCCGGCGTGGTCACCGGGATCCCTCCCACGTCGCGGATTTCCACCGGGAGCAGCGTGTCCGCACGCACCGTGATGAGCGGCGGCGGACGGCGATTGTCGTGGATCAACTCCGCGGGGGCTCGCCCGTCGACCCACTTGGCTCCCAGCATCGCGGCGGCGGACTGGCCGGCGACGATGCTGCGCCGCTTCGACCAGAGCCACGCTGCCAAGGCGCGCTCGCGTGCCGAGGGATCTCGTCCCGCGGGCAGGTACACCCCGGGATAGATCATCTGATGGGATGCGCGCATCGCGCGTTCGGAGATCGCTCCGGTGGCGAGCACCTCGGACCCGATGAACGGCGATCGCAGCGCTGTCATGGCCGCATGCTGCGCGCACTCCGACGAATCAGTGCCCAGACCGGGGCTTCATCCACAGGTCGCGACGCGCGAGTGTGCATCTGACGACGTAGATCGCAGGTGAAGCGTCGTCAGATTCACATTCGAGGCGCGGTGGGGCGCCCGGACGCGCCGGACCCGCCCGGACCCCTAGAGCCGCTCGATGATCGTCACGTTGGCGGTGCCGCCGCCCTCGCACATGGTCTGCAGGCCGTAACGGCCGCCGGTGCGCTCCAACGTGTTCAGCATCGTGGCGAACAGTTTGGCGCCGGTCGCTCCGAGCGGGTGACCGAGCGCGATGGCGCCGCCGGAGGGGTTGACCTTGGCGGGGTCGGCGCCGGTCTCCTTGAGCCACGCCATCACGACGGGGGCGAAGGCCTCGTTGATCTCGACGGTGTCGATGTCGTCGATCGACAGTCCGGTCTTGCGCAGCGCGTACTCGGTCGCCGGGATGGGACCGGTGAGCATGAACACCGGGTCGGCACCGCGGGCACTGATGTGGTGGATGCGGGCTCGCGGCGTCAGGCCGTGGTCCTTGACGGCCTGCTCGGAGGCCAGCAGCACCGCGCTGGCTCCGTCGGAGATCTGGCTGGCCATCGCCGCGGTGAGGCGCCCGCCCTCGACGAGGGTCTTCAGCCCGGCCATCTTCTCCAGCGAGGTCTCGCGCGGCCCTTCGTCGGTGACGAAGCCCGCCCCGTCGACCTGGACGGGGATGATCTCGTTCTCGAAGTACCCCGACCGGATGGCCTCCTGCGCGCGATGGTGGCTCGTCAGCGCGTACTGCTCCATCTCCTCGCGCGACAGGCTCCACTTCTCGGCGATGAGTTCGGAGCCGCGGAACTGCGAGATCTCCTGGTCGCCGTAGCGGTGCAGCCAGCTCTTCGACTCGTTGGTGGGCGACGTGTACCCGAACTGCTCGCCGACGATCATCGCCGAGCTGATCGGGATCTGGCTCATGTTCTGCACGCCGCCCGCGACGATGACGTCCGCGGTGCCGGCCATGATGGCCTGCGCGCCGAAGGAGATGGCCTGCTGGCTCGACCCGCACTGCCGGTCGACGGTGACACCAGGGACCTCCTCGGGGAATCCCGCCGCGAGCCACGACAGCCGGGCGATGTTGCCGGCCTGCGCGCCGACCGCGTCGACGCAGCCGGCGATCACGTCGTCGACCGCGCTGGGGTCGATGTCGGTGCGGTCGAACAGGCCACGCCACGCGGTCGCGCCGAGGTCGACGGGGTGCTGACCTGCGAGCGACCCGTTGCGCTTTCCGACGGCGGTGCGGACGGCGTCGACGACGTACGCTTCCTGAGCCATGGCTACGTTCCTTTCGTTATGCCACCGAGCACGATGGCGAGGTACTGCCTTCCGACCTCTTCGGCCGTGAGTGGTCCGCCGGGCTGATACCACCGCACCGAGACCCACGTGGTGTCGCGGATGAAGCGGTAGACGAGGTCGACGTCGAGGTCGGGCCGGAAGCGACCTTCGGCGATGCCTTGCTTGAGGACGTCCACCCACATCGTCCGCTGCTCGCGGTTGCGCTCCTCCACGAACGCGAACTGCGGCAGCCCCGAGAGTCGCTTGGCCTCGTCCTGGTAGATGACGACCTGCGCGTGCCGGTGCTCGATGGCCTCGAACGACGTCATGAAGAGGCCCTCGACGCGGGCCAGCGGATCGGTCTCGGACTCGACGATCTCGCGGTAGCGGTCGAACAGCCAGTCCAGGAAGGTGCGCAGCACCTCCTCGACCATCTGCTCCTTGGACTTGAAGTGGTGGTAGAGACTGCCGGACAGGATGCCGGCGGAGTCGGCGATGTCGCGGACGGTGGTGGCCCGAAGTCCCCGTTCGGCGAACATCGCCGCGGCGAGCACCAGCAGCTCGTCACGGCGGGTCGGCAGGGCCTTGTCCACGGGTCGAGGATACCTACCAAGCACTTGCTTGGCTAGCGGGCGCGTCAGGACAGGCTGCCGATGGACGCGTCCCCTCGGTTCTCGGGTTCGCAGGCCTCGACCAGACGCAGCCGGGTGTTGATGACGTCGGTCGTCGACGCGTTGCGCCCGTTGCGTTCCTTGAGCAGCTTGGCGACGGTGGCGTCCCGGTCCTCGGTGCGCATCGCCAGGAACTCGGTGCACGAGGTGGCGCCACCGGAGTTGCTGGCGCCCGAACACCCGGCCAGCACCGCGACGGCACAGACGGCGAGGACGAGACGCTTCACCCGGCCAGCGTACTGAGCCGCTTCAGGCCCGCTGACTCGACACGGAGATGACCTCGCCGGTCAGGTAGCTGGAGTAGTCGCTGGCCAGGAAGGCGATCGTCGTGGCGACCTCCCACGGCTCGGCAGCCCGGCCGAAGGCCTCGCCTTCGGACAGCCGGTCCAGGAGGTCGGCCGACGACGTCTTCTCCAGGAACCTGTGCCGGGCGATGCTCGGGGACACGGCGTTGATGCGGACGCCGTAGTCGACCGCCTCGATCGCGCTGCACCGGGTCAGTGCCATCACGCCGGCCTTGGCCGCGGCGTAGTGCGACTGCGAATGCTGTGCGCGCCAACCCAAGACGCTCGCGTTGTTGACGATGACGCCGCCGTGCTCGACGTCGCGGAAGTAGCGCAGGGCAGCGCGGGTGGCCCGCATGACCGAGGTCAGCGTGACGTTGAGGACGCGGTCCCATTCGTCGTCGGTCATGTCGATGACCGGGGTCTGCCCGCCGAGGCCGGCGTTGTTGACCAGCACGTCGAGCCGCCCGGCCGCCTCGACCGACCGCGCGATGAGCGCGTCGACCGCCTCGGTGGAGGTCACGTCGCAGACCACGGCGTGCACCTGGCCGAGGCCCAGGCCCGCCAGCTCGTCGCGGGTCTCGTTCAGGCGCCGCTCGTGGTAGTCCGACACCACCACGTCGGCGCCCTCGAGCAGGGCGCGGCGAGCCGTCGTCGAGCCGATTCCCGTGCCCGCGGCGGCGGTGACGAGCACCGTCTTGCCGGTCAGCAGGCCGTGGCCCTCGATCTCGGTGGGCGCTTGCGCGAGGTTCATCCCTTGGCCTCTCGGGGCAGGCCGAGCACGCGCTCGGCGATGATGTTCCGCTGGATCTCGTTGGAGCCGCCGTAGATGGTGTCCGAGCGGGAGAACAGGAACAGCCGCTGCCACTCGTCGAACTGCCCGTCGTCGAGCACCAGTCCGGCCATCCCCCGGACGTCCATCGCGATCTCGCCGAGTTCGCGATGCCAGTTGGCCCACAACAGCTTCGATACGTTGTCCTTGCCCGGGGCGCTGTCCTTGCCCGGGGAACTGCCCTTGCCCGAGCCGTTCCGTCCGGACCCGTCGACGTCCATCGTCGCCAGCGCGTAGGACCGCATCGCCCGCAGGCCGACCCAGGATCGGGTGAGACGCTCGCGGATCACCGGGTCGTCGATCACGCCGGTGCTCCGGGCCACGTCCACCAGGCCGAGCAGTTCGCGGCGGTAGCGGATCTGCTGGCCCAGCGTCGACACCCCGCGCTCGAAGGTCAGCAGGCCCATGGCGACCCGCCAGCCGTCACCGGGTTCGCCCACCACCAGCGAGGCATCGGTGCGGGCGTCGTCGAAGAAGACCTCGTTGAACTCCGAGTCACCGGTGAGCTGGATGATCGGCCGGATCTGCACGCCCGGCTGCTCCAGCGGCACCAGCAGGAAGGACAGCCCGGCGTGCCGCTTGGACCCCTTCTCCGTGCGCGCGACCACGAAGCACCACTGCGCCCAGTGCGCGAGCGACGTCCAGACCTTCTGTCCGTTGATGATCCACTGGTCACCGTCCAGCTCGGCGGACGTCGCCACGTTCGCCAGGTCGCTGCCGGCGCCGGGCTCGGAGTAGCCCTGCGACCACAGCTCGGTGACGTCGAGGATCTTCGGCAGGAACCGCTGCTGCTGCTCCGGTGTGCCGTAGGCGATCAGAGTGGGGCCGAGCAGTTCCTCGCCGAGGTGGTTGACCTTGTCCGGGGCGTCGGCCTTGGCGTACTCCTCGTAGAACGCCACGCGGTGGGCGACGGTGAGGCCGCGGCCCCCGTGCTCGACGGGCCAGCCCAGGCACGTCAGCCCTGCCTTGGCCAGGTGCTGGTTCCACGCCAGCCGCTCTTCGAAGGCCTCGTGTTCGCGCCCGGGCCCGCCGAGCCCCTTGAGCGCCGCGAATTCGCCGACCAGGTTGTCGGCCAGCCACTGGCGGACCTCGGCCCGGAACTCCTCGACTGCCACCATGGAAGTAGGCTAACCTACCAAGCACTTGCTTTGTTGGCCGGTCGACGACGAAAGCCGTCGGGCGAGTGAATCTCCCAAAAGGAGCATCGATGACGACGCCCCAGGGGCTGGTGCGCGCGGACTCCGAGGCGTCGCGGCCGAGGACCATCCCGGGGATGCTCGACTGGATCGCCGAACGCTTCGCCGACCACGATGCCGTCGTCACCGAGAGCCGCACTCTCACCTACGCCGCACTGCGCGACGAGGTCCGGCGGGCGGCGGCGGCCCTGATCGCCCACGACGTGCGCGCAGGTGACCGGGTGGCCATCTGGTCGCCCAACACCTGGCACTGGGTGGTCGCCGCGCTGGCCACCACCTACGCCGGCGCCGTCGTCGTCCCGCTCAACACCCGGTACACCGCCAGCGAGGCCACCGACATCCTGGCGCGCACCGAGGCGCCGGTGCTGTTCGGCATGGGCCGCTTCCTCGGCGCCTCTCGCGTCGACGACCTGAGCCGCGCCGCCCTTCCCGCGCTGCGGCACGTCGTCCGCGTCCCGATCGAGGACGACGACGCCGCGGCCGAGGCGTCGTGGGGCGAGTTCGTCGCGCGTGGCATCGATCTCGATGCCGCCGATGCCCGCGCGGCCGCCGTGATGCCCGACGACGTCGCCGACATCCTCTTCACCTCCGGCACGACGGGCCGCAGCAAGGGCGTGCTGTGCGCCCACCGGCAGTCCCTGGAAGCGCCGGCGGCCTGGGCGGCGTGCGGGCAGCTGACCAGCGCCGACCGCTACCTCTGCATCAACCCGTTCTTCCACAACTTCGGCTACAAGGCCGGCATCCTCGCCTGCCTGCAGCAGGCCGCGACCCTCGTCCCGCAACTCGTCTTCGATCCCGAGCGGGCGATGCGCGCGGTCGCCGAACACCGCATCACCGTGCTGCCCGGGCCACCGACCATCTACCAGACGCTGCTCGATCACCCCCGCCGCGGCGAGCACGACCTGACGTCGCTGCGCTTCGCGGTCACCGGTGCCGCGACGATCCCCGTCGTGCTGATCGAACGGATGCAGTCCGAACTCGACATCGACATCGTGCTCACGGCCTACGGGCTCACCGAGGCAGCGGGTTTCGGCACGATGTGCCGGGCCGACGACGACGCCGTCACCGTCGCGACCACCAGCGGCAGGCCCATCGCCGGATTCGACCTGCGGATCGACGCCGCGGCGGGTTCCGACACCGGTGAAGTGCTGCTGCGCGGACCCAACGTGATGCTCGGCTACCTCGACGACCCGGCGGCCACCGCCGCCGCGATCGACGCCGACGGATGGCTGCACACCGGCGACATCGGCAGCGTGGACGAGGCGGGCAATCTGCGGATCACCGACCGCCTCAAGGACATGTACATCTGCGGCGGCTTCAACGTCTACCCCGCCGAGATCGAGCAGGTGCTCGCCCGGCTCGACGGCGTCGCCGAGGTGGCGGTGATCGGCGTGCCCGACGAACGACTCGGCGAGGTCGGCAAGGCCTTCGTCGTCGCCAAGTCCGGCGCAGACCTCGACGAGGCCGCGGTGATCGGGTTCGCCCGTACCCACCTGGCCAACTTCAAGGCGCCCCGCACGGTGGCGTTCCTCGACGCCCTGCCCCGCAATCCCGGTGGCAAAGTCGTCAAACCTCAACTGCGAGAGATGAACTGATGGACCTCACGATCGACGACGAGACCGAGGAGTTCCGGGCGGAGGTCCGCGACTTCCTGCGGGCCAACACCGGGCACTTCCCGACGAAGTCCTACGACACCGCCGAGGGCTTCGCGCAGCACCGCGCCTGGGACAAGGTGCTCTACGACGCCGGCCTGTCGGTGATCGCCTGGCCGAAGGAGTACGGCGGCCGCGACGCCACGCTGCTGCAGTGGGTGGTGTTCGAGGAGGAGTACTTCCGGGCAGGCGCCCCGGGCCGGGCGAGCGCCAACGGCACCTCGATGCTGGCACCGACGCTGTTCGCCCACGGCACTCCCGAGCAGCAGGCGCGCATCCTGCCGAAGATGGCCAGCGGCGAGGAGATCTGGGCGCAGGCGTGGTCGGAACCCGAGTCCGGCAGTGACCTCGCGTCGCTGCGCTCCACCGCGACGCGCACCGACGGCGGCTGGCGGCTCAACGGGCAGAAGATCTGGAGTTCGCGAGCGGTGTTCGGCGAGCGAGCCTTCGGGCTGTTCCGCTCCGATCCCGAGGCGCAGCGGCACAAGGGTCTGACCTACGTCATGTTCGACCTGCACGCCGAGGGCGTCACCGTGCGGCCCATCGAACAGCTCGGCGGTGACACCGGATTCGGCGAGGTGTTCCTCGACGACGTCTTCGTCCCGGACGAGGACGTGATTGGCGGCGTGCACGACGGCTGGCGGGCGGCGATGAGCACGTCGAGCAACGAGCGCGGTATGTCGTTGCGCAGCCCGGCGCGGTTCCTCGCCCCGGCCGAGCGGCTCGTCGCGGCGTGGGCGGAGCAGCGCGATCCGGCGTACGCCGAGCGAGTGGCCGACGCCTGGATCAAGGCGCAGGCCTACCGGCTGCACACCTTCGGCACGGTGTCGCGGCTGGCCCGCGGTGGTGAACTCGGTGCGGAATCGTCGGTCACCAAGGTGTTCTGGTCCGACCTCGACGTTGCGCTGCACCAGACCGCCCTGGATCTCCGCGGCGCCGACGCCGAGGTCAAGGACCGCTGGACCGAGGGGCTGCTGTTCGCACTCGGTGGCCCGATCTACGCCGGCACGAATGAGATTCAGCGCAACATCATCGCCGAACGGTTGCTCGGCCTGCCGCGGGAGGCGAAGTGACGTGAACTTCGAACTGGACGAATCGCAGCGCGACTTCGCCGCCAGCATCGACGCGGCCCTCGGGGCGGCGAAGGTGCCCGCGGCGGTGCGCGCCTGGGCCAAGGGCAACCCCGAGCCGGGCCGCACGGTGTGGACCACCCTCGCCGAGCTGGGCGTGACGGCGCTGGCCGTACCCGAGGAGTTCGACGGGATCGGCGCGCACCCGGTGGACCTGGTGGTGGCGGTCGAGCGCTTGGGCTACTGGGCCGTCCCCGGCCCGGTGGCCGAGTCCGTCGCCGTCGCCCCGGTCCTGCTGGCCGCCGACGAGCGGGTCGCGGGGCTGGCGTCCGGGGAGCTGCTGGCGACCGTGGCACAGCCGCCGCTCGTCCCGCGCGCCGTCGACGCCGACCGGGCGGACCTGATCTTGCTGGCCGGTGACGGCGACGTGCGCGACGGCACGGCCGGCGAGGTGCACGCGTCGGTGGATCCGGCGCGCACCCTCGTCGACGTCACGGCCGCCGGCGACGCCCGCCCGGCGGATGCGTCGAGGGCGTTCGAGTTCGGCGCGCTGGCCACCGCGGCGCAGCTAGTGGGCGCGGGCCAGGCGATGCTCGACGCGTCGGTCGCCTACGCCAAGCAGCGCACGCAGTTCGGCCGGGTCATCGGCTCGTACCAGGCCATCAAGCACGCGCTGGCCGACGTGCTCATCGCCGTCGAGCTGGCCCGGCCGCTGCTGTACGCCGCCGCGCTGTCGCTGGCCGAGGATTCGCCGGACGCCGCGCGCGACGTCAGCGCTGCGAAGGTCGCCGCGGCCGACGCCGCCCTGCTGGCGGCCCGGACCTCGCTGCAGACCCACGGGGCGATCGGCTACACCCAGGAGCACGACCTCTCGCTGCTCTTGGTGCGCGTGCAGGCGCTGCGCTCGGCATGGGGCGACCCGACGTGGCACCGCACCCGGGTGCTGGAGGTGCTGGCGTCGTGACCGCGAGTGACGAGCGGAATTTGTTGCGCGAGACGGTGTCCGCTCTCGTCGAACGGCATGCGTCACCCGAGGCGGTCCGCGCGGCGATGGACTCCGAGCGCGGATACGACGAGAAGCTGTGGACGCTGCTGTGCGAGCAGGTCGGCGCGGCCGCGCTGGTGGTGCCCGAGGACCTGGGCGGCGCGGGCGGCGCGCTGGGTGACGCCGCGGTGGTGCTCGAGGTGCTGGCCCGGAACCTGGTGCCGACTCCGCTGCTCGGCACCACGCTCGCCGAACTGGCGCTGCTCGCCGCCGACGCCCCCGACGAGGAGGTCCTCGGGGCGCTGGCGGAGGGCGCCTCGATCGGGACGGTGGTCTTCGATCCCGGCTTCGTGGTCAACGGCGACGTAGCCGACGTGGTCATCGGCACCGACGGCGCGACCACCACCCGGGCGACGACCTTCGACGCGCGGCCCCTGGTCGCGATGGACCCGACCCGCCGGCTCGCCGCGGTCGAGGTGACGGCGTCCGAGCCGCTCGGGCCCGACCCGGGGCTGGCCGATCTGGCCGCCATCCTCGTCGCAGCCGAACAGGTCGGCGCCGCGAGCCGCTGCCTGGACCTGACCGTCGCCTACACCAAGGACCGCGTGCAGTTCGGTCGGCCGATCGGCAGCTTCCAGGCGCTCAAGCACCGGATGGCGGACATGTACGTCGTCGTGCAGTCGGCGCGTGCGCTCGTCGACGACGCGATCGCGGACCCGTCGCCGACGTCGGCGGCCCTGGCGCGCGTGACGGCGTCCGAGGCGTTCACCGCGGTGGCCGCCGAGGCCGTGCAGATGCACGGCGGCATCGCCATCACGTGGGAGCACGACATGCAGCTCTACTTCAAGCGCGCGCACGGCAGCGCGCAGCTGCTCGGGCCACCGCGCGAGCATTTGCGCCGGCTCGAGGCCGAACTGCTCTAGGGCGTGCGCAGCGACACCGCGTCGGCGGTGACGGCCTCGGCGGTACGGCCCGGCGCGGCCTGGTGGGACCAGTAGAGGTTGGTGTGGGCGATGACCCGTTCCGGTGACGGCGCACCCCATGCGGTGAGGTCGGTGGTGGTGTGCGCGTCGGTGACGAGCGTGACGTCGTAACCGCGGGTGAAGCCGCCGTGCAGGGTACTTCGCACGCACTGGTCGGTGCAGGCACCGGCGATCACCAGCCGCCCGATGCGGCGCCGGGCCAGCTCGGCCTCCAGCGCCGTGTCCTCGAACGCGTCGCCGTAGCGCTTGTCGACCACCGGCTCGCCGTCGGCGGGGACGAGTTCGGGCACGATCTGCCACGCGTCGCTGCCCTTAGCCAGTCGCTCGTCGGCGTGGCGCACCCACACCACGGGGACGCCCTGGATGCGGGCGCGCTCGACGAGGCGGTCGATGGTGGCGACGACGGCGTCGCGTTCGTGGGCCTCGGCGACGACACCCACCTGGACGTCGACGACGAGCAGGGCGCTGTCGGTCCGGTTCTCCAACGTGGTCATGTCTGCCAGAGGCTAGCGTGGCAGCGGTGAACGATCACGTGAGCGTGCGTGCCGGCATCCCGCCGTTCTACGTGATGGACGTGTGGCTGGCCGCCGCCGAACGGCAGCGCTCGCACGGCGACCTCGTCAACCTGTCGGCCGGCCAGCCGAGCGCGAAGGCGCCGGCCCCGGTGCGCGCCGCGGCCGCCGCGGCTCTGGCCGAGGACAATCTTGGCTACACCGTCGCCCTGGGCATCCCGGAACTGCGCGAGGGCATCGCCGCGTCGTACGGCACCCGGTACGGCGTCGCCGTCGAGCCCGACGACGTGGTGATCACCACCGGCTCGACGGGCGGCTTCCTGCTGGCGTTCCTCGCGGCATTCGATGCCGGCGACCGCGTGGCCGTCACCAGCCCGGGTTATCCCTGCTACCGCAACATCCTCTCGGCGTTGGGCTGCGAGGTGGTCGAGGTGCCGTGCGGCCCCGACACCCGCTTCCAGCCGACCGTCGAGATGCTCGAGGCCCTCGACCCGCCGGTGCGCGGCGTGGTGATCGCCAGCCCGGCCAATCCGACCGGCACCGTGCTGCCGCCCGCGCAGCTGGCGGCCATCGCGGCGTGGTGCGAGCGGACCGGCGTGCGGCTGGTCAGCGACGAGATCTACCACGGACTGGTGTATCCCGGTGCGCCGCAGACCAGTTGCGCGTGGGAGACGTCGCGGGACGCCATCGTCGTGAACAGCTTCTCGAAGTACTTCGCGATGACGGGGTGGCGGCTGGGCTGGCTCCTGGTGCCGCGGCCGCTGCTGCGCGCCGTGGACCGGCTGACCGGCAACTTCTCGATCTGCCCGCCGACGCTGCCGCAGAAGGCCGCCGTCGCGGCGTTCGACGCGGCGGCCATCACCGAGGCCGACGCGCTCGTCGGCGACTACGCGGTCAACCGCGAACTACTGCTGAACGGTCTGCCGGAGATCGGGCTGCCGCGCCTGGCGCCCGCCGACGGCGCGTTCTACGTCTACGCCGATGTCTCCGACTTCTCCACCGATTCACTCGCGTTCTGCGCGAAGCTGTTGCGCGACACGGGCGTCGCGATCGCGCCGGGTGTCGACTTCGACACCGTGGCGGGCGGGGCCTACGTCCGACTGTCGTTCGCCGGGGCCGCCACCGACGTCACCGAGGCGCTGCGTCGGATGGGTCCCTGGCTGGCGAGCCACGGCTGACCCGCCGAGACGGCAACCACGGTGCTCAGGCGGCGCGCCTGGGCACGGGGAACGTCATTTCGGCGGGACGGGGTCGGCCGGGGTCAGCGCGCCGACCAGCCGCCGTCCATCGTGTACGAGGCGCCGGTGACCATGCCGGCGTCCGGACCGGCGAGCCAGCCGACGAGCGCGGCCACCTCCTCGGGTTCGACGAGCCGCTTGACCGCGCTCTCGGTGAGCAGCACCCGCATCAGCACCTCGTCCTCGCTGATGCCGTGGGTGCGTGCCTGATCGGCGATCTGCTTGGTCACCAGGGGCGTTCGCACGTACCCGGGGTTGACGCAGTTGCTGGTGACGCCGTGCGGCCCGCCCTCCAGCGCGGTCACCTTGGACAACCCCTCCAGTCCGTGCTTGGCGGTCACGTAGGCGACCTTGAACGCCGACGCCCGCAGGCCGTGGATCGAGGACACGTTGACGATGCGGCCGAACCCACCGGCCTGCATGTGCGGCAGTGCTGCCCGAATGAGCAGGAACGGCGCCTCGACCATGAGCGCCTGCATCGACCGGAACCGGGCCGGGTCGAAGTCGGGGATCGGATCGATGGTCTGCACGCCGGCGTTGTTGACCAGGACGTCGACCTCCAGCCGCAGGTCCTCGAGCGCCGCGACGTCGAGCAGGTCGACCGCCCACGCCGTGCCGCCGATCTCGTCGGCGAGGGACCGGGCGGCCGCCTCGTCGACGTCGGCGACCGTCACCTTCGCCCCGCGGCGGGCCAATTCCCGGGCGCACGCCGCGCCGATGCCGCCGGCCCCACCCGTGACGAGCGCGGTGCGCCCGGACAGGTCGCTCATCGCACCGCCGCCCCGCCGCGCTCGGCGGCGAGTTCCTCGGTGTCGACGGCGTCCAGCGACGCGAGGTCCAGACCGCTGGTCTCGCGGGCGACCACCACGGCGAGCAGCGTGACGACGCAGGCGATCGCCAAGTAGATGGAGATGGACACCGACGTGTCGTAGACCTCCAGCAGCTTCACCGCGATGATCGGCGCCAGCGAACCGGCGACGATCGAGGTCACCTGATAACCCAGCGACACACCGGAATACCGCATCCGGGTCGGGAACATCTCGGCCATGAGCGCCGGCTGCGGGGCGTACATGACGGCGTGGATCACCAGGCCCAGCGTGATGGCGCCGGTGACCAGGGCGTAGTTGCCGCTGTCCATCATCGGAAAGGCGAAGAAGCCCCAGCACGCCCCGGCGACCGCGCCGACGGCGTAGACGGGCCTGCGGCCGAAGCGGTCGGAGAGCCCGCCGACGAGCGGAATGACGCAGAAGTGCACGGCGTGCGCCACCAGCAGGTACCAGAGGATCGAGCTGGTGTCCGCCCCGACCTGCACCTTCAGATAGGTGATGGAGAACGTGACGACCAGGTAGTACATGATGTTCTCGCCGAAGCGCAGACCCATCGCAGTGAACACGCCCCGCGGGTAGCGCTTGAGCACCTCGACGACCGACAGCGAGCCGGCCTTCATCCGCTCGGCCTCCTGCTGCGCCTCGACGAAGATCGGCGCGTCGGTGACCTTGGTGCGGATGTAGTACCCGACGAGGACCACCACTGCCGACAACCAGAACGCCACCCGCCAGCCCCAGGACAGGAACGCCGCGTCGGACAGCGTGGCGGTGAGGACCAGCAGGACGACGGTGGCGAGCATGTTGCCGGCGGGCACCCCGGCCTGCGGCCAGCTGGCCCAGAAGCCGCGGCTGCGGTTGGGGCTGTGCTCGGCGACGAGCAGCACCGCACCGCCCCATTCGCCGCCGACCGCGAAGCCCTGCAGGAAGCGCAGCACCACCAGCAGGGTCGGCGCCCAGTACCCGATCTGGCCGAAGGTCGGCAGGCAGCCCATGAGGAACGTCGAGATGCCGACGAGGATCAGCGAGAACTGCAGCAGCTTCTTGCGGCCGTACTTGTCGCCGAAGTGACCGAACACGACGCCGCCCAGCGGGCGGGCGGCGAACCCGACCGCATAGGTGATGAAGGCCGCGAGGATGCCGTCGAGTTCGGAGCCGGTCTGGGCGAAGAAGACCTTGCTGAACACCAGCGTCGCCGCGGTGCCGTAGAGGAAGAACTCGTACCACTCGACGACGGTGCCCGCCATCGAGGCGGCCACCACCCGCTTCAGACCCGTCGACAACGGCGCGCTCATCGCCTGCCCTCCTCGTCTCGGTGTGACCCGGCACACATCGTGGTCTGAGTATTCCTGCAGACCGACGTCGGCCGCAATGGACGTCCGCGCACCCGGCATCTGCGAAACTGCAGACGTGTCCCGGCCCGCCCCCAAGCCGAGCGCCGACGACCTGCTCGTGCTGCTGGCCGTCGGGCGCTCGGGCCGCTTCGTCTCGGCCGCTGACGAACTGGGCCGCAATCACACCACCGTCTCGCGCCGGATCGCCGCGCTGGAGGAGGCACTCGGCGGTCGTCTGCTGGTCCGCGTGGCCGGAGGTTGGGAACTCACCGAGCTGGGCCGCGACGCACTGGCCGCCGCGGAGGGCGTCGAGGCGGCGGTGCGGAGCCTGGCGGCCGGAACCGACGGCGACCGCGCGCTGAACGGCGTCGTCCGCATCTCGGCGACCGACGGCTTCTCCGCCTACGTCGCCGCACCCGCCGCCGCCGACGTCCGACGTCGCCACCCGGGCGTGGCGGTGGAGCTGGTCGCCACGACGCGCCGCGCCACTCAGCAGCGCTCCGGCGTCGACGTCGAGGTGGTGGTGGGCGAACCGCAGGTGCACCGGGCACAGGCCCGGGCGCTGGGCGACTACTGCCTCGGGCTGTACGCGTCGCGCGAGTACCTGCGCCGGCACGGCGAACCCGCCACGCGCGCGGCGCTGGCCGGACATCCGCTGGTCTACTTCATCGACTCCATGCTGCAGGTCGACGACCTGGACCTCGCCCGCGAGGTGGCACCCGGCATGCGCGAATCCGTCACCTCCACCAACGTCTTCGTCCACGTCGAGGCGACCCGCGCCGCAGCAGGCATCGGCCTGCTGCCCTGCTTCATGGCCGACCGCCACGACGACCTCGTCCGGATACTTGGCGGCGGTCCGGACGGTGTCACGCTGCGCCTCACCTACTGGCTGGTGACCCGCACCGAGACGCTGCGCCGACCGGAGGTCGCTGCCGTGGTCGAGGCGATCGACCGCCGGATGAGCGACCTGCGCGACGTGCTGCTCGGGACGGCGCGTCAGCCTTCCGTCTGATTCCCTGCCCTGACGGCGGGGTAGCCGCACGGCGTGCACGCGACCACCACCGGAACCGGCAAGCCACTGCTCCTCGTCCACGGCATCTCGAACCTGCACAACTGGGACCTCGTCGTCCCTCCGCTGGCCCAGCACCGGGCGGTGTACGCCGTCGACCTTCCCGGATTCGGCGAGAGCGCACCGCTCGATCACGAGGTGACGATCGCGACGCTCACCGACGCCGTCGAGCGCTTCATCGCCGAGCACGGCCTCGGCGACGTCGACGTCGTCGGCAGTTCCATGGGGGCGCGCATGGCGCTCGAGATGGCGCGTCGCGGCCACCGCGGCACCGTCGTCGCCCTCGACCCCGGCGGCTTCTGGACCGACACCGAGTTGCGAATCTTCGCCGCGACGGTGCGGCCGTCGATCGCGCTCGTCCGGCGCATCGGCCCCCTGCTGCCCGCGCTGAGCCGCAGCCGCATCGGCCGCACCGCGCTGCTGCTGCAGTTCTCCGCCGCGCCGTGGCGGCTGCCACCGGCACTGGTCCTCGGCGAACTCCGCAACTTCGACCGCTCGCCGAGCCTCGACGACGCGCTCGACGCCCTGGTGCACGGCCCGAAACAGCAGGGGCCGCCCGATGGTTCGACGCCGGGTCGCGTCGTGATCGGCTGGGGCCGCAACGACCGGGTCACCGCGCCGGCGCAGGCCGAACGCGCCGCGGCGGCGTTTCCCGACGCCCGGCTGCACTGGTTCGACCGGTGTGGCCACTTCCCGCACTGGGATCAGCCGGACGACACCGTCCGGCTGATCCTCGACGCGACGGCCGGGTAGACGAGCCACCGGCTGGCGCGAGACGGATCGGCCCGCGTGTCCTAACGTCGAACCCATGCCGTTCCTCGACACCGACGACGCCCTCGGCGGCCGCGCCTACTACCGGCACTGGGCCGCCGAGGATCCCCGATCAGCCGTGGTCTTCCTGCACGGCTTCGGCGAGCACACCGGCGTCTACCACCGCTACGCCTTCGCCTTGAACGCCCGTGGCATCGACGTATGGGCCGTCGACCAACTGGGACACGGACTCTCACCCGGCGAGCGCGGCGACGTGGGGTCGATCGAGGCCTCGTCGACACTCGCCGACGCGCTGACCGACGTCGTCGCCGAGGCCCGACCCGGCCTCCCACTCGTCGCCGCCGGACACTCGTTCGGCGCAGTCGTCACGCTGTTCCGCGTCCTCGCCACACCGGACCGCTACCGCGCTGCGGTGATCTCGGGCGCGCCGCTGGCCCCGGTCGCGGAGCTGCTCGACGCGGACAGCTCGTTCGGGCTCGATCCCGGCTGGCTGTCGGCCGACCCGTTCTACCTCGACGCCTTGGAGAACGACCCACTGGCCTTCGTCGACGCCGACGGCGCGACGCTGACCCGCGAACTCGACCGGGCGTGGGACCGCTTCGGCGCCGAACTCCCGACCCTGGCCGTGCCCACTCGCGGTGCACGGCACCGACGACCCCATCGCCGACGTCGGGGCGGTACGCGCCTACGCCGAGCAGATCGAACCGCTGTCGCTCGTCGAGATCGACGGCGGCCGGCACGACGTGCTCAACGACGTCAACCACCGCACGGTGGCTGCGGCGGTCGCCGACTTCGTCGACGAGCACACCGGGGCGTGACTACAGCCAGGTGTCGGCGGTCGTCGTGGTGAGGAACGCCTCGAGATCGTCCCGCCACTGCGCGGGCGTGTTCTTGTCGGGTTCGATGCCGGTGTACTCGCCGCGGTAGAACAGCAGCGGCCGGGGCTTCAGTTTCGGCACCTCCGAGAGCGAGTGCACCGCACCGAAGACCACGAAGTGATCGCCGCCGTCGTGCACCGAGGCCACCGTGCAGTCGATGTGGGCCAGCGTGTCGGCGATGATCGGCGAGCCCAGGGGCGATGTACGCCAGTCGATGCCGGCGAACTTGTCGGGCTCGCGCGACCCGAAGCGGGCGGAGACGTGCTGCTGCTTCTCGTGCAGCACGTTCACGCAGAACCTGCCGCTCGCCTCGATGGCCTGCCACGACCGCGATTGCTTGGTCGGGCAGAACAGCACCAGCGGCGGATCGAGCGACAGCGCCGCGAACGACTGGCACGCGAAGCCGACCGGCACGACACCCGAGGCATCCTCGGACGTCGTGGTGATGATGGTGATGCCCGTGCAGAACTGACCGAGCACGTGGCGGAACGTCCGCGGGTCGATGGTGCCCTCGGCGGTCGGCTGCGGATCGGCCACGGTCGCTACTTGAACCCGATGCTGAAGTCGTGGCCCCACAGGCTGACCGCGGTGCTCTCCCGAGCCACCCAGTCGTGGTCCTCGACTTCGAGCCCCTCGCAACCGAATTCGACGTCGAAGCCGCCCGGGGTCTTCATGTAGAACGACAGCATCTTGTCGTTGACGTGCCTGCCGAGCGTCGCCGACATCGGCACCTTGCGGCGCAGCGCCCGGTCGAGGCACAGTCCGACGTCGTCGGCGTTCTCGACCTCCATCATGAGGTGCACGATGCCGCTGGGCGTTTCGCCCGGCATGAACGCCAGGCTGTGGTGGCGCGGGTTGACACCGAAGAAGCGCAGCCAGGCCGGCGCTCCGTCCGCGGGCCGGCCGACGAGCTGCGGGGGCAGCCGCATCGAGTCGCGCAGCCGGAAGCCGAGCACGTCGCGGTAGAAGTGCAGCGACTCCTCGTCGTCGCGGGTGGTGAGGACGACGTGCCCGAGGCCCTGCTCCTCGGTGACGAAGCGGTGGCCGTAGGGGCTGACGACGCGGCGGTGCTCGAGTGCGACGCCGTGGAACACCTCCAGCGTGTTGCCCGACGGGTCGTCGAAGGTGATCATCTCGTACACCCGGCGCTCGGCCAGTTCGGCGGCCGTGCCCTCCTTGTACGGGGTGCCCTCGACGTCGAGCGCTGCGCGGATCTCCTGCAGCGCCGCGGCATTGGCGGTCTCCCAGCCCGACACCAGCAGCCGGTCGCGATCGCCGGGAACGATGACGAGGCGCGCCGGGTGTTCGTCCATGCGCAGGTACAGCGCGCCGTCGGTGGGTCCGGACCCCTCGACCATGCCGAGGACCTTCAGACCGTACTCGCGCCAGGCGGCCATGTCGGTGGCCTCGATGCGCAGGTACCCCAGGCTCTTGATGCTCATGTCCTACCCCCTTTCGAGGAAGTCGATGGTGAGCGTGTTGAACTCGTCGAACTTCTCCAGCTGCGCCCAGTGCCCGCACTGTCCGAAGACGTGCAGCTGGACCCGCGGAATCTGCTTGAGCGCGACCAGTGCACCGTCGAGCGGGTTCACGCGGTCCTCGCGGCCCCAGATGAGCAGCACGGGCTGGCGCAACTTGTAGACCTCGCGCCACATCATGCCCAGCTCGAAGTCCGCGCCCGCGAACGAGGCTCCCATCGCCTTGGCCGCAGCGAGCGATTCGGGCCTGCTGGCGATCTCGAAGCGTTCGTCGATCAGCTCGTCGGTGACGAGGCTCTGGTCGTAGACCATGATGCGGAGGAACTTCGCCATGTTCTCGCGCGTGGGGTCGACGGTGAACTTGCCGAGCAGCTTCACGCCCTCGGTGGGATCCGGGGCGAAGAGATTGACGCTCAGCCCGCCCGGGCCCATCAGGACGAGGCGCCCGGCCCGCTTGGGGTGATCCAGAGCGAAGCGCACCGCGGTCCCGCCGCCGAGCGAATTGCCCACCAGTGCTGCGCGTTCGATGCCGAGGTGGTCGAACAGGCCCAGCAGCGCCGATGCGCTGAAGCGGTTGTACTGCTCGTGCTCGGTGAGCTTGTCGGACTGCCCGTAGCCGGGTTGGTCGACGGCCAGCACGTGGAAGTGACGCGCCAGCACCGCGATGTTCTTCGAGAAGTTCGACCAGCTCGACGCGCCGGGTCCGCCACCGTGCAGCAGCACCACGGTCTCCGAATTGCCCACGCCCGCTTCGTGGTAATGCAGCGTCAGGTCACGTTCGCCGGTGACGTTGCCCGCCACGTCGGTCACCGCGGCACGCACCGTAGCCGTACGCGAGGTCGATGCGAACGTGACCTCGACCTGCTGCTCGGTCTCCTGGATGTAGGACGTCATCTCGGCCGTCAGACCATCGTGTCCTGCGGCGGCAGGCCGAAGGCCTCGTTGCCGAAGATCATGTACGCGCGCTCGGGCTCGTTGGCGGCGTGCACCCGGCCGGCGTGGGCGTCGCGCCAGAACCGCTGCACGGGTTTGTCGGTCTCGAGCGCGGTGGCACCGGAGGCCTCGAACAGCAGATCGATCGAGGCGATCGCCCGGGCGGTGGCCCGCACCTGGTCGCGGCGGGCCCGCGCGCGCAGCTCGAAGGGGATGTCCCGGCCCGCCTGCAGCAGGGCGTACTCGTCGCCGACGTTGCCGATCAGCTGGCGCCACCCCGCGTCGATGTCACTGGCGGCCTCGGCGATGCGCACCTTGGCGAACGGATCGTCCTTCGACTTCTCGCCGGCGAACGCCGCCCGCACGCGCTTGCCCTGGTGCTCGACGTGCGCCTCGTAGGCGCCGTAGGCCATGCCCATGATCGGCGCGGTGATCGTCGTGGGATGCATGGTGCCCCAGGGCATCTTGTACACCGGGGCGGTGTTGTTCTCCAGGCCGCCCGCAGTCTTGTCGTTCATCGCCTTGTAGGACAGGAAGCGGTGCCGCGGCACGAACACGTCCTTGACGACGACGGTGTTGCTGCCGGTGCCCTTCAGGCCGACGACGTGCCAGACGTCGTCGATGCGGTACTCCGAGCGTGGGATGAGGAAGCTGCCGAAGTCGACGGGCTTGCCGTCCTTGATCACCGGGCCACCCAGGAAGGCCCACGTGGCGTGACCCGAGCCCGACGACCACTGCCAGGCACCGCTCACCAGGTAGCCGCCGTCGACCACGACGCCGGCGCCCATCGGCGCGTAGGACGACGACACCCGCACCGTCGGGTCGTCGCCCCAGACCTCGTCCTGCGCCCTCTGGTCGAACAGCGCGAGATGCCAGTTGTGCACGCCGATGATCGAACTCACCCAGCCGGTCGATCCGCAGGCGCTGCCGAGCCGCCGGACGGCCTCGTAGAAGAGCGTCGGGTCGGACTCCAGGCCGCCCCACTGCGCGGGCTGGAGGAGCTTGAAGAAACCGACCTCGTCGAGTTCGGCGATGGTCTCCTCGGGGATCTGCCGCTGGTCCTCTGCGAGCTGGGCGCGCTTGGCGATCCGGGGCAGCAGATCGTCGATGCCGTCGAGGACCGACTGCGCGTCGCGTTGTTCAATGGTGGTCACTGCATGCCTCCAGTGGGTGCGGGCCCGTGCTCGATGTAGTCCGAGATTAGAACACGTTACGATTCGTGTCGAGTAAGGCATTCCTACGGTCGCTGGACCTGCGGAAGTCCGTTTTTGTAACATGTTCTAGTTCCGTCCGCTCCGGCGGGACGCGAAGGAGGCGCAGCGTGACCGACGACGCGCTCGGCAGCCACGTGCTGGAACTCGAGCTGGCCGAGGTGATCGAGGAGACCGCCGACGCGCGTTCACTGGTCTTCAAGGTGCCCGACGGCCACGACGTGCCCGCCGAACGACTGCGCTACCAACCCGGCCAATTCCTCACCCTGCGCGTGCCCAGCGACCGGACCGGCTCGGTGGCGCGGTGCTACTCGCTGTGCACCTCGCCGCACACCGACTCGGCGCTCGCGGTCACGGTCAAGCGCACCGACGGTGGATACGCCTCGCACTGGCTGTGCGACAACGCCGAGGCCGGCATGCGCATCCACGTCCTGGCGCCGTCGGGCACGTTCGTGCCGCGCACGCTGGACGCCGACTTCCTGCTGCTCGCCGCCGGCAGCGGCATCACCCCGATGATGGCGATCGCCAAGTCGGCGCTCGCCGAGGGCAGCGGCCGCGTGGTGCTCGTCTACGCCAACCGCGACGAGACCTCGGTGATCTTCGCCGGTGCGCTGCGCGACCTCGCGGCCAAGCACCCGGACCGCCTGACGGTGGTGCACTGGCTCGAGTCGGTGCAGGGTCTCCCGTCGGTCGCCGCGCTCGGCGGGCTCATCGCGCCCTTCACCGCCCACGACGCCTTCGTCTGCGGGCCGGGTCCGTTCATGGCCGCCGCCGAGGAGGCGCTCAAGGCCGCGGGCACGGCACCCGAGCGCATCCACGTCGAGGTGTTCAAGTCCCTCGACTCCGACCCGTTCGCCGCCGTGACCATCGCCGAGGACGACGACTCCGACCGGGGACCCGCGACCGCCGTCGTCACCCTGGACGGCGAGACGCACGAGGTGCGCTGGCCGCGCAGCGCGACGTTGCTCGACGTTCTGCTCGACAAGGGTCTCGACGCACCCTTCTCCTGCCGCGAGGGCCACTGCGGCGCCTGCGCCGTGCTGATGAAGACCGGCGAGGTCGACATGGCGGTCAACGACGTGCTGGAACCGGCCGACCTCGAGGAGGGACTCATCCTCGGTTGCCAGGCCACCCCGCGGTCGGATTCGGTCGAAGTCACCTATGACGAGTGAGCGCCGGGCTACCGTGGGCCCGACCGGCACGGCGGTGAGGAGCACGAGCATGAGACGGACGGCCACCTTCGCCGCCGCCCTCCTGACGATCTGGCTGACGCTCGCCATGGTCACGCCGACGGCGACGTCGTCGGCGGCGCAGGACACCGCGACGTCGTCGATCCCCGTCGACCCCGCCGTCACGCTCGAGATGCACGCGACGGCCAATTGCGTTCTGGCCGACCGGCAGTGCTACTTCACCACCACCGCGAACCTGCGTGGACCGGACGGCCCGATCCCGTTCCCCGGCGACTTCTACGGCAGGCAGAGCACCACCGTGCGCTCCATGGACCGCATGGTCTACATGGACTCCGACTTCAACGCGCCCAACACCCGCATGTTCAAGTCGATCACCGACACCGAGTACGCGACGGTGTACTTCGGCAGCGGTCCGCCGGAGAAGTTCACGCTGAACGGCAACAGCCGCACCGTCGACTGGGCGACCGGCCAGCCGAAGACCGACGCCGACTACATCGTGTGCGCGCACATCCAGGCCGTGTACGCCGGCGTGAACCTCACGACGCCGGACGCCTGCGCGCAGACCCGGTACTGACCGCGCAGGCGGTACCCGGGCCGGCTACCGCGGCAGGCCCAGCAGTCGCTCACCCGCGAGGGTCAGCAGGATCTGCTCCGTTCCGCCCGCGATGGACAGGCACCGCGTGTTGAGGAAGTAGCGCACGTCGGGTGAGTCCACGATGCCGGCACCCGGGTGCGCGTCCATGATCGTCTCGGCGAGCGCCTGCCGGTAGCGCACGCCGACCAGCTTGCGCACGCTCGACGGGGCGCCCGGATCGTGGCCGCCCACCGCCATCTTCGCGATCAGCTGGTCGAGCAGCGCACCGACCTGCGCGGCGACGATGAGCGATCCGACCCGGTCGACCTCGGCGGGGTCGACCTCGGCGTCGCCCAGCACGTCGAGCAGGTGGACCATGCCCTTGTCGAGCGCACCGCCCGTCGCGATCGCCACGCGCTCGTTGGCCAGCGTGGTGCGGGCCAACGGCCAGCCGCCGTCGACGGGGCCGACCACCATCTCGTCGGGCACGTAGAGATCTTCGAAGAAGACCTCGTTGAACAGCGCCTCGCCGGTGATCTCGCGCAACGGACGGATGTCGATACCCGGCGAGCGCATGTCGACCAGGAAGTACGTGATCCCCTTGTGCTTCGGCGCATCCGGGTTCGTCCGCGCCAGGCAGATGCCCCAGTCGGCACGGTGCGCGCTCGACGTCCACACCTTCTGACCGGTGAGCAGCCAGCCGGTGTCCTCGGGATTGCGCACCGCCTTGGTGCGCAACGCCGCCAGGTCCGACCCGGCGCCGGGCTCGCTGAACAGCTGGCACCAGTAGACGTCGCCGTTGAGCGTGCCGGGGATGAACCGCTCGATCTGCTCCGGTGTCCCGCTGGCGAGAATGGTCGGCGCCGCCCACCAGCCGATCGAGATGTCGGGCCGCACCACCCCGGCGGCCTCGAGTTCCTGGTCGATGACGAGCTGTTCGGCGGGCGAGGCATCCCTGCCGTACGGGCGGGGCCAGTGCGGTGCCATCAGGCCGGACTCGGCGAGCGCGGCCTGCCGCTGCTCTTCGGGCAACGCGGCGATGTCGGCGACGACGCCGGCGATCTCGGCGCGGATGTCCTCGCCGTCGGTCACGTCGACGTGCAGCTGACGGCGTACGCCGGACCGGGTCAGCTCGACGGCGCGTCGCAGCCACCGCGTCCTGCCGCCGAGGAACTGCCCGAGGGCGTAGGCGCGCCGGAGGTAGAGGTGCGCATCGTGCTCCCACGTGAAGCCGATGCCACCGAGCACCTGGATGCAGTCGCGGGCGTTGGCCTTCGCAGCCTCGATGCCCGCCGCGGCCGCCACCGCGACCGCGATCGACAGCTGCGACTCGTCCGGGTCGTCGACCGCCGCGGCGGCGTCGGCGGCCGTCACCGCGATCTGTTGCGAACGCACCAGCATCTCCGCGCACATGTGCTTGACGGCCTGGAAGCTGCCGATCGGCTTGCCGAACTGCTCGCGCACCTTGGCGTACTCCGTGGCGGTCTCCAGCGTCCAGCGCGCCAGTCCCGCGGCCTCCGCGGCCAGCAGCGTCGCCGCGAGTTCGGTGAGGCGTTGGCCGCCGACGGTCAGCGGCGCCACCCGCGCCGAGGCGAGCGTGACGCGGGCGAGTGGGCGGGAGAAGTCGGTGGCCACGAGCGGTTCGACGGTCACGCCGGTCGCGGTCCCGTCGACGACGACCCAACGCTCGCCCGCGGGGAGCACGAACACCCCGGACGGTTCGGCGCCGAGCACGAATTCGGCCGTGCCGGAGGCCGTCTCGCCGTCGAGGACGAGATCGGAGCGCAGAGCGACGCCGGCGGTCCGCTCCCCCGCGACGAGCGCCTCCAGCAGCTCCCGATCCGTGACGACCAGCGTGGCGAGCGCCGTGCTGGCCACCGGGCCGGGCACCAGTGCGGCGGCGGCCTCCTCGAGCATGGCGCACAGGTCGGCGATGCTCGCCCCCGCGCCGCCGAGGTCCTCGGGCACCGCGACGCCGAACAGGCCCAGATCCGCCAACCGGCGGTACGGTGCGCGCCAGGCGTCGGGGTCGCCCTGCTCGACGGCACGGGTGGCGGCGATCGATCCAGAGGACCCGGCCCAGTCGCGCACCAGTTCCCGGACGGCAAACCGATCGTCGGCGACGGGCGCGGCTCCCACCGCAGCGGATCCAGCCATCTCGAGGCCTCCTAGCCTAGGGCGAGAACGCGGTGCTTCTCACTAGAACGTGTTCTAATGGTGACAGCGTTCGAACGTCAAGTCGACCGCCATCACAGCAGCACACGTAATGTGACCCGGGCGCCCGGAGGTGAGCAATCGACGAGCGGCATGCGTATCGTTTTCACTTCGAGCGCAAGGAGAAGGAGCTGACCGCCGCATGTCTGGGTCGTCTGCAGTGTCGGGGCAAGCAGCTACGGGTTCCGGGTCCGACGGGGCCGCGGGCCCGCGCCAGGTGATGAACGTGGCCGTCCTCGCCGAGTCCGAACTCGGGTCCGAAGCCCAGCGGGAGCGCCGCAAGCGCATCCTGGACGCGACGCTCGCCATCGCCTCCAAGGGCGGGTACGAAGCCGTGCAGATGCGCGCGGTCGCCGAGCGCGCGGACGTCGCCGTCGGCACGCTGTACCGCTACTTCCCCTCCAAGGTGCACCTGCTGGTGTCCGCCCTCGGCCGCGAGTTCGAGCGCATCGACGCCAAGACCGACCGCGCGTCGTTGACCGGCGGGACGCCGTACCAGCGGCTCAACATCATGGTCGGCAAGCTCAACCGTTCGATGCAGCGCAACCCGCTGCTGACCGAGGCGATGACGCGGGCGTTCGTCTTCGCCGACGCCTCGGCCGCCGGTGAGGTCGATCACGTCGGCAAGCTGATGGACTCCATGTTCGCCCGCGCGATGAGCGACGGCGAGCCCACCGAGGACCAGTACCACATCGCCCGCGTCATCTCCGACGTGTGGCTGTCGAACCTGCTCGCCTGGCTGACGCGCCGGGCCTCGGCCACCGACGTCAGCAAACGGCTCGACCTGGCCGTGCGACTGCTGATCGGCGACGGCGAGCACCCCAAGATCTGACCCGGCGGCGCCGCTGCGCAAGGATGGTCGGCGTGACCCTGCCGGCAGATCTTCGGTCCGCACTCGACGACGCCGCGGCGACGCCGCGCCTGCTGGTCGTCTCCGACTTCGACGGCACCCTGTCGCCCATCGTGACCGACCCGTCCACGGCGCGGGCCCTGCCCGCCGCGGCCGCTGCGCTCACCGCACTGGCAGCGCTGCCGGAAACCACGGTCGCACTGGTGTCCGGCCGCGCACTCGCCGTCCTGCGTGACCTGACCGGAGCGGACCTGCCCCCGACGGTCCACCTCGTCGGCAGTCACGGAGCCGAGTTCGACGCGGGCTTCGCCGATCTCGTCGACACCGAACTGCTCGCGCGCATCGTGGCGGAACTACGCGAGATCGCGGCGGACCTGCCGGGCGTGACGGTGGAGACCAAGCCCGCCAGCGCGGCACTGCACGTGCGCAACGCCAGTGCGGCCGACGGCGAGCGTGCACTGGCCGCGGCCCGCCGGGCCGCCGAGGGTTGGGGCGCGCACGAGACCGCGGGCAAGGCCGTGCTCGAATTCGCCGTCGTGGACACCGACAAGGGCGCGGCGCTCGAGGCGCTACGCGAGCAGAGCGCCGCCACCGCCGTGGTGTTCCTCGGCGACGACGTCACCGACGAGAAGGCCTTCCGGCGGCTGCGTGACGGCGACGTGGGCGTCAAGGTGGGACCCGGAGAGAGCCTGGCGCGCTACCGGGTGGACGACCCCGACGACGTCGCCGCCACACTGGACCGGATCGCCGCCGCGCGGCGCTGAAAAGCGTTCGACGCGGCCGTCTCCGACCGCAACACTGGGGCTCGTGCCCACCGACGCCGACCCCGCCGACCGCACCGCCCGCGCCGTGACGGCGGCGACCGCGGCGGGCCGCGCGCTCGGCCTGCGGGTCGAGGACCCCCGCGTCCTGCACGACGCCTTCTCCGTCGTCGTCCACCTGGCCCCAGCCCCCGTGGTGGTGCGGGTACCCACCGTGCTCCCGGACTACCTCCACTCCGAAGCCCAACTCGCACAGCAGCGTTCGGAGCTGGCGGTCACCGAATGGCTGGCCGACGGCGGACATCCCGTGGTGCCGCCCAGCCCGCTGGTGCCGCGGGAACCCGTCCGGCGCGACGGGTTCTCGATGACGTTCTGGCAGTTCGTCCCTGAGGTGGGCAACGGCGAAGAGGGGGACGGCGAAGAGGGTGATGCTGCGCCCGACTACGCCGCCCGCATTGCGCGGACCGCCCGGCTGCACGCGGCGCTACGGGACCATCCTGGCGCGGGACTCGGTTTCTTGACCGCGACGCGCGCGTTCGTCCCGACGGGCCTGTCGGCGCTCGAGCGCCGTCCCGGCCCGTTGACCGTTGCGGATCTCGATCGCGCACAGCGGGAGTGGTACGTGCTGGCGGGACCGTTGGCGTCCCGGGAGGCGTTCGAGACGGCGTTTCCCGGTGTGAGTGTGCAGCCCATCCACGGCGACGCACCGTTCCACAACACGATCGTCACCGCGGCGGGCGAATTGTGGTCGGACTTCGAACTCGTGACCACCGGGCCCGTCGAGTACGACGTCACGGTCGCCGACGCTCGTGCGGTGGCGGGCTACGACGCCACCGCGCGGCAGCTCGGGCTGCGGCCGCTCGACGCGCGCGTGCGGCGGGTGGTGAACGCGGCCGCGGCCCTGTCGGCCGTCGCGGCGCTGTCCATGGCGCGCCGGCTGCCGATGCTCACCGACGCGCTGGCTCCCGCTCTGGCCGCCTGGCGATCGACGCCCGAGGTCACCGCACCCTAGGCGGGCGGCCCCGACGTCCGGCCGCGAATGAGTTCGGTCGGGAGCATCTCCACGACGGGCAGGCCGGATCTCGGCGGCTCGTGCAGGAGGCGCCCGGCGCGGCGCCCCTTGTCCTGGCTCGGCTGACGCACGGTGGTCAGGCCGCGCGCCAAGGCGTCGGGCACGCCGTCGAATCCGGTGACGGTCATCTGCCCGGGCACGTAGATACCGCGCGCGCGGAGGTGGTCCATGGCCGACAGTGCCAGCACGTCGGCCGTGCACATCAGCGCCGTGATGCGCGAATCCGCCTGCAGCGCAACCTCGGCGGCGGCACCGCCGGCCGTCGGCGAATGCTCGAAGCTCTCGACCACGGTCAACCCGTCGGGGTCCAGGCCGGCGGCCGCCAACGCGTCGCGCACGCCGCCCAACCGCTCGCGCTGCACCCCGAAGCACGGCGTCGTCACCCGTTCGGCGTCGGCGAGCGCCGCCGGCGCGGAACCGTGCGGCCACTCACGGCCGAGTTTCATGGTGAGCAGCCCGATCTGGCGATGACCCAACCCGAGCACGTACTCGGCCATGCCCCGCATCGCCGCCCGGTCGTCGATGCCGATCACCGAGGCGCCGGGCACGTGCTTGGGCTGGTCCACCACCACCAGCGGCATGCCGCGCTGCTGCACCACCGGCAGATACGGGTCGTCGTCGGAGGCCGAGTAGACGACGAATCCGTCGACGCCCGCGGCCAGCACCGCCGCGGTGCCCTCGGCGACCGAACGGTTGGGACCGATGGCCACCAGCAGCAGCCCCTGCCCTGCGACTTCACACGACTCCGCGAGACCGGCGACGAAGTCCAGGGCGGCCGGATCCTTGAACGAGTAGTTGAGCGGTTCGGTGATCATCAGGCCCACCGCGCCCGCTCGGCGGGTGCGCAGTGACCGCGCCAAGGGGTCCGGGCCCGGGTAACCCATGCGCTTCGCCGTCGCCAGCACGCGCTCGCGCAGATCGGCCGACAACTGGTCGGGCCGGTTGTAGGCGTTGGAGATCGTGGTGCGCGAAACCTTGAGTTCGGCGGCCAGCGAGGCCAGCGTCGCCCGCCGTCGGGGCGTCGGACCTCGGGACATGCTCCATGAGGCTAGCGGGTTCGTTCAGGGCCCGTCACCGCCAGGGGAACCGACGACGCCGACCCCTCACCGTCGCCGTCTTCCCGTCGGCCCCGTGCACCATCTCCCCCGGGCACCGGCGGTGGGTCACCCTCGCTCGGCCGACGACCCTGAACGTCCGCCGCGTCCGATGGTGACAGCAGGCGCGGCGGCGGCGAATCGGGGAAAGCCCTACCCGTGGACGCCGTGCGGCAACGGCGTCGACGCGGGCCTGCGGCGGCGGTCGGCCAGCCACGTCGCGAACCAGATGGTGCTGACGAGCGTGGTGATGACGAAGCTGGGTGGCACGTTGAACATCGCCGAGACCACCAGCCCGCCCCACACCGACAGCAGCGCGATGCCGGTGGCGACGGCGATCGCCACGCCCGGGCGAGCCGTCAGCATGATCGCCGTCGCAGCCGGGGTGACGACGAGCGCGAACAGCAGCAGCGTGCCGACGGCCTGCACCGCCATCGTGATCGACAGCCCGAGCAGCGCCATGAAGATCACCGACAGTGCACGCACCGGGACGCCGCGGGCCTCGGCGACCTCGGGGTTGACCGACGCGAACAGCAAGGGGCGGTAGACGAACGCGATCACCGCGACGATCACGCCGAGCACCACGCCGAAGGTCACCAGCTGCTCGTCGGTTACGGCCAGCAGGTTGCCGAACAGGACGTTGGTGACCGTGCTGCTGCTCTTGGTGGCGAGCGAACTGAAGAACAGCCCGAGTCCGGTCGCGGCGGCCAGGATGGTGCCCGTCGCGACTTCGCGTTCGTCGGCCCGCTTGCCCAGCGCGCCGATGGCCAGCGCCCCGCCCACGCAGAACACGCCCAGGCCGATCGAGACCGGCAGGCCGAGCAGGACGGCTCCGGTCGCCCCGGGAAAGCCGATGTGCGCCAACGCATGCGCGGCGAACGCGCTGCTGCGCACGATGATGAAGTACCCGATGATGCCGGCTGCCAGCGCGACGACGGAGCCGCCGAGGATGGCGTTGCGCATGAACGACGACTCCAGGATGTGCACCCAGTTGTCCTGGTAGCCGAGTGCGACGACCGCGACCATCAGATGCTCCGCACGTACAGCTCGCCCTGCGGGGTGTGCACCACCTGCACCGACGTGCCGTACAGGTGCGTCAGCAGCGCCCCGTCGACGACGTCCTCGGTGGCGTCGTAGTGGGGGTGCCCGTCGAGCAGGTAGATGGCGCCGTCGAGGATCGGCAGCAGCGGGTTCAGATCGTGGGCGACGACCACGATGGTCACGCCGAACTCCTCCTTCACCCGGGCGAGGAGGCCGACGATGCCGCGCTGGTTGCGGATGTCGAGCGACGTGAGCGGCTCGTCGAGGATCAGCAGACGCGGCCGGCTGACGAGGGCCTCGGCGATGGCGATGCGCTGACGCTGCCCACCGGAGAGCTGGGAGAGGCGCTGCCCCGCGAAGTCGGTGGCGTCGACGGCCGCGAGCACCTCGTCCACGCGCTGCCGCTCGGCCCGGCTCGCGCGGCCGAAACCCCAGCGGCGTCCGGTCGATCCGAGCAGGACGGCGTCGCACGCGCGGATCGCGTTGCCCGCTGCGGCCGCGTAGTTCTGCGGCACGTAGCCGATGGCGCCGGTGACCGCACCGGGCCGCTCGCCCAGTACCCGGATCTCCCCCGAGGCGACCGGCAGGGTGCCGAGTATGGCGTGCAGGAGCGTCGTCTTGCCCGAGCCGCTGGAGCCGATGACGGCGACGATGCCGCCCGAGGGGACGGTGAAGGTGCCTTCCGACCAGATCAGGCGTCCGCCGCGGACGACGCTGACGTCCTCGAAGACCAGTGCCGGTGCTCCTGGGTCAGACGGCGACACCGAGCGCCTTGGCGAGGGAGTTCAGTTGGTTCACCTGCCAAGCTTCGAACGAATCGACCCCCGGCGGCACGGTTTCGGTGACTTCGACGACCGGCACGCCCGCCGATTCGGCCGCGGCGCGCACCTGTTGCGGCACGGAGCCCTCGGTCTGGGTGTTGTAGATCAGCACGTCGACGCCCTTGTCGCGCAGCAGGGCGAGCATGGCGTCGAGGTCGGCTGGCGACGGATCGGTCTCGTTGCTCGACGCGGCCTGATAGCCCGGCGGCGTCCTGTTCTGCAGGCCGACCGCGGCGGCCATGTCGTCGAAGACGCTCTCGGTGGCGGCGTACCCCTTGCCCGGGGCCTGTGCCTTGATCTTGGCGATGACGTCGTCGTAGGGCTCGAGCTGCGTCGCGAAGTCGGCGCGGCGTTCGGCGAAGTACTGACCGGCGTCCGGGGACAGCGCGGTCAGCCGGGCGGTGACGGCGTCGGCGACGGCGGTGACCGCCGTCGGGCTGTACCAGACGTGCGGGTTGGCCCCGCCGTGATCGTGGCCGTCGGCGTCCTGGCCGTGCGGCTGCGCCCCGTGATCGGGATCGGTCCCGTGATCGTGATCGGCTCCGTGGTCGTGATCGGCGGCCTCGCCGCCGCTGGTCAGCAGGGCGTCGACGATCGGCGCATCGGGCGCGGACCCGGCGGCGAGCTTGGCCGCCCACTCGTCGTAGTGCCCGCCGTTGACGACCACGAGCTGGGCGCCCTCGAACTTCGCGGCATCGGCCGGCGACGGTTCGTAGTCGTGCGGGTCGACCGACGAACTGGCCAGCAGCGTGGTCACGGTGGCGCAGGCACCGCCGAGGTCGCTGACGACGTCGCCCCACTGGTCGACGCTGACCACGACGTTCACCGGGGTGGTCGGGCACGCGGGCGCGTCGGCCGCGACGGTGGTCGACGAGGCCTCGTCGCCGCTCCCGGAGCAGGCGGCGAGGACGAGTGGTGCCGCGAGGAGCGCGGCAGCCGCGAGGCGGCGGTGGGCGATCGACATGCGATAACGATAACCGTTTGCATCTGTCGGCGCCGCACGGGGGCCCCGGTTATCGACAATCGTTGTCATCTGGCGGCGTCATCTCGTAGCGGATGAGCCGCGAGCTGTTGGCCACCACGGCGACCGACGACGCGTTGTGCAGGACGGCCGCCAGCACCGGGGACAGCCCGCCGCCCGCACCGAGCAGCAACCCGAAGGCGTTGACGGCAATGGACATCGCGTAGTTCTGCCGGATGACCTCGACCGCACGGCCACCCAGGTCGCGCACGTCCAGTAGCCGGCGCAGGTCGTCGCCCGCCAGCGCGACGTCGGCGGTCTCGACCGCGACGTCGGTGCCGCCGAGACCCATGGCGATCCCGATGTCGGCGGCTGCGAGCGCCGGTGCGTCGTTGATGCCGTCGCCCACCATCGCCACCACGTAGCCCTCGTCGCGCAGCGCGCGCACTACGTCGAGCTTCTCCTCGGGCAGCACCTCCGCGCGCCACTCGGTGATGCCCAGCGCCGCCGCGACGGCGCGGGCGGTCTGCGGGTGGTCGCCGGTGAGCATCACGATGCGCCGTACGCCGACGTCGCGCAACGCCCGCAGTACCTCGCCGGCCTCCGCACGCACCTCGTCGCGCAGGCTGATCAGACCGGCCAACTCGCCGTTGACCGCCAGCAGCAGCGGCGTCTCCGCCTCGGCCCGCAGCCGGGTGACCCACCGGGCAGCGTCCTCGGCGACGTGCACGCCCTCCCGCTGCAGCAGCGCCGGGCTGCCCAGCAGCAGCGTCTGCCCGTCCGCACGGGTGCGCATGCCGAGCCCGACGAGCACCTCGCACTCCTCGTGCGGCGGTATCGTGATGTGCCGCTCCTCGGTCGAGCGGATCACCGCCTCTGCCAACGGATGTCGGGAGTGGATCTCCGAACTCGCGGCATAGGCGAGTACGCGTTCCGGCGGCCAGTCGTCGTGGAAGCTGACGATGTTGGTGACCACCGGACGGCCGCGGGTGAGAGTGCCGGTCTTGTCGAACACCACCGCGTCGACGCGGCCGGCCTCCTCGAGGTGCGCGCCTCCCTTGATGAGGATGCCGCGCCGGGCGCCGTTGCCGATGGCCGCGCTGATGGCCGTCGGCGTCGCCAGGCCCACCGCGCACGGGCAGGCCACCAGCAGCATGGTCATGGCGCGGCGCACGTCGCCGGTGAGGACGAGGGTCGCCGCCGAGACGACGAACGACAGCGGCACGAATCGGCGGGAGAAGTTCTCACCGACGGTCTGGATCGGCGCGCGCGAGTGCTGCGCCTCCTCGACGCGGGCCACGATGCGGCCGATCGTGGTGTCCCGACCCACAGCCGACGCCCGCACCACCAGACGGCCGCGAACGACCACCGACCCGGCGTGCACGCGCGCGCCCGCAGCGATGGTGACGGGCAGCGTCTCTCCGGTGATCGCGGACTGGTCGACGATGGCCTCGCCCTCCACGACCTCGCCGTCGACGGGTATGGCGACCTGCTCGTGCACCACGACGTGGTCGCCGACGCCGACGCCGTCGAGCGCCACCTGCACCTCGGTGCCGTCCGGGAGCACGGTCCACGCGGTGTCCTGGTTGCCCTGCAACAGGTTCGCGATCGCGCGGCGGGTGCGACCCAGGGTGAGATCCTGCAGGTACTCGCCGATGTTGAGCAGCCACAGCACGGTGAGCGCGACGACGTTCTCGCGCAGCACGAGGCTCGCCACCGTCGCCGCCGAGACCAGCAGGTCGGTGCCCGCCGACGTCCCGCCCCGCAACGAGCGCAGCGCGCCGCGCAGGAACGGATAGCCGGTGACGATCGTGGCACCGGTGGCGAGCGTGCGCGACGTGGGGCCGAGCAGCGGCGGCCGGCGCAATCCGTAGCGCCGCACGCCGAGCAGCACGAGCGCCAGCCCGCCGACGGCGATGCGCAGCAGGTCGGCATTGCTGACGTCCGCCGAACGCGGGACCAGCGCCGAGGACACCGGCGTCGCGTGCCGGGCGTCCGCGATGGCGGCGAGCACGGCGGCCGTGTCACATCGTGCCGGCGAATACCACACCACGACGGACCCGGTGCGCGGGTAGGCGTGCGTCATGCGGACGCCGCCCACGAGGTCGACGGCGTCCTCGATGGCCACTGCCCGCACCGTGTCGGCGCGCAGCCACGGCACGCGGACCCGGAGGCGTCCAGCGGCGTCGGACAGGACCGTCAGCTGGTCGGCCACGGCTCAGTGGTCGTGGACGTGAGCGTCCCCGACCGCCGGCGGGACGGCCTCCTCGCCGATGCGCTCGCGCGCCTCGGCCACCACGTCGGCGATCTTCAGCCGGGCGTTCTCGGCGCCCTCCTCGGCCTTGCGGGCGCCCTTGAGCGCGACGGCGGTACTCGCCACCGCGGCTTCCCGCAGCGGCGCCTTGGCCAGCGTCTTGCGCAACGCCTCGTAGGCGGCGACGCCGACCACGCCCGTGACCACCGTGCCCGCGGCCTTGGCCAGCACACCTGACAGCACCATCGCCGAACCTCCGTCGCCCCCGCTACCGACCCCGTGTCGCGCCCAGACTAGCCGCCGGTCGCGACGGGACGGTTCGCTTCACCACACCACTGGGACCACGAGCCCGGGAAGAGCGGCAGTGACCGGCCGGTCGCCGCCGACGCTGCGACCACCACCGCCGCCGTGACGCCCGACCCGCAGTACGCGCCGGTCGCATCGCCCAGTGCCCCGGAAAGGTCGTTCTGCGAACGGAATTCACCGTCCGCGGTGAGCAGCGCGGTGCTCGGCACGTTGCGTGCGCCGGGGACGTGCCCGGCGACGGGGTCGACCGGCTCGACGTCGCCGCGGAACCGCTCCGGGGCGCGGGCGTCGACGAGGCCGGCGCCCAGCGCCGCGGCGTCGTCGGCGGTCAGGGTGGGCAGCGCACCGGCGTACAGGTCGTCGTGCGCGACGGCGACGTCGCCGGGCGCGGCGGTGACCGGACCGGTCTCGAGGGCACCGCCGGCCGCCCGCCACGCGGCCAGTCCACCGTCGAGGATGCGCACGCCGTCGATGCCGGCCGCGGTGAGGACCCACCAGGCGCGCGCCGAGCCCGCCCGGTTCCAGTCGTCGTACTAGACCACCGGCACCCCGGCCCGCACCCCCCAGCGCCGCGCGGCCTCCCCCACCGCCGCGCCGCGGGGCAGCGGATGACGGCCGCGTCCGGGCACCGCGTGATCGGACAGCTCGTCCTCGAGCGAGACGTACACCGCGCCCGGCAGGTGCTCCGCCGCGTGAGCAGCGCGGCCGTCGGGTGCACCGAGCTGCCACCGCACGTCGAGCAGCGTGACCGGCGTGCCGTCATCGAGCAGCGCACGCAGCTCGGCGGCGGAGATCAGGACGTCGGCACGGTGATCGCTCATCCCACGATGCTGCCACCGGGCTCCCAGCCACCCGCCGTAGGCTGACCCGCGTGCCCGCCGCCAGCATCGACCTGAACGCCGACCTCGGCGAGGGCTTCGGCGCCTGGAAACTCGGCGACGACGAGGCGATGCTCGACGTCGTCACCAGCGCCAACGTCGCCTGCGGGTTCCACGCGGGGGATCCCGCCGGGCTGGCCCGCACCTGTCGTGCGGCCGCCGCGCGCGGCGTCCGGGTCGGCGCACAGGTCGGCTACCGCGACCTCGCGGGGTTCGGCAGGCGCTTCATCGACGTCGCGCACGACGACCTGGTGGCCGACGTCGTCTATCAGATCGGCGCCCTGCAGGCGCTGGCGCACACCGTCGGGACCACCGTCGAGTACGTCAAACCCCATGGCGCGCTGTACAACACGATCGTCGGACACGAGGAGCAGGCCGCCGCCGTGGCCGAGGCCGTGCACGCGGTGGACCCCACGCTGCCGGTGCTGGGGCTCGCCGGGTCCGCGTTCTTCGCCGCCGCCGAGCGGCTAAGCGTGCCGACGGTTCCGGAGGCGTTCGCCGACCGCGGCTACCGGGGCGACGGCACGCTCGTCCCGCGGCGCGAGCCCGGGGCGGTGCTGCACGATCCCGACGAGATCGCGACACGGGTCGCGCGGATGGTCGCCGAGGGACGGGTCACGGCCGTCGACGGCACCGACGTCACCGTCGACGCGAGATCGGTGTGCGTGCACGGGGATTCACCCGGTGCGGTGAACATCGCCCACGCCGTGCGCGACCGGCTGCTGGCCGATGGCGTCACGCTGCGGAGCTTCCTCTGATGCGGCTCGTGCTCGGCAGGCCGGACCTGGCCCGCTACGCCCGGTACTTCGATGCCCCCGAGGCCGCCGCGGACGCTGCGGTCACCGTGACGTGGGCGGGCGTGACGACGCTGCTGATCGACGACGGCGACAGCGCGGTGCTCACCGACGGCTTCTTCTCCCTGCCCGGCCTGCTGACCGTCGGAACCCGTTCGCTGGCACCGTCGCTCGCACGCATCGACGGGTGCCTGGCCCGCCTCGGGGTGAACCGGCTGGCCGGCGTGCTGCCGGTGCACACCCACTTCGACCACGCCATGGACAGCGCCGTCGTCGCGGCGCGCACCGGCGCTGTGCTGGTGGGCGGTGTCTCGGCCGCCAACGTCGGCCGCGGCGGCGGGTTGCCCGAGGACCGCATCGTCGTCGCCGAACCCGGCACGGCCGTCGGGCTCGGCGCCTTCGACGTCACACTGGTCGTGGGCGACCACTGCCCGCCGGACCGCTTCCCCGGCACCATCACCGCGCCCGTGCGGCCTCCGGTCCGGGCCGCTGCCTACCGGTGCGGCGAAGCCTGGTCGACACTCGTCCGGCACCGCGAGACCGGCCGGGGCCTGCTGATCGTCGGCAGCGCCGGCTTCGTGCCCGGCGCGCTGCGCGGACACCGCGCCGACGTGGTGTACCTCGGCGTCGGACAGCTGGGGTTGCAGCCGCAGCGCTACCTCGTCGACTACTGGACCGAGACGGTGCGGACCGTCGGCGCCCGCCGGGTGGTCCTCATCCACTGGGACGACTTCTTCCGCCCGCTGCACCAACCGCTGCGGGCGCTGCCCTACGCCGCCGACGACCTCGACGCGTCGATGCGGGTGCTCTCGGCGCTCGCCCGCGAGGACGGCGTGCCACTGCACCTCCCGACGCTCTGGCAGCGCTGCGATCCGTGGCGCTGACCCTCGCGCTGCTGGCACTGGCGGCGGTGCTGGCGTTCGCGCTCATCCGACCCCGCGGGCTGCCCGAGGCCGTCGCCGCCGTTCCCGCCGCCGCCCTGCTGGTGCTGTGCGGCGTCGTGACGCCGCAGCAGGCGTGGACCGAGACGCTGCGATTGCTGCCGGTCGTCGGCTTCCTGGCGGCGGTGCTGGTGCTCGCCAAGCTGTGCGACGACGAGGGACTGTTCCACGCCGCGGGCGTCGCGATGGCGCGGCGATCCGGCGGGGATCCGCGCCGCCTGCTGGTCACCGTGTTCGTCATCGCGGCCGTCACGACGGCCGTGCTGAGCCTCGACGCGACCGTCGTGCTGCTGACGCCGGTCGTGCTCGCCACCGCCCGCACGCTCGGGGTGCCCTCACGGCCGCACGCCTACGCCACCGCGCACCTGGCGAACAGCGCGTCGCTGCTGATGCCGGTGTCCAACCTGACCAACCTGCTGGCCTTCGGGGCCGCGGGCCTCACCTTCGCCCACTTCACGGCGGTCATGACGCTGCCGTGGCTGCTGGTGATCGCCGGGGAGTTCCTGGTGCTGCGCGTGCTGTTCCGGCGGGAACTCGTCCGCCCGGCCGACGCGGAGTCCGTGCCGCCGCCCGCCGAGACGCCGGTGTTCGTGCTGGTGGTGCTGGGGCTCGTGCTGGTCGGCTTCGCGGTGACCTCGCTGCTCGACGTGGCACCGGCGTGGGCGGCGTTGGCCGGTGCGGTGGTGCTGGGCGTGCGCGCGCTGGTGCGGCGACACAGCAGCGTCCGCGACATCGCGGTATCGGCCAACGTCCCGTTCCTGGCGTTCGTGCCGTGCCTGGGCGTGGTGGTGGCGGGCGTCATGCATCACGGTCTCGACGGCGCGATGCGCTCGGTGCTGCCCGGCGGCACCTCGTTCGTCGCGCTGCTCGGCATCGCGGCGGTGGCCGCCGCGCTGTCGAACGTGGTGAACAATCTGCCCGCCGTGCTCGTACTGCTACCCCTGGTGGCGGGGCTGGGCCCGGCCGCGGTCCTGGCCGTGCTGATCGGCGTCAACGTCGGCCCGAACCTGACCTATCCCGGATCGCTGTCGAACCTGCTGTGGCGCAACGTCGTCCAGGGCGAGCGGATCTCCGCGCCGTTCGTCGAATTCAGCCGGGTGGGGGTGTGCACGGTGCCGTTGACGGTGCTCCTCGGCGTCGCCGGGCTGTGGGTCTCGGTGCGGTTCCTGGGCGTCTGAGCGCGGTCAGCGGCGGTAGGCGGGCGGCAGCGGCATCCCGAGGTCGGCGAGTACCCGCCGCAGCCGGGTCGGGTAGTCGGTGATGATGCCGTCGGCGCCGGCCTCGATCTGCGCGCGCATGGCGCCCGGGTCGTCGATGGTCCACGGGATCACCCGCAGGCCACGGGCATGGGCGCGGTCGACGAACGCGCGGTCGGCGACGAGCGCGAAGCCCGGATCGGCCGGCGTCAGCCCGTAGGGCACGGAGTAGCCAGGCGACAGGACGTTCGCGCCCACCATCGTCGCCGCGGTGATCGGATCGCCGACGACCGCCGGATCGATGCCGGCCAGCCACGGCGACCCGGGCACGAACGTGGTGTCGTCCCACAGCGCCACCAGGGGGATGCCCGGCTCGGCGGCGCGCACCATCGGCAGCGTGCGCCAGTCGAAGCTCTGCACGTCGACGCGGTCGGTCTTGCCGGCCGCGCGCACCGCCGCCAGGATCGCGTCGACGAACTGCTCGGGCGGCGCGGACGCCCCCGGCTCGGCCGCCTCCACCTTTGTCTCGATGTTGAACCGCACGTCGGCACGGTGCGCGTCGGCCACGGCGAACACCTCGGGCAGGGTGGCGATCTGGTTGCCGCGCACCACCTCCGCGTCGGGGAAGCCGGCGAGCAGCGTGCCGCAATCCAGCGTGCGCAGCTGCGCGAGATCGAGGTCGTGCACCAGCTTCCCGACGTAGGGGAACTGGGGATCGCCGGGGAAGGCGGGCGCGGTGTCGGAGCACTTGTCGGCATGGATCACCGGGTCGTGCCACACCATCGGCTGGCCGTCGCGGGAGATGACCACGTCGAGTTCGAGTGTGGTGACGCCCAATTCGAGGGACTTGGCGAAGGCCCGCAGCGACTCCTCGGTGGTCTCCCCCCGCCCGCCGCGATGCGACTGCAGGTCGAAGCCGTCGGGCGCCGCCGACGCCGACGGCGTCTGGGTGGCGACGACGAGGGCGGCGGCCGCGACGGCGGCGGCGGTGGTCCGTGTCATGCGGCGACCGTATCGGCGCGGCGGCCTCGCGGCGCGCTCGCCGCCGGACACGCACGCGGGACGTCACCGAATGTTCGGCGGCGCGTCACGTGCCGGCCGCGCAGCTCCTCAGGTGCGGCGCTGGCGGGCGATCTCGGCAAGGACGACGCCGGCGGCGACCGACGCGTTGAGTGATTCGGTGGGCCCTGCCATCGGGATCGACACGACGGCGTCGCAGTTCTCCCGCACCAGCCGCGACAGTCCCTTGCCCTCGGAACCGACGACGAGCACCGTCGGACCGCTGCCGTCGAGGTCGTCGAGCAGCGTGTCACCGCCGGCATCCAGGCCGACCACCTGCACGCCCTCGTCGGCCCAGCTCTTGAGCGTCCGGGTGAGGTTGGTGGCACGGGCGACCGGCAGCCGCGCCGCGGCGCCGGCACTGGTCCGCCAGGCCACCGCGGTGACCGACGCCGATCGGCGCTGCGGGATCACCACCCCGTGCCCGCCGAACGCCGCCGTGGACCGCACGATGGCGCCGAGGTTGCGCGGATCGGAGATGTTGTCGAGCGCCACCAACAGTGCCGGAGCCACGTCGCCCGTCGCAGAGGCGAGCAGATCGTCGGGGTGCGCATACTCGTACGGCGGCACCTGCAACGCGATGCCCTGGTGCAGTCCGTTGGCGCTCAACCGGTCGAGGTCGTGGCGCTGCACCTCGAGGATCGCGATCCCGGCGTCGGCGGCGCGGGTCACGGATTCGGTCAGCCGCTCGTCGGACTCGGTGCCGAGCACCACGTAGAGCGCCGTGGCCGGCACACCGGCGCGCAGGCACTCCACCACGGGGTTGCGGCCGAGGACGACCTCGGTGTCGTCGGTCTTGCGGTGCCGTCCCTGCGCCTGCCGGGCCGCCTTCGCCGCACGCTTGGCCGCCGGGTGGTTGGGCCGGGCGTGTGCGGGCGGCGTCGCGCCCCTGCCCTCGAGGCCACGGCGGCGCTGGCCGCCGGAGCCGACGACCGCGCCCTTCTTCGTGCCCTCCTTGCGGATCGCTCCGCGGCGCTGCGAATTGCCGGCCATCTAGGTTCCCTGTCCCATCGTCACTTCTCGCTCCCGTCGAGCAGCGCCCACTGCGGGCCGTCGGCGGTGTCGGTGACCTCGATGCCCGCCGCCTTCAACCGGTCGCGAATCTCGTCGGCCTGGGCCCAGTCGCGGTTGGCGCGCGCTTCCTGCCGGTTGACCAGCGCCCACTGCACCAGCTCGTCGATCGCGGCCAGCGCTGCCGAGGTCTCGTCGCGCGACTCCCAGCGCTCGTCGAGTGGATCGCAGCCCAGGATGCCCATCATCGCCCGGATCGCCCGGGCGTGCGCCATGGCGGTCTCGTGGTCGCCGGAGTCGAGCGCCCGATTCCCCTCGGCGCGCGCGGCATGCACCTCGGCCAGCGCCGCCGGCACCGCCAGATCGTCGTCGAGGGCCGCGGCGAACCGCACGGTCGGCTCGGACGGGACCACCGCGCCGACCCGGTTGCGGACGCGGTGCAGCAGGTCCTCGATCCCGGTGTAGGCCTTGACCGCGTCCTGCAGCGCGGTCTCGGAGAACTCGAGCATGGACCGGTAGTGCGCGCTGCCCAGGTAGTAGCGCAGCTCGGCCGGCCGAACCCGTTGCAGCACAGCCGGAATGGAGAGAACGTTGCCCAGCGACTTGCTCATCTTCTCGCCGCCGAGGGTCACCCAACCGTTGTGCAGCCAGAAGCGGGCGAAGCCGTCCCCCGCGGCGTGCGCCTGGGCGATCTCGTTCTCGTGGTGTGGGAACACCAGATCCATGCCGCCGGCGTGGATGTCGAACTCCGCGCCGAGGTATGCCTCGCACATCGCCACGCACTCGGTGTGCCAGCCGGGCCGGCCCGCACCCCACGGCGTCGGCCACGACGGCTCGCCGGGCTTCGCGCCCTTCCACAGCGTGAAGTCACGGGGGTCGCGCTTGCCCTGGCCGGCGCCCTCGCCCTGATGGACGTCGTCGATGCGGTGCCCGGACAGCGCGCCGTAGTCGGGCACGCTCAGCACGTCGAAGTACACGTCGCCCCCGCTGGCGTAGGCGTGGCCGCGCTCGATCAGCCGGTCGATGAGTTCGACCATCTGCGTGATGTGTCCGGTGGCGCGCGGCTCCGCCGACGGCGGCAGCACGCCGAGCGCGTCGTAGGCCGCGGCGAAGGCACGCTCGTAGGTGGCAGCCCACTCCCACCAGGGCCGGCCGGCGTCGGCGGCCTTGACGAGGATCTTGTCGTCGATGTCGGTGACGTTGCGGATGAACGCGACGTCGTAGCCCTTGGCGGTGAGCCAGCGGCGCAGCACGTCGAACGCGACGCCGCTGCGGACGTGGCCGATGTGCGGCAGACCCTGCACGGTCGCGCCGCACAGGTAGATGGACACGTGACCCTCGCGCAGCGGCACGAAGTCCCGCACGCCACCGGTCAGGGTGTCGTGGAGACGCATCACCTCGGCTCGTCCGCCGGCGCGTTCAGTCACGACGTGCCAGCTTACCGTTCTGAGCGGCGAAGACCCTCATCGTCGTCACCGCCGGACTCGCCGTGCGCGCCGTCGGCGTAGAGCAGGGCCGTCGCGATCGCCGCCAGGCCCTCCCCGCGCCCGGTCAGCCCGAGCCCGTCGGTGGTGGTGGCCGACACCGACACCGGAGCGTCGAGCAGCGCCGAGAGCACCTGCTGGGCCTCGGCGCGGCGGGGTCCGACCTTCGGCCGGTTGCCGATGACCTGCACGGCGGCGTTGCCGACGCGCCAGCCGCCGTCGCGCAGCAGGGAGTGCACGTGCCGGAGCATGTCGGCGCCGGTGACCCCGCGCCACTCCGGGCGGTCGGTGCCGAACACCGACCCGAGATCACCCAGGCCCGCGGCACTGAGCAGCGCATCGCACAGGGCGTGCGCAGCGACGTCCCCATCGGAGTGGCCGGCGCAGCCGTCGGCGTCGTCGAACGACAGACACAGCAGCCAGCAGCGCCGGCCCACTTCGATGGGATGGACGTCGGTACCGAGGCCGATCCGCGGCAGTGCCGTCATGACCGGACCCCGCGTGCGTCAGGACGCGGCAGCCAGCGCCTCGTCGAGGATGATGGTCGCCTTCTCGTCATCGGTGTTCTCGGCGAGCGCCAGCTCACCGACGAGGATCTGGCGGGCCTTGGCGAGCATGCGCTTCTCGCCGGCGGACAGACCGCGCTCCTGATCGCGACGCCACAGGTCGCGAACCACCTCGGCGACCTTGTTCACGTCACCGGACGCCAGCTTCTCCAGGTTCGCCTTGTACCGGCGCGACCAGTTGGTCGGCTCCTCGGTATGCGGGGCACGCAGCACCTGGAACACCTTGTCGAGGCCCTCCTGGCCCACCACGTCGCGCACACCCACGTATTCGGCGTTGTCTGCAGGAACTCGGACGGTCAGATCGCCCTGCGCAACCTTCAGAACGAGGTATTCCTTCTGCTCGCCCTTGATGGTCCGGGTTTCGATCGCCTCGATCAACGCGGCACCGTGGTGTGGATAGACGACGGTGTCTCCGACCTTGAAAATCATCAGATTAGAGCCCCTTTCACGACTCCATGCTAACACGGCGCCGAGGGGCACCTGCATCAACTGTGCAGGTCAGGGGCACCGCCGGTGAAGACTAGGGGTTGACAGCGTGACGAATACGTGCCATCGGTCACCCTTTCGGCAAAGCCTCCCAACGCCGTCCGAACGCCCGTGCGGCGGGCGGTGCGGCGCCGTTTCGCCTCCCGTTCCGACGCTTTCGCGACCCGTGGGCGACGCCGCCGGCGCCCGCGGCGCGGGCGACCGAGGACCTCGGCTACCGCGGCCACGGGCCACCTACTACTCTGCATAGTCGAAGCGCCGGACGACCGTCCCGGGGCATGCCGTCCCCCGAGCAGGAGGCTTTCAGTGGACCGCTCCCGATCGCGCACGTTCGCCGTCCGATCCGGTCTGGCCGCCTGCGGCCTGGCCGCCGCGGTGGTCCTCTCCGGGTGCGGCGCCGGCCAGATCTCGCAGACCGCCATGCAGATGCCCGCCGTCAACGGCACCAACGCCTGGGTGGGCCAGCCGAACTACGGCATCGCGCTGCGCAACCTGCACCTGCGCGCACCGCAGCAGGGCGACGTCGTCGCGCCCGGCAGCACCGCCGATCTGATCTTCGTCGCGGTCAACGGTTCGGCCGACGCGCCGGACCGGCTGGTCTCGATCACGTCCGACTACGGCCGGGTGACCTTGACCGGCAACGGCGCGGTCCCCGCGGGCGGCACGCTGGTCGTCGGTACCCCCGACGGACAGATCAGCCCGCTGGAGGCCGTCGAGGCCGCCAGCACCGTCGAGGCGCGCGTGACCCTCACCAAGCCGATCTCCAACGGCCTGAACTACGACTTCACCTTCACCTTCGAGCGGGCCGGTTCGTCGACCGTGGCCGTGCCGATCTCCGCCGGCGAGGCCCAGCGCCGCGATCCCGAGCCCGCCGACGCCGGCCTCGGCGACGAGCAGGGCGTCGACGGCGGCGGACACTAGCCCCACTTCCGCCGTTCTGTCGGTGACGCCCGCTAGCGTCACGCCCGTGGTGAAGAGCGGGGCCAAGGCCCGAACGCAGTACCGCTGCTCGGAATGCAGCCACGTCATGGCCAAGTGGGTCGGCCGCTGCCCGGAGTGCGGCACGTGGGGCACGGTCGACGAGGTGCCCGTGCTGGCCACCGTCGGCGGTGGCGCCGCCCGTTCGGTGGCCCCCGCCTCCCCCGCCGTCTCGATCGCCTCCATCGCGCCCGACGCGACGCGGCACGTCCCGACCGGCATCGAGGAACTCGACCGCGTGCTGGGCGGCGGCATCGTCCCGGGCTCGGTGACGCTGCTGGCCGGTGATCCCGGGGTCGGCAAGTCGACGCTGCTGCTTGAGGCCGTCCACCGCTGGGCGGCCGCCGGCCGGCGCGCGCTCTACCTGTCCGGCGAGGAGTCGGCCGGACAGATCCGCATGCGGGCCGAGCGCACCGGCTGCACGCACCCCGAGGTGTTCCTGGCCGCCGAGTCCGACCTGCAGACCGCACTCGGCCACGTCGACGCGGTGCGTCCGACGCTGGTCGTGGTCGACTCGGTGCAGACGATGTCGAGCAGTGCGACCGACGGGGTCACCGGCGGCGTCACGCAGGTGCGCGCCGTCACCACCGCGCTGACCATGGCGGCGAAGACCACCGGCATCGCGATGATCCTCGTCGGGCACGTCACCAAGGACGGTGCCATCGCGGGACCGCGATCGCTCGAGCACCTCGTCGACGTGGTGCTGCACTTCGAGGGCGACCGGGCGTCGGCGCTGCGCATGGTGCGCGGCATCAAGAACCGATTCGGCGCCGCCGACGAAGTGGGCTGTTTCCTGTTGCACGACAACGGGATCGAGGGCGTCGCCGATCCGTCCGGGCTGTTCCGCGACCAGCGGCCCGCGCCCGTCCCCGGCACCGCGGTCACCGTCACGCTCGACGGCAAGCGGCCGCTCATCGGCGAGGTGCAGGCACTGGTGGCGGAGTCGTCGGCGAGCATGCCGCGCCGCGCCACCAGCGGCATCGACTCGTCGCGCGCGGCGATGATCCTCGCAGTCCTCGAGAAGCGCGCCAAGCTGCCGCTGGGCCGGTCCGACGTGTACCTGTCCACCGTCGGCGGGATGCGCCTGACCGATCCGTCCTCGGACCTGGCGCTGGCGGCGGCCATCGCGTCGGCCGCCCGCGACGTGCCGATGCCCGCCGACGCCGTGTTCCTCGGCGAGGTGGGCCTGGCGGGCGACATCCGGCGGGTCACCGGCACCGATCGCCGGCTCGCCGAGGCGGCACGGTTGGGCTTCCGGTTCGCGATGGTGCCGCCGGGCGTGGGCCGCGCACCGACGGGCCTGCGGCTCATCACCATCGAGGACATCGGACGGCTGTTGCACGGGGTGAACCGCATCGCCCACAATGAGCGCTGATCCGAGGAGGCGCCCATGGCCGTGAAGCCCGGCGGCAGGGCCGCAGCCCGCACGACGAGCAACGTGGTGCCGCTGGCACGTCCCACGCTGCGCGAGACGCTCGGCAGGCTCGCCCCCGGCACGCCGCTGCGGGACGGCCTCGAACGCATCCTGCGCGGCCGCACGGGCGCGTTGATCGTGCTGGGCTACGACGAGAGCGTCGAGGCGATCTGCGACGGCGGCTTTTCCCTCGACGTGCGCTACGCCCCGACCCGCCTGCGCGAGCTGTCGAAGATGGACGGCGCCGTGGTGCTGTCCAGCGACGGCACGCACATCCTGCGCGCCAACGTCCAGCTCGTCCCCGACCCGTCGATCCCGACCGACGAATCCGGCACGCGGCACCGGTCGGCCGAGCGCACCGCCGTGCAGACCGGCTTCCCGGTGATCTCGGTGAGCCACTCGATGAGCATCGTGACGGTTTACGTGGCCGGGGAGCGGCACGTGGTGCCCGACACCCCGACCATCCTGTCGCGCGCCAACCAGACCATCGCGACGCTGGAGCGCTACAAGCTGCGGCTCGACGAGGTCAACCGGCAGCTGTCCACGGCCGAGATCGAGGACTTCGTGACGCTGCGCGACGTGATGACCGTGGTGCAGCGCCTCGAGATGGTGCGCCGCATCAGCCTCGAGATCGACGCCGACGTCGTCGAACTCGGCACCGACGGCCGGCAGCTCAAGCTGCAGCTCGAGGAACTCGTCGGCGACAACGACACCGCACGCGAGTTGATCGTGCGCGATTACCACGCCAACCCGGACCCGCCGTCGCCGGCGCAGGTGGGTGCGACGCTCGAGGAACTCGACGCGCTCTCGGACAACGAGCTGCTCGACTTCACCGCTCTGGCCCGGGTGTTCGGCTACCCGTCGACGCTCGAGGCGCAGGATTCGGCCATGAGTTCGCGCGGCTACCGGGCGATGGCGGGCATCCCGCGCCTGCAGTTCGCGCACGTCGACCTGCTGGTGCGGTCGTTCGGCTCACTGCAGGGCGTGCTCGCGGCCAGCGCGAGCGACCTGCAGTCGGTCGACGGCATCGGCTCGATGTGGGCGCGCCACATCCGGGAGGGCCTGTCCGCGCTCGCCGAGTCGACGATCGCCGACCAGCTGGCCTGACGGCCCCCGCAGCGTCAGCCGACGGGAGCGGGCACCTCACCGCCGGGTGCCGCCGGAGCGGGCTCGGCGGGCGCCTCACCGGGCGCGGCCGGGGCGGCCTCGGCGAGGGCGAACGGCACCGATGCCGAGCGCAGATTGCCGAGCTGGACGACGAGGTTGTAGGTCCCCGGCCCGATGGGCTGCCGCGGCAGCGGGCAGTTCGGGGCCGATCCCATGCCGGTCCAGGTCACCTCGGTGGTCACCTGCTCGCCGGGGTTGAACGTCTTGACCAGCGTCTCGTTCGACGGGGCGCAGTCGAGGTTCGACCACAGCCGCTGGTTGTCGAGCGAGTACACGTACGCCGCGAGCACGGCGGCGCCCACGTCGCGCTGGCAGGCGACGAGACCGATGTTGGTGACGACCATCGTGAACTTCGGCTGGTCGCCCACGACGTAGTTGGGCTGGCTGGTGATGCCCTTGACGGCGAGCGTCGAGTCGGGGCAGTCGTCGCCCTCCTTGAGCACCGGCGGCGGTATCACGGCCGCGGTGGGAGTGGCCGTCGGCGGCGGCGCCTGGGCGGCCGGCGGTTGCACCGGCGTCTTCACCTCGGGGTTCTCCCCCGGCAGCGGCGTGGGCGCCGCACTCGAGGCGCCCTCGTTCGCCGCGGGCTGCGGGTCACCCGTCGCGTTCGACGCGACGACGAACACGATGGCCACGACGATGGCGATGACGACGGCGGCTACCCCGATCGCGAGGAAGCGGCGTCGCCGGTAGATCTCCGGCGGAAGCGGGCCATGCGGTTCGGTATCCAGCACATACCAACGGTAGAACCAGGTAGCGCGCGGTTGGCCGACCTCTTACGGCGTGTCGCGGTCAGGCTTCGCCGATGTCACCGATGTGGTCACGCAGTTCGGTGCGTCCGTCGGCCAGGTGATACGTCGCACCGACCACCGCGACGGTGCCGGCATCGATCGCGTCGCGGATGGACGTGGAGCGGTCGCGAAGCTGCTGCACGGTCTCGTTGACGTGCTTGGTCTCGAACTCGTCGATGCGCGACAGGCCCTCGCGGCGGCCCAGCAGGATCGACGGCGTCACGCGCTCGACCACGTCGCGCACGTAACCGCCCGGCACGGAGCCGTCCTCGATGGCCGACACCGTGGCCTTCACCGCGCCGCAGCTGTCGTGGCCGAGCACGACGATCAGCGGCACGCCCAGCACGTTGATCGCGAACTCGATCGATCCCAGCACGGCGGAGTCGATGACGTGGCCCGCCGTGCGCACCACGAACATGTCGCCGAGGCCCTGGTCGAAGATGATCTCGGCGGCGACGCGGCTGTCGGAGCACCCGAACACCACGGCCGTCGGCTTCTGGCCCTCGACGAGCCGCTCCCGGTCGGCGATGCCCTGGCTCGGATGTTGCGGGGTGCCGCTGACGAAGCGGTCGTTACCCTCGCGTAGTGCCTTCCATGCGCTCACGGGATTCGAGTTCGGCATGGGCCTCATCTAACCCGAGACCGACTGAGGAATCACTGTGAGCCTCGCCGCCGACGAGTTGCTCGCGTGGTACGACCGCGCCCAGCGCGACCTGCCGTGGCGCCGTCGGGGGGTCAGCGCGTGGCAGATCCTGGTCAGCGAGTTCATGCTGCAGCAGACCCCCGTCGCCCGGGTGGAGCCAATCTGGCTCGACTGGGTCGCCCGGTGGCCGACGCCGTCGGCGACCGCCGCGGCGTCCGCGGCCGACGTGCTGCGGGCCTGGGGCAAGCTCGGGTATCCGCGCCGCGCGAAGCGCCTGCACGAGTGCGCGACGGTAATCGCCACCGAACACGGCGACGTGGTGCCCGATGACGTGGAGACGTTGCTGACGTTGCCCGGCGTCGGCGCCTACACCGCCCGCGCCGTCGCCTGCTTCGCCTACGGCAAGCGAGTGCCCGTGGTGGACACCAACGTTCGTCGCGTCGTCGCCCGCGTGGTGCACGGCCGCGCCGACTCACCGGCCAGCGTGCGCGATCTCGCCGACGTCGAGGCGCTGTTGCCCGACGACGACCGTGCGCCGCGGTTCAGCGTGGCGGTCATGGAACTCGGTGCGACGGTGTGCACGGCCCGCAGCCCCCGTTGCGGCCTGTGCCCGCTGGGGTCGTGCGCATGGCGGGCGGCCGGTTTCCCGCCGGCCGCCGAACCCGCCCGGCGGCCGCAGCGCTACGCGGGCACCGACCGGCAGGTGCGCGGCCGGCTGCTCGACGTGCTGCGGGCGCGCGCCGCGCCGGTCCCCCGCGCCGACCTCGACGTCGTCTGGCTCACCGACACCGTGCAGCGCGACCGCGCGCTGCTGTCGCTGCTGACCGACGGCCTGGTGGAACAGACCGCCGACGGCCGGTTCGCGTTGGCCGGTGAGGGCGGTGCGCATCTCGATCCCGGGGCGGGCCCGCTCGACTAGCCTTGGCGCGTGGCCGGACGTTCGGGTGCGCCGCGGACCCACTACGCCTCGCGCGGCGATCTCGACATCGCCTATCAGGTGCTGGGCAGTGGTCCGCTCGACCTCGTCGTGATGCCGGGTCCGTTCGTCCCCATCGATGCGATCGACGCCGAACCCGCGATGTACCGCTTCTACCGCAGGCTGTCCGGGTTCTGCCGGGTGATCCGCTTCGATCACCGGGGCATGGGCATGAGTTCGCGCATCGGGTCGGCCGAGACCGTCACGCCGTCGTGCTGGGCCGAGGACGCCGTGTCGGTGCTCGACGCGGTGGGCAGCGAGCGCGCCGCGGTGCTGGGATCGGGCTTCACCGCCGTGAGCGCCCTGCTGCTGGCCGCCGACCACCCCGAGCGCGTCAGCCACCTGGTGCTCGTCAACGCCAGCGCGCGGGCGCTGTGGGCGCCGGACTACGAGGCGGGCACCCGGCCGGGCGGCGCCGAGCCGTTCACCACCGTCGCGCTCGAACCCGACGCCGTGGAACGGGGCTTCGACGTGCTGCGGATGGTCGCGCCGTCGGTCGCCGGGGACCGCGCCTTCCGCAGCTGGTGGGACCACGCCGGGAACCGGGCCGCGTCACCCAGCATGGCCCGCATGGCCAACGACGTGCTGACCAATGCCGATGTGCGACATCGCCTTCCGTCGATCGGCGCACCGGCGCTGGTGCTGCACCGCGACCGGGCGGGCTTCGTCGGCGCGGCGCACGGCCGCTATCTGGCCGAGCACCTCCCCGGCGCACGCTACGTCGAACTGCCCGGCGCGGACACGCTGTACTGGACCGGCGACGCGCTGCCGATACTCGACGAGATCGAGCAGTTCGTGACGGGCACGCGTGGCGACGCCGACCCCGAGCGCGTGCTGACCACCATCGTGTTCACCGACATCGTCGGGTCCACCCAGCGTGCTTCCGAGCTGGGCGACGAGCGCTGGCGCGATCTGCTCGACCACCACGATGCCGCGGTGCGCGCGGAGTTCGAGCGGTTCCGCGGTCGCGAGGTCAACACCGCCGGTGACGGATTCCTCGCGACGTTCGGCAGCGTCAGCGCCGCCCTGGATTGCGCGGAGTGCATCGTCGAGGCCGTCCGGACACTGGACCTCGAGGTGCGCGTGGGCGTGCACGCCGGGGAGGTGGAGGTGCGCGGCGACGACGTCGCGGGCATGGCCGTGCACATCGGCGCCCGCGTCGCGGCCCTCGCCGGACCCGGTGAGGTACTGGTGTCCTCGACGGTGCGCGAGATCGTCGCCGGCTCCCGCCGTGCGTCCATCCCGCGCGGGGAACACGACCTCAAGGGCGTCCCGGGCCGCTGGCAGCTCTACGGGCTGTGACGCGTCAGGCCGTGGCGGCGCAGTCGGTGCAGGAGAACTGACGCCGGTAGTCCGACGGCGTCACGCCGATGACGCGCCGGAAGTGATGGCGCAGCAGCGTGGCCGTGCCGAAGCCCGACCGGTCGGCGACGTGGTCGATGTCGAGGTCGGTCTCCTCGAGCAGCCGCCGCGCGTAGAGCACCCGCTGGTCGGTCACCCACTGCATCGGCGTGCGGCCGGTCTCCTCGACGAAGCGGCGGGCGAACGTCCGCGCCGACATGCTGGCCCGCTTGGCGAGGGTGTTGACGGTGTGCGGCTTCTCCAGGTTCGCCAGGATCCAGTCCAGTTGCGGTGCAAAGCCTTCCGAGCAACGCACGGGGATCGGCTGGTCGATGTACTGGCGCTGGCCGCCGTCGCGGTGCGGCGGCACCACCATGCGGCGGGCGATGACGTTGGTGACCTCGCTGCCGAGTTCGCGCCGCACCAGATGCAGGCAGGCGTCGATGCCCGCGGCGGTGCCCGCGCTGGTGATGAGGTTCCCGTCGTCGACGTAGAGGACGTTGCGGTCGACCTTCGCGGTCGGGTACATCGCGGCGAGTTCGTCGGCGTGCATCCAGTGCGTGGTGCAGGCACGGCCGTCGAGCAGACCCGCCGCCCCCGCGACGAAGGCGCCCGAGCACACGGTGAGGATCGTCGACCCCGATGCGGCGGCCCGACGGATGGCCTCGAGCGCCTCTTCCGGGTAGTTCCCACCGGCGATCGCGGGGATGGCCACCAGGTCGGCGCCGATCAACGCGTCGAAACCGTGGTCCGGGGTCAGCGACGCCCCGACCGTGGTGCGCAGCGCCCGCCCCGGCTCGGGTCCGCAGATCTTGAAGTCGAAGTTGGGGACCCCGTCGGCGGAGCGGTCGATGCCGAACACCTCGCACACCACGCCGAACTCGAAGACGGCCAGGCCGTCCAGCACCAGCGCTGAGACGCTCTTCAACATGGCAGCATCTTATCCTCGCTCGTCAGTCCTGCCACTGTTGGCGGGATCTCTCGGGTCGAACGATTGCTGCCATGGACATCGTGCTGACCTTCCTCATCCTCTCCGCCCCGTTCGCGCTGGCCGCGCTGCTCAGCTGGTCGGCCCATCGCGGCGACGCGGTGCGCGCCTACCTCTCCGGCGTCACCGACGATCCCGACTGGTACCGCATCCAGCACGACGCCGACGCCGCCCGCACCCGGTTCGAGGACAGCCCGTCGTGGCCCGCCTCAGGCGCGGTCGGCGAACGTCGTTAGGAACCGCTCGACGACGCGCCGGTATTCCCCCGGTGCGTCGTCGTGCACCAGGTGACCGGCACCGGGCACGAAGACGTACTCGGTCCGTGCGCCGACCTCGTGCATCCGTCGCATCTGGCCCGGTGGCGTCACCGAGTCGGCGGCCTCGATCAGCAGCGTCGGGGCCGTCACCGCCTCCCACTGCGCCCAGTAGTCGCGCCGGCCCCACTCCGCGGCGATCTCGATCCAGCGCTCGGTGTGCCCGTGCAGTCGCCAGCCGGTGGGCGTCCGATCGAAGGCCTTCGCGAAGTACCGCCCCGCCACGTCGCCGAACGCGGCGTGGATCTCCTCGAGTGAGCCGAACTCCTCCGGCAGCGCCAGGATCCACGGCTCCCACGGTCCCGTCGTGCGGCCGCGGAAGTCCGGCGCCATGTCCTCCACCACCAGCGCTCGCACCAGATCCGGCCGCGCCGCCGCCACGCACCAGGCGTGCAGTCCGCCCATCGAATGGCCGATCAGCGTCGCCGGCCCGCCCAGCTCCGTCACCGCCGCGGCGAGGTCCGCGGTGAACCGCTCGGTGTGGATCGGGTGCGGATCGGCGACGTCGCGACCGCGATGCCACGGCGCGTCGTAGGTGTACACGTGCCCGAGCGCAGTCAACCAGGGCAGCTGGCGCGACCACGTGCTGCCTCGGCCCATCAGCCCGTGCACCAGCACCACCGGCGCACCCGAGCCACCCCGGTCGGTCAACGCGTGGGTCCGCATGGGCTTAGATACTGCACGCCGCGCGGGGCGGTAACCTGAGCCGCATGCCCGTCGTGAAGATCAACGCGATCGAAGTCCCGCCCGACGCCGGCCCGGAGCTGGAGAAGCGGTTCGCCAACCGCGCCCACGCCGTCGACGGCCAGCCCGGCTTCCTGGGCTTCCAGCTGCTCCGTCCCATCAAGGGCGAAGACCGCTACTTCGTGGTGACGCAGTGGGAGTCCGAGGAGGCGTTCCAGGCGTGGGCCAGCGGTCCGGCCGTGGAGGCGCACGCCGGCCAGCGGGCCAAGCCGGTGGCCACCGGCGCATCGCTGCTCGAGTTCGAGGTCGTGCTTGACGTCCAGCGGACCGACGGCGCGTCGTAACGCGGGCCGGCTGCGACGCCGGGCGGTCGGACTGACGGTCGCCACCTCCCTCGTCGCCGCGGTCAGCTGCGGGTGCGCGCACACCAGCCCCGCGCCCGCCGAAGCCGCCTACGGCACGCACATCGACACCAACACCCCGCAGGGGCTGCGCGCCAAGCAGCTCCTCGACATGGTCAACTCCGACTGGCCGATCGGCACGGTCACCGTCGGCACGCTGGCCGCACCCGAGATCATCGAACCGGTCGCGCGCGACATGGACCGGCTGTGGGCCGACCGCCCGATCACGGTCACCGGCATCGACGTGGGCGCCGGCATGGCACGGCTGCACCTGCGCACGTCCTACGCCATCGACCAGGAGGTCGAGCTGCGCACCGACGACGCCGGCCTGGTGGACCGGTTCGAGGTGACGGTCGACAAGCCGCGCATCGCCTCGTGGAGCGACGTCGACGCCGAGCTGACCAAGTCCGGCGCCCGGTACTCCTACGCCGCGTCCAAGGTGACCAACCGGACCTGCACTCCGGTCGCCGGCACCCACGTCGACGAACCGCTGCCGCTCGCATCGATCTTCAAGCTGTACGTGCTGCTGGCCGTCGGCCAGGCCGCCAACGCCGGAACGCTGGGCTGGGACGACCCGCTGCTGATCACCAAGGCGGACAAGGACGTCGGGTCCGCGGGCTTCGACAAGCTGCCGCCGGGGTCGCACGTCTCGGTGCGCGAGGCCGCGCAGCAGATGATCTCCGCCAGCGACAACATGGCGACCGACCTGCTGATGACGCGCGTCGGCCCGGACGCCATGCACCGTGCCCTGGTGTCCGCCGGGCACCACGACCCGGCGGCGATGACGCCGTTCCCCACCGCCCACGAACTCTTCTCGATCGGCTGGGGCCGCCCCGACGTCCGCGACGAGTGGCGTTCGGCCACCCCCGCGCACCGCGCCGAGATGCTGGTGCGCGCCAACCACATTCCCTACGACCCCGACCCGGAGCGCACCCGCACGCCCGCCTCGCCGTACGGCATCGAGTGGTACGGCACCGCCATGGACGTCTGCCGGGTGCATGCCGCCCTGCAGTCCGAGGCGACCGGGCGCGCCGCGCCCATCCGCGACATCCTGTCCGCCACGCCGGGCATCGACCTCGACGGCGAGAAGTGGCCGTACATCGCGGCCAAGGGCGGCAACCTGCCCGGTGACATCTCGTTCAGCTGGTACGCCCGCGACCGCACCGGCCAGGGTTGGGTGGTGAGCTTCCAGCTCAACTGGCCGAAGTACCGCAGCCTCGCCGCCGCGACGTGGCTGCTGTCGGTCGCCACGGCCGGTTTCGGCATGCTGCCGGTCGGGGTCCCTAGCCGGTAGCGCCGCTCGTCGAGCGCAGCGTCCAGGCCTGCCCACGCAGGTACAGCACCGTACGGCTCACCGGCCCGACGTCGACGCGCCAGAACGACTTCGGCGGCGCGTCGAGCGCCACCAGCACGGCCGCGCGGACCACGGCCGGGTGCGTCACCGCCACCAGCCGGCCACGCCGGGAGCCGAGCGACGCGAGCCAGTCCCGGACCCGCGCCATCAGGTCGACGACCGACTCGCCGCCGTGCGGAGCCTGTGACGCGTCGGTCAACCAGATCGCCATCTCGGCCGGCGCCACCCCGCCCAGCACCTGGCCGCGCCAGGTGCCGCAGTCGAGGTCGGCGAGCGCGTCGTCGACCTCGGCCCGCAGCCCGAGCAGCTCGGCGGTCTGCCGCGTGCGCTTCTCCGGGCCGCACGTGGCGGCGTCGACCGGGCCGAGTTCGACGGTCGCGTCGAGCTGCCGCAGCCCGCGCGCGTTGAGCGGTTCGTCGATCGGGAAGCGTCCGGCTGCCATGGCGTCGGTCATGGCGTGCGACACCAGGGTCAGCCGGACGACCTCACTCACCCAGCCAGCGCCTCGTGCCGCTTCCCGTCGAGCAGCTTCGACACCAGCGCCGCGAACGTCAGCCCGATGGTCGCGTAGACGACCACCTGCGTGCCGAGCGCGTAGAGCCGGAAGTCGTAGAGCACGTCGGCCGGGAAGCCCTCGTAGACGATGTCACCCGCGGCGTCGCGCAGCGGGCCCGGCGTCTCGTCGATCGTCGGCAGCACCAGCATCAGCACCGCGATGCCGACGACGTACGCGCCGGCCGCGGCCACGGTGGCGTTCCAGGTGCCGAGCCGTGCCGTCAGCCGCCGGCCGAGGTAGACCGCCGCGACGAACAGCGCCGCCGACAGCACCAGCATCAGCAGGTACAGCAGCGTGCGCTGCCGGATCGTCTCGTCGAGACTGAGCGCCGGCGGGCTCGCCGGGTACTTCAGCGACGGCACCACGTAGAGGCTCAGCAGCATGCCGCCGGCCACGTAGAGCGACAGCAGCCGCGCGGACACCGCACCGACGCGGCCGTAGGCGACGGCGAACACCACCGCGAACAGCGCGCCGATCGCGACGCTGAACGCCAGCACGCCGAAGCCCATGCCGATGTTCTCCTGCACGGCGCGGGAGAATCCGCCGCCCGCGTGGTCGTGGCTGTGTCCTGCCATCCCGGCCGCCGCCTCGGTGGCCTCGTGCGCGGCGCCGACGCCGTCCTCGTAGGCGATCGCCGTCGCGATCACCGGCTCGACGAAGAGCCGCGCGAAGAGGAACGCCAGCACACCGGCGAGAGCGCCGGCCACGAGGCCGCGCCCGATGATCTGCTTCTCCATGTTCGGTTGTCCTCCTGCCGGATCGGTCAGTGGCAGGGGAAGCCGAGGAGGTGGCGGGCGTCGTGGATGAACTCGTGGATGACGGTGTTGTCGGCGCCGAAGACCGAGGTCGCACCCTGGTCCATGCCGACGAAGTAGAGCACCAGCAGCGCGAGGAACGCCGTCGCGGACAGCCACACCGCCGCGCGGGTCGCGGACAGGTCCAGGGCGGGGGCGGCGTTCGTGCGGGCGTCGGATCGAGCAGTCATGATGTGGTCCTTTCGGGATGTCGCGTCCCTCGACGAAGTGACGAACCTCGGGTCTGACTGTTCACAGTGGCGCGACCGTTCTGGATTCTCACCAGATTCCTCGGCTCGTCGGGTACAGCAGCATCGTAGACCCTGCCGTCGCCGGCCGGGCCGGGACGGCGCGCACGGGCGCCTCCTGACGCACGAACGCCCCCGACTCGCGTCGGGGGCGTCCGTGGTGAGGACCTACTCGGCTGCGGTCGCGCCTGCCGCACCGGCGGCGCCGGCTCCGGCCAGGTCGGCCTCGGCCGACTTGTGGGCGCCGTGGAACGTGAACACGGCGTCCTCGGTCTTGTTGCTCTCGCCGTCCCAGTTCTCGACGTCGACCGTGACGTGCTGACCGGGTCCGACCTCCTCGAAGAGGATCTTCTCGCTCAGCGCGTCCTCGATCTCGCGCTGGATGGTGCGCCGCAGCGGGCGCGCACCCAGCACCGGATCGAAGCCACGCTTGGCCAGCAGGGCCTTCGCCTTCGGCGTCAGGTCCATCGTCATGTCCTTGGCCGCCAGCTGCTTGGAGACCCGGCCGATCATCAGGTCGACCATCTGGATGATCTCGTCCTGCGTCAGCTGGTGGAACACGATGATGTCGTCGATGCGGTTGAGGAACTCCGGACGGAAGTGCTTCTTCAGTTCGTCGTGAACCTTCTGCTTCATCCGCTCGTAGTTGTTCTCGCCGCCACCCTGGGTGAAGCCGAGGCCGACCGCCTTGCTGATGTCGCTCGTCCCGAGGTTCGAGGTGAAGATCAGCACCGTGTTCTTGAAGTCGACGGTGCGACCCTGGCCGTCGGTCAGGCGACCGTCCTCGAGCACCTGCAGGAGGCTGTTGTAGATCTCCTGGTGGGCCTTCTCGATCTCGTCGAACAGCACGACGCTGAACGGCTTCCGGCGCACCTTCTCGGTGAGCTGGCCGCCCTCCTCGTAGCCGACGTACCCCGGAGGTGCACCGAACAGCCGCGACGCGGTGAAGCGGTCGTGGAACTCGCCCATGTCGATCTGGATGAGCGCGTCGTCGTCGCCGAACAGGAATTCCGCGAGCGCCTTGGACAGCTCGGTCTTACCGACACCGGACGGGCCGGCGAAGATGAACGAACCGGACGGACGCTTCGGGTCCTTCAGGCCGGCACGGGTGCGCCGGATCGCCTTGCTGACGGCCTTGACGGCGTCGACCTGGCCGATGATCCGCTTGTGCAGCTCGTCCTCCATGCGCAGCAGGCGCGTGGTCTCGGCCTCGGTCAGCTTGAACACGGGGATGCCGGTCCAGTTGCCCAGCACCTCGGCAATCTGCTCGTCGTCGACCTCGGCGACCACGTCGAGGTCACCGGAGCGCCACTGCTTCTCGCGCTCGGCACGCTGCGCGACGAGCTGCTTCTCCTTGTCGCGCAGGCTGGCCGCCTTCTCGAAGTCCTGCGCGTCGATCGCGGACTCCTTCTCCCGGCGCGCGTCGGCGATCTTCTCGTCGAACTCGCGCAGGTCTGGCGGAGCGGTCATCCGGCGGATGCGCATCCGGGCGCCGGCCTCGTCGATCAGGTCGATCGCCTTGTCCGGCAGGAAGCGGTCGTTGATGTAGCGGTCGGCGAGGGTCGCCGCGGCGACCAGCGCCGGATCGGTGATCGAGACGCGGTGGTGCGCCTCGTAGCGATCCCGCAGACCCTTGAGGATCTCGATGGTGTGCTCGACGGTCGGCTCGCCCACCTGCACCGGCTGGAAGCGGCGTTCCAGCGCGGCGTCCTTCTCGATGTACTTGCGGTACTCGTCGAGAGTGGTCGCGCCGATGGTCTGCAGCTCACCGCGGGCCAGCTTCGGCTTGAGGATGCTGGCGGCATCGATCGCGCCCTCGGCGGCACCCGCACCCACGAGCGTGTGCAGCTCGTCGATGAACAGGATGATGTCGCCGCGGGTGTTGATCTCCTTGAGCACCTTCTTCAGGCGCTCCTCGAAGTCACCGCGGTACCGGCTGCCCGCGACCAGCGACCCGAGGTCGAGGGTGTAGAGCTGCTTGTCCTTGAGCGTCTCGGGAACCTCGCCGTGCACGATGGCCTGCGCCAGGCCTTCGACGACGGCGGTCTTGCCGACGCCGGGCTCGCCGATCAGCACCGGGTTGTTCTTGGTGCGGCGGCTCAGCACCTGCATGACCCGCTCGATTTCCTTCTCGCGGCCGATGACCGGATCGAGCTTGCCCTCCATGGCGGCCGCGGTGAGGTTGCGGCCGAACTGGTCGAGCACCAGCGACGTCGACGGGTTGCCGGACTCGCCGCCGCGGCCGCCGGTGCCGGCCTCCGCGGTCTCCTTGCCCTGGTAGCCGCTCAGCAGCTGGATGACCTGCTGACGCACGCGCGTCAGCTCGGCGCCGAGCTTGACCAGCACCTGGGCGGCGACGCCCTCGCCCTCGCGGATCAGCCCGAGCAGGATGTGCTCGGTGCCGATGTAGTTGTGGCCGAGTTGCAGCGCCTCGCGCAGGCTCAGCTCGAGCACCTTCTTGGCGCGCGGCGTGAACGGGATGTGGCCGGACGGCGCCTGCTGGCCTTGGCCGATGATCTCCTCGACCTGGCTGCGCACGCCCTCCAGGGAGATGCCGAGCGACTCCAGCGACTTGGCGGCGACGCCTTCGCCCTCGTGGATGAGTCCGAGAAGGATGTGCTCGGTGCCGATGTAGTTGTGGTTCAGCATCCGGGCCTCTTCCTGGGCCAGGACGACGACGCGGCGAGCGCGGTCGGTAAAGCGTTCGAACATCGGTGGTTACCTGCTCTCCATCTAATAGGGCAGCGCTGTGGAGAATCCCCTACGCGGCGCGCCGCGCTCTGCACCTGCCACCACTGTAGTTGGCGGTTCTCCGTGGTGCCGTGCCTGTCTCCGCATCACTGCGATGCACTTCTGCAACGCCGCAGGTACCCGGATCGTTTCCGAGCACGCACCGGGAGGGCTTCGCCGCTAGCGAACGGTCCGCGACGGCGCCGAACGGGGTCGGCGACCGACGCCGGCAACGTCGGGTTGGCTTGCCGCGTCGGCTCAGCTGGCCGCGTGGAAGGCGTCGATGACGTCGGCGGGGATGCGGCCGCGCGTCGACACGTTGTGCCCGTTGCGACGCGCCCACTCCCGGATCGCGGCGCTCTGCTCGCGGTCGATCGCGGCGCGGCCCCGACCGGTGCCCGCCGACCGGCCGCGGCGGCGGCCGCCGACGCGACGCCCGGCCTCCACCCACTGCTTGAGGTCGTTGCGCAGCTTTGCCGCATTCTTCGCGGAAAGGTCGATCTCGTAGTTGACGCCGTCGAGCGCGAATTCGACGGTTTCGTCCGCTGCATTCTGCCCGTCGAAATCATCGACGAGAGTGACGGTCACCTTCTTCGCCATTCGTCCACACTGACCCTTCTTCGACGGCACTCGACGGGTTCAGTGCGAACCCCGGTCTACATGCTGACACGGAAATGGAAATCATTCAACGAGTATGATAACCGAACGTTCGCTTTTCCCGATACGGCACTTTCACCCGCCGTGCGGCCGTATCAGCCTCCGTGCGGACATACTTTCACCCGCCATGCCGCCGCACGATGGGGAACAGAACGGTCTCCCTAATCGACAAGCCCGTCAGGGCCATCAGCAGTCGATCGAGCCCCATTCCGGTTCCGGTCGTCGGCGGCATGCCGTACTCCAAAGCGGCGAGGAAGTCCTCGTCGAGCAGCATCGCCTCGTCGTCGCCCGCGGCGGCCGCGCGAGCCTGGTCCTCGAAACGCCGACGCTGAACCACCGGGTCGATCAGTTCGGAATAACCGGTCGCCAATTCGAACTTGCGGACGTAGAGATCCCATTTCTCGGTGACGCCCGGAATGCTCCGGTGCGCCCGGGTCAGCGGCGTCGTCTCCACCGGGAAGTCACGCACGAACGTCGGCGCCCACAGCGTGTCCCCGACGGTGTGCTCCCACAGCTCCTCGACCAGCTTGCCGTGACCGTAACCGCGGTCGCGGGCCACCTCGACGCCCAGCTGGTCGGCGATGGCCCACAGCCGGTCCGCGGGCGTCTCGGGGGTGATCTCCTCACCCAGAGCCCGCGACAACGACGGATACATTTCGACCGACGCCCATTCACCATCGAGGTCGTAGGTCGAGCCGTCGGCCAGCAGCACGTTGCGCGTTCCGAGCGCCTCGTCGGCCACTTCTTGAATCACCTCGCGCGTCACGCGCGCGGAATCGTCGTAGGTGCCGTAGGCCTGATAAGTCTCGAGCATCGCGAATTCCGGCGAATGCGTCGAATCGGCGCCTTCGTTGCGAAAGTTCCGATTCAACTCGAAGACCTTCTCGAAACCTCCGACGAGCGCCCGCTTGAGGAACAACTCGGGCGCGATCCGGAGGTACAGGTCGGCGTCGAGCGCATTGGAGTGCGTCACGAATGGCCGCGCGGTCGCACCACCGGCGAGGGTCTGCAGCATCGGCGTTTCGACTTCCAGGAAGCCACGCCGTTCCAGTGCCGACCGCAGAGCGCGCACGACCGCCACCCGCTGCCGCGCGATCGTCCTGGCCTCCGGCCGCACGATCAGGTCGACGTAACGCTGCCGCACGCGCGATTCCTCGCTCATCTCCTTGTGCGCGACGGGAAGCGGCCGCAGCGCCTTGGAAACGATTTGCCAGGAATCGGCGAGCACAGAGAGTTCCCCGCGCCGCGAGCTGATCACCTCGCCGTGGACGAACACGATGTCACCGAGGTCGACGTCGGCCTTCCACGCGTCGATCGACTCCTGGCCCACCTCGGCGAGGCTGATCATCGCCTGCAGCTGCGTGCCGTCGCCCTCCTGCAGCGTGGCAAAGCACAGCTTCCCCGAATTGCGGGCGAACACGACGCGGCCGGCGATGCCCACCTGCTGTCCGGTCGCCTGGTCGGGCTCGAGATCGGCGTGCGCGGCCCGCACCTCGGCGAGCGTGTGCGTGCGCGGCACCTCGACCGGGTAGGGGTCGCGCCCCTCGGCGAGCAACCGCTCCCTTTTGGCCTGCCGGATCCGGAACTGCTCGGGAACGTCGGACGCCTCGGGAAGATCAGCACTGCTCACGACGTGCCAGCTTAAATGAACGCGTGACCCACCCGTCCCGGCCGAACGGCGACGCGGTCGCAGCGATCGACGCCGCCGCCGTCGCCGCACTGCGCGACGAACCGCTGGCATGGCACGCCAAGGGGCTGCCGACCAGCTGGCACGGGTGCACCCCGGCCAACCTCGTCGGCGCCGACCCGTTCGCCGACGGCGCCGTCGGTCCGCTGTGCGTGTTGGACGATGCCGCGCTGCGGCACGATGCCGCGACGATGGCCGACTGGTGCACCCGACGCGGCGTGCTGCTCGCCCCGCACGGCAAGACGCACATGTCGCCGCAGCTGCTGGCGCGGCAGTTCGACGCCGGCGCCTGGGCGGTGACGGCCGCGACCGTCGGCCAGGTGCGGGTGTTCCGGCGCTTCGGCGTGCGCCGCGTCGTGCTGGCCAACGAGGTGGCCGACGCCGCGGGCCTGGCGTGGCTGGCCGCCGAACTCGACGCCGACCCCGCCTTCGAGCTGGTGTGCTGGGTGGACTCGACGGCGGGCGTCGCGCTGATGACCGCGGCGCTCACCGCCGCCGGGGCGCGACGGCCGCTGGACGTGTGCGTCGAGGTCGGCATGGCCGGCGGCCGGACCGGGTGCCGCACCGCCGGCCAGACCGACGCGGTGGCCCGCGCCGTCACCGCGTCCGACCGGTTGCGACTGGTGGGCGTGGCGGGTTACGAGGCCGCCCGCGGGCACGACGTCGACCCGGCGTCGTGCGACCGGGTGCGCGCCTACCTGGGCGAGGTGCGCGCGGCGGTTCGGCGGCTGAGGTTCGAGACCGACGACGTCCTGGTCACCGCGGGCGGCAGCACCTATCTCGACGTGGTGGCCGACGAGCTGACCGGTGGCTGGCCGGCCGGGCTGCGCGTCCGGACCGTGCTGCGCAGCGGCTGCTACCTCACCCACGACGACGGCCTGTACCGGCGCACCTCACCGCTGCCGCTGCGTCCCGCGCTGACGGTGTGGGCGCACGTGCTGTCCCGACCGGAGCCCGACCTGGCCCTGGTGTCGATGGGCCGGCGCGACGTCTCACACGACCAGGGGCTGCCGGTGCCGCGTGGCCTGCCGCACGGTCGCGTCGAGGCACTGCACGATCAGCACGCCTTCCTGCGTCTGGGCGGCGGTGACGACGCCCGCGTCGGAGACTGGCTCGCGTTCGGGGTCTCGCACCCGTGCACGACGTTCGACAAGTGGCAGGCGATCCCGGTGCTCGACGAGGCGGGCCGCGTCGTCGACGTCGTCCGCACGTACTTCTAGACCCCCGGGCGTCCTCAGCGCGCGGTCCGCGTCCTGGTCCGCTCCAGCCGGTTGCGCTCGTACACCAGGCGCAGGCCGTCGAGGGTGAGGTGGCGGTCGTAGTGCTCGACGGTCCGCAGGTCGTCGAGGATCAGCGGTGCGCTGTGCCCGGTGGCCACGACGGCGACGTCGTCGCCGCCGAACCCCTCGACGTCGGAACGGATCCGGGTGACGAGACCGTCGACGAGGCTCGCGAAGCCGAACACCGCGCCGGCCTGCATGCACTCGACGGTGTTCTTCCCGATCACCGAGCGCGGCCGGGTCAGCTCGACCCGCCGCAGCGCCGCCGAGCGGGCGGCGGCCGCGTCGGAGGACACCTGGATGCCCGGTGCGATGGCACCGCCGAGGAACTCACCCTTGCGTGACACCACATCGACGCAGATCGACGAACCGAAGTCGACGACGATCGCGGCACCGTGGAACCTCTGGTAGGCGGCCAGGCAGTTGACGATGCGGTCGGCGCCCACCTCCTTCGGGTTGTCCACCAGCAGCGGGATGCCGGTCCGCACACCGGGTTCGATCAGCACGTGCGGCACCGCGGGCCAGTACTGCTCGAGCATGACGCGGATCTCGTGCAGCACCGAGGGCACCGTGGACAGGCCGGTGGCCCCGGTGAGCCGCTCGGAGTCCTCACCGATGAGACCGTCGATCGTCAGCGCGAGTTCATCGGCGGTGACCTCGGATTCGGTGCGGATGCGCCAGTGGTGGGCCACCTTCGCGTGGTGACCGGAGCCGGAGATGAGCCCGACGACGGTGTGGGTGTTGCGGACGTCGATCGCGAGGAGCATCGGCGCTACCGCGGGGACAGTAGGCCGGCGGCGTCGGCCGGCACGAAGGCGGGGTCCGAGCCGACGTCGACCGGACGGTTCGCGCCGTCGACGAAGACGACGCGCGGGGTGAACGAGCGGGCGTCGGCGTCGCTCATCATGCCGTAGGCGATGATGATGACGAGGTCGCCGGGGTGGACGAGATGCGCTGCGGCACCGTTGATGCCGATGACTCCGCTGCCGCGCGCACCGGTGATGGCGTACGTCTCCAACCGATGGCCGTTGTCGATGTCGACGATCGTCACCTGCTCGCCCTCGAGCAGGTCGGCGGCGTCCATCAGCTCGGCGTCGATGGTCACCGAACCGACGTAGTGCAGGTCGGCCTGCGTCACCGTCGCGCGGTGGATCTTCGACGTCATCATGGTGCGGAACACTCAATTCCTCCAGGGCAGTTCGTGGTTCGCCGCATCGCCCACCCGCGGGTGGCCGTCGACGCCGGCGCTGGCACCGACGTCGATGGCGATGTTGTCGAGCAGCCGGGTACGGCCCAGGCGCGCCGCGACGAGCATCCGGGCGGCGCCCTCGGCCGGCGCGGGCCCGAGCCAGGTGTCGCGGACCTCGAGGTAGTCGACCTCCAGCGCCGGCACCTCGGCGAGCACGGCCCGGGCCGCGGCCAGCGCCTCGTCGACCCCGCGCGCGGCGCCGTACATGCCGGCCAGCAGGGCCGCCGACAGCGCGCCGGCCTGTTCGCGCTGCACCTCGTCGAGGTAGACGTTGCGCGACGACATCGCCAGGCCGTCCGGCTCGCGGACGATCGGCACGCCGACGATCCGGGTGGGGAGGTTGAGGTCGTCGGCCATCTGGCGCACCAGCACCAGCTGCTGGTAGTCCTTCTCGCCGAAGAAGGCGCGGTCGGGTGCGACGATGTTGAGCAGCTTGAGCACCACGGTGAGCATGCCCGCGAAATGAGTGGGGCGCGAACCACCTTCGAGATCAGCCCCCAGCGGACCGGGCAGCACGGTGGTCCGGCGCCCGGCCGGGTAGACGTCCTCCTCGGTGGGGGTGAAGGCGATGTCGACGCCCTCCGCGCGCAGCACCGCGAGATCGTCCTCCAGCGGGCGGGGGTAGGCCGCGAGGTCCTCGTTCGCGCCGAACTGGAGGGGGTTGACGAAGATCGAGACCACCACCACCGACCCGGGCACGCGCTTGGCCGAACGGATCAGTGACACGTGGCCGTCGTGCAGCGCCCCCATCGTCGGCACCAGCATCACGCGCCGCCCGGTGGTGCGCAGCGCCCGAGTGACGTCGGAGACGTCGGCGGGGCGGCTGAAGACGTTCAGTTCACCGGGTGCGTACTTCGGCGGTCTGCGGTTCACGGTCGTCCTCCAGGGTCGGGGGTCAGGACGGCGAAGACGTCGGCGGGCGCGTGCGCGCGCTGCGCAGTGCGCAGGGACACCGCCCGATACGCCTCGGCCAGTTCGGGATTCACCTCGGCCAGCGCCTGCAGGTGGCCGGCGACGGCGGCGGCGTCACCGCGGGCGACCGGACCGGTCAGCGCCGACTGACCGCGTTGCAGCGCGTTCTCCAGGGACGCCCGCGCGAGCGGCGCGATGATGCGCTCGGCGATGCCGCCCGGGCCGTCGGCCACCAGCTCCTGGCCGAGCAACTCCTGGCCTGCGATCGCCGCGCGGAGGGCGTCGACCGCATCGAGCAGCACGGTGATGACGTGGTTGCCCGCGTGCGCCAGCGCCGCGTGGTACAGCGTGCGGGCGTCCTCGCGCACCCGGAACGGCTCACCGCCGATCTCGAGCACCAGCGACTGGGCGATCGCATAGCCGACCTCGTCGCCCGCGGTGATCCCGAAGCACGTCTCCGACAGCCGGGCGACGTCCTCGTCGGACCCGGTGAAGGTCATGGCCGGATGGATCGCGAGCGGGATGCAGCCGAGATCGGTCAGCGGCGCCAGGACGCCGATGCCGTTGGCGCCCGAGGTGTGCACCACGATCGTGCCCGGCCGCACCGCGCCGGTACTCGCGAGGCCGGCGACCAGGGCGGAGAGTTCGGCATCGGGGACGGCCAGCAGGAGGAGTTCAGCGCGTGCCGCGACATCGGGCACGGGGAGCACCGGAGTCTCGGGGAGGCGTTGCTCGGCGCGGCGTCGCGAGTCGTGCGAGATGGCGCTGACGGCGGCCACCACGTGCTCGGCGCGTTCGAGTGCCACGCCCAGTGCGGTGCCGACCCGGCCTGCGGAGATGATGCCGACGGTCAGGCGCGCCGGACGGAATCCACCGGGGGTGCCCACGTAGCCGACCTCGCTGACGTCGTGTTCGTTCCGGTCCTGCCGAGCAGGTACCGGACGGCCGCCACGAGATTAGCTCATCGGTGTTGCGGTCCGGTCGAGCCCCTCACCGCCCGGCTAGTCCTCGCGGCGGCGGCGGCGCCCGCCGCCGGTGCTGCCGACCTGCAGCCGGGCCAGCAGCTCGGAGGCCGGTTGGCCGCCGCTGTGCTGACCGCCGGCGTCCTCGTCCTCCTGCGGGCCGCGGTGCCGCGCGGCGGCGGGCTCGCCGGCCGGCGGAGTGGCCGGCGGAGCAGTGGCCAACGTCGGTGCCGGCCCCTTGCCCGGGTCGACGCCGGGCGCGTAGTGCCGGGCACGGCGAGCGGGTTCCTCGGCCTCGGCGTCGGCGTTCGCATGCCGGCCGCCGCGGCGCTCCCCGGCGGGCTGCGGCGGCGCCGGGATCGGCTCGGCCGGACCGGATGCCGCCGGCTCGTATGCCGGCTCGGGTGCGGCCGGCTCGGCAGCCGCCGGATCGATGACGGGAGCGGGGGGTTCGGCAGGGGGCTCGTCGACCGGGGCGACCCAGTTGCTGCCCGGCGCACCCGCGGGGATGAACTCGCCCTCGGCCGGCGCGGGCGTCCATTCGCCGGGGTCGGCGGGCCCGGCGGTGTGCCGGCCCGGGCGTTCGGGCTCCTGCCACGGCGAGCGGCCGGCGGGCGTCTCGGCGGGCGCTGCAGGTGCGGGCGGTGGCGGGACCGGCGGGACCGGCGCGGCGACGTAGGCGGGCGGCGGGGGCGGCTGCTGCGGCGCCTGCTGGGCCGTGACCGGCGGCTGCCAGGGCCGGCGTTCGGGCTCGGGACGGCGGACAGGCTCCGGACGGGGCGGCGTGAAGGGTTGCGGCACAGCACCATTCGACGGAGTGCTCTCCGATACCGGCGGCTGCTGCCGGCCCGCGTCGGCACCGAGACGGTGCGAGCCGCCCACACCGGGCGACACCTGCGCCGGCTCCGGTGGGTGCGGCTCCACCGGCACGTCGATGATCGGGCTCTCCTCGGTGTTGGGCTCGGGGTCGTCGACGTCCTCGGCGTCGATGCGGCTGCTGACCACGCGGCCGGGGCTGCTCGGCCGGTTGGCCATGGCGTCGTCGACGCGGTCCCAGTCCGGGAACCGGTGCACGGTGGTGCGTTCGGTCTCGATCGCCGGCCGGTGTGACAGGTCGGCATCGAACAGGATCTCGAGATTGGCGCGCAGCGTGGCCAATTCGGCGCGGAGGCTGGCGACCTCGTCGGCCGACTGCGCGCGCAACTCGGCGCTCAGCTCACGGCGCAGCTGGCTCTCGAGGCCGAGTTCGTACTCGCGGCGCGCGGAGATCTCCCGGTCGAGTTGGAGGTCGTACACCAGCTTGAGGTCGCGGGCACGCGCCGAGTCGACGTCGGCCTGCCTGCGGTAGATGAACGAGACGAAGGCGGCGACCACCGCCGCCCACAGCGCCACCACGACGGCGAGCTTCAGCAGCTCCACCCGGTTGGTGAAGACCAGCACCGAACTCGCCACGATCGCCAAGACCAGCAACGCCGTGAGCAGCGCACCGCCCGGCCTGCGGCCGGCGCGCCGGGGGCGCACCGCGCGGGTCGGATCGGTCATGGGGCGACTGTACCGTCGCACGGTCGGATCGCGTGGCGACCGTCGCGGCGATTCGGCGCCCCGGCACCGGCGCTGGTCACTCGGTCAATCCGTCGCGATCCTCCGGCGGATCCTCCGGTGAGCGGCAGCAATGTTGCAGCCACATCGCGGCGATCACCAGCGCCGCCGCACTCGCCCCCGCGACCACCGCACCGGCGGTGTCCTGCTCGGCGACGCGCAGCACGCCGCGGCGCGGCAGCAGGTAGACCACGACGCCGATCCACCAGCCGAGGACCACCGCCCCCATCCACGCCGAGGCCTTGGCGACCATCACCGAGCGCGCTACCGACAGCGGGTGCAACCGCCCGCCGCCGACGCCGATCTCCCCCGCACCGATCTTCGAGCGGACGTAGAAGGCCCAGCCGCCCTCGGCGGCGGCGACGGCGAGCAGCGACAGCCCGGTCCACACCGTCAGTGGCGGGAAGAAGCGGTACAGACCGTGCACCAGCACGTAGCCGACGACGGCGGTGAATGCGGTGGCGGCCAGCAGGTCGCGTCTGCGGGTCGGTCCCATCAGTGGGTCAACGCCAGGTCGGTGCGGCGCACGCCGGCGCGCTCGGCCGGGTCGAGCCGGCCGAGCAGCTCCGCGACCGGCGTCGCGGTTCCGGCGACCGTCAGGGTGGCGCCCGGGTCGGCGGCCAGCCACGGCACCAGGACGAAGGCGCGCTCGTGGGCGTGCGGGTGCGGCAGCACCAGCACCGGGTCGTCCGACGTCACCTCGGCGACGCCGTCGTGGCACGTGACGACGTCGACGTCGAGCGTGCGCGGTCCCCAGTGCACCTCGCGGACGCGGTCGGCGGCGCGCTCGAGCGCCTGCCCGCGGTGCAGCCAGCCGCGGCAGTCGAGGTCCGCGTCGTCGGCGACGAGGACGGCGTTGAGGAACGGGCCCTGCTCGACGCCGCCCCACGCGTCGGTCTCGTACACCGGCGAGACGGCGCGCACGGCGCCGCCCACGCCGTCCACCACCGACTGCAGGTGTGCGAGGCGGTCACCGAGGTTGGAGCCGATGGACAGCACGACGCGGCTCACGGGGTGCTCCGATGCGCGTCGCTCACTGTCCCCGGCCACCCCGCCGCGACCGGCGCGCGACCACGGCGACGTCGCTGAACGTCAGCGGGATCGGCGCCGACGGCTTGTGGACGACGACCTCGACGGCGTGCACGCGTTCGTCACCCATGACGTCCTCGGCGATCTCGGCGGCCACGGTCTCGATGAGGTTGCGCGGCGGTCCGCCGACGATGTCCGCCGCCCGCTGCGCCAGCGCGCCGTAGTCGAGGGTGTCGGCGAGGTCGTCGCTCGCGGCGGCAGCGGCCAGATCGACCCAGACCGTCAGGTCGACGACGAAGTCCTGACCGTCGACCCGCTCGTGGTCGAAGACCCCGTGGTTGCCGCGCACGGTCAGCCCGCGCAGCTCGATCCGGTCAGCCATCCGCCGTGTCCTCCTCGTGTCCGCCCTCCCAGGCCGCGACGACCTTGACCGCGTCGACCGAGGCCCGCACGTCGTGCACCCGGACGCCCCAGGCGCCGTGCCGGGCGGCGAGCGCGGAGACCACCGCGGTGGCGGTCTCCCGGCCGTCGGGCGGGCGGGGCGTGCCGTCGCGGTCGGCGAGCAGAGTGCCGAGGAAGCGCTTGCGCGACGCTCCGACGAGCACCGGGACGCCAGTGGCCACCAGGTCCGGCAACGCCCGCAGCAGCGCCCAGTTGTGCTCGGCGTTCTTCGCGAAGCCCAGGCCCGGGTCGATGATCACGTCGTCGGCGTCGACGCCGGCGGCGACCGCGGCGTCGACGCACGTCAGCAGCTCGGTGCGGACGTCGGTCGCGACGTCGGCGTAGTCGGGCACGCGGTGCGGGTGCGCGGGGTCGACGCGCCGCCAGTGCATGAGCACCCACGGCACGCCGGCTTCGGCGAGCAGCGGGGCCATCCGCGGGTCGGCCTGCCCGCCGGATACGTCGTTGACGATGTGCGCGCCGTGCGCGAGCGCGGCGCCGGCGACGTCGGCGTGCATGGTGTCGATGCTGACGGTGACGCCCTCGGCGGCGAGCGCCGCGACGACGGGCAGCACCCGGGAGGTCTCCACGTGGGCGTCGATCCGGACCGCGCCCGGACGGGTCGACTCGCCGCCGACGTCGATGATCGACGCGCCGTCGGCGACCAGTTCGAGGGCATGGGCGATCGCCGCGTCGCGGTCGAGGAACAGCCCGCCGTCGGAGAACGAATCGTCGGTGACGTTGACGACGCCCATCACCACGGTGGCCGGGGCGTCGGCGATGGAACGGGACCGGCTCACGTGCGCAGGATCAGGTCCAGCGCCTCGGCACGCGATGCCTTGTCGGTCTTGAACTGGCCGCGGACGGCCGAGGTGGTGGTACTCGCGCCAGGCTTGCGGATGCCGCGCATCGCCATGCAGAGGTGCTCCGCCTCGATCACGACGATGACGCCGCGGGGGTTGAGCTTGCGCATCAGCGCGTCGGCGATCTGCGCGGTCAGCCGCTCCTGCACCTGCGGGCGCTTGGCGTAGAGGTCGACGACGCGGGCGAGCTTCGACAACCCGGTCACCCGGCCGTCGATGCCCGGGATGTAGCCGACGTGCGCCACGCCGTGGAACGACACCAGGTGGTGCTCGCACGTCGAGTACATCGGGATGTCCTTGACCAGGACGAGTTCGTCGTGCTGCTCGTCGAACGTCGTGTTGAGCACGTCGTCCGGGTCGGTGTAGAGGCCCGCGAAGATCTCCTTGTAGGCCCGGGCGACCCGGGCCGGGGTGTCGATCAGGCCGTGCCGGTCCGGGTCCTCGCCGACCGCGATCAGCAGTTCGCGGACGGCGGCCTCGGCACGCTCCTGGTCGAACTCCGGGATGTCGTCGCGCAGGATCGGGTCGATCTCCGACCGCGTCATCGAGGTCTCCGTTCTGCTCAGCCGGGTGGCGTCGGCCGGTCGTCGGACCGGTCACCGCCCTCGGATTCGTCGTGTGGGGTCGGCGCCGCTGCGCCGCCCTGCCCAACGGGTCCGGGCTGAGGATACGGCGGGTGCTGCGGGTACGGGGCCTGCGCACCGGGGTACTGCGGCCAGCCCGACTGCTGCTGCGGCGGTGGGTACCAGTAGCCCTGCTGCTGCGGCGGCGGATAGTTGCCCTGCGGCTGCGGGTAGGGCGGCTGTCCGGGGCGCGGCGGCCAGCCCGGGGCGTGCCAGTTGGCCGGCGCGCCGTAGTCGGGCTGGGTGGCGTTGGCGGGCGAACCGTTGGCGCCGCGTCCGTTGCCGTTTCCGTTGCCGTTCCCGTGACCGTTCGAGCCGTTTCCGTTGCCGTTCCCGTGACCGTTCGAGCCGTTGCCGTTGACGCCGTGGCCGTTCGACCCGTTGGTGCCCGCGGCGGCCTCGGCGGCCCTCGTGGCGGCGGCGATGGCAGCCTTGAAGGCGGGTTCCGGTGCGGGTCGCGGCCATTCCTCGCCGCGCTCGATGGCGAGTTCTCCCGGGGTCTTGATCGGCGGCTTGTCCGACGGCACGCGGCCACCGAAGTCGTCGAACATCGTCAGACGCGGCCGCTTCTCGACGGCGCCGAAGATCGCCTCGAGTTCGGTGCGGTGCAGCGTCTCCTTCTCCAGCAGCTCGCCGGCGAGGACGTCCAGCACGTCGCGGTACTCGGTGAGGATCTCCCACGCCTCGGTGTGCGCGGCCTCGATGAGCTTGCGCACCTCGTCGTCGATGATCTGGGCGACCTCGTGGCTGTAGTCGGCCTGCGTGCCCATCGTCCGGCCGAGGAACGGGTCGCCGTGCTCGGTGCCGTACCGAACCGCGCCGAGCTTGCTGCTCATGCCGTACTCGGTGACCATCGCGCGGGCGATCTTCGTGGCCTGTTCGATGTCGGACACCGCGCCGGTGGTGGGCTCGCGGAACACCAGTTCCTCCGCGGCGCGGCCACCCATCGCGAAGACCAGGCGCGCGATCATCTCCGACCGCGTCATGAGGCCCTTGTCGTCCTCGGGGACCGCCACGGCGTGCCCGCCGGTGCGGCCGCGGGCCAGGATCGTCACCTTGTAGATCGGCTCGATGTCGGGCATCGCCCACGCCGCCAGGGTGTGACCGCCTTCGTGGTAGGCGGTGATCTTCTTCTCCTGCTCGCTGATGATGCGACCCTTGCGCCGCGGGCCGCCGACGACGCGGTCGACCGCCTCCTCCAGCGCGGGGCCGGTGATGATCGTGCCGTTCTCGCGGGCGGTCAGCAGCGCGGCCTCGTTGATGACGTTGGCGAGGTCGGCACCCGACATGCCGACGGTGCGCTTGGCGAGTCCGTCGAGATCGGCGTCGGGCGCGATCGGCTTGCCCTGCGAGTGCACCTTGAGCACCGCGCGGCGGCCGGCGAGATCGGGGTTCGACACCGGGATCTGGCGGTCGAAGCGGCCGGGGCGCAGCAGCGCCGGGTCGAGGATGTCGGGCCGGTTGGTCGCGGCGATGAGGATGACGCCCTGGCGGTCGCCGAACCCGTCCATCTCGACGAGCAGCTGGTTCAGCGTCTGCTCGCGCTCGTCGTGGCCGCCGCCCAGGCCGGCGCCCCGCTGGCGGCCGACGGCGTCGATCTCGTCGACGAAGATGATGCAGGGGCTGTTCTGCTTGGCCTGCTCGAAGAGGTCGCGCACGCGGGACGCGCCGACGCCCACGAACATCTCGACGAAGTCCGAGCCGGAGATCGTGAAGAACGGCACCTCGGCCTCGCCGGCGACGGCGCGGGCCAGCAGCGTCTTGCCGGTGCCGGGCGGGCCGTAGAGCAGCACGCCGCGCGGGATCTTGGCGCCGAGCGCCTGGTACCGCGACGGGTTCTGCAGGAAGTCCTTGATCTCGTAGAGCTCCTCGACCGCCTCGTCGACGCCGGCGACGTCGGCGAAGGTGGTCTTGGGCATGTCCTTGGAGAGCTGCTTGGCGCGCGACTTGCCGAAGCCGAAGCCCATCCGGCCGCCGGTCTGCATGCGGGAGAACATGACGAACAAGCCGACGAGCAGCAGCAGCGGCAGCAGGTAGATCAGCAGTGACCCCAGGATGCTGCCCTGGTTCACCACGGTGTTGACCTTGGCGTTCTTGGCCTGCAGCGCCTCGAACAGCTGCACCCCGTAGTTGGTGGGGTACTTGGTGATGATCTTGTTGCTGTTCTCGGTGTCGCCGTTGCCGTTCTTCAGGTCCAGGCGCACCTGCTGCTCGCGGTCGTCGATCTGCGCGCTGTTGACGTTGTCGCCGTTGATCTGGGCGATCGCCACCGACGTGTCGACGGGCTTGTATCCGCGGGTGTCGTCACTGAAGTAGAAGAAGGACCAGCCGAGCAGCAGGATCACCGCGATGGCGGTGAGGGTCCGGATGACGTTCTTTCGATTCATCGTTTATCTCGGCCATCGGTCGACGACGTCCGGCCAGGTCCTTCCGATACGCACAGGTGAGTTGATTCAGGCTACCGCTAGACCAACGAACGATGGTTCCCGACGGCGCGCCCGGCTTTCCGGCGCCGATCCGGACGCCGAGTGTGTTGTTTCGTCCGCGACGCGCCGGGGTCGGCGGATCGATCGGCCCACTCGGCGAGGGACGCCACGTCGGTAGGGTGCCAGCCATGCGCACCTGGGCCACGCGGCCGACCCGAGTCCTCGCCACGGCGGGCGTCGCCGCCGCCCTCCTCGCCGCCTGCGATGCGACGCCCGCGGGAACCGTTGCGGGCCCCGACGGGCCGGTGCCGCGGCAGGTCACCGTGGTCGGCGAGGGCAAGGTGCAGGGCACCCCGGACACCGTGACCGTCGACGCCTCCATCCAGTCGGTCGCGCCGGACGCGACCACCGCGATGAACCAGACCAACGAGCGCATGACGGCGGTGATCGACGCCGTCGCCGCGCAGGGCATCGACCGCAAGGACGTCAGCACCACGCAGGTGAACCTCCAGCCGCAGTACGGCGAGAACTCCGTCATCACCGGCTACCAGGCGAGCAATTCGATCGCCGTGAAGGTCCGGAAGGTCGACGCCGCGTCACCCACGATCACGGCCATCCAGACCGCCGGCGCCAACGCGACCCGCATCGATTCGGTGAGCTTCGCCATCGAGGACGATTCGCAGCTGGTGAAGGACGCCCGCGCCCGCGCGTTCGACGACGCCAAGGACCGCGCCCAGCAGTACGCCGAGCTGTCCGGTCTGGATCTGGGCAAGGTGGTGTCGATCTCGGAGAACGGCGCCGCTCCCCCGCCGCCGCAGCCGATGCCGCGCTACGGCGCGATGGAGGCCGCCGTGCCGCTGCAGCCCGGGCGGCAGACCGTCGGGTTCTCCGTGACGGTCGTGTGGGAGCTGGGCTGACTCAGCAGGGGGCGAGCTGCACCGGGATGCCGTTGAGCACTGCGGTGCCCGACAGCGGGTCGATCGTCGAGCCGTCGTTGAGCTGATTGACGTTCACCCCCGGCTGGGTGGCGGCGACGGTCTGCTGCGTCCCCGCGTGCCCCCAGCCGTGCGGCAGCGACACCACGCCGCGCCGCATCGCGTCGGTGATCTCCACGGGCGCCTCGAGTTCCCCGCCCGGACCCTTGATGCGCGCCCGGTCGGTGATGCCGAGGTCCGCAGCGTCGTCGGGGTGGATGTGCAGCGTGCACCGGTTCGATCCGCCGGCCAGTGCGGGCAGGTTGTGCATCCAGCTGTTGTTGGAGCGCAGGTGCCGCCGGCCGATGAGGACGAAGTCGTCGTCGGTGCGGCCCAGCGCGGCGGCGAGCCGGGCGACGTCGGCCACCAGCGGCTCCGGGGCCAGCTCGACCTTGCCCGACGGGGTGCGCAGCACCTCGCCGAGGCGCGGCCGCAGCGCACCGAGGTCGATGCCGTGCGGTGCGTCCACGAGCCGGGCCAGCGTCAGCCCGTCGGGCCGCGCGCCGAACCAGTCGCCGTAGGGACCGAGCCGCAGCATCAGGTCCAGCCGGCGTTCGTAGCCACGGCCGGGCGCGAGCATGCCGACGAGTTCGGCCGCGTCGCGGCCCGCGACCGGTGACTCGGGGTCTGCGGTCTCCTTGGCCAGCGTGCCGGCGATGACCTGTTCGTCGACGAGCGCCGGGTCGGCGAACGGGCCGAGGCCGTAGAGGATCAGCGCGATGCGGCACAGGATCTCCGGCTCGTCCGGGCGGCCGGGTGGCAGGTCGACGGCGGGTGGCGAGTAGCGGGCGTTGTTGCGGATCGGCGTGGCGCTCAGAGCGACGTCGAAGTGCGCGCTTTGCGAGGGCGGCGGTGGCGGCAGGATGACGTCGGCGTGCCGGGTCGTCTCGTTGAGGTAGGGGTCGACGCTGACCATGAAGTCGACGCCGTCCAGCGCGCGGCCGAGCCGCTCGCCGTCGGGAGCGGACAGCACGGGGTTGCCGGCGATCGTGATGATCGCCTTCGCCTGCCCGTCCCCCGGGGTCTCGAGTTCCTCGGCGAGGGCGGTGGCGGGCAGTTCGGAGAGCACCTCGGGGTGGCCGGACACCCGGCTGTGCCAGCGTCCGGTGCGGAATCCGCGGCCCGGCTTGGGCGGTCGCGGTGCGGACGAGACCGGCGACTGCGGGAACATCGCGCCACCCGGACGGTCGAGGTTTCCGGTGAGGACGTTGACGACGTCGACGAGCCAGCTGCCCAGCGAGCCGAACTCGACCGTCGAGGTGCCCATCCGGCCGTAGACCGCGGCCGACGGCGCGGCGGCGATGCCGCGGGCCAGTACGCGGATCTCCTCTGCGTCGATGCCGCAGTGCCCGGCGACGGTCTCGGGCGCGAAGTCCGCCGCGACGGCCCGTACCTCCTCGACGCCGACGACGTGGTCGGCCAGTGCGCCGAGGTCGACGAGGTCCTCGTCGAACAGCGTGTGCACGACGCCGAGCAGCAGCGCCGCGTCGGTGCCCGGTCGGGGGGCGAGGTGGCGGTCGGCGAGCGCAGCGGTGCGGGTGCGGGCGGGGTCGATCACCACCAGCCGGCCGCCGCGTTTGCGCAGCGCCTTGAGCTTGCCGCCGAAGTCGGCGACGGTGGCGAGGCTGCCGTTGGACACCAGCGGGTTGGCGCCGATCACCACCAGGTAGTCGGTGCGGTCGACGTCGGGCACCGTGAAGGCCAGCGGATTACCGAACATCAGGCCCAGCGACAGGTGCTTGGGCATCTGGTCGAGCGTGCTCGCCGAGAACGTCAGCCGGGTGCCGAGGCCCTTGATCACGACGGGCACGTACAGCCCGCCGGCGATGGTGTGGGCATTCGGGTTGCCGGCGTAGACGGCGACCGACGGGCCGCCGTGCTCGGCGATCACCGCGCCGAGTCCGTCGGCGACGGCCTGGAAGGCCTCGTCCCACGTGGTCTCGACGAGTTCTCCGTTCCGGCGGACCAGCGGAGCGACGAGCCGGTCGGGGTCGCCGTCGAGTTCACCGAAGCTGGCGCCCTTGGGGCAGATGAAGCCGGCGCTGAACACGTCGTCGCGGTCGCCGCGCGCGGCGGTGACCTGGCCGGCGTCGATGGTGAGCGTCAGCCCGCAGGTCGCCTCGCAGAACGGGCAGATGCGCAGGGCGGTGTGAGCGGTGTGGGTGGAGCTGCCGGCAACCGGGGCCTCGGTCACGTCGCGCCTCCTTCTCCCTAGTGGTTCTCGTACACCTTCGGTTCGAGGGTGCCGATGTACGGCAGGTCGCGGTAGCGCTCGGCGTAGTCGAGGCCGTAGCCGACGACGAACTCGTTGGGGATGTCGAAGCCGACGTAGTCGATGGCGACGTCGGTGCGGACGGCGTCGGGCTTGCGCAGCAGCGTGCACACGCCCAGTGAGCGCGGGTGCCGGGTCGCCAGGTTGCGCATCAGCCAGGTCAGGGTCAGGCCGGAGTCGACGATGTCCTCGACGATCAGCACGTCGCGGTCGTTGATGTCGCGGTCGAGGTCCTTGAGGATGCGCACGACGCCGGACGACGACGTCGACGAGCCGTAGGAGCTGACGGCCATGAACTCGAGCTGGGTGGGCAGCGGGATGGACCGGGAGAGGTCGGTGACGAACATGACGGCGCCCTTGAGCACCGTCACCAGCAGCAGGTCCTGTCCGTCGGTGCCGATGGCCTCGCGGTAGCGGTCGGCGATCTGCGCGCCGAGTTCGGCCGTGCGCGCCTTGATCTGGTCCTCGGAGAGCAGCACCGACTTGATGTCACCCGGATAGAGGTCGGCGGCACTATGCGCTGGCACCCGGACAGCGTGCCACGTTCGCCTGCCCGCGACCAACAGGTGGTCTCTCAGACGGGTTCGGCGTAGAGCACCAGCCTGCCGTCGCGGCGCGCCGCGAACAGCCGGTGCCCGGGCATCGTCGAACCGACCGCGATGCCGCCCTGGCCGCGCCATGCGGTGAGCAGCGCGTCGACGCCGCGAATCTGCTTGTCGGTCAGGCCGGTCGCGCCGCCGGCGAGGAGCCAGCCGCGGATCACCCGGCGGCGCAGCGCACCGGGCAGCGCGGTCAGCCGATCGGCGTCCAGCCCTTCCCCGGCGGCCAGCGCGGCTCCGTCGGCGCGCGCCTGGGCGTCGAGGAGGTCGGTGTCCTCGCGCACCGCCGCGGCGGTGCGGGCCAGCGCCTCGGCGACGCCGCCACCGAGGACGTCCTCGAGCAGCGGCAGCACCTCGCGGCGCAGCCGGACCCGGGTGAAGCGCGCATCGTCGTTGTGCGGGTCCTGCCACGGCTCGAGTCCCAGTTCGGCGCAGGCGGCGCGGGTGACATCGTGGCGGATCCCGAGCAGCGGCCGGCCCCAGGGCGGGTCCCACGGCCGCATGCCGGCGATGGAGCGCGGTCCCGATCCCCGGCCGAGGCCGAGCAGCACGGTCTCGGCCTGGTCGTCGAGGGTGTGCCCGAGCAGTACCGCCGCGCCGGCGCGGGCGGCGTCCAGCGCGGCGTAGCGGGCGGTGCGGGCGGCGGCCTCCGGGCCCCCGGCCGTGCCGACGGTCACGGTGCACACCGTGGCGTCGACGCAACCGAGGTCGAGCGCCCGCTCGCGCGCGGCGGCGGCGATCGCGTCGGACTCCGGTTGCAGGCCGTGGTCGACGACGAGCGCCGTCGTGGGCCGTACCGCGGCGGCGGCCGCGGTCAGGGCCAGCGAGTCCGCGCCGCCGGACAGCGCGACGCACCAGTGTGCGAGATCGACTGTGCGCGCGAAGGATTCGATCTCGCGACGCAGGGTGGTCAGAGGACCCGGTCGATCCATCGCTGAGGTTCGTCGATCTCGTCCGGACGCGGCAGGGTCTCGGCGTCGGTCCACACCGCGTTGAACCGCGTCATGCCGACGGTGCCGACGACGTGGTCGACGAAGGCCTTGCCGCGGGTGTACTGGCTGATCTTGGCGTCGACGCCGAGCAGCGCCCGCAGGACGCGCTGCAGCGGCGGTTGCTTGCGGTGCCTGCGATCGTTGAAGCGGCGGCGGATGGTGGCCACCGACGGGATCACCGCGGGACCGACGGCGTCCATCACGTGGTCGGCGTGGCCCTCGAGCAGCGTGCCGAGCACCAGCAGCCGGTCGAGTGCGGCACGCTGCGGCTCGGACTGCACCGCGCGCATCAGCCCGAGGACGCCCTGGGAATTCGCATCGCCGGCAACGCCACTCGCGCCGGACCGGCGGTCGCGCACGAACTCGCCGAGTCGACCGATCATCGCGCCGACGTCCTGGCCGGATTCATCGGTGAGCACCGCCAGCGCCGACGTCATGTGGCCGGCGAGCCAGGGGTTGGCGTGGAACTGCACCCGGTGAGTGACCTCGTGCAGACACACCCACAGCCGGAAGTCGGCGGGCAGCACGCGCAGCTGCCGCTCCACCGCGATGACGTTCGGGTAGACCAGCAGCAGCTCGCCGCCGTCGGTGCCGAACGGGTCGTACTGCCCGAGGATGCCCGAGGAGATGAAGGCGAGCACGGCGCCGGTCTGCGCGCCCGTCATGCGGCGGGTGATCAAGCCGGTGCCCGGCCCGGTGGCCTCGCCGTCGCCGCCGGTCATCGCGCGCATGGAACGTGCTGCGGCAGCGACCCATTCGCCGCGGTCGACGATCCGCGCCTCGGCGACGGTCGCGCCCTCGTCGAGCCCGGTGACCTCGCGGACCGGCAGCTCTGCGCGGCGCGCGGCCTCGGCGAGTTCGGCGATGGCCTGATCGCGGGTGTAGGCGGTGGTGGGCGGTGCGGAGCGCACCAGCTTGCGCCCGACGGTGGCGGCGAATTCCCAGTCGACGGTGCGGCCCACGGAGGGTCGTTCGGCGGTCGTCATGCGCTGCACCCGCAGGAGCGCAGCGCCGCAGCGAGCGCGTCGATGGCGGTACGTCCGGTGGGACCCGCGTCGTTGGACAGGAACGTGAAGGTGAGCACCCGCTCGTCGCGGTCGGTGACGAAGCCGGCCAGCGCGTTGGTCCCGGTGAGCGAGCCGGTCTTGGCGCGCAGGTAGCCCGCCGCCTCACGCCCGGCGGCCGTGTCGAGGTACCGGTTGGACAGGGTGCCGCTGCCGCCGGCGATCGGCAGCAGGTCCACCAGCGGGCGCAGTCGAGGATGGTCGTCGGCGGCGGCCGCGGTGATCACCTCGTCGAGCGTCTCGGCGGTGAGCCGGTCGTCGACCGACAGACCGCTGGAGTCCTTGAGCACCGCGCCGGACGTGTCGATGCCCGCGCGGCCGATCTCGTCGAGCACGGCGCGGGCCGCGCCGTCGAAGCTGGCGGTCCGGTCCAGCGCCACGGCCACCTCGCGGCCGATGCTCTCGGCCATCACGTTGTCGGACTGATTCATCATCTCCCGCAGTCTCTCAACGAGCGGCGGCGACGCCACCTCGGCGATCTGCCGCCCGTCGCGCAGCGGTGCGCGCAGCACGGTCACGGTGACGGGGTCGACGCCGAGCGACGACGCGAGCGCCCGTCCGGCGTCCAGCCCGGGTGTGGTCGACCGCCGCGAGTCGACGCTCACCGGCTGGGTGCGGCCGCCGTCGAGCATGACCGGCTCCATCGGTGCGATGTCGCCGTTCTGGATGTCCAGCGGATCCCAGCCCGGCGCCAGCGTCGGCCCGCCGTACGCGCTCAGGTCGACCGCGACCTCGGTGACGGCCGCCCCGGACCGGCGGACCTGGGCGGCGAGGTCGCCGATGCGCGCCGCGCCGCGGTACCACGTCGGCGTCGTCGGGCCGGCCGCCGACAGCGTCGGGTCGCCGCCGCCCTTCAGCACGACCCGTCCCGGCGCGCCCGGATCGGCGAGCACCGTCGTCCGCAGCGTCGCGTCCCGGTCGAGCGCGAGCAGGGCGGCTGCGGCGGTCAGCACCTTGTTGGTGGACGCCGGCTGCATCGGCACCCCGGCGCCCTGCGCCCACAGCTCCGCGCCGGTCGCGGCGTCGGTGATCCGTCCGGTGAGCCGTCCGAGGTTGGGGTCGGCGACCAACGGCGCGATGGTCGCGGCGAGCCGCGCGGCCACGGGTTCGGCGGCCGCGTCGCTCAGCGGCAGGACGGCGGGATGGGCCGCGGCCGCGGTGGGACGGGCCCGCACCGTCGGGCCGTCGGTGGAGCTGCCGCTCGCGGTGACCATGGCGCCCACGCCCACCAGCACGGCGACCAGCAGCAGCACCGCGACGCCGACGAGGACGTGGGTGGACCGACGCCACCGGGTGGGCCGCATGGACTCTCCTGGTTCCGGGGCGGCCGGCGGACATTCGGACCGAACGCCGCCGGGTGCTGCCCCAAAACGACAGCGTATCGCTCGTCTATGGTTGACCCGCGCCGCGAACGGACGAGCACGTCGGGCGTAGACGTCACAGAACGACAGACAGGAGCCGCGACCGTGGAGTTCGAGGTCGTCATCGAGATCCCGAAGGGTTCGCGCAACAAGTACGAGGTCGATCACGAGACCGGCAAGGTGAAGCTGGATCGCTACCTCTACACCGCGTTCGGCTACCCGACCGACTACGGCTTCATCGAGGACACCCTCGGCGAGGACGGCGATCCGCTGGACGCGCTGGTGCTGCTCCCGGAGTCGCTGTTCCCCGGCGCCGCGATGGACGCCCGCCCGATCGGCATGTTCCAGATGACCGACGAGAAGGGCGGCGACGACAAGGTGCTGTGCGTGCCCGCCGGCGATCCGCGCTGGGACCACGTCCAGGACATCGGCGACGTCGACGACTTCGAGCTGAAGGCCATCGAGCACTTCTTCGTGCACTACAAGGACCTCGAGCCCGGCAAGTTCGTGAAGGGCTCGACCTGGGTCGGTCGCGAGGAGGCCGAGGCCGAGGTCAACCGGTCCATCGAGCGGTTCAAGTCCGCGGGGCACTAGACCCGTCGGCGAATTTGCATCGCCGTAACACGGGGTAACCCGGCCGTGGCACGAGCCTCACATCATGGGGTGCGTGTTCATGCATCAGGGAATCGGCCTCGCCGCGTTCAACGACATGCCGGAACGCAAGGCCGTCCATGCGCTGTACGAGTGCTGCAACAGCGTCACGCTGGCGCGCGATCTGGCCCGCGGTCGGCCGTACGCCGATCACGCCGCGCTCTTCCGGCGGGCCGACGCCCTGCTGTTCTCGATGTCCGAGGCGTGCATCGACCGGATCCTGGAGGCGTGCCCGGACGTCGGCCGCCGGCCCCGGAGCGCGCGCTCGCGCGCCGAGCAGTGCGCGGTGTGGGACGACGACCCGGCGGTGAACGACGCCCTGTCCGGCGCGGCACGCGGCTACGCGGACCGCTTCGGTTTCGGGTTCGTCATGCACGTCGGCGGCGTCGGCGCGCCCGCCGTGCTGGCGGCCATCGACGACCGCATGCACAACGACGTCGAGACCGAACGCAAGGTGGTGCGCAACGAACTGGCGCGCATCAACCGCTCGCGGCTGGAGCGCATGCTGGGCCCCGAGGGCGGCTACCAGAACTGGTGACCGCCCGGGTGGTCAGGACCGCGGCGCGGTCGAACCGGCCGGCGCCAGCTCCGGATCCGCGGGGTTGGCGACCTTCTTCTTCTTGCGCAACCCCTTGGCCCACTTCATGACCGGCTTCTCGACGCCGTAGTACGTGAGCGAGGCGACCGCGATGGTCACCGCGAGCAGCAACACCACGTTGCGCCACATGCCCCACGCGGTGTCGCCCGCCATGAGGCCGAGCTTGCCGAGCACCAGGATCATCGGGAAGTGCCACAGGTAGGCCGACAGCGAGATCTCCCCGACGTAGCGGATCGGGCGGGCGTCGAGCCAGACGGCGAGCCTGGTCTTGCGGCCCCGAGCCAACGGCGCCACGATGACGAGGATCATCAGGGCGGCCACGACCGCGACGCCCGCGGTGGTGAACTGGTTGGCGACCACCAGCAGGACCGCCGAGACGGCGAGCATCGGCAGGATCGCGAGCGCCGAGATCGTCCGGACCCGCTTGCCGATGCCCTCGCGCAGGGCACCACGTTCGAGGGCGACGAACACCACCGCGGCGAACATGCCCAGCGCGAAGTTGTCGGCGTTGGTCAGGAAGCTCTTCGTGAAGACGGCGGCCCAGTTGGGGCCCCAGTTGAGCACCATGAAGTCCGTGGTGCCGGCGTGGGAGAAGACGACCGGGATGAGGGCGCGGCCCGCGAGGCCGATGACGAGCAGAGCCAACGGGGCGAGCGCCGCGAGCACCAGCGGGTTGATGTTGAGGCGCTTGCGCAGCGCGAACAGGAGCATGCCGAGGAACGGCAGCGAGGCGTAGAACGCGTACTCGAGGGTCAGCGACCAGGACGGGTTGATGCCGGTCTGGATGTACTGCGGGAAGTACGACTGCGTCAGCGTCAGGTTGGTCAGCAGCATGCCCGGATCGGTGATCATCCCGGTGCCCTGCTCGGTGCCGATCGGCTGCAGCACGGGGTTCTCGACGTACGCGACCTGGAGCACGTAGTTGACGATCAGGAAGATCACCAGGTAGCAGGGCATGATGCGCGCGACGCGGTGCAGCGCGTAGTCCCGCGTGCTGGGCAGCGCCGCCGCGGCGCGGGCCTCGGTGAGGTTGCGGACGTACGGCAGGAAGAGCAGGAAGCCGCTCAGCACGAAGAAGTACACCAGCGAGAAGCCGAGCAGGCTCGTCATCCAGGTCTCGGCCGTCTTCGGCGAGTAGTGCGTGGTGACGTGGGTGATGGCGATCGACAGGCAGAGGATGCCGCGCACGCCGTCCAGGCCGATGATCCGCGCCCGAATCCGGCGGGCGGGCGTCGCCGGCGGCGCGGCGGGCGCGCCGCCCGACTCGTGGGCCGTTTCGGTCATCGCAGGGACCTTCCTGAAGTGATGCCGCACACACGAAATCTCGAATTTGAAGCGCGTCGCCTTATGCCTCCGTCGTCGGCGTCAATCGCGCGATTCGTACGAATAGTCGTGAATTACCTGACCGAAATCTGGTAATTGTTTGCTGTTCACGTCGAGCCATTGGGCGAGATGCCTGACACGCACGTCAACGCTGATTTTCGAGGGCCGCACAACGATAGCTGATGATGGTGCCGAACGCAGAAACTCGACGTGGGCACCGATGCCGACGATGGTCGCGAATATTCGCTAGCCGTACTCGACAATGCCATTCCGCAACGCCGCATCGAATTCGAATCTGGCTTTCTGCGTGCACGAATCGTCGAGGGCGTCAATGAGTGGCTAAGTCCTGACCGGGACCGGCACGACGTGGCCCGCGAAGGTCAGCCCCGGACGAGGTCGTGGAGCCGCTCGCCGCGGGCGAGCCGCCCGATGTTGGCCGCGACGTCGTCGGCGCGGCGCCGGAAGGTGTCGGTGGTGATGCCCGACGAGTGCGGGGTCATCAGCACGTTCGTGAGTTCGGCGAAGGGCAGGTCGCTCGGTGTAGCAGGCTCACCGCGGGCGGCCGGATAGCGGTACCAGACGTCGATGGCGGCGGCCTTGACGACCCGTCCGGCGAGCGCGTCGTACAGCGCTCGCTCGTCGACGAGCGGACCGCGCCCGACGTTGATCAACACCCCGTCCCCGCCGAGGGCCGCGAGTTGGCGCGCGCCGATGAGCCCCGTCGTCGCCGGGGTCAGCGGCGCTGACACCACGACCACGTCGCTGTCGGCCATCAGGTCGTCGAGCCGCGACACGTCGGCGGCCCACGCGAGGCCGTGCTCGGCGGCGTCGAGCCGACCCGATCCGGTCACCGCCGCACCGGTGCATCCGAAGGCACGGAACGCCTCCCACACCCGCGCGCCGATGTGCCCGAACCCGACCAGGCCGACTCGGCCGTCCCGGAGGGCGTGCAGCTGGGCGATGGCGCCGTCGTAGACGGAGGTGGCCCATACGCCGCGGCGCAGGGCGCGGTCCTGGTCGAGGACGTCGCGGCGCAGCACGATGGCCGCCGCCAGCACGTACTCGGCGATCGATCGCTCGTGGCCGAACGCATTGGCGACGAGCACCCCGTCGGGAAGCGCGTCGAAGTCGATGCGGTCGGTGCCCGCACCGAAGACGTGCACCAGGCGCAATCGGCCGGCGGTCTCGGCCATGTCGGCCGTGAAGCGGCCGCCGACGAAGACGTCCGCGGACGGCAGGGCGGCCGCCACGGCGTCGGGCGCACCGGCGCACCACGCGACGTCCGCACCGTCGGGGAGCGCCGCGGTGAAGCGGTCGCGGTGCGGTGCGAGGTTGGCGTCGGCGACGACGATCCTCATGGCGTGCGCTGCAGCGCGGGCCGCTTGGGATCGAACGTCCAGCCCGGAATCAGATACTGCATGGCCACCGCGTCGTCGCGCGCGCCGAGCCCCTCGGCGAGGTACAGCGCGTGCGCGGCGGCCACGGCGTCCTCGTCCAGTTCGACGCCCAGACCCGGCGCGTCCGGCACGTCGAGATAGCCGTCCACGATCGGGTACGGCCGGGTGGTGATGCGCTGGCCGTCCTGCCAGATCCAGTGCGTGTCGATCGCGGTGACGTCGCCCGGCGCCGCTGCGGCGACGTGGGTGAACATCGCCAGCGAGACGTCGAAGTGGTTGTTGGAGTGCGATCCCCACGTCAGACCCCACGCGTCGCACAGCTGCGCGACGCGCACCGACCCGCCCATGGTCCAGAAGTGCGGATCGGCCAGCGGGATGTCGACGGCGCCGGAGCGGATGGCGTGGCCCATCTCGCGCCAGTCCGTGGCGATCATGTTGGTGGCGGTCGGCAGTCCGGTGGCGCGCTTGAACTCGGCCATCACCTCGCGGCCGGAGAAGCCGCCCTCCGGACCGACGGGGTCCTCGGCGTACGCGAGCACGTCGCGCAATTCGCGGCACGTGGTCACCGCGTCGGCGAGCAGCCAGCCGCCGTTGGGATCGAGCGTGATGCGGGCGTCGGGGAATCGGTCGGCGAGGGCGATCACGGCCTTGGCCTCATCGGCCGCGGGCAGCACGCCGCCCTTGAGCTTGAAGTCGCGGAAGCCGTAGCGGTCGCGCGCCGCCTCGGCGAGCCGGACCACCGCCTCCGGGCTGAGCGCCTCCTCGTGGCGCACGCGGAACCACTCGTCGGCGTCGGGGGCCTCGTCGGCCGCACTGCGATAGGCGAGATCGGTCCGGGTGCGGTCGCCGACGAAGAACAGGTAGCCCAGCGCCTGCACCCGGGTGCGCTGCTGGCCGTCGCCGAGCAGCGCTGCGACCGGCACGTCGAGGTGCTGACCGAGCAGGTCGAGCAGTGCGGACTCGATGGCGGTGACGGCGTGCACCGTCACCCGCAGGTCGAAGGTCTGGGCACCGCGGCCGCCGGCGTCCCGGTCGCCGAACGCGCGCCGGACGTCGCCGAGGACGGCGTGATACTCACCGACGCTGCGGCGCTCGACGATCGCGCGGGCATCGGACAGCGTGCGCGTGATGGCCTCGCCGCCGGGTACCTCGCCGACGCCGGTGCGGCCGTCGGAATCCCGCAGGATCACCAGGTTGCGGGTGAAGAACGGGCCGTGCGCACCGCTGAGGTTGAGCAGCATGTCGTCGTGCCCGGCGATGGGCACCACCTGCATCTCGGTGACGATCGGAGTGCGGTGCGCAGCGCTCATGCGGTCACCCTACGATCGCTCGACGATGCACGTCCAACACCCAAATGGCATGGATTGATGCACATCGGGAATGTTCGGTGTCGCGTCGTGCCGACGACCGTCACTGGCCGAACCACTTGTCGCCGTTGGCAACCGGACGCAGCACGCGGGTCACCTTGTCACCCACGGCGCACAACGCCTCGACGATCTCGCGCTCCCGCTGCGGCGTCAGCCGGGACACGGGCACCGAGGCGCTGATCGCGTCCTGCGCAGGCCGGGTGTAGGGCAGGGCGACCGCGAAGCAGCGCACACCCGGGGTGTTCTCCTCGTCGTCGACGGCGTAGCCACGCACCAGTGCGGTCTCCAGCGAGGCGTCCAGCGCGGCGCGGTCGGTGACGGTGCGCGGGGTCAGGGCGACGAAGTCGTCCGGCACGTGCCGATCGCGTTCGGCGCCGAAGCGGTCGGCGAGCAACGCCTTGCCCAGCGCAGTCGCGTAGGCGGGCAGGCGCCGTCCGACGCGGCTCGCGGTGCGCTGGTACTGCCGCGATTCGCGGGTGGCCAGATAGACCACGTCGCCGCCGTCGAGCCGACCGAGGTGGAACGTCTCGTCCAGGTCGCGCCGCAGGTCGTCGAGGAACGGCGTGATGATCGGCAGGTATGGGTCGCTGTCGAGGTAACTGGTCCCCACCAGCAGCGCCCGGATGCCGATGCCGTACCGGGTGCCCGTCTCGTCGGTGCGGACCCAGCCCTCGGCGGTCAGCGTGCGCAGCAGGGCGTGCGCGCTACTGCGCGGCATGTCCAGGGCCTCGCTCACCTCGCGGATGCGCGCCGGATCGTCCTGCCGGCCCGCGAGGTACTCCAGCAGCGCCACGGTGCGCATCGCGGACTTGACCCCGGACCGCGCCGCGGATCCGGGGATGCTGCGCACCGCGGGTGCGTCCGGCGCCGAGGTCATCGGCCCTCCTCGTCGTCGGTGCGCCGGCCGGTCACGGCAGACCGACCTGCTGGGCGATCAGCAGTGCCGCGCCCAGCGCCGACATGGTGATCGCGGTACAGCGCTGACGCCGCGGCGTGAGTAATCGGTTCGCCCAACGGGATACGGCGTAGCCGGCGACGCAGACGGGCGTCAGCAGGACGAACCCGCGCAGCGTGTCGGCATGGACGGCGCCCGTGACCGTCAGCATCGCGAGCGACAGCAGCGAGCCGACGAGGAAGAAGCCGGCCATCGTGCCGCGCAGTTCGGGACCGGAGCGGCCTTGCCACACCAGCGCCATCGGCGGTCCGCCGATCGCGGTCGCCGTGCCGAGCAGCCCCGACGTCGCGCCCGCGAGCACCAGGGTGCGGCGCCTCGGCGTCGGGATCCAGCCCACCCCGGTCAGCACCACCCCGCCGAGCACCACCGCGGCGATCGTCAGTGCCAGCGCGCGCTCCGGCAGGGCTGCCAGCAGCAGGGCGCCGGCGACCGTGCCCGGGATGCGGCCGAGCAGCGCCCAGCCCGCACCCGACAGGTCGATCGCCGTCCGCTCGCGGAGCACCACCAGCAGTGTCACCAGGGTGGCCAGCATGATGAGCGTGCCGGGGATCAGCGCCGGGTCGACGAGCGCCACCACGGGTGCGGCGAGCATCCCCATGCCGAAGCCGATCGACGCCTGCAGACAGGACGCCACCAGGATGGCCGCTGCGAGGACGGCGTACGCCCCGACGCTCATCGGCCGCGGCCTCCCCCTCCGGTCGCGTCATGCACTGCGGGAGAACGTCGCCGGGTCACCGGTCAGCGGGTGGTGGCACTCGGCGGCGTGGCCGACCACCGTCGGGTCCGGCGCCGTCGGCGGGCGCTCCTGCGCGCAGACGTCGGTGGCCCGCCAGCAGCGGGTGCGGAACCGGCAGCCCGAGGGCGGGTCGATGGGCGAGGGAACCTCCCCCGTCAGCAGGATGCGCTCCCCCCGTTGTGCCGCATCGAGTTTGGGCGCGGCCGACATCAGCGCCGCGGCGTACGGATGACCGGGACGGTCGAAGACCGCGTCGGTCGGTCCCGCCTCGACGATCCGGCCGAGGTACATGACGGCGACGCGGTCGGCGACGTGGCGCACCACCGACAGGTCGTGGCTGATGAACACGTACGAGATGCCCAGTTCGGTCTGCAGGTCGTTGAGCAGGTTGAGGACCTGTGCCTGCACCGAGAGGTCGAGCGCCGACACCGGCTCGTCGCAGATGACGACGTCGGGGTTCAGTGCCAGGGCGCGCGCGATGCCGATCCGCTGGCGATGACCGCCGGAGAACTCCTGCGGGTACTTGCCCGCCGCCTTCGCGCCGAGGCCCACCATGTCGAGCAGACCGCGTACGCGCAGGTCGCGGTCGGCCTTCGTGCGGTACAGCGTGCGGTGGGTGCGCCACGGTTCGGCGATGATCTCGCCGGCCGTCATCCGCGCGTTGAGCGAGGCGTAGGGATCCTGGAACACCATCTGAACGCGGCGGCGGAACCGCAGCAGGTCCTTGCCGCGCAGCGCGAACGGGTCGATGCCGTCGAAGTCGACCGTGCCGGCGTCGGGGCGCTCGAGCATCAACAGCGTGCGTGCCAGAGTCGACTTGCCGCAACCGGATTCGCCGACCAGGCCCAGTGTCTCGCCGCGGCGCAGATCGAGGTCGATGCCGTCCAGCGCCGCCAGCCGGCCACCGGGCACCCGGAACGACTTGCTCAGCCCGCGCACCGTCAGCAGGGACTCAGTCATGGGTGACCTCCTCGGAGAAGTGGCACGCGGCCGCGCGGCGCTCGCCGACGGGACGGAGAGCAGGCCGCGTCGTGCGACACACCTCGGCGGCCAGCGGGCAGCGGGCCTGGTACACGCAGCCCTGGGGAATGGAGTGCAGGTCCGGCGGGGCGCCACCGATCGACGCGAGGTGGGCGCCGCGTTCGGCGTGCACCGGCACCGAATCGAGCAGACCGCGGGTGTAGGGGTGTCTGGGGTCGGCGAAGACGTCGGCGACCACACCGGTTTCGACGACGGTCCCGGCGTACATCACCGCCACCCGGTCGGCCTCCTCGGCGACGAGCGCGAGGTCGTGGGTGATCAGCACGACGGCCATGTCGTATTCGGTGCGCAGGCTCTTCAGCAGGGCCATGATCTGGGCCTGCACGGTGACGTCGAGCGCCGTGGTCGGCTCGTCGGCGATCAGGACGCGCGGGTTGAGCGCCACGGCCATCGCGATCAACAGGCGTTGCCGCATGCCGCCGGAGAACTGGTGCGGATAGCTGTCGAGGCGCTCCTCGGGCTGCGGGATGCCCACGCGCACCATCAGTTCGACGGCCTTGCGCTTGGCCTCCCTGGCCTTCATCCCGTGATGGATGCGGAACGGCTCGGCGAGCTGGGTGCCGACGGTGTAGAGCGGGTTCAGGGCGGTCAACGCGTCCTGGAAGACGATCGCCAGTTCCGTGCCGGCGACCTGCCTGCGCTTCTTGCGGTCGACCGACAGCAGGTCGAGCGTCTCCTTGCGTCCGGCGAGGTCGGCCCGGCCGTCGGTGACCTCGGCGACCGGCTCGAGCAGACCGACGAGCGCGGTGGCGGTCATCGACTTGCCGCAGCCGGATTCCCCGAGAAGCGCCAGGGTTTCACCGCGGTGCGCCGCGAACGATACGTGGTCGACGGCGCGCACGGTGCCGGTGACGGTGCGGATGTCGACGGTCAGGCCCTCGACCCGCAACGCCGGATCGGCGTCGACGTGGTGGCTGTCGGATCGTTCGGCGACGGCGGTCATGGTCGTGCCTTTCGCAGCGGTGGACTCCAGCGCGGGCATCAGATCGCCCTGCCGGACTTGGCGAAGCGGGACAGGCGCTTCTGCGGGACGGTGAGCCGCCAGCGCTGCGCGGGGTCGGTGGCGATGCGGGCCCACGCCGCGAGGATGGTGGCCGACACCGTGGTGATGACGATCGCCAGGCCCGGGAAGAACGAGAGCCACCACGCGGAGTGCAGGTACGTGCGGCCCTGGGCAACCATCAGGCCCCAGCTGACGTCGGGCGGCTGGATGCCGATGCCCAGGAAGCTCAGAGATGATTCCGCGAGCATCACGTAGCAGAAGTCGAGCGTCGCGACGGTCAGCAGGGTGGGCAGCACGATCGGCACGACGTGGCGGCCGATGATCGCGCGGCCGCCGGCGCCGAAGGTGCGGGCGGCGTCGACGAACACCCGGCTCGACAGTTCGGCCGACTCGGCCCGGGCGGTGCGCAGGTACACCGGGATGCGCGTGAGTGCCAGCACCGCAACGATGTTGGCGGCGCTCGGCGAGAAGACGTAGAGCACCACGACGGCGAGCAACAGCGACGGGAAACTCATGATGACGTCCGCGACGCGCATGGCCAGGGTCTCCCGCCAGCCGCGGTAGTAGCCGGCCCACATGCCGATCAGCGAGCCGATCACGCCGGAGATGACGACCGCGGGAATGGCGACCGAGAGCGTCGTCTGGCAGGCGACCACGAGCCGTGCCAGCATGCTGCGACCCAGCGGGTCGGTGCCCAGGACGTTGGCCCAGCCGTGCACCAGCGTGAACGGCGCTTGATTGGAGTTGTCCAGGTCGATGCGGGTGGCGAGGTCGCCCATCAGCCACGGCCCGAGCAGCGCGGTGAGTGCCACCAGGGCCAGCACCACGGCGGCGGCCGCGGCCACCCGGTCGTTGATCAGGAGCCGCCACCAGATCGAGCGGCGCGACGTGGCGGGGGTGGCGTCGTCGGTGTCGCCCGGCTCGCCGACGATGGCGGTGGTGGGCTTGACCGGTACCAGGTCGATGTGGGTACTCACGGGGGTCCTCTCGTCCTAGACCGTGGCCGGTTCCCGGACGCGGGCGTCCAGCAGCGCGTAGCAGGCGTCGATGAAGATGTTGAGCAGGAAGATGCTGACGGCGGTGAGCAGGACCGCCGCCTGCAGGACGGCGAAGTCGCGCTGCAGGATGGCGTCGATCATCAGCTTGCCGATGCCGGGCCAGCCGAAGATGGCCTCCACCACCACCGCGCCGTTGATGAGCCCCACCGCCAGGTCGCCGGCGACCGTCAGCGCCGGGGCCGCGGCGTTGCGCAGCGCGTGGTGGCTGACGACGCGGAAGTCGCTGGCGCCCTTGCTGCGGGCGAGCCGGACGTAGGGCGCCGACAGCGCCGAGACCATGGCGCCCCGGACCACCTGGGTGAGGACGCCGAGCGGCCGGATCATCAGCGTGGCGATCGGCAGGATCCACGACAGTGCACCGGCCTCGGTGCCCGACGTGGGCAGCCAGCCGAGCAGCACCGCGAACAGCCAGACGCCGGTGATCGCGAACCAGAAGTCCGGGATGCTGGCGGCGGTCATGGACAGCAGGCTGGAGAACCGGTCGGCCAGCGAGTTGGGCCGGTAGGCGGCCCAGCAGCCGATCACGACGGCGCCGACGATCGCGAGCAGCATGGTGGCAAGGGCCAGCTGCAGCGTCGCCGGGAAGGCACGCAGTGCCATCTCCGAAGCGGATTGTCCGGTGCGCAGCGAGGTTCCGAAGTCGAGGTGCACGACACCGCGGAAGTAGTCGCTTAGCTGGGTGAGCATCGGCTGGTCGAAGCCGTTCTTCGCGGCGAACGCCTCGCGCTGCGCCTCGGTCGCGGACTCCGGCAGGTAGAGGCTGGTCGGATCACCGGTGAGCCGGGCGAGCAGGAACACCCCGAGCAGGACGATGATCAACGGGATGGCGCTGGTGTACATCCGGCGCCGGACGAACGAGAACATGGACTGGTGTCTCCTCGCGGGTTAGGAGGCGGCGGCCGGGTCGCCCTGGCCGGTCGAGGACATGGTCATCTCGGAGAGCCGCATCTCGTCGCCGGTGGCGGAGTTGGGCGTGTAGTCGACGCGCGCGGACTTGCCGAGGATGCCCTTCATGTGGGCGATGTAGGCCATCTGCATGATGTCGCGTGGTTCCTCGGCGAACAGCCGAGCGAAGGCGTCCTGGCGGGCCTGGCCGGTGAGGGCCTCCGCGGCGCGGATCCTTCCGTCGAATTCGGTTGTGCCGTAGGCGCTCTGCGGTCCGTCGCTCAACATGTACTGGTCCATGGTGAAGGCCGCGTCACCCGCCTGGTTGCCGTGCATGATCATCAGCAGGTACGGGCCCGTGTTCGCCGGGAAGGGCCGCAGCTGGTACTGCAGCTGCCCGGCGGTGTCCATCATCTCGATCTTCACGTTGAGGCCGATCTCGGCGAACTCGCTCTGCAGCACCTCGACGGTCTCGGCGATCTTCGGGAACTGCGCGGTCCGGGCGATCAGCCGGATCTGCCGGTCGGTGGGTACGCCGTCGGCCTTCGCCTCGGCGATGAGCTGCTTGGCCTTGTCGACGTCGTGCGGCCACAGCGGCAGCTGGTCGTTGTAGCCGACGACGCCGGACGGGATGAGCTGGCTGGCCGGATCGCCCAGCCCCCGGAACAGCGCCTTGACGATGCCGGTGCGGTTGACGGCGTAGTTGACGGCCTGCCGCACGCGGATGTCGTTCAGCGGCGCCTCTGTCGCCTGCATGCGCAGCGCAGTGGTCTCGTTGTTCTGGAACGGCACGCCCAGATCGCCGGCGCCGTCCTCGGGCCCGAGTCCGGTGGCGATGTCCGCCTCGTCGTTGGTGATCATCGCGGCACGCACGCTGCCCTCGCTGCGCCATTGATATTCGGCCCGGGCGAAGGCGGGAGCGGCGCCCCAGTAGGTGGGGTTGCGGGCCAGGACGAGCTTCTGCCCGTACTCCCAGTCGGCGATCGCGTAGGGGCCGGTGCCGATGGGTTCGCGGACCTTCTCGGTCATGCTGGTGCCGCGCGGCACCATCTCCACGAACGACAACCGCAGCGGCAGAATGGGATCCGGCGACTCGGTGGCGACGGTGAGCGTGGTGTCGGTCGGTGCGGCGATCCGCAGCTTCTCGTCGCCGAAGACGTACCCGTCGACGTTGCACTGCAGATCGGAGTTGACGGCCCGGTCCACGGCGTAGGCCGCGTCGGCGGCGGTGAACGGCGCGCCGTTGGAGAACGTCACGCCGGGGCGCACGTCGAACGTCCACTCCGTCGGCGACGTCTGCCGCCACGCGGTGGACAGCAGCGGCCGCAGGTCGCCGGAGGTGGGGTCGCGTTCGATCAGCGGCTCGGTGATGTTGGAGCGGACGACGATGCCGGTGGAGGTCAGCGAACTCTCGCACGGCTCCAGCGTCGGCGGCTCCTGCTGCAGGACGATGCGCAACGTGTTCGGGTCGTAACCGCCATGTCCGGAGTTGGCGACGGTGCAGCCGGTGGCGACGAGGCAGGCTCCGGTCACCGCGAGTGCGGCGGTCGCGGCACGGCGGAGCCGGCGGGGCGTCGCCGAGGGCTGGGCCATGGATTCCTCCGATTGGGATGTGACGTCCACGTATGTGGATGCCGTCTGTGACGGTAGACACACCGTAGGAGCGGTCCGGAAAACGCGTCAACCCACCCCGAGCGGGCCGAATCGGCGCCCACGGGGCGCCGTGGCGAGGTGGACGTGCAGGCGAAAACCCGTCGTGAACTGCGGCGATGCGCGGGACCCCGCACCGTCGATACCCGTCCGCCGGCCGCGCGAGCTTTATCATGCAGGTTCGGTATCAACCCATGCTATTTCCGAGTTGGACATGTATTCGCAGCTCTCCCTACGTTGAAGACGGATCTCGAGAGGCCACTCGAGCCGCCACGAGGAGGCACCGCATCCCATGACATCCCGCGCCGAGCATCGCGTCCTTCAGGTCGGACCGCTCAAGCCGTCGCTCGCGCAGACCCTGCGCACCGATTACGACGCGGTGGAACTCCCCGCCGACGAGCCGGACCGCTCGGCCTTCTTGGCCGAGCACGCCGCCGCGGTCACCGCCGTGGTGACCTCCGGCCGCACCGGCGTCGACGCCGCCCTGATGGCCGCGCTGCCCCAGCTGGGAGCCGTCGTCAACTTCGGCGTCGGCTACGACACCACCGACGTCGACGCCGCCGCCGAACGCGGCATCGGCGTGAGCAACACCCCCGACGTCCTGACCGACTGCGTGGCCGACACGGCCGTCGGGCTGCTGATCGACGTGCTGCGGCAGTTCAGCGCCGCCGATCGCTTCCTGCGTGCCGGACGCTGGCCGGTCGACGGCAATTACCCGCTGACCCGGCAGGTGTCCGGTCGCCGCGTCGGCATCCTCGGCCTCGGCCGCATCGGCAGCGCCATCGCCGCGCGCCTCGGCGCCTTCGGCTGCTCCATCGCCTACCACAACCGACACCGCGTCGAGGCCAGCCCGTACGCCTACGTCGGCTCGGCGGTCGAATTGGCGGCCGGCGTCGACGTGCTGGTCGTCGCGGCAGCCGGGGGCAGCGGCACCCGCAGGCTCGTCGACGCCGACGTGCTCGACGCGCTCGGAGCCGACGGCTACCTGATCAACGTCGCGCGCGGCAGCGTCGTCGACGAAGCAGCGCTCGTCGAGCGCCTCGCCGACGGACGGCTGGCCGGCGCGGGCCTCGACGTGTTCGCCGCCGAACCCACCGTGCCGGCCGAACTGCTGGGCCTGGACAACGTGGTGCTGCTGCCGCACGTCGGTAGCGGCACGGTGGAGACGCGCGCTGCGATGGAGGCGCTGACGCTGCGCAACCTCGACGAGTTCCTGAGCACCGGGCGGCTCGTCACCCCGGTCCTGCAGCCGGCCGTCCGGGTGTAGCCCCGGGACTTCTTGGGATCGGTAGGCGCCTGCCGACGGTGTGATCGACGCATCGACGAACCCGACCGGGTTCGCCCAGCGAAGGAGATCACCCATGAAGCGCACCACTCGACTCGCCCTCCGAGGGGCCGCCGCCGGCGCCATCGGCCTCGCCGCGCTGACCGCCGGCACGGGCGCCGCGCTGATCGCCGGCACGGGTACCGCCCAGGCCGGCCCGTACACCGCACCGACCACCGAGTGGTGCCCCGGACAAGCGCTGCCGTTCCAGGAGATCCGCTGGGACATGTCGCGGTGCCACGTCTGGTTCGGCGTTCCCTTCGGGCAGGGCAACGTCTCGATGGTGTATCCGGACGGGACCGCGGCCGACAGCTTCATCTCCGCCGACGTGCCGCCCCCGGAACTCACCCCGTCGCGGCCGCAGCCGCTGCCCCCGGGCACCCCGTTCTGCAGCCCGCGCGGCTCACTGTTCATCATCGGGCCGATCTGCGACGAGATCGGCGTCGACATGCCGCCCGGGTCGGTGCGCCGCTAGCCCGAGACGAATCCGTCGATGAGGTCGTCGGTGGTCCACTCCCGGGGCGGCAGCACGTCCCGCAGGAGCCGCAGCAGCGCCGGATTGGTGCTGTCGCTACGCCAGACCGCGTCGAGTTCGACGGGTCGCTCGCGGAACGCGCCGATGGTCCGGAACTCGACGCCCTCGGGGTGCAGCGTGGCGGCCGACGCCGGCACCAGTGCGATGCCGATACCGGAGCGCACCAGCACCAGCATGGTGTGCACCTGGGTCACCGTCTGCACGTAGCGCGGGGTGGCGCCGGCGATGGTGAACGTGCTGATGAGCAGCTCGTGGAAGTAGCGCGCCTGCACCGGCGAGTACATGACCACGTCCTGGCCGTCGAGGTCGTTGAGCGTCAGCTGCCGCTCCAGCGACGCCAGCGGATGCCCGGTCGGCAGCGCCGCGATGAGCTGCTCGTGCAGCAGCGGCCGCGACACCAGACCGGGCCGCTTGAGCGGCGGGCGCGCCATGCCGAGGTCCAGCTCGCCGGTCATCAGGCCTTCGATCTGGGCGGCGGTCACCATCTCGCGCAGGTCGAGTTTCACGTCGGGCAGCTTCTCCCGGGTGGCGTCGAGCAGCGGCGGGAGCACGGCGTGCGCCGAGGCCGCGGTGAAGCCGATGACGACGGTGCCGAGGTCGCCGGCCGGGACGCGGCGCACGGTCTGTGCGGCTCCCTCGGCGAGCTGCAGGATGCGCCGCGCGTCGGGCAGGAACGCCACGCCGGCCGGCGTCAGGGTGACCGTCCGGGTGGTGCGGTCGATCAGCTGGACGCCGAGTTCGGCTTCGAGCTGCTGGATCTGCCGGCTCAGCGGCGGCTGCGTCATGTGCAGCCGCTCCGCGGCGCGGCCGAAGTGCAGTTCCTCGGCGACGGCGATGAAGCAGCCCAGTCGCGCCAACGAGAACACGCCCACTCCCATGCACGTCCGGCATCAACGGACCCGCCAGGATGGCGGTCGAGCATCAGTGTAGGTGGGCAGTCCTCACCAGCGCGGGCTGATCGCCGCGAACGTGGGGTCCACGCTGCGCATGTAGCCGGTGTCGTCGCGGTCGCGGATGCCGCACCGCAGGTACTGCTCGTGCAGGGCGGCGAGCGCGTCGTCGTCGATCTCGACGCCGAGCCCCGGGGTGGTCGGGACGGCCACCGCACCGTCGCGGATGGCGAGGACGCCGGGCTTGACGACGTCGTTCACCGCGGCCGCCTCCTTCCACGGCCAGTGCGTGTCGCAGGCGTAGGTGAGATTGGGCGTCGCGCCGGCGAGGTGCACCATGGCCGCGAGGCTGATGCCGAGGTGGGAGTTGGAGTGCATCGACAGGCCGAGGCCGAAGGTGTCGCAGATGCCGCCGAGCAGCTTCGAGCGCTGCAGACCACCCCAGTAGTGGTGATCGGACAGCACGACCCGCACCGAGTCCCGACGCACTGCCGGCTCGAGGTGGTCGAAGGCGACCACGCACATGTTGGTGGCCAACGGCATCGGCGACTGCGCGGCGACCTCGGCCATGCCGTCCAGCCCGGGCGTCGGATCCTCCAGGTACTCGAGGATGCCGGCGAGTCCGGAGGCGACCTTGATGGCGGTCTGCGGAGTCCACGCGGCGTTGGGGTCCAGCCGCAGCGGCACGCCGGGGAACGCGGCCGCCAGCGCCTCGATGGCCGCCATCTCCTCCTCGGGCGGGAACACCCCGCCCTTGAGCTTGATGGCGCCGAACCCGTAGTCGCCGACGATGCGCCGTGCCTGCGCGACGATCCCGTCGGGGTCGAGCGCCTCCCCGAATTCGTCGGGCTCCGCGCCGGGGTGCGCGGCCCACTTGTAGAACAGGTACGCACTGAACGGCACGGCGTCGCGCACCGCGCCGCCAAGCAGGTCGGACACCGGGCGGCCGAGGACGTGGCCCTGGACGTCGAGGCAGGCCACCTCGAACGGGGACAGCACCTGGTCGACGGCGCTGGCCGACGTGATCATGCCCGCCGTGCCCACCGCGGCGTCGTCGCCGCGCAGCCGCTCGGCGATCGCCGCGCGAATGGCGTTGAGCGCGAACACGTCCAGGCCCGTGATGGCCTCGGCCGCGGCGTGCAACCGGGCCAGGTGCCGAGTGTCGGCGTACGTCTCGCCGAGCCCGACCAACCCCGCGTCGGTGTTCAGCTGGACGATTGCGCGCAGCGCGTACGGCTGGTGCACGCCAACGGTATTGAGCAGCGGCGGGTCGGCGAAGGCGACGGGCGTGATGCGCGCGCCGGTGATGCGGATGGGCGCCGGCATCAGCGCACGGCCGCCAACTCGTCGGCGATCACGGCCCGCCCGGCGGCGATGATGCGGGTCAGTTCGGCGAGGTCCTCCGGCGTCGGCATGATCAGCGGCGGCCGCACCGGACCCGCCGCGATGCCCTCCATCGTCACGCCGGCCTTGATCAGCGACACGGCGTAGCCGGGCACGGTGTCGCGCAGCCGGACCAGCGGATGGAAGAACTCCCGCAGCAGCGCGGCCACCTGCGTCTCGTCGCTGCGTTCCAGGGCACCGTAGAAGGCCAGCGCCAGCTCGGGGGCGAACGCGAACGTCGCCGACGAGTAGAGGGTCACGCCGATGGCGCGGTAGGCCTGCTGCGACACCTCGGCGGTCGGCAGGCCGTTGAAGAACTGGAACGGCTTGCCCGAGGGCGCCAGGGCGTCGGTGACCGCGCGGACGATGCGGGCCACCTGGTCGACGTCCCCGGTGCCGTCCTTGAAGCCGACGACGGTGGGGATGTGGGCGACCTCGACGGCCGAGGCCTCGGTGTAGCGGGCATTGGCGCGGTTGTAGACGATCACCGGCAGGTCGGTGGCCGACGCGACCTCGCGGGTGTAGGCCACCAGCCCGGCGGCGGGCATGGTGACGAGGTACGGCGGCAGCAGCAGCAGCCCGTCGGCTCCGGCGTCGGCCGCCGCGCGCGCGAAGGCCTTGGCCTGCGCGACGGACCCGCCCGCCCCGGCGTACACCGGCACGCGGCCGCCGGTGGCCTCGACCGCGGTGCGCACCACGCCCGCGAATTCGCGGACCTCCAGCGCGTGGAATTCGCCGGTGCCACAGGCGATGAACACGCCGCCGGGGCCGGCGTCGACGCCCTTGGCGACGTGCTCGGCGAGCGCGGTCAGGTCGACGTCACCGTCCTCGGTGAAGGGCGTGACGGGAAAGAACAGGACTCCATCCAGGGATGCAGCGGGCACGGCGGGCTCCTCGGTTCGTATGGGTGATGGGACGCCGGCGATGCGGCGTCGGGGGGTGGTTCGGACTCAGTCCCGGGTGAGTTCGCCGTCGACGCGGCGCCAGATGCCGTCCGGGTTGCCGTCGGCAATCGCGCTGGGCAACAACGACGTCGGCACGTCCTGATAGGCGACGGGACGCAGGAACCGCTCGATGGCGCGTCCGCCCACCGAGGTGGTGCGCGAGTCGGACGTCGCGGGGAACGGCCCGCCGTGCACCATGGCGTGGCCGACCTCGACGCCGGTGGGCCAGCCGTTGAACAGGATTCGGCCCGCCTTCGTCTCCAGCGTCGGCAGCAGTTGGCGGGCGGCGTCGTGATCGGCCTCGTCGGCGTGGACGGTGGCGGTGAGCTGACCCTCGAGACCGGCGGCGACGCGGCTCATCTCGTCGACGTCCGCGCACCGCACGACGAGGCTGGAGGAGCCGAAGACCTCGGCCTGCAGCACCTCCGAGGTCGCGAACGTCGAGGCATCGGTGGTGAACAGGGCCGCCTGGCAGGCCGTCGCATTGCCGGCCAGGCCGCGCACCACCAGCTCCGCCCGTTCGGACAAAGCGGTGACGCCGGCGGCGTAGCTCTCGGCGATGGTCGGCGTCAGCATCGGCGTGGCGGCGGCCGCACCGAGCGCCTCGCGGGCGGAGGCGAGGAAGGCGTCCAGTCCGGGCCCGTCCACGGCGATGATCAGCCCGGGGTTGGTGCAGAACTGGCCCGACCCCATGGTGAGCGAGCCGACGAAGGCCCGTCCCAGGTCGGCGCCGCGCGACGCGAGCGCGGCGTCGAGCAGGAACACCGGGTTGATCGAACTCATCTCGGCGTACACCGGGATCGGCTCGGGACGCGTGGCCGCCGCGGCCACCAGCGCGAGTCCGCCGGAGCGGCTGCCGGTGAAGCCGACAGCGGCGATCCGCGGGTCGGTGACGAGTGCGGTGCCCAGTCCGGGGCCGGAGCCGAACAGCATCGAGAACGTACCCGGCGGCAGTCCCTCGGCGGTGACGGCGTCGGCGATGGCGCGGGCCACCAGTTCGGACGTCCCGGGGTGGGCGTCGTGCGCCTTGACCACGACGGGGCACCCCGCGGCGAGCGCCGACGCGGTGTCACCGCCGGCGACCGAGAAGGCCAGCGGAAAGTTGCTCGCGCCGAAGACGGCGACCGGGCCCAGCGGTACGGCGCGCTGCCGGATGTCGGGTCGCGGCAACGGGGTGCGGTCGGGCAGGGCGGGGTCGATGCGTGCACCGGTCCAACTGCCCTCGCGCAGCACCGCGGCGAAGAGGCGGAGTTGTCCGGTGGTGCGGCCGACCTCACCGGTGAGCCGCGCCTCGGGCAGGCCGGTCTCGGCGTGGGCGCGGGCGACGACGGTCTCGGCGATGGCTTCCAGGTTGGCGGCGATCGACTCGAGGAAGCGGGCGCGCTGCTCGGCGGTGGTGGCCCGGTAGGCGGCGAACGCCTCGGCGGCCGCGGCGCACGCGGCCGCGACGTGCGTGTCGTCGCCGTAGCGGTAGCCGGGCTCCAGCGTTTGGCCGGTGGCCGGGTCGTAGCCGCGGATCTCGGTGCCGGTGCCCGAGACGAGCGCGCCGGCGATCAGCATCTGTCCGGTCAGGTGGGTGGTGTCGGCGATCGTCGAGGTCACACCGGCAACGCTAGGGTGCCGACCAATACATGTCCAAGACCGATTTGGCCTCGACTAATGCAGTGGCTGCATCAGTTCGGTCAGGCGCTCTTCGGTTCCCGGTCGGCGAGCAGGCGCAGCACGTCGTGGCCGAGCTGGCGCAGTTCGGCCGGTGACGCGCCGGCGGTGGGGATGAGCGCGACGCCGTCGGCCACGCCCGCGGAGTCGATGTCGGCGATCAGACCCGTCAGCCCGGCCACGGTGCCCGCGTAGTGCACGGTGTGCGACGCCGCAGCGGCGCGGTAGTCCCCCGGCACCGACACGGCCACGTCGAGGACGACGGCCACGTCGCGGCCGTCGGCGTGGATGCGGGCCGTTCCGCGCTTGGCACGCTGCAGGTCCGGCGCCGAGAGCCGCACCACCGGGCTGCCGCCCGCCGTCAGCTCGCTGAGCGCATCGCCCCGCGCACCGTCACCATCGGTCTGATCTGCCACGAAGAGCCGCACGTCGGCGAGGGTAGGCGCACGACCCGGGCGCGGCGAGGGTTCCGATCACCGCGAATCCTGGGGAAGAACCCGGTCGGCCGACGGTGCCGGACCCGCGCGGCACCACGGGGACGCCGGTCGGAGATCAGTAGTTTGTACCCCGTGACAGCGGACCAGGGCGCCGAGCAGCCGAGCGCCGAGCACCACGTTCCCGGCATCCCGCCGCAGTACCTGCTGTCGGAGTCCGCACCACCGCCGCGCACCCTGATCGACGTCCTCTACGACACCGCCCGGCGCCATCCCGACTCCCCGGCGATCGACGACGGCGAGGTGCAGCTGACCTACGCGGAGCTGATCGCCGACGTCGAGGAGAGCGTCGCGTGGCTCGCGGCCCGTGGCATCGGACGCGGTGACCGGATCGGCATCCGGATGCCGTCGGGCAGCTATGCGCTGTACGTGGCGATCCTGTCGGCGCTGGCGGCCGGCGCCGCCTACGTGCCGGTGGACGCCGACGACCCCGACGAGCGGGCGGCGCTGGTGTTCGGAGAGGCGGGCGTGGTCGGCGTGATCACCGAGCAGGGCCTGGTCCGCGGGCACGGCTCGTCGAGGGGCTGGCGCGCCGGGCCGCCGATGCTGCGCGACGACGCGTGGATCATCTTCACCTCCGGCTCGACCGGCACGCCGAAGGGCGTCGCCGTCACGCACCGCAACGCAGCGGCGTTCGTCGACGCCGAGGCCCAGATCTTCCTTCGCGGCAACCCGCTGGGCCCCAACGACCGCGTGCTGGCCGGGTTGTCGGTCGCCTTCGACGCCTCCTGCGAGGAGATGTGGCTGGCCTGGCGGCACGGCGCCTGCCTGGTGCCCGCGCCGCGGTCGTTGGTGCGCAGCGGCATGGACCTCGGGCCCTGGTTGGTGTCCCGGGACATCACCGTCGTCTCGACGGTGCCAACGCTCGCCGCACTGTGGCCGGCCGAGGCGCTGGAGGCGGTGCGGCTGCTGATCTTCGGCGGCGAGGCCTGCCCGCCGGAGCTGGCCGAACGGCTGGCGGTCGACGGGCGCGAGGTGTGGAACACCTACGGCCCCACCGAGGCGACCGTGGTCGCGTGCCTCGCACCGCTGCGCGGCAACGCGCCGGTCAGCATCGGCCTGCCGCTGCCCGGCTGGGACCTCGCGGTGGTCGACCGCGACGGGCTGCCGGTGGCCCTCGGCGAGGTCGGCGAACTCGTGATCGGCGGCGTCGGGCTGGCCCGCTACCTGGACCCGGAGAAGGACGCCGAGAAGTACGCGCCGATGTCCACCCTGGGCTGGGCGCGGGCCTACCGCAGCGGCGACCTGGTCCGGCTGGAGGCGGACGGCCTCTACTTCCAGGGCCGCGCCGACGATCAGGTCAAGGTCGGCGGTCGCCGCATCGAACTCGGCGAGGTCGACGCGGCGCTGGTCAACCTGCCGGGAGTCAGCGGCGCCGCCGCCGCCGTGCGCCGCACCGCGAGCGGCACCCCCCTGCTGGTGGGGTACGTGGCGAGCGCCGATCCGGCGTTCGACCTCGGCGCCGCCCGCGCCGCGCTCGCCGAATCGCTGCCGGCGGCGCTGGTGCCGCGGCTCGTCCTCGTCGACGAACTGCCGACCCGCACGTCGGGCAAGGTGGACCGCAACGCGCTGCCGTGGCCGGTCGACGGCGCCGGCGGCGACGACGAGCCCGACCTCGGCGGCACGATGGGGTGGCTCGCCCAGCTGTGGCGCGACGTGCTGGCCGCGCCGATCGACGGACCGGAGGCCGATTTCTTCGCCGTCGGCGGCGGCTCGCTGTCCGCGGCGCAACTGGTCGCCGCACTGCGCACCCGCTATCCGCAGGTCACCGTCGCCGACCTGTACGACCACCCCCGGCTCGGCTCGCTGGCGGGCTACCTCGACGAACTCGACCCGCCGCCCGTGGTGGAGCCCCGCACGGTGGCGCCGGTCCCGCGGTTGACGCAGCTGGTCCAGGTGGCGCTGTCACTGCCGCTGGCGACGCTCGCGGGCATGCAGTGGGTGGTGTGGCTGGCGTTGCTCAACGACGTTGCCGCGAGTCTCGACCTGGTCGCATGGGCCCGCCCCATCGGCTGGTGGTGGGTGCTGGCCGGCTTCCTGCTCTTCGTCACGCCGATCGGCCGGATGGGCATCGCCGTGCTGGGCGCCCGCATGCTGATCGGCGCGTTGGAGCCGGGCACGTACCGCCGCGGCGGGTCGGTGCACCTGCGGGTGTGGCTGGCCGAGCGGCTCGCCGAGGCCAGCGGCGCGGAGAACCAGGCGGGCGCACCGTGGCTCGTTTACTACGCGCGCGCCCTGGGAAACAGGGTCGGCAAGGGCGTCGACCTGCACTCGGCACCGCCCGTCACCGGAATGCTCACCCTCGGTCACCGGTGTTCGATCGAGCCGGAGGTGGATCTGACCGGGCACTGGATCGACGGCGACCTCTTCCACGTCGGCCGCATCGAGGTCGGCAACGACGCCACCATCGGCGCGCGCACCACGCTGCTGCCAGGTGCCGTGGTCGGCAAGAACGCCGACGTCGCGGCCGGGGCCGGCGTGGTGGGCAAGGTCAAGGCCGGGCAGTACTGGAAGGGGTCGCCGGCGGGCAAGTCCGGCAAGGCACGCCACCCCTGGCCCGACGAGCGGCCGCCGCGCGCGCCGGTGTGGATCGCGATGTACGGGCTGACGTCGGTGCTGCTGGGTGGCGTTCCGCTGGCCGCGATCGCCGCCGGGCTGGCGGTCATCGGCTGGGCCGTGCAGGACACCGCGACGCTCGCCGACGCGATCCTCCCGGGGATCCTGTGGACGCCGGTCGCGACGCTGGCCGCCGTCGTCGTCTACGCCGCGGTGACCGTCGCGGGAGTGCGCCTACTCTCGATCGGCCTGCGCGAGGGCTACCACCCGGTGCGCAGCCGGGTCGGCTGGCAGCTGTGGGCCACCGAGCGGCTGATGGACGCCGCCCGCAACTACCTGTTCCCCATCTACGCGAGCCTGCTGACACCGTGGTGGCTGCGGCTGCTGGGCGCGAAGGTGGGCAGGGACACCGAGATCTCCACCGCGCTGCTCACGCCGAAGTTCACCGAGGTGGCCGACGGCGCGTTCCTGGCCGACGACACCATGGTCGCGTCCTACGAACTGGGTGGCGGCTGGATCCACGTGGCGAAGGCGACCGTCGGCAAGCGGGCGTTCCTCGGCAACTCCGGCATCACGCAGCCCGGCCGGCGGGTGCCCGACGACGGCCTGGTCGCGGTGCTCAGCGCGACGCCGCACAAGGCCAAGGCCGGCTCGTCGTGGCTGGGCAGCCCGCCGATCCGGCTGCGCAGGCAGCCCACGGCCGCGGACGCGCTGCGCACCTTTGCGCCCTCTACGCGCCTGAAGGTGCTGCGGGGCCTGGTCGAGACGGGCCGCGTCGTCCCGTTGATGGTGACGTTCGCGATCGGGGTCGGCGTCCTCGCGACGTTGCAGTGGCTGGCCGAGTTCTCCTATGCAGCAGCCGCTCTCGGGTCCGGGGTGGTGCTGCTGCTCGCCGGTGCGCTCGCCGGCGCCATCGCGGTGGTGGCGAAGTGGGCGGTGATCGGCCGCATCGACGCCGTCGAGCACCCGCTGTGGTCGTCGTTCGTGTGGCGCAACGAGGTGTCGGACACCTTCGTCGAGACCGTGGCGGCGCCGTGGTTCGCGCGCGCCGCGAGCGGCACGCCGGTGATGAACGTCTGGCTGCGCGGGCTGGGCGCGTCGATCGGGCGCGGCGTCTGGTGCGAGACGTACTGGCTACCCGAAGCAGACCTCGTCACGCTCGGCGACGGCGCCACCGTCAACCGCGGCTGCGTGGTGCAGACACACCTGTTCCACGACCGGATCATGCGGATGGACACCGTGGTCCTCGAGGACGGCGCCACACTGGGACCGCACTGCGTGGCGCTGCCCGCCGCCCGGCTCGGCGCTGGGGCCACGGTCGGACCGGCGTCGCTCGTCATGCGGGGCGACGAGGTCCCGGCGTCGACGCGCTGGCAGGGCAACCCGATCGCGCCCTGGGGCGCCAAGCGCAAGAAGCGGGCGCGGGTGGAGAAACCGAAGAAGTCCGCCGCGTGACCCGATCCAAGAAGCGCACGCCGCCGGTCATCGATCCGTACCTGCCGAAGAACGGCAACTTCGGCTACCGGGTATCGCGCTACGAGCTGGACCTCGAATACAAGGTCAGCTCCAACCGGCTCACCGGCACGGCGGCCATCACGGCCACCACGCTGGCGTCGCTGCGGACCTTCACCCTCGACCTCTCGCACGCCCTGTCGGTGTCGAAGGTGACGGTCAACGGCAAGCGTCCCGAGTCGTTCCGGACGTCGCACGACAAGCTGCACGTTGCGTTGGCCTCCGCGCTGCCGGCGGGCGCGGCGCTGACCGTCGTCGTGCGCTACGCCGGCAACCCGCGACCCATCCGATCGCTGTGGGGCAGCGTCGGTTTCGAGGAACTCACCAACGGGGCGCTGGTCGCCGGGCAGCCCAACGGGGCGGCGTCGTGGTTCCCGTGCGACGACCACCCGAGCAGCAAGGCGAGCTACCGCATCGCGATCGCCACCGACAGTCCGTACTACGCGATCGCCAACGGCGCGTTGACCACTCGACGCACCCGCGCGTCGATGACGACCTGGACCTACGAGCAGGTCGAGCCCACCTCGACCTACCTCGTCACGTTGCAGATCGGGATGTACGGCACCCACCGGCTGGCCAAGTCGCCGGTGTTGATGAACGCGGTGCTGCCCGACCGCCTGCGGCACGACTTCGACCACGACTTCGGCAGGCAGCCGCAGATGATGAAGCTGTTCGTCAAGCTGTTCGGCCCCTATCCCCTGGCGAACGGCTACACCGTGGTCGTGACCGACGACGACCTCGAGATCCCGCTGGAGGCGCAGGGCATCTCCATCTTCGGCGCGAATCATTGTGACGGCAGCCGACGTTCGGAGCGGCTGATCGCCCACGAACTCGCCCATCAGTGGTTCGGCAACTCGGTGACCGCGCGGCGCTGGCGCGACATCTGGCTGCACGAGGGCTTCGCCTGCTACGCCGAGTGGCTGTGGTCGGAGGAGTCCGGCGGGCGCAGCGCCGACGAGTGGGCGCGGCACTATCACCACCGGCTCGCATCGTCGCCGCAGAACCTGCTGCTGTCCGATCCGGGCCCCAAGGACATGTTCGACGACCGCGTCTACAAGCGCGGTGCCGTGGCACTGCACGCGTTGCGGCTGACGATCGGCGACCGCAACTTCTTCGCGCTCCTGCGGGCGTGGACCGAGCGCCACCGGCACGCCACCGCGGTCACCGACGACTTCACCGGCCTGGCCGCGCAGTACGCCGACGCGTCGCTGCGGCCGCTGTGGCGCGCGTGGCTCTACGCCGAGCCGCTGCCCGACCTGCCTGCCGCGTCGTGACCGACGGCGCCTCCGCGGTGGCGACGCAGGGCCCGACCACGCGGCGCAGCGTCGCCACGGTCGGCTCGGCGACGATCATCAGCGCGCTGTGCGGTTACGCCGTGCTCTACCTCGCCGCCCGCAACCTCGAACCGGCCGGGTTCTCGGTGTTCGCCGTGTTCTGGGGTGCGTTCGGGCTGCTGGCCGGCGCGGCCAACGGGCTGCTGCAGGAGTCCACCCGCGAGGTGCGCGAGGCCCAGGTGGTCGGCGTCGTGGCGGGACCGCGCACCCGGCCGGTCCGGGCGGCGGTCCTGGTCAGCGTCGTCGCCGCCGCGGCCGTTGCCGGCACCGCACCGCTGTGGTCGGGCCACGTCTTCGCCGAGGCCCGGTGGCTCAGCGTCGGACTGCTCGCGGCGGGCATCGCCGGGTTCTGCCTGCACGCGACGCTGCTCGGCGTGCTGGCCGGGGTGAACCGGTGGGGGCAGTACGGCACGCTGATCGTCGGCGACGCCATCGGCCGCGTTGCGGTGGCGTCGGCGACGTTCCTGGTCGGCTGGGGTCTGGTCGGCTACCTGTGGGCGACGGTGGCCGGGTCGGTCGCGTGGCTGCTGCTGCTGCTCGCCTCACCCGCCACCCGGGAGGCCGCCCGGCTGTGGACGCCCGGCACGGTGGGCACGTTCCTGCGCGGCGCGTCGCACTCGATCGCGGCGGCCGGCGCCAGCGCGATCCTCGTCATGGGCTTCCCCGTCCTGCTGAAGGCCACGTCCGCCGACCTCGGCGCGGCCGGCGGCGTCGTGATCCTCGCGGTGACGCTGACCCGCGCTCCGCTGCTCGTCCCGCTGACCGCCATGCAGGGAAATCTCATCGCGCACTTCGTCGACAAGCGGGCATCGCGACTGCGGGCGCTGATCGCGCCGACGCTCGTCGTGCTCGGCCTCGGTGGGCTGGCGGTGGCGGTTGCGGGGCTGGCCGGACCGTGGCTGCTGCGGGTGGCGTTCGGGCCGCAGTACGTGGCCGGTGGCGGGCTGCTCGCATGGTTCACCACGGCGGCCATCGCGATCGCGCTGCTGACGCTGACCGGCGCCGCGGCGGTGGCCGCGGCGCTGCACCGTGCGTATGCGGCCGGGTGGATCGGCGCGACGCTGGCGTCGGCGCTCCTGCTGCTCCTGCCGCTGCCGCTGGAGACGAGGACCATCGTCGCGCTGCTCTGCGGACCGGTCGTCGGCATCGTCGTGCACCTGCTCGCGCTACGCAGGGCGTCACGAGGCTGACCGTGTAATTTGTTCGGCATCACCATCCCAGAGAGCCCCTATCGCGACGTGTGGATCGTCGTGCCGGCGTACACCGAGGCGACCGTGATCGCCGACGTGGTCGCCGACATCCGCGCGGTGTTCCCCAACGTCGTGTGCGTCGACGACGGCAGCCCCGACGACACCGGCGACCGGGCACTCGCCGCCGGCGCGCACGTCGTGCGGCACCCGGTGAACCTCGGCCAGGGCGCGGCGATCCAGACCGGCGTCGAGTACGCGCGCAGCAGGCCGGGGGCGGCGGTGTTCGCGACGTTCGACGCCGACGGTCAGCACCGCGTCAAGGACGTCGTCCGGATGATCGACCGGCTGACCACCGAGGACCTCGACATCGTCGTCGGCACGCGGTTCGGCGGGCAGGTGTCCCAGCGGATGCCACCGCTGCGGCGGCTGTTGTTCCCGCTCATCGCGAAGCTCAGCCCGGCCAGCCGCCGGTTGCGACTCACCGACGCGCACAACGGGTTGCGGGTGTTCAACCGCACCGTCGCCGACGGGCTGAACCTCACGATGAACGGCATGAGCCACGCCAGCGAGTTCATCGCGGTGATCGTCGAGAACGGCTGGCGCGTCGCCGAGGAGCCGGTGGAGATCCTCTACACCGACTACTCGATGTCGAAGGGTCAGCCGCTCGTCAACGGCGTCAACATCGTCTTCGACGGACTCATGCGCAGGAGGATGCGGCGGTGAACTGGATCCAGGTACTGCTGATCGTCGCCATCGTCACGCTGCTGATGTACCTGCTGCGGTCGCGGCGCAGCGCGCAGGCACGGGCGTGGGTCAAGGTCGGCTACGTCCTGTTCGTCATCGCCGCGGTGTACGCGATCGTGCGGCCCGACGACACGACGGTCCTCGCCAATTGGCTCGGCGTCGACCGTGGTTCGGACCTGCTGGGCTACGCCCTGATCATCGCGTTCCTGTTCACCACCATCAGCACCTACATGCGGTTCAAGGACCTGGAACTCAAGTACGCCCAACTGGCGCGCGCCGTCGCGCTGGAGAGCGCGCGCACCCCCGAGGACTAGGCGTACCGCAACTAGGCCGTCCGGAAGAAGTCGACCGTGCGGGCGACGCCCTCGGCCAGCTCCACCTTCGGCGTCCAGCCGAGCACGTCGCGGGCGCGGGAGATGTCGAGCTGCGAACGCTTGAGGTCGCCGAGGCGCGGCGGGTGCATCTCGGGTTCGTCGGGCGTGCCCGCGGCCGCGGCGATGGCGGTGTGCATCTCGCGCGTCGAGGTCTCCACGCCGGTGCCGACGTTGAAGCGCTGCCCACTGCCGGCCTCGCCGCCGGCACGGACGAAGGCGTCGACGACGTCGTCGACGAAGACGTAGTCGCGGGTGTCGGTGCCGTCGCCGAAGATCTTGGTCGGCCTGCCGGCCAGCAGCGCCTGGGCGAAGATCGCGACGACGCCGGCCTCGCCGTGCGGGTCCTGCCGCGGGCCGTACACGTTGGCCGGGGCGATGTGGCTGCAGTCGAGACCGTAGAGGTTGCGGAACATCTCGAGGTACACCTCGCCGCAGACCTTGCTGGCGGCGTACGGCGAGGACGGGTCGACGGGCATTTCCTCCGACGTCGGGTAGCCGGGCGGGTTCTTGCCGTAGATGGAGCCGCCGGAGGAGGTGTGCACCACCTTGCGCACGCCGGCCTTGCGGGCGGCTTCGGCGAGGCGCACGGTGCCGACGACGTTGACCGACGAGTCGAACGCCGGGTCGTCGACGGAGAGCTTGACCGAGATCTGCGCGGCGAGGTGGAACACCACCTCGGGGCGCACGTCGGCGAGCAGCGCCACGAGGTCGGCGTCGACGATGTCGGCCTTGGCGAACTCGAAGGCGTCACTCTGCTCGGCCGAGGTGATGTTGGTGCTGCGTCCCGAGCTGAGGTCGTCGACCCCGACGACGCTGTGCCCGTCGGCCAGGAGCCGATCTACCAGCGTCGATCCGATGAAACCCGCTGCTCCTGTCACGAGTGTGCGCATTGGGTCACCATACCGAGGGCTGCTGGCCGTTACGTACAGTCGGCGAACGTGACCTGGGTCCGCAACGCCGCCGTCGCGCTGATCGCGCTGCAGCTGGTGGTGCGGGCCGTCATCGCGTTCCACGGCTACTTCTACTGGGACGACCTCATCCTCACCGGTCGGGCCGGGACGCAGGGCCTGCTCTCGCCGTCCTACCTGTTCGACGATCACGACGGCCACGTCATGCCCGCGGCGTTCCTGGTGGCGGGCGGCATCACGCGGTTGGCGCCGCTGAACTGGCTGGGCCCGGCGGTGAGCCTGGTGCTGCTGCAGCTGGTGGCGTCGCTGGCGTTGCTGCGTGCGCTGCGGGTGCTTCTCGGCTGGCGGCCGGTGCTGCTGGTGCCGCTGACCTTCGCGCTGTTCACCCCGCTCGGCCTGCCGGCGTTCGCGTGGTGGGCGGCGGCGCTCAATGCGCTGCCGATGACGGCGGCGCTCGCGTGGGTGTGCGCCGATGTGATCCTGTTGTCGCGCACCGGCAATCAGCGCTACGCGGTGACCGGCGTGCTGGCGTACGTCGGCGGTCTGCTGTTCTTCGAGAAGGCCGCCGTCATCCCGTTCGCGGCGTTCGCGATCGCGGCGCTCCTCGCCTACGTCGGCGGGGACCGTGCGGCGCTGGTGACGACGTGGCGGCGGGGGCAGCGGCTCTGGCTGGGCTGCCTCGCGGTGACCGTCGGGTGGGTGGGCGTCTACCTGTTGGTGGTCGACCAGCAGCGGTGGAGCTTCGACCCGGGGATGACGTGGGACCTGCTGGTGCGCTCGGTGACGCACGGCATCGTTCCGGGCCTGGCGGGCGGGCCGTGGGAGTGGCAGCGGTGGGCGCCGGCCTCGCCGTGGGCGACGCCGCCGGTGACGGTGATGGTGCTGGGTTGGTTGGCGCTGGCCGCGGTGGTGGCGGTCAGCGTGGCGCGCAAGCGGCGGATCGGCGCGGTCTGGGCCGTCGCCGTCGGCTACGTCGCCGCGTGCCAGGTGCCGATCTACCTGATGCGGTCGTCGCAGTTCACCGCCCTGGAACTCGCGCAGGCGCTGCGCTACCTACCCGACCTGGTGGTGGTGCTGGCGCTGCTGGCCGCCGTGGGTCTGTGCGCACCGAACCGGGAGTCGGCATGGCTGGACCGGTCGCGGGCGCGGGCCGCCGTGGTCGGGGGCGGGGCGACGCTGTTCGTGGCGAGCAGTCTCTACTCGACGGCCACGTTCGACGCGATCTGGCAGGACAACCCGACCGAGGCGTACCTGCGGACCGGTGAGGCGTCGCTGGCGCGGGCCGCTGCGCAGTCGGACGCGCCGATGCTCGACCAGGAGGTCGACCCGCTGATCCTGCAGCGGATTCAATGGCCGGAGAACCTGGCCAGTCACGTGTTCGCGCTGACGCGCGGGCGGCCGGAGTTCGCGTCGAGCACATCCGATCTGCGGATGCTGGACATGTCGGGGCGACTGCTCGATGCGAAGGTGACGTGGGTGCGGTCGATGCGGCAGGGGCCGCTGCCGAACTGCGGCTACCTCGTGCAGCCCGACGCGCCGGTGCGCATCCCGCTCGACGGGCCGCTGCTGCCCGCGGACTGGACCGCCGAGGTGAACTATCTGGCGAACAGCGACGGGTCGATCATGGTGGGCCTGTCGGAGGGCGACGAGGTGAAGGTGCCGGTGCGGCCCGGGCTCAACCGGGTGTTCGTGCGGCTGCCCGGGGCGGGGGACGCGCTCACCGTGCGGGCGAACACGTCGGCGCTGTCGGTGTGCGTGGCGTCGGGACCCGTCGGATTCGTGGCCCCGAGGTAGTACTGCGTCGGGGATAATCGACGTGCAACGGTGACGAGGCCGTGCGTGGAAACGTGTGGGGGTTTCGGTGGGCGCGCTCGACGGGTTCTACTCGACGTGGTCGCAGGCTCGGCAGACGTACGGCGAGGGACCGCCGGCGAGCGGTGAGCGCTTCGATGCCAGCAGCACCCTGAACCAGCTGAAGTCCGACATGGACGCGGCCAAGCCCGAGGGTCGGTGGTCGGGCAAGGCCTCCGAGGCGTACGGCACCGCCAACGCGCAGCACCAGCAAGTCATCGGCAGGATCGGCGAGCTGGACCAGAAGCTCGCCGCGCAGGTGAACAACGCCGCGGCGCTGGTGAGCAACGGCCGCACCCAGCTCGACGAGTTGAGGACCTGGGTGACCAGCGCCGCTGCCAGCACCACCAACGACCAGGCCGGCCGCACCGTCCAGATGCAGATCGCCAAGCAGGGCCTCGCCCGGCTCACCGAGATCATGACCGGCACGCACGGCGAGATGCAGACGGTGAAGGGGAACATCACCACCATCCAGGCCGGCTACGACGAGCTGAAGCAGGACATGCGGTTCGCCAAGGAGGACAAGGGCGACGCGGACCCGTTGAAGGAGGACGAGGAGAAGCCCCCGGAAATGCATGCCCTCCCTCCGGAGGAGCAGGCCCGTCGCGACGTCGAGGATGCCCTCGCGGGCGACCAGGGCGCGGCCGGTCGCGTCGAGGAAACGCTCTCGTCGATCAAGCCCGGCCAGGATCTATCGCCCCAGCAGGATGCCTACCTGTCCCAGATGCAGTCACAGCAGAAGGGCATGAGCGTCGACGAGTTGACCACCGCGGAGCAGCGTCTCGGTGACCACAAGAACGTGATCGCCGATTCCTGGCAGCTGATGAGCAATGACGACGTGAAGTTCTCCGGGTCGGACGGCAAGCCCGGGTCGGCGGCGATGCTGCCGGACAGTGTGCAGAAGGCATTGAACGATGCAGGCTCGACCGTGCCGATCTCGCAGCAGTTCGAGAAGCTGAAGTACGGCGATGACCTGCAGGCGATCTCCCAAATCGTTCAGGACGGAAATCCCGAGTTGCAGACGGGCACCGAACTCGATCGCAAATTGATCGTGGCGTCCGACGCCGTCATGGACACCCAGGACAATGCTCGGCCGGCGATGGGCATGCAGGAGACAGCCCAGAGTCTCTTCCAAGCCGTTGACGACGACCACCAGATCATCAACGACCACCTGATGGGCCGAAACGGCGTGGACGTCAACGACTTCCTTCATGACGTCAACACGACCGAATGGACTGACGACGGCAGGTCCGCCGGACATCTCTTCAGCTGGACGAACGAGGAGAGTTCGGGACCGGAGGCTTGGATTGCGTCGGAGACAGCAGAGAAATACGCAAACTACATTGGGTCACACAAGGATGACTTGATGGGTATGAACGGACAGACGCTTGGCGAAGTGAATCCGGAACTGGTTCGCGGATACGCCCACGGGCTGACGCCGTATATTCCTGACATGGCTGGCTTGTCGACCGCCAATACAACCGACGCGTTCGACAATCTTGATGTCGACAACCCCATCGACCAACCACTCACCAAGGGTGTTTTCTCCGTTCTTAGTACCGACGGCGACTCATTCAACGAGTTTCACAGCGCGGCGGACGCTCAGGTGATTGCTGCCAGTCATGCATGGGCCGAAGACGTAAAGAATGGGATTCCCGTCGATAACAACGACGCGAGGATGCTTGATGCGCAAACTCTTCGAGGTCTGACAGCGGTCGGAACTCACGAGGCAGCGGAAGCTCTTGGCAGGAACGCAAGCGAGATGTACGAGCAGCAGAAGGCTGCGTACGAACGGTCGCTAGCAATCATCTCCGCGGGTTCCAGTGTGATTCCGGGTTATGGACAGTTTCTGTCCCCAGGCGTTGACGTGTTCGGCGCCACTATGCAGGATGCAATACTCGGGAAAGAGCCGACGAGCGTCGACTACACGATTACTCCCCTCAGCCAGGGAGAGTCTGCACGCTTTGCCCTAAATGCGCTCTTGGCCGCCGACGTGCCGTTGCAATCTGATGGAACCGATCTGAATGCCAACTACTTTGAACAGGTTGGCCCCGATGAAAGGCCTCTCATCCGAGACCTGAGCGATCTTGCGCGCGACAGCATTGGGCCGAACAAGGCGGAAGCGGTTCTGACAGACGTCTTGCAGAACACCGTCACTGAGCAGGGCGACCCAACGATTGCCATGAAGGACAAGTACGGAGACACCGTGGCGAATCCGAACCCCACACCGCCGAAAGCACCCGGCCAGTGAAGGCAACGAGGGCTATCGCCCTGAGTTTCGCCCTGATCGGCCTTGTCGCTTGTGCCGAAAGTGACGTTACGCCGCCGCAAGACGGTCACTGGTCGGGCGTCCTGGCCGACGTGCGGGTGCAGTGGAGTGCCGCGGAGGGCATCGATCTCACGACAGGCCCCGCCGTAGCCGTTCGCGCGTACCTCGAGTCGTACAACCTCGTCCAGTTGAGCGGGTCCTTCGCGAAGGCGTACGACGGGTTCGAGTCTGCTGTGCCCGAGAACGAGCCACCGGATGACGTCGCCAATCCCGCTGCCTTTGACCGTCGTCCGACTACCGACGTACCGGTGTCTGCTCCCCTGAGCGGCAACATCAAGTTCCGTGTCCAATCCGAGTCCGTAGCACCGGACACGGCGAACGTCGTCGTGTGCAGTTTCACCTACGGACTCGGCGAGAAACAGGGAGACGGCCAGTACGAGAGCGTAGCCACCGGCGGTCCCCTTGACTCACGCGGCATTGCGGGCATCCGACTCGATCTCGAACCACCCGCTGATGCCCCACCGATCGAACAACCCCAGGCCGGGGCCGCTCTGAGCCCGGCATCGAATGTCTTCGGCGGGTGGAAGATTGTCGGCCGTCTCGACTCCAAGTCGGCGGGCCAGGAATGGCCGGAAGCTGAAGCAGTGCAGAAGGCTTGCATCGCCGAGGCGCCGGACCCCCTTCCTATCCGAAACAACCTCTTGCAGGGCCCACGACCCCTTGAAGGCAACTTCGAGGGCAATTCTCCGGCTCCGGGATGGCCCGAGGCCCCGTCGAACAAGTGAGTAGGCGCTCCATCTCGCCGCCTTGGAAAGAGTCCACAGGCGTGCCACGTCCACTTGCGTAGATGACGCCCACCACGATCCAATGCCAGACTCGTAAGCATGTCTAACTTGCGAGCCGATGGCCTGGGCGTGTTCCGCGAACTGCTGCCGGGCGTGATCCCCGACGACGACGCGGAGGTCGACTTCGGCCACGGCTTCGCTCCGGAGCTGATGGACATCGGGATCGAGGGCATCTTCGGCCGGCTGTGGGCGCGCGACGGGCTGAGCCGCCGCGACCGCAGCCTCGTCACGCTCGGGATCCTCATCGCGCTGCGCGCCACCGACGAGCTGCACGCGCACTTCCAGATCGCCCGCACCAACGGGCTCTCCGACGAGGAACTGGCCGAGGTGGTGTATCACGCCAGCGGCTACGCCGGCTTCCCCGCCGCCAACACCGCTCGCGTCGTCGCCGAGGAGGCCCTCGCCAAGCCGGAGGAGCGTCGAATGTGACGCCAGCGTCCCGGTAGGCCGCATCGGTGACTCCAGCGTCCCGCTCGAAGCCCCACGCGCTCGAAGCCCCAAGGCCACTCGAAGCGCCAGGATGAGGAAGAAGAGAGCCGCCTGGGGGAATCGAACCCCCGACCTATTCATTACGAGTGAATCGCTCTACCGACTGAGCTAAGGCGGCGTGCCCGCTCACGCAGGCGCAGCAGAGTCTACGTCAGCACCTGCCGCGGACCCAATTCAGCTCCGCAGCGCCTGCCCGACCGTGGCCACCATCGCGTCGACCGCGAACTTCGGCTTCACGTTGATCGCCAGGGCCTCGCGGCACTCGAGCACCGCCTCGATGCACCGCAGCAGCCGGTCGGGTGGGACGTGGGCCGCCATCGCCGCGGCCTTGTCCGCCATGTCCGGGTGGTTGGCCTGCAGTCCGCCGGCCCCGGCCGACACCACCAGCGCGTCGCGGAAGTACGTCGCCAGGTCGATCAGCGCGCGGTCCAGCGCGTCGCGCGACGCTCGGGTCTGTCGGGACTTCTGCCGCTTCTCCAGGGCGTTCAGCGCGCCGACCGCACCGCGGATGGCGCCCGCGGCGCCCTTGCCGGTGCCGCCCGCCCCGAGCGCGGTACGCAGCTCCTCGGTCTCCACCTCGTTGCGTTCGACGTTGAGCGCCTTGGCCTCCGCCTCGGCGGTCACGACGAGCTCCTCGGCGGCCGCGTACGCGCGCGACGGGGTGGCGGCGTCGCGCGCGAGTCCCAGCGCCCGCTCACGGCGCCGACGCGCCTCCTCGTCGGTCGCCAGCCGGCGCGCCCGGCCGACGTGCCCACCGCTCACCGACGCCGCCCACCGGGCCTCGGTCTCGGGCAGGCCGTCGCGCTCGATCAGCACCCGGGCGATCGCGTCGAGCGGCGGCGTCACCAGCGCGACGTGCCGGCAGCGGGACTTCAGCGTGATCGCGATGTCCTCCGGGTCCACCGACGGCGCGCACAGCAGGAAGACCGTCGACGGCGGCGGCTCCTCCACGACCTTGAGCAGCGCGTTGGCCGCGCCCTCGGTCAGCCGGTCGGCGTCCTCCACCACGACCACCTGCCAGCGCCCGGTACCCGGCCGCCGTGACGCGACCTGCACGATCTCGCGCATCTCGGCCACGCTGATCGACAGGCCCTCCGGGACGACGCGCCGGACGTCGGCGTGCGTACCCGCCATCGTCGTCGTGCAGGCACGACACTCGCCGCACCCGGGCACCCCGTCCGACGTGCACTGCAGCGCCGCAGCGAAGCACAGCGCGGCGATCGACCGGCCCGATCCGGGCGGCCCAGTGATCAGCCAGGCGTGCGTCATGGTGCCCGTCGACGTGGGCATGTCCGCCCTGTGAACCGCGTCACCGCGCGCGGCGACGGCGGCGGCCACCAGTTCCGCCTCGACGGCGTCCTGGCCCACCAAACGCGAGAAAACACCGCTCATCGGCACCAACCCTAACCGGATCGCCGACACGAACCTCAGCAACAGCGTCGCTGCAGGTCGGGTACGACCGTTACGGTTGTCGGGTGACCACGCGGGCGACACCGATGGGGCGAATCAGCGCATTCGTCCACTGGGTCGCGCGTACCCCCTGGCCGGTGTTCACCCTCGGCATGCTGCAGGCCGACATCATCGGCGCCCTGTTCGTCCTCGGCTTCCTACGGTTCGGCCTACCGCCGGAGGACCGCATCCAGCTGCAGGACCTGCCGGCGTTCAACCTCGCGGTGTTCCTCGGCTACCTGTTCATCTCGTTCACCGTCGGCGCCTACCTCACCCTGCGGATGCTGCTCCCGGTCATCCGCTGGCAGCGACGCGACACGCTGATGACCGACGGCGACCCCGCCGTCACCGAGCTGGCGCGGGTCCGCGCCCTGCGGATGCCCTGGTACCGCTCGGTGATCAGCGTCTCCAACTGGTGTCTCGGCTCGATCGTCTTCATCGCCGCCAGCTGGCCGGTGGCCAGCCAGTCCGCGCCGGTCGTCGCCGTCGCCTCCGCGCTGGGCGCCACCGCGACGGCGATCATCGGCTACCTGCAGTCCGAGCGCGTGCTGCGGCCCGTCGCGGTGGCGGCGCTGCGGGGTGGCGCACCGGCCAACTTCAACGCGCCGGGCGTGATCCTGCGCCAGGTCCTCACCTGGGTGCTCTCCACCGGCGTGCCGATCCTCGCGATCGTGCTGGCGCTGGTCGCCAGCCGCTTCGAGATCCTCACCGCGCCCGCCGAGCGGCTCAACACCCCGATCCTGCTGCTGGCGATCGCCGCACTGGTCATCGGGCTGGCGGGCACGGTGCTGGTCGCCATGTCGATCGCCGACCCGCTGCGCCAGCTGCGCTGGGCGCTCGGCGAGGTGCAGCGTGGCAACTACAACGCCCACATGCAGATCTACGACGCCAGCGAGCTGGGCCTGCTGCAGGCCGGCTTCAACGACATGGTGCGCGATCTCGCCGAACGGCAACGGCTGCGCGACCTGTTCGGCCGCTACGTCGGCGAGGACGTCGCCCGCCGCGCCCTGGAGCGCGGCACCGAACTCGGCGGCCAGGAGCGCGACGTCGCCGTCCTGTTCGTCGACCTCGTCGGGTCGACGCAGCTCGCCGCCACCCGGCCCGCCGCCGAGGTGGTCAGCCTGCTCAACGAGTTCTTCCGCGTCGTCGTCGACTCGGTGAACCGGCACGGCGGCTTCGTCAACAAGTTTCAGGGCGACGCCGCGCTGGCGATCTTCGGCGCACCCATCGAACATCCCGACGCCTGCGGCGCGGCGCTGGCGGCTTCCCGGGAACTGCACGACGACCTCATCCAGGTCCTCGGCCAGACCGAGTTCGGCATCGGCGTCTCCGCCGGACGTGCGATCGCCGGCCACATCGGCGCGCAGGCCCGCTTCGAGTACACCGTGATCGGCGACCCCGTGAACGAGGCCGCGCGCCTCACCGAATTGGCCAAGCTCGAAGAGGGTCACGTGCTGGCGTCGGCCATCGCGGTCAGCGGTGCGCTGGACGCCGAGGCGCTCTGCTGGGACGTCGGCGAGATCGTCGAGCTGCGCGGGCGCATCGCCCCGACCCAGCTGGCCCGGCCCGTCCGGCTGCTCTCCCCCGACGCGGTCCCCACCGACGGAGCCCTCCGCCTCGACGGGGCGGCGCGGCCCGACGAGCGAGCCGCCAACGACGGGGCTGCCACCAACGGCGGGTCCGTACCGACCGACGTGCGCAGCGAGTACTCGCCGCGCACCTGACGCCGTCAGGCCTTCTTCGCCGCGGCCTTCTTGGCGGGCGACTTCTTCGCCACCGTCTTCTTCGCGGCGGTCTTCTTGGCCGGCGTCTTCTTGGCGGCCTTCTTCTTCACCGGCCCGCGGGCACGACGATCGGCGAGCAGCTCGGAGGCCCGCGCATCGGTGATCGACATGACGTCGTCGCCCTTGCGCAGACTGGCGTTGGTCTCACCGTCGGTGACGTACGGACCGAACCGGCCGTCCTTGATGACCATCGGCTTCTCCGACACCGGGTCGACGCCGAGTTCGCGTAGCGGCGGGGTCGCCGCTGCCTGCCGGCCGCGCCGCTTGGGCTCGGCGTAGATCTTGAGCGCCTCCTCGAGCGTGATGTCGAACATCTGCTCTTCGGTGGCCAGAGAGCGAGAGTCCGTGCCGCGCTTGAGGTATGGGCCGTAGCGGCCGTTCTGGGCGGTGATCTCCTCGTTGCTCTGCGGGTCGACGCCGACGACGCGCGGCAGCGAGAGCAGACGCAGCGCATCCTCCAACGTCACCGTCTCGAGGTCCATCGAGCGCAGCAGCGACCCGGTGCGCGGCTTCGGCCCGGTCGGCTTCTTGCCCTTCTTGGCGCCCACGCCGTCTTCCGGTTCGTCCGGCGGCGCCGGCAACACCTCGGTGACGTACGGCCCGTACCGGCCGTCCTTGGCGACGATCTCGTGCCCGGTCTCCGGGTCGACGCCGAGCGAGCGCCCCTCCTGCGGTGTGGCGAAGAGCTTCTCGGCGAGTTCCAGCGTCAGCTCGTCGGGCGTCAGCTCGTCCTTGAGGTTGGCACGCTGCGGCTTGAGTTCGCCCGGGTTGTCCGGGTCCTCGACCATGCGCTCGAGGTAGGCGCCGTTGCGGCCGACGCGCACGTTGATGGCGCGCCCCTGCTCGTCGTCGAACAGCTTGATGGAGTTGACTTCTCGGGCGTCGATCTCCTCGAGGTTGCCACCCACCAGCTTCTTGAGGCCGCCCGCCCGGGCGATTGACCCGTCGACGCCGTGCTCGCCGCCGAAGTAGAAGTTGTTGAGCCAGTTGCTCCGTCGCTCGTTGCCGGAGGCGATGGCGTCGAGTTCGTCCTCCATGGCGGCGGTGAAGTCGTAGTCCACCAGGCGGCCGAAGTGCTGCTCCAGCAACCCGATCACGGCGAACGCCACCCAGGACGGCACCAGGGCGCTGCCCTTCTTGTGCACGTAGCCGCGGTCCTGAATCGTCTTGATGATCGACGAGTACGTCGACGGCCGGCCGATGCCCAGCTCCTCGAGCGCCTTGATCAGCGACGCCTCGGTGTAGCGGGCCGGCGGGCTGGTCATGTGCCCGTCGGCGGTGAGGTCGGCGGCGTCGACGCGCTGGCCCTGCGTCAGGTTCGGCAGGCGGCTCTCGGCGTCGTCGGCCTCGCCACCGGCCTGCTCGTCGAGGCTCTCCACGTAGGCCTTGAGGAAGCCGGCGAACGTGATGGTGCGGCCGGACGCGTTGAACACGACCTGCTCACCGGTACGGGCGGCGCCCGAGATGCGCAGCGAGAGCGTCGTACCGCGGGCGTCGGCCATCTGCGAGGCGACGGTGCGCTGCCAGATCAGCTCGTAGAGCCGGAATTCGTCGGTGTCGAGCTGGGCGTGCAGCTGGCCCGGGGTCTGGAACACGTCGCCCGCGGGCCGGATGGCCTCGTGGGCCTCCTGCGCGTTCTTCACCTTGCGGGTGTACTGCCGCGCCGTGGGATGCACGTACTCCTCGCCGTACAGCTGGCGGGCCTGGTTGCGCGCGGCGTTGATCGCCGACTCCGACAGCGTCGTGGAGTCGGTACGCATGTAGGTGATGTAGCCGTTCTCGTACAGCCGCTGCGCGATGCTCATGGTGCGCTCGGAGGAGAAGCGCAGCTTGCGGCCCGCCTCCTGCTGCAGCGTCGACGTCATGAACGGCGCGTAGGGCCGGCGGGTGTAGGGCTTCTGCTCGACCGAGGACACCGCGAGCTGCGCGCCGCGCAGCCCACCGACCAGACCGGTCGCCGAGGCCTCGTCGAGCACCAGCACCTCGTCGGGCTTGCGCACCCGCCCCAGCGAGTCGAAGTCGCGGCCGCTGGCCACGCGGCGGCCGTCGACGGTGTTGAGCTTGGCGGTGAACGTCGGCGGGGCCGCTTGCGCATCGGAGACGCTCGCGTCGAGTTCGGCGGTGACGTCCCAGTAGCCGGCGCTGCGGAACGCCATGCGCTCGCGTTCGCGCTGCACGATGATGCGGGTCGCCACCGACTGCACGCGGCCCGCCGACAGCTTCGGCGCGACCTTCTTCCACAACACCGGCGAGACCTCGTAGCCGTACAGCCGGTCGAGGATGCGGCGCGTCTCCTGGGCGTCGACGAGGTCGATGTCGAGGTCACGGGGGCTCTCGGCGGCCGCCCGGATGGCCGGCTCGGTGATCTCGTGGAACACCATCCGCTTGACCGGGATGCGCGGCTTCAGCGTCTCTAGCAGGTGCCAGGCGATCGCCTCGCCCTCGCGGTCGCCGTCCGTCGCGAGATAGAGTTCGTCGACGTCCTTGAGCAGGCCCTTCAGCTCGGTGACGGTGTTCTTCTTCTCCGGGCTGACGATGTAGAGCGGTTCGAAGTCCGCGTCGACGTTGACCCCGAGGCGGGCCCACGGTTCGGACTTGTACTTGGCCGGCACGTCGGCCGCCGCGCGCGGCAGGTCGCGGATGTGGCCGCGGGACGATTCGACGACGTAGTTGGAGCCGAGGTAACCCGCGATCTTGCGCGCCTTGGTCGGCGACTCGACTATGACGAGTCGCCGCACCCTCCCGTTGCCGCTGCCACCATTCTGGTCAGCCAAGCTCGTAACACTCCACTTCTATGTCGCACGGGCGTCCGGAATCGGGATGTCCTCCCCGCTCCAGGCCCCCGGCAACTCACAATTTCGCATTCCGCGGCAGCCTACGCAAACCGGCTCTTCCCGGGGAAGGCTTTATCCACAGCTCATGAATGCGGCCACATCGAGAACGCCTCGGTGTCGCCGGGCGGTTCCCCGACGTTCTCCACCAGGCGCAACAGGCGCCGGCGGCCGCTGATCCGCAGCGCCGGGCGCGTCCCCCTGGTCCCGATGAGCGTCGGGGCGATGCCCACCCGCATCAGCGCCGATGCCAGTGCGGAATGCGTATCCGGCGCGTGCGGATCCAAACCCAACAGGTAGCGGTCGGCCTCGGGGCTGCCCGCGGCCAGCGTCCAGGCCCGCAGCTCGCGCGGCCCGGGAAGCCAGGCGGGCGGCACCGTCTTCACCGCGCCGCGGGTCCACTCCGCGGCGATCGGCAGCAGCCGCGCGTCCACGGCGGTGCGCACCAGCGGCGTGTTCTCGTCGGTCCGGGAGATCTCCGGCGTCAGCCCGGCCTCGTCGATCAGCGCGGCCAGCGCCTCGGCGCGCCAGGCCCGGTCCACGACCACCGAGATGCGGGCGCCCTTCGGTCCGTCCGGTCCGCTGCCCACCACCAGCACCTGCCCCGCGGCGGCGAGGAGCCCGGTGAGGTCGGCGACCGCGGGCGGCACCGCCTCAGCCGAGAAGAAGGACAGCTGGCTCACGACCCCGACCCTAGGCCAGCGCGCGACGAAACCGGGCCCGCTGCGCCGACGCGCCGTCGGGCGACGTGCTGCGCGCGCACCCGCCGAGAGCAAACCCCCGCAGTTCCGTTGCCGGATCTACGGGGGTGCTGGGTGGACCTGGGGGTCGATCAGAGGGTGCGGACGCTGAGCGCCTGCGGGCCCTTGGGGCTCTGCTCGATCTCGAACTCGACCTTCTGGTTCTCTTCGAGAGTGCGGAATCCGTTGGACTGGATCTGCTTGTAGTGCACGAAGACGTCGCCGCCGCCATCTTCCTGCTCGATGAACCCGTAGCCCTTCTCCGGGTTGAACCACTTGACCGTTCCCTGTGGCATCTTCGTGCTTCTTTCCTTCTACTACATCGGGTGCGCTTCGTCGGGCTTCGACGAACCGAGCGCTCTCCGACCGCCCCAAGTCAATCACGATCAGGGCTGGTGCGACAGTCTCGTAGCCATCACGTGGCCAACTATTAACCTGGGGTGATCGGGCAACTCCAGGCCTGTCGAGAACCCGTCACGACGAGCGAGAAGAGGGGGCGTCGGGTGTCGGGTCGCGCATCGGACTTCGGCCGCGAACTGCTCGACAGTGCGGTCGCGGGTGCGGAATCCGACGACCACCCGCTGCGGCACGTGGCCGACCTCGCGCCGCGCGGCGCGCACCGGCGCCCGTGGCCGCACTGGACGCCGCCCGACGTCGTCGACGCATTCGTCGAGTGCGGCATCGCCGAGCCGTGGACGCACCAGGTGGTGGCCGCCGATCTCGCGCACTCCGGCCGCCACGTCGTGCTGAGCACCGGCACGGCGTCGGGCAAGTCGCTGGCCTACCAGCTCCCCATCCTCAGCGCGCTCGCCGACGAACCGCGCGCCCGCGCGCTGTACCTGTCGCCGACCAAGGCACTCGGCCACGACCAGTTGCGGGCCGCGCAGGCGTTCACCGACGTCATCGACCGGCTCAACGACGTCGGGCCCTGCTCCTACGACGGCGACAGCACCACCGAGGCACGGCAGTACGCGCGGGAGCGGTCGCGCTGGATCTTCTCCAACCCGGACATGGTGCACCTGTCGTTGCTGCGCAACCACGCGCGCTGGGCGGTGTTCCTGCGGAACCTGCGCTTCATCGTCGTCGACGAGTGTCACCACTACCGCGGCATCTTCGGCTCCAACGTCGCCATGGTGCTGCGCCGCCTGACCCGGCTGTGCGCCAAGTACTCCCCCGACAGCCGCGTGCCGACGGTGATCTTCGCCAGCGCCACCACCGCCGCACCGGCCGAGACGGCGTCGGAGCTGCTGGGCCAGACGGTCGTCGAGGTGACCGAGGACGGCTCCCCGCACGGCGGCCGCACCGTCGCGCTGTGGGAGCCGGCGCTGCGCGAGGACCTGGTGGGCGAACACGGCGCCCCGGTGCGACGATCCGCGGGCGCCGAAGCCGCCCGGGTGATGGCCGACCTGATGGCGGAGGGGGCCCGGACGCTGACGTTCGTCCGGTCCCGGCGCGGCGCCGAACTGACCGCGCTCGGTGCCCGGGCCCGGCTGGAGACGGTGGCGCCGGAACTGGTCGAGCAGGTGGCGTCCTACCGCGCCGGGTACCTGGCCGAGGAGCGCCGCGCGCTGGAGGCCGCGCTGAGCGACGGCCGGCTCCGCGGGCTGGCCACCACCAACGCGCTGGAACTCGGCATCGACATCGCCGGCCTGGACGCGGTGGTGCTGGCGGGTTTCCCCGGCACGGTCGCGTCGTTCTGGCAGCAGGCCGGCCGGGCCGGGCGGCGGGGGCAGACTGCGCTGATCGTCATGATCGCCCGCGACGATCCCCTGGACACCTACCTGGTGCACCACCCGGCGGCACTGCTGGACAAGCCGATCGAACGCGTCGTCATCGACCCGACCAACCCGTACGTGCTGGGGCCGCATCTGCTCTGTGCGGCAACGGAACTGCCGTTGACCGATGCGGAGGTGCGGACCTGGAACGCCGAGGCCGTCGCCGCGACGCTCGTCGACGACGGTCTGCTGCGCCGCAGACCCAGCGGCTACTTCCCCGCACCCGGCCTGGAACCCCATCCGGCGGTGGACATCCGTGGCTCGTCGGGCGGCCAGATCGCGATCCTGGAGGCCGAGACCGGACGGATGCTCGGCACGACCGGCGCGGGACAGGCGCCGTCGTCCATCCACCCCGGTGCGGTGTACCTGCTCCGCGGCGAGACCTACGTGGTCGACACGCTGGACTTCGAGGCCGGAATCGCCTTCGTGCACGCCGAGGATCCCGGCTACACCACCTCGGCACGCGAGGTCACCGACATCGTGGTCACCGGACGTGGCGAACGCCGCCGCCACGGCGACGTGACGATCGGCCTGGTGCCGGTGTCGGTGTCGCACACGGTGGTGAGCTATCTGCGACGCCGGCTCAACGGCGAGGTGATCGACTCCATCGAACTCGACATGCCGACGCAGACGCTGGACACCATCGCGGTGATGTGCACGATCACGCCGGAGGCCTTGCTGCGCAACGGGATCGAGCCGACGCGCTTTCCCGGGTCGTTGCACGCCGCCGAACATGCGTCGATCGGCCTGCTTCCGCTGGTGGCGAGCTGCGACCGCGGTGACATCGGCGGGGTGTCGACGGCGATCGGGCCCGAGGACGGGCTGCCGTCGATCTTCGTCTACGACGGGCATCCGGGCGGGGCGGGCTTCGCCGACCGCGGGTTCCGGCAGCTCAGCACGTGGTGGTCGGCGACGGCGGAGGCGATCGAGGCGTGCGAGTGCCCGATGGGCTGTCCGTCGTGCGTGCATTCACCCAAGTGCGGCAACGGCAACGACCCGTTGGACAAGGCCGGCGCGATCAGCGTGCTGCGACTCGTCCTCGGCGAGCTGACGAAGCCCCCGTCGTGACCCCACCCGTGGTGACGACCCACCCCTCGATGGTCGTCGGCCACGGATCCCCGACGCGCTCACCGGCCGCTCCGGAGCAGTGGCGCGGCAGTGGTGACAACCATTGGCACAACGCGATCCGTCACGGTTCCCGACGAGCGGGGTACGGCGGGGAAAATACTCCGTGACGAGGTCCGCCGCAAGGCGTTTCCGTGGCCGCGAGCGCCATGCGGGCGGCCGCGAGCGGCCGCGTCCTTCGAATTTCGTACCATCGCCGATCAACCGGAACGGCCAGCCGACGACGGTAGGATGCCGCCATGGCGCACGACTGGCTCCTAGTGGAGACACTCGGCACCGAACCGGTCGTGGTCGCCCACGGCGCGGAGACCAAGGACATGGTGCCGATCAGCACCTACCTGCGTCGCGACCCCGGCCTGATGGCGATCCAGACCGCGATCGGCGAGACCGTCCGCGGCGGGCAGCCACTGAGCAGCATCACCCCCAAGCACGACCGCGTGATCCGCACCGAAGTGGTGCAGATGACCGACGGCGTCATCCACGGCGTGCACGTGTGGACCGGGCCGCCGGACGCGCAGCCGCCCGAACGAGCGCTGCCCGGGCCGCTGAAGTGGGACCTCACCAACCGGATCGCCACCGACACCCCCGAATCGTTGTTCAACGGCGGGCGCGACCCGTCGGTGGAGGCCACCCACGGCCGCGCCTTCGCCGAGGACCTGCCGACCCGCGACCTCAACGCCCGCGAGGCGCATGCACTCTCGGCGGCGATCAAGCCCGAACCCGGCATCGTCTACTGCACCACCTGGGACCTCACCGACCACCGTGGTGAACCGATCACCGTCGGCTTCGTCGCCCGGATCATGCAGGAGAGCGACGGCGGTCCCGACGTGACGATCTGCCGCGCGATGAACTGGCGGACCGTGCGCGACGAGAACACCGTCACCCCAGCCGGTTTGGCCCAGGACGTGCTCGACGGCTCCGCGCAGACCGGTGTGCACCGCGCGCTGGTCGACCTGCAGTCGTGGGCGCTGCTGAAGTGGCTCGACGACCCGTGCCCGTTCTACGACTGGCGCGCCCGCTCCGACGACGCACCCCTCACCCACCCCGATGACGCCGACGAGATCGCGGGCATGACGGCCGAATTCGAGACCGCCGGCACGTCACGCGTGCTGCGATTGCGTGCCAACGGCGGCGGGTGGGTGCCGATTCACGTCACCATCCACCGCATCGAACTCGACGGCGGGGTATGGGCGGGCCTGCTGTCGCTGCGGCTGCCCACCGAGCACGAACTCGCCGGCTTCGCCGCTCGGACGCGGCCGTGGCGGGCGGCGTTGCGCGGCGGAGCCGCACGCACCTAAGCCGCCTCCACCGGGCCCGCCCGCGCCGCCGCCACCGCCGTGCCCAGCGACCAATCGCCCCACCGCGCCGCGACGTTCACCGTGACCACCACGTCGAGCGCCTCGACGACGCAGGCGGTGACCGTGGCGCCGCCGGCTCCCGCGATCGACTCGGCGCGCCGGCACGCCGCCTCGGCACCGAGACCGACGCGGTAGGCGGCGGCCAGCGCAGCCAGGTCCGCTGCCGACTGCGCGCGATGGCGCGCCGCCACCGCCACGCCCACGGCGGCGCCGCCGATGCCCACCGCCACCAGCACCGCGACCAGGGCCGCCGCCAGCACCGTCGCGAAACCATCGTCATCGCACACCCGGTTCCACCGCTGCCACCGCCTCCGCGGCGACCACCAGGCCCGGCAGCAGCGGCGAGGTCGCGCTGACCCGGACCAGCACCTCATCGGCCCGCCGATCCACCCGGACCGTGGCCCCCGAGGGCCGCGGCACTCCCGCGGCGTCCTCCCCGCGGGCCGCCAACCGCGCGGCCTCGCGCGCCGCGTCGACGCACCGCACGTGGGTGACCACCGCCGCGAGCCCGCCGACGCAGACCAGCAGCACCGCCGCCAGCGTGGCGACCGCAATCGCGGCCTCCACCGTGACGCTGCCCGCATCGCCGCTCAGACGTTGGTGGTCAGTGCCCGGCTGATCAGATTGGTCAGCGCGCCGACGATCGAATCGCCGGTGACCACCGAGTACAGGATTGCGCCGAATGCGGCCGCCGCGATCGTCCCGATGGCGTATTCCACCGTGCTCATGCCGGTCTCGTCGACGATCAGCAGCGCCCACCGTGCCCTGACACCTCGCGCCCTTGCCCTGAGCCCCCGAATCACGTTCTTCGACAACGTCGTTCCCCTCTCCGATGATGCCGGCGGACCGTCCGCCGGCATCGTGGTTCACCACAGTCCCGTCTCGAGGACGTCGCCCGCCAGTCCGACGACGACGGGCACGATGCCCAGGCACAGGAAGGCGGGCAGGAAGCACAGGCCGAGCGGCCCGGCGATCAGCACCGCGGCGCGTTCGGATGCGGCCTTCGCGGCATCGGCCGCGTCCTGGCGCGACTGGTCGGCCAGTTCGGCGACGCCCTGCGCCAGCGCGGTTCCCGATGACGCCGACTGGCGCGCGAGCCGCAGCAGCGCCGCGACCGCGACCGGGTCGCCGGGCGTGTCGGCCCACGCCCGCGCCGGCTCGGCACCCAGCGTCAGCAGTCCGGCCGCCCGGCTCAGCACCGGCGCGAGGACCCGCGGCGCGGACTGCGCAGCCGCCGTGGCGGCGTCGGCCACCGTCAGCCCCGCGTGCAGGCAGGCCGCGAAGACGTCGAGGCTCGACGCCAGCGCCAGCGGATCGTCATCGCGTCGCGCGCCTGACGCCGGCGCCGGCCGGGCGGGTGCAGTCAGCCGATGGGTGCTCGGCCCGCCCAGCAGCACCGCCACCGCGAGCAGCACCGCGGCCGCCGTCACGGCAGCACCTGGGCGACGATGCGGTCCGACCACGTCAGACCCAGGCAGACGAGCACCGTGCCCGCGCACAGCAGCCAGCCTCCCCAGCCGTCGGACAGCAGCAGGCTCAACGGCTCGGCGCCGATGAGGTGGCCGAGACCGATGCCCAGCACGGGAAGCCCGGCCAGGATCACCGCCGTGGCCCGGGCGCCGGCCATGCCGGCCCGCACCCGCGACGCGAAGCGCTCCCGCTCGGTGATGTCGCGCTCCGCGGTGCGCAGCAAGGCGCCGACGGCCAACCCGTACTCCGAGGCCAGACGCCAGCTCTCCGCGAGCCGTTGCCAGTACGCGCCCGCCGATGATCCGACGGCCACCGCGCCCAATCCGACGCCCACGTCGGCGCCGAGGCGTGCACGGGCCGCCACCTCCGCCAGGGCGGAACCGACCGTTCCGCGCGACTCGCGGGCCGCCGCCGCGACGGCGAGCACCGGGTGCGCGCCGATCCGCAGTTCGCCGATCAGGATGGCCAAACCGCCCTGCAACTCCACCGCCTCGGCGGTCCGCGCCCGTGCCGACGCAGCAGAGCGCCGCCGCGACCACAGCGTCCCGGCCGCCACGCCGGCCGCCGCGGCGACTCCCGCAGGCAACACGACCGCACACGTCGCCGCCCCGGCCACGACGCCGAGGAGTGCTGCGCGGCGCCCTCCGCGGCGACGTCGCGGACGTGCCGCGACGAGGCGGCGGCGGGGCGTGGCCGGCAGGACGAGCACCGCGGCGGCCAGTGCCAGCGCCGCGACGGTCATCGACGTCCCCGACCGTCGAGTAGCGAGCGCAACCGCGGCAGACCGACGCCCTCGCCGTCACGGACGTTCCAGGCGGTCTCGACCACCACGCAGCCATTCGGATCGCCTGTCAGCACCGCGATCTCGTCGAGGCGTCGACGCCCCGACGCGTCGCGCGCGACGTGCAGCACCACCTGCACGGCCGCGGCCAGTTGACTGTGCAACGCCGCCCGGTCCAAGCCGCCGACGGCGGCCAACGCCTCCAACCGCGCCGGGATCTCGGCGGGGCTGTTGGCGTGCACCGTGCCCGCGCCCCCGTCGTGTCCGGTGTTGAGCGCGGCCAGCAGGTCGACCACCTCGCCGCCGCGGACCTCGCCGACGACGATGCGGTCGGGTCGCATCCGCAGTGCCTGTCGCACCAGGTCGCGCACCGTGACCTCGCCGACGCCCTCGACGTTCGCCGGCCGCGCCACCAGCTTCACCAGGTGCGGATGACGGGGTGACAGCTCCGAGGCGTCCTCGACGCACACGATGCGCTCGTCCGCGGCGACCGCACCGAGCGCCGCCGACAGCAGCGTCGTCTTGCCCGCACCGGTGCCACCGGACACCAGGAAGGCCAGCCGCGCCCCGATGATCTCGCCGAGTAGCGGGGCCGCGGCGGGGGCGAGCGCACCGCCGGCCGCGAGCGCCGCCAGGTCCTGGGTCGCGGGCCGCAGCACGCGCAGCGAAAGGCACGTACCGTGCTCGGCGACCGGCGGCAGCACGGCGTGCAGGCGCACCGCGAACACGCCGAACCCCTGCAGCTGCCCGTCGACCCACGGTTGGGCGTCGTCGAGGCGGCGACCGACCAGCAGTGCCAACCGCTGCGCCAGCCGGCGGACCGCCGCGTCGTCGTCGAAGCGAACGCTGCTGCGGCGCAATCCCGTTCCGTCGTCGACCCAGACGGCGTCGGGCGCCGTCACCAAGACGTCGGTGGTGCCCGGCGCGCGCAGCAGCGGCTCCAGGATGCCCGCGCCGGACAGTTCGGTCTGCATGACGCGCAGCTCGTCGAGCACCTCGGTGTCGCCCAGCACGCCACCCGACTCGGCGCGGATCGCGGCAGCCACCGCCGCAGGTCGCAACCCGCCCGGGTCGGCCGCCAACCGCTCGCGGACCCGGTCGACCAGCGACGCGCTCATGCGACGCGCTCGTGCTGCGGGTGCCCGCGCAGCACCCCGAGCACACGCTGCGCCGCCATCGCGAGCGGCGACCGCGGCCGCACGGCCAGGCCGCCGTGTTCGAGTGCGTACGCCAGCCGGGGCTGCGGACGCATGGTCGCCAGCAGCGGCAGACCGCCAATCTCGGCGACGTCGGTACCGCGCAGGCCACCGGGCGACGGACCCCGCACGACGAGGCCCACGTTGGCATTCCGCTCGGCCGCCCAGCCGGCGACCGCCGCCGTCGAGGCGCACGCCCGCAGGTCGGCGCACGCGATCACCACGACGAGGTCGGCCGCGTCGAGCACCACCTCGATCGCCTCGGACGGCCGGCGTGCGAGGTCGCACACCACGGTGGCACCGCCACGGCTGCCCGCGTCGAGGACGGCGCTCGCGGCGCGCCCGTCGATCTCGCGCGCCACCCGTCCCGCCGACAGCACGCCGACGTCGCCGCACCGCGGCAGCGCATCGCGCAGCGCCCGGTAACCGAGCCGACCGCCACCGAGCGTGAGATCCGGCCAGCGCAAACCACTCTCGGCCTCGCCGCCCATGATGAGGTCGAGACCACCGCCCCACGGATCGAGGTCCACCAGCAGCGCCTCCCCGGCGCCCATGGCGAGCGCGGCGGCGAACACCGATGCGCCGGCCCCGCCGCGTCCGCCCAGCACCGCCACGACCGCACCCCGGCCCCGTGCCGATGGTGACTCCCCCGCATCGGACAGCGCCGCGACGAGGTCGGCCTCCTCATCCGGCAGCCGCACGATGCGCTCCACGCCGAGCGACATCGCCCGCTGCCACTGCGCGGGCGACGGGTCCGCGGCCGTCACCAGGTGCACCCCACCACGGCGGGGAAGGCCGAGTGGCAGACAGCGCGCGAGGGCATCGTCGTCGAGGACGACCGCGGCCGCCGACGTCCACACCTTGTGACTCGACGGCTCGTCGGCATGCACTACCCGGGCGCCGACGGCGGCGGCGACGCGGTCCACGTCGCCGCGCAGACCGTCGTCACCGACGAGGATCAGGACTCCCGTGCTCATGGAACTCACTGTGCGGCGCGCGGCCGACACCGGACTGTCCGCCGGGGCGGTCCTGTGGATGAAGACGCGTCTGTGGATGGTTCGCGGGGCCTGCCACTCCCGTGCGGACCGGCGCCCGGGGAAGCCCGCCGCGACACGTGAGCGTGCGGTTTCGGCGAACATCACCGGCATCGAAACGATCTTGAACTGCGGCGACACCGCGCATCGGACGGCGCGCGCGGCGGCCGGAGGAAACCACCCCCAGAAAAGGGACGACCCCCGCCAGGGGGGGAGGAGGCGGAGGTCGTCGTGTATCAGCCCCGGGGGGTCGGGCTGATCCACACCCGGCCATAAGCCGAGTAATGCTCACTATACACACGCCACGAGGGCAGGGCGCAAGTCCTGTTTGACAACGAAATCACCTCGTGACCTCGATAGTTGCAGCGACCCGCAGCTGGCCCGATCTGCCACTTGATCGCCCACCCCCGAGGCACACCGGTCCCGGGACCCCGGCGACACGGCGGTCGCGGCACCTATGCTGAGACACGTGACCGCCACCGACGCGGCCGCGGACGGCACCGCAGCCGCGGTTCCCGCCGCCGACGCCGAAGTTCCCGTGCGCACCGCCGCGTTCTTCGACCTGGACAAGACCGTGATCGCCAAGTCGAGCACGCTCGCCTTCAGCAAACCCTTCTTCGATCAGGGGCTGATCAATCGGCGGACCGTGCTCAAGTCGGCTTACGCCCAGTTCCTGTTCCTCATGTCGGGCGCCGACCACGAGCAGATGGACCGCATGCGGAGCTACATCACCACCATGTGCACCGGGTGGGACGTCGAGCAGATTACGTCGATCGTCGGCGAGACGCTGCACGACATCGTCGACCCGCTGGTCTTCGCCGAGGCCGCCAATCTCATCGCCGACCACAAGCTGTGCGGTCGCGACGTGGTGGTGGTGTCGGCGTCCGGCGAGGAGATCGTCGCGCCCATCGCCCGGGCCATCGGCGCCACGCACGCGATGGCGACGCGCATGGTGGTCGAGGACGGCAAGTACACCGGCGAGGTCGCGTTCTACTGCTACGGCCAGGGCAAGGTCGATGCGATCCGCGAACTCGCTGCGCGCGAGGGCTACTCGCTGGAGCACTGCTATGCGTACTCGGACTCCATCACCGACCTGCCGATGCTGGAGTCGGTAGGCCATCCCACCGTGGTGAACCCCGACCGTGCGCTGCGCAAGGAAGCCGGCGCGCGGGGCTGGCCGGTGCGCACGTTCTCCCGTCCCGTCCCGCTGCGGGACCGTCTGCCCGCGCCGTCCGGGGCCGCGGTGGCCACCACCGTGGCGGTCGGCGCCAGCGCTCTCGCGGCCGGCGCACTGACGTATTCGTTGCTGCGCAGATTCGCGTTCTGACCCCTACCGGGGAGTAGCTGGACAGAGGACGTCACATTCCGGCGACGCGCGGGATTCCCCCCTTGATGTGATGGCGGTCACGTAGTACAAAGGAGGCACGGACGCGAGGAGAGGCCAAGGCCGAGCCGGAAGAGAAGGCTCGATCTCCCGAACCGAGCGGCCCAGCACGGATACGGGCACCCACGCGGAGCACATGCCGCGATAGAGGCAGAAGCGTTGCGGGCCTGCGGAATTGCGAACAGCGGACGGACGTGCGACCTCTTGGGCGGGGTCGTCGCCGGGGCGCAGCGCAAGAACGCCGAGGCCGACCCACGCAACCCATACAGCACGCTTGGTAACCGGTATCCGTGCTAGCGGGCGGCGAGCCGAGACACATCACCCGATGTGCATCGGATCGTCGCCCGCTTCGATTTGCTGGCGTTACTCGCTCATGGCCTGGGCGATGCTCAACGCCTCGCGCGCGCCGGCGTGCAATCCCCGCGCACTGTTGACCAACCAGGCCGTCAGGCCGTCGGGCGTGCCCGAGGCGAAGCCGCGCGCGGCGGCGCGGTAGTCGCCGGACTGCCGCATCCAGTACATCTCGGGCACGCCGAGCCCGTGCGGGTCCAGACCGCTGCTGATGGTGATGAGCCGCGAGACCGCGCGCGCCACCACGCCGTCGGCCGTGCCGAACGGCGCCAGCGTCAACAGTTCCCCGTGTGCGACGGCGGCGAGGACGTGCGCCGGCACGCGCGTACCGCCGGTGACGATGTCGCCGAGCAGCTCGAGCCGGCGGCCCACGTCGGCGTCGGAGCGGGGTCGGCCCAGGTGGTCGTCGTCGGTGAGGTCCGAGGCGGCCAGCGCGTGCAGCCGGGCGATGGCCTGCAGCGGTGCCCGCTGCCAGACCCCCACGAGCGAGGTGGCCCCACCCTCGAGCGCCTCGGCCACCCGCAAGGCCCCGGACAGGATGGGGTCGGACTCGCCGGCGTTGGCGAGCACCAGCGTGCCGCCGTCGAGCACCGACGACGCCCGCGCCGCGCGGACCGACGCCTCGGCGGCCGACGCAGGCCAGCCGCGCAGGTTGATGCGGTGCCGGTGAGCCCGGCCGAGTGCCTCCCGCGCCTCGTCGCCGGCAGCGGCGACACCGGGCAGCTCGGCCAGCGGGGCGAGGGGATCGGAGGCAGCCACGCCTGCACACGGTAGTGCCTGCCCTGGGCGTCCCGGCACGACCGCGGGGACCGCTGGGCTCGTCAGCACGCTCGTTCGTCGCGTTCGGGGCGCCGCCCGCAGCCGTCGGTGTGAGTTCTCGGTGGTGCGTCGCACGCCGGTGACTACGCTCACATCCATGACCGAGTCGCACACCGAAGCCCCGTCCTCGTACGCGCCGTCGGCGGAGTTCGCGGCCACCGCCAATGCCACGTCCGACCTCTACGATCGGGCCGAGGCCGACCGGCTGGCGTTCTGGGGCGAGCAGGCGAACCGATTGGCCTGGGAGACACCATTCTCCGACGTCCTCGACTGGTCGGAGGCGCCGTTCGCCAAGTGGTTCGTCGGCGGCCGGCTGAACGTCGCCTACAACTGCGTGGACCGCCACGTCGAGGCCGGCAACGGCGACCGCGTCGCCATCCACTGGGTGGGCGAGCCGGTCGACGACCAGCGCACCATCACCTACGCCCAGCTCAAGGACGAGGTGTGCAAGGCCGCCAACGCCTTCACCGAACTGGGACTGACGGCCGGTGACCGCGTCGCGATCTACATGCCGATGGTGCCCGAGGCGATCGTCTCGATGCTCGCGTGCGCGCGGCTGGGCGTCATGCACAGCGTCGTGTTCGCCGGCTTCTCCGCCTCCGCGCTGCGCGCCCGCATCGAGGACGCCGAGGCGAAGATGGTCATCACCACCGACGGCCAGTACCGCCGCGGCAAGGCCGCCTCGCTCAAGGAGGCCGTCGACGAGGCGGTGGGCGGGCTCACGACCGCCGAGGGAGGTCCCGTCGAGCACGTCGTGGTGGTGCGGCGCACCGGCATCGACACCCCGTGGACCGAGGGCCGCGACATGTGGTGGCACGACGCGGTCGACGCGGCGTCACCCGACCACGAACCCGAGGCCTTCGACGCCGAGCAGCCGCTGTTCCTGCTGTACACGTCCGGCACGACCGGCAAGCCGAAGGGCATCGTGCACACCAGCGGCGGCTACTTGGTGCAGTCCAGCTACACCCACTACAACGTGTTCGACGTCAAGCCGGAGTCGGACGTGTACTGGTGCACCGCCGACATCGGCTGGGTGACCGGCCACACCTACATCGTCTACGGACCGCTGTCGAACGGTGTCACCCAGGTGGTCTACGAGGGCACGCCCAGCTCGCCCGACGAACATCGGCACTTCCAGATCATCGAGTCGCTCGGCGTGACGATCTACTACACCGCGCCGACGCTGATCCGCACGTTCATGAAGTGGGGCCGCCAGATCGCGGGCGAGCACGACCTGTCCAGCCTGCGCCTGCTCGGCTCGGTCGGCGAACCCATCAACCCCGAGGCATGGCGCTGGTACCGCACGGTGTTCGGCGCCGACGCGACGCCGATCGTCGACACGTGGTGGCAGACCGAGACCGGCTCGATCATGATCTCCCCGCTGCCCGGCGTCACCCACGCCAAGCCCGGCTCGGCGATGACGCCGCTGCCCGGCATCTCGGCGATGATCGTCGACGACGACGGCAACCAGCTGACACCGGGGACCGACCACGGCGAACAGACCAGCGGCTACCTCGTGCTTGACAAGCCGTGGCCGTCCATGCTGCGCGGCATCTGGGGTGACCCGGAGCGCTTCAAGGAGACCTACTGGTCGCGCTTCGCCCAGCAGGGGTGGTACTTCGCCGGCGACGGCGCCCGCTACGGCAGCGACGGCGAGATCTGGGTCCTGGGCCGCATCGACGACGTGATGAACGTATCGGGGCACCGCATCTCGACCGCCGAGGTGGAGTCCGCACTCGTCGGGCACTCCGGTGTCGCCGAGGCCGCGGTGGTCGGTGCGAGCGACGATCAGACCGGCCAGGCGATCTGCGCGTTCGTGATCCTCAAGTCCAGCGCCCACGGCGGCTCCGAGGGGATGGTCGAGGAACTGCGCGCCGAGGTGGCCAAGGAGATCTCCCCGATCGCCAAGCCGCGCGAAATCCACGTCGTACCAGAGCTTCCCAAGACCCGCAGCGGCAAGATCATGCGGCGGCTGCTGCGCGACGTCGCCGAGGGTCGCGAACTCGGCGACACCTCAACGCTGGTCGATCCCAGTGTGTTCGAGGCGATCCGGGCCAGCAAGTAGCGGCGCCAGACGGCTGCCGGCGACTCAGGCGGCCGGCGACTCAGGCAGCCGGCGAGGAGCCGACCGGGACGAAGCCCGAACCCGGTCGGTTTTTCGCGGTGATGTCGGCGAGCACCGCGTTGATCGACATGGTGACCGCCGGGGTGTGCAGCGGGACGTACTTCACGACGCAGGTCGGCAGTTCCTGGCTGAACGCGCCGTGGATCATGCCGACGAGTCGGTTGTTCACCGTCACCGGGGCGCCGGAGTCCCCGGGCTGACCGCAGACCTGGTTGACGATCGTCCCCGGCTCCTTGCCCGGCCCCCACGTGACGCCGCAGGAGTAGCCCGTGGTGCGGCCCAGCTTGCAGGCGACCTCGCCGAAGGACGGGTCGGGACCGATGCCGTCGATCTGGAAGCCGTCGACGTTGTCGACCGGCGCCACCAGTGCGCGGTCGAACTGGATGACGGCGTAGTCGAGGCCGTCGTTGCCGGCCACCATCGTGCCGAGGACGCCGCGGTCCTCGGCGGCTTCCGCCGAGACCTGTGCGCCCGGTCCGCCGCAGTGCGCGGACGTGAAGCCGATGAGGTTGCCGCGGTCGTCGTTGCCGATCGCGGTCAGCGTGCAGAAGGTGTCGCCGTTGACGACGATGCCCGATCCCCCGCCGAGCGGGACGGGGTCGGCGGCCTGGGCGGGAACGGCGAGGACGACGGTCGCGACCATCATCACCAGTGCCGACGCGACGGCGCCGAGGGTCTTTCGTGCAGCGGCGTACCAGCGGTGTGTCAACTGCATCCCCAATGTCTGCCCCGACGGGCGTTTCGCGAAACTCGGCCAGTCTATCGTCGGCCGGAATCGTTGAGCCGGTCACGACATGGCAACATGATCCGCAGTGACGACCCGACCGCGGGAGGACGTGCCCCATGAGTAGTGCCGACCGGAAGAACGGCGTGCCGACGACGGTGGCGTCGATCCCGCTGGTGGATCCGCATGCCCCGAAGGCGGACCCGTCGATCGGCGACCTGGTCAAGGACGCGACGGCGCAGGTGTCGACGCTGGTGCGCGCCGAGGTCGAACTGGCCAAGGCCGAGATCACCCGCGACGTCAAGAAGGGGCTCACCGGCAGCGTCTTCTTCATCCTCGCGCTGGTGGTGCTGTTCTACTCGACGTTCTTCTTCTTCTTCTTCATCGGCGAGCTGCTCGACCTGTGGCTGGTGAAGTGGGCGGCGTACCTGATCGTGTTCGGGCTGATGGTGCTGACCACGGCGCTGTTCGCGTTCCTCGGCTACCTGAAGGTGCGCAAGATCCGCGGGCCGCGGGAGACCATCGCCTCGGTCAAGGAGACCAAGGAGGCGCTGACCCCGGGCGGGGACAAGCCCCGCTCGGCCATCGCGGGCCCGCCGGCGTCGACGACTGATCCGTCGGGCTGGTAGTGGCCCGGGGCCGCGGCGGCGACCGTCGACCGCCGCCCGACCCGTCGATCACCCGCATCGACGGTCCCTGGCGTCATCTCGAGGTGCACGCCAACGGAATTCGCTTCCACGTCGTAGAAGCGAACAGGGTCGAAGCACACCCGGTCGAAGCACACTCCACCGGCGCACCCCTGCGCACCGCCGACGGTGAGCGTCCCCTGGTCATCCTGCTGCACGGCTTCGCGTCGTTCTGGTGGTCCTGGCGGCATCAGCTGCGTGGGCTGCGCGGCGCGCGGGTGGTGGCGATCGACCTGCGCGGCTACGGCGGCAGCGACAAACCGCCCCGCGGCTACGACGGCTGGACCCTGGCCGGTGACACCGCCGGTCTGGTCCGCGCGCTCGGGCACGACAAGGCGACGCTGATCGGCCACGCCGACGGCGGGCTGGTGTGCTGGGCGACCTCCGTGCTGCATCCGCGCGTGGTGCGGTCCATCGCGCTGGTGAGTTCGCCGCACCCGGCGGCCCTGCGCGCGTCGACGCTGCGTCGGCGCGACCAGGGCCGCGCACTGCTGCCGTGGATGCTGCGCTACCAGGTGCCGTTCTGGCCGGAGCGGCGGCTGGTCCGCGACGACGGTGCCGAACTCGAGACGCTGGTGCGTGCCCGGTCCAGCACGACATGGCAAGGCTCCGAAGACTTCTCGGCGTCGATGCGACACCTGCGCCGGGCCATCCAGATCCCGTTCGCGGCGCACTCGGCGCTGGAGTATCAGCGCTGGGCGGTGCGCGGGCAGCTGCGCAGCGAGGGACACCGCTTCATGAGGTCGATGAAGCAGCCGCTCACCGTGCCGGTGCTGCACCTGCGCGGCGACGCCGACCCCTACGTCCTGGCCGATCCGGTGATCCGGACGCAGCGCTGGGCGCCGCACGGGCGGTACGTGTCGATCGCGGGCGCCGGGCACTTCGCCCACGAGGAGGCGCCGGAGGCCGTCAACGCACAGTTCGGCCGGTTCCTCGACGGCGTGTACGGCGCCTAGGAGATGCAGGCGCCCGTCGGGACGGGTGTCGAGCTGCCGACGCGGGCCATCTGCTTGGCCACCTCGTTGGCGGTGAGCACGAATCCGGTGTCGGCGTCGTCGACGGCCGCGCCGAACACGACCCCCAACACGCGCCCGTCGCGGTCGATCAGCGGGCCGCCCGAATTGCCCTGCCGCACGGTGCCTCTGATGGTGTAGACCTCGCGGGTCACCGTCGTGGTGTGGTAGATGTCGGGCCCGTTGAGCTGGATGATCTCTCGGATCCGGGCCGGGGTGGACGTGAAGTCGCCGCCACCGGGATAGCCGAGCACGACGGCGTCGGTGCCGGACTGCGCCTCCACCATGTCGAAGGTCAACGGCGGCGAGGGCAGGTTCGGCACGTCCAGGATCGAGATGTCGGCGTTGGGGTCGTAGGACACCACGGTCGCGTCGTAGCTCTGTCCGTCCGCCTCCACGGTCACGGTTTCCGAGCCGGCGACGACGTGCGCATTCGACATCACGCGGTTCGGCGCGACGACGAATCCGCTGCCCTCGAGCACCTTCTGGCAGCTGTTGGCGACACCGCGGATCTTCAGCACCGACGGGCGGGTGTTGGCGACCACCGGGTCGGTGGCGAGCCCGGCGTCCGGGACGTCGACGTTGGCGATCGGGGTCCGGCCGAAGGGCTGCAGGACGTCCGGCAGACCGGAGGTGTCCAGCAGCGCCGAGAGCCGGGTCGGCACGCGCTGCAGCCACGCCGGCGCGACGTCGTTCACCTGGGCCAGCACCCGCGAACCCCGCACGGCAGCAGCCAGATTCGGCTGGTCCGACGAGGTGAGCGGGGTGGCGAGCAGCCACGCGGCGATGAGCACGGCCACCAGTTGCAGGGCCACGCCGACGACGGAGTCGAACACCCGCAGCGTCCCGTTGCGGATCGCGCCGCGCACGGCCCGCCCGAGGACCACGCCGGCGATCTCGCCGATGACCACCAGGCCGAGGATGAGGAACAGCGTGACGAACAGCTTGGTGCGCGCCCCGTCCACGTGGCTCACCACGTGCGGCGCCAGCAGGATGCCGGCCACCGCGCCGAGGATCACCCCGACGAAGGACAGCAACGAGCCCAACGCCCCCGACCGCCAGCCGGAGACGGCGGCGACGAAGGCGACGGCGAGTACGGCCGCGTCCAGCCACTGAGAGGAAGTCATCGTTGGTCCTCACCGTAGCCGCTGGTGGCCCGGACGAGCGCCATTGCGCCGTCCAGTTCGCGTACGTCGTCGGTGTCCCACGGCCGTGCCCATCCCGCGACGTCGAGCAGGGCGGAGATGACCTGCCCGGTGAAACCCCACACCAGCATCTGGTTGAGCAGGAAGGCCGGACCGGCGTACCGACGTGACCGCTCCTTGCGGTACACCATCAGCCGGTTCTCCGGGTTGGTGAAGGCGCGCACCGGCACCCGCGCCACGATGGCGGTCTCGCCGGGGCTGACGACGCCGACCGGTCCGGGGTCGGGCGAGTAGGCGAGGACGGGGACGACGTGGAACCCGGACGGCGGGATGAAGATGCGGTCGAGGACGGCCAGCGGGGTCAGCCGGGTGACGTCGATCCCCGTCTCCTCCTCGGCCTCGCGCAACGCGGTGGCCACCGGCCCGGTGTCCTCGGGGTCACTGGCACCGCCGGGGAACGCGGCCTGCCCGGCATGGTTGCGCAGTGTCGACGCCCGCACGGTCAGCAGCAGGTCGGCGTCGTCGGGCAGGCCGTCCCCGGCGGCGTCGCGCGGCCCGGAGAACAGCACCAGGACCGATGCGTCGCGGCGGGTGCCCGCCACGGTGGCCGCGGTGCTCGCGACCCGGAACGCGGCCCGCACGTCGGCGGGGACGTGCCGGTACTGCGCGGCCGAGACCTCGTCGACGCCGTCGAGAAGAGGACGCAGCCAGGCCGGCGCCGCGTCGGGGACCAAGCGGTCCGCGTCGGGTTCCGCGCTCAACCGGGTGCTCCGATCCGTGGATTCACCGCCTCCGCGACCTCGTCGGCAGTGGCGAACGACCGGGGCAGGATCTCGGCAACGCTACCGTCCGCGCGCAGGACGACCGTCGCGGGCATCACGTTGGGGACCCGCAGTGCGGCGGCCACCAGGCGGCGGCCGTCCTGCAGTGTCGGGAGGTGCACGCCCAGCTCGGCGAGCCGCAGCAGCGCCGCGGTCTCGTTCTCGTCCTGGTGCACCGTCAGCACGCTGACCGCCGAGCCCATGCGGCGCTGGTACTCCGCCATGGCGGGCAGCTCGTCGGCGCACGGTCCGCACCAGTAGGCCCAGAGGTTCAGCACCGTCGCCCGGCCCGCCACCGCCCGTGCGACGTCGACGGGCGACCCGTCCCCCGCGCACTCCAGGGTGATGCCGCTCAGCGGGGCCGGACCTCCGCCGGTGCCGGGTGCCGGGCAGGGCGTCAGTGCGGCGTCGGCCCGAGGTCCGGCGAGTGCCTGCGGGGTGTCGGCGTCGCGGTGGTCGCGAGCGACGTCCGCCGATGCCGGACCAGTCACCGGGTCGGGGGTGTCGAGTTCGCGCCAGAAGGCGAAGCCGAGCCCGAGGAAGACCACCAGGACCACCACGGTCCACCGGGCGGTGGTGGTCATGCCTCCAGCCCGGCCAGCGCCAGCAGGTGCTCGGTCTCCGGACCCTTGACGAGCACGGCCGCGGTGGCCGGGTCGGTGGGCCCGGCGCCGAAGGACGGGCAGTCCTTGGCCAGCACGCACACTCCGCACGCGGGCTTGCGCGCGTGACACACCCGACGGCCGTGGAAGATGACGCGGTGGCTGAGCACGGTCCATTCCTTGCGCTCGATCAGCTCGCCGACCGCGTGCTCCACCTTCACCGGATCCTCCAGCTCGGTCCACCGCCAGCGGCGGACCAGCCGACCGAAGTGGGTGTCGACGGTGATCCCGGGGATGTCGAAGGCGTTGCCCAGCACGACGTTGGCGGTCTTGCGGCCGATCCCGGGCAGCGTGACGAGTTCGTCCAGGGTGCGCGGGACCTCGCCGTCGAAGCGCTCCACCAGTTCCTGGCCGAGCCGCATCAGCGACGTGGCCTTGTTGCGGTAGAAGCCCGTGGGCCGGATCAGCTCCTCGAGTTCGGCACGGTCGGCGCCGGCGTAGTCGACCGCGGTGCGGTAGCGCGCGAACAACGCCGGCGTCGTCAGGTTGACCCGCTTGTCGGTGCTCTGCGCCGACAGGATGGTCGCCACGGTGAGTTCGAGCGGGTTGGTGAAGTCGAGTTCGCAGTAGACGTGTGGAAACGCCTGTGCGAGTGTGCGGTTCATGCGTCGGGCGCGCCGGGTCAAGCCCAGGTGCGTCTCGGTCGACCACTTCTTCTCCGGCGCCGCCTTGCTCGCCGTCGCACGTGCTGCCACGCAGTTCAGCGTACTGATGGGGACCGACGATCGACGTGGCGGACCGGTGGCATTTCGTGATCCCGCTGAGACCTTGGCCGTGTTTACTTCAGCGTTGTGTCGTGGTTGCTCGTCGCCCTCATCCCAGCATTGCTGATGCTGGCGACCTTCGGGCTCGACCGCCTCGAGGCGGGCCTGGTCGACGACGCCGTCTCCCCGGCCGACGTGGCCGCCGCGCTGGAGCAGGCGCGGGCCGACTGCGCGAAGCCGCCGGCGCCGCGGGCCGACGGCGCGCACCACGGTGTGGGCGACGACGGGGACGACCTCGACTACGACGACTTCGAGCCCTTCTCCGGCCGGTTCACCGAGTACGCGATGAGCGATTCGGCGTCGGCTCTGCCCACGCGGATCTACGTCCATCACCGGACGAATCCCGAATTTCGGCCGACTCGGCACGCCGATCGTGTGTAGCGTTGGCTCGTTGCGAAACGGCCAACGACTAGACTGAATTCGCTGTTCGGCCCGCTGGGCCTGCGCGTGTCATATCACCCAAGAACATAAGGGGAAACGTGGACGAGATCCTGGCGAGGGCCGGAATCATCCAGGGAGTCGAACCAGCTGCGGTCTCCGCGCTGACCAAGGAACTCCAACCCGTCGACTTTCCGCGTGGGCACACGGTGTTCGCCGAAGGCGAGCCCGGCGACCGGCTGTACATCATCATCTCCGGCAAGGTGAAGATCGGGCGGCGCTCGCCCGACGGCCGGGAGAACCTGCTGACCATCATGGGTCCGTCGGACATGTTCGGCGAGCTGTCGATCTTCGATCCCGGGCCGCGGACGTCGAGCGCGACCACCATCACCGAGGTGCGCGCGGTCGCGATGAACCGCGACGCGCTCAAGGCGTGGATCAAGGACCGCCCCGAGATCGCCGACCAGCTGCTGCGCGTGCTGGCTCGCCGGCTCCGCCGCACCAACAACAACCTGGCCGACCTCATCTTCACCGACGTGCCCGGCCGCGTCGCCAAGCAGCTGCTGCAGCTGGCTCAGCGCTTCGGCACCCAGGAGGGCGGCTCGCTGCGCGTGACGCACGACCTGACCCAGGAGGAGATCGCCCAGCTCGTCGGCGCCTCGCGCGAGACGGTGAACAAGGCGCTCGCCGACTTCGCCCACCGCGGCTGGATCCGGCTCGAGGGCAAGAGCGTGCTGATCAGCGACTCCGAGCGCCTGGCCCGCCGCGCCCGCTAGCGATTTCGGCGCGCAGTCGTTCGCTGAGCGACGGTTACCGCGCCGAAATCACCCGCGCAGGTAGTTCAGCTGCGCCTGTACCGACCACTCCGCGTGGTCCCAGAGCTTCTCGTCGACGTCGGTGTAGACGTCCTCGACGATCTGCCGCGCGGTGGCGTCCTCACCGAGCCGGCGCAGCGCGTCGCGCACCTGCTCGAGCCGTTCCTCGCGGTGTGCGAGATAGGTGGCCGTGACCGCGGCCAGATCCGGCAGGTCGGGGCCGTGCCCGGGCAGCACCCGGCGGTCCCCGAGTCCCTGGAGCCGGCGCAGCGATTCGAGGTAGTCGCGCAGGCTGCCGTCCTCGTTGTCGATGACGGTGGTGCCGCGGCCCAGGACGGTGTCGGCGGTCAGCACCGCGTCGGGCAGCACGAACGACAGCGAGTCCGCGGTGTGCCCGGGTGTCGCGAGCACCGTGATGCGCAGACCGGCGGCGTCGATCACCTCGCCGTCGGTGAGCGGACCGCCGAGACCTCGCAGGAAGCCGCTGCCCACGGCGCGCACGACCGCTCCAGTGCGGTCGACGAGGGCGTCGATGCCGTCGGTGTGGTCACCGTGCTTGTGGCTGATCAGCACCAGCGCGATCCTGCCGAGCGCGGCGATCCGGTCGACGTGCGCGACGTCGTCGGGACCGGGGTCGACGATCACCAGCTCGTCGCTGCCCGGCGCCCGCAGCACCCAAGTGTTGGTGCCCTCGAGGGTCATCATGCCGGGGTTGTCGCACAGCAGCACCGAGGCCGTCTCGGTCACCCGGCGCACGGTGCCGTACGCGGGATGCTCGAGCGCCCCGGCCGAGGTCACGAGACCTCTACCTGATCGTCGCTCACGCGACCTCGACGACGATCTCGACCTCCACCGGCGCGTTGCGCGGCAGCTCGGACACCCCGACCGCCGACCGGGCGTGCGCGCCCGCATCGCCGAAGACCTCGCCGAACAGTTCCGACGCCCCGTTGATCACGTCGGGCTGACCGCCGAAGCCGGGCGCGGACGCCACGAAGCCGACGACCTTGACCACGCGGACCACCGCGTCGATGCCGACGAGCGCGTGCACGGCCGCCAGGGCGTTCAGACCGCACGTCCGCGCCAGCGCCTTCGCCTCCTCGGCGTCGACGTCCGCGCCGACCTTCCCGGTGGCCACCAGTTCGCCGCCGACGATCGGCAGCTGCCCCGCGGTGTACACCAAATCGCCGGTCCGCACGGCGGGCACGTAGGCCGCCAGCGGCGCCACCACCTCGGGGAGCTCGATGCCGAGGTCGGCGAGCCGCTCCGACCAGCTGCTGGGCGCCGGGCCCCCGGTCACTTCGGTCGCTTGAGGTACGCGACGTGCTGCTCGCCGGTGGGGCCGGGCAGCACCGACACCAGCTCCCAGCCGTCCTCGCCCCACTGGTCGAGAATCTGCTTCGTCGCGTGGGTCAGCAGCGGCACCGTCGAGTACTCCCATTTGGTCACGTCGCTCATGCGCCCGAGCTTATCGGGCACCGGATCCCGTGTGGCTAGCATGCAGGAGTGACCACAGAGCCGTCGTCCACCAGCAATCGCAGCGCGGTCGGCTGGCCCGCCCGGCTGACCAAGGCCCGCCTGCACTTCGTCACCGGCAAGGGCGGCACCGGCAAGTCGACCATCGCCGCGGCGCTCGCACTCGCGCTGGCCGCGGGCGGACGCAAGGTGCTGCTGGTCGAGGTGGAGGGCCGGCAGGGCATCGCCCAGCTCTTCGACGTGCCGCCGCTGCCCTACGAAGAGGTCAAGATCGCCACCGCCGAGGGCGGCGGCCAGGTGAACGCGCTGGCGATCGACACCGAGGCGGCGTTCCTCGAATACCTCGACATGTTCTACAACCTGGGCCTCGCCGGCCGGGCGATGCGCCGCATCGGCGCCGTCGAGTTCGCCACCACCATCGCGCCGGGTCTGCGCGACGTGCTGCTGACGGGCAAGATCCGCGAGATCGTCACGCGCGGCGACAAGCCGGACAAGACCGGCAAGCACCCCCGCTACGACGCCGTGGTGGTCGACTCCCCACCCACCGGCCGCATCGCCCGGTTCCTCGACGTGACGAAGGCCGTCTCCGACCTCGCCAAGGGCGGCCCCGTCCACGGCCAGGCCGAGAGCGTCGTCAAGGTGCTGCACTCCGACCTGACCGCCATCCACCTCGTCACGCTGCTCGAGGCGCTGCCCATCCAGGAGACCGTCGAGGCCATCGACGAACTGCGCGAACTCGACCTGCCCATCGGCAGCGTCATCGTCAACCGCAACATCCCGGCCTACCTCGACGCCGACGACCTCACCAAGGCCGCCGACGGCGTCGTCGACGCCGACGCCGTCCGCGTCGGCCTCCAGAAGGCCGGAATCACGTTGTCCGACACTGATTTCGCGGGTCTGCTGACCGAGACGATCCAGCACGCGACGCGCATCGCGGCCCGCGCCGAGAGCGCCGAGCAACTCGACCGGATCGACGTGCCGCGGCTCGCGCTGCCGGCGCTGCGTGACGGCGTCGATCTGGGCAGCCTCTACGAACTCGCCGAAGAACTCACCCAGCAGGGAGTCCGATGATGAGCACCGCCCCGCGCGCGCTGGACATGCACGCGATCCTCTCCGACCGCTCCAACCGCGTCGTGGTGTGTTGCGGCGCAGGCGGTGTCGGCAAGACGACCACCGCCGCGGCGATGGCGTTGCGGGCCGCGGAGTACGGCCGCACCGTGGTGGTGCTGACGATCGACCCGGCCAAGCGGCTCGCGCAGGCGCTCGGCATCCAGAGCCTCGGCAACACTCCGCAGCGGGTGCCGCTGGCACCGGAGGTGCCCGGCGAACTGCACGCGATGATGCTCGACATGCGTCGCACGTTCGACGAGATGGTGGTGCAGTACTCCGGCCCCGAGCGGGCCGACGCCATCCTGGAGAACCAGTTCTACCAAACCGTGGCCACGTCCCTCGCCGGCACGCAGGAGTACATGGCCATGGAGAAGCTGGGTCAGCTGCTGGGTGAGGACAAGTGGGACCTGGTGGTGGTCGACACGCCGCCGTCGCGCAATGCCCTGGACTTCCTCGACGCCCCCAAGCGGCTCGGCAGCTTCATGGACAGCCGGCTGTGGAAGCTGCTGCTGGCGCCCGGGCGTGGCATCGGCAAGCTGGTGACCGGCGCCGTGGGCCTGGCGATGAAGGCGATGTCGACCGTGCTCGGTTCGCAGATGCTGTCCGACGCAGCGGGATTCGTCCAGTCGCTGGACGCGACCTTCGGCGGTTTCCGGGAGAAGGCCGACCGCACCTACGAGCTGCTCAAGCGCCGCGGCACCCAGTTCGTCGTGGTGTCGGCGGCCGAACCGGACGCGCTGCGCGAGGCATCGTTCTTCGTCGACCGGCTCTCCCAGGAACGGATGCCGCTCGCGGGTCTGATCCTCAACCGCACGCACCCGATGCTGTCCGACCTGACGCCGGATCGCGCCCGCGACGCCGCGGACGGCGCGGCATCCGGCGACCCGCTCACCGCGGCGGTGCTGCGGATCCACGCGGACCGGGCGATGACCGCCAAGCGCGAGGTGCGGCTGCTGTCGCGGTTCACCGGCGCGAACCCGAGCGTCGCCATCGTGGGCGTGCCGTCACTGCCGTTCGACGTCTCCGACCTCGAGGCGCTGCGCGCCATTGCCGATCAGATCACCGGCGACACCGACGCCGCCTGAGGCGGTGCCGCGCTCAGACCGCGCTGCGGTGCTTGCGCTGCGTCGTGAAGAACTCGGCCCAGGAGACGACCTCGGGATGCTGCTTGAGCAGGGCCCGGCGCTGACGCTCGGTCATGCCACCCCACACGCCGAACTCCACGCGGTTGTCGAGCGCATCGGCGCCACACTCCGCGATCACGGGGCAGTGCCGGCAGATGACGGCCGCCTTGCGCTGGGCGGCGCCGCGGACGAACAACTCATCGGGATCTGCCTGCCGGCATCTGGCCTGGGACACCCAGGCGATGCGGGCCTCGGCCTCGGCACCCTGGATGACTCCAGCGACCGGGGAACAAGTGGTGGTCTTACGCGCCGCGGGCCGAGTTGCTGACACCTGCGATCCCTCCGTCCAGCCGCCGTTGCTTCGACGGGCCTTCTCAGGTGTAGAAAGCTTGTGCGATCTACGCCACATTGCGTCCAGTAGTGTTATCTAGATCGCACTGTGTGTCCAAGCTAGGTGGTCACAGGGGTTTTGCGCAACAGTCAAATCACGATTTTCTGGGACGACCGTGCCGTCAATCGGCCTCTGCCGCCGCACCGCGTCGCGCAGCCCGTCCCACCGGCGTCGATTCGCCACGACACCGCGTGATTGCCACACCCCCGCCGCGGTGCGGCAGCGGGCTCCCGCCGTCGTGGCAGTCCGGCCTTGGCGACCTCGCTAGTCTGTAACCCATGCCCGAGCACCCGCCGACACGACCGCCGACTGCGGTCACGGTGATCAAGCTGGCCTGGTGCTGCCTTCTGGCCAGCGTCATCGCGGCGGCACTGATGTTCCCCGTCATCGGCGGGATCGGCCTCGCGTCGAACCGCGCGTCCGACGTCGTCGCCAACGGATCGGCACAGCTCGTCGAGGGCGAGGTACCCGCCGTCTCGACCATGACCGACGCCGCGGGCAACCCGATCGCATGGCTCTACAACCAGCGCCGCTTCGAGGTGCCCAGCGAGCAGATCGCCAACACCATGAAGCTCGCGATCGTCTCCATCGAGGACAAGCGCTTCGCCGACCACAACGGCGTCGACTGGCAAGGCACCCTGACCGGCCTGTCCGGCTACCTGTCCGGCGCCGCCGACACCCGCGGCGGATCGACCATCGAGCAGCAGTACATCAAGAACTATCAGCTGCTGGTGGTCGCCCAGACCGAGGCGGAGAAACGCGCGGCGATCGAGACGACGCCCGCGCGCAAGCTGCGCGAGATCCGCATGGCGCTGACGCTCGACAAGACGTTCACCAAGCCCGAGATCCTCACGCGCTACCTGAACCTGGTGTCGTTCGGCAACGGGGCCTTCGGCGTCCAGGACGCCGCCCAGACCTACTTCGGCATCGACGCCTCGGCGCTGAACTGGCAGCAGGCCGCCCTGCTCGCCGGCATGGTGCAATCCACCAGCACCCTGAACCCGTACACCAACCCCGACGGCGCCCTGGCCCGGCGGAACCTGGTCCTCGACACGATGATTCAGAACGTTCCGCAGGAGGCCGAGGCGCTTCGGGCGGCCAAGGAGCAGCCGCTGGGCGTGCTGCCGCAGCCGCAGGAACTGCCGCGCGGCTGCATCGCCGCCGGTGACCGCGCCTTCTTCTGCGACTACGTGCTCGAGTACCTGGCCCGCGCCGGCATCAGCAAGGAGCAGGTCGCCAAGGGTGGCTACCTGATCCGCACCACGCTCGACCCGAACGTGCAGGCGCAGGTCAAGTCGTCGATCGACGGCATCGCCGCGCCCGACCTCGACGGCGTGGCCAGCGTGATGAGCGTGATCAAGCCCGGCAAGACGTCGCACCCCGTGGTCGCGATGGCGAGCAACCGCACCTACGGCCTCAACCTCGATGCCGGCGAGACCATGCAGCCGCAGCCGTTCTCCCTCGTCGGTGACGGCGCCGGTTCGATCTTCAAGGTCTTCACGGTCGCGGCGGCGCTCGACATGGGCATGGGCATCAACGCCCAGCTCGACGCCCCCGGCCGTTTCGAGGCGAAGGGCCTGGGCAGCGGCGGCGCGAAGGGCTGCCCACCCGCCACCTGGTGCGTGCAGAACGCCGGCAACTACCGCGGCCAGATGAGCGTGACCGACGCGTTGGCCACCTCCCCCAACACGGCGTTCGCGAAGCTGATCTCCCAGATCGGGGTGCAGCGGACCGTCGACATGGCCGTCAAGCTCGGGCTGCGCTCCTACGCGCTGCCCGGCACCGCCCGCGACTACGACCCGCAGAGCAACGAGAGCCTCGCCGACTTCGTCAAGCGGCAGAACCTCGGCTCCTTCACCCTCGGCCCCATCGAGGTCAACGCGCTGGAGCTGTCCAACGTCGCCGCCACGCTCGGATCGAACGGGGTCTGGTGCCCGCCGAACCCGATCGACAAGGTCTTCGACCGCCGCGGCCAAGAGGTGTCGGTGACCACCGAGACCTGTGAGCAGGTGGTCCCCGAAGGTCTCGCCAACACTCTGGCCAACGCCATGAGCAAGGACGACACCGGCTCCGGCACCGCGGCCGGCTCGGCGGGCTCGGTGGGCTGGACGCTGCCGATGTCGGGCAAGACGGGGACCACCGAGGCGCACCGCTCGTCGGGCTTCCTCGGCTTCACCAACGAGTTCGCCGCAGCCAACTACATCTACGACGACTCGACCAGCCCCGGTGAGCTGTGCTCGTTCCCGCTGCGTCAGTGCGGATCCGGCGACCTGTTCGGCGGCAACGAGCCGGCGCGGACGTGGTTCACGGCGATGAAGCCGATCACGCCGGACACCGTGGCGCTGCCCCCGACCGATCCCCGTTACGTCGACGGCTCGCCCGGCTCGAGGGTGCCCAGCATCGCGGGCATGTCCGAGGGTCTGGCGCGGCAGCGCCTGCGCGAGGCCGGGTTCCAGGTCGCCGACCAGTCCACCCCGGTGAACAGCTCGTCGTCGGCGGGCACGGTCGTCGGGACGTCGCCGTCCGGCCAGACCATCCCGGGCGCCATCATCACGATCCAGGTGAGCAACGGCATCGCGCCGCCGCCCCCGCCACCGCCGGCGGGCATCCCGATTCCGGGGCTGGACCCGAACGCCCCGCCGCCCGAGGTCGGGTCGACGGTGGTGAACATCCCGGGCCTGCCGCCGATCACCGTGCCGGTGCTCGGCCCCCCGCCGCCTCCCCCGCCGCCGTGACGGTCCCCTCGGTGGTGACGCCGCAATCCCGCAGTGGTGACGGCGCTGCAATGGTGACGGCATTGCAATGGTGACGGCACTGCCGGATTGGTGACGCCCCGCTCGGAGAAGCGGTCAGCGTCCGGCTGCCGCAGTAAGCTGCGTACATGTCCGCCTCCACCTCGGTCATGAAGACGTCGGTCAGGAAGAATTCGGCCGTGCTGAACTCGGCCGTGGCCGCCGCAGGCACGCTGGTCGCGGGGCTCGCCTACGGCTCGCTCATCGAACGCAACGCCTACGTCGTGCGCGAGGTGACGATGCCGGTGCTCACCCCCGGGTCGTCGCCGCTGCGCGTCCTGCACCTGTCCGACTTCCACATGCGCCCGGGTCAGCGTCGCAAGCAGGGGTGGCTGCGGGACCTCGCGCGGTGGAGCCCCGACCTGGTGGTCAACACCGGCGACAACCTCGCCCACCCGAAGGCCGTGCCCGCGGTCGTGCAGGCCATGGGTGACCTGCTGTCGGTACCCGGGCTCTTCGTGTTCGGCAGCAACGACTACTTCGGGCCCAAGCCGAAGAACCCGACGAGCTACCTGTTCGACAAGTCCAAGCGCGTCACGGGTGCACCGCTGCCGTGGCAGGACCTGCGCGCGGCGTTCACCGAGCGCGGCTGGCTGGACATGACGCACACCCGCCGGGAGATCGACGTCAACGGCCTGGTGATCGCCGCGGCCGGCGTCGACGATCCGCACCTGGTCCGCGACCGCTACGACACCATCGCGGGACGACCCAACCCGGCCGCCAACCTCTCCCTCGGCATCACCCACGCGCCGTACGTGCGCGTGCTGGACCGGTTCGCCGCCGACGGCTACCAGCTCGTGATGGCCGGGCACACCCACGGCGGGCAGCTGTGCCTGCCGTTCCGCGGCGCCGTGGTGACCAACTGCGACCTCGACCCGTCGCGCGCCAAGGGGGCGTCGCGGTGGGGCTCCTCGATGCAATTGCACGTGTCGGCCGGCATCGGCACCTCGCCGTACGCCCCGGTGCGGTTCTGCTGCCGCCCCGAGGCCACCCTGCTGACCCTCGTCGCGGCGCCCACCGGCGGCGGACGCGCAGGAAGCAAGGCGGGCGTCTCGCAGCCCACCGTCTCGGCGCGGTGACGGCACGCGGGTCGATCGCCTCGCGTTCCCGGCCACGCGCCTGGGTGGACGACGCCATCCGGCTGATCGAGGCCGACGCCCGCCGCAGCGCGGACACGCACCTGCTGCGGTATCCGCTGCCGTCGGCGTGGAGCGGTCCCGACGCCGACGTACAGCTGTACCTCAAGGACGAGACCACGCACATCACCGGCAGCCTCAAGCACCGGTTGGCGCGGTCGCTGTTCCTCTACGGGCTCTGCAACGGCTGGATCGACGAGAACACCACCGTCATCGAAGCGTCGTCCGGGTCGACGGCGGTGTCCGAGGCGTACTTCGCCGCCATGCTCGACCTGCCGTTCATCGCGGTCATGCCGTCATCGACCAGCGCGACGAAGATCGCGCTCATCGAATCCCAAGGCGGGCGGTGCCACTTCGTCGCCGACGCCGCGCAGGTCTACGCGGAGGCCGAGCGTCTCGCCGAGGAGACCGGCGGCCACTACCTCGATCAATTCACCAACGCCGAGCGGGCCACCGACTGGCGCGGCAACAATAACATCGCCGAGTCGATCTACGACCAGATGCGCTACGAGACCCACCCCTGCCCGGACTGGATCGTGGTCGGTGCGGGTACCGGCGGCACCAGCGCGACGATCGGCCGCTTCATCCGCTACCGGCGCCATCGGACCCAGCTGTGCGTCGTGGATCCGGAGAACTCCGCGTTCTTCCCGTCCTACGCCCAGGGCCGCGACGTCAACGGGTCGTCGTCGCGCATCGAGGGGATCGGGCGGCCGCGCGTCGAGCCGTCGTTCCTGCCCGAGGTGGTCGACCGCATGGTCCAGGTGCCCGATCGGGCGTCCGTCGCCGCCGCCCACCACGTCAGCGCGGTGTTGGGCCGACGCGTCGGACCCTCGACGGGCACCAACGTATGGGGCGCCTTTGGGCTGATTGCCGAGATGGTGGCGGCGGGACGTAGCGGATCGGTCGTCACGCTGATCGCCGACAGCGGCGATCGCTACGCCGACACCTACTTCGACGCCGCGTGGCTCACCAGTTCCGGGCTGGATCCGTCGGAGTCGTTGGCAACGCTCGCCGCGTTCGAGACGTCCGGCGCCTGGCCGTCGTAGCCGCCGTCGGCCTCGTACTTCCTGTCCTGCTTGCGCCCCACGGCGTCCGAGGTCAGGAACAACCACAGCGCCGCAAGGCCGAAGAAACCACCGTAGAGAGCCGCTCCCAAGCCGGTCATCGAAGTTCTCCTCTTCCGCAACGTGCGGTGTGCACGTCTTCGTTGATCATCCGAACGTCGCCGACGGTCTCGTTTCATCCCACGCCGCGCGGTGATCGAATGGTGACCTGCCGCATCTGACGTCTCCGCCGGCTCGTCGCGCGTCCGCGTCGATGCCTACGGTTACCCGTTGCGTCCTGCAGGTACACGCCCGCGAGGAGGCGTTTGGCTTCCGATGCCCCCGGTGCGATACGCTGTCGTGGCTTTCAGCGGGGTGTGGCGCAGCTTGGTAGCGCGCTTCGTTCGGGACGAAGAGGTCGTGGGTTCGAATCCCGCCACCCCGACTCGTGTGATCGCAGGTGAGAGGCCCTGACCGGTTATCCGGTTCAGGGCCTTCATCCTCTCCAGTCCGCAGCTGGTCCGCAGCAGCCCAGAGAGACTTACTTCTGGCGGCATCCAAAGCCGTAGAAACCTGCTCGAGGTCGTCCGGGAACAAGTCCGCGTACGTGTCCAGCGTGAGGACCGCCGAAGCGATCGTCCAGGGGGTGGTTCATGACTGGCCTGACTATGGGTGGTCAGGTGCTCTGCAGGCTGCCATCAAACGCTGGTATCTGACCGGGGCTCGCTTTCCCGCCGACGTGGCCACGGGACCGGTGTGAGGAGTTCGCGGCGAGCCACGCGGACGAGGACGCCCTCCTTCTCACAACCTCATTGGATGATCTTGCCGACACCGTCGCAGATCGCTACGTGCGCGACCACGGAGTTCTTCCGCATCGTGACGACGCGAAGTCCTTGCTTGCGGCAGCGCGACGAGACGTGCTCGACGAGCTGGAGCTCCGCTTCGCGGTCGACCTTCCCGCAGAGATTGCCGCGTTGACAGCACACGCATTGGGCAGGGCAGACGGCAGTCTCACCGCGTGCAGGCCGACACAGCGGCGCCAGGGCAGCCCGCTGCGCCACCACCGCGCCAGGTGACGCTGAACGGGTTCAGGTGCGATACGGATCGACAGCTCTGGCGAGATCACGCGCCGCCGTCAGGGTGGGTCGGTCGAGGTCTTTACGTTGCGCCCGCTCCGTGAGCCTCGCCAACACCAGGCGCAGCGCTTGTTCGTCCCGACACGCGATGTCGGCGGCGTCGAGCCCGGTTACCGGCACGGGTTCATCCGATTGCAACGCTTCACATGCGGCGGCTGAAACGGCTCGCGGGACCTCGATGACGTGGATGGGCGTGCCATGGCGCTCAGCGGCCATGCGGGCCGCAGACGAGTCACGCCGGCACGTGTCCGAGCAGTAGAGCCGGCGGCGTCCGCGACGTGGTCGGTCTTCAGGATCCAGCATCAGCGCATTGCATCGCACACACCGCGGCCATTCCGTGCCTGCGCGGTCGCCGCCCGTATGCGCCTGCGAAGCATCTGGTTTCACAACGTTGCCGCGTAGCAGCGCGCGCAGCTTCCTGACGTCGACGCCGACCAGTTCCGCGATCGCCGCCAGCGTCTCGCCGCGATCTCGCATCGCCGTGATCGACGTGCGTGCATCCGCGAAGTAGCGGCCGCGTCTGCTCTGTGCCTCTGTCTTCACTTGTTGACGTGCCTGCGCGATGCGACGGCTTTCCCATTCGGTTGCGTCCACCAAGGTGGTGTACGAGTCGGACCTGATCAGCGGTACCGGCGTGTCGTAGCCGAATGATTGAAGGTCATCGCGTGATTCTTCGAGAGACCGACCAAAGTTTCTCGAGCAAAGGAACCGACGCGATGACCACTGCCCACAATATCGACCTGCCCACCGTGCTGGCCGAACGACTCACCACCGCCCATCCCGACGTGCTGCGCGAGCTGCTCGCCACATTCATCCACACCCTGATGGGCGCTGAGGCCGACGCCCTGTGCGGCGCCGGATACGGCGAACGCAGCACCGAGCGCACCAACTCCCGCAACGGCTACCGGCACCGCCAATTCGACACCCGCGCAGGCTCATTGGATCTCGCGATCCCGAAGCTGCGCCACGGCTCCTACTTCCCGGACTGGCTGCTGGAACGCCGCAAACGCGCCGAACGGGCTCTGACCACGGTAGTCGCGACCTGCTACCTGCTGGGGGTCTCGACGCGGCGGATGGACAAGCTGGTGGAGACCCTGGGGATCACGTCGCTGTCGAAGTCCCAGGTCAGCGTGATGGCTAAGGAACTCGACGCCGCCGTCGAAGCCTTCCGCACCCGGCCCTTGGACGCCGGCCCGTACACGTTCGTGGCCGCCGACGCCCTGGTGCTCAAGGTCCGCGAGGGCGGGCGGGTGGTCAACGTGCACGCCCTGATCGCGGTCGGGGTCAACGCCGAGGGCCATCGCGAAATCCTGGGTATTGACGTCAGTACCGCCGAGGACGGAGCGGGCTGGTTGACGTTCTGGCGGTCGCTGACCGCCCGCGGCCTGTCCGGGGTCAAATTGGTCACCAGCGACGCCCATGCCGGGCTGGTAGCGGCCATTGGGGCGACGCTGCCCGGGGCGGCCTGGCAGCGGTGCAGAACGCATTACACGACCAACCTGATGGCCGTCACTCCCAAGTCGTCGTGGCCGTGGGTCCGGACATTGTTGCATTCGGTGTTCGATCAACCAGACGCTGAATCGGTTGCTGCGCAATATGATCGGATCATCGAGGCCCTCGCGGACAAGCTCCCCAAGGTCGCCGACCACCTGGAAGAAGCCCGGGCGGACCTGCTGGCGTTCACTGCGTTTCCCAAGCAGATCTGGCGCCAGATCTGGAGCAACAACCCCCAGGAACGCCTCAACAAGGAGATCCGCCGACGCACCGACGTCGTCGGCATCTTCCCCGACCGAAACGCTCTGATCCGCCTCGTCGGCGCCGTCCTGGCCGAACAACACGACGAATGGGCAGAATCGCGGCGCTACCTCGGCCTCGACGTCCTCAGCAAATCACGCACCGTCAACGACACACCGACAGAACAGGAGGCCACCCCAGCGGCACTGACCGCCTGACCCAACTACCTCGAAGAATCACACGACGACGTCGTACACCACGTCCCTGGACTTGACCTCCCATTCGTCCACATCCTGCAAGCGTCCGATCAGTGCTCGAATCGCCGTCGGGTCATCACTATCGGCGAGGTCCCGTCGTGCGCGCGTTTCATTGGCTCTGCGTTGCCCTCACTTGTTCTTCGGCCAAGGGCCCAGCCAGACCATTATCTGCGTACATAAGCAGATAAAAGAGTGCCGGCGCTTGAACGCCAAGATTTGTCGCGGGCCCCTTATGGCCATCTTCGCCCGCCAGTGGCCAGTCCTCCGCATCCTGGATATGTGCGCTGTCCTGGGGGCCGCTGCAGCACTGGCCGGCTGTCCGTGTCTTCAGCACCTTTCGCGCCGACTGGACGCTGCTTGGTTCAGCGGGAAGGAGTGGCGATGAGGCGGCATCTAGCGCGGAACTTTGTTGCGGTGCTCTGCGCCGCGTTGGCGAGCTGTTCGAGCCCACCGCAGTCCGACGGCGACCTTCCGCTGCGGCGTGTCGGCGAGACCGCTCTGACCGGCGGCACGGTCCGATTCGACTACATGGCACTCGACGTCGGGCGGAGTCGACTGTTCATCGCCCACATGGGTGCCGGCGAAGTCATCGACGTCGACCTGCGGAGCAAGGCGGTGGTGAGGACCATCCCGGGGCTGCCCGACATGCACGGCGTCATCGCCGTCCCCAGTGCACATCGGGTCTATGCCACCGCGACCGGCGCTAACCAGCTCGTCGCCCTCGACCAGGACACCGGCCACGTGGTGTTCCGCGCTACCACCGGCACCTATCTCGACGGTTTGGCCTTCGACCCGATACGGAACACCGTCTGGACAACCAACGAAAGCGCGGGCAGTGAATCGGTGATCGATGCCAACACTGGGCGGTCCGCACCACCATCGCGCTCGGCGGCGAGGTGGGCAATGTCGTCTACGACGGTTTCCTCGACCAAATGGTCGTCGCGGTGCAGGGCCGAAACGAACTCGCCGTCGTCGACCCCGACGCCTACACCGTCACCGAACGAATCCCGACCCCGGGCTGCGACCATCCGCACGGACAGGCGCTCGACAACGCCGAGCAAGTAACGTTCGTCGGCTGTGAGTCCAATGCCACCGTGGTCACCGTCGGCTTGGTCAACCGGGCGGTGGTCGACCGCCGGAAGGTTGGCGAGGCACCGGATGTTCTGGTGAACGACGCCACCGCCCACCGCGTCTACGTCGCCGCCGAGAGCGGCTGGGTGAACGTCTTCGACTACGACCGCGGTCATCTCACACCGCGAGGGTCGGCGCACCTGGCCGACGGCGCCCACACACTCGCCCTCGACCCCACCGACCACCACACGTACTTCCCCGTCCCAAGGGCCTCAGCGGCCCACCCGAGCTATGGGAATTCGAACCCACGACGTGACGATCATCGAGATCACTCGCACGTTGCGGCTTCAGCTATTGGCGGGCGTTGCGCAGCAGCGCGTCGTAACTCAGTGGCGAGGATGGGCTCCTCCCGGCTGAGACACCCGCACCGCAAGAGCGATGTTGCCGCGCGAACTTCCGAAGTGCATGAGTACGTTAACCGCACTCATTCACAGTTCCCGAGATACGGCCGTAGTAGCGCGCTTGGGTGAAGAATCGGCAGGTCGCGCAGACCGTAAAAAGCTCGATACGGGTCAACGAGGCGACGCCTCGGCTTCGCTTCTCGGCTTCAGCCCGCCGTCCAGCAAGCTGGGTCGTGACGGTCTAGCGACCAATCAAATCAACCGATGCCGGTACTGTGCTGCGGCCCTGAGCCCCTTCGGTCGTCTGACACCGACGTGGTTTGTTGTGACGCAGCGTCTATGACCTCAGTGAGAAGATGACGCAGACGCGGTTCGGCTTCCTGTCCGAGGTAGCAGTCCAGCCAGCTGGCGGTGGTGGCCGCTAGGTCTTCGCTCAGGCGAACGTGATTGCGCGCGATGGCGGTGATGAGGGCGTCGATTGCGGCGAACGTCTCGCCGATGCCCAGGGTATATAGATTCGGTCGGCGTCGACTCTGCTCAAGTATGGGCGCGTAATGGCCGCCAGCTCCCAAGCCAAAGCGGCATCGTTAGGAGCCATTCGCACTGGCGTTCTGCGGGGTGTGGACACCTGGCCTCCCCTTCGTCGGCGATCTGCGCTGACTCCAACGGTAAAGCGTGGTCAGGCCTGGCGCGCGGGGTTGCGTCCACCAAGGTGGTGTACGAGTCGGACCTGATCAGCGGTACCGGCGTGTCGTAGCCGAATGATTGAAGGTCATCGCGTGATTCTTCGAGAGACCGACCAAAGTTTCTCGAGCAAAGGAACCGACGCGATGACCACTGCCCACAATATCGACCTGCCCACCGTGCTGGCCGAACGACTCACCACCGCCCATCCCGACGTGCTGCGCGAGCTGCTCGCCACATTCATCCACACCCTGATGGGCGCTGAGGCCGACGCCCTGTGCGGCGCCGGATACGGCGAACGCAGCACCGAGCGCACCAACTCCCGCAACGGCTACCGGCACCGCCAATTCGACACCCGCGCAGGCTCATTGGATCTCGCGATCCCGAAGCTGCGCCACGGCTCCTACTTCCCGGACTGGCTGCTGGAACGCCGCAAACGCGCCGAACGGGCTCTGACCACGGTAGTCGCGACCTGCTACCTGCTGGGGGTCTCGACGCGGCGGATGGACAAGCTGGTGGAGACCCTGGGGATCACGTCGCTGTCGAAGTCCCAGGTCAGCGTGATGGCTAAGGAACTCGACGCCGCCGTCGAAGCCTTCCGCACCCGGCCCTTGGACGCCGGCCCGTACACGTTCGTGGCCGCCGACGCCCTGGTGCTCAAGGTCCGCGAGGGCGGGCGGGTGGTCAACGTGCACGCCCTGATCGCGGTCGGGGTCAACGCCGAGGGCCATCGCGAAATCCTGGGTATTGACGTCAGTACCGCCGAGGACGGAGCGGGCTGGTTGACGTTCTGGCGGTCGCTGACCGCCCGCGGCCTGTCCGGGGTCAAATTGGTCACCAGCGACGCCCATGCCGGGCTGGTAGCGGCCATTGGGGCGACGCTGCCCGGGGCGGCCTGGCAGCGGTGCAGAACGCATTACACGACCAACCTGATGGCCGTCACTCCCAAGTCGTCGTGGCCGTGGGTCCGGACATTGTTGCATTCGGTGTTCGATCAACCAGACGCTGAATCGGTTGCTGCGCAATATGATCGGATCATCGAGGCCCTCGCGGACAAGCTCCCCAAGGTCGCCGACCACCTGGAAGAAGCCCGGGCGGACCTGCTGGCGTTCACTGCGTTTCCCAAGCAGATCTGGCGCCAGATCTGGAGCAACAACCCCCAGGAACGCCTCAACAAGGAGATCCGCCGACGCACCGACGTCGTCGGCATCTTCCCCGACCGAAACGCTCTGATCCGCCTCGTCGGCGCCGTCCTGGCCGAACAACACGACGAATGGGCAGAATCGCGGCGCTACCTCGGCCTCGACGTCCTCAGCAAATCACGCACCGTCAACGACACACCGACAGAACAGGAGGCCACCCCAGCGGCACTGACCGCCTGACCCAACTACCTCGAAGAATCACACGACGACGTCGTACACCACGTCCCTGGACTTGACCTCCCATTCGTCCACATCCTGCAAGCGTCCGATCAGTGCTCGAATCGCCGTCGGGTCATCACTATCGGCGAGGTCCCGTCGTGCGCGCGTTTCATTGGCTCTGCGTTGCCCTCACTTGTTCTTCGGCCAAGGGCCCAGCCAGACCATTATCTGCGTACATAAGCAGATAAAAGAGTGCCGGCGCTTGAACGCCAAGATTTGTCGCGGGCCCCTTATGGCCATCTTCGCCCGCCAGTGGCCAGTCCTCCGCATCCTGGATATGTGCGCTGTCCTGGGGGCCGCTGCAGCACTGGCCGGCTGTCCGTGTCTTCAGCACCTTTCGCGCCGACTGGACGCTGCTTGGTTCAGCGGGAAGGAGTGGCGATGAGGCGGCATCTAGCGCGGAACTTTGTTGCGGTGCTCTGCGCCGCGTTGGCGAGCTGTTCGAGCCCACCGCAGTCCGACGGCGACCTTCCGCTGCGGCGTGTCGGCGAGACCGCTCTGACCGGCGGCACGGTCCGATTCGACTACATGGCACTCGACGTCGGGCGGAGTCGACTGTTCATCGCCCACATGGGTGCCGGCGAAGTCATCGACGTCGACCTGCGGAGCAAGGCGGTGGTGAGGACCATCCCGGGGCTGCCCGACATGCACGGCGTCATCGCCGTCCCCAGTGCACATCGGGTCTATGCCACCGCGACCGGCGCTAACCAGCTCGTCGCCCTCGACCAGGACACCGGCCACGTGGTGTTCCGCGCTACCACCGGCACCTATCTCGACGGTTTGGCCTTCGACCCGATACGGAACACCGTCTGGACAACCAACGAAAGCGCGGGCAGTGAATCGGTGATCGATGCCAACACTGGGCGGTCCGCACCACCATCGCGCTCGGCGGCGAGGTGGGCAATGTCGTCTACGACGGTTTCCTCGACCAAATGGTCGTCGCGGTGCAGGGCCGAAACGAACTCGCCGTCGTCGACCCCGACGCCTACACCGTCACCGAACGAATCCCGACCCCGGGCTGCGACCATCCGCACGGACAGGCGCTCGACAACGCCGAGCAAGTAACGTTCGTCGGCTGTGAGTCCAATGCCACCGTGGTCACCGTCGGCTTGGTCAACCGGGCGGTGGTCGACCGCCGGAAGGTTGGCGAGGCACCGGATGTTCTGGTGAACGACGCCACCGCCCACCGCGTCTACGTCGCCGCCGAGAGCGGCTGGGTGAACGTCTTCGACTACGACCGCGGTCATCTCACACCGCGAGGGTCGGCGCACCTGGCCGACGGCGCCCACACACTCGCCCTCGACCCCACCGACCACCACACGTACTTCCCCGTCCCAAGGGCCTCAGCGGCCCACCCGAGCTATGGGAATTCGAACCCACGACGTGACGATCATCGAGATCACTCGCACGTTGCGGCTTCAGCTATTGGCGGGCGTTGCGCAGCAGCGCGTCGTAACTCAGTGGCGAGGATGGGCTCCTCCCGGCTGAGACACCCGCACCGCAAGAGCGATGTTGCCGCGCGAACTTCCGAAGTGCATGAGTACGTTAACCGCACTCATTCACAGTTCCCGAGATACGGCCGTAGTAGCGCGCTTGGGTGAAGAATCGGCAGGTCGCGCAGACCGTAAAAAGCTCGATACGGGTCAACGAGGCGACGCCTCGGCTTCGCTTCTCGGCTTCAGCCCGCCGTCCAGCAAGCTGGGTCGTGACGGTCTAGCGACCAATCAAATCAACCGATGCCGGTACTGTGCTGCGGCCCTGAGCCCCTTCGGTCGTCTGACACCGACGTGGTTTGTTGTGACGCAGCGTCTATGACCTCAGTGAGAAGATGACGCAGACGCGGTTCGGCTTCCTGTCCGAGGTAGCAGTCCAGCCAGCTGGCGGTGGTGGCCGCTAGGTCTTCGCTCAGGCGAACGTGATTGCGCGCGATGGCGGTGATGAGGGCGTCGATTGCGGCGAACGTCTCGCCGATGCCCAGGGTATATAGATTCGGTCGGCGTCGACTCTGCTCAAGTATGGGCGCGTAATGGCCGCCAGCTCCCAAGCCAAAGCGGCATCGTTAGGAGCCATTCGCACTGGCGTTCTGCGGGGTGTGGACACCTGGCCTCCCCTTCGTCGGCGATCTGCGCTGACTCCAACGGTAAAGCGTGGTCAGGCCTGGCGCGCGGGGTTGCGTCCACCAAGGTGGTGTACGAGTCGGACCTGATCAGCGGTACCGGCGTGTCGTAGCCGAATGATTGAAGGTCATCGCGTGATTCTTCGAGAGACCGACCAAAGTTTCTCGAGCAAAGGAACCGACGCGATGACCACTGCCCACAATATCGACCTGCCCACCGTGCTGGCCGAACGACTCACCACCGCCCATCCCGACGTGCTGCGCGAGCTGCTCGCCACATTCATCCACACCCTGATGGGCGCTGAGGCCGACGCCCTGTGCGGCGCCGGATACGGCGAACGCAGCACCGAGCGCACCAACTCCCGCAACGGCTACCGGCACCGCCAATTCGACACCCGCGCAGGCTCATTGGATCTCGCGATCCCGAAGCTGCGCCACGGCTCCTACTTCCCGGACTGGCTGCTGGAACGCCGCAAACGCGCCGAACGGGCTCTGACCACGGTAGTCGCGACCTGCTACCTGCTGGGGGTCTCGACGCGGCGGATGGACAAGCTGGTGGAGACCCTGGGGATCACGTCGCTGTCGAAGTCCCAGGTCAGCGTGATGGCTAAGGAACTCGACGCCGCCGTCGAAGCCTTCCGCACCCGGCCCTTGGACGCCGGCCCGTACACGTTCGTGGCCGCCGACGCCCTGGTGCTCAAGGTCCGCGAGGGCGGGCGGGTGGTCAACGTGCACGCCCTGATCGCGGTCGGGGTCAACGCCGAGGGCCATCGCGAAATCCTGGGTATTGACGTCAGTACCGCCGAGGACGGAGCGGGCTGGTTGACGTTCTGGCGGTCGCTGACCGCCCGCGGCCTGTCCGGGGTCAAATTGGTCACCAGCGACGCCCATGCCGGGCTGGTAGCGGCCATTGGGGCGACGCTGCCCGGGGCGGCCTGGCAGCGGTGCAGAACGCATTACACGACCAACCTGATGGCCGTCACTCCCAAGTCGTCGTGGCCGTGGGTCCGGACATTGTTGCATTCGGTGTTCGATCAACCAGACGCTGAATCGGTTGCTGCGCAATATGATCGGATCATCGAGGCCCTCGCGGACAAGCTCCCCAAGGTCGCCGACCACCTGGAAGAAGCCCGGGCGGACCTGCTGGCGTTCACTGCGTTTCCCAAGCAGATCTGGCGCCAGATCTGGAGCAACAACCCCCAGGAACGCCTCAACAAGGAGATCCGCCGACGCACCGACGTCGTCGGCATCTTCCCCGACCGAAACGCTCTGATCCGCCTCGTCGGCGCCGTCCTGGCCGAACAACACGACGAATGGGCAGAATCGCGGCGCTACCTCGGCCTCGACGTCCTCAGCAAATCACGCACCGTCAACGACACACCGACAGAACAGGAGGCCACCCCAGCGGCACTGACCGCCTGACCCAACTACCTCGAAGAATCACACGACGACGTCGTACACCACGTCCCTGGACTTGACCGCGCGCGGTGGTCGACCCCCACGGGTAAGCGCCCCGGTCAGGAACACCCCCTGAGGCACGCCGAAACGTTCTCGACCCGTTCACTTGCTGTCGGGTTGGCCAGCTCTGCAGATTGCGAGTGCGTAACCCAGCGTTTCTCATTTCTAGAGGAATGACACGCTCACCAGAGGGGCCGCGCCCCATCGTGTAAGCCCAGGTCGCGGCCTCTCGTTTCCTGTCTCACACCATGTTCGGTACGAATCTCCGTCTGACCTTCCTGGTAGTGATTGTCATCATGGACTTGGTCAAGTCCAGGGACGTGGTGTACGACGTCGTCGTGTGATTCTTCGAGGTAGTTGGGTCAGGCGGTCAGTGCCGCTGGGGTGGCCTCCTGTTCTGTCGGTGTGTCGTTGACGGTGCGTGATTTGCTGAGGACGTCGAGGCCGAGGTAGCGCCGCGATTCTGCCCATTCGTCGTGTTGTTCGGCCAGGACGGCGCCGACGAGGCGGATCAGAGCGTTTCGGTCGGGGAAGATGCCGACGACGTCGGTGCGTCGGCGGATCTCCTTGTTGAGGCGTTCCTGGGGGTTGTTGCTCCAGATCTGGCGCCAGATCTGCTTGGGAAACGCAGTGAACGCCAGCAGGTCCGCCCGGGCTTCTTCCAGGTGGTCGGCGACCTTGGGGAGCTTGTCCGCGAGGGCCTCGATGATCCGATCATATTGCGCAGCAACCGATTCAGCGTCTGGTTGATCGAACACCGAATGCAACAATGTCCGGACCCACGGCCACGACGACTTGGGAGTGACGGCCATCAGGTTGGTCGTGTAATGCGTTCTGCACCGCTGCCAGGCCGCCCCGGGCAGCGTCGCCCCAATGGCCGCTACCAGCCCGGCATGGGCGTCGCTGGTGACCAATTTGACCCCGGACAGGCCGCGGGCGGTCAGCGACCGCCAGAACGTCAACCAGCCCGCTCCGTCCTCGGCGGTACTGACGTCAATACCCAGGATTTCGCGATGGCCCTCGGCGTTGACCCCGACCGCGATCAGGGCGTGCACGTTGACCACCCGCCCGCCCTCGCGGACCTTGAGCACCAGGGCGTCGGCGGCCACGAACGTGTACGGGCCGGCGTCCAAGGGCCGGGTGCGGAAGGCTTCGACGGCGGCGTCGAGTTCCTTAGCCATCACGCTGACCTGGGACTTCGACAGCGACGTGATCCCCAGGGTCTCCACCAGCTTGTCCATCCGCCGCGTCGAGACCCCCAGCAGGTAGCAGGTCGCGACTACCGTGGTCAGAGCCCGTTCGGCGCGTTTGCGGCGTTCCAGCAGCCAGTCCGGGAAGTAGGAGCCGTGGCGCAGCTTCGGGATCGCGAGATCCAATGAGCCTGCGCGGGTGTCGAATTGGCGGTGCCGGTAGCCGTTGCGGGAGTTGGTGCGCTCGGTGCTGCGTTCGCCGTATCCGGCGCCGCACAGGGCGTCGGCCTCAGCGCCCATCAGGGTGTGGATGAATGTGGCGAGCAGCTCGCGCAGCACGTCGGGATGGGCGGTGGTGAGTCGTTCGGCCAGCACGGTGGGCAGGTCGATATTGTGGGCAGTGGTCATCGCGTCGGTTCCTTTGCTCGAGAAACTTTGGTCGGTCTCTCGAAGAATCACGCGATGACCTTCAATCATTCGGCTACGACACGCCGGTACCGCTGATCAGGTCCGACTCGTACACCACCTTGGTGGACGCAACCATGGACTTTGATGTGGACAGCGAGATCCGCCGAGAACTGGCTCTGGTGCTGGAATGCGGTGCTCTGGTGCGGGAGCGGCCAGACGGCCACGCTGAACCCGGCAGTGATCTCGCCGAAGACGAAGGCAGGTTTCCTGAAATCTGGGCGACGTCGGTGGCTCGGCGCGGTTTAGGTCAAGCCGTCGAGTGCGTGGATGCGGCGTGCGCACTGGTGCTCAGCGGTAGTTGGATGACTCCGCAGTTCGCACTGCTGCGCGCCGTCTATGAGTCTGCCGGATCCGCAGTGTGGCTATTGGCGCCCGAGGACGTCGACACACGGCTCGCGCGCCTGCTTGTCCAGCATCGCGAGTCGTGGCGCTACTCCGCGAAGGCGTTCAGCGGAACACCGCTTGACGACGGTGGGGAGCACGACGAGCGACAGCAATGGGCGACCAACGCCGCGGCGAGGGTGGGCATCGATCCGGCAAAGGGAAAGGCTGGTGGGTTCGAGGCGCTGATCGAGTCAATCGACGATCTTCCGGGACATCCCGAGTCATTGCTGACTGCGTGGCGAGTCTGTGCGGGTGTCAGCCATGCAAAGACGTGGGCGCTGCAGACAATCATCACGGAAGTCGACAGCATTGATGTCTATGAACACGGCAGGATGAGTGCCGTGGTACCGGACCGGGGGTTGTTCTTGTCCAATCTTCGCGTGGCCCGTCGGACGGTGCAGCAAGCGTGGTGCCTCTACCGGATCCGTGTTGCGGTCCGGCCGCACTCGATGAGGTTAGGGCTCGTTCGGAAGGATACCAACGGGAATGCGGTGCGCAGCTGAGCTCGGCGCGCCAAGCCCGCACGGCGGGCAACTCCTCCTTCACGGAGGGGTGGGGCGGATACCGGCGATGCTTGGGACGCAATTACGTAAGGCGCACGTATGAACGCCCTCGACCCCAGACCGCAGCAGCGATTTAAATCAATTGCCGCGCTTCGAGCCACTCGTCGCGCCATTTGTGAAAATCGACGGCGAAGGGTGAGCAGCGCTCCAACTCCTGGAGAATCGCATCCTGCTTCTTCTTGGAGGCATGCTGCCGAACAGAAGTCGGGCCGCAAAGGACAGACATCGTCTTGGGATATTTCTCCCACCTGGCTACGAGGCGCGAAGCGACGAAGCCGGTGATGCCGGCAGAAGTTGGACCTGCAATGTTGACTTCGCTTGGGGAGGGTGTCCGGCCGGAGTGAATCACGCTGTTGCGCACGTAAACAATATGTTTGAGCCATCGCGCTATCGGGCCCGTGCCTTCAAGTGACCAGTTTCCTAGGAGTCGCGTTGCGTAAAGGCGTTTGACGCGAACTGTGATGGAGCTGTGATCTGCCCATATCTTGGCGGCCTCTTCGACTGACTTCCCTTCCTCCCACAGCATCGCGGCCAGGACGCTGTCCAGCATGAGTTCGCAGGCGATCGCTGAGCTCAAAATACTTGCCCGACTGTCCCCAGCGACTTGTTCGGCCCACGCCCGACACATGTGATCCCGGATTAGGGCGCTGATGCTGCCGCGCGTGAGCTGGCCGAAGATCTGCCCGACCGTGTCGTGGTTAGTTGTGTGTTGATTCCCGCCACCAAGTCGGTTCGGTAAATGGTCCAATAGCAGTGCATATTGCCCTCCGAACTGCATTTCGTCGAAGTTTGGGCCGGCGCCGAACGCGACGGGGACGATCGGGCTCAGGGCCGGGTAGTGCAGGTCTGGCAGTGGGGCCCATGACTCGATCCGCAACGACCGGGCGACGTCGGCAATCAGCCAGTGCGCGACGGTCAAAGGGTCAACCTTGCCGTCGTGCGGTGGTGCGAAACCGGCGGCTCGGGTCTTTACCGGGACCATGACCACAGCGACCGATCGATCATGGCTGGTCCCGGCGTCGGAAAGCGGCTTATCCGGTGGTTCGTGGCCGGTGAGGGTGCTGAGCACCGAAGATGCGAGCACTGAATCAACTAGAACAGGGTTGGGTTCGGTTTTTTGGATGACCCATCGGGTCAGACAATTGAATGGTGTCTGCATCCACTTGTGATCGAAGTCTTGAGGTGATGCTCCGCGCTGGCTCAGGTACTCGTCTTCGATGACGAGCAGGTTGTATCCAGCCAATGGAAGCGCGTACGGCAGGGCGAACGAAAAAGCCATGACTCCCTCGAACACGTCCGGGTCGTACCACAAGGGCCTGGGCTGCTGTGCCATGTAACGACCTTAAGCTGCGCGGGTTTCCCGCCACGATAAAACATGGGCGTACGCCGGACGTTGGATGCGAAAGTCGGTTCCTGCGGTGATGAGGCGGTAGGAGGTGAGCTTCACGGGTCTACCGCAACCGGTCGTTTGTGAGACGGCACCATGGGAGACTGATGATCCTCACATGATGGGGGCGGAGGTTGGATGGGATGAGTTGTTCCAGGGGGCCGATTGAATAGGGCCGGGACAACGAAATGGCCGACGCGCCACCCGCCTGCAGTCAAACCCGGAGGGGTTTCAAATGCCTTCCGTAATTTCGGGCGCCTCACCAAGATCCTGATCTGGGTCATGCTGGGGTTCGGCCTGATGCTCTTCGCCGTGTGTCTACAAGCGGACCTGACCGGCGCCAAGTGGATGGAAACCTATGCTTACATACCTAACATCCTCGCGGGCTTGACTGGCTTCCTCATTGGTGTGCCATTCGCGCTCGTTGTACTCGCTACGCTTGCTAGCGAACGCGACGACAAGGCCGCAGCAGACCGGGTCAATGCGGTTTCGCAGATTGCTTGGAACCAGTTTCGCGATGCGATCACCACCCTGTGCGGCCCGCAGCGGATTGACGCGATGAGGACATGCAGCGAGCGAATTCAGGCCGTCCACGATGAGACGTGGCAAGGCATCAACAGGTATGGCACCGAACTAACGCCCGACGAGTTCCAAGAACTTATTGCGTTCGTGCAGGGCCAGTCCAGTGTTTGGAGCGACGCACTTCAGGACATGATGCGACAGGTTGGCGAGGCTTCCGACCTACGACTGCAATGGCTTGCAGCGGTTCGGGATTGGAACACTCTGGACCAGTACGTCCGGCTGCAACGCTTGGAGCGGGGATTGCCCTGGTTTCACCGCGAGCTGGATTCACTTCTGCAAGAACGGATGGTTTCGGACAAACATCCAATGCGCCGATTCTTCGAGATGCACGACGGCGACTATGGGCACGAACCCGGTCAACCGGATGACATGGGTTCAGCCTGGCGACGAGTCAATGACCTCGGCCAACTTGGATATAGCCAAGACACCTTTAATCAGGTCCGCCTGCAGAGTGGAGCGCATTTCCCAACCACCCGTGTTGAGGGCTACCTCTACACCGCGACAGACGTTGGACACCACATGGGCATGCTCTACGCCTTTGTACGGCAGATTGATCGCAGCGGTTGGCCTGCTGTCGCACCCGAGGATCCGCCCTTGGCGTCCTAGGACTCCGCTTCATAGGTGTCCAGGGCCTGCGGGCGCCGACACCGAATGGGCTTGCCACTCCCCCGCCGTCCCCAAAACCTTCGTTTTCGGGACAAGTGGGGCTGACTCTGCCTGACGTCCCCGGCGGGAATGTTGCAAAGCGAACTTCTGAGAGTGCGGTCTCTTGGTTGAGAAGGTCACGCATGTCGTGGCGGTGGCGGGCGGGCTGCAGCAAAACCTCGAGCGAGGCCGCTGAGCACGGTGGTGTTTTGGAGGGCTCTCCACGCCCTGGGCGATGGGCTTTCTAGGCCCCGCTCACCGGAAAGGCCAATGGCGCAGCACTTTGATGTCCGCTTGATCCACGCCGACCGGCCAGCCCTGAATTCCAGATCTGTAACTTAGAGGTTACCGCGTCAACCTTGAAAACTCGTCGCCGGTTTTCAAGGTTCACTGGCATCGGCTATCACGGTTCCCACCGGCCCGGACTAGTGCGTGCGACCGCTAGGGCCCGCCACAAATCGTGACCAGTCCGCAGTCAGTCCGCAGCTCGTCTCCGTTTCGTCGGTCCAGGCCAACGACTCCAACGCTTTGACCTGCACTTTCTCGCCGTAACCAACACACCCAACTCAATCAAAAGCCTAGGTGTCGTGGTTCGGGACGAAGAGGTCGTGGGTTCGAATCCCGCCACCCCGACTCACTGCAGATCAGGGCCCCGGGTGCACGTGCACCCGGGGCCCTGATCGTCGTCGGCCGTCATGCCATGTCAGACGGTGCCGCCGGCACCTCCCGCTCCGCCGGTACCGCCGGCGCCGCCACTCGTGCTGCCAGACGACGGATTCGATCCGGCGGCACCCGCCGAGCCCGCGCTGCCCGGCGAGGGCGTTCCGGCGCCCGACGCCCCGCCGGTTCCCCCGGTGCCACCCCGTCCGCCGGTGCCCGGCGTTCCCGTCGAGCCGGCCGTACCGTTGGTGCCGGTCCGGCCGAAGGTCGACGTCCCGGCCGATCCGGCTGCTCCGCCCGTGCCGGCGTCGCCACCCGCCCCACCGGTTCCGCCCTGTCCTCCGGAAGCGCCCGGACTGGCGATGCGCACGGGGCTGCTCGGGACGAAGGATCCCTGACCGCCGGTGCCGCCAGCGCCACCCTGCGCGCCGTTCCCGCCGTTGCCGCCGCTTCCGCCGGCGCCTGCTGCGCCGCCGTCTCCGAAGAGGCCCCCACGGCCGCCGGCACCGCCGGCGCCGCCGTTGGTGCCGCTCTCGCCGACCGCACCGGTTCCGCCCGTCCCACCATCGCCGGACGCCCCTGCGGTGCGCGTCGATCCGCTGTAGCCATACGCGAAGCCGCCCTGCCCGCCGGTCCCGCCGGTGCCGCCGGCGTCGCCGCCGTCTCCACCCCGCCCACCCGCGCCGCCGGCGACGACGGTGGTGAAGCCGGGGAAGACCGAGCTGGTGTCGCCGTAGCCGCCGTGACCGCCCGTGCCGCCGGCGCCGCCACCGGACCCCTTGCCTCCCGCGCCGCCGGCGCCACCCGTGGCGGAGATGACGGGCGGCGGCGTGCTCCCGGGATTGACCAGCGTGTGCGAGGCGATGCCGCCGTTGACGCCGCCGCCGCCGGAGGCATCGGTTCCCGCTGCGGCGTCCTCACCCGGGGCGCCGTCATCGCCGACCACGACACCGGTACCGACGGTGAAGCCGCCGCCCCCTCCGGCTCCCGGCTGCGTGGCCGGACTCCGGTTGACGCCGTCCTTTCCGCTGTAGCCGGCACCACCGGTGCCGCCGCTTCCGCCGCCACCGAACCACGACGCGTCGCCGCCGCTGCCGCCCGCACCGCCGGCGACACCCAGCGCGCCGTCGGCACCGCGACCGCCGTTGCCGCCGCTGCCGAAGAGCGACAGGAGACCGGCGCTTCCTCCGGCGCCGCCGGCCTGTCCCGGCGTCACGCCATTTCCGCCACTACCGCCGTTGCCGAAGAACAGACCACCATTGCCGCCGCGACCACCGTTCGCTCCTGCGCCGCCGCTGCCGAAGAACAAGCCGCCATTGCCGCCATTGCATGCCGCGCCGACGCAATCAGCGGCCGCATCGACCCCGTTGCCGAACAGCCCGAAAAGCGGGCCGCCGACGGAGGCACCGATCGTGGGTACCGCGACGACGGCTCGAGGGGTCACCGACGCAGCGACGACGTTGCCGGGGCCCGCCAGACAGGACGGAACCGTGGCCGAGCAGGACGCGCCGAGGTCGGGGGCGGCGTGCGCCGTCGCCGACGGTCCGAAGATCAGCGCCCCGCCGGCCGCGAGTCCGGCGGCGAGAACGGCGACCCCGCCGGTGTGCTGTCGAACGGTCATGAGTCTCCTTTGAAGGGCAACCGCGACAACCTTTGCCAGCGGTACGGAACGAGGCTACTTTCTGCGGCTACGTCAATAGTAAATATCGAAGAATCCGGCAGGTGTCGCCGAGGCGCAACACTCTGATCCGACGTCAGCCGGGCACGACCCACCGAGGTTCGGCCTTTGCCGAACCTCTCGACCGCTCAGTTGCGAAACACCACGGGCCGACTCGGCCGTCCCGAGTATCGCCAGGGTCGGTGCCGTGCGCGAGGCCGTCGACTACTGCAATCCGGTCGGCTGTCAGCCCGCGACTACTGCACTGCCGACCGCCTCCCAGATGCCGCCGCTATCGTCGCGGTCGGGAATGAACGTGACCCACTCGCAAACGGAGGCGTCGTGACCGGTCACACGGGAGCACTGAACACCGCGGCGGCGGTCCGTCGCTGGCAGCTCGACGACGTCACCTTCACCTACGTCGTCGACGGCGCGATGTCGATGCTTCCCGCCGCCTTCCTGCCCGCCGTCCCCGCCGATTATTGGCGCGCCCACCCCGACGAGGTCGACGCCGCGGGCCACGTGGCGATGTCGACCGGTGGTCTGCTGGTGCAACGCGACGGTCACACCCTGCTCGTCGACACGGGTTTCGGCGCCGTCCAGATGGAATCGCCCTTCGGCCGGGTCGACTGCGGAGCGCTCCTCGACACCCTCGCGTCGCTCGGGGTCGCGCCCGACGACGTCGACGTCGTCGCGCTGACGCACCTGCACCCGGACCACACGGGGTGGATGTTCACCGCGGATGCCGGCGACCCCGTCTTTCCCCGGGCCACCTACGTGCTCGCCGAGGCCGAGTGGTCGCCCCTGGCGGGCGGCGCACCGGACGCCGACGCGGGCATCGCCGCGATCGTGTCCGGGCTGCAGCGCCACCCCCTGCTGCGGCTGGTCGCCGACGGCGAGGACGTGGTGCCGGGGGTCACGGCGCTCGTCACACCGGGGCACAGCAGCGGGCATGCGTCGTACGTGGTGAGGACGGCGCGGGGCGCTCGGGTCGTGGCGTTCGGCGACGCCTTCCACGCCCCCGCCCAGCTCGGTCATCCGGAGTGGCGGTCGGCACCGGACGCGGAGCCTGCCCGCGTCCCCGAGGCGCGACGGCGCATCGTCGACGTACTACTCGCCCCCGATACGTACGGCTTCGCCGTCCACTTCGGCGATCAGCCCTTCGGACGCGTCACCTCCGATGGCGGCGTACCGCAGTGGCAGCCCGTGGCGGCCCCCGTCATTGCACCGCCACCGGGAACTACCCGATCGGCTAGGTAAGGATGGCGTCGTCGTCGTGTTCGTGAACCTTGGCGTAGGCCGCAAAGGATCCGAATTCGGCGGCACCGATGAGCAGCAACGGCCACATTGCGCCGGCGGCGAGGCTCAGCAACATGCGGTGCGGTACGGGTCGCAGGCCGGCGTTCATGCGCACGCTCAGCGCGAACACGATGACGGCGCTCGCCAGACCGACCACGCCGTAGGCGTACAACAGAGTCCAGGCCACAATGCCCCCTCGTGGATTGGCTACTGCGCGGCCTATTCCCAGCTTGGTAGAACCTCAAACGTGGCAAAGCAACGCGCCGTCAGCCCACCTTCGCGCGCAACGCCTCCAACAGCGGGCCGGCGGCCTCGTCGAGGAAGCGGCCCTGCGCCTCGTCGCCGACCTGCACCAGGGCGACGTCGGTGAAGCCGGCGTCGGCATACTCCTGAACCGCCTCGACGATGGCGTCCACATCCGGACCGCACGGGATCGACGAGGCGGTGTCCTCGGGCCGCACGAACTGCGTCGCCCCGGCGAAGCCCGCCGTCGTCGGCAGATCCGCATTGACCGCCCACCCGCCGGCGAACCAGCGGAACTGGTCATGGGCGCGGGCCACCGCCGCGTCCCGGTCCGGATCCCAGCTGATGGGCAGCTGACCGATCACGCGCACGTCGCCCGGCAGCCCCGTCGCGCGCCGCGCATCGTGCCACTTGTCGACGAGGTCCTTGTTGGGTTCGACGGCGATCAGATGGTCGGCCAGCGGCGCGAAGGTCTCGACCGACCGGTCACCGGACACCGCCGCGGCGATCTTCACGGGGACGTCCGGGAGGTCCCACAGCCGTGCCGAATCGACCTCGAAGTACTCTCCCTTCCAGTCGACCATCTCGCCGCCGAACAGCTCGCGGATGATCTGGATCGCCTCGCGCAGCATCTCCTGCCTGCGAGTGACCGTCGGCCATCCCTTGCCCACGACGTGCTCGTTGAGGTTCTCGCCGCTGCCGACGCCGAGCGTGAAGCGGCCGTCGGCCAGGATCTGCAAGGTCGCCGCCTGCTGCGCCACGATCGCCGGGTGGTAGCGGACGGTCGGACACGTCACGTAGGTCATCAGCTCCACCGAGCTGGTGGCCTGCGCGACGGCGCCGAGCATGGTCCACGCATTCGGTGCGTGCCCCTGCGAACTGAGCCACGGCGAGAAGTGATCGCTGCTGACCTCGAAGTCGAATCCCGCGCGCTCTGCCGAAACCGCATAGTCCACAAGCTGTTTCGGGCCGCTCTGCTCGGTCATCAAGGTGTATCCGAAACGCGTCATGGCCGCCGGGTACCCGGGCGGCCCCCGCGGAAACCGCCCGTCAGCGGTTCGTCACGGCTAGAGCCGGTCCTTCACCGCCGCCGACAGTCGCGCGCCGTCGGCCTGCCCGGCCGCGATCGCCGTGGCCGCCTTCATCACCAGACCCATGTGCTTCTTGCCGGGCCGCTCGCCGAGTTCTTCGGCCACCTGCGCCATGGCGGTGTTAACGACGTTGGCCACCTCGTCGTCGTTGAGCTGCGCGGGCAGGTACTCGTCGATGACGCTCGCCTCGGCGCGCTCGTTGGCCGCGAGTTCGCCACGACCGTTCTGCACGTAGATCGTCGCCGCCTCACCGCGTTTGCGTGATTCCCGGGTCAGCACCTTCAGCACGTCGTCGTCGGACAGCTCGCGCGCGGCCTTACCCGAGACCTCCTCGGCCTGGATCGCGGCCAGCAGCATGCGCAGCGTCGCGGTGCGCAAGGTGTCCCGTGCCTTCATGGCCGCGGTCAGGTCCTTCCGCAGCCGTTCCTTGAGTTCCGCCATGAAGGGAACGCTACGCCCGGCTGCGGTCGCCGTGGCAGGCTCGTTGCCGATGGCCGACGCGGTCGACAGGATGGTGATCATGAGCAACGACGCGGGTGGGGCCGGCCCGCCGGGTTACGGTCCTCCACCAGGCTTCGGTCCCCCGCCGAGTTACGGCCCACCGTTGAGCTACGGGCCCCCGCCCGGATACGGTCCCCCGCCGGGCTACGGCTCACCGCCGGGTTACGGTCCCCCGCCAGGCTATGGCCCACCGCCGAGCTACGGGCCCCCACCGGGCTACGGTCCACCGCCCGGATACGGCTATCCGCCCCCGGGCGGTTTCGGTCCGGGTGGCTACCCCGGCTTCCCGGGGCAACCGCCGGCGCTCAAGCCCGGCATCATCCCGCTGCGGCCGCTGACGATCTCCGACGTCTTCAACGGCGCGTTCTCCTACGTGCGCAGCAACCCCAAGGCGTCGCTCGGCCTGACCGCCGCCGTCATCGTCCTCGCACAACTCCTCGTCCTCGTCCTGCAGGTCGGGTCGTTCGCCGGACTGGCGGCCACCGATCCCTCGAGCGGTGACGACGTCTCCGTCGCGACCATCGTCGGGCTGTCGTTGTCGGGGATCCTCGGCGGCGTGGTCACCGTCGTGTCGACGATCGTGCTCAGCGGGCTGCTGACCGTCGTCGTGGGCCGCGCCGTGTTCGGCGCGGGCATCTCCATCGGCGAGGCGTGGCGCCGGGTGCGCGGGCGCGTGCTCGCCCTGCTGGGCGTCGTCGGCATCGAGATCCTCGGCCTGGTGTTGATCGTCGGCGTCGTCATCGGGGTGGTCGTCACGGTCGGCTACATACTCGGCGACGTCGCGGCCGTCCTCCTCGGCATCCTGCTCGGACTGCTCGTCCTGGTCGGCCTCGCCTACCTCGGCACCATCCTGCTGTTCGCCCCGACCCTGGTGGTGCTCGAGCGCCTGCCGGTGATGGCCGCGTTCCGGCGGTCCATCGCCCTGGTCCGGCGCGACTTCTGGCGCGTGCTCGGCATCTGGTTGCTCGGCCAGTTGCTGGCCGCGATCATCTCCGGCGCGGTGTCACTGCCCTTCAGCCTGGTGGGCCAAATCCTGGCGGGCAGCGGTGCGTCGGGAGGACCACTGATCCTGGCGATGGTGCTGCTGGCCATCGGCTCGGCCATCGGTCAGATCGTCACCGCACCCTTCACCGCCGGCGTGGTGGTGCTGCTCTACACCGACCGCCGTATCCGCGCCGAGGCCTTCGATCTCGTGCTGCAGACCGGCGTCGGCATCCCGCCGGGCGCGCCGTCCGACTCCACCGACCACCTCTGGCTCACCGCGCCGCAGGCCGCCCGCTACTGAGGTGCCGACGCTGGACATCGACCGGGACGCCGCCCACGACGCCGCGCAACGCGAACTCTCGAAGCCCATCTATCCGCGGGCATCGCTCACCGACCGCATCACCGACTGGCTCGACGACCTGATCTACCGGATCACCGTGGAAGGCGCGTCCATCCCCGGCGGCTGGCTCACGCTCTCGGTGCTGCTGATCCTCGTCGTGATCGCGGTCGTCGTCGCCATACGTCTCGCGCGGCGGACCATGCGTACGCAGCGCGCCCGCGACGCCGCGGTGTTCGCCGGGCACGACCGGACCGCCGCCGAGCACCGGGCCGCCGCCGAGGAGAGCGCCGCCCGCGGCGACTGGTCCGCGGCCATCCGGCACCGGCTGCGCGCCGTGGCACGCCACCTGGAGGACACCGGGGTCCTGCTGCCCGTGCCCGGCCGTACCGCCACCGAACTCGCGCGCGACACCGCCGCGGCACTACCCGCCCTCACCGACGAGATGCGCCGCGCCGCCGAGGCATTCAACGACGTCACCTACGGCGCCCGTCCCGGCACCGAGGCGGCGTACCGCGTCGTCGCCGACCTCGACGACCACCTGCGGACCAGGCCGTCGGGCCCGGGCGGCGCAGCGGCGGCGGGGTCCACCCAGGGCTGGGCGGAGGTCCGATGACGGGCATTACCGCCGTCGGACCGACCGTCGGGCAGCGCTGGGGGACGGTGAAGTGGGTGCTGGTCGCCCTGCTCGCGATCACCGCCGTCTCGCTGCTGAGCACCTGGCTCACCGCGCCGCGCCCGGGTGCGCCGCTGGCCGCCGACTCCACCTCCCCCGACGGGGCCCGCGCCCTGGTGACGCTGCTGCGCGACGAGGGTGTGACCGTCGTCGAGGCGCGCTCGCTCGCCGACGTCGCGCGCGAGGCACGGCCCGACACGCTGCTCGTCGTCGCGCAGACCTACTTCCTCGTCGACGACGACGGGCTCGACGCCCTCGCCGACCTGCCGGGCGACCGGCTGCTGGTGGCCCCGGTGTCGCGGGCCCGCGAGGTGCTGGCACCCGATCTCGCCGAGGGCGAGGACCTCAGCATGGGCGGCGACCCGGACTGCGACCTGCCTGCCGCCCGGCGGGCCGGCCGCGTCCAACTCGACGGCAGCGCCACCTACGGTCGCGCCGACGGCGCCGGCGACGTCACCGTCACCCGGTGTTACGACGGGGCGCTCGCCCAGTACCGCGCGGACGGCCGCACCGTGACCGCCGTCGGGGACGCGTCGTTCCTCACCAACGCCGGGCTGCCGAAGGAGGGCAACGCCGCGTTGGCGATGAACCTCGTCGGGAGCCGCGAGCGCGTCATCTGGTACGTCCCCACGTTCGTCGAGGGCGAGTCCGACGCGTCGGCGTCGATCACCGACCTCATTCCGGACCGGGTCACGTGGCTGGTCCTGCAGCTGTGCCTCGTCGTCGCGCTCGTCGCGGTGTGGCGCAGCCGCCGGGTCGGTCCGCTGGTCGCCGAGGACCTCCCCGTGGTGGTGCGCGCCTCGGAGACCGTCGAGGGTCGCGGTCGGCTGTACCGGGCGCACCGTGCCCGCGACCGCGCGGCCGACGCACTGCGCACCGGCACCCTGCAGCGCATGCTGCCGCGCCTCGGACTGTCGGCCGGCGCCGCTCCGGCCGCCGTCGCTCAGGCGGTCGCGGGCCGCATCGGCGGCGACCCGGACACCCACCATCACCGACTGTTCGGACCACCGCCGGCCACCGACGACGGGCTGGTCACCCTCGCCCGCCATCTGGACGACATCGAAAGGCAGGTCACGCACTCGTGACGACTTCCCCCGCGGACGGCGACGCCGCCCGCCAGGCCCTGCTGGCCCTGCGCGCCGAGATCGGCAAGGCCGTCGTCGGCCAGGACGCCGTGATCAGCGGGCTGGTCATCGCATTGCTGTGCCGCGGTCACGTGCTGCTCGAAGGCGTTCCGGGCGTGGCGAAGACGCTGCTGGTCCGCACACTCGCGGCGACGCTGCGGCTGGAGTTCAAGCGCGTGCAGTTCACGCCCGACCTGATGCCCGGGGACATCACCGGTTCGCTGATCTACGACACCCACACCGCCGCATTCGCGTTCCGCGCCGGACCGGTGTTCACCAACCTGCTGCTGGCCGACGAGATCAACCGGACGCCGCCCAAGACCCAGGCGGCGCTGCTGGAGGCGATGGAGGAGCGCCAGGTCAGCGTCGAGGGCGAGGCGCGCCCGCTGCCCGACCCGTTCATCGTCGCCGCGACGCAGAACCCGATCGAGTACGAGGGCACCTACCAGCTGCCCGAGGCGCAGCTCGACCGCTTCCTGCTCAAGCTCACGGTGCCGCTGCCGCCGCGGGACCAGGAGGTGGCGATCCTCTCGCGGCACGCCCGCGGATTCGACCCGCGCAACCTCGACGACGTGCGACCCGTTGCGGGTCCGGCCGAACTCGCCGCGGGCCGGGCCGCGGTGCGCCAGGTCCTCGTCGGCGACGAGGTGCTCGGCTACATCGTCGACATCGCCGGTGCCACACGGCATTCCCCGGCGCTGCAGCTCGGCGTCTCACCGCGCGGCGCCACCGCCCTGCTGGCCACGGCGCGGGCATGGGCGTGGTTGTCCGGTCGGGGCTACGTGACGCCCGATGACGTCAAGGCCATGGCGCGGCCGACGCTGCGGCACCGCATCGCGCTGCGGCCCGAGGCCGAGTTGGAGGGTGCGACGCCCGACGGCGTGCTGGACGGCATCCTCGCCGCGGTACCGGTGCCGCGCTAGTGTTCCTGACCGGACGCAGCGGCCTGGTGGCGCTCGTCTGCGCGCTGCCGATCGTCGTATCCCCATGGCCGGCAGCGACCTTCGCAGTACTGCTGGTGCTGCTGGTCCTGGCCGTTTCCGTCGACGTCGCGCTGGCGGCCGGCGTGCGCTCGCTGCGCTTCGAACGCAGCGGGGACACCACGGCACGTCTCGGCGAGTCCGTGGACGCGGTGCTGACCGTCGGCAACGACGGCGGTCGCCGATTTCGGGGCGTCGTGCGCGACGCGTGGCCGCCGTCGGCACGCGCCGCACCGCGCCTGCACCCCGTCGACGTCGCGGCGGGCCAGCGGGTCCGGGTGGTGACGACGCTGCGACCCAACCGGCGCGGCGACCAGCGAGCCGCGGTCGTCACGGCGCGTTCCCGCGGTCCGCTCGGGCTCGCCGGCAGGCAGGGCTCGCACCGCGTGCCGTGGCAGGTGCGCGTGCTGCCGCCGTTCCTCTCGCGCAAGCACCTGCCGTCGCGGCTGGCCCGGCTGCGCGAACTCGACGGCATGATCCCGGTGTTGATCCGCGGGCAGGGCACCGAGTTCGACTCGCTGCGCGAGTACGTCGCCGGCGACGACGTCCGGTCCATCGACTGGCGCGCGACCGCCCGGCGCTCGGACGTCGTTGTGCGGACGTGGCGGCCGGAACGCGACCGTCGGATCGTGCTGGTGCTCGACACCGGACGCACCTCCGCCGGACGCGTCGGCGTCGACCCGACCGCCGGCGACCCCGGTGGATGGCCGCGGCTCGACTGGTCCATGGACGCCGCACTGCTGTTGGCGGCGTTGGCATCTCGCGCGGGCGACCACGTCGATTTCATCGCCTGTGACCGCGTCGTGCGCGCCGGTGTGCACGGCGCATCGCGTACCGAACTGCTGGCACAGCTGGTGACGGCGATGGCGCCGCTGCAGCCGGCACTGCTCGAGTCCGACGCGACGGCGATGGTGGCGGCCGTCAACCGTCGCGCCCGGCGTCGTGCTCTGGTGGTGCTGCTGACCGAGTTGAACGCCTCGGCACTCGACGAAGGGCTGCTGACCGTGCTGCCGCAGCTCGCCGGGCGGCACCAGGTGCTGGTGGCGTCCGTGGCCGATCCGCGCGTCGACGCGCTGGCGGCCGGACGCGCCGACGCGGCCCAGGTGTACGACGCCGCGGCCGCCGAACGGTCCCGCAACGAGCGGCTCGCGCTCGCCGCTCGGCTGCGCCGCCATGGCGTCGACGTCGTGGACGCCGAACCCGAGGACCTGGCGCCCGCGCTGGCCGACCGCTACCTGGCGATGAAGGCGACGGGACGGCTGTGAGCGTTCACCCGGTCGGCAGCAGATCGGGCGCGTCGTCGAGGTCCCCGGTCTCGCCCGCGCGCACGGCCCTGCGGCCGAAGTGCACGACGTAGGCCAGGAACGCGACCTCGGCGGCCACGCCGATCGCCACCCGGGCGACCGTCGGCAGCGGTGACGGCGTGACGAGGGCTTCGATGAGCCCCGACACCAGCAGCACCACCGCGAGCCCGATCGCCACCGACACCACGGCGCGGCCCTGTTCGGCGAGCACCTGGCCGCGCGGCCGGTCACCCGGCGCGATCGCCGACCACCCCAGCCGCATGCCGGCCGCCGCGGCGAGGAACACCGCCGTCAGCTCCAGCAGCCCGTGCGGCGCCAGCAGCCCGAGGAACACGTCGCCGCGTCCGGCGTCGAACATCAATCCGCCCGAAACGCCGACGTTGGCGGCGTTTTGGAACAGCAGGTACGGGATGGGGATGCCGAGGAGGATCGCGAACGCGATGCACTGCGCCGCCACCCAGGAGTTGTTGACCCACACCCGGAATGCGAAGGAGCCCGCGGGGTTCTCGCTGTAGTAGGCGGCGAACTGGTGATCGACGAGGTGCGCGATGTCCGCGGGCGTCCCGATCGTCGACTGCACCTCCGGGTCGCGCGCCACCCAGACGCCGATGACGATCGCCACGACGAAGAAGCTCACCGCCGAACCGAGCCACCACCGCCACGTGCGATAGGCCACCACCGGGAACGACACCGTCCAGAACCGCGCGAACTCGCGCCAGAGCGGGGCGTGCGCGCTGGTGACCGCGGACCGGGCACGCGCCACCACGCCGGACAGGCGGCCCACCAGCACCGGATCGGCGGACGCCGACCGCACCATCGACAGGTGCGTGGAGACCCGCTGGTACAGGTCGACGAGTTCGTCGACCTCGGCTCCGGAGAGTGAGCGCCGCCGCTTGACCAGCTGTTCGAGGCGGTCCCACGTCGCGCGGTGCGCCAGCACGAACGCGTCGGTGTCCACGTCCGGATCCTACGTGCGCGGCCCTAGTAGCGTGGGTGGCCATGGTGGCCCACCCCGAACCGTTGGTGACCGGTGACGCCGTGGTGCTCGACGTGCAGATCGCGCAGCTTCCGGTGCGCGCGCTGTCGGTGCTGATCGACGTGATCGTCGTGTTCATCGGCTACCTGCTCGGCATCTTCCTGTGGGCCGTTACGCTGGCCGACACCGATCCGGCGTTCTCCGCCGCGGTCCTCATCGTGTTCACCGTGCTGGCGCTGGTCGGTTATCCGGTCGTGCTCGAGACCGCCACCCGCGGCCGGTCGCTGGGGAAGATGGCACTGGGCTTGCGGGTGGTGTCCGACGACGGCGGCCCGGAACGGTTCCGCCAGGCCCTGTTTCGCGCGCTCGCCGGCTTCGTCGAGATCTGGATGCTGGCCGGCGGACCCGCGGTGATCTGCTCGCTGGTCTCGCCGCGCGGCAAGCGCATCGGCGACGTGTTCGCAGGCACCATGGTCATCAGTGAGCGGGCGCCACGGCTGGCCCCACCGCCGCCGATGCCGCCTCAGCTCGCCTGGTGGGCGGCGACGCTGCAGCTGTCCGGTCTGCAGCCGGCGACGGCCGAGCGGGCCCGGCAGTTCCTCTCCCGCGCCGGCGACCTACAGCCCGTGCTGCGCGACCGCATCGCACACCAGATCGTCACGGAGGTGGCGGCGCAGGTCGCGCCGCCTCCGCCGAACGGCACCCCGGCGCAGTTCGTGCTGGCCGCAGTGCTCGCCGAACGGCATCGCCGCGAACTCGAACGGCTGCGGCCACCGGCTCCCGGGTACCCGCCACCGCCCTACCCCGGGCCGGGTCATCCCGCGCCGATGTACCCCCGGCCCGCGCCGCCCCCGGCCGGGTACCCAGCGGCCGCACCGCCCGCGTCGGGTCCCGGCGGGTTCGCGCCGCCCGAGTAACCGTCGTCGACGTCGAACGTGACGCCAGCGTCCCGCCGGGCACGCGTGGTGACGCTGGGGTCGCGCTCGGCGCGCGTCGCACCGTCACCATCGCTCGATGAGACACGACTGTCTCATTTTGATGGACTAGTGCTACATTGGGCGACATGGCTTCCCCCGAATCGAACGAAGGCGGCGCGCGTTCGCGTACCCGCCGGGCGATCCTGGACGCCGCAAGCACCGTCTTCGCCCAGCGACCCAACGCGTCGCTGGGCGACGTGGCCGCGGCGGCCGAGGTCGGGCGCAGCACGCTGCACCGCTACTTTCCCGAGCGCTCCGACCTGCTACGCGCACTCGCGCTGCACGTCCACGCGATCAGCAACACCGCGATCGCCCACGCCGAGCCCGATTGCGGGCCGGCGCTCGAGGCGCTGCGCCGGGTCGTGGAGTGCCAACTGGATCTCGGGCCGATCATCCCGTTCGTCTACAGCAACCCGGCGTTCTACGGCGACGAGGAACTGGCCGCGATCCTCGACACCGGCGACGAGGTGATCGTCGACGTCCTCGACCGCGTCGCCACGCAGGGCACCGCCGGACCGCCGAGCTGGCCGCGACTGGTGTTCTGGGCCCTGCTCAACGCCGGCTATCAGGCCGTGGCGGACGGAACGCCGCGCGTGCAGGTGGTCGACGCCATCATGGCCAGTCTCACTCAGGGCACCATCAAGCCCGAATGATCAACTCCCACAATCACTTCGAGGAACCGAGGTAGGAATGTCCCCCGACACGGCGGCTGCCGTGACGCCGCGACGCGCGTGGTTGGCGCTCGCGGTGTTGCTGCTGCCGGTCATGTTGATCGCCGTCGACAACACCATCCTGGCCTTCGCGCTGCCGAGCATCGCGCAGGACTTCCGTCCGCCGGCGACGACGCAGCTGTGGATCGTCGACGTCTACTCCCTGGTGCTGGCGACGCTGCTGGTGGCGATGGGCAGCCTCGGCGACCGGATCGGCCGCCGCCGGATACTGCTGATCGGTGCCGCCGGCTTCGCCGTCGTGTCGGTCGCGGCCGCCTTCGCCCCGAGCGCCGAGGCGCTGGTCGCGGCGCGTGCCGTCCTCGGCTTCTTCGGCGCCATGCTCATGCCGTCGACGCTCTCGCTGATCCGCAACATCTTCACCGACGCCTCGACCCGCCGCCTCGCCATCGCGATCTGGGCATCGTTCTTCACCGCCGGGTCAGCGCTGGGACCGATCGTCGGCGGCGTGCTGCTCGAGCACTTCCACTGGGGCGCGGTGTTCCTGGTTGCCGTGCCGATCCTGCTGCCGCTGCTGATCCTCGCCCCGCGACTGGTGCCCGAATCGCGCGATCCGAGCCCTGGCCCGGTCGACCCGATCAGCGTGCTGCTGTCGCTGACCACCATGCTGCCGCTGGTGTGGGCCGTGAAGACCGCCGCCCACGACGGCCCGTCCTGGCCGGTCGGGCTGGCGCTCGCGGTGACCGCCGCGTCCGCCGTCCTGTTCGTGCGCCGTCAGAAACGCAGCGCCACACCGATGATCGACGTCTCGCTGTTCGGCTACGCACCGTTCGCGTCGTCGATCCTCGCCAACTTCCTGTCGATCGTCGGGCTCATCGGCTTCATCTTCTTCGTCTCGCAGCACCTGCAGTTGGTGCTCGGCCTCAGCCCGCTGGCGGCAGGTCTCGTGACGCTGCCGGGCGCGGCGCTGTCCATGGTGGCCGGCATCGGGGTGGTGCGGTTCGTGCGGTGGTTCGCCCCGCACCACCTGACGATGGTCGGACTGGTCCTGATCGCGGTCGGCTTCTTCATGATCCTGGCGTTCCGCCACGACCTGTCGGTGACGGCCGTGGTGGCGTCGTTCATCGTGCTCGAGATCGGCGTCGGCATCTCGCAGACCATCACCAACGACACGATCGTCGCCTCCGTCCCCGCCGCGAAGTCGGGTGCCGCCTCGGCGGTGTCGGAGACCGCCTACGAGTTGGGGGCGGTGGTCGGCACCGCCAGCCTCGGCACGATCTTCACGGCGTTCTACCGCGCGAACGTCGAGGTGCCGCAGAGTCTGTCGGCCACACAGCTGAGCGACGCCGGCGAGAGCATCGGCGGCGCGGTCGCCGTGGCCGCCCAGCTGCCGGCTGCCGCGGGCGAGCGGCTGCTGGCCTCGGCGCGCAGCGCGTTCGACTCCGGCATCGCGCCGACGGCCACCATCGCCGGGGTGCTGGTGCTGGTGGCCGCCGTGGTGGTCGGCCTTGCCTTCCGCAGGAGCAACGATGCCGCCGTCGACCCGGACTCCGCCCAGGTGGACCGCGCGGCGGCAGCGCCGATGCCGGCAGCCACGCCGCGGTCCGGACGGAGTGCCACGCCGTCGTCGACCCCGGGACCGCGCGCTGATCGCGGAACGCGCCGGCCGCCGTCGACGCGGCCGGATCGAGCGCGTCGCGCCGATCATCCGGTGGAACGGTGACCGCGCGCCTACCGGGTCGATGCGCGGGCGGTCTGACGTCGCCGCGCCAGCGCCCCGGCCGCCGTCGTGACCGCGATGGTCAGCAGGGCGCCCAGGATCAGCGCGGCCGGCTCGCCCGGACGTAGCAGCCCCTGCTCGGTCCCGAGCGTGGCAGCGGCCACCGGCACCCCAAGTTGCGCCGCCGCCATGGCCGCCAGCGGCAGCGGCTGTCCGGTGAACCGCCCGACCGCGTGCGCCAGCACCGCCCCGGCGCCGAGCGCGAGGCCCAGCCCGATGAAGGCGGGATGGTCGAGCAGTTCGCGCACCTGGAGCGAAGCCCCGAGCCAGACGAAGAACAGCGGTCCGAAGAAGCCCTCGGTGACGCCGAGCAGTTGGCGCGCCAGGCGTTTGGGCTCTCCGATGCCGTTGACCACCAGACCCAGGGCGAAGCCGGCCAGCATGATCGAGACGTGCGTGCTGAGCGCCAGCGCCGACAGCGCGAAGAGCAGGATGAGGCTGAGCCGCAGCTCGAGCGCCAGCCCGTGCCGCTTCGAATAGGCCCGGACGCGACGACGGGTGCCGTTGCGCTCGAAGTGCCGTAGGACGACGAAGATCAGGGCGGCGCAGCCGGCGATGGCGAGGGCGCCGAGCGCCGCACGCGGGGCGCGCTGCGGGTCGATCGCCAGCGGTAGCGACACGATCGATGCGGCGTCGGCGATGGCGATCTGCGCCTTCAGCGAGAGCACCGGCGGCCCGTCGAGACCGAGGTCGTCGAGCACGGGCAGTGCCACTGCGGCCGAGGAGGACGCCAGGAGCACGGCGTACAGCGCGGCGTGCCCGGTGCCGAACGCCGCGGCGAGCCCGACGCCGACGACGGCCGCCACCACGCCGACGAGCGCTGCGCGCCCGACGGCCGCGCCGAGTCCGGATCGCAGCGCGGGATCGCGGATCGGCACGTGCGTCCCGACGACGAACATCACCAGCGCGAAGCCGATGTTGGCCAGCAGCGTGAACGTCGGGTCGGTGGTGTCGACGACGTCGAAACCCGTGCGGCCGATGACCATTCCGGCGATCAGCTCGCCGATGATGGCGGGGATCGCCAGCCGTGGGACGGCGGCCAGCAGCGGACCCGACATCCCCACGACGACCAGCAGTGCCAGCGTGTGGAACCCGAAGCCGGACACGTCAGCGGGTCACGCGTGCCACGTGACGAGGCGACACGGGATCGCGGTGTTCTCGTCGGTCAGGTAGCTGGCGCACACGCGGTGATAGCCGTCGGCCACCTGCAGCGGCGTGCCCGAACGAAAGTCACCGCGCACCAGCAGGATCGGGGACAGCTTCTTGCCGTCGGCGATCTTGCCGAGGTCGGTGCGGACGTGCTCGTTGGACGCCGGCAGCAGGGTGAGCCCGGCTGCGCGCAGGATGTCCTTGGCCTTGCGCAGCGTCGGCGCCGCCGTGCGCAACGCGTCGACGGTGGCCGCCACCGCGGCGGCGTCGGCGCCGAGGCTCAGGTAGTCGGCGGCGGCGTCGTAGTCGTGCGCCTCGGGATCGTCCATCCACCTGACTGCCATCCGATCACGATAGACGCCGACCGCTGGGCGCCGGCGTCAGTTCGCGATCCAGTTGCCGTGGAAGCCGTAGGGCACGCGCTGCGGCAGCAGGATTCGCGCGATGGGCTCGCCGCCGAAGTCCGAGGCGTCCAGGATCACCAGGTCGCTGCCGTTGCGGGCCGGGTCGTAGACGTAGCCGAGGTAGTAGCCCTCGGTCTCGGATCCCGAGGTTCCCGACGGGACGAAGACCGCCTCGCCGGGGCCACCGTCGCCGAGGTCGTGGGTGACCGCACTGCCGCTTTCGAGGTCGTGACGCACCCAGCCGCGCTTGCCCACCGACACCGCGTAGCGGGCGGCGAGGCCCGCCAGCCGGTCGTCGATGCGAGGGAACTCGATGCCCCGGTCGTCGAGCTGGTGTTCGGTGACGCGGCCGCTCGCGAGGTCGATGGTCCACGTCCACAGCACGCCCTCGGTGTCGAAACCGCCGCTGTCGCGCCAGAGTTCGGGATAGCGGACGGCCTGCAGGACGATGCCCCTGCCGTCCGCGGTGTCGTGGGCGTTGGCGACGTGGAAGACGTAGCAGGGGTCGATCTCGAACCAGCGCACCTCGCCGAACGGATCGTCGCGGCGCAGCACGCCGAGCCGGGCGCCGTAGTCGTCGCTCCACCGAAAGGGCATGTCGCCGCTGGCCGCCGCGTCGGCGTCGAACACGACTGGCAGGTCCATGAACACGACGTGGGACGCCGTCATGGCGAAGTCGTGCATCATCGTCAACGCCCCGACCTCGAGGGGCCGGTCGATCACGAGTTCGCCGGAGGCGTCCGCGCGGTGGTAGGTGACGTGCGGCTCGAAGAGATTGCCGTAGCCGAAGAAGTGCAGTTCGCCCGTCGTGGGGCAGATCTTCGGGTGCGCGGTCATCGAGTCGACCAGCTTGCCGCCGAAGTCGTAGGCGCCGACCGTCTCCAGGTCGTTGGTCACCTGGTACGGCAGCGACGACTCAACCAGCGCGAGGGTCTTGCCCGCGTGGTTGACGACGTGCGTATTCGCCACCGCCGCACGAAGATTGCGGGTGCCGTCGGCATTGTAGAGCGGGAAGGGGTCGACGAAGCTGTCGGTGCGCACCCAGCGGTTGCGGTACCACTTCGCCGCGCCGCCCTCGATGCGGACCCCGTGGATCATGCCGTCGCCGGTGAACCAGTGCCCGGTGGCCTCGCGCGGGTTGGGGCCGTTGCGCAGATACCAGCCGTCGAGGTCCGGCGGGATCGCGCCGACGACGGCGAGGTCGTACTCGGTCAGTTCGTCGGGCACGGGCGCGTAGTTCCCGACGGCGAAGATCTGCCCATCGTTGGGCAGGCCGGCGTCGGTGCGGTCCTGGGTCTCGGTCACGGCGGTCTCCTCCGGTTGGTTCCAGCCTGCCACCACACTGACATTCCATTACTGACATGTCAATGATGACTTGTCCGCGTTCTCCGGCCGTCGAGCGCCACGGACTGCTGACGCCAGCGCAATGGCGCCGAAACACGACGTGACTACCGTCCCCTCATCGCTTCAGGAGGGGAATGCACATGACCGACACCCGAGACCTGCCGCCCGGCGCCGTCGTCGGCGCGGCCGACGTCGTCGAAGCCTCCGGCCACCCGGTCGGCGGCGGGGTGATCAAGGAGCACTACGACCCCGCGCTCACCAACGAGGATCTCGCGCCGCTGGGCAGGCAGACCTGGTCGTCGTACAACATCTTCGCGTTCTGGATGTCCGACGTGCACAGCGTCGGCGGCTACGTCACCGCGGGCAGCCTGTTCGCCCTCGGGCTCGCGAGCTGGCAGGTGCTCATCGCCCTGCTCGTCGGCATCGTCATCGTCAACCTGCTGTGCAACCTGGTGGCCCGGCCCAGCCAGGTCGCCGGCGTCCCCTACCCCGTCGTCTGCCGCAGCTCGTTCGGCGTGCTGGGCGCCAACATCCCGGCCATCATCCGCGGGCTGATCGCGGTGGCCTGGTACGGCATCCAGACCTACCTCGCGTCGGCGGCGCTGGACGTGGTGCTGCTAAAGCTCTTTCCGGGCCTCGCGCCGTACGCCGACGTCGACCAGTACGGCTTCACCGGTTTGTCTCTCCTCGGCTGGTGCAGCTTCATGCTGCTGTGGGTGCTGCAGGCGTGCGTGTTCTGGCGCGGCATGGAGTCGATCCGCAAGTTCATCGACTTCTGCGGCCCGGCCGTCTACGTCGTCATGTTCATCCTGTGCGGCTATCTGCTGTGGAAGTCGGGCTGGCACGTGAGCCTGAGCCTCGGCGGGGAGAAGCAGGGCAACACGCTCGTCGTCATGCTCGGCGCCATCGCACTGGTGGTGTCCTACTTCTCCGGCCCCATGCTGAACTTCGGCGACTTCGCCCGCTACGGCAAGAGCTTCGACGCGGTGAAGAAGGGCAACTTCCTGGGCTTGCCGGTGAACTTCCTGGTCTTCTCGCTCCTGGTAGTCGTGACCGCGGCGGCCACCGTCCCGGTGTTCGGCGAACTGCTGACCGACCCCGTCGAGACCGTTGCCCGCATCGACAGCACCACCGCGATCGTGTTGGGCGCGTTGACGTTCACCATCGCCACCATCGGCATCAACATCGTCGCGAACTTCATCAGCCCGGCCTTCGACTTCTCGAACGTCAGCCCGCAGCGGATCAGTTGGCGCATGGGCGGCATGATCGCCGCGGTCGGCTCCATCCTGCTGACGCCGTGGAACCTGTACGGCAACCCCGAGGTCATCCACTACACGCTGGAGACGCTCGGCGCGTTCATCGGTCCGCTGTTCGGCGTCCTCATCGCCGACTTCTATCTGGTGCGCAAGCAGAAGATCGTCGTCGACGACCTGTTCACCATGTCGAAGACGGCCAACTACTGGTACAGCAAGGGCTACAACCCGGCCGCGGTGGTCGCCACGCTCGTCGGCGCCGTGCTCGCCGTCATCCCGGTCCTGCTGGGCGGCTACGTCGCGGGCATGACGACCGCGGCGCAGTACAGCTGGTTCATCGGCTGCGGCGTGGCGTTCGGGCTGTTCTACCTGCTCGCGACCCGAGGACCGTGGCGCATGACGGCACTGCGCCTGGCCGAGGGGGCCACCCTCGCGTCCTGACCGACACGACGGCGCGGACCTGTCAGAAGTGACAGGTCCGCGCCGTACCATCAAGCGGTGAGTTTGCGATACGCCGCCCTGGGCCTGCTCGCCCAACACCCCGGCAGTGGCTACGACCTGCTGAAGCGCTTCGAGGCGTCGATGGCCAACGTGTGGCCGGCCACCCAGAGCCAGCTGTACGGCGAGCTGAACAAGCTCGCCGACGCCGGTCTGATCGAGGTCACCGACGTCGGACCCCGCGGGCGGAAGGCCTACCGGGTCACCGACGCCGGCCGCGCCGACCTGGTCCGCTGGATCACCCACCCGGCCGACGACCCGCCGTACCGCAGCGCGCCACTGCTGCGCGTGTTCCTGCTCGACCAGGTGCCGACCGACCAGGCGCGCTCCTACCTCGAACAGCTCGCTGCGCACGCCGACGACGAGCTGGCCCGCTACGAGCGCATCCGCGACGAGACGGCCTGGGACGACGGCGCCGACGGGGACTTCTACGGCCGCGCGGCCCTGGAATACGGGCTGCGAACTGCGGCGATGGAAGCCGAGTGGGCGCGCTGGGCGGCCCGTCAGGCCGCGGCTCGGCACGAGGTGGGTGCCCGCTGAGGAATGTCTCGTTGCATCTCGATAGTTTTCGATATATCGTCAACGTATCGGAAGCACAGACGGTGCTTCCTTCCCGAAAGGACACCCACCCATGAACACCCCCTTCCCCACCCCCGACGGCCCCTTCGGCCACCGCCCCGGCTTCGGCTTCGGATTCGGACCCCAGGACCGGCGTGCGCTGCACGAGCACCGGCGTCAGGCCCGTCGCGAGTTCCGCGACCACGTCCGCGAACACCGCGGCGATGCGGGCTTCGGCGGCTTCGGACCCGGCTTCGGCGGACCCGGCTTCGGCCCGGGCTTCGGCGGTCCCGGCTTCGGCTTCGGACCGGGCGGACGCCGCGGCGGCCCGCGTGGCGGTCGCGGCAAGCGCGGTGACGTCCGCGCCGCGATCCTCGTGCTGCTGACCGAGCGGCCGATGCACGGCTACGAGATGATCCAGGAGATCGCCCAGCGCAGTCAGCAGCTGTGGAAGCCGAGCCCCGGCTCGGTCTACCCGACGCTGCAGCTCCTCGTCGACGAGGGCCTGCTGGTCGCCACCGAGGACGGCAGCAAGAAGCTGTTCGAACTCACCGCCGACGGTCGCGCCGCAGCCGAGAAGGTCGAGACCGCCCCCTGGGACGAGATCACCGAGGGCGCCGACCCCACCGCGATGAACCTGCGCAGCGCCGTCGGCCAGCTGATGGGCGCCGTCGCCCAGTCCGCGCACGCCGCCGGCCCCGAGCAGCAGCAGCGCATCGTCGAGATCGTGAACACCGCCCGCCGCGAGATCTACCAGATCCTCGGCGAGGACTAACCCGCTAGCGATTCACGAGCGGTTTCGTTCGCACAGCGGATGAAATCGCTCGTGAATCGCGTAGTACTGGTGCATGACGACTTTCCACATCGGCTCCTACGAGGTGCACCGCGTCGGCTTCGGTGCCATGCAGCTGCCCGGCCCGGGCGTCTTCGGCCCGCCACGTGACCACGACCAGGCGCTCGCCGTCCTCCGGCGCGCCGTCGAACTCGGCGTCGACCACATCGACACCGCGCAGTTCTATGGCCCCGACGTCGCCAACGCGCTGATCCGCGAAGCGCTGCATCCCTACCCGGAGAAGCTGGCGCTGGTCAGCAAGGTCGGCGCCCGCCGCGACGACGAGGGCAACTGGACCGCCGCCCAGGAACCCGACGACCTGCGCGCCGACATCGAACAGAACCTCACCTCGCTCGGCGTCGACCGCCTCGCCGCGGTCAACCTGCGCCTGCACTCCGGTGACCCGAACAGCGTCGGCCCGCTCGACCGCGACCTCTTCGACCGTCAGCTCACCGCGATGATCGCCGCGCGCGACGAGGGCTTGATCGGAGGCATCGGGCTCAGCAGCGTCTCGGTCGAGCACCTCGAGTTCGCGCTCGAGCGCACCGAGATCGTCACCGTGCAGAACGCCTACAACCTCGTCGACAAGAGTTCGCAGCCGGTGCTCGATCTGTGCACCGCCAAGGGCATCTCGTTCGTGCCGTTCTTCCCGCTCGGCTCGGGCTTCAACGCCGACAACCCGGTCCTCGGCAATGCGGCGGTGAAGAAGGCCGCCGCCGACCTGGGTCGCACGCCGGCACAGATCGCGCTCGCCTGGACGCTGTCGGTCGCCCCCAACGTGCTGCTGATCCCGGGCACGTCGTCGGTCGCGCACCTCGAGGAGAACCTCGCCGTCGCCGACATCGAACTGCCGGCGGACTTCACCCCCTGACTCGGGCGATTTCGGCGCGCTTGCGTTCGCTCAGCGAGCGAACGCGCGCCGAAATCACTCGACGTCGACCCAGTCGAGGGTTCGGTCCACGGCCTTGCGCCACCCGGCGTACCCGGCGGCGCGCTGATCGTCGTTCCACGACGGGGTCCAGCGCCGGTCCTCCTGCCAGTTGGCGCGCAGGTCGTCGGGGCCGGACCAGAAGCCGGTCGCGAGCCCGGCCGCGTAGGCCGCCCCCAGCGCCGTGGTCTCGGCGACGACGGGCTTGACCACGTCGACGCCCAGCACGTCGGACTGGATCTGCATGCACAGGTCGTTGGCGGTGATGCCGCCGTCGACCTTGAGCACCTCGAGGTGCACACCCGAGTCGGCCTCCATGGCGTCGACGACGTCGCGGCTCTGATAGCAGATCGCCTCGAGCGTCGCGCGGGCCACGTGGGCGTTGGTGTTGTACCGCGACAGGCCGACGATCGCGCCGCGGGCGTCCGAACGCCAGTACGGCGCGAACAGTCCGGAGAACGCGGGCACGAAGTAGACGCCGCCGTTGTCGGCGACCTGCCGGGCCAGTGACTCGCTCTGCGACGCACCGCTGATGATGCCCAGCTGATCGCGCAGCCACTGCACCGCCGACCCTGTGACGGCGATCGAACCCTCCAGTGCGTACACGGGTTTCGCGTCGCCGAACTGGTAGCACACCGTGGTCAGCAGCCCGTTGGACGACCGCACGATCTTCTCGCCCGTGTTCAGCAGCAGGAAGTTGCCGGTGCCGTAGGTGTTCTTCGCCTCGCCGGCGTCCAGGCACACCTGCCCGACCATCGCGGCCTGCTGATCGCCGAGGATGCCGTTGAGCGGGATCTCCCCGCCGACCGGCCCGTCGGCCAGCGTGGTGCCGTAGGGCTCGGGGCACGACGAGGGCTTGATCTCCGGCAGCATCGCCCGCGGAATCCCGAAGAACGACAACAGCTCGTCGTCCCAGTCGAGGGTCTCCAAGTTCATGAGCATGGTGCGGCTGGCGTTGGTGACGTCGGTGACGTGGACGCCGCCGCGCGGCCCGCCGGTGAGGTTCCACAGCACCCAGGTGTCGGCGGTGCCGAAGACCGCGTCACCCTTCTCGGCCGCCTCGCGCACCCCGTCGACGTTGTCGAGGATCCACTGCACCTTGCCCGCGGAGAAGTAGGTGGCGGGCGGCAGCCCGGCCTTGGCGCGGATGACGTCACCGCGGCCGTCGCGGTCCAGCGCCGAGGCGATGCGGTCGGTGCGGGTGTCCTGCCAGACGATCGCGTTGTAGTACGGCCGGCCGGTGCGCTTGTTCCACACCAGCGCCGTCTCGCGCTGGTTGGTGATGCCGAGCGACACCAGGTCCTCGGCGGCCAGATTCGTGCGGTTGAGCGCGGTCTGGATGACCGACGCCGTGCGCTCCCAGATCTCGACGGGGTTGTGCTCCACCCAGCCCGCCTGCGGCAGGATCTGCTCGTGCTCGAGTTGGTGACGGCCCACCTCGGCGCCATCGTGGTCGAAGATCATGCACCGCGTACTCGTGGTGCCCTGATCGATGGCTGCGACGAACTCTTGGGATCCGGCCACCGACCCATCATGCCGAACGCCGCGTCGGCGCACGGCGGCAACGCTAGAGTCCTCGTGGTGCCGGTCATCAACGCCCTCACGACGTGCGCCGTCGCCGCCCTCGCCGCCGCCGCGCTGTCGGGTGCGGTGGCCCACGCCGACCCCGACGTGCCCGCGGTCGATCCGAAGGCGCAGTGCGAGTCGCCGGAGGTCGGCGGGCTGTTCCTCGCCGAGCCGTCGCCGGACGCGGTGACGCGCTCGGTCTGCCAGTACATCGTCGACAGCTACTTCTACTACGACACCTACGACGACGGCGCCTACACCGGCACGCTGGTCTACCGCGACGGCGCGAAGGTGCCGACGGAACGGCCCGTGATCCCCGGGTTGCTCAACCTGCCCACGGGCCGGGGACCTCTGCTGCTGATCGGCCCGCCTTCCTGACGCGCGTGGACATCGACCGCATGCCCCGCGGCGGCCCACGCGCGTCGTGCCTGGACCGCCTGTTGCAGACCGACCGACTGTAGTACCTCGACCGGGACGCATCCGGTGACCCCGGCCTGCTGGCCCGCAAGCGCAGCGTGGTGCGGGCGCTGGAGAGGACCGGCGAGTTCTTCGGCCATCACGAGCGGTTCGCCGCGATCGCGTTGCGCGAGGTCGCCGACGTGCCGGATCCCCGCATCCTGGAACTCGGTTCGGGCCACCGCGGCCTGTCGGCGAAGCTGCTCGAGATGCACCCCACCGCGCACGTCACGGTGACCGACGTGGAGCCCGCATCGGTCGACGCGATCGCCGCGGGGGACCTCGGCCGCGATCCCCGTGCCACGGTCCGGGTCATGGACGCCACGGCCATCGACGCGCCCGACGACCACTACGACCTGGCGGTGTTCGCGCTGTCGTTCCACCACCTGCCGCCCGCGGCGGCGTCGCGGGTGTTCGCCGAGGGCACCCGGGTGGCGACGACGCTGCTCGTCATCGACCTGCCCCGCCCGCCGGCTCCGCTGCACCTCGTCCGGCTCGCGACCATGCTGCCGTTCGCGCCGTTCGTCCCGTTCGTGCACGACGGGATGATCAGTTCGCTGCGCTGCTACAGCGGCTCGGCGCTACGGGCGCTGGCGGCACACGCCGATCCGGCGATCCGGGTCGATTCACGCAACGGGTTGACGACTCCGCAGGTCGTGCTGGCCACCCGCCACTAGGCTCGCGTCGTGGGCGAGGAGGTAACGCAGACCGAGTTCAGCCGAGCGCACCGGCAGGAGTACCGGCGCAAGGTGCAGCTGTGCCTCGACGTGTTCGAGACGATGCTGGCGCAGTCGAGCTTCGACGTGGAGCGCCCGCTCACCGGCATGGAGATCGAGTGCAACCTCGTCGACGACGGCTACCAGCCCGCCATGACCAACGCCGACGTGCTGACCTCGATCGCCGACCCGGCCTACCAGACCGAACTGGGCGCCTACAACATCGAATTCAACGTCCCGCCGCGGCCGCTGCCGGGGCGCTCGGCGCTCGACCTCGAGGCCGATGTACGGGCGAGCCTCAACGAGGCGGAGAGCAAGGCCGGCAGGTTCGGGTCGCACATCGTGATGATCGGCATCCTGCCGACGCTGATGCCCGAGCACCTGGCCGGGGACTGGATGAGCGAGTCGACGCGCTACCAGGCGCTCAACGACTCCATCTTCACCGCACGCGGCGAGGACATCCTGATCGACATCGGCGGCCCGGAGCGCCTCAGCCTGCACGCCGCCACCATCGCACCCGAATCCGCCTGCACCAGCATGCAATTGCATCTCCAGGTCTCCCCGGGTGACTTCGCCACCAACTGGAACGCCGCGCAGGTGATCGCCGGCCCGCAGCTGGCGCTGGGCGCCAACTCGCCGTTCTTCTTCGGCCACGAGCTGTGGTCGGAGACGCGCATCGAGCTGTTCACCCAGGCCACCGACACCCGACCCGAGGAACTCAAGACCCAGGGCGTGCGGCCGCGGGTCTGGTTCGGCGAACGCTGGATCACGTCGATCTTCGACCTGTTCGAGGAGAACGTGCGCTACTTCCCGTCGCTGCTCCCGGAGCTGTCCGACGAGGACCCGGTGGCCGAGCTGGCCGCGGGTCGCACCCCGAAACTGTCGGAGCTGCGGTTGCACAACGGCACCATCTACCGGTGGAACCGGCCGGTGTACGACGTCGTGGGCGGCCGCCCGCACCTGCGGGTGGAGAACCGGGTACTGCCGGCCGGCCCGACGGTGCTCGACATGCTGGCCAACTCCGCGTTCTACTACGGGCTACTGCGGGCGCTGGCCGACGACGACCGCCCGATCTGGACCAAGCTGAGTTTCGCTGCGGCAGAACGCAACTTCCGCGCCGCGGCGCAGTACGGCATCGACGCGCGGCTGTACTGGCCCGGCTACGGCGAGGTGACGGCCGACGAGCTGGTGCTGCGCGAGCTGCTGCCACTGGCGCACGAGGGTCTGCGGCAGTGGGGCGTGGCCGCCGAGGTCCGGGACCGCTTCCTCGGCGTCGTCGAGGGCCGCGCGAAGGCCGGCCGCAACGGCGCCACCTGGCAGGTGGCGACGGTGCGGGCGCTGCAGGAGCGCGGCGCGACGCGTCCGGAGGCGCTCGCGGAGATGCTGCGCCTGTACTGCGAACGCATGCACGCCAACGCACCGGTGCACACCTGGGACGGGCCTGCCTGATGCCGCGCCGGGCGTACGTTGGATGCCATGAGCGACGCCATGAATTCCGAGGTGATGGATTGGGACAGCGCCTACCGCGAGGGCGGTGAGTTCCCCGGGCCGCCGCCGTGGAACATCGGTGAGCCGCAGCCGGAGTTGGCCGCCCTGATCCGCGACGGCAAGGTGCGCAGCGACGTGCTCGACGCCGGGTGCGGGCATGCCGAACTCTCGCTGTCCCTGGCCGCCGACGGCTACACCGTCGTCGGCATCGACCTCTCCCCGACGGCCGTGGCCGCCGCCACGGCGGCTGCCGAGGAGCGCGGGCTGTCCGACCGGGCGACGTTCGTCGCCGACGACATCACGGCCTTCACCGGGTTCGACGGCCGGTTCAGCACGGTCATGGACTCCACGCTCTTCCACTCGCTGCCGGTGGCCGGTCGCGACGGCTATCTGCAGTCCATCCTGCGGGCGGCTGCCCCGGGCGCCACCTACTTCATCCTGGTGTTCGCCAAGGGCGCGTTCCCGGCCGCGTGGGAGACCAAGCCCAACGAGGTCGACGAGATCGAATTGCGCGACACCGTCGGCAAGTACTGGGCGGTGGCCGACGTGCGGCCGGCGTTCATCCACGCCAACCCGATGGGCACCCCTCCGGGGACCGACCTGCCCGCCCCGGCCCATCCGCTCGACGACCGCGGCCGGATGAAGTTCCCCGCCTTCCTGCTCACCGCCCACAAGCCGGGCTAGCGGTCCTCCCGCTCGACCACGGCGAAGCGGCGCAGCGCCAGCGCCGGGTTCGTGCGGCGAACCCGCGCGATGCGTGCACCGTCGAGGACGGCCGTCGCGCAGCCCTCCTCCTCGCCGAGCGAGGCCAGCACGATGCCCATGGGGTCGACGATCATGCTGCGACCCGCCCCCGAGCTGCCGCACTGGTCGGCAGCGAGGACGTAGGCGGTGTTCTCGATGGCGCGGGCGCGCACCAGCGTCGTCCAGTGGTCCTCCTTGAGTGGCCCCGGCACCCACTCGGCCGGGACCACCACGGCGTCGGCGCCGGCGTCGACGAGGCGGCGCGTCACCTCCGGGAACCGCAGGTCGTAGCAGGTCTGCAGGCCGAAGGTCATGCCGCCGACGGTGAAAGTCTCCGGGGCGGTGATGGCGCCGGGCTCGACCAGGCTGGACTCGGTGTAGCCGAAGGCGTCGTAGAGGTGCAGCTTGCGGTACGCCGCTGCGATCTTCCCGTCGCCGTCGATGGCCAGCAGCGTGTTGTGGATGCGGTCGGCACCGGCGGTCTCGTTGATGCCGCACACCAGCGCGATCCCGGTGCGTCGTGCCAGGTCCCGCAGGGCGGAGACGAAGGCGCCGTCGACCGGTTCCGCCGACGCGACGAAGCGCGCGTCCATCGTGGGCACGGTGAACATCGCGTACTCGGGGAACACGACGAGGGCGGCACCCCGGTCTCGGGCGGCGGTCGCGAAGCCGGTGATGGCCTCGAGGTTCGCGGCCTTGTCCTCACCGGGCGCGAACTGCACGACGGCGGCGGTGGTTTGGGTCATGGGTGGGCCTCTCGGTGTCGGGCGTGCGGGGTCATACCGGTGCGGGCATGCGTTCCATGCGGCCCAGCACCAGGGTGTAGCAGACGATGCCGCCGAGCAGGATGACCCCCGTGGCGAGGAACGCGCCGGCGAAGGATCCGGTGCGGTCGACCACCATGCCGGTCACGATGGGCGCGGCGATGCCGATCAGGTTGGCGACGAAGTTGACGATGCCACCGAGCGAGCCGGTGTAGCCGTCCGGCGCGATGAGCGACACGATGCTCGCGCCGGCGGGCACGGTGACCGCCAGCCCGGCCGCGCCGATCGACAGGAACACCAGCGCCACGCCGATCGAATCGGCGTAGGCCGCGCCGGTGACGGCCAGGGAGGCCAGCATGCTGACGACGAGGACGATGCGGCGGACGCGCGTCACGTCGCCGGTGCGCGCGGTCCACCGGTCGAGCAGGACGCCGGCGATGAGGAACTGCGCGATGACCGCGACGAGCCACGGGATCATCGTGTAGATGCCGCCCTTGAGCAGGTTCACGCCGAATTGGTGCTCGAGGTAGCCGGGCAGCCAGGTCAGCAGGACGTAGTAGGCGTAGGTGTAGGACGCGTACCCCAGGGCCAGGCCCCACGTCTTGCGGCGCCGCAGCAGGTAGCCGACGCCCCGCAGTGAGCCGCTCGGCGCGGCGGTCTCGTCCTCGGCGCCGCCGTCGCGCACGTAGGCCAGTTCGTCGTTGCTCATCCGGCCTTCGGCCACGGCGACCGCCGGGGAGCGGTACAGCAGCCACCACGCCACCAGGTACGCGACGCTCAGCGCCCCGGTGAACAGGAACGCGGCATGCCAGCTGAACGTCGACACCAGGAACGCCATGATGGGGATGCCGACGACGTTCGAGATCTTCGCGCAGCCGTCGAAGATCGCCGTCGCCGTACCTCGTTCGTGCTTGGGGAACCACTGCCCGATGGCCTTCCAGCCGGCGGGCACGGTCGGCGCCTCGCCGACGCCGAGCAGCAGGCGGGCGACCAGCAGCAGCCCGAGCCCACCCGCGGCCGCGGACAGGAACGACGCAACGGCCCACAGGAAGACGCCGACGCGATTGACCCACGGGACGCCGATCCGGTCGATGATGGTGCCGATCGGCATCTGCAGCAGGGCGTAGGTCCACAGGAACGCCGAGGCGACCACGCCCATCTGGGTGGCCGAGATGTCGAAGTCGGCCATGATGGCCGGCGTCGCGACCGAGAGGTTCACCCGGTCGATGTAGTTGACGAACATTCCGGCGCCGAGCAGTCCGCCGACGTACCACCGGGTACGGCCGGGCGACGGAACGCGATCCGCGGGGGCCACCGCGCCGTGGTCCCGGGTGGGCTGCGGGGCGCTCACGGCGCGGCCTGCGCGAACGCCGGTGCCCGGTCGAGGGCCGCGACCTCGTCACGGGCGGCGGCGAAGCCGGCGAGCAGCGCGCCGTGCTCCATGGTGATGGCGAGCTGGTCGGCGCCGTGCTCGACGGCGAAGCGCTTCTCCTCCGACGACCACGCCGGCAGCAGCCACGGCTTGCCCGCCGCGCGTGCGGCCGCGGCGAGCAGCGCCAGGTCGGCGAAGTCGCCGTCGGTGCGGGCGTACGCGCCCCGGTTGCGGCGCAGGGACAGGTCGGACGGGCCGACGAAGATGCCGTCGACCGTCGGCAGGGCGAGGATCTCCTCGACCTGCTCGATGGCGCCCGCATCCTCGATCATCGGATAGCACCGCGTGCGGGCGTCCTGCTCGCGTACCCAGTCATCGGTGAAGCCACCGTAGGACGACGTACGGCCGCCGGCGAAGCTGCGGTCGCCCAGCGGCGGGAACTTGGCGAAGGCGGTGACGGCGCGGGCGTGCGCCGCGTTCTCGACGTGCGGGATCGCGACGACGTCGGCGCCGAAGTCGAGTGCCTGCTGGATCGGTCCGCGTTCCGGGCCCAGCACCTTGGCGATGACCTCGAGGCCGATGGCCTTGGCCAGGGGGATGAACCGCTCGAGGGCGGCGAGGTCGAAGGTGCCGTGCTCGATGTCGAGGACGACGGCCCCGCAGCCCACCTGACGGGCGATCTCGGCGGCGGCCACGTTGGGTCCGGACAGCCAGATGGCGTACCGGCGGTCGGGCGTGACGGTCATGGTGCCTCCTGTCGTGTGGCACGCGCCACAGTCATCGTACATTCTGTGTATACACGTCGTGTACGAGTTGTGTCCAGTAGTCTCGGCCATGCCAGCAGGATGCGCAACGGGAAGGGCCGGACCGGTGTCGATCAGTACGGTGAGCGACGCGGACTCGCCCCGTTCGGCACGCGACCGCGTGTACGAGTGGGTGCGGGACGAGATCATCCGCGGCGCGCTGCCCGGGGGCCGCTTCCTCGACGAAGTGTGGGTGTCCGAGCTGGTGGGCACCTCCCGCACGCCGGTGCGCGAGGCGTTCCACCGGCTGAATTCGGAGAGGTTCATCGACCTGCTGCCGCGACGCGGCGCCCAGGTGCGCAACGTGACCGCGCGCGAACTCGAGGAGGTCTACGCCGCACGTCGGCTGATCGAGGGGCACGCCGCGCGGGCACTGTGCCAGGCGGGGGCCGGGGCGCCCGCCGACCTCGACGACCTCGCCGAGGCCATGGAAGTGGCGGGCCGCGAACAGGACTGGTTCACCGTGGCGCGACTGGACCGGGACTTCCACCGCGCCATCGTCGGCGCCCACGGCAACACCGTGCTCGCCGAGCTGTACGACGCGCTACGGTCGCGCCAGCAACGGGTCGCCGTGCGCGCGTTGCAGATTCGCCCGCAACGGGTCCCGGAGATCGACGCTCAGCACCGCGCGATCATCGCCGCACTGGCCGCGAACGACGAGGACCGCGCCGCCGCCCTGCTCGACGAGCACCTGCGGCCCATCCAGGAGATCATCTCCGCCCTGGGTTGACGCGCTCAGGACAGCGTGACGAGCGCCCGCGCGATGGCGTCGAGGTCGTTGTCGGTGAGGTCGACGTGCGGTGAGACCCGCAGCGCCGGCCTGGTCATCTCGCCGGGCGCCCGTTCGACGCCCAGGTACGTCGTGACGATGCGGTGCTCGGCGATCAACCGCGCCCGCACCTCGGCCGCGTCGACGCCGTCGGGCGGCCGCAGCGTCGTGATGGCGCTCGGTTCGTCGTCGCGCTCGATGACCTGCCAGCCCGCGACACCGGCGAGCGCGGTTCGGGTCACGGTGCCCACCTCGGCCAACCGCTGTCGAATGCGATCCGGTCCGGCCGCGACGTATTCGCCCAGTGCCACCGAAAGCCCCACGCGAGCCGCCACGTTCGCCTCGGCGTGGCCGATCCGCAGCAGTGTCTCCTCGCTCAGCAGGCCGGGACGGGTCGCGACCCATCCCACTCCCCGCGGGCCCGCGGTCCACTTCCGCGACGCCGTGTACACCGCGTCAGCGCCGATGCCCGCGCCGATGCCGACGCCGTCGAGCTGCCCGAATGCCTGCGCCGCGTCGACGAGCAGCGGGACGCCGTGCGAGCGGCACGCCGCCGCAACCGCCGCCGTCGGCTGCACCACACCGCTGTGGCTGCCCAGGACGGTCAGGTGCACCAGCCCGGGCGGATCGGCGGCCAGCGCCGCCGCAGCGGCGTCCGGGTCCAATCGCCCGGCGCCGTCGGTCGGGAGGTGCCGCACCGCGTACCCGTGCCGGGCCATGGTGAGCAGGTTGGGTCCGAATTCGCCGGGCAGGCACGCCAGTGTCCGCGGGCCGCGCCAATCGTCGAGCAGCAGGTCCAGCGCGGCGCCCGCGCCGGTGGTGAACACCACGTCGTCGGCCGCGAACCCGGTCAGCGCGCCGATCGCCGCGCGGCCCGCGTCGAGCACGGGTGCGGCGGCCTCGGCCGCGACGTATCCGCCGACCTCGGCCTCGTGCCGCGCGTGCTGGGCCGTCGCCTCGATGACGGCGTGGCTCTGCCGCGAGCACGCAGCGCTGTCGACGTGCACCCCCGCCGGCGCCGGCCGTGCGGCGCGCCACCGCTCGCCGAGCGTCGATCCGCCTGCCGTCACGGTGTCGACAGTGACAGGCCGAAGTCCCCGGCCTCGTCGGTCCACCACTGCGTGACGGTCAGCCCGGCCGCGGCGAGCTGCGACCGCACGCCCTCGGGCCGGAACTTGCACGACACCTCGGTGAGCATCTCCTCGCCCGCGGCGAAGTCCACGTCGAGGTCGAGTGCGGCGACGCGCACGCGCTGCGCGGTCCGGGCGCGCAGCCACATCTCGATGCGCTCCTCGTCGGCGTTCCACCGGGCGACGTGCTCGAAGGCCGACGCGTCGAAGTCGGCCCCGAGTTCGCGGTTGACCACCGACAAGACGTTCAGGTTGAAGCGCGCGGTCACCCCCGCCGCGTCGTCGTACGCCCGGACGAGCCGGGCGGGATCCTTGACCAGATCGGTTCCGAGCAGCAGCGCATCCCCCGGCGCCAGCGTGGCCGCCAGCGACGCGAGGAACTCCGCCCGCGGCGCCGCGGTCAGATTGCCGATGGTCGAGCCCAGGAAGATGACCAGCCGGCGGCCGTCGGTGGGGATCTTGCCGAGGTGTTCCTCGAAGTCGCCGCACACCGCGTCGACGTCCACGCCGGGATACTCGGCCGCCACGGCGCCGCCGGCAGCCTCGAGCACCGACCCGTCGACGTCGAACGGGACGAACCGCCGCAACGAGCCGGCGTCGCGCATCGCGGTCAGCAGGATGCGCGTCTTCTCCGACGTGCCGCTGCCCAGCTCGACGAGCGTGTCGGCGCCGGAGGCCGCGACGACGTCCGCGGCGTGGGTGACCAGGATCTCGGCCTCGGCGCGGGTCGGGTAGTACTCGGGCAGCCGGGTGATCTGGTCGAACAGGTCGCTGCCCGTGGCGTCGTAGAACCACTTCGGCGGCAACGACTTCGGCGTACCGGTCAGCCCGGACTGCACGTCGCGGCGTAGCGCGTGCGCGGCGGCGTCGGCGGCCAGGTAGTTCGACAGCGTGATGCTCATCGGTGTCCTCTCAGGGCGGTCAGCGTGATCTCGCCGGCCTCCACGGCGACGAGGTGCCGGTCGGGCACCTCCTGCCAGGCCGGATCGTCGTCGTACGGTTCGCTCGCCACCGCGACGCCGTCGGGGCGGCGCAGCACCGACAGGGTGTCGCCCCAGGTGGTCGCCAGCAGGCGAGACCCGTTGGCGGCCAACACGTTCAGCCGGGCGTTCGGGTCGGCGCCGCCCACCTCGGCGACCGTGTCGCCGAGCGCGTCGAGGCCCCGATCGAAGATCAGCGCGGCCAGCAGCGCGCTGTCGACCGTCGACTCGGCGGCCGCCGACGGCGGCAGCACCGCGCGGTCGACGACGCCGTTGTGCGACAGCAGCCAGTGCCCGTCGCTGAACGGTGCGGACGCCGACGGCTCGATCGGCATCCCGATGGTCGCCGAGCGCACGGCGGCCACCACGCAGTGGCTACGCAGGGCGGGCGCGACCGAGGCGAACGAGACGTCGCCCCACAGCGGAGCGGCGCTGCGCCACCGCCGCGGCGTGGCGCCGTCGAAGAAGCCCGCTCCCCAGCCGTCGGCGTTCATCAGGCCGTTCTTCTGCCGCCGCGGGGCGTACGACTGCACCAGCAGACCCTGCGGGGGATCGAGGACGAGCGCCGCTACCGTCGTCGGCTCCCCCAGCCACCCGAGGTGTCTACACATCCCACGCCAGCCGGACGCCGGAGAAGATCTGCCGCCGGATGGGGTGGTCCCAGTTGCGGAAGCTCGGCCGCAGGATGCTCGGCGCCACTGCCCACGAACCGCCCCGCAACACGCGGTAGTCCCCGCCGAAGAACGGCGCGGTGTACTGCTCGTAGAGCATCGGCGTGAAGCCCGGCCACGGCCGGATCGCCGAGGTGGTCCACTCCCACACGTCGCCCAGCATCTGTTCGGCGCCGTAGGCCGAGGCGCCGGCCGGGTATGCCCCCACCGGCGCGGGGCGCAGCGCGTCGCCGCCCAGGTTGGCCAGTGCGGACGTCGGTTCCGAACTGCCCCAGGGGAAGCGGCGACGTCGCCCGGCCGCGGGATCCCAGGCGCAGGCCTTCTCCCACTCCTCCTCGGTCGGCAGGCGGGCACCCGCCCACGCGGCGTACGCCTGCGCCTCGAAGAACGTGACGTGTTGCACGGGCTCGTCGCCGGGGAGGTCCTCGACGTGCCCGAAGCGCGTGCGCGTGCCGTCCGGGCCCCAGAAGCCGGGGGCCGTCAGCCCGGCCTGCTCGCGATGCTGCCAGCCACGCTCGGACCACCAGCGCCGGTCGCGGTACCCGCCGTCGGCGACGAACTCGCGCCACTCGGCATTGGTCACCGGCACGGTGCCGATGCGGAAGGCGGGCACGTCGACGACGTGCGCGTCACGCTCGTTGTCGAGGGACAGCGGCTCGCTGACGGCGTCGACGCCCAGCACGAACGGACCACCGGGCACCAGGACCGACGTGCCGGCCACCCCCGGCCGGCCAACGGGCAGCGGGGCGCCGGCGTCCAGCAGCGCGGGACCGGAGCGCAGGTTCAGCGCCTGCAGCATGGTCTCGTCGTGCTGGTTCTCGTGGCTGACCACCAGGCCGAACTCGAAGTCGTCCGCGTCGGCGGGCAGGGCGTCGAGCCGGTCGAGGACCTTGTCGCGAACCGTCGCGCAGTAGGTGCGGGCCTCGCCGGGAGGCAGCAGCGGCAGGTCGACGCGGCTGGCGCGGGAGTTCTGGAAGGCGTCGTAGCAGCGTTCGACGCTCGGCTCCAGCATGCCGGGGCGAGCGGGGTCGTTGCCGCGCAGCAGCCAGAGTTCCTCCTGCCAACCGATGTGCGCGAGGTCCCACACCAGCGGGCTCATCAGCGGGTCGTACTGGCGGTGCAGTTCGACGTCGTCCAGGTCGACCAGCCGCAACGTCCGTTCCCGCGCATGCAGCATGTCGCGTGCCAGCGCCTCGCGTGCGCTCACGTGCCCTCCTCGGTCAGTGCGGTGACGGCGGCGCGCAGGCCGCGGGCGACGACGAGGTCGGCGACGTCGTCGCCGGGGCTGCGGCCCCGTTCGACCCGCTCGACCAGCCGTGCCATGCCCGCGGACAGTTCGGCGGGCGCCCGCTCGGCCGCTGCGGTGACGCAGCGGATCGCCGCGGCCTGCAGTCGGGGCTCGGCGAGCCCGTGCTGGGCGGCGCGGTCCCACCACGTGGCGACGGGCGCGGTGGCCTCCGCGGCGATCTCGGCGGCGGCCGGATCGTCGAGCAGGGTCACGATGGTGAACACCACCTCAGGCCACACGTCGTCGGGGACGCTGTCGAGATATCGGATCTCGAGGAATCCCCGCGGGCGCACCGGCGGGAACAGGGTGGTGAGGTGGTAGTCGACGTCGGCTTCGGTGGGTCGCCGGCCGCCGAGCAGCGTGCGCCCATCGGCCCAGTCGGCGAACGGCACCCAGTCGGTGACCGGCTCCGCCTCTTCTCCGTTGACGAGCATGACCGGCGCCTTGAGCGCGTAACGCGCCCAGTCGTTGACCGGGTCGTCCTCGCCGCTGGCGAGGATGGGGCCGCAGCGTGCGGCGTCGAGTTGGCTCCACACCCGCTGGCGCGTGCTGCGCCAACCGGTGAACTCCGCGCCGAGCAGCGGCGAATTGGCGGTGATCGCGATCAGCGTCGGCCCCAGCGCGTGCGTCAGCCGGACCCGCTCGGCCCAGCCGTCGCGCGGCCCGGCATCGACGTTGACCTGCACCGAGGCCGTCGACGTCATCATCGCCGCACCGGCCGCCGCCGTGCCGCTGGCGGCGAAGAAGGCCTCCATCGCGCGGTAGCGGGCGCCGGGGTTCACCCGTTCGGCGGGCCGCAGCGGGTCGGCGCCGAGCAGCACGAGCCCGAGGCCGCGCGCGGCGAAGGCGGCCGAAAGCACGCGCCGGTCGGCCTGCATTGCGCTGATGGCGAGCACCGGGCCCGCCAGCGGCGGACCGGAGAGTTCGATGGCGCCGCCGGGCTCGACGGTGATGGCGCTGCCCCCGGGCAGATCGGGCACCGAGGCGATGACGTCCTGCAGTTCGTCCCAGCCCGGGCGACGCAGCGGATCGGCGACGTCGAAGCAGTGCGCCTCGATCTCGAGGCCGACGGTGCCGACGGGCCCGTCGCGCAGGCAGTCCCCGCCGATGTGCAGCGCCGCCGCGTAGACGTCGTCGATCGGCCGTCCGGCCCGGTGGGTGTCCGGGTCGGGCAGCTCGGCCTCGGTGGTCCTCACGCCGACCACCGCCGCGGGGACGTCCGCCGCGAAGACGTGGACAGGGCACATCGCTCGACCGCCGCCATGGAGTCCATCGTGAAGGAGGACACTGACAAAGGCGTGAGAATTCCCGTCTCCCAGGTTCGCATCGGGGCGCGCGCGGCGCCGGAGGTCACTGCCCGAGCGCGTTCTGCATGGCGCCGGCCAGCACGTTCACGGCCGGTCCGCCGTTGCCGGACTGGCAGACCTTCGCTTGCAGCAGAACGTTCTCGCGCAACCGGGACTGCACGAAGCACCGTCGGTCGGTCCCCGCCTCCTGCTTCACCCATGCCGCGTCGGTGGCGGTCGGCGGGCCACCGGTGAACGTCCACGTCTCGGTAGCGAGGTTCTCCAGGTGCATGGCGGTGGTCTGACCGTCGCAGCCGCGGGTCCGGTCGGTGAGCCGGGCGAAGGCCCGCGTCGCGGCGTCGGTGGTCGCGAAGACGCCGACGGCCTGCTTGACCAGGTGCGAGTCGTCGTCGGCCGCGCGTTGGGCGACGCTGCCGTTGAAGGACGCGAGGTCGGGGTCGGCGTAGACGTCCGGCAGCCCGACGTCGGCCCAGTCGTTGCACGGCGGCGCGTCGACGTAGAAGGCCTGGAACGGCGCGGTGAAGGACGACTCCCAGCCCATCCGCGCCCCCACCACGTTGCCGACCGATCCCTTGCCGAGCACGGCGTAGTTCACCACGCCGGGATCCGACGGCTTCGCCTGCGCCGGTACCGCCGCTGCCAGGGCCAGCAGCGTCGCCGCGGCCGCCACTGTCGGTGCGGCGCCACGCATGGTCAGACCTTCGCCGACAGCGTGACGTCGACGTTGCCGCGGGTGGCCTTGGAGTACGGGCACACCTCGTGGGCCTTCTCCATGAGTTCTTGGGCTGCGCTCGATTCGAGGCCGGGCAGGTAGCCGATCAGATGCGCGGTCAGCCCGAAACCGCCCTCGGAGTCCTTGCCGAAGCCGATCTGGGCGGTGATGCCGCTGGCATCGTCGAGGGACACCTTCTCGTTGCGGGCGACGAGGCGCAGCGCGCCGAGGAAGCACGCCGACCAACCGGCCGAGAACAGCAGTTCCGGGTTGACGCCGTCGCCGCTGCCGCCCATCTCCTTCGGCGGCCGCGTGTCGAGGTCGATCTTGCCGTCGGTGGACTTCACGTGCCCGTCGCGTCCGCCTCCGGTGGCGGTCGACTCTGCGGTGTAGACGACGTCGATGCTCATGGGTCGATCATGCCGAGTTCGTCGGTCATGCGAAAGCGCGGCCCCGCGATGGTCAGAAGATGGTCAGCGTGCAGTACGTCCGCGCGGGCGAGGGGTAGGGCCAGGCGTACTGGCCCGCCGCGGTGGGGCACGCCCGCTGATCACGGACGTCGAGGCGCTGGGTCACCTGGACCAGCAGCCCCTGCTGGTTGCGGTCGGTGCAGTCGGCGCGTTCCACCACGCCGACGGGCAGTTCCATCACGTAGCAGTGGCTGGCGACGAGGTTGGGCACCAGGCACAGTCGCGACGTCGTCGGGTCGACGTAGTCCGCGGCGAGGTGCTGGTACTCCTTGCTGGGGCAGGCTCCGGCGTCGTTCGCCGTGGCGCCGACGGTGTAGCTCGGATCCTGGGCGCACGACACCTCCTCGGCGCGCAACGTGCCGGGATCGCCCGGCGTGGTCGGCGGCAGTGCCACGCAGTCGCCGACCTCGAAGACGTCCATCGTCGCCCGTTGCACCGGCTCGGGCCGGGCGCCGCAGCCGGCCATCGTCAGGATCACCGCGACGGCAGCCACGACCGTCGCCCACCGTGCGTGTCGCCTCATGTCGGCGAATCTTCCACGAATGGCGATGCCGCACCACACCAACCACAAAGTTCTCAATGGTCCCACAGAGCACAGCGAAAGTTACGTAGGTGGGATTCGATCGGCGTGTCGACGGGCCGCCTCGCGCGCCGATCGCGCGAGGCGGCCCAGGACGTCAGCCCTCGCCGGAGCGCACGCCCTCCTCGACCTTCTTGCCCAGATCGGGGTCGACGTTGCGCCAGTACTCGAAGACGCGGGAGAGGACCGGCTCCTTCACCCCGTCGGAGACGTGCCCGATGATGTTGTGCGCCAGGCGGTCCCGCTGCTCGTCGGTCAGCACCTCGCGCACCAGCGTTCCCGCCTGGGTCCAATCGTCGTCCTCCGGACGCAAGGCGTAGGCCGTGCGCACCATGTCGCCGTCGGACGTCCAGTGCGCCTCGGCGACGCGACGCGGATCGTCGGCCACCGGACCACCCATGGAGTTCGGCGCGTACACCGGATCCGGCGCGTTGCGGATCCGCATCGCGCCGTCCTTGGAGTAGGCGTTGACCTCCACCTTGGGTTCGTTGACCGGGATCTGCTTGTAGTTCACGCCGAGCCGGTGCCGGTGGGCGTCGGCGTAGGAGAAGCCGCGGGCCAGCAGCATCTTGTCCGGGCTCAGCCCGGTGCCGGGCACGATGTTGTTCGGCTCGAACGCGGCCTGCTCGATCTGGGTGTGGTAGTCGACGACGTTGCGGTTCAGCGTCATCGTCCCGACGTCGATCAGGGGGTAGTCGGCGTGCGGCCACACCTTGGTGAGGTCGAAGGGGTTGATGCGGTAGGTCTTGGCATCGTCGAACGGCATGATCTGCATCTTCAGCGTCCAGGACGGGAAGTCACCGTTCTCGATCGAGTCGAAGAGGTCGCGCTGGTGGTAGTCGGCATCCTCGCCCGCGAGCCGGTCGGCATCCTCCTGGGTGAGGAAGTCGATGCCCTGGTCGGTCTTGAAGTGGTACTTGACCCAGAACATCTCACCGGCGGCGTTGATCCAGCTGTAGGTGTGACTGGAGTAGCCGTTCATGTGGCGCCAGGTCTTCGGTATGCCGCGGTCGCCCATCAGCCAGGTGACCTGGTGTGCCGACTCGGGCACCAGCGTCCAGTAGTCCCACTGCATGTTGTGGTCGCGAAGGTTGTTGGCGGCCATGCGCTTCTGGCTGCGGATGAAGTGCTGGAACTTCATCGGGTCGCGCACGAAGAACACCGGGGTGTTGTTGCCGACCATGTCGAAGTTGCCCTCGGAGGTGTAGAACTTCAGCGAGAAGCCCCGCGGGTCGCGCCAGGTGTCTGGGCTCCCCCGCTCGCCGGCAACGGTGGAGAACCGCGCCAGCATCTCGGTCTTGGTGCCGGGCTGGAACACCGCGGCCTTGGTGTACTGGCTGACGTCGTGGGTCACCTCGAAGGTGCCGAAGGCACCGCCCCCCTTGGCGTGCGGTTGCCGCTCCGGGATGCGCTCGCGGTTGAAGTTGGCCATCTGCTCGATCAGGTAGTGGTCCTGGAGCAGGATCGGCCCGTCCGGGCCCACCGAGAGCGAATGCTCCAGGCTGGGGACCGGCGCACCGCCATCGGTCGTGGCGATCTTCTCGGTCATGCCATCTCCTCACTGTGGCTCGCGCGGCGCCGGGCTGTGCCGCGCGGACCGTGGAGTACCCCCGAGGGGCCTCGGCGTACCCCGGCGCGCGAAGCCGTCACCGGCCGGGCGTGGGCACGGTGCTCGGCGACGGGTTCGTGCCGTCACCCGGACCGAACGGCGCGCCCGGACCGAGCTGACCCCCCGGGCCCTCGGGGAACACGAAACCCGGCCCCGGCCGCAGCATCGGGCCCATCGGGAACATCGGCGGCGGACCCTGCCGGTGCAGCATCGCCTCGCCGCCGTCCGGGCGGCCGTCGTGGCCACGGTGACCGCCGCCGGAGTGCGCGCCCAGCATGAACCCCGTGCCGAAGATGATGGCCACGATGAAGACCACGCCCGCGACGATGCCCACCCAGGCCGCCACCATCGGGACGCGCGAGGGCCGGCGCGGCGGTGCGGGGGCGTAGCCGTAGGGCGGTTGCGGGTACGGGCCCTGCGGTGAGTACGGGCCATCCTGCGGCTGCCCCTGCGGCGGCGGCCGGTGCTCGTCGGCCGTGGCGATGGGGCCGGTGGCGGGTTCGGCGGGTGCGGCACCGGCGTGGGGAGGCGTCGTCTCCGGCTGTGGCGAGGCGGGATCACTCATGGGCTCGATGGTCGTCGCCGGCGCCTCGAAGGGGTTCGGAAACGGCCATGAATTCGCTGTGTGAACGCCGCGTGATCACACCGAGATAGTGGTTACCGACAGGTAGTTACTGACGATCTTGATTGTTGGAGCAGCTCAGGACTGTCGCGGACGTCACATCGGCAAAACATACTCTTTTCCTGAATTAGGCTAGCCGAACCGTCTTCCGGTCTGTAACGTTCTGGACCATGCGACGACGGCCCCCGCCCCTCCCCGATCCGGTGGAGGACGACGTGCCGGATTTCGACGCCCGGTGCGACTGCGGACACCGGGAGGCCGAGCACTCGATGTTCGGTCCGTGCCACGGCTGCGACGGGTGCGCGCCCGACGACGACCCCAACGCCGAGCACACGCACCCCTACGACCGTTGCTCCTGCACCGACTTCCGCCTCGCCGCGGACGTCGAGGCGTCGACGGACTTCGCACTGACCGGTTAGTCCAGTTTCTCCCCTCACCAGTTAGACGTGACGCGGCCCGGGTAAGGCTGTCCTCAGCGGGGGCGCGGGAGTGGTTGCGCCAGCCCTCGTCAGGTGACCGCCCGGTAGCAACTGCGCGTTGAGACCCGAGCGCCGGGGACGGGCGGTCACCGCCCCACTCAGCGCCGGAACGGGTTCACCGCGAACTGGATGACGCGGTAGGGCGCGTTGTCTCCGCCGGGCGCGGTGTTCCACTGGCTGACGAAGATGCGGACCTCGTCGAGCGTCGAGCCGGGCGAGATGTAGCCGCCGTAGGGCTGGGCCAGCCGATTGTCCTGAGGTGGGGGCAGCGTCTCGGCGGGCACCGGCCAGTCGGCGGCCACCACCACGGTCGTCACCGGCGCACTACCCAACCCGGTCGGATCGTCGGCCACCCGCATCTCCATGTTGCCGGTGGTCGCGTTGAAGTAACTGAGCACCGTCTTGCCGTCGATCTGCCGAATGCTCATCTCCCCGACCGCGTCCGGCCACAGCGGCGTCGGCGGCCTTCCCCAGCCACCACCGGGTCCCGACAGGCCCGACCACGCCTGCCAGCTGCTGCGGTCGGTGAAGGACTGCGGCGTCGCCCGATACAGCTCGACGGGTCCGCTGCGATCGAAGTCGTTGGCCACCACGTACACCCAACCGCGCTCGGAGTCCGGGCGCGGAATCGGGTCGTAGTAGCCACTGATCTGCGACTGACGTCCTCGCGCCCACGCCGCGTCGCGCACCGAGCCCGCCACCGTGGGCCACCCGCCTCGCGAGGGCAGGGCGCGCACCAGCCGCGAACTGGCCGGCACCAGGTTCTTCGTCGTGGTGACGAGCAGGTAGTTCTCCCGGTTGATCGACACGATCCCGGCGGGCAGCTGCGACGTGCCCGGCGCCGACCGGTCGGCGAGCAGCGGATCGCCGATGCCCGTGACGCCGTCGTAGCGGACGCCGTCGGGGTCGTCGATCGAGTCGGTCTCCACGTGCAACGCGATCGGCGAATACCAGCCACCGAAGCCGACTCCCTGGCCGGCGAAGCTGTCGCCGCACACCTGCAGGATGCCGCTCGGGAACTCCATGAACTCGCACAGATCCGTGGCACCGATGCCGTAGTCGCGGGTGGGGGTACCCGTGCCCGCGGTGGGACCGATGCGGACGACCTGCCCGGGAGCCAGCGGCGACAGCGCCGGCGCCGGGACGGGCGCGGGCGGGTCCGCCCGCGCGTGCGGCGCGGCCACGAACACCGTCACGCCGACGAGCGCCGCCGCCGCGGCACGGATCACGACTGGGCGGCGAGCAGCTCGGCGATCTGAATCGTGTTGAGCGCGGCGCCCTTTCGAAGATTGTCCCCGGAGACGAACAGCGCGAGGCCGCGCCCGTCCGGCACCCCCGGGTCCTGCCGGATGCGTCCGACGAGTGAATCGTCGATGCCCGCGGCGGCCAACGGCGTCGGCACGTCGACGTAGGTCACGCCCGGCGCGTCGAGCAGCAGTTCGCGAGCACGGTCGGGGCTGATGGACCGCTCGAACTCCGCGTTGATCGACAGCGAGTGGCCGGTGTAGACCGGCACCCGCACGCACGTCCCGCTGACCGCGAGGTCGGGGATGCCGAGGATCTTGCGGCTCTCGTGGCGCAGCTTCTGGTCCTCGTCGGTCTCCCCTGAGCCGTCGCTCACCAGCGACCCGGCCAACGGCACGACGTTGAAGGCGATGGGCGCCACGTACTTCACCGGCGGCGGAAAGGTCAGCGCCGACCCGTCGTGCACCAGCGCGCGGCTCTCGGCCACCACCGCGTCGGCTTGGGTGAACAGTTCCTCGACGCCGGCCAGGCCACTGCCCGAGACCGCCTGGTAGGTCGAGGCGATCATGCGCGTGAGGCCGGCCTCCTCGTGCAGCACCTTGAGCACCGGCATGGCGGCCATGGTCGTGCAGTTGGGGTTGGCGATGATGCCCTTGGGGCGGTTGCCGGCGTCGCGTTCGAAGTTCACCTCCGACACGACCAGCGGGACCTCGGGGTCCTTGCGCCACGCCGACGAGTTGTCCACCACGACGGCACCGGCCGCCGCGAACCGAGGGGCCTGCACGCGGGACATGGTGGCGCCCGCGGAGAACAGGGCGATGTCGATGCCGCGCGGGTCGGCGGTCTCGGAGTCCTCGACCTCGATCTCCTGGCCGCGGAACGGGAGCTTCGTGCCCGCCGAGCGCGACGAGGCGAAGAAGCGGATGTCGGTGACGGGAAAGTCGCGTTCCTCGAGCAGCTTTCGCATCACCTGGCCGACCTGACCGGTCGCGCCGACCACACCGAGCGACACCATCTCTAGATCCCGCTTCCGGCGTACACGATGGCCTCCTCGTCGCCACCGAGGCCGAACGCCTCGTGCAGCGCGGAGACCGCCTTGTCCAGCTCGGTGTCCTTGACCAGCACCGAGATCCGGATCTCCGAGGTGGAGATCAGGTCGATGTTGACGCCCACGGCGGCGAGCGCCTCGCAGAACGTGGCGGTGACCCCGGGGTGGCTGCGCATGCCGGCGCCGATCAGCGACACCTTGCCGATGTGGTCGTCGTAGAGCACCGCGGAGAACCCGATCTCGTCTTTCAGCGAGGCCAGCTTCTCCACCGCTCCCGGACCGCTCTCGCGCGAGCAGGTGAAGGTGATGTCGGTCTTGCCGTCCTCGATCTTGCTGATGTTCTGCAGCACCATGTCGATGTTCACGTCGGCGTCGGCGACCGCGCGGAACACCTGGGCGGCGTAGCCCGGGACGTCGGGCAGGCCGACGACGGTGACCTTCGCCTCGCCGCGGTCGTGGGCCACCCCGGTGAGAATGGCGTCTTCCATGGGGATGTCCTCCATCGATCCTTTGACGAGCGTGCCCGGCTTGTCGGAGTACGACGAGCGGACGTGAATCGGAACGTCGTAGCGGCGGGCGTATTCCACGCAGCGCAGCATGAGCACCTTCGCACCGGCGGCGGCCATCTCGAGCATCTCCTCGAACGACACGGTGTCGAGGTGCCGGGCGTTGGGCACGATGCGCGGGTCGGCGGTGAAGATGCCGTCGACGTCGGTGTAGATCTCGCAGACGTCGGCGTCGAGCGCGGCGGCCAGCGCAACGGCCGTGGTGTCCGAGCCGCCGCGGCCGAGCGTGGTGACGTCCTTGCTGTCCTGGCTGACGCCCTGGAAGCCGGCGACCAGGACGATAAGGCCCTCGTCGAGCGCTTCGCGCAGCCGCCCCGGGGTCACGTCGATGATCTTCGCGTTGCCGTGAGTGCTGGTGGTGATGACGCCGGCCTGCGAGCCGGTGAACGAGCGCGCCTCGGCGCCCAGCGAGGAGATCGCCATCGCGACGAGCGCATTCGAGATGCGCTCCCCGGAGGTGAGCAGCATGTCCATCTCGCGCGCGGGCGGTGCCGGGCTCACCTGGCGGGCGAGGTCGAGCAGGTCGTCGGTGGTGTCGCCCATGGCCGAGACGACCACGACGACGTCGTTGCCTGCCTTCTTGGTCTCGACGATGCGCTCGGCGACGCGCCGGATCCGGTCGGCATCTGCGACCGACGATCCGCCATATTTCTGGACGACGAGCGCCACCATTCACCCTTCCTGGGAACCACCGGAGTTCGGTATAGAGGATAAGGGGTGATCGCACCCGATATTTCCCCTCGTCGCCGGGCCCGCCACCGACGGTAGGTTGGACCGCCATGGACGACCGGATCGCGCGCACCCGGGTACCGATTCATCCCGACGTCGCCGCCCGCTGGAGCCCGCGGGTCCTGGATCCGGATGCCGACGTTTCCGCAGCACAACTCACCGCGCTGCTCGAGGCGGCGCGGTGGGCCGCGACGTGGGGCGGCCGCCAGCCGGTGCGCTTCGTGGTCGGGCGGCGCGGCGACGAGACGTTCACCACGTTGGCCGGCACGCTGCGCCGGGGCAATTCGTGGGCCACGGCCGCCTCGGCGCTGATCCTGGTGTGCGCCGACGAGGGCGACGACGACCGCACCGCCCGATACGCCGCCGTCGACGCCGGCGCCGCGATGGCCAACCTCAGCATCGAGGCGGTGTCCCGCGACCTGGTGGTGCACCCGATGGCGGGCTTCGACACCGACGCGGCCCAGCAGGCGTTCGCCGTCCCGGCCGGCGTGCGCGCGCTGGCGATCGTCGCCGTCGGCAGACTGGGCGACGCCACCGCGGCCGCACCCGAGGTCGCCGAACGCGACGCCCGCCCGCGGGAACGGCTCCCCGTGGACGAGATCGCGTTCGCTCGGACGTGGGGCTCCCCCGCCGACCTGGCGGGCGGTGACTAGGAGCAGGCGTCGTGCAGGCGGCTCAGCTTGTCGGCGATGCGGGCGTTGACCGCCTCGAGCTGATACACCTCCGGCGGCGTCGGCGCCCCGGGCGCCCGTGACTCCGCCTGCGCCCGCAGCGTCGGCAGCGAGCGGGTGAACTCGTCGGCCAGGATGGCGAGGTCGGTGCTCAGCGCGGCCAGTTCCGGCGAGGTGACGTTGTGCGCGCGTTCGGCCAGCCCGTCCGCCCACGCCTGGTAGGCCAGGTCGTCGGCGGGTGTCGGCAGGCCCTCGTTGCCCTCGATGCGGGAGGCGATGTGCTCGTTCTGCTGATCGTTGAACGCCAGGATGTCCCGAACCGGACGGCACTCTTCGCTCGGCCCGCTGAAGAACGTCCGCGACACCACCACGACGACCAGCGCGGTCACCGCCACGCCGATCGCGATCCACCACCGCCGGTCCAGAGTCATCGGCTTCGACTCTATCGACCGACGTCGTCGCCGTAGTCGGGCGTCGAGTGCAGTAGTCGATTACGGACTCACGGCGGGGCAGCGACGCCATAATCAGCGTCGAGCGGCGACATCCACGTCATCGCCTTCGCGGCCGCCGTCGGCGGCCGTGCCTGCCACCCCCGAGGATCGGACCTGGCTGATGACGGCTGAGAGCATCTCGGCGTCCCCCACTGCATCGACGAACACGTCGACGACGAACGAACCCCCCGCACTGACCGGACGCGTCGTCCGGCCCGGTGACGACGGGTACCCCGCCGCGCGCGCGGGCTGGAATCGGCTCTTCGAGCACGAACCGGCGGCGATCGTGTTCGCGCAGCACACCGACGACGTCGTCCGCGCCGTCGCGTGGGCGCGACACCACGACGTCGACGTCCGCGTGCGGAGCGGTCGGCACTGCCTGCAGGGCTGGTCGAACGTCGACGGCGGCCTCGTCATCGACGTGAGCGAGCTGAAGTCGGTGACCGTGGACGCCGCGTCCTGCACGGCGACGGTCGGGGCGGGACTCACCCAGCTCGAGGCCGTGACGGCGCTGGGCGCCGCCGGCGTCGTGGCCCCCACCGGCACCGAGGGCACGGTCGGGCTGGTCGGCGCCACCCTCGGCGGCGGCTTCGGTCTGTTGACCCGCGCCTTCGGCATGGCGTCGGACCACCTGCTGGCGGTCGAGATCGTCGTCGCGTCCGGCGACGGGGGCGCCCGGGCGATCGTCGTCGACGACCGCGACGGCGCCAACCTGTTGTGGGCACTGCGCGGTGCGGGCAACGGCAACTTCGGCGTCGTCACCGCGTTGACCTACCGCGTGCATCCGCTGTCGCGGACCGGCTACCTCACGGCGACCTGGCCCGGGCTCGATCGCCTGGCCCCGGTCTTCGAGACGTGGCAGCGCACCGCCCCGCACGTCGACGACCGGCTGACCAGCCAGCTCGAGATCACCCGCGACCAGATCGCGCTGACCGCCGTCCTCGTCGACGGTGCCGCCGACGAGGCCCGGCAGCTGCTCGCGCCGCTATTGGAGATCGGCGACCCCGACCTCGTCACGACCGACGACACCTGGGCACGGACCTATGCTGCCTTCCAGATCCCGACGGACCACGAGCCGTCGAACTGGAGGTTCGAGTCGCAATTCGTCGAGGAACCGTTCGGCGCGGAGGCGATCGAGGTGATCGGCGCGTTCCTGGCGACGGCGCCCACCGCGCACTGCAACTACTTCACCAATGCGTTCGGCGGCGCGGTGGCTCGCAGCGCACCGGCCGGCGGATCGGTGTTCGCCCACCGGGATGCGCTGTTCTACGCCGAACCCGGGGCCGGCTGGGGCACGCGGGGCGACGGCGTCCCCGCCGCGGACGACCCCCTCACGGACCCGTGCCTGACGTGGATCGCCGACTTCGCCGACGCCCTGTCGCCCTGGGTCGGCGGCGCCTACGTCAACGTCCCGAACGCGGGCCTCGAGGACTGGCCGACCGCGTACTGGGGCGCCGGCGTGGACCGGTTGCGTGCCATCAAGGCGATCTACGATCCGTCGGACGTGTTCCGGCACGAGCAGAGCGTGCCGCTCCCATGACGCAGACGGCGCACGGCGACGAGACCGCCGACGAGGTCTGCCGGGACTGCGGCTACGAGCCCGAGCTGAAGCGGACGCTCAACGGCTTCCAGATGTTCGCCATCGCGTTCGCGTCGGTGTCGGTGGTGATGGGCATCTTCTCCACCTACGACGACGTCCTGCGCGACTCCGGGCCCGTCGGCATCTGGCTGTTCCCCGCGATCGGTGTCGGGCAACTCCTGGTGGCCCTCGTCTACGCCCAGTTCGCCGCGCGGTTGCCGCTCAGCGGTGGCGCGTACGCGTGGGCGTCGCGGCTGGCGAACCCGAAGGTGGGCTGGGCATTCGGGTGGATGGCGTTCCTCAATGCCGTCACCGCCCCGGTGGCCATCGACAATGCCCTCGCGACGCAGTGCCTCATGCCGCTGCTGGGCATGGCACCGGACGAGACCACCGGACGGGCGATCACCGTCGGGCTCCTCGTGGTGCAGGCCGGGCTAGCGATCGCGGCGACCCGCATCGTCGGCTGGGTGAACTCGCTGTCCGTGGGCGTCGAGATCGGCATCCTCGTCGTCCTGGGAGCGGCCTTCGCCGTCGCCGCGTTCCTGCTGAGCCACGACTCGGCGGGCATCCTGTTCACCCGCGGCGAGGCGGCCGCCGATCCGCACTACTTCGCGCTCGGCGGCGGCCTGATGGCCGCCATGCTGATGGGGCTGAGCACGCTGGTGGGCTTCGAGACCGCCGCCAACATGGCCGAGGAGGCCGAGAACGCCACGCGCACCGTGCCGCGCGCCATCATCGGCGCGGTGGTGGCGTCGGCGACGCTGGGTCTGGTGTTCCTCGTCGTGCTGACCGTCGCCATCAAGGACCTGCCGGCGGCCTCGCACAGCGAGTCGCCCGTCGCCGAGGTGATGCGCCAGCAGTTCGGGCCCGCCCTGGAACGACCGTTCCTGGCGGCCATCGCCGTCGCGTTCTTCGGTGCGGCGCTGGTGGCGGTGGCCTCGACGTCGCGCTACGTGTACGCCATGGCGCGCGACGGCCGCTTCCCCGGCCACCGGGTGATGGGGCGGGTCAACCCGCGCACCCAGACGCCCATCCCCGCGACCCTCCTCGTCCTGGTGGTCGGGGCCGCCCTGATGGTCGTGCTGCCGGGCGCGGCACTCAACCAGCTGATCGCCGCAGGCGCCGTCGTGGGCGTCTCGCTGTACCTGATGACGATCGTGCTCTACCTGGCCGTTCGGCGTCGGATGATCTCGGGGACAGGGGGTTTCGACCTCGGCCGCTTCGACGTTCCGGTCGCCGTCGCGGCGGCGGTCTGGTTGGTCGCCGCACTCGTGGCCATCCTGTCCGCATCCATCACGGTGGCGGCCCTGATCATCGTCGTAGGACAGCTCGTCGCCGGGCTGGCGTACTTCCTCTACATGTGGCGGTTCAACCGCGAGGTACTCGAGAGCGAGGCGTAGTTCGTTCGAGTGCCCTTCGGGCCCGCGTGCTCCCGTTACGCATCCGCAACACGCCGACACCGCCCGTGTAACAGAAACATTGGTTACTGCCAGTGAACGGCCCGGCGGGACGGCCGCACCACACCGAGGAGCACACGATGAACGGACTTCCCACGACGGCGGCGGACGGGGGCCCGGGGTGGATGTAGTGGACACGGGCACCACGGCGTTCATGCTGTGCTGCATCATCGGCCTGACGCTCATGATCCCCGGGCTCGCCCTGTTCTACGGCGGCATGGTCTCAGTGAAGAGTTCGACCAACATGATGATGATGACGTTCGGCGCCGTCGCGATCGTGGGTCTGCTCTGGGTGCTGTTCGGCTTCTCGATGGTGTTCGGCACGTCCTACGGCGGATTCGTCGGCAGCCTCACCGAATTCGCCGGCATGACCGACCTGCTGGAGACCCAGACCACCATCTCCGGACTGCCGGTCAGCCTCTTCGCCGTGTTCCAGGCGCTGTTCGCGGCCATCACCGTCGCCCTCATCTCCGGCGCGGTGGCCGACCGGATGAAGTTCGGCGCCTGGATGCTGTTCGCCACCCTGTGGGCGGTGCTGGTGTACTTCCCGGTCGCGCACTGGGTGTTCGCATTCGACGGCGTGGTCACCGAGAACTCGGTCGGCGGCTGGATCGCCAACAACCTGAAGGCCATCGACTTCGCCGGTGGCACCGCGGTGCACATCAACGCCGGCGCCGCGGCGCTCGCGGTGGCGATCGTGCTCGGCAAGTCGGCGATGTTCGGCCAGCTGCGCAAGCCGCACAACGTGCCGCTGACGCTGCTCGGCGCGGGTCTGCTGTGGGCCGGCTGGTACGCCTTCAACGGCGGTTCGGCTCTGGCCGCGGGCAATTCGGCCGCGATCGTCATGGTCACGACCTTCGTCGCCACTTGCGCGGCCACGCTCGCCTGGCTGGCCGTCGAGAAGATCAAGGACGGCCACGTCACCGGCGTCGGCGCGGCCTCGGGGGCGATCACCGGCCTGGTGGCCATCACCCCGGCGTGCGGTGCGGTCACCCCGGTCGGCGCGATCTTCGTCGGCGCCATCGCCGGTGCCATCTGCGTCTACGCGGTGGGCCTGAAGTCGCGCTTCGGCTACGACGACTCGCTGGACGTGGTGGGCGTGCACCTGGTCGGTGGCGTCGTCGGCACCCTGCTGATCGGCTTCTTCGCCAGCGAGGGCATGCCGAACGCCACCAACGGCCTGTTCTACGGGGGCGGCTTGGAGCAGCTCTGGAAGCAGGCGGTGGCCGCCGGTGCGGTGATGGCCTACTCGTTCATCGTCGCCTACGTCATCGCCTTCGCCCTGAAGAAGACGATGGGCATCCGCATCTCGCCGGACGAGGAGGAGGCGGGCATCGACACCGCCTTCCACCGCGAGTCGTCCTACGACATGGCGTCGGCCTGATGGCCGACTGACCGGCGGAGTCCCCGGCCGGCTGCGGCGCCCGCCCAGCCGGCCGGGGTTTCCTCGCGCTGCACGTCGTTTCTTCTGCTGATACTGTGATTCACGACAAGAGACAAGGACCCTGCGCCATGGCCACCGATCTGCAGACGCTCGCGACGGACGCGGGCACCCGGTTCATCCTCGCGCTGTTCGTCGACCTGCGCGGAAAGCCCTGCGCCAAGCTGGTTCCCGTCGAAGCGGTCGATCAGCTCGCCACCGAGGGCGTCGGCTTCGCGGGCTACGCCGTGGGCGCCATGGGGCAGGAACCCAAGGATCCCGACCTGATGGCGATGCCGGATCCGTCGTCCTTCACGCCCATCCCCTTCGTCAAGGAGGGACTCGCCATCGTGCACTGCGATCCGCACGTCGAGGGGTCGCCCTGGCCGTATGCGCCGCGCATCATCCTCAAGTCGCTGATCGCCGCGGCCGCCGACGCGGGCTTCGAGCCGTGGGTCGGGGCGGAGGTCGAGTACTTCCTGCTCAGGCGGGAGGCCGACGGCAGCCTCGGTACCGCCGACGCCGACGACACCGCCAGCCAGCCGTGCTACGACGCCCGCGGCGTCACCCGGATGTACGACCACCTCACCACCGTCTCCGCGGCGATGAACGCCCTCGGCTGGTCCAACTACGCCAACGACCACGAGGACGGCAACGGACAGTTCGAGCAGAACTTCCAGTTCGCCGACGCACTCACCACCGCCGACCGCGTCGTCACCCTGCGCTACCTGCTCTCGGTCCTGGCCGCCGAACGCGGCATGATCGCCACCTTCATGCCCAAGCCGTTCAGCGATCGCACCGGAAGTGGCCTGCACCTGCACCTCTCGCTGACCAGCGCCGGCACCCCGGTGTTCCCCGACGACACCGACGAGCGCGGTTTGGGGCTGTCGCCGACGGCGTACGCCTTCGTCGGCGGCATCCTCGACCATGCCTGCGCGCTGCAGGCGCTGATCGGGCCGACGGTCAACTCCTACAAGCGGACCGGCGCGCTCACCACGGCGTCCGGCGCGTCGTGGGCGCCGCGGACGCCGACCTACGGCGGCAACGACCGCACGCACTACGTCCGCATCCCCGACGATCAGCGCATCGAGCTGCGCGGCGGCGACGGCTCGGCCAACCCCTACCTCGCCATCGCCGCGGCCCTGGGCGCCGGCATCGACGGCATCAAGCGCAGCCTCGATCCCGGCGCACTCGGCGGCGGTTCCGGCCGCACGCTGCCCCCGACGCTGCTGCACGCCGTCGAGGAACTCGAACTCGACCCCGTCATCGCCGGCGTCCTCGACACCCGCGGCGACGGCGTCTGCCGCTACTTCGCCGACCTCAAGCGCCGCGAGTTCTTCGACTACCACAGCGCCGTCAGCGCCTGGGAGGTCGAGCAGTACCTCACCGCCTTCTAACCGCCTTCTAGCGATTTCGGCGCGCCAACCGTCGCTGGGGCACGGATAGCGCGCCGAAATCACCACGAGAGGAGCACCACCCACCATGTGCGGCATCATCGGGTTGCACCTGCGCAACCCGGACCTCCACCCCCGCCTCGGCGAGCTGCTCACCGGCATGCTGTGCGAGATGTCGGACCGGGGCAGCGATTCCGCCGGCGTGGCGGTCTACGGCGACCCGTCCTGGTCGCCCGCCGGGCACGCGGGCGTGTCGGTGCTCCAGACGTCGGCGACCACCGCCGACGTCGAGTCGACGCTCACCGCGCACCTCGGCACCGCGGTGAGCGCCCGCGACCTCGGCGACACCCGGCTGATCACCGCGGCGGTGGGCGCCGAGGCGCTGCGCGCGGCCGTCGCGGCCGCATATCCCGACGACCTCATCGCCGGGTTCGGCACCGACGTCACCGTGCTCAAGGGCGTCGGGCAACCGCGGACGCTCGCCGCGTCGTGGGACCTTGCCTCGGCCCAGGGCTGGCAGGGCGTCGGGCACACCCGCATGGCGACCGAGTCCGCAGTGACGCCGTCGGGCGCCCATCCCTACGCCGTCGGGCCCGATCAGTGCCTGGTGCACAACGGCTCGTTCGCCAACCACGCGACCATCCGCCGCGACCTGCGCGCCGCCGGCGTGCACTTCGACAGCGAGAACGACACCGAGGTCGGCGCCCGCTTCGTCGCCGACCAGCTCGCCCGCGGCCGCGACGTCGAGACCGCGCTCAAGGAACTGTGCGCCACGTTCGACGGCTTCTACACGCTGCTGGTCTCCAATACCGACTCCTTCGCCGTCGTGCGCGACGCCATCGCCTGCAAGCCCGCCGTCATCGCCGAGACGGCCGACTGGGTGGCCATGGCCAGCGAGTACCGCGCCCTGGCCGGCCTGCCCGGCGTCGAGCGGGCCGCCATTTGGGAGCCCGAGCCCGAGGTGGTGTACGCATGGGCGCGCTGACACCCACCGAATTCGACCTGCGCAGCATGCCGCTGCGCGACGTCAACGCGGCACTGCACCGCCCGGATCTGCACGGCGAGTTCGTCATTCGGCATCCCGCCGGTGCGCACAACGTCGCGGTCGGTCTGAACGCCCCCGTCACGGTGACCGTCGACGGGCACGTCGGCTACTACGCCGCGGGCATGAACCAGCAGGCCGACGTCACCATCGACGGCAACGCCGGCACGGGCGTCGGCGAGAACATGATGAGCGGCACCGTCTGGGTGCGTGGCAACGCCTCGCAGTCCGCCGGTGCCACCGCCCACGGCGGGCTGCTCGTCATCGAGGGCAATGCCGCTGCGCGGTGCGGCATCTCGATGAAGGGCGTCGACATCGTGGTCGGCGGCGACATCGGCCACATGAGCGCCTTCATGGCCCAGGCCGGCACCCTGGTGGTGCGCGGCAACGCCGGTGAGGCGCTGGGCGATTCGCTGTACGAGGCGCGGCTCTACGTCCGCGGCGACGTCGCCTCGCTGGGTGCGGACTGCGTGGCCAAGCCCATGCGCGACGAGCACCACGAGGAACTCGCCCGACTGCTCAAGGCGGCAGGCTACGGCGACGACGACACGTCCGCCTACACCCGCTACGGCTCCGCCCGCACGCTCTACCACTTCCACGTCGACAACGCAGCGAGCTACTGATGACACACGACCGCGCCGCCCTGCGCGAATCCGCCACCTTCGACCGCGCCACGATCGCCGGCATCCAGCGTGCCGCCGAGACCGGCATCTACGACATCCGCGGCTGGGGCGCCAAACGCAGCCTGCCGCACTTCGACGACCTGCTGTTCCTGGGGGCGTCGATGTCGCGCTACCCGCTCGAGGGCTACCGCGAGCGCTGCGACACCGACGTGGTGCTGGGTGCCCGGCACGCGAAACACCCGCTGCACCTCGACATCCCGGTGACGATCGCCGGCATGAGCTTCGGCGCGCTGTCCGGCCCGGCCAAGGAGGCGCTCGGCCGCGGCGCCAGCGAGGCCGGCACCTCGACCACCACCGGCGACGGCGGCATGACGCCCGAGGAGCGCGGCCAGAGCAAGCATCTTGTCTACCAGTACCTGCCGTCGCGGTATGGCATGAACCCCGACGACCTGCGCAAGGCCGACGCCATCGAGGTGGTGCTCGGCCAGGGCGCCAAGCCCGGCGGCGGCGGGATGTTGCTGGGACAGAAGATCTCCGACCGCGTCGCCGGGATGCGGACGCTCCCGGCCGGCATCGACCAGCGGTCGGCCTGCCGGCACCCGGACTGGACCGGTCCGGACGACCTCACCATCAAGATCAACGAACTGCGTGAGATCACCGACTGGGAGAAGCCGATCTACGTCAAGGTCGGCGCCACCCGCACCTACTACGACGTCAAGCTCGCCGTGCACGCCGGCGCCGACGTCGTGGTGGTCGACGGCATGCAGGGCGGCACGGCCGCCACCCAGGAGGTGTTCATCGAACACGTCGGCGTGCCGACGCTCGCCGCGGTGCCGCAGGCCGTGCGGGCGCTCGCCGAACTGGGCGTGCACCGCAGGGACGGTGGCGAGGGCGTGCAGCTCATCGTGTCCGGCGGCATCCGCACCGGCGCCGACGTCGCCAAGGCGATGGCACTGGGCGCCGACGCCGTCGCGATCGGCACCGCGGCGCTGATCGCCCTGGGCGACAACCATCCGCGCTACGCCGCGGAGTACGAGAAGCTCGGTAGCGCAGCGGGTTTCTACGACGACTTCCAGGACGGCCGCGATCCCGCCGGCATCAGCACCCAGGATCCGGAACTCGCGGCGCGTTTCGATCCGGCCGAGGGCGGCCGGCGGCTGGCCAACTACCTGCGGGTGTTGACGATGGAGGCGCAGACCATCGCCCGCGCCTGCGGCAAGGCCCACCTGCGCCACCTCGAACCCGAGGATCTGGTGGCGGTGTCCATCGAGGCGGCCGCCATGGCGCGGGTGCCGCTGGCCGGTACGGACTGGATCCCGGGGACGTGAGCACGGCGACCGCCGACGTCGTCGTCGTGGGCGGCGGGCTCGAGGGCGCCGCGGCGGCGTGGGCACTGAGCCGGCGGGGCGTCACCGACGTCGTCGTCGCCGAGCGGCACACCGTCGGCTCCGGCATGACCGGCAAGTCGAGCGGCATCGTGCGCTGCCACTACGGCATCAGCTCGCTGGCCGCGATGGCCGCCTACGGGCTGGAGGTCTTCGAGAACCCCCGGGATTTCCTGGGAGAGGACGCATCCGACATCGGCTTTCGGCAGAGCGGCTACGTCGTGGGCGTCGGGCAGGCGAACGTCGACGCCATGCGGCAGAGCATGGCCGCGCAGCGCCGCGTCGGCGTTCGGACCGAGGAGATCGACGCCGCCGAGGTCGCCCGCCTGTGGCCGTCCGCGGACCTCACGCCGTTCGCCGCGTTCGGCTGGGAGGCCCGCGGCGGGTACGGCGACGCCTACCGGACCGCGCAGGCGTTCGCAGCCGCCGCACGCGCCGCGGGGGTGCGTGTGCGCCAGGGCTGTCCGGTGGCCGGGTTGCTCGTCGACGGCGACCGCGTCACCGGTGTGCGACTCGGCGACGGCAGCGAGATCCTCGCGCCCACGGTCGTCGTCGCGACCGGGGTGTGGACCGCGCCGTTCCTCGCGCCCTACGGCGTCGACGTCCCGATCCGGGTGCACCGCGAGCAGATCGTCATGGTGAAGCCGGGCGCCGACGTGACGGGGGCGCCGGTGTTCTCCGATCTGGTGTCGCTGCAGTACATCCGGCCCGAACCGAACGGCGAACTGCTGTTCGGCAACTCCGACCTGGTGTCGCTCGATATCGCCGACCCGGACCGCTACTCCAATCGCGCCGACGAGGCGTTCGTCGACCTGACCGTCGACAAGATCGGCACCCGCTTCCCGGGCCTCACCGACGCGGCGATCGCGAGCAGCTACGCCGGCTGCTACGACGTGACACCGGACTGGAACCCGGTGATCTCGACGACCGGCCTCGACGGGCTCATCGTGGCGGCCGGCTTCAGCGGCCACGGCTTCAAGATCGCGCCGGCGGTGGGACGGCTGGTCGCCGACCTGGTGATCGACGGCGACAGCAGCGACCCGAACGTCCCGGCGAGCGACTTCCGGCTGTCCCGCTTCGCCGAGGGCGACCTGCTCACCACGCCCTACCCGTACGTCGGTGCGGGCGAGATGCGCTAGACAGTCACACGTGAGTGCCCCCGACGATCACGCCCCGCTGCTGCGCAACCGGTCCGGCAGCGCCCGCGACCGGCTGCCCGAACAGCCGGTCGACGAGCTGGAGATCGAGGCGGCCATCGGGCAGAACGTGCGCGCGCTGCGCCAGCAGCACGGCCTGACGGTCGCGGACATGGCGACGCGCGTCGGCATCTCCAAGGCCATGCTGAGCAAGATTGAGAACGCCCAGACGTCGTGCAGCCTCTCGACGCTGGCGCTGCTGGCCAAGGGCTTCGACGTCCCGGTGACCAGCCTGTTCCGCGGCGCGGACGTCGAACGGCCCGCCGCCTACGTCAAGGCAGGCACCGGCGCCCGCATCGTGCGCGAAGGCACCCGCGAGGGCCACGAGTACCAGCTGCTCGGGTCGCTGCGCGGTGAGCACAAGCGGCTGGAGTGCCTGCACGTCACGCTGTCGGAGAAGAGTTCGACCTACCCGCTCTTCCAGCACCCCGGCACGGAGTTCCTCTTCATGCTCGAGGGCGTCATGGACTACGGCCACAGCAGGCAGGTGTACCGCCTGGAGCCCGGCGACTCGCTGCAGCTCGACGGCGAGGGCGCGCACGGCCCCGTCGACCTCGTCGAGGTCCCCATCCGCTTCCTGTCGGTCATCGCCTTTCCCGACGCGCAGGTCTGAGGCGTCCGACGCGCGTTTTGCCCTCCGGCGGGGCGGGAGTAAGGTCGACGCCGTGCAGCGTGTGCTCCTCCTCGGACGCCGCGACGGGGTCTGACTCAGACTGGCTCTCCGTCGCGGGTGTTCGCGATGCGCCGGTCTGACGATCAACCAGACGAACCCGGAGCCCTTCTCATGACCACCACTTCCGAGTCGCCCGACTCGTTCACCTCCGCCCGCGCCATCTCCACCCCCGCCGGGCCGCCCCACCCCGACCAGCCCGCCTGGAACACCCAGCGTGCGACGCAGATGCCGGTCGGCCGGTACCGCAGCTTCGCCGACGAGGTCGAGCCGATCCGCCTGCCCGACCGCACCTGGCCGGACACCGTCATCGCCACCGCCCCGATGTGGTGCGCGGTGGACCTGCGCGACGGCAACCAGGCGCTGATCGACCCGATGAGCCCGCAGCGCAAGCGCCGCATGTTCGACCTGCTGGTCCGCATGGGCTACAAGGAGATCGAGGTCGGCTTCCCCTCGGCCAGCCAGACCGACTTCGACTTCGTCCGCGAGATCATCACCGAGGGCGCCATCCCCGACGACGTCACCATCCAGGTGCTGACGCAGTGCCGGCCGGAGCTGATCGAACGCACCTTCGTCGCGTGCGAGGGCGCCCCGCGCGTCATCGTGCACTTCTACAACTCGACGTCGATCCTGCAGCGCCGGGTCGTGTTCAAGGCCGACCGCGAGGCGGTCAAGAAGATCGCCACCGACGGCGCCCGGATGTGCGTCGCGGAGGCGAAGAAGTACCCCGACACCGCGTGGCGCTTCGAGTACTCCCCGGAGTCCTACACCGGCACCGAGCTGGAGTACGCCGTCGACGTCTGCAATGCGGTCGCCGCGATCGTCGAGCCCACCCCCGAGGTACCGCTGATCGTCAACCTGCCCGCCACCGTGGAGATGGCGACGCCCAACGTGTACGCCGACTCGATCGAGTGGATGCACCGGCACCTGACGCCGCGCGATGCGATCATCCTGAGCCTGCACCCGCACAACGACCGCGGAACAGCCGTCGCCGCAGCCGAATTGGGCTATGCCGCGGGTGCCGACCGGATCGAGGGCTGCCTGTTCGGCAACGGCGAGCGCACCGGCAACGTGTGCCTGGTGACGCTGGGTCTGAACCTGTTCACCCGCGGCGTCGACCCGCAGATCGACTTCTCGAACATCGACGAGATCCGCCGCACGGTCGAGTACTGCAACCAGCTGCCGGTGCACGAGCGTCACCCCTACGGCGGCGACCTGGTCTACACGGCGTTCTCCGGTAGCCACCAAGACGCCATCAACAAGGGCCTGGACGCGATGAAGGTCGACGCCGACGCCGCGGATGCCGACGTCGACGACATCCTGTGGCAGGTGCCCTACCTGCCGATCGACCCGAAGGACGTCGGCCGCACCTACGAGGCCGTGATCCGGGTGAACTCGCAGTCCGGCAAGGGCGGCGTCGCCTACATCATGAAGGCCGACCACGGGCTGGCGCTGCCGCGGCGGCTGCAGATCGAGTTCAGCCAGGCCATCCAGAAGATCACCGACGGCGAGGGCGGCGAGGTGTCGCCCAAGGAGATGTGGGACGTCTTCGCCGAGGAGTACCTGTCCCCGATCCGGCCGCTGGAGCGCATCCGCCAGCGCGTCGATGCCGCGGAGGTCGACGGCGGCACCGACACGATCACCGCGGTGGTCAAGGTGGATGGCGAGGAGCGCGAGATCGTCGGCGCGGGCAACGGCCCGCTGGCCGCGTTCTGCGACGCGCTGGGCGCCGTGGGCTACGACGTCTCGGTGCTGGACTACTCCGAGCACGCCCTCTCGGCGGGCGAGGAGGCTCAGGCGGCGGCGTACGTCGAGGCGTCCATCGGCGGCACCACCGTGTGGGGCGTCGGCATCGCCACGTCGATCACCACCGCCTCGCTGCGGGCCGTGGTTTCCGCGGTGAACCGCGCCGCCCGTAGCTAGGACCTCAGAACAGGGCCATCTGGTCGCCGGTGGCCGTGGCGTCGACGAACCGTTCGACCTCGCGGCCACCGACGACGCGGTCCAGCCGCACCATGAACTCCTCGTCGCCGAGCAGCGGGATGCCGAGTTCGCCGGCCTGGAAGCCCTTGCCCTGCTCCGGGGCGACCTCGTTGCACAGCACCACCGAGGTCTGCCGGTCGACGGTCTCGGTGAACGCCAGCCCGGCGTGCAGCATCCGCTCGATCAGTTCCTCGTAGGTGTGCGCCACCTCGTGCGACAGCGCCACCCGCATGCCCTGCACCAGCGGCCGGCCCGGCACGAACCGGCCCGGGTTCTGGAACGGGCACGCCAGCCGCGCGGCGGTCGACTTGAGCGGCAGCAGTTCGTCGTGCGTGACGCGGCCGTTGGGCCACGTGCGCCGCGACACCGACCGCACCGGCAGCCACGCGCCGCGCTCGTGGGCACCGGCCAGCGCGGGCTTGAGCAGCTGCGCCAGCACCAGCGCGTCGTCGAGCGCGTCGTGCGGCTTCAGCTGCGTGACGCCGAAGTGCGTCGCCAGCGTCTCCAGCCGCAGGTTCTCGGTGCCCAGGCGCAGCCGGCGAGCCAGCTCGACGGTGCACATCACCGAGTCGACCGGCAGCACCGCGTCGACCAGTTCCGCCTCGGCGGCCAGGAACGCGTAGTCGAAGCCCACGTTGTGCGCGACGAGCGTGCGGCCCCGCAGGATGTCGCTGAGCGGCGCGACGACGTCGGCGAAGGTGGGCTGCCCGGCGAGCATCTCCGCCGTCAGGCCGTGCACGTGGGTCGGTCCGGGGTCGCAGCCCGGGTTCAGCAGGCTCGCGAAGCTGGTCTCGACGTTGCCGTCGTCGCCGAGCGCCAGGGCGGCCACGCTGACGACGCGGGCCTGACCGGGGCGGAAGCCGGACGTCTCGACGTCGACCACGGCCCAGCCCGCACCGGTCTCGGTGACCGGTCGACCCCAGCAGTGGCTCACGAATTCGAGAATGTCACGGCGGCCCGACAAGCCCCGGACGGTGACGCCGCGTGTCGCGCCACCGCTCGCCGCTTCCTACACTCACGGGCGATGAGGACGAACCCGCGATGAGCCGCGCACCCGACGCACGGGCCCGCTCGCTGACCCCGCGCGGCCGCCTCGCGCTGGGCGCGGGCGCGGCGGCCCGGTGGGCGTCGCGGGTCAGCGGCCGCGGCGCGGGCGCGATGATCGGCGGCCTGGTCGCGATGACGCTCGACCGGTCGATCCTCGGCCAGCTCGGCCGTGACCGCCGGTCGGTGGTCGTGACCGGCACGAACGGCAAGTCGACGACCACCAGGATGACCGCCGCCGCGCTCGCGACGCTGGGCCCGGTGGCCACCAACGCCGAGGGCGCGAACATGGACGCCGGCCTGATCGCCGCGCTGGCCGCCGCCCGCACCGCGCGCCTGGCGGCCCTCGAGGTCGACGAGATGCACGTGCCGCACGTGTCCGACGCCGTCGACCCCGCCGTGGTCGTCCTGCTGAACCTGTCGCGCGACCAGCTCGACCGGGTGGGTGAGATCAACCACATCGAGCGGACGCTGCGCGCCGGGCTGGCGCGGCACCCCGACACCCTCGTCGTCGCCAACTGCGACGACGTCCTGATGACCTCGGCGGCGTACGACAGCCCGCGCGTCGTGTGGGTCGCCGCGGGCGGCGGGTGGGCCAACGACTCGGTGAGCTGCCCGCGCAGCGGTGAGGTGATCGTGCGCGACGGCGCGGACTGGCACTCCACCGGCGCGGACTTCCGGCGCCCGGAGCCGCAGTGGTGGTTCGACGACACCCACGTCCACGGCCCGGACGGGCTGACGCTGCCGATGGCGCTGGCCCTGCCGGGCACCGTGAACCGCGGCAATGCGACGCAGGCGATCGCGGCGGCGGTGACGCTGGGCGCCGACCCCGAGGCCGCCGTGCGGGCCGTCGAGGGCGTTGACGAGGTCGCCGGGCGGTACACCACGGTGCGGCTCGGCACCCACACCGTGCGCCTGCTGCTGGCCAAGAACCCCGCCGGCTGGCAGGAGGCGCTGTCGATGGTCGACACCGCCGCCGGGTCGGTGGTGATCGCGGTCAACGGTCAGGTCCCCGACGGCGAGGACCTGTCGTGGCTGTGGGACGTGAACTTCGAGCACTTCGTCGACGAGCAGGTGGTGGCTGCCGGCGAGCGCGGCACCGACCTCGCGGTGCGCCTGGGCTACGCCGGCGTCGCGCACACGCTGGTCCACGACACGGTCGCCGCGATCGAGTCCTGCCCGCCGGGGCACGTCGAGGTGGTCGCGAACTACACGGCGTTCCTGGCGCTCAACCGCGTGCTGGCGCGGGGACGGGAGCAGCGTGTCTGAGTCCACGGTCCGCATCGGGCTGGTGCTGCCCGACGTGATGGGCACCTACGGCGACGGCGGCAACGCGGTGGTGCTGCGGCAGCGACTGCGGCTGCGCGGCATCGACGCCGAGATCGTCGAGACCACGCTCGCAGACCCGGTCCCGGCCGAACTGGACCTGTACACGCTCGGCGGCGCGGAGGACTTCGCCCAGCGCCTGGCGACCCGGCACCTGCAGCGCCACCCCGGACTGCAGCAGGCCGCGGCGCGCGGTGCGCCGGTGCTGGCGATCTGCGCCGCGATCCAGGTGCTCGGGCACTGGTACGAGACCTCGGCGGGCGAACGCGTCGACGGGGTCGGCCTGCTCGACGTCACCACGTCGCCGCAGCCCACCAGGACCATCGGCGAGGTGGTGTCGCAACCGCTGCTCCCCGGGGTCACCCAACGGCTCACCGGCTTCGAGAATCACCGCGGCGGAACGGTTCTCGGACCCGACGCCGCGCCGCTGGCCACCGTCGTCACCGGTGCCGGCAACCGCGAGGGCGACGGCATCGACGGCGCCGTGCAGGGCAGCGTGGTCGCGACGTACCTGCACGGGCCGTGCCTGGCCCGCAACCCGGAGCTGGCCGACCACCTGTTGAGCCGGGTGGTCGGCGAGCTGCCGCCGCTGGACCTCGCCGAGGTCGACCAGTTGCGTCGCGAGCGGCTGGTCGCCCCGCGCCGCGCCTAGCTCGCCGGCCGGGTGGGAGCGGGGGTCTCGGACTCCAGTGCGCCCTCGGTGACGGCCTCGCCGCGCTTCTCGTCGCTGTAGACCATCAGCGTCGAGCCGACCAGTGCCAGCACCATGCCGATCCCGCCGTAGGGCGACGGCAGCGTCTGGTAGGCCACCAGCGAGACGATGATCGTCAGCGTCGGCGCGAGCGCGTTGGTCGTGGGGGCGACGATGCTCGCCTTGCCGCGGCTGAGCGCCATCACCAGGAACAGCGCGCCGACGGCGTTGAGCAACTGGGTGCCTGCGGTCAACGCCGGTGCCTGCCAACCGAATCCGGTCGGGATGCCGCCCATCATCACGATGGCGACGGGGATCAGCAGCAGCGCGGTGATCACCATCCAGCCGAACGTCGTCGCGTCGTTGACGCCGATCGTCGCGGCCTTGCGCATGAAGTAGGCCTGCACGCCCCAGGCGGCGCACACGACGATGGCGAGGATCAGCCACGGGCCCGACGCCCCGTCGGAGCTGCCGCTGCTGATGCTGAACAGCACGATCGCGGCGAGGGCGGCGATGAGGCCCACCGTCGCCAGCGGCGAGATGCGTTCGCGCAGCAGCGCCATGGCCATCAGCACGGTGATCGCCGGCGAGATCGACACGATCGGGAAGATCAGATAGGCCGGTCCCATGGTGAGCGCCTGGAACAGCACCAGCTGCCCACCGGCACCGGTGAGCCCGATGATGAGACCGTAGATCGTCGCCTGCGGCCGGCGGTCGAAGCGCTGGCCGCGCAGCACGAACGCGGCGGGGATGATCATGGTCAGCGCCCAGATGCTGTAGATCATCTCGTCGGGATAGCCGTACCAGTTGGCGGGCAGCGCCGAGAAGGCGCCCCAGACGCCCCAGAACAGGATGAGCAGCGCGGCGTAGAAGATCCAGCTGCGTGAGCGCGTGACGGACGGTGTTGCCGTCGCATCGATTTGGGACTCGGACAAGGCCCTCACCTCTCTTCGGGGACTGCCAGCGCAGCCAGTGCTTCGGCATCCAGCGGATGGCCGCTTCGTTTCGCCGCGTAGATGGCGGCCCCCAGCGCCGGGTCGAGAACCGGCCGGCGCAGGTCGTACTTCGCCGGGCGACGTCGCAGCGCGGCGCGGAAGCGGCCCTCGAAGCCGTCGGCGCCGAACATCCCGCCCGAGTAGGACACCGGCACGGGGTCGCCGTCGCCGAATCCGATGAGGGTCCTGGTGGCGTCCACCAGGATGGCCAGTTCCTCGGTCGCCTCGTCGAGGATGGCCGAGGCCGCGGCGTCGCCCGCAGCCGCGGCCGCGCACACCGTCCTGGCGAGGTCGGCGATCGCGCTGCGGCTGCCGCCCCACTGCTCGATGACCAGGCTCACCGCGTCGAGATCGCTGCCGAGCGCCAGCCGTTCGCGGAGCAGGTCGGCCAACGGTCCGGGTGCGGCACGGCCGTCGCTCATCCGGCTAAAGGCGTTCAGACCGCGCACGGCGATCCAGTACGCCGAGCCCTCGTCGCCGAACAGCTCGCCCCAGCCGCCGACGCGGTGGCCGACGCCGGCCCTCTCGCCGTAGGTCATCGATCCGGTGCCGGCGATGACGTTGATGCCGTCCTCGCCGAGCAGCGATCCCGCCCAGCCGCACACCATGTCGTTGTCGCAGGAGTAGCGATCGTGGCCGAGGATGCGGCCGGGCAGCGCGTCGAGCAGCGGCAGGTCGGTGCTGGATTCGCCGTAGCCGGGCAGCCCGAAGAACGCGGCGGCGACGTCGGCGGCGGTGATGCCCGCGGCGCGGCAGACCTCGTCGACGCCCTCGGCGAGCGTGCGCTCGACCGCCTCGAGGCCCTCGCTGAAGTAGTACGACGTCGCGGTGTGGGCGCGGGCGAGCACTCCCCCGGCGTGGTCGATCAGCGCGAAGGCCGTCTTCGAGCCGCCGCCGTCGACGCCGAGGTAGAGCGTCACGCGTCGCGCCCGTCGAACGGGTGGATCGTGACGCCCTTGACCACGCGGGACACCTCGCCGCCGGGGAAGGGGTTGTCCGGCGTCTTGCCCCACTGCAGGGCGGTGTAGAGCGCGAGGTACTGGGCGATCACCAGGTAGGCCTGTGCGACGTGCGCGTCGTCGAGCCCGTCGAGCCCGGGCAGCACCCACGTCGTCGCGCCGTCGGCGTCGTCGGTCCCGATGACGACGACGTGATCGTCGCCGAGCTGAGCGCGGACCTCGGCGACGAGGTCGAGGTCGTAGCGGCGGGTGTACGGGTCGGTGGACAGGTAGACCACCACCAGGGTGTCGGCGTCGAGCACCGACTTCGGCCCGTGCCGGAAGCCCAGCGGGGAGTCGAAGTAGGTGACCACCTCGCCGGCGGTGAGTTCGAGGAGCTTCAAGGCGGATTCGCGGGCCAGGCCCTCCAGCGCGCCGCTGCCGAGGTAGACGAACCGGGTGCGCTTGGCCCCGGCGAGCGCGCGCACCTCGTCGCGCCGGGCGATGACGTGTTCGGCGGCGGCGGCCAGCGCCTCGGGAGCGTCCGGTGTCGACGGGCCGAGCAGCAGCAGGCTGGCCAGCATCATCGAGGTGAGGCTCGAGGTCATGGCGAAGCCGGTGTCGTTGGTGCGCTCGGGCATGACCACGACGTGCGAGCGGTCCCGCCCGGCGTGTGCGGTGGCCAGGGCCCCGCTGCCGTCGCAGGTGAGCACCAGATGCCAGACGTGGGTGACGAATTCGTCGGCGGCGGCGGTGGCGGCAACGCTCTCCGGGCTGTTGCCGGAGCGCGCGAACGACACCACCAGCGTGGGGGTGTCGCGTTCCAGATGGTCGGTCGGGTTGGCCACGATGCTGGTGGTGGGGATCGCCGCGACGCGCAGCCCGAGCGCACGGCGCAGCGCCGGCGCGACGACCTGTCCGGCGAACGCGGAACTGCCCGCGCCGGTGAGGATCACCCGCAACGAGGGAACGTTGACGACGTGCGCGAGGAACTCGCGTGCCGCGGCGTGATCCCGCGACGCCAGCTCGCGCCAGGCGTCGGGCTGCTGACCGATCTCGAGAATCGTTGCGCCGCCCTCGCTCTGGGCCGGAGTGGTGGGTGCGTCAGACATGGCTTCCTTCGTTCGTCTCGGGATGGCAGGCCGCGGCGTAGTCGCGGAGCACGTCGCGGACGCGGTCGACGACCAGCGCGCGCGGCGTCGGAGCCAGCGCCCCGGCCCGCACACGGGCGTACTGCGCGGGCAGGTACTGGCTCAGCAGGGGCTCCGGAATGCCGGTGCGGTCGAGGTTGGCGTACAGCGTTGCGCACGCCGCATCGATCGCCGGATCGGGCCAGTAGTAGCGCAGCCGGTCGCTGTAGCTGTAGCGGCGGGCGATGCGCTGCTCGGTGGCGTCACCGCCGTAGTACCCCTGCCAGTAGCCGGGTTCGGCGAGCATGCGCTGCTCGACGACGTCCGGCAGGTGCGACCGGGCCGCGTCGTCGACGAGTTCGGCTTCGATGGCGGCCAGCGCGAACAGCGCCTCCCGCAGGGCGAACGTCAGGCCGGGCCCAACCTTGAGGATCGCCCAGTGGTCCTCGACGAGCGCCCGCAGCGCCTCGGGCCGCTGGTAGTCGGTGGAGTGCGCCTCGAACACCAGCATCGGCTCGTCGTCGATCACCCGGCGCAGGGCGGCGGTGCCGGACCTGCGGTAGTCGACGACCTTGAGGTGGTCGAACTCGACGCCGGGCTGCACCACCAGGGCGATGACGCGGTCCCACGCGTCGGCGACGCCGTGCGCGGCGAACGCGTCGCGGTGGGCGGCGATGGTGCGCCGGGCCGCCTCGGGCGCGGTCGGCGTGACGCCGTCGAGCGTCTCGTGCGCGCCGCCGGGCACCGGCACCTCGGTGCCGATGACGTAGCAGGGACGGGTGCCGGCGCGGCGGGCGGCGTCCTCGGCGATGCGCAGCAACCGGGCGGTGCGCTCGGCGACCAGGTCGTCGCCGAGGACGGCGGGATCGTCGGCGCACGACATGCTGCAGTCGAGGTGGATCTTGCTGAACCCCGCCTCGACGTAGGCGGCCACCAGGGCGTCGGCGTTGGCCATCGCCTCGGCGGCGGGCCGCCCCTGCCAGCGGTTGGGGCCCAGGTGGTCACCGCCGAGCACGACGCGCTCGCGATCGAACCCGCGGTCGTCGGCGATGCGGTGCACCAGGTCGCGGAAGTCGGCCGGGCGCATGCCGGTGTAGCCGCCGAACTGGTCGACCTGGTTGGAGGTGGCCTCGATCAGGGTCGGTGTGCCGTCCGCGTCGGCCTGCGCGATCGCGGCGTCGATGACGACGGGGTGCGCCGAGCACACGGAGTAGATGCCGACCGCGTCACCCGTCTCGTGCGCGCGGATCAGGTCGGTCAGATCGGCGGTGCGCAGTGCGGCGGTGCTCATCGGGCCACCTCCGCGGCCAGCGCACGGCACCGTTCGGCGACGACGTCGGCGATGGCGGCGCGGCCGGCGTCGAGGTAGCGCCGCGGGTCGGTGACCGACGGGTCGGCGGCGAGCGCGTGCCGGACGGCCTCGGTGAATGCGACGTTCAGGGCGGTGCCGACGTTCAGCTTGCGCATGCCGGCGGCGACGGCGTGGCGCACGACGGCGTCGGGCACGCCGGAGCCGCCGTGCAGGACCAGCGGCACGGGCACCGCGGCGGCCAGCCTGCGGACCAGGTCGACGTCGATCTCGGCGTCGCGGCGGGTCATCGCGTGCGCGCTGCCGACGGCGACGGCGAGCGCGTCGACGCCGGTCGCCGCGACGAACGCGGCCGCCTCCGCCGGGTCGGTCCGCACGCCGGGGGCGTGTGCGCCGTCCTTGCCGCCGATCTCGCCGAGTTCGGCCTCCACCCACAGGCCCACGGCGTGGGCGCGTTCGGCGAAGGCGCGGGTCTGGGCGACGTTGTCGTCATAGGGCAGGTGCGCGGCGTCGATCATGACCGATCCGACGTGCAGGTCCGCGGCGCAGGACAGGGCCGTCTCCAGCAGTGCCGCGTCCCGCACGTGGTCGAGGTGGATCGCCAGCGGTGCGCTGCTCGCCACCGCGACCCGCGCGCATGCGGCAGCCAGCGGTTCCAGCCGGCCGCCGTGATACCGGATCGCGTTCTCGCTGATCTGCAGGATCGCCGCGCCGCGCGTGCGCTCGACGCCGGCGGCGATGCCCTCGGCGTGTTCGAGGGTGACGACGTTGAAGGCGAGCGCCGCTCCCCCGGCCGTGACGGCCGCGGTGACCAGATCGCCGCTGCCGACCAGCGTCACCGGTGCGCCGATGTGAAGTGCGTCATGTCTCGATGATCGAAAGATCGCTCAGAACACGCAATGAATGTCGCCCAAACGATCAATTAAATTGAGCGCATGTCGACCCGGCGCAACGACCGCATGCGGAAGGTGTTGTCGCTGTTGCGCCACCGTGGGCAGCTGTCGTCGGCCGAACTGCGTGCCGCGCTCGACGTGTCGGCGGCGACGTTGCGGCGCGATCTCGCCGACCTGGAGGAGCAGGGCCTGCTGCTGCGTACGCACGGCGGCGCGCGCACCACGGATCCGTCGGACAGCGAGATCCCGGTGCGGCTGCGCGACCACCGGCTGGTGGCGATCAAGCGGCGCATCGCGCAGCACGCCGCCGCGCTGGTGCCGTCCGGGCCGCAGGCCGTTGCGCTCACCGGTGGGGTGACCACCGCCGAGGTGGCCAAGTCACTCAAGGGCAGGCCGGACCTCACCGTCGTCACCAATTCCCTGGTGATCGCCGCGGACTGCGCCGTCGACGTGCACACCCGGGTGTTCATCACCGGGGGCCGGGTGCGCGCCAACACGATGGAGGCCGTCGGGCCCATGAGCGAGTACGCCTTTCAGGCCATCACGGTCGGCACGGCGATCCTCGGCGCCGATGGCATGTCCGCCGAGCGCGGCGCCACCACCTACGACGAATCCGAGGCCCGGACCGCGATCGCCATGGCCGGCAACGCCCAACGCGTCGTCGTCGCGGTGGACGGCAGCAAGATCGGCAAGATCACGCTCGCGAAGATGGTGGAGCTGAACCAGATTCACCATCTGGTCACCGATCGCAGCGCCGACGCGGCACAGCTGCGCGCGATCGCCGCGGCCGGCGTGCAGGTGCACGTCGTCGACCCCGGGGCGTGACGCTCAGGCGGCGCAGCGCCGGACGACGCGGTGGACCTCGGTGAGCTGGAGTTCGCACCCGCGCTCGCGGAGCGCGGCCTCGGCGCGGGCGAGCCACTGCGACGGCCGGTCCTCGGCGATCACCCGGATCACCGTCCAGCCGAGGTCGGTGAGCATCCGCAGCCGGGTGAGGTCGCGGACGTACTGTCGGCGGTCGGCACGGTGCTGATCGCCGTCGTACTCCACGGCGACCGAGAATTCCTCCCAGCCCATGTCGAGGTAGGCCATGCCGGTGGCCAGCGGTACCGGGATCTGCGTCTCGGGCCGGGGGAAGCCGGTGTCCAGCAGCCACAGTCGGGTCCGGCTCTCCCGCGGTGACGCGGCACCGCCGTCGACCAGCGGCAGCAGCTCGCGCAGCTGCCGCAACCCGCGGCTGCGGGGGTACCGCTCGCCCAATTCCAGGACGGCATCGACGTCGAAGCGCTGATTCCACATCAACGCATCGAGCCGGGCGAGGGCCTCCGGCCGGGCCTGGTGCCTGCCGAGGTCGAAGGCAGTGCGCACCCGCGTGGCCACCGGAAGCCCGTGCAGCCGGCGCACCTCGTCGGGTTCGAGGCGCTCCAGCCGCGGCACGAGCCCCGGCTGCGGCGTGCACTTGGCGCCGAGCACCTCGATCGGGTGCTGCGAGTCCACCCAGGGCGCGCCATGCAGGCCGGCCGCGGCCACCCCGGTGATCACCCCCCGGCGCCCCGTAGCCAGCCAGGCGCCGATGGCACGATCCCGCAGCGACGCCTCGGCGTCCTTGGCGACGTACACGCCGCGGTAGATCGGTTGGTACCAGCGGCGCAATTCGTGTCGCGTCATGCGGCCCGCCGCGACCGCCTCGCCCCCCAGGAACACCTCGCCCATGGGCGCATCGTGCCGAGGACCACCGACAGTTCGGCACCCGGCTCGCGAGATCCGGGTTCTGGCGGGGAAGTGCGAGTGGAGCCCGCCAAAAGTCGGATCTCACGGGCGCGGTGGGGGTTGCGGGGGCCTCGGGTCGCGAGATCCGGGTTTTGGTGAAGAAGTGCGAGTGGAGCCCACCAAAAGTCGGATCTCACGGGGACGGCAGGGGTGGCTTGGGGGCGTTCGGCACCCGGCTCGCGGGATCCGAATTTTGGCGGAGAAGTGCGAGTGCAGCCCACCAAAAGTCGGATCTCACGGGGGACGAGGGCCCCGCGCGGGCGCTACAGCCCGAGGTCGCGGAGGAACTCGGGCTTGTAGGCCTCGAGGATGACGTAGCTCGGGTCGGGGACGGGGGCGTCGGGGACGTCCTCGTCGACGACGTCGCCGTCGGCCACGTCGACCCACGCCTGCGCGGCGCCGTCCCAGCGTGCGACGGTGAACGCGGCGGGCACCTCGTCGAAGGCCACCAGTCCGCGAGCGGTGCGCTCGGCCTCGCGGGCGTCGGTCAGCGTGTGGGTGTACAGCTGGATGCGGTTGCCGTCGCGGGTGACGGTGACGCGGGAGCCGAGGCGCTTGCGCGCGTCGTCGTCGAGGTCCAGGCTCCGGAGCTTCTCCCAGAAGGTGAGCCCGTGCTCGTCGGTGCCCAGCTCGACCTCGACCTTGAATTCGTCGTCCGCCACGACGGCCAACCTATGCCATCGCGGCGGCGCCGCGCATCAGGCCATCGCCCGGCGCCCGGCCAGCGCCCGCCCGAGGGTCAGTTCGTCGGCGAACTCGAGGTCGCCGCCCATCGGCAGGCCCGACGCGATGCGGGTGACGGTGAGCCCGGGGATGTCGCGCAGCATCCGCACCAGGTAGGTGGCGGTGGCCTCGCCTTCGGTGTTGGGGTCGGTGGCGATGATGACCTCGGCGACGTCGACGCCGTCGACGCGCTCGCCGATGCGGTTCAGCAGCTCGCGGATGCGCAGCTGGTCCGGTCCGATGCCGGACAGCGGGTCCAGCGCGCCGCCGAGGACGTGGTAGCGGCCGCGGAACTCCCGGGTGCGCTCGACGGCCTGCACGTCCTTGGGTTCCTCGACGACGCAGACCAGCGACGCGTCCCGGCGCGGGTCACTGCAGATGCGGCAGCGCTCGTGGTCGGACACGTTGCCGCACACCGCGCAGAACGTCGCGCCCTCGCGCACGCGGTTGAGCACGGCGGTCAGCCGGTCGATGTCCGGCGGCTCCACCGACAGCAGGTGGAATGCGATGCGCTGCGCGCTCTTCGGGCCGATGCCCGGCAGCTTGCCCAGTTCGTCGATCAGGTCCTGAACGGGCCCCTCAAACATGGCGCTTCAAACGTCAGGCTCCCGGCAGGCCCATGCCGCCCAGGCCGCTGGCCAGCGGACCCAGCTTGGACTGGGCGAGCAGCGTCACCTGCTGCGCGGCGTCCTTGACGGCGCCCACGACGAGGTCCTGCAGCGTCTCGACGTCCTCGGGGTCGACGACCTTGGGGTCGATCGCGACGCCGATCACCTCGCCGCTGCCCTTCATGGTGACCTGCACCAGGCCGCCGCCGGCCTGGCCGTGCACCTCGGCGTCGGCCAGCGCCGCCTGCGCCTCCATCAGCTGCTGCTGCACCTGCTGCGCCTGTGCCAGGAGCGCTGACATGTCGGGCTGTTGACCGGGTTGCATCGACGTGTCCCCTCGGGTTGATCGCGGCTCGTTGATCGCGGGTTGGTCTCGATGTGGTTGCGCATCCGGCGCACGACCCCATTTGGGGTTCAAGACTAGTCGCCCCCCGGGCTAGCGTGACGCCGTGCCAGTTCATGCCAGCCTGCGTGTCGGCGCGGCGGCCGCGGTCGGCCTGCTCGTCGCCGCCTCGTCCGCGGCGGCACCGCACGCCGCGGCGGCCCCCACCAGCATCGCCGGGATGATCGTCTTCCTCGATCCCGGCCACCAGGGCGCCAACCCCGCCTCGATCAGCAATCAAGTGCCCACCGGGCGCGGCGGGACCAAGGACTGCCAGGCCAGCGGGACGTCGGCGAACGACGGCTACCCGGAGCACTCCTTCACCTGGGAGACCACGCTGCGCATCCGTCAGGAGCTGACGCAGCTGGGCGTGCGCACGGCGATGTCGCGTGGCGACGACACCGGACCCGGTCCGTGCGTCGACCAGCGGGCCGCGATGGCCAATGCACTCAAGCCCGACGCGATCGTGTCGATCCACGCCGACGGCGCCGCCGAGGGCGGCCGCGGCTTCCACGTCAACTACTCCGACCCGCCGCTCAACACCGCGCAGGCCGGTCCGGCGGTCCAGTTCGCCCGCACGATGCGCGACCAGCTGCAGGCCGCCGGCCTGGTCCCGGCCAACTACATCGGCCAGGGCGGCCTGCTGCCCCGGTCGGACATCGCCGGTCTGAACCTCGCCCAGTACCCGTCGATCCTGGTCGAGCTGGGCAACATGAAGAACCGCGCGGACGCCTCGCTCATCGAGACTCCCGAGGGCCGGCAGAAGTACGCCGACGCCGTGGTCCGCGGCATCGCCGGCTTCCTGGCCACCCGGCCGCAGCGCAGCGCTTAGCGCTCGAGTTCGGCCTTCAGGTTTTCCAGGACCTGGGCCTGGATCTTGCGCAGCCCGAGCGGCGCGAACGTCTTCTCGAAGAAGCCGCCGATGCCGCCGGCGCCCTGCCACGACGTCTTGACCGTGACGGTCGATCCGGTGCCGGCCGGGGCGACGGTGTAGTTGGTCACCAGAGTGGAGTTGGCGTCCTTCTCGATGACGGCGTGGCCGGCGACGTCCACGGTCGCCTTGACCTCGCGCACGCGCGACTTGGTGGCCTGCAGCTTCCACGTGGCCACGGTGCCGGCGCCCTGACCGCCCTCGAGCACCCGGTAGTCGCGGTAGTGCTCGGAGAGGATCTTCGGCCGGACGGTCTGGTAGTCGGCGACCGCGGCGAACACCGCGTCGGGCGCCGCGTTGATCAAGACGGTGCTGGTTGCGCTGACCTGTCCCATCGTTGAAGACTCCTCGTCGATTCGGTGTCGGTGCCGTGTCCACCCCCGGTGCGGTCGCACCGGCATTCACCGGGGACTAGCGTATATGCGTGACTGTTGCATCCATCCGCGCGCAGTCGGCGCACGAGGCAGGCGTGCAGCGGCTGCTGGCGAGCTACCGTGCGATACCTCCCACCGCGACGGTCCGGTTGTCCAAGCCCACGTCGAACCTGTTCCGCGCGCGTGCCGAGACGACCACCAAGGGCCTCGACGTCTCCGGCCTGACGAGCGTCGTCGCCGTCGATCCCGACGCCCGCACCGCCGACGTGGCCGGCATGTGCACCTACGAGGACCTGGTGGCGGCGACGCTGCCGTACGGCTTGTCGCCGTTGGTGGTGCCGCAGCTCAAGACCATCACCCTGGGCGGCGCGGTGACCGGCCTGGGCATCGAGTCGGCGTCATTCCGCAACGGGTTGCCACACGAGTCGGTGCTGGAGATGGACGTGCTCACCGGCGCCGGCGACATCGTCACCGCGTCGCGTGACCAGCACGCGGACCTCTTCCGCGCCTTCCCCAATTCCTATGGCACGCTCGGCTACTCGGTGCGGCTGAAGATCGAGCTGGAGCCGGTGAAGCCGTTCGTGGCGCTGCGGCATCTGCGCTTCAACTCGGTGTCCGCACTCGTCGCGGCGATGGACCGCATCGTGACGAGCGGCGAGCACGACGGCACGCCCGTCGACTACCTGGACGGCGTGGTGTTCAGCGCCGACGAGGGCTATCTGAGCCTCGGACTGCGCACCGGCACACCGGGTCCGGTGAGCGACTACACCGGGCAGCGGGTGTACTACCGCTCGCTGCAGCACGACGGTCCCGACGGCGCCGTGACGACCGACCGCCTGACGATTCACGACTACCTGTGGCGCTGGGACACCGACTGGTTCTGGTGCTCCCGGGCGTTCGGCACGCAGAACCCGACCATCCGGCGGTTCTGGCCGCGGCGCTACCGGCGCAGCAGCGTGTACTGGAAGCTCGTCGCCTACGACCGCAAGTTCGACGTCGCCGACCGCATCGAGAAGCGCAACGGGCGCCCGCCGCGCGAGCGCGTGGTGCAGGACGTCGAACTGCCGATCGAGCGCACCGCCGAGTTCGTCGAATGGTTCCTGGACACCGTGCCGATCGAGCCGATCTGGTTGTGTCCGTTGCGGTTGCGTGGCGACGAGGGTTGGCCGTTGTATCCGATCCGGCCGCGGCACACCTACGTCAACGTCGGCTTCTGGTCGTCGGTGCCGGTCGGCGCCGAGGAGGGCGCGACCAACAAGTTGATCGAGAAGCGCGTCAGCGAACTGGACGGGCACAAGTCCCTGTACTCCGACGCCTACTACGCGCCGGACGAGTTCAGCGATCTCTACGGCGGCGCGGCCTACGAGACCGTCAAGAAGACCTACGACCCCGATTCTCGTCTCCTCGACCTTTATTCGAAGGCGGTACAGCGCAAGTGACGACGTTCAAGGATCAGACCGGACCGCGGACGGGACGGCTCACGCTCGCCGAGATCCTCGAGATCGTGGTGGCCGGCGACGAACTGCCGCTGAAGTTCACCGCCTACGACGGCAGCACGGCGGGTCCCGACGACGCGGCGGTGGGGCTCGACCTGCTGACCCCGCGCGGCACCACTTACCTGGCGACGGCGCCGGGCGACCTCGGACTGGCGCGCGCGTACGTCGCGGGCGACCTCGAGCCGCGCGGCGTGCATCCCGGCGACCCGTACGATCTGCTGCGCGCCTTGGCCGACAAGCTCAACTTCAAGCTCCCGTCGGCGCGCATGCTGGCCACCATCATCCGCTCCATCGGCGTCGAGCACCTGGTGCCGATCGCACCGCCGCCGCAGGAGGCGCTGCCGCGGTGGCGTCGCGTCGTGGAGGGGTTGCGGCACAGCAAGACCCGCGACGCCGAGGCGATCCATCACCACTACGACGTGTCGAATGCGTTCTACGAGTGGGTGCTCGGCCCGTCGATGACGTACACCTGCGCGTGCTATCCGGACGCCGACGCCACCCTGGAGGAGGCGCAGGAGAACAAGTACCGGCTGGTGTTCGACAAGCTGCGGCTGCAGCCCGGTGACCGTCTGCTCGACGTGGGCTGCGGCTGGGGCGGCATGGTGCGCTACGCCGCCCGGCACGGGGTGCGCGCGATCGGCGTGACGCTGTCCAAGCAGCAGGCCGAGTGGGCGCAGAAGGCCATCGTCGAGGAGGGCCTCGCCGATCTGGCCGAGGTGCGGCACAGCGATTACCGCGACGTCCGCGAGTCGGGGTTCGACGCGGTGTCCTCGATTGGGCTGACCGAGCACATCGGCGTGCAGAACTACCCCGCGTACTTCCGCTTCCTGCAGTCGAAGATGCGCGTCGGCGCACTGATGCTCAACCACTGCATCACCCGGCCGGACAACCGCGCCGGCGCGGCGGCCGGCGGGTTCATCGACCGCTACGTGTTCCCCGACGGTGAACTCACCGGCTCGGGCCGCATCATCACCGAGGCACAGAACGTCGGCCTCGAGGTGCTGCACGAGGAGAACCTGCGCCTGCACTACGCCATGACGCTGCGCGACTGGTGCCGCAATCTGGTGGAGCACTGGGACGAGGCGGTCGCGGAGGTCGGCCTGGCCACCGCCAAGGTGTGGGGGCTCTACATGGCCGGCTCGCGGCTGGGCTTCGAGACCAATGTCGTGCAGCTGCACCAGGTTCTGGCCGTCAAGCTGGACGACAAGGGCAACGACGGCGGCCTGCCGCTGCGCCCGTGGTGGTCGGCCTAGCGCTCGAGCGGTCGGGCGCCGAGTTCGTTCTGCAGGAGTTCGAGCGCCACTTCCTCCGGGTCGCGCCGGGGTGCCGGGTCCTCCCGCTGCGCCTCGGCGAGCATGCTCTCCTCGTCGTCCACGTCCGGCGGGGGCGGCGCGGCCATGGGTGCCGCGGCCGGCTGGGCACGCTGCTCGGGAGCGGCGGCGACGGGCGTGCCCGCCTCGCAACGGATGTTCCAGTTCACCCCGAGCGCGTCCTTGAGCGCGTCGCGGATGATCTCCACGTTGCGCGGCTCGTTGATCCGCTTGGCCAGCGGTGCCGAGACGTGGCTGAGCACCAAGGTGTCGCGCTCCACGGCGACGACGATCGCCCCGTCGAGCATGACGTCGGTGGGGCGGCGGCGTTCACGCACCTTCTCGCGCACGGTGCTCCACAGGCTGCGCACCGTGGCGGCGTCGGGTTGCGCGGTGGCCGTGTGTGTTTCGGCAGCGGGCTGCGGGGCGGGTCGCGGCGCCGGAGGCTCGGGGCGGGCGGGCGGCGCGGGCGGCATGGCGCGCGGCGGCGCGGGTTCGGGCGGCGCGGATGTGGGTTCGGGCCGCGCGGGCGCAGGGTTGGCCACCGCGGGTGACGGCGGTGCGGCGGGCTCGGGCGGCGGTGCGGCCGGGGTCGGCGGCGCGGGAGCCGGGACGGGGGTCGGGGCCGACGGGGCGGGTGCCGGGGCGGGTGCGGCAGCGGCGTCGGGTTCCGGAGCGGACTGGCTGCGGCGGGTGAACTGCTTGGTGGGCGGACCGGCGTGGATGGCCGCCGCTTGGGCGGCCTCGTCGGCCGGGATCGACACGTCGAGCCGCTTCTCGATGCGCTCGATGCGTTGCAGCAGTGCGGCTTCGGTGTCGCTGGCCGACGGGAGCAGCAGCCGGGCGCAGACCACCTCGAGCAGCAGCCGCGGTGCGGTGGCGCCGCGCATCTCGCCGAGCCCGGCGTGCACCACTTCGGCGTAGCGGGTCAGCGTCGCGGTGCCGAGGCGGTCGGCCTGGCCGCGCATCCGCTCGAGCACGTCGGCGGGCGCGTCGACGACGCCGCGGGCGGCCGCGTCGGGCACGGCCTGCAGCACGATGAGGTCGCGGAACCGCTCGAGCAGGTCGGTGGCGAAGCGCCGTGGATCGTGCCCGGCGTCGATCACGGATTCCACCGCACCGAACAGTGCGGCGGCGTCGCCGGCGACCAGCGCGTCGACCGAGTCGTCGATGAGCGCCATGTCGGTGGCACCGAGCAGCGACAGCGCGCTGGCGTAGTCGACGCGGTTGCCGTCGGCGCCGGCCAACAGCTGGTCCAGCACCGACAGGGTGTCGCGCGGTGAGCCGCCGCCGGCGCGGATCACCAGCGGGAACACCGCGTCGTCGACGACGACGTCCTCCTGGGCGCAGATCCGCTCCACCAGGCCGCGCATGGTCTTCGGCGCCAGCAGCCGGAAGGGGTAGTGGTGCGTGCGGGACCGGATGGTGGTCAGCACCTTCTCCGGCTCGGTGGTCGCGAAGACGAAGATGAGGTGTTCCGGCGGCTCCTCGACGATCTTGAGCAGCGCGTTGAACGCCTGCGGCGTCACCATGTGCGCCTCGTCGATGATGAAGATGCGGTAGCGCGATTCGGCCGGGGCGTAGAACGCCCGGTCGCGTAGTTCGCGTGCGTCGTCGACGCCGTTGTGGCTCGCGGCGTCCAGCTCGGTGACGTCGAGGTTGCCCGGACCGTTGGGCGCCAGCGCCACGCAGGACCCGCAGACGCCGCACGGCGTCGGGGTGGGACCGGCCTCGCAGTTCAGCGAGCGGGCCATGATGCGCGCCGACGACGTCTTGCCGCAGCCGCGCGGGCCGGAGAACAGGTAGGCGTGGTTGATCCGGCCGGCGGTCAGGGCGTTCGACAGCGGCTCGGTGACGTGTTCCTGCCCCACCACCTCGGCGAACGAGGCGGGGCGGTACTTGCGGTAGAGAGCCACGGAAGAAGGCTACCGAGGAGGGCGGACGCGGGCCGAAATCAGGCGCGGGCCAGCAACGCCTCGGTGGCGGCGAGCAGCGCGCACGTCGACAGGCCGTCGATGGCCTCCCGCAGGTCGGACAGCGAGGGGAACGTCGGCGCAATGCGAATGTTCGTGTCCTCGGGGTCCTTTCGGTACGGGAAGGACGCCCCGGCCTCGGTCACCGCGATACCCGCGTCCTTGGCCAGCGCCACCGTGCGCTTGGCGGTGCCGGGCCACACGTCGAGGCTGACGAAGTAGCCGCCCTTGGGGTCGGTCCAGGAGGCGATCTTCGACTCGCCCAGGCGGTCGGCGAGGATCTCCGCGACCAGCGCGAACTTGGGCGCCAGCAGCTCCTGGTGGCGCTGCATCTGCAAGCGCACGCCGTCGGCGTCGCCGAAGAAGCGCAGGTGTCGCAGCTGGTTGAGCTTGTCGGGGCCGATCGTCTTCTTGCCGGCGTGCTGCAGGTACCAGGCCACGTTCCCCAACGAGCCGCCGAAGAAGCTGACCCCGGCGCCGGCGAAGGTGATCTTCGACGTGGACGCGAAGATCAGCGGACGGTTCTGGTTGCCGGCCGCCTCGGCGAGACCGAGGACGTCGACCTGCCGGGTGAACTCCCGGGTCAGCGTGTGTACGGCGTAGGCGTTGTCCCAGAACAGGCGGAAGTCCGGTGCCGCGGTCCGCATCTGCACCAGGCGCCGCACCACCTCCCAGGAGTAGGTGGTGCCGGTCGGGTTGGAGAAGACCGGCACGCACCACATGCCCTTGATGGCGGCGTCGCCGGCGACGAGTTCCTCGATGAGGTCGACGTCGGGTCCGTCCTCGCGCATCGGCACCGGGATCATCTCGATGCCGAAGCTCTCGGTGATGGCGAAGTGCCGGTCGTAGCCCGGCGACGGGCAGAGGAACTTGAGGCCGCCCTCGCGCTGGGCGTCGAGCCACGGCCGGGGCGAGTCGGGGCCGCCGTGCAGCAGCGAGAACACGACGACGTCGTGCATCATCTCCAGGCTGGCGTTGTTGCCCGCGATCAGGTTCGGCACCGGGACGCCGAGCAGCTCGCCGAAGATCGCCCGCAGTTCCGGCAGACCGTGCAGCCCGCCGTAGTTGCGGGTGTCGGTGCCCTGCCCGTCGCGGTAGTCCTCGCCGGGCAGCGTCAGCAGCGCGTTCGAGAGGTCGAGCTGCGCAGGCGACGGCTTGCCGCGGGTGAGGTCCAGACCGAGGCCCTTGGCCTGGAGTTCGGCGTAGTTGCGGCGCTGCGCGTCGTGCTGCGCCTGCAGTTCGTCGCGGCCGAGGGATTCAAACGACACGGCGCGCCTTTCACCGCTGGACATGAAGGGGACCCCGCGCACCCGCCAGAGCCCATTGACCCTTGCTGCCTTCCGGCCCTGGGGGAGTTCACAGGATGGACGCCGCGCGGGGTCCGAGACGAGTGTAATACCCAGCCGCGGCCCGCCCGGCCACGGCCGGGTGGCGTCACGGTGGTGAAAGGTCCCCGCCCGGTCGGCTACCATGGCCCGCGGAGGATTCGCCTAGTGGCCTATGGCGCTCGCCTGGAACGCGGGTTGGGTTAACAGCCCTCAGGGGTTCAAATCCCCTATCCTCCGCACTCGGGTTCGGGGTGTGGCTCGGCGCAGACGTGCCGGCCACCCCCGGCCCCCGCGGCCAAACGACTCGAGGAGGAGCATGCGGCGCTGGATTGCGATCCTGTGGCACGCATCGTTCCTGGTCCTCGCCGGCGGCCTGTACTTCTTCTTCGTCCTGCCCCGCTGGTACGAGCTTCTCGGGCAGTGGTCCCCCACCCCCGGCACCGCGATGCGCGTCGTGTGCGGCGTGCTCATCGCGGCTGCCGCGCTGCCGGTGCTGTTCACCTGGCTGCGGTCGCGCAAGCCGGAGTACGGCACGCCGGCCCTCGCGCTGCGGTTGCGCGTGCTCTCGATCGTGCTGCAGGTGCTCGCCGGCGTGCTCGTCATCGGCGCCGCGGTCAGTGAGATCTGGCTGTCGCTCGACGACGCCGGTCGGTGGCTGTTCGCCGTCTACGGCGCGGCCGCCGCGCTGACGCTACTCGGGGCGCTGTCGTTCTACCTCGCCTACGCGGCCGAACTGCCGCCCCCGCCGCCGCGACCGCTGAAGCCGAAGAAGCGGACCCGGCGCCGGGGCCGCACGGCGACCGAGGTCGACGGGGTCACCGAGGTCGACGGGGTCACCGAGGTCGACGGGGTCACCGAGGCCGCCGGGGTCACCGAGGCGACCGAGCCTGTCGAACCGGCCGGTGACGACGCCGCCGAGGCGGTCGAGGGTGACGAACCACCCGCCGAGGCGGTCACCGACGAGACGCCCTCCGACAGCTCGGACGAGACGCCCTCCGACAGCTCCGACGAGACGCCCGCCGGTAACGCCGACGCGGCGGCCGACGATGAACCCACCGACGAGTCCGCCGGACGGCTGCGCAACCGCCGCCCAGCAGGCAAGTCGTCGTCGCGACTGTTTCGCCGCAACCGCGGTGGGGTAGCTCTCGACGACTGACCGGCGTCGACGATCCGTCGACAGCCGGACGTCTCGCAGTCACCATTGGGGGACGGTTCTCGGCAAGGTGAGGCGGCGCATGCGCAGGGTGTTCTCCGACTGGCGGATCGTCGTCGGTCTACTGGTCGCGTTGGTGACGGCGCTCGTCGCGCCCGCCCCGGCCGGCGCCGCGCCGTCGGACCTCTCCACGGCCATCGCGACGGTGGAACCCGCAGTGGCCCGCATCGACACCACCATCGACTACCAGCACGCGATCGGCAGTGGTACCGGCGTCGTCATCGACCCGGGCGGCGCCGTGCTGACGAACTACCACGTGGTGGCCGGCGCGGACACGATCAGCGCGATGGTCGCAGGACAGAGCTACACCGCCGACCTGGTCGGCTTCAGCCGTTCCCGCGACATCGCGGTGCTGCAATTGCGTGGCGCGGCCGGCCTGCCCACCGCCCCGATCGGCGACTCGTCGACGCTGAGCGAGGGCGACGCCGTCGTGGCCCTCGGCAACGCCCGGGGTTCGGGCAACCCGCTGACCAACGAGGCCGGGACGGTGACCGGCTTCGGCCGCACCATCAACGCCAAGGACGAATTGACCGGCAGCTCCGAGCAGATGACCGGTCTCATCGAGTTCGCCGCGCCGGTGCGCCCCGGTGATTCCGGCGGCCCGCTCGTCACCGACGGCGGCCGCGTCGTCGGCGTCACGACGGCCGCGACGGTCACCTTCCGCATGGGTCCCGGCGGGGCGGGCTTCGCGATCCCGATCAACGATGCGATGGGCGTGGCCGGGCAGATCCGCTCGGGCGTGCGCTCGGACACCGTCCACATCGGCCCGCCGACCCTGCTCGGCGTCGGCGTCAGCAGCGGTGACCAGGACCCGTCGGTGCCCGGTGTGATCCTCCGCGAGGTGCTGAGCGGCGGGCCCGCGCAGCAGGCGGGACTGCTCAACGGCGACGTGCTGGTGAGCATCGACGGCGTCACGCTGGATTCGGCGACCGCACTCACCAACGTGCTGGACCGGCACTACCCCGGCGACGTCGTCGACCTGGTGTGGGTCGACCGGGCCGGGCGCACGATGAACGGCAAGGCGACGCTCGCCTCCTGACGTCGTTTCCCGGCGCACTACTGGGATCGCGGCCCACCCCACTGCGCCTCGACATCGACGGATTCCACGCGTCCGCGCGTCGCCGCGTCCCTATGCTGAGCGAGTGCCAAACAACACTCCCCTCCGCGTCGTCCAATGGACGACGGGCAATGTCGGCAAGAGTTCCGTCGCGGCCATCGCGGCCAACCCCAACCTCGACCTCGTCGGCCTCTATGCGTGGTCACCCGAGAAGGTCGGCCGCGACGCCGGTGAACTCGCCGGGATCGCGCCGCTGGGCGTGACCGCCACCAACGACGTCGACGCTTTGCTGGCCCTGAAGCCGGACTGCGTCGTCTACAACCCGATGTGGATCGACGTCGACGAACTCGTCACCATCCTGTCGGCGGGCGTCAACGTGGTCGCGACGGCATCGTTCATCACCGGACACAACCAGGGCGAGGGCCGCGATCGGATCGCCGAGGCCTGCCAGCGAGGCAATGCGACGATGTTCGGGTCGGGAATCAGCCCCGGCTACATCAACTTGCTGGCGATTCTCGCGGCAAGCATCTGCGACCGGGTCGACAAGGTCACGGTGAACGAGGCCGCGGACACCACCTTCTACGACTCGCCCGCCACCGAGAAGCCCGTCGGCTTCGGCCGCCCGATCGACGACCCCGAGCTGCAGTCGATGACGGCGCACGGTACCGGTGTATTCGGGGAGGCGGTTCGGCTCATCGGCGACGCCCTGGGCGTCGATCTCGACGAGGTGCGCTGCGAGGCGGAGTACGCCCAGACGACCGAGGACCTCGACCTGGGGTCGTGGACCATCCCCGCCGGGTGCGTGGCCGGGGTGGCCGCCAGCTGGCAGGGCATCGTCGCTGGCAAGACGGTCGTGGAGATCAACGTCCGCTGGCGCAAGGGACAGACGCTGGAGCCGGACTGGCAGATCGAGCAGGACGGCTGGGTGCTGCAGGTCGACGGCCGGCCGACGGTGAAGAACGTGATCAGCTTCCTGCCGCCGCCCGACTTCGAGGCCACCACGCTCGAGGAGTTCATGGTGCTCGGCCACATCATGACGGCCATGCCGGCGATCAACGCCATCGCCGCCGTGGTGGCCGCGCCGCCGGGCATTGCGACCTACGTCGACCTGCCCCTGACGCTGCCCCGCGGCGTGACACCGGTCAGCAAATGATTCGCCCATAGCGGTTCGATTTGCCCTGCATCCGGGCCGCGGCGCGCCGGGACGAAGGGCTTGTTAGCTGCCAGCAAACGGGGTTAGGGTCTGGGGAGACGTAGATCACTCTCGAAGGGACCTCACGTGATGGCGACGTGGCTACTGGCCTACCTGGGCGGTTGGGCGGTGACGACCGCCGTGGCCTTCGTCGCGGCCCGGACCATGGCCCCGCGCTTCTCCTGCGGCGGCGGATCCTTTGCCCTCAGCGTATTGGCCGGCGCGGTATGGCCGCTCATGCTCCTCGGCGCCCTGGAGTTCGCATCGGTAGCGATGTGGTCGACGGTCCGGTCGTGGCGCAAACCGGTCGAGATCCCGGAGTCGTGGTTGATGCGCACGCCCGAGCGGGTGCTCGTCCTGCACTGAGTTCATCGGTGCACTGAGTCAGCGCCGATTTCCGTCGTCGTCCCAGTGCGCGGCGACCTTCTTGCTCGGCTGCACGCGCGGCGGTTCGCCCGGCATCTTCGGGTAGCTCGGCGGGTAGGGCAGGTCGCCCAGGCCCCGCTCCTCCTCGTCGGCGCGGACCATCTCCAGCAGCGGCTCGAGCGAGTGCGCGCGGGCGTCGATGTCGGCCCACGGGTCCGGCCGTCCCGCGACGACGCCGGGCACCGTGGCGATCGTGTAGTCATCGGGTTCGGCGTCGGCCAACTCCTCCCAGGACAGCGGGGTGGAGACCGTGGCGATCGGCGTCCGGCGCACCGAGTACGCCGAGGCGAAGGTGCGGTCGCGGGCGTTCTGGTTGTAGTCGATGAACAGCCGCTCGCCGCGCTCCTCCTTCCACCACGACGTCGTCACCGCGTCCGGCGCGCGCCGCTCCACCTCGCGCGCCAGGGCGATGCCCGCACGGCGGACCGCGACGAAGTCCCACTCCGGGGCGATACGGATGAACACGTGCACGCCCCGCCCGCCGGAGGTCTTCGGATAGCCGGTCAGTCCCAGCTCGTCGAGCAGCGGCTTGAGCACCCCGACGGCGACCTCGCGCGCGTCGGTGAAGTCGGTTCCCGGCTGCGGGTCGAGGTCGACGCGCAACTCGTCGGGATGTTCGGTGTCCGGGCAGCGCACCTGCCACGGGTGCAGCGTGACGGTGCCCATCTGCGCCGCCCAGATCAGCGCCGCCGGGTGCGTCACCATCAGCGTGTCCGCCGTCCGCCCGGAGGGGAAGGTCACCGTGCAGGACTCCAGATAGTCGGGCCGCTTCACCGGCAGCCGCTTCTGGTAGATCTCCTCGCCGTCGATGCCGTCGGGAAAGCGCTGCAGGTGCGTCGGACGGTTGCGCAGCAGCGCGACCATCGGCTCGGCCACCGCGCGGTAGTAGTCCACCAGCGCACCCTTGGTGCCCGCCGTCCCGAGGGCCGGAAAGTACGGCTTGTCCGGGTTGGTCAGGCGCACCTTCACGCCGTCGACGTCGATCTCGGTGGCGACGCTCTTCGCGGCCATCACTGTCCTTCCAGTACGTCGAACAGGTCGTAGTTCAGCGGAACGTCGAGCTGGTCGAACGTGCAGCTCGCCGGATCGCGGTCGGGGCGCCACCGGACGAACGTCACGGCGTGCCGGAACCGTTGGCCGGCGTCGGTGTTGCCCTCCATCTGGTCGTAGGCCACCTCGCAGACCCGCTCCGGCCGCACCGGGATCCAGCGTTTGTCGGCCGCGGAGTTCCACCGCGACGGCTCGCCGTCGTTGACCTGGTCGCCCTCGCGCAGCGGCTCGAGTTCGGCGAGCATCTTCGTGCGGGCGGCGACGCTGAACGATGCCGCACCGCCGACCATGCGGAGGTCACCGCCGGCGTCGTAGAGGCCCAGCAGCACCGAGCCGACGCCCTCGCCGCTCTTGTGGATGCGGTACCCCATCACGACGCAGTCGGCGTCGCGGGCGTGCTTGACCTTCACCATCTCCCGCTTGCCGGGCAGGTACGGACCGTCGAGCCGCTTGGCGATCACGCCGTCCAGACCGGCGCCCTCGAACGTGGTGAGCCAGTGGGTGGCCTGGTCGGCATCGGACGTGGTGCGGGTGACGTGACACCACTGCTTCTCCGCGACGGCGTCGAGCAGCGCCTCGCGCCGGACGCGGAACGGCTCGCGCAGCAGCGGGCGGTCGCCGGTGGCCAACGCGTCGAATCCGATGAAGTGGGCGGGCGTCTCGGCGGAGAGCTTGCGGATCCGGCTCTCGGCAGGATGGATCCGCTGGCTCAGCGACTCCCAGTCCAGCCGGGTCCGGCCGTCGATCTCGCGGGGCACCACCACCTCGCCGTCCAGGACGCAGCGGTCGGCGAGTTCGTCGCGCAGCGCATCGAGCAGCTCCGGGAAGTAGCGGCCCAGGTCCTTGCCGCTGCGCGAGATCGCCGACACCTCGTCGCCGTCGCGGAACACCAGGGCGCGGAAGCCGTCCCACTTGGGTTCGTAGGACCACGCGCCCGGCTCGGTGGGGACCTTCGCCGCGGCCTTAGCGAGCATGGGGTCGACGGGCGGCAGCACGGGAAGGTCCACGGTCTCCATCCTGGGTCATCGGTCAACGACGTTCGGGTGGACTGACTACCCGTCGCCGCCGGACTCATCGCGGTCGCTCCGGATCGGTACCGTCGCAAGAGATGCCCGAGACCCCCTTCGCCGCCGCCGTCGACGAGGTCCGGCGTGGCGACACGAGCGCCGACGACGCGGCCGCCGCACTGGCCGACCTGCTCACCGACGACGAGCTGCTGTGGCTGCTCGACGGTGACCGCACGCTGCTCGAGACCTTCCGTGGCGCCGGGTCCGGCTTCCCCGCCGTGACGGCCGGGCGCATCGACCGCGTCGGCATCCCCGGCCTGCGCTTCACCGACGGCCCGCGCGGCGTGGCGATCGGCCCGTCGACGAGCTTCCCGGTCGCCATCGCCCGCGCCGCCACGTGGGACGTCGACGTGGAGCGCCGGGTCGCCGCCGCCATCGGCGCGGAGGCGCGGGCGCTCGGCGCCACCCTGTGGGGTGGGCTGTGCGTCAACGTCGCCCCGTTCCCCGGCTGGGGTCGCGCTCAGGAGTCCTACGGTGAGGACCCGCTGCTGCTGGGCGAGATGGGTGCCGCCGCGACCACGGGTGCCCGCCCGTGGGTCATCACCAGCGTCAAGCACTTCGCGCTCAACTCGATGGAGGAGGCGCGCTTCACGGTCGACGTCCGCGTCGCCGAGGACGTGCTGCACGAGCGCTATCTGCCGCACTTCCGCCGCACCGTCGAGGCCGGCGTCGACTCTGTGATGAGCGCGTACAACTCGGTCAACGGCGCGTGGGCCGGCGAGAACCGCCACCTGCTCACCGAGGTGCTGCGCGGGCTGTGGGGCTTCCGCGGCTTCGTGCACACCGACTGGGTGTGGGGCCTGCGCCATCCGGTCGCGTCGGTCGCCGCCGGGCAGGACGTCGAGATGCCGGCCCGCCAGCAGCGCGCCGCGACGCTGCCCGCCGCGCTGCGCTCGGGCGCGTTGGCGCGCGCGGACGTGCGCCGCGCCGCAGTGCGGATCCTGCGCACGCAGCTCGACTTCACCGCCCGCGCCCGGCCGACGCCGCCGCGCAGCGTGGTCGCCGGCGCCGAGCACCGTACGTTGGCCCGCGAGGTCGCCCACCGTGCGACGGTGCTGCTGCGCAACGATCGGGTCGACGGCACCCCGCTGCTGCCGCTCGGTGCGGACACCACGCGCATCGCGGTGCTGGGTCGGCTGGCCGACGAGGCCAACCTCGGCGACACCGGCTCGTCCCGGGTGCGCGCGCCGTCCACCGCATCGGTGCTCGACGGGTTGCGGGAGCGGCTCGGGGAACGCGTCGTCACCGCACCGGCGGACGCCTCCCCGACCCGCGCCGCCGCACTCGCCCGCGACGCCGACGTCGCCGTGGTCGTCGTGGGACTGACACCGAAGGACGAGGGCGAGGCGCTCATCGCGCCCGGCGCCGACACCATGCGGCTGCTGGGCGGCGTGCTGCGCTGGCCGCTCGTCGCGCGCGCCGCGAGCGCGCTGTTCGACGTCTCGCAACGCTGGTGGACGTTCGGCGGCGACCGGTCGGATCTGCGGCTGCACGACGAGGACGTGGCGGTGATCCGCGCGGTCGCCTCCGCGAACCCGCGCACCGTCGTCGTCGTCATCGGCGGCGGCACGGTGGTGGTCGACCCCTGGGACCGCGACGTCGCCGCGCTGCTGCTGGCGTGGTACCCGGGCATGGAGGGCGGCCGGGCGCTGGCCGACGTACTGTTCGGTGACGCCGAGCCCGCGGGACGGCTGCCCGTCGTCGTCCCCCGTCGACAAGCTCATGTGCCGCAGCCGAATTGGCGCGCGACGACGGTCGACTACGACCGCTGGTGGGGGCAGCGCAAGCTCGACCACGACGGTGTGGCAGCGGCCTATCCCCTGGGCTTCGGCCTCGGCTACACGACGTTCGCGGTCGATGACCTGAGCCTCGGTGACGTCGACGGCGAGCGCGTCGACGCAACGGTCACCGTCACCAATACCGGCGGACGCGCCGGCCGGCACGTCGTCCAGCTCTACGCAGTGCGCGACGTCGACGGTCGGCCGGTGCACCACCTCGTCGGCTTCACCTCCGTCGCCCTCGCGGCGGGCGAGCGCGCGACCGTCACGGTGGGCTGCTCACTGCGCCCGCTGCAACGCTGGACGCCGGACGGGTTCGTGCTCCCCGCCGGCGAGGTCACCGTGGCGGCCGGGGGCCACGCCGGCGACCCCGGCGCGGTGCGGCGCCCCCTGTCCCTGTAGACGTCATCTCCGTCGACGTGTGGTGTCGGCGGCTCGGGGTATGGCGGCCGCGGACAGCGCCGACGAGAGGGCCGAGATGACGAACTACAGGAGTGCCGTGGGCACGGCGGCAGCCGTGAGCGTGGTGGCGGCGGGGCTGCTGACCGGCGGTGCGCACGACCGACGGCAGGAGGCCGTCCCGGAGCCGGCGATGCTCCGCACGGCGGCCGTCGCCCCGCTGCTGCCGACGGTGTCGCTCGAACCGTCGACCGGCCGTGCGGCATCGGCGTCCCCCGCCACCGCCCGGGTGACCGCGCCGCCGGCCGCGGTGGCGGACGCATCGTCGGGCGCCGTCGTCGAGTCCTTCTCGGCGGCGGTGTCGGCGGCGTCGGCCATTACCGCACGCCGCGCAGCACCGTCCCCGGTGGCCATGCCGCGCCTGGTGCCGATCCTGCCGTCGCCCGGCGGCGGGCACGACCCGGATCGAGCCGTGCCCGGCATCTCGGCCGCCGCGCTGGCGGCCGTCGGCGCTCCGGCGGTCGCCGTGGTGGCGCCGACGGGCGCGTTCCTCGGCCTGATCGGCCCCGGCGGGCTGCTGATCGGTGACGGCGTCCTGCCAGGGCAGAACGGCGGCCTGTTCTTCGGCAACGGCGCCGACGGTCAGCTCGACGGCGTGGCCGGCGGCAACGGCGGGCTCTTCTTCGGCAATGGCGGCACCGGTGGTGCCGGCGCCTCGGGCGGCAACGCCGGATTGATCGGCCGCGGCGGTGACGGCGGTGCGGCCACCGCACTCGGTCTGGCCGGCGGCGCGGGCGGCGCGGGCGGCGCGCTGTTCGGCAACGGCGGCAACGGGGGCAGCAGCGTCACGGGGACGGGCGGTACCGGCGGCAGCGCCGGGGCCATCGCCGGCAGCGGTGGCAACGGCGGCGCCAGCACGTCGGGCACCGGTGGCGACGGCGGCGACGCGGCGACGATGTTCGGCAACGGCGGCAGCGGCGGCAGTTCCGCGCTCGGCGGCGACGGCGGCGACGGCGGCGACGGCGCCTCGCTCGCCGGCAACGGCGGCGCAGGCGGCAACGGCGGCGCCGCGGTGGCGGGTGGCCGTGCGGGCAACGGCGGCGCAGGCGGCAACGGCGGCGCCGCGGTGGCGGGTGGCCGTGCGGGCAACGGCGGAAACGGCGGCGCGGGAGCCGACTTCGGCAGTGGTGGTGCCGGAGGCAACGGCGGTGACGACCGCACCGGCGTCACCGGGGCGATCGGTGGCGACGGCGGCAACGGCGGCAACTCGGTGATCGGCAACGCGGGCAACGCCGGCAACGGCGGTACCGCCGTCACCGTCGGCGGCACGGCCGTCGGCGGGCGCGGCGGGAGCGGCGGCAGCTCGGCCGGCTCGGGCACCGGCGGCGCCGGTGGGCGCGGCGGCGACGCGACGTCGGCGACGGGAAATGCCACCGGAGGTCAGGGGGGCCGGGGCGGCACCGGCGGTCTGACCGGCAACGGCGGCAACGGTGGGCGCGGCGGCAGCGCCACCGCGGGCGGCGTCGCGGTCGGCGGGGCGGGCGGCGCCGGCAACACCGGCGGCCTGGTGGCGCCCGGCGGGTTCGGCGGCGACGGCGGCTCCGCGGTCGGCGGCGCGTCGGGCACCGGCGGCAACGGCGGTGCGGGCGGCAACGGCTTCGGCGACGCCGACGGCGCGGGCGGGCGCGGCGGCGTGGGCAGCACGACGAACGGTACCGACGGCGCCGACGGGTAGCGCCGGGCGGGGAGAATGGCGGCGTGCACCTTCCCGTCATGCCGCCGGTCGCGCCGATGCTGGCGAAGCTGGTCCCCGAGATCCCGCCGGACGCCAGCTACGAGCCGAAGTTCGACGGGTTCCGCTCGATCTGCTTCCGTGACGGCGACGAGGTCGAGTTCGGCAGCCGCAACGAGCGGCCGCTGACCCGCTACTTCCCCGAACTGGTCGCCGCGGCGCTGGCCGAGCTGCCACAGCGATGCGTGGTCGACGGGGAGATCGTCGTCGCGGGCGCCGGCGGCCTCGACTTCGACGCGCTGCAGCTGCGCATGCACCCCGCGGCGTCCCGGGTGCGGATGCTGTCGACGAAGACCCCAGCGGCGTTCATCGCGTTCGACCTGCTCGCGCTCGGCGACGACGACCTCACCGCCCGCCCGTTCGCCGCGCGCCGCGCCGCACTGGTCGAGGCGATGTCCGGCGCGGGGCGGTCCTTCCACCTCACGCCGACGACCACCGACCCCGACGTGGCACGGCGCTGGTTCACCGACTTCGAGGGCGCCGGACTCGACGGCATCATCGCCAAGCCGCTCGACGTCCGCTACGTGCCGGACAAGCGGGTCATGTTCAAGGTCAAGCACGCCCGCACGGCAGACTGCGTGGTGGCCGGCTACCGCGTGCACAAGTCGGGATCCGACGCCATCGGTTCACTGCTGCTCGGTCTCTACACCGACGAGGGCGATCTCGCGTCGGTCGGCGTCGTCGGCGCGTTCCCCATGGCGACGCGGCGCACGCTGTTCACCGAACTGCAGCCGTTGGTCACGTCGTTCGAGGGCCACCCGTGGAACTGGGGCGCACGGATGGACGCGGCGGCGGTGCGGAACGTGGGCGGGTCCCGGTGGAACGCCGGCAAGGACCTGTCCTTCGTCCCGCTGCGCCCCGAGCGGGTCGTCGAGGTCCGCTACGACTACATGGAGGGCTCGCGGTTCCGCCACCTCGCGCAGTTCAACCGGTGGCGCCCGGACCGCGATCCCCGCAGCTGCACCTACGCCCAGCTCGAGCAGCCGCCGGGCGTCGACCTCGCCGACGTCATCCCGGGGTTGTCGCCGTAGCCCGCGCGGCGTACAGGTGCACCAGCCCGCTGGCGACCGCGAACCGCGGCCCGTGCGCACCGTCGACGTCGGCCCGCCCCACCGCGACCGGGACGCTGCGCAACGTCTCGGCGACCGAGCGCAGGAGTTCGTCGTCGAGCGCTCCGCCACCGGCCAGCACCAGCGCCGTCGGCGGGTGGTCGAAGGCCCGCAGGCAGCGAGCGATGTTGGCGGCCACCGTCTCCCGCTTGATGGCGAGCCGCAGACTGCGCCACTCCTCGGCGGCGAGCCTGCTGGAGAACGGCACCAGTCCACCGCTGCCGCGGACGCACAACCGCCCGATGGCGTCGGACGCGGCGGGGGCGTCGAGGAACACCCGGCGGCCGTCCTCCTCGTGCGCCACGTGCGGTCCCTCCACCCGGATCGCGGGGGTGCGCTTCACGCGTTCGGCCAGCGCCCGCGGGATGCCGAGGACGCGGGACACGGCCACGGTGATGGTCTCCCCCGCGCCCGCGGCGATCACCGTGCGGTCGGCACCGATGACGTCGACGGTGCCGCCGCCGACGTCGCACACCAGCGCGTCCGGCGGCAGGCCCGGTGTGGTCCGGGCACCGGCCGCCGCCGCCTCGGGTTCGGTCGCCAGCGTGCGGGCCGGCCGCCCGGTGAGCGCGGCGAGCACGTCGGCGGCGTCGGCCACGTCGTCGGCGGCCAGCAGCGCCACGACGGTGCCGTGGGCGTCGGCGACGCCGCGCCGGAGCCACGCCCCGTCGTCGATGGTGGCCAGGTCGGTGAAGAACGCGTCGTGCACGTCCAGGCCGTCCGCGGCGGTGGGCACGGCGGCGAGCCGGACCCGCCGCACCAACCCCGGCGGCGTCAGCCGCAGCACGCCGTGGGCCGCAGCGGGCGTGTGGCGCACCATGATTCCGTCGTCGAGGCAGTCGACGTAGTCGTCGCTCTCGGCGGGCGGTGGCACCGGTGCGGTGCGCCGCGTGACGGCGATGGCCGCGGCATCGGACAGCTCGCGGCAGAATTCGGCGACGTCGGTGATGGCGTCGTGGCCCAGATCGAGCGCCGCCGACAGCGCGATCGGGTCGGCCATGGCCCGGTAGGCGCGGCCCTCGGCCACCACCTCCACGGCGATCAGCTCGCCGGGCGCCACGTCGACGTCGGCCTCGTCGACCACGGGGACGTCGACGGGGATGCGGTTGCGGATCAGCACGGCGTCGTCCTGCGCGGCGACGACGCCGACGACGCGCCACCCGCGCTCGATGGCCGCGGTGATGCCACGCGCGGCGACCTCGAAGTCGGTGTCGGCGTCCACCGACACGACCACCGGACCGTCGCTCGCCGCCGCCTCCAGGTCGGTCAACCGGACGTGGCGGCCGACGCCGAACCCCGCGCCGGCCGGCGTGCTGGCGTCGGGGCGGCGCAGGCTGCGCACCGGTGCGCGCGGCGACGTCGCGGCGGGCAACGGCGCGGTCGCGGTGTCGACCGGCCGCAGTGCGGACAGCACGATCTCGTCGACCGGGCAGTCGTGTTCGACCTCCGCGCGGTGCAGCAGAGCCGCTGCACCCTCGAGGGATTCGCGCGAGCCCTTGCGGCCGCGCGTCGGCGCCTGGGCGTGCGCCAGCGGTGTCACGGCGCCACCGTCGACGCGGGCCAGCACGATCTCGGTGGTGTGGTTGCCGACGTCGATGCCGGCCACGACCGCCACGGCGGTGCCCCGGCGGGTCAACGCAGCAGGCCCCGCCGGGCGTAGACCACGGCGGCCTGCCGGACCAGTTCGGCGCAGCGCGGCGCGCCCTGGTGTTCCAGCGCCACGCGCAGCGACTCCAGGTCGTCGGCGGTGGAGCGGTGCGGGCGCAGCGCCTCGTACAGCGCGATCACCTGCTCGTCGTCGACGACCGCCAGTTCGGCGGCGCGCAGGAAGTTCTCGGCGAGTTGCGGGTTGCCGCCCTCGGCGGCGACCACGGCCTGGTGGGCGAGGACGGTGGGGTCCATCCGCAGGTCCGGCAGGCCCAGCTTGCCGTCGACGGCGTTGGCGACGGTGATCTCGGGGCGCTCGCTCACGGTCGGCGCACCTCGACGGTGACGGGCGGCAGGCCCGGCGTGCAGGCGGCGCGTTCCAGGGCGACCAGCGCGACGGCGCGCGCGTGATAGCGGGCGGAGATGGATTCGTCGGTGCCACCGGTGAAGATCGGCACCGGCGCCATGCCCTTGGCGTGCCGTGCGGCGTTCTTCCCGAGGTCGCGGTACATGCGCGCGGTGAGCAGTGGTGCCACGCTGAACAATTCGAGGTTGGCGAGCGGTGCGAGGTCGCGACGGTGGATCAGCGACGTGCCCTTTCCCTGCAGCCCGATGCCGATGCCGGAGCCCGACAGCCGCGCGGCGGTGAGGCCGATGAGACCGACGTCGATCGTGGAGCGCACCTTCACCAGCCGCGGTACGCAGCCCTCTTCCTCCAGGCCGGCGGAGATCTGGCGGAGCACCTCGCCGACGGTCAAGCCGCACAGCGTCAGCCACACCGTGTCACCCCAGGCCGGCGACAGGCCGATGCACACCTCGCGCGGGTCGCTCCCCTGGCGGGCCTGCTCCACCTCGGTGACGGTCACGTGGCCCCGGTGCTCGGCCTGGTCGGCGGTGAGTTCGTCGGCGCTGCGCGCCTGCCGGATGCCGTCGATCTCCGCGCGGCGCGCCGCGGTGGGCGCGTAACCCGTTCCGGGACCGGCGTAGTCGTTGGGGTCGGTGAGCTTCGACAGCACCCGGAAGCGCTCGTCGAAGATCGCCGAGGTCTGCAGCTGGTCGCCGCGCATCCGCTCGCGCGTCAGGCGGGTGATCGCCTCGGCCTCGTCGGTGAACCCGGTCCGGTGCAGGGCGGCGATCACGTCGAACACCGTCAGCTGACGCGCCTCGATCGACGCCGCCGCCTCGGCGACCAGCTTGGGATGCCCGGCGGGCAGGTCGCGCGAGCCGTTGGCCGCGACCACCTGCTCGACGCGGGCGTCGTCGTAGTCGGCGAGGCCGAGGTCGCGGTAGACGGCCTGCACGGCCTGCGCGCCGCGCCGCCGGACCGCCTCGAGGTGCTCCGGTGACACCGTGCGCAGGCCGCCGTCGGCACCCCAGTCGCGCTGCAGCACCAGGAAGTCGTCCATGTCGTCGGCGTTGAAGTTCGACAGCGCAAAGGCGTTGTCGTAGCGCGGGATCGACCCGAAGCCGGAGAAGATGAAGTCGGCGCCGGCCAGCAGCACCGGCAGGGTGTGGGCGCTGCGGCGGATGTCGGACTCGGAGATCAGGTTGTCGTTGCCGGCGCACGACTCGAGGTCGCGCATCATCACCATGAGGTTCTCGGCGAGCAGTTCCTTCATGCCCTCGGGCACCGAGGCGACGACGCCGACGCCGTCGATGCCGCCGTTCTGCACACCCTGGCTGCCGAGTGCCCGGGCCAGGGAGACGCACCGCGACTCGAGGTAGAGGATGGAGCACCGCTCGGCAGCACCCATCAGGACCTCGGCGCCGCCGCCGCTGGTGACGCGCATCTTCAGGCCGCGGGACGCGTACGCCGACGTGAGGATCGCCTTGCTGAACGGGGTGTCGTCACCGTCGACGAACACCTGCTCGGTGCCGTAGATGGAGATGGTCTCGGCGTAACTGGTCAGCCCCCGCAGACCCAACCGGAGTTCGAGGGCCTCCTCGATGGAGCACTGCGCCATGGCGCCGGGTGTACCGACCTGGCTGCCGATCAGCAGCGCGATGGCGTTGGACGGGGCGTCGCCGAGGACCGGGACGGTGGTCTCGACCTCGCGGAACCCGTAGGCGACCGCGCTGGCCGCATCGGCGGCGATCAGCAGCGGGTCGTCGAGTTGATTGGTGACGTGCGCCTGGTTGCTCGGGGTGCGCCGGGCCCGCAGCTTGGCCATCGCCATCTGCATCTCGACCGGGCTCATGAGCGCGACGACGCGGGCGAGCTTGGCGGGGGTGGTGCCGCCGATCAGCCGCACCACCTCCGCCCGCGGCACGTTGACGTCGACGGCCCTGCGTGCCAACTCGGCGTCGTCGAGGGCCATCGCCTCCTCGGCGACCTCGAGGTCGATGCCGAAGCGGGCGATGAACTCGTCGATGACGTCGAACTGGTCGGCCTCCTTGCCGTCCAGTGTTACGACCTCCCCGTCGCGGATGGTCAGCGACGGGGAGGGGTCATGGGGACTGTGCATGGCGACCAGGCCGAGATCGGCGTCGGTGACGCTGAACCCGTCGAGGTTGACCGGCTTGGCATCGAGGACGCGCATGCGTCCCAACTCGGTCACCGGGTGGTCCTCCTCCTGATCGCCATGCACGGGATGGGTTAGTCGCGGACTTCGCTGTCCTCGTAGATGATCCGACCGATCAGCTCGTAGCGGGCCGGGTCGCGGTACTTGAAGTACAGCGCCATGGCCGCGCCGAACGCGAACAGACCGACCACGATCCACGGTGTCAGCTTGAACAGCAGCGTGCCCGACGCCGCACCGGCGGCCGCGTCCTTGTGCTGCCACAGCAAGAACACCACGTAGAGCATTCCGATGCCGCCGAGCAGCGGCGCGAGGAACGTCTTGAACCAGTGCGCGCTGGACGGGTGGTTCTTGTGGAAGTGGAAGTACGCGATGACCGCGAAGGCGCACAGCGACTGCACGATCATGATCGCCATCGTGCCGAGGATCGCCAGCAGCCCGTAGAGGTGGACGTAGGGATCCATCCCGGCGAAGAAGAAGGCGAGGATCAGCACCAGCGTGATGCCGGTCTGGACGAACGACGCGATGTGCGGCGAGCCGTGCGTGGGGTGCGTTGCACCGATCGTCTTCTGCAGGCCCTTCGACAGGCCCTCACGGCCCAGGGCGTACAGGTAGCGCGACGCGCAGTTGTGGAACGCCATGCCGCAGGCGAAGGAGCCGGTCACCAGCAGCAGCTTGAACACCGTGATGGCCCAGGCGCCGTAGGTGGATTCCACCGGGTCGAAGAAGATGTTGCCCGCGGTCGCGGAGTCCTGCGCGAGTTCCACCGACTTCGCGGGGCCGGTGCCCGCGATGGCCATCCAGGAGATGAAGACGTAGAACAGGCCGACGCCCAGGACGGCGATCATCGTGGCGCGCGGGATGATCCGCTTGGGGTCCTTGGACTCCTCGCCGTACATGGCGGTCGACTCGAAGCCCACCCAGGACCAGAAGGCGAAGAAGAGTCCCAATCCGGCGCTGGCGCCGACGATGCCGGCGGCCGGGGTGAAGGCGCCGACGGGGTTGAGCGTCTCGGCGACGGCGAAACCGGTCTCGGGGTTGCCGCCGCGGAACAGCACGGCCAGCGCGCCGAGGGACAGCATGATGATCTCGGTGATGAGGAAGACACCGAGCACCTTGGCGGTGAGGTTCACGTCGAAGTAGGTGAGGACGCAGTTGAGGACCAGCATCAGCAGCGCCGGGATGAGCCAGTTGACGGTGATGCCGAACACCGACGAGGCGAAGTCGGCGAAGAAGTAGGAGAAGATGCCGATCAGCGAGCCCTCGAACACGATGTAGGCCATCGTGATGATGAGGCCGCTGGCCATGCCGAGCACCTTGCCGAGGCCGTGCGAGATGTAGCCGTAGAAGGCGCCCGTGGCGGTGATGTGCTTCGCCATGGTCGCGTAGCCGATGGCGAACAGGCCCAGCACGATGGTGGCGACCAGGTAGCCAGCCGGCGCGTGCGAACCATTTCCGAAGCCAACCGCGATCGGGACGTTGCCGACCATGGCGGTGATGGGCGCGGCGGTGGCGACCGCCATGAAGATGACCCCGACGGTTCCGACGGCGTTGCGCTTGAGCCGTTGGACGGAGTCACCTGTGTTTTCGTCGCGCGACACGACTTGATCGGTCATAGAGCGGGAACCTTCCAGGCGAACGGTGAGAGCCCGGTGTGGCATCTGCCACACTGCGGAACCTCCGTATATTGGCACTACCAATAGGGCCCTGCAACCGGAACGGCAACCATTGACACAAATGGTTGACCATTCCTAGGGTGACTGGCGTCGCAGCACGACGCCCCACCCGACCTAGGAGACGGATGCACGACTACGGCACGTTCTCGTTCGAGTCGAAGGCGCAGGTCCTCGAACTCGCCAAGCGGTACTGGAATCCGGACAAGACCCAGTTCTGGACCGACGCCGGCGTCGACCTCGTCATCGACCGCCGGGAGGACTACTTCCTGTGGGACGTGGACGGTCGGCGCCTGATCGACATGCACCTCAACGGCGGCACCTACAACCTCGGCCACCGCAACCCGGAGATCGTCGCGGCGCTCATCGACGCGATGGGCCGGTTCGACGTCGGCAACCACCACTTCCCGTCGGTGGCCCGCACGGCGCTGGCGCAGCGGCTCGTGGAATCCGCGCCGGCGTCGATCTCCAAGGTGGCCTTCGGTTCCGGCGGCGGCGAGGCCATCGACATCGCCCTCAAGAGCGCCCGGCACGCCACCCAGCGCCGCAAGATCGTCTCGATCGTCAAGGCGTACCACGGCCACACCGGCCTGGCGGTCGCCACCGGCGACGACCGATTCTCCAAGCTCTTCCTCGCCGACCGCCCCGACGAATTCGTGCAGGTGCCGTTCGGCGACGTCGACGCGATGGAGCAGGCGCTGCGCGGCGGTGACGTGGCCGCGGTCATCATGGAGACGATTCCCGCCACGTACGGATTCCCGCTTCCCCCAGCCGGTTACCTCGAGGCCACCAAGCAGCTGTGCGAGCGCTACGACGCGCTCTACATCGCCGACGAGGTGCAGACCGGTCTGATGCGGACCGGCGAGATGTGGGGCATCACCAAGCACGGCATCGAACCGGACATCCTGGTGACCGGCAAGGGCCTGTCCGGCGGCATGTATCCCATCACCGCCGCCCTGCTCGGCGACCGTGCCGCGCAGTGGCTGGATCAGGACGGCTTCGCCCACATCTCGACGTTCGGCGGCGCCGAACTCGGCTGCGTGGCGGCCATCAAGACCCTGGAGATCACCAGTCGGCCCGAGGTCCGCGAGTCGGTGCACCGCATCACCGACTTCTTCGCCGACGGCCTGGCCCGCATCCAGGCCGATCAGCCGGACTGGTTCGTCGGCATCCGGCAGAACGGCGTGGTGATCGGGCTGGAGTTCGACCATCCCGAGGGCGCGAAGTTCGTGATGCGCGAGCTGTACGAGAACGGCGTCTGGGCGATCTTCTCCACGCTCGATCCCCGTGTGCTGCAATTCAAGCCGGGCCTGCTGCTGAGCCAGGAACTGTGCGCCGACGTGCTCGACCGGGTGGCCACCGCCGTCGCGCGGGCCCGCACCGCGGTGCCGTCGGGGGTCTGACGTGCGCGCCGCCCGAGGAGAAGGCAAGGTGGATCCGTGTCCGACGTGAAGACTCCGTTCGTCGCCGACGACGTCGCGGTCGCCGAGGCCGCGCTGACGTCCTACGACCTCTCGCCCGATTCGACGCTGCGGCTGCTGAACCTCTCGGAGAACGCCACCTACGAGGTGATCGAGCCCGGCGGTGACCGGTCGATCCTGCGGGTGCACCGCCGGGATTACCACCGCCCACACGAGATCGCCGCCGAACTCGACTGGCTCGACGCCCTGCGTCGCGACAGCGACGTCACCGTGCCGACGGTGCGCCCCGCGCGCGACGGGCGGCGCCTGGTGACCGTCGAGCACGACGGCGTACCCCGCCACGTCGTGCACTTCGACTGCGTCACCGGAAGTGAGCCCGACGAGGGCAGCCTGACCGCCGACGACTTCCACACCCTCGGGCGCATCACCGCGGCGCTGCACGACCACGCGCGGTCCTGGTCCCGGCCGGACGGCTTCGGCCGCTTCGCGTGGGACTGGCGCCACAGCCTCGGTGACGAACCGCGTTGGGGCCGTTGGCAGGACGCGCACGGCGTCGGCGAGTCCGAACGCGTCGTCCTCGACCGCGCCGTCGAACTGCTCGGCCGCAAGCTGGCCGACTACGGCAGCGGACCGGACGTCTTCGGCCTGGTGCACGCCGACCTACGGCTGGCCAACCTGCTGGTCGACGGAACCGGGCCGGATCGGACCATCACCGTCATCGACTTCGACGACTGCGGATTCGGCTGGTACTTCTACGACTTCGGCACGGCGGTGTCGTTCTTCGAAGACGATCCGGCGGTACCCGAGTGGCAGGACGCCTGGGTCACCGGCTACCGCACGCGCCGGCCGCTGCCCGCGTCCGACGAGGCGATGCTGCCGTCGTTCGTCCTGCTGCGCCGCATGCTGCTCCTCGCATGGATGGGCACGCACAGCCACTCCCGCGAATCCCAGGCGATGGCGGTGTCGTACGCCGAGGGCAGCTGCGCGCTGGCCGAGCGCTATCTCACCTTCGACGGCCAACGGCTGGCCTGAGAACGCCGACATCCTCGACAGGAAGGCACCACCGAAGTGTTCACGTCTCTGCAGGGCCGCTCGGCGGTCGTCACCGGCGGCAGCAAGGGCATCGGCCGCGGCATCGCCGAGGTGTTCGCCTCGGCGGGCGTCGACGTCGTCGTCACCGGCCGCAACCAGGCCGACCTCGATGCGTGCGTCGAGGCCCTCGCCGGCCTGCCCGGCACGGTGTCGGGCGTCGCCGCGGACGTGGCGAGTCCCGAGGACTGCCGCCGCGTCGTCGAGACCGCCGTCGAACGGCACGGCGGCCTCGACGTCGTCTGCGCCAACGCGGGCATCTTCCCGTTCGGCCGCCTGGCGGACCTGACGCCCGACGACCTCGAGCAGGTGCTCGGCGTCAACTTCAAGGGCACCGTCTACATCGTGCAGGCGGCGCTGGACGCGCTGGCCGCCAGCGGACACGGCCGCGTGATCGTCACGTCGTCGATCACCGGCCCGGTGACCGGCTACCCCGGGTGGTCGCACTACGGCGCCAGCAAGGCCGCCCAGCTGGGCTTCATCCGGACCGCGGCGATGGAACTGGCGCCCAAGAACATCACCGTGAACGCGGTGCTGCCCGGCAACATCCTCACCGAGGGATTGCTGGGAAATGGCCAGGATTACCTCGACCAAATGGCGAAGTCCATTCCGGCGGGCCGGCTCGGCAGCGCGGCCGACATCGGCAACGCCGCCCTGTTCTTCGCCACCGACGAGGCCGCCTACGTCACCGGTCAGACGCTGATCGTCGACGGTGGGCAGATCCTGCCGGAGTCGCCGGACGCGCTCGCCGAGATGTGACGGCCGGCACGTCGGCTGCACTAGAATTGGTCATACCAAATGACGCGCACCGGGGAGGACGACGTGGCCACGCCATCGGAGGAGTTGCGGCGCCAGATCGTCGACGACGTGAACGCCGGTGTGGCCGGAACCAAGCTGGGCAGTGAGCGCGAACTCGCCGAGCGCTACGGCACCAGCCGGTCCAGCCTCCGGCAGGTGCTGGCCGCGCTCGAGGAGGCCGGCCTCGTCGATCGCGTGATCGGCCGCGCGGGCGGGATCTTCATCAGCCACGCGCAGGTGCAGCGCAGCCTCTCCGACGTCGTCGGCGTGCCCGCCTTCCTGGCCAACCAGGGCTACGTCGCGGGCACCCGGGTGCTGTCGACGAAGCTGACGGCGCCGAATCGCGCCACCCAGCAGGCGTTGCGGATCGGCGCCGAGGACGTCGTCGTCGAGATCCAGCGCCTCCGCCTCGCCGACGGGTCGCCGATCTCGTTGGAACTGGCGTCCTTTCCCGCCGAGAGGTTCCCCGGTCTGCTCGAGCAGCAGCTCGGCGGGTCGATCTACGAGATCCTCGAGAGCCGGTACGGATTGGTGACCTCGCGGGCCGACGAACACATCGAGGCGGTCAATGCGACGCCGGAGGAGGCGACGCTGCTCGGCGTCAAGCAGCGCTCCGCCCTGTTGCTCATCACCCGGATCGCCTACGACCAGCACGGGACGCCGTGCGAGTACTCGCGGGATCTGTTCCGCGGTGACCGCACTCGGCTGGCGGTCACCGTGCAGGGTCGCGGTCTAGGCGTGCAGGCTGCGGTGGACACCGCGTCGGTGGCGTTGCAGAGCCAGACCAAGGCCAGCTGAGCGGCGGCCCGGGTGACCCAGGGCGCGGGCAGGTTCGCCCCCAGTCCCTCGGCGGACCTGCACATCGGCAACCTGCGCACGGCCGTGCTGGCGTGGTTGTTCGCCCGCTCGACGGGCCGTCGCTTCCTGGTCCGCGTCGAGGACCTCGACGACCGTACGTCCAACGACGTCGCGGACCGCCAGCTCGCCGCCCTCGCGGCGATCGGGCTGACGTGGGACGCTCCGCCGGAGTACCAGAGCGCGCACGCGCAGCGGTACGCCGCCGTGGTGGCCGACCTCGATGCACGCGGCCTGGTATTCGAATGCTTCTGCAGCAGAAGGGACATCCTCGCCGCGCCGCGGGCACCGCATGCTCCCGAGGGGGCCTACCCGGGGACCTGCCGCCTGCTCACCGCCGAACAGCGCGCCGAACGTGCCGCGGCGGGCCGCCCACCCGCACTGCGGCTGCGCTCGGCCGTCGACTCCGCGACGGTCACCGACGTCCTGCACGGCCCGTACACCGGAGTCGTCGACGACTTCGTGCTGCGCCGCGGAGACGGCGTCTACGCCTACAACCTCGCCGTCGTGGTCGACGACGCCGCCCAGGGCATCGACCAGGTGGTCCGCGGGGACGACCTGCTCCCCTCCTCGCCACGGCAGGCGTACCTGGCAACGCTGCTCGGCCACCGGCCACCGGTCTACGCGCACGTGCCGCTCGCGCTCAACGCCGAGGGCAAGCGGCTGGCCAAGCGCGACGGCGCCGTCACGCTGGCCGACCTCGGCGTCGAGCGGACGCTGCACCTCATCGCCACGTCACTCGGCTTCTCCAGCCGCACGGTCGCGGGCATGCTCGACGAATTCGATCCCGCCGCGTTGCCGCGCGAGAGCTGGGTATATCGCCCCGCGTGAGCAGAACGCTGTGCCGCCGCCCGGATCCTTGCTAGCGTCCGCCGGTGCGCCTACGAAGATCGCTGCTCGCCGTCCTGGTGGTCGCCCTGCTCGCGGGGTGCGGCTCCTCCGGGAGCGGCAGCGAGGACCCGATCGCCTCGGCCGGGGTGCTGCGCGTCGGCACCGAGGGCGTCTACGCGCCGTTCAGCTATCACGATCCCGCGTCCGGCCAGCTCGTCGGCTACGACGTCGACGTGGCCAGGGCCGTCGGCGAGAAGCTGGGCGTCCGCGTCGATTTCGTCGAAACCCCGTGGGACTCCATGTTCGCCGCCCTGGAGGCCAACCGGTTCGACGTCGTCGCCAACCAGGTGACCATCAACCCCGAGCGGCAGGCGAAGTACGACCTTTCGCAGCCCTACACCGTCGGGGAAGGGGTGATCGTCACCCGCGCCGACGACGACTCCATCACGAACCTGGCCGACGTCAAGGGCAAGACCGCCGCCGAGAACGCCACCAGCAACTGGTCGCAGATCGCCCGTGACGCCGGCGCCCGCGTCGAGGCCGTGGAGGGCTTCACCCAGGCGATCACCCTGCTGAACCAGGGCCGCGTCGACGTCGTGATCAACGACAGCATCGCCGTCTACGCCTACCTCGCCGAGACCGGCGACACCAGCGTCAAGATCGCCGGTCAGGTGGGCGAGAAGAGCGAGCAGGGGTTCGCGGCCCGCAAGGACAGCGGCTACCTCCCCGAACTGAACCGCGCCCTGGACGAGCTGCGCGCCGACGGGACGCTGACGTCGATCTCCCAGAAGTACCTGCGCGCCGACGCCACCGGCGGTGCACCGCAGGCCGGCGGCCCACCGCAGGCCGGTCCCGGCCCGCCGGGCGGGGCACAGGAGCCGCCTGCGGTGCGCTCGGCGTGGCAGCTGATCGCCGACAACCTGTGGCCGCTGGCCAAGGCCGCGTTGACGATGACGATCCCGCTCACCGTCATCAGTTTCGTCGTGGGCCTGGTGATCGCGCTCGCCGTGGCGCTGGCGCGGCTGTCGTCCAACGTCGTGCTCAGCAACGTCGCCCGTTTCTACATCTCGATCATCCGCGGGACGCCGCTGCTGGTGCAGCTGTTCATCGTGTTCTTCGCACTCCCGGAGTTCGGGGTGCGTATCGACCCGTTCCCCGCCGCGGTGATCGCGTTCAGCCTCAACGTCGGCGGCTATGCCGCGGAGATCATCCGCTCGGCGATCCTCAGCATCCCGAAGGGTCAGTGGGAAGCCGCGGAGACCATCGGCTACCACTACGTCGGTGCGCTGCGGCGCATCATCCTGCCGCAGGCCGCCCGCGTGGCGGTGCCGCCGCTCTCCAACACCCTGATCTCGCTGGTGAAGGACACCTCGTTGGCATCGACGATCCTCGTCACCGAACTCCTACGACAGGCGCAGATCGTGGCGGCGCCGACCTTCGAGTTCTTCGCGCTCTACGGCACGGCGGCGATCTACTACTGGGTGATCTGCCTGGTGCTGTCCTTCGGGCAGGCCCGCGTGGAGCACCGACTGGAAAGGTACGTGGCGAAGTGAGCGACGGCGACGGCACCGAGGCCGCCCAGGCCACCGACTACCGCGTCACGGCCGAGGGCGTGGAGAAGGCGTTCGGCGACAACCGCGTCCTGAAGGGCGTCTCCTTCCGGGTGGCCCGCGGCACGGCGACCACCATCATCGGCCCGTCCGGCTCGGGCAAGACGACGCTGCTGCGTACGCTCAACGCCCTGGACCGGGCCGACGCCGGCGTGATCCGGGTCGACGACGTCGAGATCGACTTCGGTACGCCCACACCAAAATCCGAGGTGCGCCGGTTCCAGTCGCGCAGCGGCTTCGTCTTTCAGGGCCACAACCTCTTCCCGCACAAGACGGTGCTGCAGAACGTGGTCGAGGGTCCGGTCTACGTGCAGAAGCGGCCGCGCGACGAGGTGGAGGCCGAGGCGCTCGACCTCCTCGAGCAGGTGGGGTTGGCCGAGAAGCGCGACCAGTACCCGTTCCAACTGTCCGGCGGTCAACAGCAGCGCGTCGGCATCGCCCGGGCGCTGGCACTCAAGCCCAAGCTCGTGCTGTTCGACGAGCCGACGTCCGCGCTGGACCCAGAACTCGTCGGCGAGGTGCTGTCGGTCATCAAGGACCTCGCGGTGCAGGGGTGGACCCTGGTGATCGTCACCCACGAGATCCAGTTCGCCCGGCAGGTGTCCCAGCAGGTGCTGTTCACCGACCAGGGCGTGATCCTGGAGCAGGGCACCCCGGAGGCGGTGCTCGGCGATCCTCGGGAGGAGCGCACCCGGCAGTTCCTGCGGCGAATCCTCAACCCGCTGTAGGCATTACGTCGTAGGCACTACCTCGAAGGGGTCACGCGACCGGCGAGCGGCCGTGCGCGGCACGGGCCGCGGCGGCCAGCAGGTCGTCGCGGAACCGCGGGTGTGCGACGGCGGCCAGGGCCTCGCCGCGCTCGCGCACCGTCTTGCCCTCCAGCTCGGCGGCGCCGTACTCGGTGACGATCACGTCGACCTGATGGCGCGGCGTCGTGATCACCGCGCCCGGACCGAACCACGGCACGATCCGCGACCTCGGCTCGCCGTCGGCGGTGGAGTAGGTCGAGGGCAGGCAGATCAGCGACCGGTCGGACAGTTCCATGCCGGCTCCGGCGACGAAGTCCTCGGCGCCGCCGATGCCGCTGAACTGGCCGCCGTCGATGGTGTCGGCGACCACCTGGCCGTGCAGGTCGACGGCGAGCGCGCCGTTGATGGTGACCATCGTGTCGTTGGCACCGATGACCTCCGGCGCGTTGACGATCTCCACCGGCAGGAACGCGACGTCGCGATTGTCGTCCAGCCAGGCATACAGGTCGTCGGAGCCGAACGCGAACGTCGTGACGCTGATGCCGTCGTACTGACCCTTGCGGGCGTTGGTCACCTTCCCTGCGCGGTGCAGGCGCATGCATCCGTCGGTGAACATCTCGCTGTGCAGTCCGTAGTCGCCGCCGTCGCCCTCGGCGAGCAAGGTGGCGATCTGATTGGGGATCGACCCGATGCCGGTCTGCAGCGTGGCGCCGGACGGGACGTAGGCCACGGTGTGCTCGGCGATCGCCTCGTCGACGTCCGACGGTGCGGCGTCCCCGCCCGGCAGGGCCAGCGGCGGTTCCGTCGAGCGCACCAGCACGTCGATGTCGTCGACGTGCAGCGCGTGCCGGTACCCGCCGTGACCGTACGTGCGGGGATACGCCTCGGACGCCTCCACGACCAGCAGCCGATCCGGATCGGTTGCTGCGCGCCGCAATTCGGCCACGGTACCGCCGGCGTGCAGCGAGAGCGAACACCAGCCGTCGGCGTCCGGGGCCGCTGCCACGGTCGTCACGACGCGCGGCGCTTGGCGCTGCAGCAGCGGACCGAACCGGCGGAAGTCCGCCGGGGTGAATTCGACGTCGGCGTCCGCGTCGCGCAGTGCCCGCTCCAGCGGCCCGTAGAAGCCGGACGTGTAGCGCACGCCGGGGCGGGTGAACAGCTCGGTGAGGACGGCGAGCAGCGCGCCGTAGACCCGCAGGTCGGTCCAGTCGGTGCGCTCGCCGAGCGCCCGCAGGAAGGCCGGCGGCTGTCCCGGCCCGAGCGGGATGCCGAGGGTGTCGGACGGGTGGAGCAGTGCGGCGGCCTGCTCGGCGCTGAGCTCTTCGGGCACGGGCGTGACGCTACAGCTCCCGCTGCCCCCACGGGGACCCGTAGGCGGTGAGCAGGTCGAGGAACGGCTGCGCGGGGAACGCCTCGGGTCCGAGGACGCCGCTGCCGGACCAGGTGCCGTCGGCGAGCAGCTCCATTGCGACGACGGGGTTCACGGCCGTCTGCCACACCACGCACTGGTGGCCGTACTCCGCCATCGACCAGGCGTTGTCGACGACGTGGTACAGGTACGTCGAGCGCGGGTTGCCGTCCGTGCCGGTGCCGGTGACCCACAGCCCGGCGCACGTCTTGCCGGTCATCTTCGGCCCGAGCGTCGCGGGGTTCGGCAGGCACGCGGCCACGACGTCGCGTGGACTGACCTCGACCCCGGCGACCGACACCTTCTCGGTGCGGTCCAGCCCCAGCTTGTGCAGCGTCTTGAGCACGTCGATGAACTCCTCGCCGAGCCCGTACTTGAACGTCGCGCGCTTGCAGTCGATCCACCGCGGCATGAGCAGCACTTCCTCGTGCTCCACGTTGACGCACTCGACCGGGCCGATGCCCTCGGGGAAGTCGAACACCTCGGGCTCGCTGAAGGGCTCGGTGACGAACCAGCCGCGGCCGGCCTCCCAGATCACCGGCGGGTTAAGGCACTCCTCGATGGTGGTCCAGATGGAGAAGGACGGGGCGAAGTCGTAGCCCTCGACCCGAAGGTTGGCGCCGTCGCGGGTGCCCAGTTCGTCGATCTCGGAGAACAGCTCGTCCGCGGCGTAGCGCGCGAACACGTCCGACAGCCCCGGCTCGACGCCCATGCCGACGAGCGCCAGCCGCCCGGCGTCGCGCCAGGAGTCCTCGGCGGCGAACTGCTCGTCGCCGAGCTTGACGCCGACCTCCTCGTAGGGCTTGTCCGGGTGGCGCCGGGACAGGCTCATCGCCATGTCGAGGTAGTCCGCACCGCCGGCCAGCGCGCCCTCGAACAGCGGCATGACGAAGCGGGGGTCGACGGCGTTCATCACGTGGGTGATGCGGTGCTCCCGGACCAGCGCGGCCACCGCGTCGGACGACGTGGCGTCCACCCGGTCGGCGGTGAAGCGGGGATCCCGTACGGCGTCGGCGGCCTGCCGGGCGCGGGCGGCGTCGTAGTCGCAGACGACCACCGCCTCGAAGAAGCTCCGCCGCGCCGCGATGGCGCAGAACGCGGACCCGACACCGCCGGCACCCACCAGGAGTATGCGCATGGCGGCGATCCTAGTGCGATTTCGGCGCGCAAACGTTCGTTCAGCGAACGTTTCCGCGCCGAAATCACCGGATGGCGACCGAAAGCGAAGACATGCCGCGCAACGTCAGGTTCGGCTTGTAGACCGGTTCACCGGCCAGCCGGGCGGCCGGGAAGCGCGCCGCGGCCGCCGACAACGCCACCGCGGCCTCCAGCCGGGCGAGCGGCGCACCGAGGCAGAAGTGCGGCCCCTTGCCGAAGCCGAGGTGCCGGATGGCGCCGCGGTCGGGGTCGAAGACGTCGGGTTCGTCGTGCGCCGCCGGGTCGCGGTGCGCGGCGGCGAGCAGCAGCATCATGGTGTCGCCCCGGGGCACGTCGACGCCGCCGACCGTCATGTCCTCGCCCGCGATGCGCATCGCCAGCTGCACCGGCGGATCGAAGCGCATGGTCTCCTCGACCACCGCCGACACCCGCCCGGGATCCTCGGCCAGGGCCTGCCACCGCCGGGGCTGACGCAGCATGGCCAGCATGCCGTTGGCGATGAGGTTCACCGTCGTCTCGTGCCCCGCGATCAGCAGCAGGTTGCACGTCGCGACGATCTCCTCCTCGGTCAGCTGGTCGCCGGCCTCCTCGGCGGCGATGAGCCCGGAGATCAGGTCGTCGCGCGGCGCCGCCCGGCGCCGGTCGACGAGATCGCCCAGGTAATCGCGCAGCCACTGCCCGGCCTGCAACCGTTCCTCGACGCCGCCCGGCGCCTCGCCGGTGACGGTGATGAACGGGTCGAGCGCCTGCGCCAGGATCGCCGACGCCCGGCTGAACTCCGGTTCGTCCTCCAGCGGGACGCCGAGGAGGCGGCAGATCACCGCGACGGGAAGCGGGTACGCGAGATCGGCGACGACGTCGAGGGAGCCGCGCGCGGCGGCCGCGTCGAGCAGGGCGTCGACCATCGAGGCGATGTCCGGTTCGAGCGCCTTGACCACCTTGGGCACGAAGGCCTTGCTGACGAGCTTGCGCAGCCGCGTGTGGTCCGGCGGGTCGAGGAACAGGAAGCCCGGCGTCCCCAGCGGTCGCACGACCTCGCCGTCGGCCATGCGGCGCTGCACCAGGGTCGACTTCGTCCCGTCGCTGGCCGACGCCGGGTGGCGCAGCACGTCGTCGCAGTGGGCGAACGACGAGAACACCACGAGGTGCCCCTCGGGCAGGAGCAGCGGCCCGCTCTCGCGGATCTCCCGGTACACCGCATACGGGTCGGCGCGGTTGGCCGGGTCCAGCAGCCGCCCGAGCATCGTCTGCGCCTCGGCAGTGGTCGTCATCCCGCTATTGTGCACGCGTTCAACGAGGGTCCGCATCGCTCCTAGTGGCGTGCGTAGTACCGGCCCAGCACCTCGTCGCGGAGGTCGTCGAAGCTGCCGGCGGTGATCGCCTCGCGGATGCGGTCCACCAGATGGATCACGAAGCGCTCGTTGTGAATCGTGCACAGCGTCGAGGCCAGCATCTCCTTGGCCTTGAACAGGTGGTGCACGTAGGCGCGGGTGTAGTGCGCGCACGTGTAGCAGTCGCATTCCGGGTCCAGCGGTGCCCAGTCACGCTTGTACCGCGCGCCCGTTATGTTGTAGCGACCGTCGGCCGAGTAGACCGCTGCGTTGCGGGCCACCCGCGACGGCGACACGCAGTCGAACGTGTCGGCGCCCGCCGCGACGGCGGCGAAGAGATCGTCGGGCTCGCTGATGCCGAGCAGATGCCGCGGCTTGTCCTCGGGCAGTTCGTCGGTCACCCACCCGACGATCGTGGCGAGGTTCTGCTTCTCCAGCGCACCGCCGATGCCGTAGCCGTCGAACCCGTTGCCGTCGGCGTCGCGGATCTCGGTCAGCCCGCGGGCGGCGCGCCGACGCAGGTCCTCGTACTGCGCACCCTGCACGACGCCGAACAGCGCCTGGTACGGCCGGTGCGCCCGGGCGCGGGTCTGGCGGCGGTGCTCGGCGAGGCAGCGCACGGCCCACTCGTGCGTCCGCTGCACCGACGTCTCCTGATAGGCACGGGTATTCACCAGCGTCGTCAGCTCGTCGAAGGCGAAGATGACGTCGGCCCCCAGCTGATGCTGGATCCCGATCGAGACCTCCGGGGTGAAGCGGTGCGTCGACCCGTCGAGGTGCGACCGGAACGTCACCCCGTCGTCGTCGACGTGGGCCAGCCGCTCCTTGCCCTCGGCGATGACGTCGTCGGCGCGGACCCGCTCGGTGTCCATCGCGAGCACCTTCTTGAAGCCCACGCCCAACGACATCACCTGGAAGCCACCGCTGTCGGTGTAGGTGGGTCCGGGCCAGTTCATGAACGCACCGAGGCCGCCCGCCTCGTCGACGACGTCCGGTCCCGGCTGCAGGTAGAGGTGGTAGGCGTTGGCCAGGACCGCCTGAGCGCCGGCGGCCTGCATCGCTTCCGGCAGCACCGCCTTCACCGTGGCCTGGGTGCCCACCGCGACGAAGGCGGGGGTGTGCACGTCGCCGTGCGGGGTGTGGATGACGCCGACGCGACCGGCACGGTCGGGCAGCTGCGCCGACACCTCGAAGAACGGACGGGCGGGGGCGTTCACCGCGCTACGTTCTCACATCCCCGATCGGACCGGCGAACCCCGAGGCCGAAGGGCATTTTGGCGATTCGTCCGGTCTCGCCTCGACCGTGCCGCCATAGTCATGGGGACGGCCCGTTGATCTTGATGGGTCGCACTAACAAGGGAGAACGGTTGTGAAGCGTGGTGTGCTGATTGCCGCCAGCAGTGGGGTGCTCCTCATCGCCGGCCTGTCCGGATGTTCCTCGGGCGACTCGTCCTCGAGTGGGTCGTCGTCGGAGAGTTCCTCGTCCTCGTCCTCGTCCTCGTCCTCGTCCTCGGCGTCGTCGTCGGCGTCCGGCGGCGCCACCAAGGTGACGGTCGACGGCCAGGAGCAGCAGGTGAACGGGCAGGTGGTGTGCGGGACGATGGGCGGCAACGTGAACATCGCCATCGGCCAGGGCACCACCGGCATCGCCGCCGTCCTCGGCGACGGCGACAACCCCACGGTGACCTCCGTCGGCCTCGGCAACGTCAACGGCGTCACCCTGGCGGTGGGGGCCGGCGTCGGCGACGCCACGGCCGTCAAGGACGGCAAGAACTACAAGATCACCGGCAACGCCTCCGGGGTGGACATGTCCAACCCCATGGCCGGCGCGGTGACCAAGCCCTTCGAGATCGACGTCACCTGCCCCTGACCGCAGGTCAGGGCATTGATCGAGACGGCGGCGACGCAGCGGGGAAGCGTCGCCGCCGTTTCACGTCCGGGCCGCGCCACCCAGGCGTAGCGTGCACCTCGAGCAACGTCGCTCGACGGTATCGGGGGATGCGTGGTGGGCAAGCACACGAACAGCGGGGCCCGACGGACGGGGACGCGCGCCGCCGCGGCACTCGGAGCCGTCGCACTGTCCTCGGCGCTGGTCCTCGGCCACGCCGGCGGTCCCGAGATCGTCGATGCGACGGTGCGGTTGACCAACGCGGTGATCGGCGCCGGTGGCCGTGACGACGGCACGGGCGCCCGCCTCCTGGCAAAGCTGCAGGGCAAGGCCAGCCCCGCCGGCTACGACTACGACCCGATCACCTACCCCGCCACGATCAACCTCGCCTACAGCCGCGACGTCGGCGTGCCCGTCATGCGCGATGCCATCACCGCGCACGCCGCCGAGCCGTCGATCGTCGTCCTCGGCTACTCCGAGGGCGCCCTGGTGGCCGAGCGGGTGCGCGAGCAGCTGCAGTCACTCCCGGTCGGTACGGGTGGCGCACCATCGGAGCACCAACTCACCTTCGTCCTGATCGGGGCGCCGTTCGCACCGAACGGCGGTGTGTACGACCGCTTTCCGGGATTGTCCCTCCCGTTCGTCATCGACCCGATGCGCCCGGCGGCCCCCACCCGCTACGACACCGTCTACCACGCCATCGAATACGACCCGTACGCCGACTTCCCGGCCTACTTCAACCCGCTGTCACTTCTGAATGCCGCACTCGGCGTGCGGTATTCGCACTCCGACGCCGCCTACGACCAGATCGATCCGGCGTCGACGCCGAGCACCACGACGACGGTGACCAACACCGCGGGCGGTCACGACACCTACGTGCTCTACCGCAGTGCGACGCTGCCCCTGCTCGGGCCGATCCGGGAGGTCGCCACGCTCCTCGGCCTGACGCCGTTCACCGAGCCGCTGCTGCGCGCCGTCGAACCCCTGCTGCGACTGGCCGTCGACATGGGCTACACCGACCGCACCCACGCGACCGTCGCGACCCCCACGCCGTTCTCCTTCGTCACCCCGCCCGGCAGGGTGATCGAGACGCTCCTCGGCGTGCCGGAGGCGCTTCGGGAAGGGGTGCGCAATCTCGTCGGTGGCAGCCCCGCCCCGGCGCCCCCGGTGACGACCGCCCGAACGCCCGTCCCATCGCCGGACGCGACCACGTCGGCCTCCGATACCGACGTCGAAACGCGTTCTGCGACAACTTCTTCAGTCGATGGCCCGCCCGCCGGACGGCGGCACCCGACGCTGGTCGCCGACGGCAACAAGGTCACCCCGGACGGTGCGCCCGCGGCACCGGCCAGCCACGTCGGGACGGCTGGTCCCGGCGACGCGCCGGCCGCACTGGAGCAGGAGCCGGCCGCCGGTGGCCACGGCGACGACGTCCCGTCCGGAGACGACGCCGATGCGCCGGGCACGGCCCCGACCAACACCGCTCCGACGAACACCGATCCTTCCGGCACCGGTGCCCCCGACGGAGAGGGCGACGCCGGGCAGGAGGCCGCCTGACGGCACGTGCACTACGGTCGGCGCCATGACCCAGCCGGAGCTGCGGCGTGCCACCACCGCGGACCTGGCGGCGGTGACCGCTCTGGTGCACGCGTCCTTCGCCGGCTACGTCGAGCGGATCGGCAAGCCGCCGGCGCCGATGCTGGCCGATTACGCCGCGGTCCTGCGCGACGGACGGATCTGGGTGCTCGATGGGCCCGACGGCCTCGTCGGGATGCTGGCGACGCTGCCGCGCGCCGACCACCTGCTCCTCGACGTCGTCGCCGTGGCGCCCGAAGCCCAGGGCGCAGGCCACGGCGCCCGCCTGCTGGCCCGGGCCGAGCGCGACGCCGCCGAGCGCGGCCTGGCCGAGATACGGCTCGTCACCAACGAGGCGATGACGGAGAACATCGCCTACTACCCACGGCGGGGCTACACCGAGACCGGCCGTGGCGTCGAGGACGGCTACCGCCGGGTGTTCTTCCGCAAGCGGCTCCCGCAATCACCGCCCGCTGGCGGCGTGCTGCCGGGCACCGCGCGGACGGCGGCCCAGCACCGCATCCTGGACGCCGCGATGGACCTCGTCGGCGAGCACGGTGTCGGCGGGACGTCGCTGCAGATGATCGCCGACGCGGTCGGCGTCACCAAGGCCGCCGTCTACCACCAGTTCAATACGAAGAACGAGATCGTCATCGCGATGACGGAGCGCGAGCTCGCCTCGCTCGTGGAGCCGCTGGCTGACGCCGAGGCCGAGCCGGACCGCACGCGTGCCAGGACGGTGCTGCTCCTGCGCGTCATCGACGTGGCGGTGGCCCGGCGCCGGTGGATCGGCACGCTCACCAACGACCCGGTGGTCGTCCGTCTGCTGAGCGAGCATCCGCCGTTCACGGCGTTCGTCGGCCGGTTGTACGGCGTGCTGCTCGGCGAACGGGACGACGCCGGAGCCAACGAGGCGGGCGCCGACGACACGGAGGACCGTGTCGCAGCGGCCGTCGTGTCCGCGGCCATCGCCGGGTCGGTGGTCAACCCGGTGGTGTCCGACGTGGACGACGACACGCTGCGCACGGTCCTCGGTCGGATCATCCGGCGCGTCCTCGATCTGCCCGGCTGACACTCACTGCGCGCTGGCGGCCGGCCGTACGACGATCTCGTTGACGTCGACCTCGCGGGGCTGGCCCACGGCATAGGCGATGGCCGCTGCGATGGCCGACGCCGGGATGGCCGCTGCCCGGTAGGCCTTCATCGCCTCCCGCGCACCGGGATCCGTGATCGATTCCGCCAGTTCGGATTCGGTGACACCGGGCGAGACGAGCGTGACCCGCAGATCACCAGAGGAGGACTCCTGCCGCAGGCCCTCGGTGATGGCACGCACCGCGAACTTCGTGGCGCTGTACACCGCCGAGGTGGGCACCACCTCGTAGGCGCCCACCGAGGCGACGTTCACCACGTGTCCGCTGCCCTGTTCGGTCATGACGGGAAGGACGGCGTTGATGCCGTGCAGCACGCCGCGCACGTTGACGTCGATCATGCGGTTCCACTCGTCGACCTTGCGCGCCGCCAGCGGCGACAGCGGCATGACGCCCGCATTGTTGACGAGGACGTCGACCCGGCCGAAGCGGTCACGTGCCGCGTGGACGAAGCGTTCCACGTCGGCCGCGTCGGTGACGTCGAGGCCGGCGAACGCCGCTTCGCCGCCGTCGGCCGCAATGCGCTCGACGAGGGCCTGCAGTCGGTCGGTGCGGCGCGCGCCGAGGAACACGCGGTGTCCGTCGGCGGCGAGCCGCAGTGCGGTGGCCTCCCCGATGCCGCTGCTGGCGCCGGTGATGAGGACGACCAGGGTGCTGGTCTCGTGGATGTCGGACATGTCGATCTCCCTTCCGCCTGACGGCGGTTCTCAGATGGCCTGCTCGGTCGGCAGGATGGTCACTTCGGTGAGGTTCACGTGCCGCGGCACCGATGCGATGAACGCGACGGTCTCGGCGACGTCGGCCGGGCGCAGGACGTCGATCTCCGCGATGAGGTCGGCCATGAGCTTGGTCGCGTCCGGGTCGGTGACGTGGTCGGGCAGCTCGGTGTCGACCATGCCGGGCTCGACGGTGGCGACGCGCACCCGCTTGCGCCCGAGTTCGACCCGCAGCAGTCGGGTGAGCTGGCTGAGGTAGGCCTTGGTCCCGGAGTACACGGAGAACTTCTCGAGCACCCGGGTGGCGGCGATCGACGACGTGGTGACCAGGTCGGCGGCGCCGCCGTCGGCCGCAGCGGCCACCAGGTGCGGCACGAAGGCGCCGATCGTGTTCATCACCCCGGAGACGTTGAGGTCGATCTGGCGCTGCCAGTCGTCGGTCCGCAGCTCGTCGATCGCGGAGACGAGCTGGACGCCGGCGTTGGCGAAGACCAGGTCGGGGCGACCGAGGTTGGCGGACACCCGCTCGGCCGCCGCCGCGACGGCGTCACGGTCGGTGACGTCGAGCGCGAGCGGCAGCGCCGTGCCGCCCGCGGCGGTGATGCGGCCGGCCAGCTCCTCGAGCCGGTCCGCGCGCCGTGCGGCCACGGCGACGGCGGCGCCGAGTTCGGCGAGCCGCAGGGCGGTCGCCTGCCCGATGCCGCTCGAGGCGCCGGTGACGACGGCGGTGCGGCCGGCCAGCGGCGCGCCGGCGATGACGGTGGTCGTGGACATGTCGTACTCCTCTCGGATGTGATGTGCCTGCGGTCGACACAACCAGTTCCGAGGCCCTCGACGGAGGCTCAGACCTGCCCATCCGATCGGGGGAAGGAATGGGCCACCTTCGCCCGCTGCGGACGCCGCTTCGGGCCGTCACACTGGGTCGCGTGAGCCAGAACCGTTCCGAACTCGCCGAGTTCTTGAGCACCCGTCGGGCGCGACTGCGGCCGGAGGACGCGGGCCTGAGCGGCGAGGTGGCCCGCCGGCGCGTGCCCGGTCTGCGACGGGAGGAACTCGCTCGACTGGCCGGGGTGAGCGTCGACTACTACACGCGCCTGGAGCAGGGTCGCAGCCGCAGCGCCTCGGTCGACGTCCTCGATGCGCTCGCCACCGCGCTGCGGTTGAACGACGCCGAACGCGCGCACCTGCATCGGCTCGGGCGTCCGCAGCCGGCGGCACGACGCACCCGGGTCCGGCCCCAGCACGTCGATCCCACGACGCTGGACCTGTTGGCGCGGTTGGACGAGGCCTCCTCGCCGGCATTCGTGCTCGGCCGGCGGCTCGACGTGCTGGCGCACAACCGGCTGGCGGGTGCGCTGATCACCGACTTCGGCCGGCTTCCCGCTGCGCAGCGCAACATGGCGCGGTTCGTCTTCCTCGACGCGCACGCCCGGGAGCTGTACGCGGACTGGCGGGAGGTGGCCATGGACACGGTGGCGATGCTGCGCGACGACGTCGGCCGGCACCCCGAGGACCCCAAACTCTCGGGGCTCATCGGCGATCTGTCGATCCACTCCGAGGAGTTCCGCCGGTGGTGGCCGCGGCACGAGGTGCACCGCCGGACCACCGGCAGCAAGGGCTACCACCACCCCGTCGTGGGCAGCTTCGAGGTGCGCTACCAGGCGCTCAACCCCGGCGGAGACGAGGATCAGACGCTGATCGTCTACACCACCGCGCCGGGGTCGGCGGCCGATACCGCGCTGCGGCTACTGGCCACCTGGCACGAGCCGGCCGGCTCGGCCGCCGGCGAGCCGTCGCCGACCACGGCGGCCGACCGGTGAGCCGAATCCCTCAGGTGCCGTCCGGCGACCAGTAGGCGAGCATCTCGGCGAAGGTGTCGAAGGCCGGCTTGGAGACGCCGTAGGTGGCCTCGAAGTGAATGCTCAGCGGGAAGCCCAGGTCCGCGACGCCGTCGACCACGCGCTTGTACAGGTCCACCATCTCGGCACGCTTGTCGGCGGGCTCCATCGTCGACAGGCGCTTGACGAAGTCCTGCTCTGCGGCCACCGCGGCGTTCCCCGGATCCTGGATGAGCCACTTGATCAAGCCGACGCCGTCCTCGATCTTCGGGACGAATCCGAAGGACAGCAGGATCTCGGGTCGGTGGTCGGTCTCCTTGGCGAAGTCGCGCAGGAAGCCGACGATGGCGTCGGAGTAGAGCAGTTGGGTGAGCCCATACGTCGCGCCCTGCTTGCACTTGAAGCCGAAGCGACCCGGCTCGCCGTCGCGGGTGGGGATGAGGATCGCGCCGCGGTTGGGGATCAGGTCCTCGTAGAGCGACAGCGCGTCGGTCGGTGCGACACCGCCGCCCTCGCCGTCGCTCATGGACCGCGGCACGCCGACGAAGGCGATGCCGTCGAAGCCCGCCGCACCCAGCGTGGTCAGACGGTCCCGCAGGGCGTCCGGCTCGAGGAACGAGGTCACCTGGGTGCACAGCCCGCGGACGCCGGGCAGTTCGGGCGCGATCAACGACCAGTACTCGAGGACGTCCATCTTGGGCTTCATGTCGATGGGCCGACCGTCGTCCTCGTCGATCATGCCCGGGATCATCACGTGACCGATGCGGCCGTCGATGCCCGCGGCGGCGGACAAGGCCACCACCTTGCGCGCCTCGTCGACGGGGTACTCCGGTCCGCGCTCGACGTTCGAGGGGACGAGTTCGAGCGCAATGGTGTTCAAGGCCACGTGGCCGCTCCTAGACATCGGGCACACCGCCGTCGCGGCGGCGGGGGCGCGGTGGCCACCTCGTCGTGACCGGCGCCGGATCGCGTTTCACCCTGCGGGCGGCGGCCTGTGCCGCCACCGGGCTGAACGCCATTGTCGCAGCTGATCGGCCCGGCCCGCGCAGGGCCCGTGACGTGGGCCGATGACCGGTCACGGCTCGGAGTGATCCAGGCAACACTGGAGCAACGATTAGGCCTCGACGGGGCCCGGGTAGCCAACTGAACGAGGCGCACCGTCGCGTCGAGAAACAACCAACACACGAACGGGGATGAATTCTGATGTCCACCAAGGACACCACCACCTTGCTCGCACAGTTGCGTACCGTGCTCGAGCTGACGAACACCGAGATCCAGGTCGCCGAGACCCGTGTCGCTCAGGCCCGCACCGAGGCCGTGCAGCAGGAACTCACCGAGAACGCCCGCCACGGCCGTGAGCGTGCCCTGAAGGTCGAGGCCGCGATTCGCGCGCTCGGCGGCTACCCGGACGTCGTGGCGCCGTTCCTGGGCCGCGCGACCGCCGCGGTCAAGGCCCTGGCCGAACGGGCGCAGCCGTTCGACGAGGCGCTGCTGGGTGATCTGATCCTGGAGCACCAGCTCCTCGACCGGGCCCGCTACCTGAAGGCGCTGGCCGTGGGTGCCGGCGAGAAGGACGTCGAGGCGCTCGCCGCCGAGCTGATCACCGCGCACTCTGCGACGGTCGAGTGGCTTACCACCGTGCTCGCCGAGGACGCGCTGGGCGGTCCGGCCGCGCTGCGTCGCACCCCGGTGCAGGCCGCAGCCGGTCTCGCGGTCAAGCTGGCGAATCTGCCGCTCACCTGGTCGGCGCGCGGCATCGACCGTGTGCTGGACGCGATCCGCAACACGCAGCCGACGCTCGAGGAGCTGGCCGACCGTGCAGCGGCCGCCGGCGACGTCGCCACCAAAGCGTTCACCGCCTCGCGCGACGCGGCCCTGGAGACCGCCGAGAAGGTCACCCGTGACGCCGGCGCTGACGACGCCGCAGACGTCCTGCACTCGCTGCGCACCGCCGCGGGCGTCGTGCAGCCCGAGGAGCTGCCGATCCCGGACTACGACGAGTTGAACGTCAGCTCGGCCGTGGCCGCGATCAAGGAGCTGACCGAGCCGGCCGAGGTCCGGGCGGTCATCGCCTACGAGGAGCAGCACCGCAATCGGTCGAGCGTCATCTCGGCCGCCCAGGTGCGGGTCGCCGAGATCGCCCGCGAGGTGGTCGGCGTCTGAGCCCCACGCCCTGATACGACGAAACCCCGGCCACCGAGGTGGCCGGAGTTTCGCGTACTTCAGGTCAGCCGCGTCCGGTGGAGGACTGCAGCTCGTCGATCATCTCGGACGCCTGCGCCTTGGTTAGGTCGTCGGGGACCTCGCGCTGCGCCTCTTGCGCCAGCGTGTGCAGGTAGCTGCGCTGGGCGCCGGTCATCGGCTCGTCGCCGGTGACCCAGTCGGACGGATCCTTCTCGGCGTTCTCATTCGGTGCCTGGGTGGTCGATTCCTGGTCATTGCTCGAGTCGTTGCTCATCTCTTACCTCCTGCGCACACAGATACCCAGGCGAACACGCGTTCGAAACCTGCCGACTCGCTCACACCCAGGCGCCGCCGTCGACGCGCAGGATGGCGCCGGTGACGAAGGAGGCGCGGTCGCTGAGCAGCCAGGCCGCGGCCTCGGCCACCTCGACCGGTTCGGCGCCGCGCCGCAGCGGCGTGCCGGCCACCAGCCGGTCGATCACCCCGGGACTCGCCGACTCCCACTCGCGGATCATCTCGGTGAGCGTGGTGCCCGGGGCGATGGCGTTCACCCGGATGTTCTCCGGGCCATAGGTGACGGCCGCCGACTCAGTGAGACTGTTGACGGCGCGCTTCATGGCGCCGTACGAGGGCAGCTCGGGATTCGCCTTGAGGCTGCCGACGCTCGAGGTGTTGACGATCGCCCCCGACCGCGCGGTCGCACGGATGGCCGCGACCTCCGCGGCCATGGCGGTGTACACACCCTTCAGGTTGACCTCGTACACGCGGTCGAAGTCGTCCTCGGCGACCTGGTCGAGCGGGCCCGGCGGCACGATGGTCGCCCCGTTGTTGAACGCCGCGTCCAGGCGTCCGTACACCTCGACCGTGCGATCGACGGCGGCCCGCACCGCAGCGCCGTCGGCGAGGTCGCACACCACGTACTCGGCGGCACCCCCCGCATCGCGAACCGTCGCGGCGACGGCGGCCAGTTGGTCCTCGGACCGGGCGGCCAGCATGACCCGGGCGCCCTCGCGGGCGAAGAGCGCTGCGGCGGCGGCACCGATGCCCCGGCCGGCGCCGCTGATGAAGACGACCTTGTCGGTGAGCAGCCCGGCGTGCGTGGTGGTTGTCATGGATGTCATGGGTCGAGTCTGCGAGCGCCCTCGGCTGGCTAGCCAGGTACTCGCCGTACCTGGCTGGGCGTCGCGCCGACCGCCGCGGACGCGGATGATGGGTCGGGTGAACACGCGCGAACTGGGCGCCTTCCTACGCAGCCGCCGAGAGCGGATCGCGCCCGCCGACGTCGGTCTGCCGTCGGGTGCCCGACGCCGGACCCCGGGGCTGCGCCGCGACGAGGTTGCGCGGCTCGCATACATCTCCACCGAGTACTACACCCGCCTGGAGCAGGCGCGGGCCGCGCATCCTTCGCGTGAGGTCGTCACCGCCCTCGCCCGGGCGTTGCGGCTCAACGACGCCGAGCGGGCATATCTGCACCACCTCGCGGGCGTGCCGCCGACCCTGCCGCCGGGACCGCCACGCGAGGTACGCCAGAGCCTGCTCGACCTGATGCGCCGTCTCCCCCGCGCCGCCGCCATCGTGGTGTCGGCAACCTACGAGGTGATCGCGTGGAACGACCTCGCCTGCGCGCTGATGGAGGACTTCTCCGCGCTGTCCCGCCGCGACCGCAACCTTGCCCGTCGGGCCTTCCTCGGCCCACGTCCACCCCAGGGGCGGCTCTACGGCCTCACGGACGTCGACGACTTCGCGCGCACCTGCGCCTTGCACCTGCGCGCCACGGTCGCGCGCTATCCCGATGATTCGGAGACGACGACGTTGATTGACGAACTCCGCAACAGTAGTGCCGAATTCGCCGCGCTCTGGGACGACCACGACGTCACCGCGCGCACGGCGCTGTGCAAGACCTTCACCCACCCTGCCGTCGGCCCGGTCACCGTCGCCTGCGACGTCCTCGACATCGCCGACGCCGATCAGCGCATGGTCATCTACACCGCCGAACCTGGGTCGCCGTCCGAGGACGCGCTACGCCTGCTCGCGGTGCTCGGTACGCAGCGCCTCGAGGTTGCGGGCTGACGTCCGAGGCCCGCCGGGGTTTCGACGACGTCGTCAACCGCCCGATCCGCGCGCAGCGGCGCAGCAACGCCGTACATTGTCTCCATGGCGGAGTTCTCCAGCGTCGACGAGCAGCTCGACCGGGCGCTGCGCAGCCAGGCCGCCCGCGCGGGCGTCTCGGTGGACGTCTACGTACAGCGGGCCGTGGCCGAGCGGCTGCTGCGCGACCTCCAGACCTCCGACGACCCGGAATCGGCCGAGTTGGTGGACGTGCTGTCCCGCATCGACTTCGGCGCCGAGGCCGGCGGTCTCGCCCGCACCGGCCTACACCCCGTCCTCGACGATCCGGCACGGCTCAAGGTCCTGCGGGACACGGGCCTGCTCGACTCCGAGCCCGAGCCCTCCTACGACCGGATCGTCACGATGGCAGTGGAGGCGCTCGGCGTGGAAGCGGCCGCCATCTCGCTGGTCGACGATCATCGCCAGTTCTTCAAGGCCGTGCTCGGACTGCCCGAGGGTGTCCGGGAGACCACGCTGGACCGTTCGGTGTGCCGCTACGCCGTCTCGCTCGGCGAGCCGCTCGTCGTCGAGGACGCCCGCACCGATCCGGTGCTGCACGACCACCCCGCCGTCACGGACGGCACGCTCGTCTCGTATGCCGGTGTCCCGCTGATCGATCCCACCGGACATGCCGTCGGCACGCTGTGCGTGTGGGACACCAAGCCCCGCCAGTGGAGCACCGGCCACGTGCAGATCCTCGACGATCTCGCGCACGTCGTCAGTGATCGCGTCTTCGCTGCGAATTAGGCAACACTTCCCTTCCGCTGACGCCCGCGATGAATGGCGCGAAGATCATTTCGCCCGTCGCCGACGGCCTTTCGTGAATTGCACCGGCAAACTCGTGTCGGGGTACGCCGGATCGGGTAACTTGGAATTCGTGACAGGCGGTGTGAAGTAGATCACCATGGCAGCTCCGGTGATCTCATCCCAGGCAGGGCAACGACTTTCGACGTCGGTGCCCGGCACGCCGACGCCTTCTCGCTCGCTCGCCGACCGGCTGCGTCGCGACCCGCTGCACACCGTCGTGACCATCACCTTGGACGCTGCGGCTGCGGCGCTCGCTGTCGGCGTCGCCATGGCGCTCGCCGGCGACAGTCCGGCATGGGCCGCGGTGGGCTGGCAACCGTGGCTGTTCGTGCCACTGGTCGTGCTGGTCATGGGCTCGCGGGCGCTGTACCGCCGGCACCTGCGGCGTAACTTCCTCGACGAGATCGGCCCGCTGGAGACCTCGATCGCGCTGGCGGCGCTGTTCCTGCTGACGGTGATCCTGCTGGCCGGTTCCGGTGGTCGGCCCGGCGAGGTGGTGGCAGGGATCTGGGTGTGCGCGGCCATCCTGCTGCCGGCCACCCGCCTCGCCCGCGCGGTCGTGCAACGGGTCCTGCGGCAGCGCTTCCGGTCGGCCGCGCCGACCTTGGTGATCGGCGACGGCCCCATTTCGCACCAGATCATCACGCGAATGCAGCAAATGCCCGAGTACGGTTTGCTGCCAGTCGGCATTCTCCGCGCAAACTCCCAGACTTCGGGCCTGAACGCCATGGTTCCCGATTTCCTGGACGTGCCGCACCTGGGCTCGCCGACCGAGTTCGACACGATCGCAGAGGCCACCGGTGCCGAGGAGTTGATCGTCGGGTTCTGCAACGACGTGCCCTTCGAGGACATCGTCACCGCCGTCCGCGCCGCCCAGCGTCGCGGCCTGCGGGTGTGGGTGGTGCCCCGGCTCCACGACGCCGTCGGCGAGCGGGCGCGCGTCGAGCACCTCGGCGGGCTGCCCCTGCTGGTCCTCCCGCACGTCAACCCGCTCGGCTGGCAGTTCTGGATGAAGGGCTTCCTCGACCGCGTCCTGACCACGCTCGGGCTGATCGTCATCTCGCCGGTGTTCCTCACCCTCGCGCTGCTGGTGCGGTTGAGTTCGCCCGGCCCGATCCTGTTCAAGCAGAAGCGCGTCGGACGTGACGGGAAACCGTTCGACTGCTACAAGTTCCGCTCGATGCGGCCACCGCGGGAGTCCGACGCACAGTTCGAACTGAAGGCGGGCTCGGCCCCGGGCGGCGTCGAGGGCGTCGACCGGCGGACCCGCATCGGCAAGATCATGCGTCAGACGTCACTCGACGAACTGCCCCAGCTGCTCAACGTCATCAAGGGCGACATGAGCCTCGTCGGGCCGCGGCCCGAGCGGCCGGAGTTCGTCGAGCTGTTCGAGGCGCAGATCCGCCGCTACGGCGAGCGGCACCGGGTGAAGGCCGGCGTAACCGGGTGGGCGCAGGTGCACGGGCTGCGCGGGCAGACCTCGATCGCCGACCGCGCCGAGTGGGACAACTACTACATCGAGAACTGGTCGATCTGGCTCGACGTCAAGATCCTGTTCCTCACCGTGCGCGCGGTGTTGAAGCGCGCCGAGGACTGACGCGGCGCGATGACCACGCTGGCCCTCGCCGGACTGGGCGCCATTGCGGCCGCGGCGGCCCTCGCCCTCATCGTCGCCGTTGTCGTCTACGTCTATCGCCGACCGCAACGCGGCGTGCTGCTGCTCGCGGCGTTCACGCCCCTGCACGGGCTACTCCCCCTGCTGCCCCTGCCCGGTGTGGCCACCGCCTGGAAGGAGGGGCTGCTGCTGCTCACCGCGATCTGCGCCTATCTGCGTCGCTCGCGGGCGCCGCACTGGCGCAGGCAGCCGCCGCTGCACATGCCGTACTGGCCGGCCGTCGCCATCTGGATGGTGTTCGGCAGCGTCTCGGCGATCGTGGTGTACGGCATGCTGGGCGTGCTGGCCATCAAGGTGACGTTCTTCTTCGTCTCACTGCTCGCCATCCTGTGGTTCGCCCCGTTCGATGCGCGCGACCGCGACCACTTCGTCAGCATCCTCATGGGAATGGCGGCCCTGGCGTCCTTCGTCGGCATCGGCCAGCTGATCGTGGGGCCGAGCTTCCTGGTGTCGATCGGCTACGAGTACGGCCGCGAGGTCCGCACGTCCGGAGGCCTGCTCCGCACGTTCAGCACCTTCGTCCAACCCTTCCCGTTCGGTCTCTACGTGATGCTGGCGCTGCTCGTCGGCGGTGCGGTGGCGCTGGCCGAACCCCGACGCCGCCGCAACGTCGTCTTCCTGTGCCTGTCGCCGATCATGGCCGTCGCCATGGCGACGTCGATCGTGCGCGCCGCCATCCTCGGGCTGGTGCTCGGCATGCTGTGGCTCGCCGTGCTGCGGTACCGGTCGCTGTTCCTGCCCCTGGCGATCGGTGCGGCCACCATCGCGGTGGTCTTCCCGTTGGTGCCGAGCATCTCCCGGGTGTTCCTGTCCTCCAGCAGCCTCGGCGAGCGGGGCGCCGGCTGGAACGACATCATCAGCAGCATCCTGGTGCACCCCGTCGGCCTCGGGCTCGGCTCGAGCGGCTCGGCGGCCGACCGCATGTCGACGGCGCAGGGCGTCACGTTCTCCGGCGTCTCGACCAACTACCAGCCGGACAACTACTACGTGAAGATGGCGCTGGAACTCGGTCCCGTCGGGCTGTGGTTGATTCTCGCGCTCTTCGGCACCGCACTGCTGTGGACCACGCGCCTGGCGTGGACCCTGACCGGCCGCGACGCAGCGCTCGCTCTCGGTGTCAGCGCCTCGCTGGTCGCCGGCATGGTGGCGAGCCTCGTCGCCACCTACCTCGAGATCTTCCCCATCGACGTCTATTTCTGGCTCTTCCTAGGAGTGGTTGGATGCGCCGCAGCACAACACGATTCGTCTACGGGGCACTCGCCCTACGACCCGGTGGCAGCGGCGTCCAGACCTACATCCGCGAGTACCTGAAGGCTCTGCCCGCGCTCGCTCCCGACGGTGCCGACCTCGCCGCCCTGGTTCAGGCCGACGCCGTCGGCGACCTCCCCGCCGGGGTGCGGCCGCTGACGCGACCGGTGTCCTCGGGCGTGGTCCGCGCGGTGCTCGGCGCCCTGCCGACATGGTCGTGCGACGTGTTCCACGCGCTCGACGTCGACCTGCCGGTGGCCACGTCGGCCGTGACCGTGGCGACCGTGCACGATCTCTCGGTGTTCGACATGCCCACGGCCAGCAGCCGTTTCCGCGCGGCCGGTGAGCAGCGGCTCGTCGGCCACGCGCTGCGCAAGGCCGACCTCCTGCTGGCGGTGTCGGAATTCACGGCCGAGCGCATCCGCGCGATCAGTGGCCGCGAGTCGACGGTCGTCGAACTGGCCCCGGCTTCCTGGGCGCGACCGCCGGTCGCCGACGCCGTGCCCCGGGTGCGCGCCAAGTACGGGCTGCCCGAGCGCTTCGTGCTGCAGGTCGGCACCGTCGAGCCGCGCAAGGACGTCGCGCTGGTGGCCGACGCCGCACGGGAACTCGACGTGCCGTGCGTCCTCGCCGGGGCGGGGTCGACCGGTCCGGACAAGCCGGCGTCGGCCATCGGCCTCGGCTACGTCGACGTCGAGGACCTGCCCGCGCTGTATCGGACCGCCACCATCACCGCGTACGCCTCGCGCTACGAGGGCTTCGGACTGCCCCCGGTGGAGGCGATGGCCTGTGGCGCAGCCGTGGTCGCCAGCGCCGTGGGAGCGCTTCCCCAGGTGGTCGGCGACGGTGCGGTGCTGGTTCGGTCCGGCCGGGTGGACGACTGGGTGGCCGCCATGCGCCCGCTGCTCGCCGATCCGGCGGCGCGCGACGACCTGCGCGCCAACGCCCTGACGGCGTCGGCGGCGATGACGTGGGAGAACACCGTCGCCCGGTCGATCGACGCGTGCCGCGCCGCGGGGGTGACGACGTGACCGACGACTTCGCCTCCGACGGAGCCGAACCCGTCACCGACTACCGCGAGGTGGCCGCCGATTCCCGCGCCGCCGCACGAGCCACCCTCGCGATCCTCGCCAGCCGCGTCGTCGTCGCCGCGCTCGGGTGGGCGGGCAGCGTCGTCATCGCCCGCTCACTGTCGTCGGAGGAGTGGGGTCAATTCAGCTTCGTCTTCGCCCTGCTGGGCGTCATGTCGATCGTCACCGACCTGGGCGTGGGCCGGGTAGTGCTGGCGGACCTGATCGGCGCGGACCGCGACGAGATCGCGCGCACCGCATCGTCGTTCCTCGCGCTGCGGACGGTGCTCGGCATCGTCGGCTACGTCTGCGCGCTCGGGTACGTCATGCTGCTGCGCTACCCCGGCGAAGTGGTGGTCGCCACCGCCGTCGCCGGTGTGGTGGTCATCCTGGCCACCCCGAGCCACGCCCTGACGGTGCTGTACCAGAGCCGGCACCGCATGTTGGGCGTGGCGGTCGCCGAGAGTCTGGGCCAGGTCCTGCAACTCGCCCTCACCGTGGCGGCGGCCCTGTTCGCACCCATGCTGCTGCTCTTCATCCTCCCGGTGGTGGCCAACGAGGCGTTCAAGCTCATCGTCAAGGGGCTCGGAATCACGCGTCCGTCGGTCGGCATCCATCCGGCCCGCCAGGTCGGCGTCCACCGGTGGAAGCCGATGCTCGTGGAGGCGATTCCGCTGGCCATCGGCTTCGCCCTCACCGTCGCGACGATGAAGATCGACATCCTCATGCTGAGCCTGCTGGACACCTACGACGCGGTGGGCCTCTACTCGATCGGCTACAAGTTCTCCGACATCATCGACACGTTCGCGCTCGCGGCCGCCGCGCCCATCAGCACGCTGCTGGTAGCCGCCTGGCCGGCCGAACCGACCGTCTTCCGGGACCGCACCCGCATGGCGGCCGTGCTGTTCGGCCTCGGTGGGGCGGTGTGCGTCGTAGCGTTCTGGCCGTCGGCGGAACCGCTGATCCGGCTGCTCTACGGGGACCGGTTCGCGCCCTCGGCGTCGGCGGCACGCCTACTGGTGGTCGGGGCGGCGTTGACGGCGCTCATCATCCTCGGCATCTTCCTGCTGACCGCCGCGGGCAAGCAGCGCAGCTATCCGTGGGTGGCGATCACGGGCCTCGCGGTCAACGTCGGGCTCAACCTCGTCCTCATCCCCCGCATGTCCTATGACGGTGCGGCCATCTCGACGGTCGCCACGTGGGCGGTGTCGGTGACACTGCTGTGGATCGTCATCGCGCGCGTCATGCCGATCGACGGCCTCCTGCCGCTGTCCCGGCTGGCGGGATTGACCGTCATCACGGTGATCCTCTGCGCTGCAGGGTCGTTCACCGTCGACGCGGTTCCGGGCCTGTGGCCGGTGGTGTCGGTCGCCGGGGTCGTCCTGCTCGTCGGAGCGGCGTATGCGTCAAGGCTGCTGGACGGCCTGCCCCTGCCGCGGGGACGGAGGCGCACGCCATGACCGCACCGGTGTTGTTCGTCGCCCACACCGGCAACGTGTCCGGTGCGGAGAAGGTGCTGCTCGACCTCGTCGGCCAGGCGCTGGCGGAGGGACGGACGGTCGGTGTCGCCTGCCCCGTCGGTCCGCTGCGCGACGCCCTGCCCGCCGGCGTCACGCACGTCACGCTCCCCCCGCTCGGTCTCGGCGGCGAGTCCGGGGTCGCGCGCCTGCTCGGCGCCGGACGGCTTGCCGGCCGGTGGCTCCGGGCGGCCGCGGTGCTGCGCCGGGCGATGCGGCGGCCCGGCACGGTCACCGTGGTGAACTCGCTGTTCGCCCTGCCGGCCGTCCGGCTGGGCGGGGGCCGCGGGGCGGCCTCCTGGCTGGTGCACGACACCGTGACGAGCGGCAAGCAGCGCGCGGTCGCGAGCATCGGCAGAGCGGGGGTGCGCCGCGCGGTCGCGGTGTCGGAGGCGACGGCGGCGCCGTTGCGCGCCATGGGTTTCGACGTCGTCGTCGCCCACAACGGCGTCCGGTGGCCGGTGGCACGGCTGGGTGGTGCGCTGCACGACCCACCGGTGGTCGGCATGCTCGCGCTGCTCACCCCGTGGAAGGGCCACGGCGTGCTGCTCGACGCGATCGCCCGACTGCCCGGAGTACGGCTCGAGTTGGCCGGCGGCAGCTTCCCCGGCGACGTCGCGTACGTCGAGGAGCTGAAGGCCCGCGCCGACCGCGACGACCTGGCCGGCCGGGTGCGGTTCCTCGGCTACGTCGACCCGGCGGCGGCGATGGCGGGCTGGGACGTCGTCGTGTCGGCGAGCGTGCTGCCCGAGGCGGGCCCGCTCAACGTGCTGGAGGCCATGTCGCACGGGCTGCCGGTCGTCGGCAGCGACCACGGCGGCACCAGCGAGTTCCTGGCCGGCGGCGCCGGCCTGCTCTACCCGCCCGGCGACGCCGACGCGTTGGCCGCCGGCATCCGCCGCGTGCTCGACGACGCCGACCTCCGGCGCTCGCTCGGCGACACCGCACGCGAGTACGTCGCCACCCACCATGACATCTCCACGACGATCCCGGCGATGCTGCGTGCGCTGGCGACCTAGGACACCCGGGAGGAGGCGGACGGTGGCAGCTCTGCTGGCCATGGCCGTGCTGGCGTCGGCGTCGACCGCCGCGCCGGTCGGTCACGCCGCGCCGGACGCCGACTGCGATGCCGCGAACGGCAAGGGGCGCACCGGCGCGTCGCAGGGCGCCGACATCCTCACCATGTCCGACGGCGACCTCGCGACGCTGCTGGACCGGATGCGCGAGGCGGGTATGTGGTCGCTGCGCGTCGACCTGGACTGGACGCGCATCGAACCGCAACGCGGACAACGCGACTGGTCGTCGGTGGACCGCATCGTCGCGGCCGCCACGGCACGCGGACTGTGCCCCCTCGGCCTGGTCACCTACGCCCCGGACTGGGCGGCCGATCACCCGGACGCCACCGGCGGGTACTTCGCGCCGAGCGATCCTGCGCTGTTCGCCGACTTCGCCGGCGCGGCGGCGGCGCGCTACGGCTCGCGCATCGCGGTGTGGGAGGTCTGGAACGAACCCAACACCGTCAACTACTTCAAGCCGCGGCCGGACCCGGCGCGCTACGGCCAGCTGCTGGCGGCCGCGTCGCGGGCGATCAAGGCGGCCGACCCCGATGCGACGGTGCTCTCCGGCGGACTGGCGCCAGCCGAGGACAACGGCAGCGACATCGCGCCCCTGACCTTCCTGCGCGGCATGTACGCCAACGGCGCCAACCGCTCCTTCGACGGCTTCGCCATCCACCCGTACACCTATCCCGCGCTGCCCGACGACCCGACGACGTCGGACTGGAACACCGCGCAACGCATGTGGCTGATGCGCGACGTCATGGTGGGCGGCGGCGACGCCGGCAAGAAGATGTGGATCACCGAGTGCGGCGCACCGACGGGGACCAACCGCCGCGCGGTCAGCGAGGGCAAGCAGGCGGACACGCTGCGGATGATGCTCGCGACCGCCGAGAACACGCCGTGGCTCGGCCCGGCGTTCGTCTACGCCATGCGCGACAGCGGAACCGACACCGCCGACAGCGAGCAGAATTTCGGGATCCTGCGGCACGACTTCACGCCCAAGCCGGCGTACGAGGTCGTCGCCCGGTTCGGGGAGCCCGGCTGATGAACGAGCGCAACGATGGAGAACCGGACTGCATCAGGCAGTCCGGGCAACCGAAGGGATCCGGTTGGTGACTGTGGACGATCCGGTGCACCGGGGGAACGTGCCTCCACCCGTGGACCTCGCCGGGCACCTACGTGAATTCGGGCGGGCGTTGCTGCCCGCGCTGGTGGTCGCGCTCGTGGTGGGCGGGCTCGTCTTCGGCCTGCGGACGCTGCTGGCGCCCAAGGAGTACGCCGCGACGCTCGTCACGCAGATCACGACGACGCAGGAACTCGTGCCGGGTGACGCCTTCGTCGAGCAGCTGCGGGCGCCGTTCATGGCGCTTGCGCAGGACGCCAACGTCCTCAACCAGGTCCTCTCCGAGGTCGACACCGACTGGAACGCCGAGGAGTTCGGCGAGCACATCGAGCTGTCGAAGGGACCGGCCCCGCAGATCCTGGTCTTCCAGGTACGGGCGTCGTCACAGGACCTCGCCGAGCAGCTCGCCCGCTCCCTGGTCACCACCGTCGCCCAGGCCTCGTTCGCCAACCACAGCCGCGACGTCGCCCGCCAGGTGGACCAGGTGCAGGCGGCGATCACCGCCGAACAGGCGCGCAACGCGACGCTGGCACCCGACGACCCCGGCAAGGCCGAGTCCGACGGCGAATTGCAGGCCTTGCGTGCACAGTTGACGACGCTGCAGAGTTCGGGCGGCGACCAGCTGAGCGTGCTGGCGGCTCCGGACGAGGACCCCTCGCCCGTGTCGCCGAAGCCGGTGTCCGAGGCGCTGGTGGCCGCACTCGTCACGCTACTGGTGGTCGCCGAGCTGATCGTGCTGCTGCGGGGCCGCCTCGGCAAGCGGCCCAATCGCACCTGGGCTCGGCGCATCTCGCGCAAGCACGGTGCGCACTTCGATGCCTCGGCGACCGCGCCGGGCGAATTCGACCCGCTGACGTCGGCCAAGCTGGTGCAGGCCCTGCGGGACGGCAGGCCTGCGCTGCTGCTGATCGGCGATCGGGCGTCCGCGCCGCCGTCGCTCTCGGCCGCCCGCGATCCCGATCGCAGCCGGTTCCGCACGCTGGTCGAGGCGCCGCTGAGCAGTCACTGGTGGCAGCGCGTCAACGCCGGCGCGGCGAGCCTCGCGGTGGTCGTCGTGTCCACCGCCGGAACCGACCGCGCCGCCGCCGAACGCTCGCTGCGGCAACTCGCCGACCTCGGCGTGCACCGCACCCTGGTCCTGCAACGCTCCGACCGTCGTCCGCGGCGCCGAAACGCCGCGGCGCCGCAGACCGCAGCGGACGCACCGGCGACGGCGGAGACCGAGGGCCTGGAACCGAATGGAGGTGGCCGCCATGGCCGGTGAACGCGTCGCGATCGTCCACGAGCGGTTCACCGAGGTGGCCGGCTCCGAGCACGTCATCGAGCAGCTGGCGCTGCAGTGGCCGGACGCCGAGGTCTACGGCACCGTCGTCCGGCCCGAGGGCGTCTCGCCCGGTCTGCGTCGGCCGCCGCACGCCACCTGGCTCAACCCGCTGTACCACCGGGTACTCAAGCAGAAGTCCTACGCGCCGCTGATGCCGTTGATGCCCTCGGCCTTCCGGCACCTGCCGATCCGCGACGCGCAGGTGGTGATCGCCAGCCACCACGCCTTCGCCACGCAATCGGTGTTCGCCACCGACGCACCGGTGATCGGCTACGTGCACAGCCCGGCGCGGTGGGCGTGGGACGCGTCGCTGCGCGCCGGGGAGGGCGGCGGGGCCGCGGGCGCGGCGATCCTCACCGCGCTCGCCGCCATCGCGCGCCGCGGCGAGACGAAGGCCGCTCCGCGGCTGCGCACCATCGTCGCCAACTCCTCGGCGGTCGCCGAGCGCATCGCGCAGTGGTGGGGCCGGGAGGCCGTCGTCGTGCACCCGCCGGTGGACACCGATGGCTTCACGCCCGACCCGTCGGTGGCCCGCGAGGACTTCTTCCTCCTCGCCGGTCGCCTGGTGCCGTACAAGCGGCCCGACCTCGCCATCGAGGCGGCGCGGCGCGCCGACGTGCCGCTGGTGGTGGCCGGTGACGGCCGGGCCATGAAGGCCTGCCGCGAGATCGCCGGCCCGAAGACGACGTTCCTGGGCCGGGTGCCGCACGACGAGCTGCTGAGCCTGCACCGCCGCGCCCGCGCGCTGCTGATGCCCGGCATCGAGGACTTCGGCATCGTCCCCGTCGAGTCGATGGCGACGGGCACGCCCGTGATCGCCCTCGGCGAGGGCGGCGCGGTGGACACCGTGGTGCCCGGCGTCACCGGTCTGCACGTCGACGCCGACACCGACGACCGAATCGCCGACGGATTCGCCGATGCCATGCGAAGTTTCGACGCCGGACGCTTCGATGGTGACCGCATCCGCGAGTGGGCGCTCGGCTTCTCCCGGGCCACGTTCCGGCAGCGCATGCAGGAGGTCGTCGATGCCTGCGTCTGAGCCGCGGTACCGGTCCTCGGTGCTCGACCGGGCGCTGACGCCGAGCCGCACCGTCGCCGCGGTCGGCCCCGTCGGCGACCTCGAGGTCACCCGTGCCGCGGCGGTCCTAGCGGCCGCGGCGCGACATCCCGCGCCGCACCTCGCCCTGGAACCCCGCGCCGACGAGACGCATTGGCACTACCGCACCGGCATCGACCGGCAGGTCACGCGTCGTGACGACATCCCGACCGCCGACATCGGCGCGCTGCTGACGAGCATCCGTCGCGAGACGCCGCGGCGGCCGCTCGGGGCCACGCTGTGCGGTGACTACGTGGCCGTCGACTACTCGCACGGCGTCGGCGACGGCCAACTCGGCTTGTCCCTGCTCGCCGCACTCAGTGGCGACGTCGACGAGCAGCGCTGCCGCACACTGGCACTCGGCCTGCCCGAGCACGCGGTGCGTAGTGCAGCGTGGCGGCACTTCCGGCGTCATCCGCGGGCGGTGCGCGACGTGGTCGCCCTGCGCTCCCGCCACAAGGCCGACGGCGCCGGGCAGCGGCCGACCACGGAGATCGCCGGCTGGCAGGAGCACAACCTCACGCTGACGGGCTACATGCCGCCCGAGGCGGTCGGTGCCTTGCGCGCGTGGGCGAAGGCGAACACCCCGGGGGCCACCACCGCCTCGGTCACGGTGGCCCACTGGATGGCAGCGCTGCGCGACGCGGGCGCCGACGTCGACGACCACGTGCAAATCTTGATGAACTGCCGCCGCTACCTCGACGCGAGACACCATCTCGCCCAGGGCAACTTCGCCGTCGCGATGCCGATGCTGTTGCCGCCGTCCGGATCACCCGCCGACGTCGCCGCCCTCACCCGCCGGGTGTTCGACTCCGGCTGGCCCCTCACGGTGCTGCTGGCCGCCGAGGTGAAGGCGTTGCTGGGCCGCGGGGGCGCGGTCGGCGACACGGCCGCGCCCGGCCGTTACGACGCCGCGGGCCGGATCCGGGTGTCGGTCAGCGACCTCGGCCGGCTCACGATGTTCGAGCACTCCTCCTGGGTGCCCGGCGGGCCGCCGCCGCAACTGGCCGCCTACCTGGAACCGGACGGTCCCGACGCGGTGACGCTGCTGGTCTCCGAACTGGCCGGCGGCCGCACGTTCACTGCGACGTTCTGCGCTGCCGTCGTCGACCCCGACCTCGTCGGCCGGGCGTTGCACCGCATGTGCTCCGATCCGCTCGCCACGCTGCCCGCGCACTGACATGGCCGGCGTCGGGAGGTCACGCGGCCGGACGGTGACGGCCGCCGCGGTGACGGTGCTGAGCCTGCTGCTGGCGTCCTGCAGCGCCCCCTCCGCCGGTCCCGCCGCCGCACCGGACGTGGCGAACGGCGCACTGCTCGACGCCCCAACCGACCTCTCGGTGTATCCCAGCCTGCAGGGCCTCACCCAGCGGAGCCTCAAGATCCGCTACCGGTCGACCTCGGGCATCGACGGTGCGCCGACCACGGTGTCGGGAACCCTGCTGGTGCCCAAGGGCGACCCGCCGCCGGGCGGCTGGCGCATCGCGTCGATCGGGCATCCCACCTCCGGGTTGAACAGCAGCTGCGCGCCGTCGACGCGGCCCGGGCTGATGGGCACAGCGGGCGAGATCGGAGCCTTCCTCTCCTACGGCTACCTGGTCGTGATGAGCGACTACCAGGGCCTGGGCACACCGGGTCCGCACCCGTACCTGGAGCCGAAGACGGCGGCGCGCAACGTGATCGACGCGGTGCGGGCGGCGCGCGAGGCGGTCCCGGAGGCATCGAACCGGTTCGTGGCATACGGCGTCTCCCAGGGTGGGCAGGCGGTCTGGGCGGCCAACGAGGCCATGGGCGAGTACGGCGCCGGGCTCGACATGGTGGGGTCCATCAGCATCGCCGCGCCGACCGACCTGCGGCCGCTGGTGGACGCCATGGAGAACGGCACGCTGACGGTGCAGCAGCGGGTGCTGATGCCGACGATCCTCGCGGGTCTGGCGGTGTCGCACCCGGAGTTGCACGTCGACGACTACCTGCGCGGGGAGATGCGCGACCGCATGGACGTCTTCCTCGGATGCGCCGACGAGAACTCGGAACTCCGCGGGAGGATCGCGTCCGGTGCGCCGCCGGAGGACTTTCGTCCGTCGAGCCGCCAGGCCGCCGACGCGTTGCGCCGCGCATTGGGCGAGGACGCGCTACCCGCCCAGCGGGCCGCCGCACCGATGCTGGTGGCCTACGGCGACGAGGATCCGGTGGTGCTTCCGGAGTGGACCGCCGCCGCGGTGGGCCGGGCGTGCAGCCTGGGCGACGTCGTGGCCGTGGTCGTGGCCCCAGGTCAGGGGCACGGCGTGCTGGACATCGGCGCGGCGCCGGCGGAGTGGACGACCGGCCGGTTCGACGGGCAGCCGCCGCCGACCGCGTGCCCGCCGGCCTAGACGGCAGTGCCAGGTAAGGCAAACCTTCACCGGCGTCTAGGGTGTCGGGGAGGAAGCGCCAGCGACGCCGAGGACGGTCGAACAGTGAGTGGTCAAAACGCCGGATTGCGATTGCTCGTGGTGGGAGCCTCCTCCGGGATCGGATACGCGGTCGCGACGAGCGCCGCGGCGCTGGGCGCGAAGGTCGCCGTGGCGGCCCGCCGGATGGACCGGCTCGACGAACTGGCCGCGGCCATCGACGGCTTCGCCTTCGAACTGGACGTCGCGGACCCCGCGGCGATCACCGACGTGGTGGCCGACGCCGTGGCCGCGCTCGGCGGTCTGGACGCCGTCGTGTTCACGAGCACGGTGATCCCCTTCGCCCACATCGAGGACACCGACGTCGAGACCTGGCTGCACGCCTTCGGCGTCAACGCGATCGGCGCCAACAACGTGCTGCGGGCGGCGCTGCCGCACCTCTCGGAGAACGGCGTGGTGCTCGTCGCGTCGAACAACGACGTGGGCCGGCCGCGTGCCGGCGTAGCCGCCTACGGCGCGAGCAAGGCCGCGCTCGACGAGATCCTGCGGGCCTGGCGCAACGAGCATCCGGAGCTGTCGATCGTGCGGGTCGGCGTGGGCCCCACTCAGGACACCGAGATCCTGCGTGGTGCCGACCGGGATCTGCTGTCCGAGCTGTTCGAATCATGGGTGGCGCATGGGCAGTTGCCCGCGCAGATGTCCGAGCTGCAGGACGTGGCCAACACGATGGTGGCACTGGTGACGGCTGCGGTCGCCAATCCCAGCGTGGTGCCCGAAGTGGTGCAGCTGGCGCCCCGCATCCGCAAGGGCCGCAAGGCTACCTCGGCGTAACGTGTCGGCGTGACCCGATTCCAGTCGGTTCCCGTAGCCGGTCTCGACGTCTTCTACCGCGAGTCCGGACCCGCCGACGCCCCCATCGTGCTGGCGCTGCACGGCTTTCCGTCGTCGTCGCGCATGTGGCAACCGCTGTTGGACCGGCTCGGTGACCGGTACCGCGTCATCGCCCCCGACCTTCCCGGTTTCGGGCACAGCTCCGCACCGGCCGCCGGTGCGTTCGACTACACCTTCGAGCGCCTGACCGACGCCGTGGAGGCCTTCACCGAAGCCCTCGGCATGACGCGGTACACGCTGCTGGTGCAGGACTACGGCGGACCGGTCGGCATGCGTCTGGCCCTGCGGCACCCGGAGCGGCTCAGCGCCCTGATCGTGCAGAACGCGGTGTGCCACGACGAGGGTCTCGGACCGCTGTGGGACACCCGCCGTGCATTCTGGGCCGACCGCGAGGCGCACGAGGCGGCACTGCGGGAGAACTTCTTCTCCCCCGCTGCCACGCGCCTGCGCCACGTCGGCACCAGCCCGCATCCGGAGCACTACGACCCGGACCTGTGGACCGACGAACAGGCCTTCCTCGATCGGCCCGGACAGCGCGACATCCAGACCGACCTGTTCTTCGACTACCAGACCAACGTGGCGAGCTATTCGGCGTGGCAGCAGTGGCTCCGAACGTACCGGCCCCCGCTGCTCGTGATCTGGGGCCGCTACGACCCGTCGTTCCGCGTCGAGGGGGCATCGGCCTACCGGCGCGACGTCCCGGACGCCGAGGTGCACGTGCTCGACGCCGGGCACTTCGCCCTCGACGAGAAGCCCGACGAGGTCGCCGCGCTCGTCGGCGACTTCCTCTCCCGGCAGCGCTGACTACCTGCTGGCCGCCATCGCGATGTGGTGGCTGGCCGTGACGACGCCGCGGCGCGTTCGCGACAGGATCGAGGTGTCGTCTCACGGCACGCCGATCGGGCGTCGAGCAGAGGAGCATCACATGAGGAATCGTTGGCTGGCAATGACGTTGGGCGCCGGACTGATCGGCGCGCTGGTGTCGATCGCGCCGGTGAGCACGGTCGCGACCCTGGCGGACGGTCCGGTGTCGACCGCCGCGAGCGATCCGGTCGGACCGATCTCCGCGGACAGTGGGGCACCGCTCGGCGACGAGGGCACCGGCACCGACCCGCTGATCCCCTACGGCACCGATCCGCAGAGCCCGGTGCGGCTGGGCTACGTCGACCGCAATCACGACGAGGGCGTCACGACCAACGGCGAGATCGATACGCCCTTCTGACCGACGGCTAAGACACCGTCGTTGGCTGCCGATGCGGTGCCGGTCGTCCGGCACCGAGCGCGCGGTGCACGGCGCGGGCGGATCGGACTCTCCCCGACCGGCCCGCGCCGCGCCGCGACGGCAACGCGATCGCGCCACACCGCGAACGCGTCGAGATAGCTCATGAGGTAGCCCACATCCGATCTTGACGCTGAGGTAAGTTCATCGCCCGGTGCGACACGGCTTCCAGCGACGCCCTCGCTACCTGCATCGACGGTGGTCGAACGGCATTTAGGGTCCGGTACGACGGGCGACTGAGGACGCACTTAGTTAGGCAAGCCGAACCTATTGTCTCTTAGGAGAGCCTCAGCTAATGTTCAGGGGCCATACAGGCAGCCACCTGCATTACAGGAGAGACCGTGCCCCTTGCCCTTCAGGCCGATTCGTCGGCCGTCGCCTACTCGCCGAGCCGTCCCGCGACGCGCCGCAGCACCAAGCATCTGGTAGCTGGCATCGCGGTGGCGAGTGCCGGCGTCATCGCCGTCAACCCGGTGACGCCGTCCCTGCCGGACATTCAGCAGCGCGCGGTCGAACTCGCCGCCGTCGCGAACCCGCTGGTGACGCTGCAGCAGACGCTCACCAACACCTTCAACAACCTGAGTTCCTTCGGGACGGCCTTCTCCGGCGCCACCAACACCACGGCGCAGGCGCTGACCAACCCGGCCGTCTACGCCGCGCTGACCAACTTCATCACGGCCAACGTGACGAACCCCGGTCCGCTGCTGAACCAGCTCGCCAACTTCCAGGCGACCTACGGTGCCCAGATCGGTGCGGCCAACGCGGCGTCCAATGCGGCGCTGCAGACCGCGCTCAACAACCTGCCCGCGACGCTGACCAACACGTTCAACTTCCTGACGTCGGGCCAGTTCGTGGAGGCGTTCAGCGAGCTGAACATCTACTTCCTGGTGCAGCTCATCGAGCGTCCGGGCAACCCGCTGGTGCCGCTGCTGAACATCCCGGGTGACGTCCTCGCTGCGCTCCCCGGCGGGCAGGTGGCCGCGAACGTCGTGGATGCACTGCTCACCCGCGGCGTCTTCTCCGGTCTGACCCGGGCGCTGTTCGTCGCGCCGATCACCGCCACCCTGCAGACCGCGGAGATCCTCGACGCCGTGCGCGCCGCGGTCGTCGTCGGCGACTTCGGCACCGCGATCAACGAGCTGATCAACATGCCGATCCGGGTGGCCAACGCCTTCATCAACGGCTACGTGCCGAACTTCCCGACGCGGTCCCTGTTCCAGGGTCTGCTGAGCCCGAACGGCCCGCTGGACTACTTCCTGGTGGACCTGCCGAACGCCATCTTCGGTGCGCTGAACGCCTCGGTGGCGCCCCCGGTGACCGCGCCGGTCGCGCTGGCCGCGGCCAGCTCCGCCGCGAGCGTGGCGTCGACCGACCTGTCGCTCACGGGCACCACCCTGTCGCTGACCGAGACGGCGTCCGACGCCGCCCCGGCCACCCCGGCCGCCGAAGGGGCCGCCACCGGCACACCGGCCACGGCGGAGACCCCGGCCGACCCGGCGCCGGAGACCCCCGCCGCCGCGCCGGTCGCCGAGGAGACCACCCCGGCGCCGACCACCCCGGCGGAGACCTCCGCCGAGGAGACCGCTGCCGAGGGCACCGCCACCGAGGGAACCGCGGACACCGCGACGGGCTCGACCGGCACCACCGGTCCGACCGGATCGACCGGCAGCAACAAGCCCACCAGCACCTGGGGCAGCGGCTCGGCCGGCAGCGGTTCCAGCACCGTCGGTTCGAGCACCGAGACCTCCGGCACGACCGGCAGCTCGACCACGGGCTCGTCGACCGGGAGCTCGAGCACGGGCGGCTCCGCCTCGGGCAGCGCATCCGAGAGCACGGGCAGCGCGTCCGGCAGCAGCACCTCGACCGCGAGCAGCGGTGCGTCCGAGGGCGGTTCGTCGGCCGGCGGCTCGACCGGCGGCAGCGACTCGGGCAGCTCCGGCGGCGGCGAGTAGTCACCCCTTCGCAGCTGACCACCCCTGACGGCGACGGCCCCCTCGGCGACGAGGGGGCCGTTGTCGTTCGCGCTCAGGACTCCAACCGGGACCGGACCGCGTCGAGGCGGTCACGCAGTTCGGCCTCGCCGATGACGCCGCGGGCGACCAGCGAGTGGGCGAGCGAGACGAGCTGGCTCTCCGGGTAGGGCAGGTCGGCGTAGACCGTGGCGGACAGGACGTCCTCCTCGCCGCGGCGTTCCTCGAGGGTCGGGACGTCGGTCGAGCAGGCGGCGTGGTCGAGGGCGTCGCACAGTCCGTCCAGGCTCGTCTTCCACGGCGGCACCGGGTTATCGACGCCCCACTTCGCGGCCATCCGCGGCCAGACCTGATTGCGTTCGACGATCCGATCGAGCGGCGGGAGGGGGCGGGACGCGTCGGTGCTCATGATTCCGGAATCGGGTGCAGCGCGGGGCGGGTGTCGACGATGACGTTGGTGGTCACGCCTGGCTTGGGCAGCGCGACACCGATGAGGCAGTCGCGCGTGACGATCTCGGCCAGCTGGTCCTCGGTCCAGCCGTCGGTCCCCTCCGGCCGCATCGGCAACACCATGAACCGGTGCTTCTGATTGGAGTCCTGCACGCGGACCTCCACGTCGTCGGGCAGGTAGAGACCGAACTCGGCGAGCACCTGGCGGGGCCACCGCACCAGCCGGCGGCGGTAGTTCGGGGTGCGGTACCACTCGGGTGAGTTGCCGAGGATGGGCCGCGGGTAGCAGGAGCACAATGCGCACACGATGACGTGGTGCAGCCCGGGCTCGTCGGCGAGGATCTGGAAGGCGGTGAAGTCGCTCGGCGTGCCGAATCCCGTGGGTTCTAACCAGTCGACGCCGACCTCCTTGCTGGCGGTCATCGGCTCGGCGAGCGCCAGCGCCCGGAACTCCGGGTCGAGCCACGCCTTCGCCACCAGGCGGGCCGCGGGGGTCGGGCCGATCTGCTCGGCGAACTCGGTGAAGCGGCGATGCTCCTCGGCGGTGAAGATGCCCTTCTCGATGCACAGCTCGCGCAGCGCGATCTCGAGGACCTCGAAGTCGGTGATCTCGTCCACCATCGGCTTCACGGTGCGGTCGTGATCGTGATCGTGGGAGTGGTCGTGCGACAACGTGTTTCCTTCCAGGAGTCAGCCGGCGACCTCGAGCCACCGTTCGGGGATCTCGGTCCGCAGCGTGTCGGCCGCCGTTCCGGTGTAGCCGTCCCACAGGTCGGCCTGGGTGAACTCGACGACGTAGAACCACTCGGGCTTGGCGTCCGGACGGTCCCAGGTCTCGTCCTCGGCAGCCGGGCTCTCGTAGGAGACGGCGGCGATCCGCCCGGTCGCCCCGCGGACGTATTCGGGGGTGCGGGTGTAGAAGACGACCGGCAGGTCGCGGACGGTCACGGCGTCGCCGACCGCGAACTTCGGCGGGCCGGCCTGGCCCGCGTAGACGCCGGGGTCGCCCTTGCCGACGGCGTGGCGATGGTGAGTGTTGCGCCGGACGTTCGCACCGTCGCCCTCGTGCTTGGGGCGGGCCTCCAGCGGCCGGCCATCCAGACCGCCCGCGTAGCGGGCGTGCACCTCGGCCATCCGCTCGCTCAGCTCGCCGAGTGCGATGTGGTGCTTCTCCACCAGCACGCGCGCGACGGCGAGCAGCCAGCGACCGTAGTACGGGAGGCCGAGGTACTCGGTGCGGCCGACGTCGACGTTGCCCATCCGGCGACGCTCCTCGGAGACCCAGATGCCGCGCCAGGCCAGCACCTCGCAGATGACGTAGGTCATCTCCTCCCAGTACTCGTACTGCTTGTTCTGGTACGTCATCGGTGCGTCCGGTTCGCCGCCGACGTCGTGAACGGGCTTGAGATACGCGGTGATTCGCGCGTGGTCGAGTTGATCCGGGGTGGGCGCGTCGGGCAGTTCGGGGAAGGCCGACCGCAGCCGCGCGACGAGGGCGAGTTGGGCGGCGCGTTCCGCGGCTGTGCTCATCGCTGGCCTCCGATCGTCCGATCGACAGCGCACAAGATACCGCCACGGACGGCCCGTCGTGCGGGAATCGACCGCGAAGGCGACCACGCGCGGGGGCGGCGCGATCTGCTGCGTCGATGCCGCCGCGCACGGGCTTACGATCAGCGGGTGGGGGCAGGTGTGCGCGTCGACCCGGATCGTGTGACGTCCGCCGCGTCGGCGCAGTCCGGGGTGGCAGCGTTCCTGGGCGGAATGCAGCCGAGGGCGTCGATGGCGGCCGCCGCCGGCGCCCTGCCGGGGTTTCGGACCTCGCAGGCGTGTGACGTCGTGGGTTCGGTGTTCGACGCCGCGGTGAGCACCGTGTCACGGGAACTCGCCGATCACGCCGCCAAGCTCTCGACCGCAGCCGACCGCTACCGCGCGCTCGACGAGGAGCTGGGCCGCCGACTACGCACCTTCGCCGAGCAGTGATGCCGTGCCGGTGACCCTGGATCAGGTGGCGGCGTCTCGCCCCGAGGACGTGTGTCGATCGGCAACCGCGATCGGTCACGAAGCGGCCGAGCTGTCAGAGCGAATCGCCGGCCAACGGGCCATCATCGAGACGCTTCGGGATCGCTGGCAGGGCTCCGCGTCCGAGGCTGCCGTCCGCGAGGCCGAGCCGACCGTGCACCGGATGCAGCAGATCCACGACGCCCTCGACCGCGCGCAGCGCGTATTGCACCGCGGCGCAGCCGAACTGTCCCGGACCAAGGCCTCGTTGACCGAGTCGGTGGCTCAGCTGACGGGTCGCGGATGGCAGATCGCACCCGACGGGAATGTGTCCGTCCGTCCCGGAAGCACTCTCGAACAGTGGGCGACGACGAGCCCCGCGACCGCGATGACGCTTCGGCAGCTCGCGGCGTCCCACACCACTGAGGTGCAGACGCTCCTCGCGAGGTTCGACACCTCGGACCGTCGAATCAGCCAGGATCTCCGCGGTGCCGTGGCCGGGTTGGACTTCGCGCCGGCCACCGTCGGTCCCGGCGGCGCTGCCCTGCCCGAGTCGCCGCCGTACGACGACGGCTCCCAGATCCCCGTGGCCGAGGCCCCCCGGCAGGTCAACGATTGGTGGAAGTCCCTCTCGCCGGACGAGCGGCGACGATTGCTTCACGACTGGCCGGACAGGCTCGGCAATCTGGATGGGATACCGGTCGACGATCGCAGCACCGCCAACACGACGATCATGCAGCAGGATCTCGACCGCCCTGCCGAGGTGGCGAAGGCCCGTGGCGTGACCACCGACGAGGTGCTGGCGCACCCCGAGAAGTACGGGATGGCCGGCGAGATGATGAACCGCTACGACAACGCCATGAAGGTGGACCAGGCCTTGACGCGGGCCGCCAACAGAACGGGCGCTCCGACGTTTCTGCAGGTCTACGAACCCGAGAAATTCGGCGGCGATGGGCGAGCGGCCGTGGCGATCGGCGACCCCGACCACGCGCCGAACACCGCCGTCGTCGTTCCCGGCACCGGCAACGACGTCGGGTCGGGATGGCTGGGCTCCGACAACGCGACGGATCTGTACATCGAGGCCAAGGCCGCCGATCCGAACAACCCCACGGCCGTCGTGGCGTGGATGGGCTACGACGCACCCGACTCGCCGCTCGATCCGCGCATCGGGACCACCGCACTCGCTCGCGAGGGCGGCGAATTGCTCGCCGCGGACGTCAATGCGCTGAACGCGACCCACGAAGGGGACGGGCACATGACGGTGCTCGGACACTCCTACGGGTCGACCACCGTCGCCGACGCCGCAGCCGGCTTCGGCATGAACACCGACGACGTCGTCCTCGTCGGGTGCCCCGGCACCGACATGGCGCACAGCGCCGCGGACTTCCACCTCGACGACGGTGGCCACCTCTACGTCGGCGCCACGTCGAGTGATCCCGTCACGCACCTGAGCCAGATCCCTCAGATCCCCATCCCGGGAACGGGTTTCACCGCCGCACTCGGCGACGACCCCGCGATGGGCGACTACGGCTCCACCCGCTTCAAGGCCGAGGTCCCCGGCATCACGTTTCCGTTCAGCGATCACAGCCAGTACTACGCACCGGGCAGCGAATCCCTGTTCAGCATGTCCGACATCGTCTCCGGCCACGGCGACGACCTCGAGCGCGACGGGATGACCGCGCCGCACCGCAACGACGTCTTGCGCGACCTGGGTCTACCGACCAGTCTGACCGACCCGGAGGCGTTGCGGCCGGGCACGTCGGGACACACTCATCAGTGAGGATGAACCTCGTGAAGCGAACGGCGCCGCGGTCGAAGATCCGACTGTCGACGATGCTGGCTGCCGTCGCGGTGGCCCTGACCTCGGGATGTGATGCAGTGGGCGCACTCGGCAATGACGGCGTCTCTGACCCGCTGACGCCCGAGCAGGCCAAGTCGCAGGTGATCGACGCCGCGAGAAGCGCCGTGACCGCGCTCGACCTGCAGCCGATCAAGGCCGTCCTCTGGCTCGCCTCGTGCAACGACCAGGGCGATGCGCCGTTCCGGGGCCGCATGAGGATCAGCTATCCCCTCGCCGCCACTCCCGACGCATCCGGCACGCAGATCGCCGAGATGGTTCGACGCTTGCAGGACGCCGGGTGGAGCACGCCCACGGACTTCGCCACGCACGGCTCGGCTCTACGGAAGGACGGCGTCGTGCTGGCCTTCGAGCCGCAGAGTGTCGCGGACACCACTCGAGGGATTCAGGTCTACGGCGAATGCCGGGACGTCACGACCACGAAGGGCAACGAAGGGCCGGACGAAGACGTCGCGTTGACGCCACGCTAGCGCCGCGTCGACGCGGTCCGGGCAGCATCAACCAGCCCTCGAGGACTGGAAGATGTGGCGGTGGCGGAGGGATTTGAACCCTCGGACGGGGGTTACCCGTCACACGCTTTCGAGGCGTGCTCCTTAGGCCGCTCGGACACGCCACCGTGTGGCAGCTTACCGGCACCGGGCCGCTGGCCATAATCGCGGCCGGCCTCACCGCTGGCGGGCGAAGAAGTCCTCCAACAGCAGCGCGCACTCGTCGGCGAGCACCCCGCCACGGACCTGCGGCCGGTGGGTCAACCGCCGGTCGCGCACGACGTCCCACAGCGAGCCCACCGCGCCGGTCTTCGGCTCCCACGCCCCGAAGACCAGCAGCTCCACCCGCGCCATGACCAGCGCGCCGGCGCACATCGTGCACGGCTCGACGGTCACCGCCAGCGTGGTGCCCGCCAACCGCCAGCCATCGCCCAGGACGGTGGCCGCGCGGCGCAGGGCCAGGATCTCGGCGTGGGCGGTCGGGTCCCCGAGTTCCTCACGGGCGTTGGCGGCGGCGGCGAGTTCGCTGCCGTCCGGGGCGAATACCACCGCGCCGATCGGGACGTCGGCCGGGCCCACCGTCGCCGCCGCGGCCAGCGCCCGCCGGATGGCGTCCTCCGGACTCACCGATCCAGTTTGTCGAGCACGGCGGCCATCTGGTCGCCGAACCCCATCTCCTGCGCGATGCGGGTCAACTGCTCGTCGGCGTAGTCGTCGTCGTCCAGGATGATGCTCAGCACGCCCTCGGACAGACCCAGGTCGGACAGCACGCCGAGGTCGCCCTCGGCGAACGGGTCCTCGTCCTCGAGGTCGTCCAGGTCGACGTCGGCGTCGAGCTTCTCGAGCACTTCCTCGGCGATGTCGTAGTCGAGCGCGGCGGTCGCGTCGGAGATCAGCAGACGGGTGCCCGACGGCGCCGGACGGACGATGACGAAGAACTCGTCGTCGACGTCGAGCAACCCGAAAACCGCGCCCGCACTGCGCAACTCCCGCAATTCCGTCTCGGCGGCAGACAGGTTGTTCAAGACTCCGGGACGCATCGGCGTGCACCGCCACGTGCCGTCCTCACGGACGACGGCAACGCCGAAGCCCTCGGGGAGATCCGCGGCCTGGTCCTTGGCCTGTGCTCGCTGTGCTCCCATGCCGCTAGACGCTAGTCGCGAACACACCGGTTGACCAGCGGTCCGAGCTGTGAGCGAGACGCATGATGTGCCAACCTTGAAGCCGTGGGGACACCGGTGTGCGTGCTCGGTCTCGGACTGATCGGCGGGTCGCTGCTGCGGGCCGCAACCGCAGCGGGTTGGCGGGCCTACGGCTACAACAGGTCGGTCGAGGGCGTCGAGGCGGCGCGCTTCGACGGCTTCGACGCCGACCACTCGCTCGACGACGTCCTGCGGCGCGCCGCCGCCGACGACGCGCTGATCGTCTTGGCGGTGCCGATGCCGGCGCTGCCGATCATGCTCGACCACGTCCGGCGCATCGCGCCGAACGCACCGCTGACCGACGTCACCAGCGTCAAGGGCGCCGTCCTGACCGCCGTGCGCAGGCACGGCCTCGCCGAGCGCTTCGTCGGCGGCCATCCGATGACCGGCACCGCGCACTCCGGCTGGGCCGCCGGTGACGCGCGCCTGTTCGTCGACGCACCGTGGGTGCTCAGCGTCGACGACGACGTCGACCCCAGTGTGTGGGCGACGGTCATGCACCTGGCCCTGGCCTGCGGGGCCTTCGTCGTGCCCGCCCGATCCGACGAACACGACGCGGCCGCGGCGGCCATCTCGCATCTGCCGCACCTGTTCGCCGAGGCCCTGGCCGACGGGGCGGGCGACGTTCCGCTGGCGTTCGCGCTCGCCGCGGGCTCCTTCCGGGACGGCACCCGGGTGGCCGCCACCGCTCCGGACCTGGTGCGGGCGATGTGCGAGGCGAACGCTGGCCAGCTGCTGGGGTCGCTGGACCGGGCGATCGCGACGCTGACCGCGGCCCGCGACCGCCTCGCCGACACCGGTTCGGTGGCCGACCTGGTGGAGTCCGGGCACGCCGCGCGGATGCGCTACGACAGCTTCAGCCGCCCGCAGATCCTCACCACGACGATCGGCGCACCGGACTGGCGGGCCGAACTGGCCGCGGCCGGGCGCGCGGGCGGTGTCGTCAGATCCGCGTTGCCAGTCCTGGGTAGTCGAGGATGAAGCCGTCGCCATCGACGGTCACCACGGTGTCGGCGATCGGCGACACCAGCGTCACCCCGTCCTCGCCGCCGGCGTAGCTCAGGGTCTCGAGGTCGACCGCCAGATCGGGCAGGCGGACGTAGACCACCGGCACCTCGACGGTCTCTGTGGTGCTCGCGATGCCGGCGCGCCGGATCGGCAGCGCGTTGAAGAACGGGCTGAAGACGACGTCGACGTCGAGTGCGCCCTCGAACGTCGACCGCTTCGTCTGGTTCTGGTGATCCTGCACCAGCCACATGCCCTCTTCGTCCCGGGCGATGGACAGCTGGCGCTCGCGCTCGGCGAGGGTGACGGTGAGTGACAGGCGCTTGGTGGCGCCGGCCTCGTTGGTCACCAGGTCGTACGACGCGCTGAACGCGGGATGGGCATCGGTGGCCGCCGCGACGATGCGGCCGTAGGCCTTGATGCGGTTGCCGGACAACTGGACCCGGACGGATTCCATCCGCGACGCGTCATGCGCGCGCCAGGTCAAGACGGCCGGCCACGTACCTTCGATGTCCTCCGAGCGGGCTGCTGCACTCACCCCTCTACCGTAGGCGACGGACGCTGCGCTTCGTAGCGGGTGGCCGAACTCGGACCGGATCGTGACGTCGCGGCCGCCGGCGAGGCGCTCTCGAGGGCGACCTCGTCGCCGAGGAACGGCTGCGGCATGCGGCGCAGCCGGAACCGGTCGGTGCCCGGTTCGGACGCCCACACGGCGAGCGCGAGCAGCGCGTCGAGGACGAGCGCCAGCGCCGTGACCATCAGCGCGCCGACGAGCGCCAGGTAGAACTCCCGGATCTTTATGCCGTCGATGAGGTAGCGGCCCAGCCCACCGAGACTGGCGTACGCCGCGACGGTCGCGGTCGCCACGATCTGCAGCGTCGCGGTCCGCAGCCCGCCGAGGATCAGCGGCAGCGCGTTGGGCACCTCGACGCGCAGCAGCACGCGCCGCTCCGTCATGCCCATCGACCGCGCCGCGTCGACGACGAGGCGGTCGACGTTGGCGATGCCCGAGTACGTGCCCGCCAGCAGCGGCGGGATGCCGAGCAGCATGAGCGCCACCGTCGGCGGTACCAGGCCCAGCCCCCACAGCAGCACGCCGAGCAGCAGGACGCCCAGGGTGGGCAGCGCGCGCAGCGCATTCACCCCGCTGACCACCAGGAACGTGCCCCGACCGGTGTGCCCGATCACCATGCCGATCGGCACGGCGATCAGCGCCGAGAAGACGACCGCCACCACGGTGTACTGCAGGTGCTCGACGATGCGCATGCCGAGGCCCGCGGGCCCGCTCCAGTTCGCGGCGGTGAAGATGAAGCCGAGCGCGTCGGTGAGGAAATTCATCGCGCACCCGCCTTCGCAGCACGCCTCGGCGCATTGCCCGCGCGCACCCAGGGGGTGGCGAGCTTGCCGAGCAGCATGATGAGCGTGTCGATGACGAGCGCCAGCACGAAGATCGCGATGATGCCCGCGATGATCTGGTCGCTCTTGTCGGACTGGTAGCCGTCGGTGAACCAGGTGCCCAGCCCGCCGATGCCGATCACCGAGCCCACCGACACCATCGAGATGTTGGTGACGGCGACCACCCGCAGGCTCGCGACGAGCACCGGGATCGCCAGCGGCAGTTCGACTTTGAGTACGCGCGTGAGCGGCCGGTAGCCGATCGCGGTGGCGGCGTCCAGCACGGCGGGCGGCACGGCGTCGAGCGCCTCGGGCACCGCGCGCACCAGCAGCGCCACGGTGTACAGCGTCAGCGCGACGATGACGTTGGCGGGCGAGAGGATGCTGGTCGGAATGACCAGCGGCAGCACGACGAACAGCGCGAGCGACGGGATGGTGAACACGATGCTGGCGACGACGGTGGTGAGCCGGCGCAACACCCGGGTGCGCTGCACCAGCGCCCCCACCGGCACGGCGATCACCAGCCCGAGCGCCAGCGGCAGCAGCGACAGCCACAGGTGGACGACCGTCAGCTCCCACGCGTCGTCGAGGTGGGTGAGCAGGTAGTTCACGCGGTCTGCTCACCCCAGGGATCGCGCGGCCGGGCCGCGAGCGCCGCCAGCACGTCGTCGGCCTTCACACCGCCGATCACCTGCCGGTGGGCGTCGACCGCGACGCCCAGCCCGGACGGCGAGGACAGTGCCGCGTCGAGCGCCAACCGCAGCGTGCCGTCCGGGCTGAACAGCGAGCCACCCGCGATCGTGCTGTCGTACAGCGACTTTCCGTCGCGGTGCAGGGCGACGCCGGAGCGGTCGATCCACGCGTACGGCGAGCCGTCGGGCCGCAGGACGAGTGCCCACTCTCCCTCGGCGAGGTCGAGCGCGTCGATGGCGGACTCCTGCGTGGTCCGGATGTCGTGCAGCGGAAGACCGCTGGCGGAGGTGAACTGCAGCCCGCGGTAACCGCGGTCGGCGCCGATGAAACCCGCGACGAAGTCGTTGGCCGGATTCGACAGCAGCCGCGGGGGCGGGTCGTACTGCTGCAGCACGCCGCCGCGCCCGAACACGGCGACCTTGTCGCCGAGCTTCAGCGCTTCGTCGATGTCGTGGGTCACGAACACGATGGTCTTGCGCAGGTCGTTCTGCAGCCGCACGATCTCGGTCTGCAACTCCTCGCGGACCACCGGGTCGACGGCGCTGAACGGCTCGTCCATCAGCAGGATGGGCGGATCGGCGGCCAGTGCCCGGGCGACGCCGACGCGCTGCTGCTGACCGCCGGACAGCTGGGCGGGGTAGCGGTTGGCGAGCTTGGGGTCCAGGCCCACGCGCTCCAGCACGCCGAGCGCGGCCTTGCGGGCGGCGCGGCGCGACTCGCCCTTGAGCACGGGGACGGTGGCCACGTTGTCGACCACGCGCAGGTGCGGCATCAGCCCGGCGCTCTGGATGACGTAGCCGATGCCCAGCCGCAGCTTCACCGGGTCGACGGAGGTGACGTCCTCGCCGTCGACCGTCAGCCGGCCCGACGACGGGTCGATCATCCGATTGATCATCCGCATCGACGTGGTCTTGCCGCAGCCCGACGGCCCGACGAACACCGCGAGGGTGCCCTCGGGGACGTCCAGGGTGAGGTCGTCGACGGCGACGGTCCCGTCCGGGTAGCGCTTGGTGACGTTCTCGAACGTGATCATCTGTCAGCCCCCGTTGATCGGTTGGTCGAAGCCGTTGTCCTTGACCCACTTCTCGGCGGCCTCGTCGGGGTCGATGCCGCCGTTGCCCGAGGTCTCGGTGTTCATCTCGATGAGCGCCTCGGTCGTGAGCTTGGCCGACACCGCGTTGAGCACCGTCTTGAGCTGGTCGGACATCTTCTGCGACGCCACCAGCGGCACCACGTTGGCGGCCAGGAAGTTGTTCTTCGGGTCCTCGAGGACCACCAGCCGGTTCTGCGGGATGGCGGGCGAGGTGCTGAAGATGTCTGCGGCGGTCACGGTGCCGTCGACCAGGGCCCGGACCGTCGCCGGGCCGCCGCCGTCGCTGATCGCGACGAAGTTCGACTGCGGCACGTCGAGGCCGTACTTCTCCTTCAGGCCCGGCAGTCCCTCCTTGCGGTTGATGAACTCCGACGGGCCGCCGAACTTCACCTCGGCCGAGTGCCGGGCCAGGTCGCCGATGGTCTTGAGGTTCCACCGCTGCGCGGTCTCCGAGGTGACCGCGACGGTGTCCTGGTCGTTGGCCGGTGACGGGGTGAGGATCGACAGATCCCCGGGCAGCGCGTCGTAGAGCGCCAGCAGCACGGCGTCCGGGTCGGTGGCCGTGGTGTTCTTGTCGAAATACTGCAGCAGGTTGCCGGTGTACTCGGGGATGAGATCGATCGAGTGGTCCTTGACCGCGGGCACGTACGTCTCGCGGCTGCCGATGCCGTACTGGCGGCTGATGTCGAAGCCGTTGGCCTCCAACGCCTGTGCGTAGATCTCGGCGATGATGCGCGACTCCGGGAAGTCCGCCGAGCCCACCTTGATGGTCTTGAGGTCTCCGGAGATCTGCCCGCCGCCGAGCGGATTGGAGCTGCCGCACGCCGCGAGGACGCCGATCAGCAGGACCGCGATCACCGCCAGCGCGCGCGACCGTACGGCCCGGTGTGCCGATTCCATGCGAACGTCCCTTCGACGTCGAGTGCGATGGCCAGAAGGCGACAGTAACGGCCATCGCGCGACGTCGCCCGGGTTTGGCTCGTGCGCGACGTTGGGCGCGCGGCCGAACGGTTACCCCGCGCGAAGTTGTTTCATTCGCATGTCAGAGGGGCAATGATGAACCCATGAGCACCGATCCGCACGTCCCGGCCCACGATCCGGGGAACCCCGGCTCCCTGGATCCGGCCGTGCCGGACCCCACTCTGGGCGCCCCCAACGTGGACCCCGCGCCCGCGCCGAATCCGCCGCCCCCGGCCAGCGCCGTGAAGTTCACCCGCGCCGGCGCCCTGTGGTCGGCGCTGATCGTCGGGTTCCTGGTCCTGATCGTCCTGCTGATCTTCATCGCCCAGAACACCGAGTCGGTCATCCTGCACTTCCTCGGCTGGGAGTGGAGCCTGCCACTGGGCGTCTCGATGCTGGCCGCGGCGGTGCTGGGTGGCCTCATCACCGTGCTGGCCGGCGCCGCGCGCATCTTCCAGCTGCGGCGGGCGGCGAAGAAGAACTACAAGGCCGCCATCCGCTAGCGGATCGACGCTCAGCGGATCGATACGACGTCGTGCACGGAGTCGACCGGTAGGTCGCCGTCCACCACGGCCGTGACGGTGGCGGAGTTCAGCGTGAGCGAGCCGCCGTGGTTGTCGAGGAAGGCCGTGTCCGCGGCGTCGCGACCGGTGGCGATGCGCACCAGCGACTGGCGTGGCGCGAGGCACGTCGCGTCCACCGCCCGCCAATGCCCGTCGACGAGGGCCTCCGCCACGGCGTGGAAATCCATCGGATGGCAGCCCGGCGCATAGACCGCGACGAGCCGCGCCGGGACGTTGACCGCCCGGAGCAGGGCGACCACCAGATGGGCGTAATCACGGCACACGCCCTTGCCGGACAGCAGGGTGTCGGCGGCGCCGTCGATGGGGTCCGACGAACCGGGGACGTACTGCAGGCGCCTGCCCACCCAGGCCGACACCTTCTCCAGCAGCGTCGCCGAATCGGTGTACGCGCCGAACTCGGTGGCGGCGAAGCCGAAGAACTTGTCGGCCTCGGCATACCGGCTGGGCCGCAGGTACGTCGACGGATCCAGGTCGGTGACCGCCGGCGGCTCGGCGCGGCCGACGACCGTCGCCCGGTAGTCGGCGATCAGCGTGCCCACCCCGACGTCGAACTTGTGGATCCGGTTGCGGTGCTCCCCGGTGATCTCGGCGGCCTCGATCTCCTTGCCGTCCAACGTGAACGACAGCGACTCGGTGACCGTGGCGCCCGGGTGCGGCGCGACGGCGATCTGCCATTCGACGGTGGTCGGCGCGTCGATGGACACGTCGAGGTGGGCGCCGACCTCGCGCCGCAGCTCGCTCGGGGATTCCGACGGCATGGCGACCGCCTTCCTGTTGGTGGGGGCGAGGGTCTCTACCCCACCACGATTCGCGCCAAACCGCGCGGCGGGTCAGCCGAGTTCGGCCAGCCCCATGGCGATGCACGGGGCGACCGCGGCGCCCACCTTCTCACCCATCTCGGTGCCCGACCCGATCTCGCCGCCCGCGGCGTGGCTACCCATCCGCTCGCGGAACTGGATGCCCGCGGCGATGATGCCGAGCTTGAAGTAGGCGAGCGCCATGTAGAAGTCCCAGTGCGCGAGATCCTGGCCCGAGGCGACCGAATAACGTTGTGCGAGTTGATCGGCGGGCGGGACGAGGTCGGACGCCCACGCCGCGTCGGCGTGCACGCTGTTAAAGGTGGGGTGCCGGTAGACGCACATCAGTGCCGCGTCGGAGAGCGGGTCGCCGAGGGTCGACATCTCCCAGTCGAGGACCGCACGCACGACGGTGGCGTCCTCGGCGTCGAGCATGGTGTTGTCGATGCGGTAGTCGCCGTGCACGATCGCGCTGCGCGTCTCGGCCGGGATGCGCTCGCCCAGCTTGGCATGCAGCAGCCGGACGTCGGCGTCGCGCGGGTCGTCGTCGGTCTTCACCAGGTCCCACTGCGAACCCCAGCGTCGCACTTGGCGTTCCAGGTAGCCCACGGGCCGACCGAAGCCGCCGAGACCGACCGACTCCGGGTCGACGGCGTGCAGCCGGGCCAGCACGTCGATGAGGGAGCCCACGCAGGCATCGATCGTGGCCTGGTCGCCGAGCGCCGCGAGTTCGTCGGTGTGCCGGACCACCCGGCCGGGCACGTACTCGACCATCTGGAAGGTGGTGCCGATCGCGGTGTCGTCGTCGGCCATCGCGACCGCCCGGGCGACGGGGACGTCCGTACCGGCGAGCGCGGCCACCACCGTGTACTCGCGCGCCATGTCGTGGGCCGACGGCGTCAGACCGTGCAGCGGCGGGCGGCGCAGCACCCACTGGGAGGCGTCGTCGGCGACCAGGAAGGTCAGGTTGGACCGACCGCCGGCGATCAGTTCGGCGCGCAATTCGCCGGTGCGCGGCACCCCGATGTCACGTAGGTGGCGGTCGAGGGCGGTGAGGTCGAGTCCGTCCGTGGTCACGGGACTTGTTCTACCACCGCGGCGACGGGCACCGTCGCGGGGCGCTCACCAGCGCTGGTTCCGCGGCAGTAGATCCCACACGTGCTCGACGGCGTTCACGCCGGCGACGCCGAGCTTCCCGGTGCGCGACGCCAGCAGTCGCGTGACGCCGGCGTAGTCGACCTGCACGCAGAGCAGCCGTGGCGACTGCACCGCGTCGGCCACCAGCGCGTTGATGACGCCGCCGTGGCTGAACACCGCCACCGTGTCCTCGTGCGCGGCCGCGGTCACCACGTCGTCGCGGGCCGCCAGGACGCGCGCCACGAAGGCATCCTCATCCACCCCGCCGGGCAGGTGGCCGTCGATGAGCCGCTGGATGTCCTCCTGCGAGGCCTCCTCGATGGGCACGTACTGCGCGAGGTCCCGGTCGTACTCGGCGAAGCGATCGTCGACGTCCACGGGCAGGCCCAGCGCGTCGGCGACCGGCTGGGCGGTCTGCAGGGCGCGGCGCTGCGGGCTGCTGACGAGGCGGGTGATCGGGAAGCGGGCCAGCGCATCCGGCAGCCGCTTGGCCTGTTCGACGCCGTCGGGCGCCAGGTCCGGGTCCGCGCCCTGACCGGGCTCGCTGCGCAACGGCAAGGCATGCCGGATGACGAGCAATTGCATGTCCGCTTCTCCCTTTTCCCCTGCCCCACCCTAGGGCCCGTGCGAGCATCACTGTCGACCGCGACCGGGGCAGGAGGGTGCATGGGCTACGCCGACGACCTGTTCGATCTCACCGACCGCGTCGTCCTGGTCACCGGCGGCAGCCGTGGGTTGGGCCGGGAGATGGCCTTCGCCGCGGCCGAGTGTGGCGCGGACGTGGTGATCGCCAGCCGCGACCTCGAGTCCTGCGTCATGACGTCGGAGGAGATCGCCGCGTCGACGGGCCGCACGGCGTTCCCCTACCAGGTGCACGTCGGGCGCTGGGAGCAGCTCGACGGACTCGTCGACGCCGCCTACGACCGCTTCGGCAAGGTCGACGTCCTGATCAACAACGCCGGGATGAGTCCCCTCTACGACGGGCTCACCGGCGTCACCGAGAAGCTGTTCGACGCCGTGCTCAACCTGAACCTCAAGGGCCCGTTCCGGTTGTCATCCCTTCTCGGCGAGCGGATGGTGGCCGACGGTGGCGGGTCGATCATCAACGTCAGCTCGACGGGATCACTGCGGCCAGACCCGCACATGCTGCCCTATGCCGCCGCGAAGGCCGGCCTGAATGCGCTGACCGAGGGTCTCGCCAAGGCCTACGGCCCGACCGTGCGGGTCAACACGTTGATGGCCGGGCCGTTCCTCACCGACGTCAGCAAGGCGTGGGGACTGGAGGACGACGAGGTGAACCGCTTCGCGGGCTCGGCGCTTCGACGTCCCGGCCAGCCCAGCGAGATCGTCGGCGCTGCCTTGTATCTCGCCTCCGACGCGTCGAGCTTCACCACCGGGTCGACCTTGCGGGCCGACGGCGGCATCCCCTAGGGGGTGACGATGTCGAACGCCGGGTCGGGCCGGTCGAGCACCGCGACGAGCGATGCGAAGGCCGTGGCGTCGCCGTCGACGTCCGCCCCGGGCGAGGTCTGATCACCCGCGGCCAGGGCGAGTAGGCGCAGCTTGTTCACCAGGCGCAGCGTCGCGTGCGCGGTCCCGGGATCGGCGGCGGCCTTGCGGTAGATCAGCACGCCGTTGCGCAGCGTGAGTCGGTAGTTGTCACCCGTGTCGAGGAACGTGACGTCCAGCGCGAGGTCGAGGTCCCAGGCGGCGGGCCCGTTGACGCTGATGGCCAGGACGTCGAACATCTGCTCCGGCGAGAGCTGTCCGGCCATCGTCGAGGACGTCGTGGTGGGGGTGCCGAAGTTGCCGTCCCGCAGTTCGGTGGCGCCGGCGAGGTAGAAGTTGCGCCAGGTGGCGTTCTCCGCACCGTAGGCGAGCTGTTCGAGCGTGTCGGCGTAGAGCCCACGCGCTGCGGCGTGGTCGGCGTCGGTGAACATCGCGTGGTCGAGCAACGTTGCGGCCCAGCGGAAGTCACCGCCGTCGAAGGCCTCGCGGGCAAGTTCGACCACGCGGTCGAGGCCACCCATGGCGGCGACGTAGCGCGGGCCGATGGCCTCCGGAGGGTGCGGCCACAACCGGCCCGGGTTGCCGTCGAACCATCCCATGTAGCGCTGGTAGACGGCCTTGACGTTGTGGTTGACCGATCCGTAGTACCCGTGCGCGTGCCACGCTGCCTCCAGTGCCGGGGGCAGCGGGAAGTCCTCGGCGATCTCGACGCCGGTGAACCCCTGGTTGAGCTGGCGCAGCGTCTGGTCGTGCAGGTAGGCGTACAGGTCGCGCTGTAGCGAGACGAACTCGACGATGTCCTCGCGGCCCCACGTCGGCCAGTGGTGCGAGGCGAACACGACGTCGGCGCGGTCGGCGAAGGCGTCGATGGCCTCGGTGAGGTAGCCGGCCCAGCCGTGCGGGTCGCGGACCAGAGCGCCGCGCAGCGTCAGCAGGTTGTGCAGGTTGTGCGTGGCGTTCTCGGCCATGCACAGCGCACGGAACTGCGGGAAGTAGAAGTGCATCTCGGCGGGCGCCTCGGTGCCGGGGGCCATCTGAAACTCGATCTCGACGCCATCGATGGTGTGCGTCTCGCCGGTCGAGCGAATGTCGATGGTGGGGACGATGATCGCCACCTCGCCGGTGGACGGCGTCTGACCGAGCCCGCAGCCGACCTGTCCCTGAGGTCCCCGCGCGAGCACGGTGCCGTACATGTACCCCGCCCTGCGCGTCATCGCCGTGCCCGCGTAGACGTTCTCCTGCACGGCGTGAGCGGTGAAGCCCTCGGGTGCCAGGACGGCAACCGCGCCGGCGTCGACGTCGGCCTGCGTGGTTACCCCGAGCACGCCGCCGAAGTGGTCGACGTGGCTGTGGGTGTAGATCACCGCCACGACCGGCCGGTCGCCGCGATGCTCGCGGTACAGACCCAGTGCCGCGGCCGCGGTCTCGGTGCAGACCAGCGGATCGATGACGATGACCCCGGTGTCCCCCTCCACGAACGTGACGTTGGAGAGGTCGAGGCCGCGTACCTGGTAGATGCCCGCTGCATCGTCTCCCGTCGCTCCGCTCGCCCTGGTCACCTCGTAGAGACCCTGCTTGGCGCACAACTGGGACTGTCGCCACAGGCTGGGATGCACGGATTCCGGCGGTTCCCCGGCGAGGAAGTCGTAGACGTCGTTGTTCCACACCACCCGGCCATCGGCCGCGGTGACCACGCAGGGCTCGAGTGCCGCGATGAAGCCACGGTCGGCGGCCGCGAGGTCGCGGGTGTCGTCGAAGGGAAGCCGGCCGAGGTGGTCGGCGTGGGCGGCGGTGATGGTGGCGGTCGGGGGCTTCTGCTCCATGCCGACGAGGCTGCCACCGTCGCGGCCGGCGGGGGCGGTTATCGCGCTTGATTGCGGTGTCGTACCCCCCGCGTAGCATCGAACACATGTTCGATTCATTGGCGCCGATGCCGACCGATGCCGACGAGGCCGCGCTGGCCGAACGGGTGGCGGCCCTGGAACGGCTGAAGTCGGCGGCGGCCGCCGAGCAGGCGCGCGTGACGGCACTGTGGGACGAACGGCGCCGCCGCGCCGAGGCGGAACTCGGCCTGCCCGCCGCACGACGCGGGCGCGGCTTGGCCGCGGAAGTTGCCCTCGCGCGCCGGGATTCGCCGAACCGCGGTGGCAGGCACCTGGGCTTCGCGCGGGCGCTCGTCCACGAGATGCCCCACACGTACGCCGCACTGCGCAGCGGCGTGCTCAGCGAGTGGCGCGCGACGCTCATCGTGCGCGAGTCGGCGTGCCTAGACCTCGAGGACCGGCGCGCTCTCGACGCCGAGATGTGCGGTCGGCCCGCGGATCTCGAGGGCCTCGGCGATGCGCGCATCGCGGCGCGGGCGAAGGAGATCGCCTACCGCCTCGACCCGCGGGCCGTCGTCGACCGCGCCGTGCGCGCCGAGCAGGACCGCACAGTGACGATTCGCCCCGCTCCCGATGCCATGACCTACGTGACCGCGCTGCTGCCCATGCCGCAGGGGGTGTCGGTGTACGCGGCGCTGACGAAGGCCGCCGACGCCCGCGCCGACGGCCGCGGCCGCGGGCAGACCATGGCGGACACGCTCGTCGAGCGCGTCACCGGACGCGCGGCCGACGTCCCGGTACCGGTGGCGGTCAACGTGGTGCTCAGTGACCGGTCCCTGCTCGACGGCGCCGACGAACCGGCGCGAGTGACCGGGTACGGACCGATGCCGGCCGGTCTGGCGCGCCGGCTGATCCGCCGCGCCCTCGACGACGAGCGGTCGCGCGCGACGCTGCGCCGGCTCTACGCCGAGCCGCGCAGTGGTGCGCTGGTGGCGATGGAGTCCAGGTCTCGGTTGTTCCCCAAGGCGCTGGGCCGCTTCCTCGAGGTGCGCGACGACACGTGCCGAACACCGTTCTGTGACGCGCCGATCCGGCACCGCGATCACGCGACGCCGGTCCGTCGCGGTGGCGCCACGTCGGCTACCAACGGGATCGGGCTGTGCGAGGCGTGCAACTACGCCAAGGAGGCCCCCGGGTGGGTGACCGACGCCGGCCACGACGGCCACGGGCGGCACGTCGTGCACGTCACGACGCCCACCGGGATGCGTCGCCGGTCGGTGGCGCCACCGCTACCCGGCTGCGACCGGCTCGACTGGAGCGAGGTCGAACTGCGGATCGGCGTGGACGTCACCGGGCACGCGGCCTGATCTCGGAGGCCTGATCCATGTGGCCTGATCTCAGAGGCGGTGCAACTCGACGTCGCTGAGCACCCCGTCGGACACGGTGGCGGTCATGTAGGTGCAGTGCGGCTGGCGGCGGCGGTCGGTGGGCGACCCGGGGTTCAGCAGGCGCAGACCGGTGTCGGCGGTGGTGTCCCACGGGATGTGGCTGTGCCCGAAGACGAGCACGTCGGTGTCCGGGTAGAGCCGCGCCATGCGCGCGTCCCGGCCGCCCGACGCACCCGTCTCGTGGACGACCGTCATCCGCACGCCCTCGAGCGTCACGTCGGCCCGCTCGGGCAGCCGGCGCCGCAGTTCCTCACCGTCGTTGTTGCCCCAGCAGGCGACGAGCCGCCGCGACCGGCGTTCGAGGTCGTCGAGCAGTCCGGGTTCCACCCAGTCGCCGGCGTGCACCACCACGTCCGCCCGCGCCACCTCGTCCCACACTCGAGCCGGCAGGTCGCGCGCCCGCTTGGGCACGTGGGTGTCGGCGATCAGCAGGAGGCGCATCGGATGCACCGTAGCAAGGCCGCTTTCGGGTGTTCCTCGATGCCCAATAGTTGCTGGTTCAACGACCCGTCACGGGGTACGCCGAGGCAGCCCTTTCTTGACATCCTCTGCCAAATATCGAACGATGGCCGAGAACTGGGAGTTTGACGTGCTCACAATGAAGGTCAGGCTGCTCATAGGTGCAGCTGCGCTCGCGCTGGTGGCGTTTGCCACGGTACTCGCCGCCGGGCGGGGCGGTCCGGACGTGGTCCGTGTCGTCGGCGATCTCGGGTCACCACTGTTCAGTGCCTTCGCGTGTGCCTCGGCGGCGTGGGCGGCCCACCGAACCCGCGGACGCCGTCGCCGCGCCTGGTCGCTCCTGGCGGTCGGGCTGGCCGGCTGGGTCGTCGGTGACCTGATCTGGGCGTACTACTCACTGGCCAAGGACTCAGCACCGGTGGCGCCGTCGTTCGCCGACGCCGCATACCTGATCCTTCCGGTCACGGTGCTGGCCGCACTGCTCGTCACCGCGTCCGCGCGCCGCCTCACCGGTCTGCGGCCCGTGCTGGACGGCGTCATCATCACCTCGGCGATCTTCCTCGTCTCGTGGGTTCTCGTCCTGCGCGACGTCTTCGCCAGCAGTCGGCAAGATCTCGCGACGCTCGTCGTGGCGCTGGCGTACCCGATCTCCGACGTGCTGGTCGTGTCGATCTGCGCACTGGTGCTCACCACGGCGCTGCCGAGCCAGCGTCCCGTCCTCGGTTTCGTGACCGCCGGCCTCACCACGATGGCGGTCACCGACAGCGCGCTCGTGCAGTACAGCGCAACGGGCAAGACCGCGGACGACGTCCTGGTGATCGGCTGGGCTCTGGGGCTGGTCCTGCTGAGCGTCGGGGCGCTGCTCGGCGCGTACACCCCGCGCTACGAGACCGTTCCGCACGAGGAGCCGTCGCGGCTGGCCTCCTGGCTTCCCTTCGTCCCGCTCTCGATCGCCGTCGTTGCCGGGCTGACCGACCTCTGGTCCTCGTCGGCCGCGCGACCCATCCTCATCTCGGGTGGGATCCTGGTGATCGCGGCGATCCTGCGCCAGATGGCGTTCGTGGCGGACAATCGGCAGCTGCTGCGCACCGTCGCGGACCAGGCGCTGCGGGATCCGCTGACGGGGCTGGCCAATCGCCTGCTCTTCGCCGATCGGCTCAAGCACGCCATGCAGATGCGCGGCCGTGACGGGCGGCGGGTCGCCGTGCTGTCGCTGGACCTCGACGAGTTCAAGCTCGTCAACGACCATCTCGGCCATCCGAGCGGCGACGCCATGCTGCGCGCCGTCGCGGAACGGCTCATCAGCGTCGTCCCCACCGGCGACACCATCGCACGGTTCGGCGGCGACGAGTTCGCCGTGCTCATGGAGGACGGGCCCGAGCCGCCGGACGACATCGCCCAGCGCGTCGTGGAGGTCTTCGACAAGCCGTTCTTCCTCGACGGCGAGGAGATCTACATGCATCCCAGCGTGGGACTCGCCGTGACGCCGCCGCTCGACGGCGCGGACCTCACCGCCGACGAACTGCTCCGCCGCGCGGACGTCGCGATGTACGCGGCCAAGCGCACCGGCGTCGGCGGCGTGCAGACCTTCACCGCGGACATGCGCCACGTCGACCGTGCCGAGCTGCGCACCAACTGGCAATCCGCCGGGAAGCGACGGAAGCAGCCCGTCGCCGGCATCCAGCTCCTCGGTCAGCTGCGCCGGGCCATCGATGACGACGAGCTGGACCTGGTGTACCAGCCGAAGATCAGCCTCTCGACGGGGTCGACCGTCGGCGTGGAGGCACTGGTGCGCTGGCCGCATCCCGAGCACGGCGTGCTGACGCCCAACCAGTTCCTGCCGCTGGTGCGCAAGAACGGGCTGATGGGCGCCGTGACCGACGTCGTGCTGAAGCGCGCCGTCCGCGACGCCGCCACCTGGTTCGCGGCCCCCAGCTGCGACGTGCCGGTGGCCATCAACCTCTTCGCGCCCTCGCTGAACGATCTCGATCTGCCCGACCACATCGCCGCCGCCCTCGCCGCGGCGGAACTCCCGGCGGCCGCGCTTTCGGTCGAGATCACCGAGCACCTGCTCCTGGCCAATATCCGGCGCGCCGGCAACGTCATCAAGCGGTTGCGCGACAACGGCATTCGCATCGCCATCGACGACTTCGGGAGCGGCTACGCCACGATGAGCTACCTACGGGAACTGCCCATCGACGAACTCAAACTCGACCGGCAGTTCATCGCGCCGGTCCTGCACAGCGACCGCGCGGCAGCGATCGTCCGGTCCGTGATCGACCTGGCGCACGCGCTGGGCGTGGCGTGCGTCGCCGAAGGCGTCGAGGACCGCGCCACCGCCGACCGGCTGCGCGACTACGGCTGCGACGTCGCGCAGGGTCACTACTTCGCCAAGCCCATGCACGCGACGGCGCTGCGGGAGCAGTGTCAGCTGGGGGCCAGCAGCTCGGCCATCTTTCCCATCACCAGCTGAAGGCCCTTGAACGGGCGGAGCATGACCTTGAACTCGATGATTTCGTCGTCGTCGTTCCACTGGATCATGTCGACGCCGTTGACGTACGTGCCGTCGACGGTCGCCGCGAACTCGAGCACCGCCGACCGCTCCCCGATCCACTGTTTCTCGTAGTGGAAGTCGGTGTCGCCGAACAGCTTCGCGGCCGCCCTCAGGTACATGGCGGTCTTCTCCCGGCCCTTCTGCGGCGAGAAGATCGCGGGCGAGTAGAACACCGCGTCCTCGGCGAGCAGGTCGATGAGAACGTCGGGGTCGTGACCGCCGTCGATGAAGGCGTGCCAGCGGTCGATCACGGAGGAGGTCATGCACACATCCTCGCAACCGCGAGGCGCGCCGCCTAGGGCCGCCTGCGCATCCGGCGCACGAACAGGAAGCCGAACGCCGCGGCGGCGATGCTGACGGGCTGGTTCACCACCGTGTAGCCGAGGTCGCGCAGGATGCCCAGCTCCACCGGGCTGAGGACGCGCACGCCCAGGCCCGTGTCGGTCTGGGCGTTCATCAGCTTCTGCTGATCACCGGTGAAGGTGGCGTCGTCGATGTGGTGCATCGAGCTGCCGGACTCCCACGGGTTCGGCGTGTAGATCGGCACCAGCGCTCCGCCGTAGCCCGCCACCGCCCCCAGTCCGCCCAGGAACAGGCCGCCGTTGCCGCCCGTCACGTTGGCATCGAACGCCGTGTCGAACGAGTAGTCCCCACGGATGACCCGGGTGCCGTTCTGGTCGACGACGAAGCCGTCGTAGATCGTCCAGGTGCGGCCGGTGTTCTCGCCCGCCTGGCCGATGTAGGACAGGAACCCGAACGAGTGGAGCAGCTCGTGCATCACCGTCGAGGTGAAGTCGTAGGCGCCGGCAGGCACCGTGTCGCCGAGTGCCCAGGTGTAATTCGCCCAGTTCCAATTGATCTGGCCGTCGGCGGCGCCGGCGTTGGAATCGATGCCGCTGAGCAACTTGTTCTGCACGATCGTCCGGAAGAAGCCGGCCGCGTCGCTGATCAGGTCGCTGCCCGCACTGGCGAGGCTGGTGGGGCTGGCGCTCGAGGTGACGTCGTAGTCCAGCGTCACCGGCGTCGTCACCACGAAGTGGTTGGCGAGATCGTGTGCCACCACCAGCAGCCGCTCGCGTGCCTCGGGTGTCCACGCCTCGTCGCCGACGGCGTAGTGGAACGCGAAGGTGATCGCGCCCTGATTCATCAGGACCGCGGCGTCGGTCGCGCGCCGGAACGGGTCGAAGAGGTTCAGGTGCAGGCCGGTGTCCTGCGCGGCGATCGCGAAGCTGTCGACCCCCGCGAAACCCGCTCCCGGCGTGTAGACGTAGCTGCCGTCATCGGCGAGCGCGACGGTGCCGAACTTCGGCCCCGTCACCAGTCGGTAGACGATCGCGTCGCCCTCGGGGTCGGTCGCATCGACCCGGCCGCTGACCGGGTCGCCGGACTGACCGGTGAGTTGCACCGCCGCCACCGACGGCGCCAGGTTGAGGAACGAGCGGCGCACGGCCCAGAACGCGCCCTCGACGTGCCACTTCAGTTCCGGCGGCAACGGCAGCGCCGAGACGAGTGCGTGGACGAATTGGGTGAGGCCCGTGACGGAGTCGGTCACGAACTGCTGCGGACCGTTGACCGCACTGACGGTCTGGGTGACCCACGGGCTCGTCGACGTCGCCGAGGGTGCGGCGGCGGGGGCGACCGGCGTCGCGGCGGGGGCGACGAACGCGGCCGGGATGGCGGCGGGGCTCGTATCGGCGGGCGACGAGTCCGGCGACGGGGCCGGCGACGATGACGCGGCCGTCACGGTGCGGCCCACGGGCTGGGCCGACGCGGACTGCTCGTTCGCGATCGTCGTGGCGGCGGAGTCCTTGGGCTTCTCGGTGGCCTTCTCGGAGGCCTCGTCGTCGGCGGCCTTCTCGTCGGCGGCCTTCTCGGTGGCCGTGCCGGTGTTGGTCTGCGCGCTGACGGTGGTGCGCGGCGCGTCGGGGTTCGTGGACGCCGACCCGCCGGCCGTCGAACCGCCGCTGCTCGCCGACTCGCCCGCAGGCGTCGCGGCATCGGTACCCGAGTTCGTGGCCGTGGAGCCCGACGACTCGCCGGACGACGACTGGTTCGACGAACTCGCCGACGATGAAGAGCCCGACGACGAAGAGCCCGACGACGAAGACCCCGACGACGAACTCTCCGACGACGACGAACCCGACGATGACCCCGCGTCGTCGGCGAGGGCGACCGCCGGCGCGACGGCCGACAGCCCGAGCAGTGCCGCGCCGACGCCCGCCGATGCGGCGCCCGCGGCGATCCAGCGGCGGACGGCGAAGTCCTCTGCGCGACGGTGCCGTCCGCGAGTCGTGGTTCCAGCCATGCTTACCCCCTCGTCAATATTTCGGGGGTCACGTTATACCGAGCGGGCCGTGCCGTGCGCGAAATGACGTACGCGAGTGGTCACGCGTCGCGGCAGAAGATGTGGCAGTGGTTCTCCCGCGAGAGATGCGGGGAACGTCGAGTGCGCCCGAAGGGATTCGAACCCCTAACCTTCTGATCCGTAGTCAGATGCTCTATCCGTTGAGCTACGGGCGCCGTGCTATTCACTTGTTCACTCTGGCGGGTGCCAGTGTGGCGGAGGCGAGAGGATTTGAACCTCCGGTCCCCTGTAAGGGGGACAACTCATTAGCAGTGAGTCCCATTCGGCCGCTCTGGCACGCCTCCCGAACGATCCGAGGGGCAAGCGTACACAGGCCGCCCGAGAGAAGGCAAAAGCCGGGAGGCGGGGCTGAATCGGGCGGACCCTAGACTGGCCCGGTGACCGCCCGTCTCCGTCCCGAGTTGGCCGACATCCCCGCCTACACTCCGGGCCGCACCGTGCCGGGCGCTATCAAGATCGCGAGCAACGAGACCGTGAACGGTCCGCTGCCCAGCGTGCGTGCCGCGATCGCCGCCGCGACCGACACCATCAACCGCTATCCCGACAACGGCTACGTCGAACTGCGCGAGTGCCTCGCCAAGTCCCTGGACGGCGGCCGCTTCGCTCCCGAACAGATCGCCGTCGGGTGCGGCTCGGTGAGCCTGTGCCAGCAGCTCATCCAAATCACGTCGTCCGTCGGTGACGAGGTGCTCTTCGGCTGGCGCAGCTTCGAGATCTACCCGCTGCAGGTCCGCACCGCGGGGGCGACGCCGGTTCAGGTACCGCTGCGCGACCACGTCTTCGACCTCGACGCCATGCTCGCGGCGATCACCGACCGCACTCGCCTGATCTTCGTCTGCAATCCGAACAACCCGACGTCGACCGTCGTCGACCCCGACGCGCTGGCGCGTTTCGTCGCCGCGGTGCCGCCGCACGTCCTCGTCGTCCTCGACGAGGCATACGTCGAATACATCCGCGACGGCATGGCCCCGGACAGCTTCGGCCTGGTGCGCGAGCACGCGAACGTCGTCGTGCTGCGCACGTTCTCGAAGGCCTACGGACTGGCCGGCCTCCGCGTCGGCTATGCCGTCGCCGACCCCGAGATCATCACCGCGCTCGGCAAGGTGTATGTCCCGTTCACCGCGACCAGCGTCTCGCAGGCGGCGGCCATCGCGTCGATCGAGGCCTCCGACGAGTTGCTCGCCCGCACCGACCAGGTCGTCGCCGAGCGCGCCCGCGTCACCACCGCGCTGCGCGAGGTCGGCTTCATCGTGCCACCGTCGCAGGCCAACTTCGTCTGGCTGCCGCTCGCCGAGCGCACCGAGAACTTCGTCAACGCCGCCGCGGACGACCGGCTGCTGGTCCGCCCCTACGGTCAGGACGGCGTGCGGGTGACCGTGGCCGCGGTGCACGAGAACGACGCCTTCCTCCGCTTCGCCACCCGATGGATTGGATGACCATGGATTCGACGACCACGGCCCGCGCCGCCTTCGACGACCTCGTCGCGCGCACCGACCCGCTCACCGACGCCGAACTCGACGCCTTCTGGGCGACGCTGCAGCCGACGACGGTCGACTTCATGATCGGCGAGTGGAAGGGCGGCGAGTTCCAGACCGGCCACCGCGCCAACGGATTCATGAACCGGCTCAACTGGTTCGGCAAGACCTTCGTCTCGCCGTCGGACGCCAAGCCGCTCGTCTGCCTCGACGCCGACGGCAACCGGTTCTCCAACACCGAGGCCATGAACGGCGAGGCCAGCCTGTGGGCCGAGGAGTTCCGCGGCGAGGTGGTCGCGACGATGGTGTACGACGGCAAGCCCGTGCACGACCACTTCAAGAAGGTCGACGAGAACACCGTCATCGGCATCATGAACGGCAAGGGCGCGCTCGACACCTCCTCGGGCACGCCGCGCTTCCTGTACTTCTACCTCCAACGGGTCTAGCGCCTACTGTGGCGGTCATGGACAAGCGTGTCGCGGTGGCGGCGGCGATGCTGGCCGTCGGCGTGACGGCCGGGTGCAGCCAGACCGTCACCGGGACCGTCGCGATGACCACCGAACCGGGGTTCTCCGCGCCCGACTCGACGCGGTCACCCCGGACGTCGTCACCGCGGACCACGTCGCCGCGGACGCCGCGCACCTCGCCCGGAACCCCGCCGTCGGGGGACGCCGCCACGCTGACGTGCGAGCAGTACCAGGCCCTGACCCCGGAGGAGCAGTCCGCCGCGGTCCAGGAGATCCTCGCCGGCCAGTTCGGCGATCTGACCGACCTCGGCGAGCTGGGACCGATCCTCGGCGGCGAGGGTGCCGACGGCATGCGCCTGGTCGCCGACGCGCTGTGCCAGATGGTGCCGCCCGACGTGGTGCTCAGCGAGGTGCTCCTGGGCGGCTCGCCGCCGTAGCGCATGGGCGGCTCGCCGCCGTAGCCCCAAGGTCGGCCCGCTAGCCTCTCCTCCCATGGGCGACACGTACGAATCCCTCACCGTCGACGTCGACGGCCAGGTCGCGCAGGTGACGCTGACCGGCCCCGGCAAGGGCAATGCGATGGGCCCGGCCTTCTGGGCCGAGCTGCCGGTCGCGTTCGCCGCGCTCGACGCCGACCCGGCCGTCCGCGCGATCGTGCTGACCGGCTCCGGACGCAACTTCAGCTACGGCCTGGACCTCGCGGCGATGGGCGACACCCTCGGCCCGATGATGGCCGACGGCGCACTGGCCAAGCCGCGCGCCGACTTCCATGCCCGGCTCAAGACCATGCAGCAGTCGATCACCGCGGTCGCCGACTGCCGCACGCCGGTGATCGCCGCCATCGCAGGCTGGTGCATCGGCGGCGGGGTCGACCTGATCTCCGCGGTCGACATCCGGTACGCCAGCGCCGACGCGAAGTTCTCGGTGCGCGAGGTCAAGCTCGCCATCGTCGCCGACGTCGGCTCCCTGGCGCGGCTGCCACTGATCCTGTCCGACGGGCATCTGCGCGAACTGGCCCTGACGGGCAAGGACATCGACGCCACGCGCGCCGAGAAGATCGGTCTGGTCAACGACGTCTTCGCCGACGCCGAGGCGACGCTGGCCGCCGCGCACGACACCGCACGCGAGATCGCCGCCAACCCTCCGCTCGTCGTGCAGGGTGTGAAGGACGTCCTCGACGAGCAGCGCACCGCCGCCGTTGCGGCGAGCCTGCGGTACGTCGCGGCGTGGAACTCCGCGTTCCTGCCGAGCAAGGACCTCACCGAGGGCATCACCGCGATGTTCGCCAAGCGGCCGCCGGAGTTCACCGGCGAGTAGCCGCCATTCCCGGGACGCCGTGCTGTGCACATGCTTAGCATCACGGCGTGACGGTTCAGCCCGCGGCATTCCTGCGCACCACGCTGCCGCTGGACCTCGACGTCCTGGCCCGCCTCGACGACGGCCGCTACCACTCGGTGTGGCTGCCCGACCACATGGTGAGCTTCTGGCCCGACTCGATCTGGACGCCGGAGTTCACCGACCTCGCGACTGCGTCGCCATCGCCGCACCGCCATCTCGACGGGATGGCCGTCGCGGCGGCCGCCGCCGCGCTCACCCACACCGTGCCGCTCGCCACCAGCGTCGTGGACACCGTGCGCCGCCACCCGGCGATGCTCGCGCAGTCCGCACTGACCATCGACCACCTCGCCCGTGGCCGCTTCATCCTCGGACTCGGCAGCGGCGAGACCGAGAACGTGGTGCCCTACGGCTTCGACTTCACCTCACCCGTCAGCCGTTTCGAGGAGGCGCTGCACGTGATCCGGCTGCTGTGGCGCTCCGACGGGCCGGTCGACTTCGCCGGCCGCTTCTACCGGCTCGACGGTGCCCGGCTGGACACCGAACCCTACGGCGGGTCTCCCCCGCCAATCTGGATCGGCGCCAGCGGGCCCCGGATGCTCGAGATCACCGGACGCCACGCCGACGGCTGGTGGCCCGCCGGTGCGTGGACGCCCGAGCACTACGCCGACATGCTCGCCGTGGTGCGCACGTCGGCCGAACGGGCCGGGCGCGACCCGCTGGCGATCACGCCGTGCTTCATCCAGGTGTGCCTGCTGGCCCCCGACGACGACGCACTCGCCGAGGTGGTCGCCGCCCCACTGGTCAAGGCGTTCCTGCTGCAGGTCTCGGCGAAGACGCTGGCAGACTTCGGCTTCGACCATCCCCTGGGCGACCGGTGGCGCGGCTTCCAGGACATCGACCCCGCCGTGCTGACCCGCGAGCGCATCGTCGACTTCCTCGACCGCACCGACCCGGAGGCCGTGCTGGCCGTCGTGCCGCACGGCACGCCCCGGCAGGTGGCGCGGCGCATCAAGGAATTCGTCGACGCGGGGCTTCGGGTGCCGAAGATCCTCGACTACGGCGCCATGGCGGGCCTGCGCCACGCCGCAGCGTCGGCGGACCTGGTCCGCGAGACCGAAGACGAACTGCTGCGCCTCTGCGAGGCCCCGTGAGCACGCCGCTGGACGCCGCCGCCCTGCTGGCCGCCGCGCGCGCCGCCACGGGACTCGACGACTTCGGCGATCCCACTCTGTCGCAGCGGTTCTCGGTGGCCGTGGACCACTTGAGCGCACTGGGCATGGACGACGACGGGCAGGCGCGAGCCGCCGAGGTGTGCCTGGGCCTGCTCACCTCGCGGCTCGAGTTCTTCGCCGACCGGCAGCGGTACGGCACGGCCGACGAGGTGATCGACCGCCCGATGTTCGCCACCGGGGAGCCCCGCTCGGGCACCACGCTGATGCACGCGCTGATGTCGGTGGACCCGGAGTCGCGCGCACTGCGGTTCTGGGAGGTAATGTACCCGTCGCCGCCGCCCGGTGCGGCCGAGCCCGACGACCCGCGCCGCGCCCGCGCCGACGCCGACTGGCGGGAGATCAACGCCAAACTGCCGAAGTGGCTGCACAGCCACCCGTACAACGACATGCTCGGTGACGGCCTGCCCGAGGACGAACGCACCTGGGCCTTCGACTTCCGCGTCATGACCCCGACGGCGTGGTGGCGCGTCCCGATGCCCACCGTGGTCGGCGGGCTGCCCACCGACGCGGCCGCGCAGTACGCCATCCACCGGGCGATGCTGCAGCAGCTCCAGTACGGCCGACCGCCGAAGCGCTGGGTGCTCAAGGGATTCCACGGCTTCCGGCTCGCGGAATTCTTCGACGCCTACCCCGATGCCACGCTCGTCTGGCTGCACCGCGACCCCGTCCAGGTGGCCGCGTCGCGCACCATGATGATGGCCGACATCCTCGACGGCATCGTCGGCCCGGTCGACCTGCGGGCCGAGGCCCGCAACCACCTGGCGATGACTCGCGCCGGCGTGACCAACACCATGACCAACCCGATGGTCGACGACCCGCGAATCCTGCACGTGCGGTACGTCGACTTCGTCGCCGACCCGGTCGGCACGGTGGCCCGCTTCTACGACTTCAGCGGTCGCACGCTGACCGACGACGCTGCCGCCGCCATGCGCACCTACCTCGCCGAGAACCCCGGCGACCGGCACGGCAAGTTCCGTTACTCGACGTCCGTGCTGACCGACATCGGCGAGGACCTCGACGCCCTGCACGCCGAGTTCCGACCCTTCCGGGAACGCTTCGGCGTCCCGATCGAGAACCGTGGCTGACCGCCTCGCGGTGCACGCCGTCGGCATGCTCGGCGCCCCGCTGTCCGACTACGACGCGGCGTGGCAGGACCTCGGACTGACCCGGCTGAGCCTGATCGACGCACAGCTCGAGGATCCCGCACTGGGTCCGCTGGTGGCACGGCGCGGCTACGTCGTCGACACCGTCTACCACCTCTTCGGCGGCGGATCGCTGCCGCGCACGCCACGGGCAGCGGCTGCGGCCCGCGCCGCGCTGAACGACGTCGTCGACGCCGCCGCGCTGCTCGGCGCGCGATGCGTGTACATGCTGACCGGCGGCCGCGGGAACATGACCTGGGAGCAGGCCGCCGAGGCGTTCGCCGCTGCCGTCGCACCCTGCCGGGAGCGAGCCGCCGATGCGGGGGTCGCGCTGGCCATCGAGAACGCCTCGGCGCTCTACGCCGACCTGCACATCGCCCACACGCTGCGCGACACCGCCACGCTCGCCGACCTCGCGGGACTCGACGTCTGCATCGACCTGTTCCACTGCTGGGCCGAGGCCGGCGTCACCGATCTGATCGAGAACCTGCTGCCGCGAACGCAATCCGTCCAGCTGAGCGATTACGTCCTCGGCGACCGCGCGCTGCCCGCGCGAGCGGTCCCGGGGGACGGGGCGATCCCCATCGAACCGCTCGTCGCCACCGTGTTGGCGGGCGGCTACCGGCACGGCTTCGACCTCGAACTCATCGGCCCGCGCATCGACGCCGAGGGCACACTGCCCGCGGCGCGGCGTGCCCGCGACGCCGTCGCGGCGATGCTCGAGCGCGCCGGCGAGGACGGCCGGTGACGTTCGGCGACGGCGCCGACGACGCCGCACTGCGCGACGCGTGGGGCGATTTCTGCGATCGGCTCAAGGCCGCGGGCGACGCCGCCTTCAAGGACGCCAACCCCGACTCGCAGCGCGCGGACGCCTTCCGCTTCCTCACCCAGAACTTGGGCCAGGCCTTCGATCTCGCCCTGGAGACCCGCGACACCCGGTATCCGATGATCCACCCGTTCTGCGGGCCGACCCGCAAGCTCGGCGGCGACTGCGCCGACTTCACCTACCACCAGGCGTGGATCGACGGCTCGTCCACCTACCGCATCACCGGCACGCGCGGCACCGCCCCCTTCCTCAACGTCACCGTGCAGGGCGCGCGGCCCGACGGCCCCGGCGTGCTGCACGAACCCTTCGGCGACGTCCCCGAGGCCAACCTGTTCGGCCACCAGCTCTCGACGTCCCCCGACGGCACCGTCGAGCTGTTCGTCGGTGGGCCGCCGCGCGCGACGGACTGGCTGCCCACCACACCGGAAAGCCGAAAGCTGTTCATTCGTCAGGGTTTCGACCGCTGGGACGAGACGCCGGCCCGGCTGTCGATCGAGCGGGTCGACATGGCCGCGCCGCGCCCGCTGCCGGACCCCGACGCGCTGATCGACGCGATGGCATGGGCCGGCGACTTCGTCACCGGTCTGATGACGGACTGGCCGGAGTTCCCCTTCACCCACGGCGGCGTCGACGCCGAGCATCCGAACGCCTTCCCCGCGCTGACCGACGCCGCGGGTGACGCCCGGCGCGGCCGTGCCGCGGTGAACATGCACTGGGTGCTGCGCCCCGACGAGGCGCTCGTCGTGGAGTTCGACGCACACGACGGGCTGTGGAACCTGACGAACATGGGTGCGTTCTTCACCAGCATGGATTACCTGTACCGGCCGGTGAGCTACACGCCGAGCCGGACCGCCGTCGACGGCGACGGCCGGGTGCGGATGGTGCTTGCCCACACCGACCCCGGCGTCGCCAACTGGCTGGACACCCAGGGCTTAGAGCGCGGCAACCTCACCTATCGGCACATGCTGGCGGGTCACCCGGTGCCGCTGACGACCCGGCTGGTGCGGCACGCCGAGCTGGACGCGGCACTGCCCGCCCACACCGCGCGCGTGACACCGGCCGAGCGCACGGCACGAATGTGGGAGCGCTACAACGGTATTCGCCAGCGGTACGGAATCTGACTGGCGGTGGCGGAGGGATTTGAACCCCCGGACGGTGTTAGCCGTCTCTCGCTTTCAAGGCGAGTGCATTAGGCCGCTCTGCCACGCCACCGTCGACCAGCCTAGGGCGTCTAGACCCGGCCGAGCCTCGCGGGTGCGCCGTCGGCGCGCAGGCCCTCGCCGATCCGGCGGCAGTTCTCCCCCATGGCCGCGATCTGGGTGCGCGACAGCTTGGCGAGGAAGTGGGCCCGCACCCCGTCGCCGTAGGTCGCCAACGCCTCCTGCAGCCGGGCGCGGCCCTGCGGCGTGATGGTCGCCAGCACGCCGCGTCCATCGTCCGGACTCAAACAGCGCCGCACCAGCTCCTGAGACTCGAGCCGGTGGATCTGCCGCGTCACCCTGCTCGGCAACGACATCAGCTCGTCGGCCAGGTCCCCCATCCTGGCGCACCCCTGGTCGGACTTGTCCAGGATGTCGAGCAGTCGGACGTCGTTGAGCGTCAGGTGGTGCGTCTCCACCAGGGATTTGTTGAGCGTCGCGTACAGCCGCAGCGCGGCGTCGAGAAAGTTTTGCCACGATCGTTGTTCGGCGATGTCGAGCCCGGGCGTGGCACTCGCGGTTCGCCCTGCAATCATCCCCTCCATGGCGCCATATTAGGCCCGTGAGCTGCACGGAGTAGCGTTATGGACCATGCGTGCCATCGTCGTCGAATCCCCGTCTGACCTGCGCTGGCAGGACGTCGGAGATGTCGCAGCTCAGTCCGGCCAGGTGGTGATCGAGGTCGTCGCCGCCGGCGTGAACCGCGCCGATCTGCTGCAGGCCGCAGGCAACTATCCGCCCCCGAAGGGGGCCAGCGAGGTGCTGGGCCTGGAGGTCTCCGGGCGCATCGCCGAGGTGGGCCCGGACGTTGCCGGCTGGACGGTGGGCCAACCGGTGTGCGCGTTGCTGGCCGGCGGCGGGTACGCCGAGCGGGTGGCGGTGCCCGCCGCGCAGGTGATGCCGGTGCCCGACGGCGTCGAGCTGCACCAGGCCGCGGCGCTGCCCGAGGTGGCCTGCACGGTGTGGTCCAACCTCGTGATGACCGCCGGTCTGCGCGAGGGGCACCTACTGCTGGTGCACGGCGGCGCCAGCGGGATCGGCACGCATGCCGTGCAGGTCGCGCACGCACTCGGCTGCCGCGTGGCGGTCACCGCCGGATCGGCCGAGAAGCTCGCGCTGTGCCGCGATCTCGGCGCCGACCTCACCATCAACTACCGCGACGAGGACTTCGTGGCGCGGATCGCCGAGGCCGGCGGCGCCGACGTCGTCCTCGACATCATGGGAGCGTCCTACCTCGACCGCAACGTCGACGCGCTCGCACCCGACGGCCGCCTGGTGATCATCGGCTTCCAGGGTGGGATCAAGGCCGAACTCAACATCGGCAAGCTGCTCGCCAAGCGCGCCGGCGTCATCGCCACGGGGCTGCGGATGCGGCCGGTCGACGGGCCGTCGGGCAAGGGCGCCATCGTCGACGAGGTGGTCGAGCGGGTGTGGCCGATGGTCGCCGACGGTCGGGTGCGTCCCATCGTCGGCGCGGACGTGCCGATCACCGACGCCGCCGAGGCGCACCGCATGCTCGACGCCGGCGAGGTCGCCGGGAAGATCCTGCTGCACATCGCCGACTGACGACCGGCTGGAGCGGCGTCAGCCGAAGGACGCCAGCGCGCGGACCAGCTGGTCCACCTCGGCCATCGTCGTGTAGTGCGCGAGACCGATGGTGACCGCGCCGCCGATGTCGTTGACGCCGATGACGTCGAGCACCCGCGAGGTCGTGTTCTCCACGGCCAGCACGCCGTTGTCGGCGAGCCGCTGGATGACGCGCTCGGCGGGGACGCCGTGCACGGCCAGGCTCAGCACCGGGATGCGGTCCTCGGGCTGGCCGATCACCATCACCAGCGGCAGCGAGCGCAGCGCCGCCAGCAGGTAGTCGAACAGCCGGTCCATGTACGCCGCCGCCGAGCGCATCGACACCGCCAGGCGCTCGCGCCGGGTACCGACCGCCGTCTCGTCCAGGTTGGCCAGGTACTCGATGCTGGCCACGACGCCGGCGAGCATGCCGTACTGGTGGGCGCCTACCTCGAGCCGTGCGGCGCCGGTGGCGAGCGGATCGAGCGCGACCGAACCGAAGCCGTTGATGAGCGCCGGGTCGCGGAACACCAGCGCGCCGATCGGCGGGCCGCCCCACGCGACGGCGTTGACGGCCACCACGTCGGCCTCGACCTCGTCGACGTCCAGCAGCCGGTAGGGCGCGGCGGCGGAGTGGTCGACGACCACCAGCCCGCTGTTCTCGTGCACCAGTTTGGTGACGGCCCGGAGATCGGTGACCGTGCCGAGCGACGACGACGCCGACGTGATGGCCACCATGCGGGTCGGCTTGGAGACCAGGCTCTCCCACTGCCAGGTGGGCAGCTCGCCGGTCTCGATGTCGACCTCGGCCCACTTCACCTTCGCGCCGTAACGGTTCGCGGCGCGCAGCCACGGCGCGATGTTGGCCTCGTCGTCGAGCCGGGTGACCACCACCTCGTACCCGAGGCCCACCCGCGACGACGCCGCGTCGGCCAGCGACGTCAGCAGGATCGCACGGTCGGCGCCGAGCACCACCCCGCGCGGGTCCCCGCCGACGAGGTCGGCGACGGCCTGGCGCGCTGCGGCGAGGACCGCGGCGCTGCGCTTGGCGGCGGGATGCGGGCCGATGTCGGTGGTCATCGAGCCGCGGAAGGCGGTCGAGACCGTCGTCGCCACCGAGTCCGGCAGCAACATTCCATAGGGCGCGTCGAAGTGCACCCATCCATCGCCCAGCGACGGGTGCAGGCCACGCACCCGGGCGACGTCGTATGCCATGCCAGCCACCTTCGAGCGATTGAGTGCCGCTACCCATGGCGATGTCGTGGACGACCCTTGACGCCCACGCCTCGCCGATCCGGGTTACCTGGGCAGCCATACTAGTGCAGTGACCTTGGCGGCCGGAGTGCTAGTGGCATGGCTGTTGCTGGTGCTCCCGGGGACCATCGTGGCCCGTGCGGCGCAGCTAACCTGGCCAGTCGCAATCGCCGTGGCACCCCCACTGACCTACGGCGTGGTGGCCTTCGCCGTCCTTCCCTTCGGCGCCCTCGGCGTGCCGTGGAACGGGTGGACCGCGCTGGCCGCGCTGCTCGTCGTCGTGATCGTGGTCACAGCACTGCAACTGCTGCTGGCTCGCGTGACGGTGCGCGACGTCGCCGACCGGGCGATGCGGCGCGGCCCCGCACTGGTCGTCGCGGCCGGCGTGGCGCTCGGCGCACTGCTGATCGGCGTGGCAGCACTCCACGGCGTGCAGAACTGGCAAAGCGTCCCCAGCAACTGGGACTCCGTCTGGCACGCCAACACCGTCCGGTTCATCGTCGAGACCGGACAGGCCTCGCCGACACACATGGGCGAGCTGCGCAACGTCGAGACGCACGACGCCCTGTACTACCCATCGGTCTTCCACGCGCTCGCCGCCCTGCAGTGCCAGCTGACCGGCGCGGCCGCCACGACGGCGTACACGCTGGCCTCGTTGATCGCGGCGGTGTGGCTCTTCCCGGTGAGCGCGGCCGCGCTCACCTGGCACCTGCTGCGCCCGCGCCTGGACGACCAATGGCGCGTCGCGGGCAGCGCCGCGGCCGCCGCGGCGCTCGCGGCGTCGTTCACCGCGCTGCCCTACGTCGAGTTCGACACCGCGTCCATGCCGAACCTGGTGGCCTACGGCATCGCCGTTCCGGCCATGGTGCTGATCGCGTCGGCGGTGCGGCACCGCAACCGCATCCCGTTGGCCGTGCTCGCGCTGCTCGGCGTCTTCTCGGTGCACATCACCGGAGGCGTCGTCGCCGTGACGTTCGTGGTGGCCTGGTGGCTCTGCGAGGGCCTGTGGCGCCCGGCGTTCGGCCGGGTGCGGGACTTCGTCAGCCTGGCGCTCATCGCCGTGCCGACCGTGGTGCTGCTGCTGCCCCAGTTCGTCGGCGTGCTGGCCCAAGCCGAGATCATCGCCGGTCACGCCTTCGTCACCCACGAGGGCAAGAAGCGCGCGCTGTTCGACGCCGTGGTCCAGCACACCCGCCACCTCAACGACTTCCCGATCCAGAACGCGTTGATCCTGCTGGCCGGACTCGGCGGGGCCTACCTGCTGGTCCGCCGCATCTGGTGGCCGCTGGCGGTGTGGGCGCTGCTGGTCGTGTCGATCGTGCACTCCTCGGCGCCGTTCGGCGGCCCGCTCGGCACCATCACCGGGACCTACAGCGACCTGTTCTACAGCGATCCCCGCCGGCTCTCCGCGGTGGTGACCATGCTGCTGGCGCCGATGGCCGGGACCGCGCTGTACCTGGGCACGGCGTTCGTCGTCGACCGGGCGAGACGCCGGCTGCCGGACGTCGGTCCCCGGGTGTGGACCGGCGCGACGGCCGCCGTGCTCATCGTCGTCACCGTCGGGCTGGCCTGGCACTATCTGCCGCGCAACCGGTACCTGTTCTTCGAGAAGTACGACCGGGTGATCGTCGACGCCAAGGACCTCGACGCGTTCGCGTACCTGGCGACGCTGCCGGACGCCCGCGACACCCTGATCGGCAACGCCAACACCGACGGCACCGCCTGGATGTACGCCGTGGCGGGGCTGCATCCGCTGTGGACGCACTACGACTACCCGCAGCAGCAGGGCCCGGGGTATCACCGCTTCGTCTTCTGGGCCTACGCCGACGACGCCGACACCGACCCGCGGGTGGCCGAGGCGGTGCGCGCGCTGAACATCCGGTACGTGCTGACCAGCACGCCGGTGGTGCGAGGGTTCGTCATGCCCGACGGGTTAGTGTCGCTAGACCGGTCGCGGTCGTGGAAGAAGATCTACGACAACGGCGAGGACCGCATCTACGAGTGGCAGGGGACGAATGCCCCGGCGGCTCGTTAGCACGCCTTTCGAGAGGGAATGCCGAGAGCCATGACAACCGACGACAACGACTTCGAGGTCATCAGCGACGTCCCAGCCGAGCAGCGCGACGAGGACGGCAAGTCCCTGACCGACCTCGTCGAACAGCCGGCGAAGGTGATGCGCATCGGCACCATGATCAAGCAGCTGCTCGAGGAGGTGCGCGCCGCTCCGCTCGACGAGGCGAGCCGGCACCGGCTGCGCGACATCCACCGCACCAGCATCCGCGAACTCGAGGACGGCCTGGCCCCGGAGCTGCGCGACGAACTCGAACGGCTGACGCTGCCGTTCGCCGAGGAGACCGTGCCGTCCGACGCCGAGCTGCGGATCGCGCAGGCGCAGCTGGTCGGCTGGCTCGAAGGTCTGTTCCACGGCATCCAGACCGCGCTGTTCGCCCAGCAGATGGCCGCGCGCCAGCAGCTCGAGCAGATGCGCCAGGGTGCGCTGCCGCCCGGGATGGCCGCACCCGGTCGCGGGCCCGGCGGGCCCGCCAGCGGGACCGGTCAGTACCTGTAGGCGTCATCGGTGGAGCCACACATCTCGACCCAGAACGCGTGGGTGGAGTTCCCGATCTTCGACGCGAAGTCGCGGTCGCTGAAGAAGGCGTTCCTCGGCAAGGCGGGCGGCACCATCGGCCGCAACACGTCCAACGTCGTCGTCATCGAGGCCCTGCGCGACATCACCATGTCGCTGAAGATGGGTGACCGCGTCGGGCTCGTCGGCCACAACGGCGCCGGCAAGTCGACGCTGCTGCGCCTGCTGTCGGGCATCTACGAGCCGACGCGCGGCTCGGCCACCGTGCACGGCCGGGTGGCGCCGGTGTTCGACCTCGGCGTCGGGATGGACCCGGAGATCTCGGGTTTCGAGAACATCATCATCCGGGGGCTGTTCCTCGGGCAGACGCGCAAGCAGATGCTGGCCAAGGTCGACGAGATCGCCGAGTTCACCGAACTCGGCGAGTACCTGTCGATGCCGCTGCGCACGTATTCCACCGGCATGCGGGTGCGGCTCGCGATGGGCGTGGTCACCAGCATCGACCCGGAGATCCTGCTGCTCGACGAGGGCATCGGCGCCGTCGACGCCGAGTTCATGAAGAAGGCGCGCACCCGGCTGCAGGATCTGGTGGCCCGGTCGGGGATCCTGGTGTTCGCCAGCCACTCCAACGAATTCCTCGCCCAGCTGTGCGACACCGCGATGTGGGTGGACCACGGCACCATCAAGATGACCGGCGGCATCGAGGAGATCGTCCGCGCGTACGAGGGCGAGGACGCGGCCCGCCACGTCCGCGAGGTGATCGAGGAGAACAGTCGGTGGGACGCGCCGCGTGGCTAATGTCATCGCGGTGGTGGTCACCCACCGACGGGTGGAGCTGCTGGCGCGGTCGCTCGCGGCGGTGTGCGGTCAGGACCGCGCCCCCGACCACCTGATCGTCGTCGACAACGACGCCGACCCCGCCGTCGCCGACCTCGTTGCGGCGCAGTCGGTTCCGAGCACGTACGTCGGGTCGCAGCGCAACCTCGGCGGTGCCGGCGGCTTCGCGCTGGGCATGCTGCACGCGCTCGCGCTCGGCGCGGACTGGGTGTGGTTGGCCGACGACGACGGCCGGCCGGCCGACGCGTCGGTGCTCGGCACGCTGCTGGGCTGCGCGGACCGGCACGGGTTGGCTCAGGTGTCGCCGATGGTGTGCGACATGGACGACCCGACGCGGCTGGCGTTTCCACTGCGCCGCGGGCTGGTGTGGCGGCGGCGCGTCGCGGAGCTGCGTGTGGAGGGCACGACGGCGAGCCGTCAATCGGGCACCGGCGATCTGCTGCCGGGGATCGCGTCGCTGTTCAACGGGGCGCTGTTCCGCGCGTCGACGGTGGATGCCGTTGGCGTGCCGGACATCCGGTTGTTCGTGCGCGGTGACGAGGTGGACGTGCACCGCCGGCTGGTGCTGTCCGGGCTGCCGTTCGGCACGTGCCTGGACGCGGTGTACCTGCACCCGCAGGGAAGTGACGAGTTCAAGCCGATCCTCGGCGGGCGCATGCACACGCAGTACCCGGCCGACGACACCAAGCGGTACTTCACCTACCGCAACCGCGGCTATCTGCAGGCGCAGCGCGGCATGCGACGGCTGGTGCCCCAGGAGTGGCTGCGGTTCGGGTGGTTCTTCCTGGTGACGCAGCGCGACCCGGCCGGCTTCGCCGAGTGGATCCGGTTGCGGCGCTTGGGACGACGCGAGAAGTTCGGGAGTAGGACGACATGACGATCATCGACGCCGCCGCACAGTCCAAGACGATGGCGCGGGCGTGGGGCGACCTGACCGAGGGGTTCGGCAAGCGCGAGCTGTGGCTGCACCTGGGGTGGCAGGACATCAAGCAGCGCTACCGCCGCTCGGTGCTCGGGCCGATCTGGATCACCATCGCGACCGGCACCATGGCCGTCGCACTGGGTGGCCTGTACTCCAAGCTGTTCCACCTCGAACTCGCCGAGCACCTGCCCTACGTCACGCTCGGGCTGATCATCTGGAACCTGATCAACGCCGCGATCCTCGAGGGCGCCGACGTGTTCGTCGCCAACGAGGGACTGATCAAGCAGCTGCCGACGCCACTGTCGGTGCACGTTTACCGGCTGGTGTGGCGGCAGGTGATCCTGTTCGCGCACAACATCATCATCTTCGTCGTGATCGCCATCATCTTCCCGCAGCCGTGGAAGTGGACCGACCTCGCGGTGATCCCGGCGCTCGCGCTGCTCGTGCTGAACTGCGTGTGGGTGGCGCTGTGCTTCGGCATCCTCGCCACGCGGTACCGCGACATCAGCCCGCTGCTGTTCAGCCTGGTGCAGCTGCTCTTCTACATGACGCCGATCATCTGGAACGACCAGACGCTGCGCAGCCAGGGCGCCGGCGGGTGGGCCAAGGTCATCGAGTTCAACCCGCTGCTGCACTACGTCGACATCGTCCGGGCACCACTGCTCGGCGACGACCAGGAGCTGCACCACTGGGTGGTGGTGATCGCGCTGACCGTCATCGGCTGGACCGTCACGGCGTTCGCCATGCGGCAGTACCGGGCGCGCGTGCCGTACTGGGTGTAGCCGATGTGTCGGAGGTTCGACATAGAATCGAACACGTGTTCGATGGCATTCAGGGGCTCGGCGACGCGGAGTTGATCGCGTCGCTCGGCGAGGCACTGCGCGACGAACGACGCGCTGCCTCCCGCCGATTGATTGCCGCGGGCGTGTTCGCCATGCGGCGAGACGCTTCTGCCGACCCACGCAGCGCGATCTGGTGCGTCGACGCCGTCGACTCGGCTGCCGCAGAAGTGGGTGCCGAACTCGGAATCAGTCGATTTCGTGCCGCGGCGGACATGCGCCTGGGCATTACGCTCGTCGCGCGCTTCCCCCTGCTGGCCGAACGCTGCCTTGCCGGCGACGTCGACCAGCGCGTCATCGCGAGCATCGACGACCGGACTGCATTGGTCGGTGACCCGGAAATCCTCGCTCGACTCGACGTCACGTTGGCACGCTCAGCGCCGGGCTGGAACGGCCTTTCCCGCCGCAAGCTCGAGTGGGTGCTCGATTGGCTCGTGTTGGACGTCGACCCGGAGGCCGTGCGCCTCGCGAAGGAACGAGAGGCAACCCGCTACGTCACCGTCACTTCGGACGACGCGGGAACGAGCAGGCTCGATGGCCGCCTTCCGGTCACGGACGGAGACATCGTCGACCGTCGACTCGATGCGATGGCCTCGGCGGTGTGTGACGCCGATCCGCGAACGAAGGACCAGCGTCGCGCCGATGCGCTCGTCCGATTGGCCGAGGGGTTCACGACGTTGGCGTGCCGGTGCGGGACCGAGGCGTGCTCGTCGGACGACTCGTCGGTCGGGTCGAGTCAGATCGTCGTGCACGTCCTCGCCGAGGCCGCCACCGTCGTCGGTGAGTCCAGCCGGTCGGGCTTCGTCGTCGGCCGCGGTCCCGTGCGGGGCGGGGCGGTCGAGGAGATGGTCCGGTCCGGCCGGGCGAAGGTCCGGCCAGTCGCCGCATCGAAGGACCTCGGTGCGGTCGTCGGCTACCGCCCCACACGCGCGGCGGCGGAGTTCGTCCTGTGCCGCGACCTGACCTGCCGGTGGCCGGGCTGCGACCGCCCCGCGGACCGGTGCGATGACGACCACACGATTCCGTGGCCGTACGGGCCGACTCACCCGTCGAATCTCAAGGCGTACTGCCGTCATCACCACCTGCTCAAAACGTTCTGGACCGGGCCCGGCGGATGGTCCGACGCGCAGCGACCCGACGGCACCGTCGTCGTCACCTCGCCGACGGGCAGGACGTACGCCTCCACGCCGCTGGGAGCACTGTTCTTCCCGCATCTCGCGGTGCCGACCGGGTCCGTCGTCGCCCGACCGGTCCCGCCGGCGGCGGAAGCACGGCAGCTGACCATGCCCCGTCGCCGACGTACCCGCGCCGAGGACGTGGCCGCACGCATCGAGGGTGAACGCGCGGTGAATCGAGCGGAGATCCTCGCTCATCCCCCGCCCTTCTAGCGTCAGCGGCGTGGAGCCTTCATCCGCGTCGCGACGTTGAACCGGTTCCAGGCGTTGATGGTCACGGCCATCGCGATGACCTGTGCGAGTTCCTTCTCACTGAACACCGCGGCCGCCGCGGCGTAGACCTCGTCGGAGACGTGGCCGTGGTGCAGTTCGGTGATGGCCTCGGTCAGCTGCAGGGCCGCGCGCTCGCGCTCGGTGAACAGGTCGCCGGCCTCCTCCCACGCCGCGACCAGCGCCAGCCGCTGCTCGGTTTCGCCCTGCTTGCGGGCGTCGGCCACGTGCATGTCGAGGCAGAACGCGCAGTGGTTGATCTGGCTGGCACGGATCTTCACCAGCTCGCCGATCGTGGGGTCGACGTCCTTCGCAGACGCCGCGGACAGCTTCATCATGGCGTCGTAGATCTCGGGCGAGACCTTGTAGATGGCGAGCCGGTCGATGGCGGTCGGGTGGTCGAGTGTCTGGGTCATGACACTGACGCTAAGCCCACATTGCCCCGTCGACGTGGGTCAATCGAGCACCAGTCCGATGGGCCAATCCCCAGGACTCAGCCGCCGCTGCCGGCTACGTGATCGAGCGCCTCGTCCAGGCCGGGATAGAGCGCGATGACGTCGGTGATCCCGGCGATCTTCAGCGGCCGGCTGGTCGCCGGTCCGTCGGCCACCACGGCGTAGCCGACATTCGGGCCGAGCATCCGCAGCGTCGTCACCAGGACCTGCATGCCCGCCGACGCCACCAGATCGACCTCGCTGAAGTCGAACACGAACCCGGCCGGCTTCTTCTGCACTGCGACGGCGGCGGCGTTGTACAACCACGGTGCCGTCATGCTGTCGATCGTCCCCGTCGCAGTCACGATCACCACCCGGTCACACCAGGTCTCGGTGACGCTGAATTCGGCGATCGGAACTCCTGGAGCCAGGTGGGCGACGGTTTCGATCGAGTGTTCCAGAATCGGTCCGGCGCGTAATGCCGCACACGTCAATCGGGACCGTACGGTGACACGCCCGCGACCCGCGCGCGTGCTTGAATTCCCCGGTGACCTCCCGGGCCGAACCGGGTGCGCGCGACCTGCACCTGGAGCTGCGCGACGCCATCACGCCGGGTGCGCGGGGCGCCCGCGAGCTGCTGCTCGCGGCACTGCGCGACGCCGTGCGCAGCGGACGGCTGACGTCGGGCACCGTGCTGCCGCCGTCGCGCACGCTGGCTGCCGACCTGGGCCTGGCCCGCAACACCGTCGCCGAGGCCTACGCCGAACTGGTCGCCGAGGGCTGGCTCGGCTCACGCCAGGGCGCAGGCACCTGGGTGCTCGACGTCTCGGCGCCACCGCTGCCGGCCCGACCGCGCGGCACCACCGGCCTGCCGGTGCACGACCTGATGCCGGGCACCCCCGACGTCTCCGCGTTCCCGCGCAACGCCTGGCTCGCCTCGACCCGGCGCGTGCTCGCGACGGCACCGCACGACGCGTTGCGGATGGGCGACCCGCGCGGGCGGATCGAGCTGCGCCAGGCGCTCGCCGACTACCTCGGCCGCGCCCGCGGCGTCCGCACGTCGCCCGACCGCATCGTCGTCACCGCGGGCACGCGGCACGCCGTCGAGGTGCTCGGCCGCGTCCTCGGCGGCCCCGTCGCCGTCGAGGCGTACGGCCTGTTCCTGTTCCGCGACGCCCTCGCCGGCGTCGGCGCGTCGACGGTGCCCATCGGTCTCGACGAGTACGGCGCCGTCATCGACGACCTCGACCGCACGCCGGCGACCGCGGCGCTGCTGACCCCGGCGCACCACTTCCCGCACGGCGTCCCGCTGCACCCCACCCGCCGCGCCGCCGTCCTGCAGTGGGCGCACCGCACCGACGGCTACCTGCTCGAGGACGACTACGACGGCGAGTTCCGCTACGACCGGCAACCGATCGGCGCGGTGCAGGGCCGTGACCCCGACCGCGTCGTGTACCTCGGCTCGGCGAGCAAGAGCATGTCGCCGGTGCTGCGTCTCGGGTGGATGGCGCTACCCGACCACCTGGTCGACCGCGCGCTGGCCGCGCTGGGCGGCCAGCAGTTCTACGTCAACGGCATCGCCCAGCTCACGATGGCCGACGTCATCGCCCGCGGCGAGTACGACCGGCACATCCGCCGGATGCGGCTGGCCTACCGGCGCCGCCGCGACCGGCTGCTCGACGCACTGGAACCGTTCGACGTCGGCATCGGCGGCCTCGCCGCAGGCCTGCACCTGCTCCTGACCCTGCGCGACGGCTCCGAGGCGGAGGTGGTGCGGCGGGCGGGCGAGGCCGGCGTCGGCCTGTCCGGTCTCGCGCTGCTGCGCCATCCCGACGCCGGGCCGGAGGTTCCCCGCCCCGACGGCATCGTCGTCAACTTCGGCGCCCCCGCCGAGCATGCCTTCGCCTCCGCGGTCGACGCGCTGTGCGGCGTGCTGGCCGACGCCGGTCACCGCCGCGCGCGGTAGCTGCCCGGCGGGCTGCCGGTCCACCGCCGGAATGCGCGGCGGAACGCACTCGACTCGGAGAACCCCAGCCGCGCCGACAGCTCCTCGACCGACTCCTGGCCGCGGACCAGGCTCGCGATCGCGTCGTCGCGCAGCACCTGATCGCGGATGGCCCGGAACGTGGTGCCCTCGTCGCGCAGCAGCCGACGCAGGTGCTGGGCGCTGATGCCGAGCGGCGCCGCGACGTCCTCGACGGTGACCGCCTCGGCAGCGCGCCGCTCGATCAGCTTGCGCACGCGGCTCGCGGTCGTCGGCTGGTAGTCCTGCCGGGCCAGCAGGCCGTGCGGCTGGTGGCGGACGAACTCCAGCAGGTCGTCCTCGCTGCGCACCAGCGGCGCGCGCAGATGCCGGCTCGGGAACGCGAGCGCCGCGACGGGCGCCCCGAACGTCGGCTCCACGCCGAACACCGGCAGCAGCTCGGCGGCGTGCACCGGCACGGCGCCCGGCAGGTCGACCGACGTCAACGCGATCTGCTCGCCGATCAGCCAGTTGGCCAACCGGTGACCGACCGCCATGCCGATCGCGAGGACGAGCTGGCTGCGGGCATCGGCCTCCCCGGGGCCGAACGTCAGCCGCGTCGTCTCGCCGTCGTCGGTCATCGCAGCGACGTCGACGCCCATGCCGATGCCGGCGAACTCGATGAGCCGATGCAGGGCGGTGTCGAGGTCGCGGGCGTGCACCAGGCCGAGCGTCGCCATGAGGAACGTGCCGCGCGGCAGGGGCCGCTCGGGCAGACCGATCAGCTCGTCGTCGGTGAGCGCCCACAGCGACCGGATCAGCGCCGCGGCCTGCGCACGGGTGACGCGGGCGCCGTCGCAGTCGAGCAGGTCGGCGGAGATGCCGGACTCGCGCAGCGCGACGCCGACGTCAATTCCGCGTTCCTTCGCCGGGACCAGGGCGGCACGAATGAACTGGATCGCCACCGTACCCCCCGCCACATGCAGAAACTACCCCACGGACGCGCGGTTCGGTCATGAATTCCGCTACGAAGAGTCATTAACCAGATTCGCATCGGTTCGTACGGTGGACCTCTATTCAACGACCACCACCCGCCTTCGAGGGGTAGCGCGGGTGGTGGTCGCTGCGCTGGCTAAGCTGCGCGGGTGGCCGAGCCCCCCATGCCGCCGAACCTGAGCCTCGGCACTCAGGCCTTCCGGTTCGTCGTCACCGGCGGGCTGTCGGCCGTCGTCGACTTCGGCCTCTACGTGCTGCTCTACCGCGTGGCCGGCATGCAACCCGACCTCGCCAAGACCCTCGGCTGGGTCGCGGGAACGACCACCGCCTACCTGCTCAACCGCCGGTGGACGTTCCAGGCGCCGCCGAGCCGCGCCCGGCTGGTTGCGGTGTGGGCGCTCTACATCACCACCTTCGTGGTGCAGGTCGGGCTCAACCACCTGTTCCTGCGCCTGCTCGACTACACCCCCACCGCGGTGGTCCTGGCGTTCGTCATCGCCCAGGGCACCGCGACCGTCATCAACTTCGTGGTGCAGCGCGCGGTGATCTTCCGGCTGCACTGAGGGCGGTACCCTCGTCTCGATGTCTACGACCTCCGGACTGACCACTACGCGGCTGATGGGCTGGGCGCGCACCGCGCCGACCGTCGCCCGGGTGCTGTCCACCCCCGACCCCGGCGCCGTCGTCGACGCCGTCCGCACCGCCGGCGAGCGCGGCGTCATCGCCCGCGGGCTCGGCCGCTCCTACGGCGACAACGCCCAGAACGGCGGCGGCCTCGTCATCGACATGCCGGCGCTGAACCGCATCCACTCGATCGACCGCGACACCCACGTCGTCGACGTCGATGCCGGCGTCAACCTCGACCAGCTGATGCGCGCGGCGCTGCCGCTCGGCCTGTGGGTGCCCGTCCTGCCCGGCACCCGGCAGGTCACCGTCGGCGGCGCCATCGCCTGCGACATCCACGGCAAGAACCACCACAGCGCAGGCAGCTTCGGCAACCACGTGCTGTCCATGGACCTGCTGACCGCCGACGGCAACGTCCGCACCCTCACCCCCGGGGGCGACGAGTCCGAGCTGTTCTGGGCCACCGTCGGCGGCAACGGACTCACCGGCATCATCCTGCGCGCCACGATCGCGATGACGCCCACCGAGACGGCCTACTTCATCGCCGACGGCGACGTCACCGCGAGCCTCGACGAGACCATCGAATTCCACAGCGACGGCAGCGAATCCAACTACACCTACTCCTCGGGCTGGTTCGACGCGATGAGCGCGCCGCCCAAGCTCGGCCGCGCCGTCATCTCGCGCGGCTCGCTGGCCACCATCGACCAGCTGCCACCGAAGCTGGCGAAGGATCCGTTGAAATTCGATGCGCCGCAGTTCTTCACCGCACCCGACCTGTTCCCGAACGGGCTGGCCAACAAGTACACGTTCGGACCGATGACCGAACTCTGGTACCGCATGGGCAAGACCTACCGCGGCAAGACGCAGAACCTGACGCAGTTCTACCACCCGCTCGACATGGTCGGTGAATGGAACCGCGCCTACGGCTCGGACGGATTCGCGCAGTACCAGTTCGTCGTCCCGGTGGAGGCCGTCGAGGAGTTCAAGCGCATCCTCGTCGACATCCAGGCGAGCGGCCACGTCTCGTTCCTCAACGTGTTCAAGCTGTTCGGGCCCGGCAACCGTGCTCCGCTAAGCTTCCCGATCCCCGGATGGAACGTCTGCGTCGACTTCCCCATCCGGCCCGGGCTGAACGAACTGCTCAACGGGCTGGACCGTCGGGTGCTGGAGTTCGGCGGACGGCTCTACACCGCGAAGGACAACCGCACCACCGCCAGCATGTTCCATGCCATGTACCCGCGCATCGACGAGTGGATCGCGGTGCGCCGCAAGGTGGATCCCGACGGCGTCTTCGTCTCGGACATGGCCCGACGTTTGGAGCTCGTCTAGATGGTCTTCGATGCGACCGGCAACCCCCAGACCATCCTGCTGCTCGGCGGCACCAGCGAGATCGGGCTGGCGATCTGCGAGCGCTACCTGCGCAACGCGGCCGCCCGCGTGGTGCTGGCCGACCTGCCCGACCATCCGCGCAAGGCCGACGCCATCGCCGCCATGACCGCGGCCGGCGCCAAGGCCGTGGAATGGGTGGACTTCGACGGCACCCGTAGCGACACCCACCCCGACGTCATCGACCGGGCCTGGGCGGGCGGCGACGTCGACGTGGCCATCGTCGCCTTCGGGCTGCTGGGCGACGCCGAGGAACTCTGGCAGAACCAGCGCAAGGCCGTGCAGATCGCCGAGATCAACTACACCGCCGCCGTGTCGGTCGGCGTGCTGGTCGGCGAGCGCATGCGCGCGCAGGGCTACGGCCGCATCATCGCGATGAGTTCGGCCGCCGGTGAGCGCGTGCGCCGCTCGAACTTCGTCTACGGCTCCACCAAGGCCGGTCTCGACGGCTTCTACCTCGGCCTCGGAGAAGCGTTGCGCGAGCACGGCGTTCGCGTGCTGGTGATCCGCCCGGGCCAGGTCCGCACGTCGACGACCATCGCGCACTGGAATGCCACCGGCGCCAAGGAGGCGCCGTTCACCGTCGACAAGGAGTACGTCGCCGACCTCGCGGTGACGGCGTCGGCGAAGGGCAAGGACCTGGTGTGGGCACCGGGCGTCTTCCGCTACGTGATGATGGTGCTGCGGCACGTCCCGCGCCCGATCTTCCGCAAGCTCCCCATCTGACGTGACACTCCGGACAGCCGGCCAGATGCTGGCCGCGGCCGTCGCCGCCGCACTGCTGTCAGTGGTCGCGCTGCTGGCGATCGGTCGCGTCGAGTGGCCCGCGTTCAACTCGAGCAACCAGTTGCACGCCCTCACCACGGTCGGCCAGTTCGCCGCCCTGGCCGGCCTCGGCGCGGCGGGCTGGCTGTGGCGCCGCGGCCGCCGGTGGCTCGCCCGGGCCGCCGGCGTCGCCTTCCTCACCGCGTTCACCGTGGTGACCCTCGGGATGCCGCTCGGCGCCACCAAGCTCTACCTCTTCGGCGTCTCGGTGGACCAGCAGTTCCGCACCGAGTACCTGACCCGCCTCACCGACTCGGCCGTGCCGCACGACATGACCTACATCGGCCTGCCGCCCTACTACCCGCCGGGCTGGTTCTGGCTGGGCGGCCGGTTCGCCGCGCTGAGCGGCATGCCGGCGTGGGAGGCGTTCAAGCCGTGGGCGATCATCTCGATCGCCGTCGCCGTCGCGCTGGCCTTCGCGCTGTGGGCAGCGCTGATCCGCTTCGAGCTGGCGCTGATCGTCACCACCGCCACCGCCGCGACGACGCTCGCCTATTCGTCGGCCGAGCCCTACGCCGCGATCATCACCGTGCTGCTGCCGCCGATCTTCGTGCTGGCCTGGTCGGGACTGCGCGCCGGTAGGACCGCGGGCCGCTCCGGCTGGGCCGCCGTCCTCGCCGTCGGCCTGTTCCTCGGCGTCGCGGCGCTGTTCTACACGCTGCTGCTGGCCTACGCCGCCTTCACCATCGTGCTGATGGCCCTGTGCGTCGCGGCCACCCGCCGGCACTGGTTCCCGCTGCTGCGCCTCGGGGTCATCGCCGTCGTCTCCGGCCTCATCGCGCTCCTCGGCTGGGGCCCGTACCTGCTGGCCGCCGCGCGCGGCCGGCCCGCCGACACCGGCACGGCCCAGCACTACCTGCCCGCCGACGGGGCGCAGCTCACCTTTCCCATGCTGTCCTTCACCCTGCTCGGCGCACTGTGCCTCGTCGGCACCGTGTGGCTCGTCGTCATGGCACGGCACTCGACGAGGGCCGGCGCGCTGGCGATCGCGGTCGTCGCGGTCTACGCCTGGTCGCTGCTGTCGATGGTCACGACGCTGGCCGGCACCACGCTGCTGAGCTTCCGGCTGCAGCCGACGCTGTCGGTGCTGCTCACCGCCGCCGGCGTCTTCGGCTTCGTGCACGCCACCACCGCGCTCGCGGCGCGGCGCACCCCGGTCACCGGGCGGCGCATCGTGGTGAGCGCCACGGTGCTCGGCGCGATCGGCGCCATGACGTTCAGCCAGGACATCCCCGACGTGCTGCGCCCCGACATCGCGGTGGCCTACACCGACACCGACGGCTCCGGCCAGCGTGCCGACCGCCGCCCGCCCGGCGCCGAGCGGTACTACGCCGACATCGATGCCAGGATCACCGCCGCCACTGGGCGCCCGCGCCACGAGACGGTGGTGATGACCGCCGACTACGGCTTCCTGGCCTTCTACCCGTACTACGGCTTTCAGGGCCTGACGTCGCACTACGCCAACCCGCTGGCGCAGTTCACCGAACGGTCCGCCGTCATCGAGGGCTGGGCGACGATGACCCGGCCCGACGACCTCATCGCCTCCCTCGACGGGATGCCCTGGCCGCCGCCCACGGTGTTCCTCATGCGGCACGGCGCCAACGACACCTACACGCTGCGGCTCGCCAGCGACGTCTACCCCAATCAGCCCAACGTCCGGCGCTACCAGGTGGCCCTCGACGCGGCGCTGTTCGACGACCCGCGGTGGAGCGTCACCGACGTCGGTCCGTTCGTCCTGGCGATCCGCAGGTGACCGGCGAGGTCCCACCGCACGTCGGGTCATTAACATCTACGCCCGTGAGCCGAGAGGGTGCCGCGTTGCCAGCCAACCACCGGACCGCGCGCCTCATCGCCATCGTCTCCGGGCTGCTCGGCGCGCTGCTCGCGATCGCCACCCCGCTGCTGCCCGTCACGCAGACCACCGCCCAGATCAACTGGCCGCAGAACGGCGTGCTCGCCAGCGTCGACGCCCCGCTGATCGGTTACGTGCCGACCAGCATGGAGCTGACCATCCCGTGCAGCGCCGCGGCCGCCCTGCAGGGCCAGCGCACCGTGCTGCTGTCGACGGTCCCCAAGCAGGCACCCAAGGCCGTGGACCGCGGCCTGCTGATCGAGCGCGTCGGCGGCGACGTGCTGATGATCGTCCGCAACACCCCGGTGGTCACCGCGCCGCTCGCCGACGTGCTGAGCCCGGCGTGTCAGCGGATCACCTTCACCGCGCACGCCGACAAGGTCACCGGCGAATTCGTCGGGCTGACCAAGGAACCGGAGCCCGGCGAGGAATCCGACGGCGGGCAGCCGCTGCGCGGCGAGCGCAGCGGCTACGACTTCCGCCCGCAGATCGTCGGCGTGTTCACCGACCTGTCCGGCCCGGCGCCGGAGGGACTGACCTTCTCGGCCACCATCGACTCCCGCTACAGCACCTCCCCGACGCTGCTGAAGACGCTGGCGATGGTGTTCGGCGTGGCGCTCACCGTCGTCGCCCTGATCGCCCTGCACCGCCTCGACGTCGCCGACGGCGTGCGGCACCGCCGCGTCCTGCCGCCGCGCTGGTGGTCGCTGTCGCCGCTGGACGGCCTGGTGACCGCGGTGATGGTGTGGTGGCACGTCGTGGGTGCCAACACCGCCGACGACGGCTACATCCTCACGATGGCCCGGGTGTCCGAACACGCCGGCTACATGGCGAACTACTACCGCTGGTTCGGCACGCCCGAGGCGCCGTTCGGCTGGTACTACGACCTGCTGGCGCTGTGGGCGCACGTCAGCACCGCCAGCGTCTGGATGCGGCTGCCGACGCTGCTGATGGGGCTGGCGTGCTGGTGGGTCATCAGCCGCGAGGTGATCCCCCGGCTCGGCCACGCCGTCAAGCACAGCCGTGCGGCGGCGTGGACCGCCGCGGGCATGTTCCTTGCTTTCTGGCTGCCGCTCAACAACGGCCTGCGCCCCGAGCCGATCATCGCGCTCGGCATCCTGCTCACCTGGTGCTCGGTCGAGCGCGGCGTCGCGACGAGCCGGCTGCTGCCCGTCGCGATCGCCGTCATCATCGGCGCGCTGACGCTGTTCTCCGGTCCCACCGGCATCGCCGCGGTCGGCGCCCTGCTGGTGGCCATCGGCCCGCTGAAGACCATCGTCGGACAACACGTCTCGCGCTTCGGCTACCTCGCGCTGCTCGCGCCCGTGCTCGCCGCGGGCACCGTCGCGATCATCCTCATCTTCCGCGACCAGACGCTGGCCGCCGCGGTGCAGGCGAGTTCGTTCAAGTCCGACGTGGGTCCCAGCCTGGCCTGGTTCGACGAGCACATCCGCTACGAGCGGCTGTTCACCACCAGCCCCGACGGCTCGGTCGCGCGCCGCTTCGCGGTGCTGACGCTGCTGCTGGCGTTGGCCGTCTCGGTCGCGATGTCGTTGCGCAAGGGCCGGATTCCCGGCACCGCGCTCGGCCCGAGCCGGCGCATCGTCGGCATCACCATCATCTCGTTCCTCGCCATGATGTTCACGCCCACCAAGTGGACGCACCACTTCGGGGTGTTCGCCGGGCTGGCCGGCTCGCTGGGCGCGCTCGCCGCCGTCGCCGTAGCGGCCACCGCGATGAAGTCACGCCGCAACCGCACCGTGTTCACCGCGATCGTGTTGTTCGTGACCGCACTGTCGTTCGCGACCGTGAACGGCTGGTGGTACGTCTCGAACTTCGGCGTGCCGTGGTCGAATTCGTTCCCGGAGTTCAAGTTCGGCTTCACCACCGTGCTGCTCGGGCTGTCGGTCCTGGCGCTGCTGGTCGCGGCGTGGCTGCACTTCAGCGGACGCGCCGACCGGCTGCCGAGCAAGCCGCGACGCTGGTCGCGCGTCGCCCAGGCACCGCTGGCGGTGATCCTCTGGCTGGTGATCGCCTTCGAGGTGGCCTCGCTGACCCTGGCGATGATCTCGCAGTACCCCGCCTGGTCGGTCGGTCGCTCGAACCTCGACGCGCTCACCGGCAAGACGTGCGGCCTCGCCACCGACGTCATGGTGGAACTCGACCCCAACGCCGGGCTGCTGTCCCCGGTCGGCGTCCCGGTGGCCGCCGCGCTCGGCGCCGCCACCACACAGGGCTTCGGCGCCAACGGGATTCCCGCCGACGTCTCGGCCGACCCCGTCATGGAACCGCAGGGCAGCGGCAACTTCGCCGACACCGACGGCTCGGTGGTGACCGGCAGCGAGCCCGGCACCGAGGGCGGCACCACCGCGGCCGCCGGCGTCAACGGCTCGCGTGCCCGCCTCCCCTACGACCTCGACCCCGCCCGCGTCCCCGTCATGGGCAGCTGGCGCTCGGGCACCCAGCAGCCCGCCCTGCTGCGCTCCGCGTGGTACCGGCTGCCGCCCGCCGACCAGCGCGGCCCGCTACTCGCCGTCACCGCGGCCGGCCGCTTCGACGCCGGCGAGGTCACCGTGCAGTGGGCCACCGACGCCCAGGCCGCCCGCAACGAGCCCGGCGGCGGGCTCGGCCTGGCCGACGTCGGCGCCACCCCCGCCTGGCGGAACCTGCGCGCACCCATGACGGCCATCCCCGCCGAGGCCACCCAGATCCGCATCGTCGCCAGCGACGACGACCTGGCACCGCAGCACTGGATCGCCGTCACCCCGCCGCGCATCCCGCAGCTGCGCACGCTGCAGGAGGTCGTCGGCTCCAGCGACCCGGTGCTGCTGGACTGGCTCGTCGGGCTCGCGTTCCCGTGCCAGCGGCCGTTCGGCCACAACGACGGCGTCACCGAGGTGCCGAAGTGGCGGATCCTGCCGGACCGCTTCGGTGCCGAGGCCAACTCGCCGGTGATGGACTACCTCGGCGGCGGCCCGCTCGGCATCACCGAGCTGCTGCTGCGCGCCACCCCCGTACCGACCTACCTGCGCGACGACTGGTTCCGCGACTGGGGCTCGCTGCAGCAGCTGACGCCGTGGTACCCGAACGCCGAGCCGGCCCGCCTCGATCTGGGCACCGCGACGCGCAGCGGGCTGTGGAGTCCGGGACCGCTGCGGTTGTCCTAGGCGCGACGTCTCCGGCCGCACCGCATGGCGACGCAGGTCTCACGAGTCCTTCCCTTACCCTTGAGCCTCGTGCCTGCCCGGACCATTCGACTCGTCGCGATCATCGCGGGCGTCGCCGGGCTTCTGCTCTGCGCCCTCACCCCGCTGCTTCCCGTGCGCCAGACCACCGCGACCATCCTGTGGCCGCAGGCCCCGGGGGCGAACGGCTTCGTCACCGACGTGACGGCCCCGCTGGTGTCCGGCGCGCCGCGGGCGCTCGACGTGACCATCCCCTGCGTCACCGTCGCCTCGCTGCCGCGCGACGGCGGCGTCGTGTTCTCCACCAACCCGGCCGGCGGCATCGAGGCCGGCCGCAACGGCATGTTCGTCCGCGCCAACGCCGACGTCGTCTACGTCGCCTTCCGCGACACCGTCGCGGCCGTCGCCCCGCGCGCCGCCGTCGACTCCGGCGCCTGCAGCCAGATCCACGTGTGGGCCAACGTCGGCGCGGTCGGCGCGGACTTCGTCGGCATCCCCGGCGCCACCGGGACGCTGCCGGTGGACAAGCGGCCCCAGGTGGCCGGCCTGTTCACCGACCTCGAAGTGGCGCCGCAGCCCGGACTCGGCGCCCGCGTCGACGTCGACACCCGCTTCATCACCGCCCCCACCGCGCTGAAGACCGCCGCGATGGTCCTCGGCGTGCTGTGCGTCCTCGCGTCGATCGTCGCCCTGGTCCTGCTGGACCGCGTCGCCGGCCGGCGACCGCCACGCATCCGCCGCCGCGCGGGGCTCTGGACGTGGCTGACCGACGCCGGCGTGATCGGCGGCCTGCTGATCTGGCACGTCGTGGGCGCGCTGTCGACCGACGACGGCTACAACCTCACCATCGCCCGGGTGTCCGGCCAGGCCGGGTACAGCGCCAACTACTACCGCTTCTTCGGGGCCACCGAGGCGCCGTTCGACTGGTATCAGAGCGTGCTGGCGCACCTCGCCGCGGTCAGCACGGACAGCGTGTGGATGCGGCTGCCCGCGACCGCCGCCGCGATCGGCACGTGGCTCATCGTCAGCCGCTGCGTCCTGCCCCGCATCGGCAGGCGGGTGGCCGCCAACCGCGTCACCGTGCTCACCGCCGGCGCGGTGTTCCTCGCCGCGTGGCTGCCCTTCAACAACGGCCTGCGCCCCGAGCCGCTCATCGCGTTCGCCACCGTCGCGGCATGGATCCTCGTCGAGAACGCGATCGGGACCCGCCGGCTGTGGCCCGCCGCGGTCGCCATCGTCGTCGCGGCGTTCTCGGTCACCCTCGCCCCGCAGGGACTCATCGCGCTGGCGCCGCTGCTGGTCGGCGGCCGGGCCATCGGCCGCATCGTCGTGCACCGGCGACGCGCGGGTGGCGGCATGCTCGCCTCGCTCGCGCCGCTGGCCGCGGCGCTGTCGCTGGTGTTCGTCATCGCGTTCCGCGACCAGACGCTGGCCACCGTCGCCGAGTCGGTGCGCATCAAGTACGTCGTCGGCCCGACCATCCCCTGGTACCAGGAGTTCCTGCGGTACTACTTCCTCACGGTCGAGGAGAGCGTGGACGGCTCGCTGACCCGCCGCTTCGCGGTGCTGGTGCTGCTGCTGTGCCTGTTCGGGCTGATCATGGTGCTGCTGCGGCGCGGCCGGGTGCCCGGTGCGGTGAGCGGGCCGGTGTGGCGGCTGGCCGGCTCCACCGCCGTCGGGCTGCTGCTGCTGACGCTGACCCCGACGAAGTGGGCCGTGCAGTTCGGCGCCTTCGCCGGGTTGGCCGCCGCGCTGGGCGCCGTCACGGCCTTCGCGTTCGCGCGGGTCGGTCTGCACAGCCGACGCAACCTCGCGCTGTACGTCACCGCACTGCTGTTCATCCTGGCCTGGGCCACCTCGGGCATCAACGGCTGGTTCTACGTCGGCAACTACGGGGTGCCGTGGTTCGACAAGCAGCCGGTGATCGTCGGCTACCCGGTGACGACCATCTTCCTGGTGCTGGCCATCGCGTGCGGTCTGCTGGCCGGGTGGCTGCACTTCCGCATGGACTACGCCGGTCACACCGAGGTCGCCGACACCGGGCGCAACCGCGCGATCGCGTCGACGCCGCTGCTGGTCGTCGCCACGATCATGGTGGTGCTCGAGCTGGGCTCGATGCTCAAGGCCGCCGCGGGCCGCTACCCCGTCTACACCACCGGCGCGGCCAACCTCGCGGCGCTGCGGTCGGGGCTGTCCGACGCCAGCTGCGGGGAGGCCGACGCCGTGCTGGTGGAGGCCGACACCAACGCCGGCATGCTGCAGCCCGCGCCCGGGCAGCGCGTGGGCCGGTACGGACCGCTCGGCGGCGAGAACCCCGTCGGCTTCACGCCCAACGGCGTCAGCGACACCCTCGAACCGCCCAAGCCGACGGTCGCCAACCCCGGCACCGTGAACTCCGACGGCCCGAACGACAAGCCCAACATCGGCGTCGGCTACGCGGCCGGCACCGGCGGCGGCTACGGCCCCGAAGGCGTCAACGGGTCGCGGGTGTTCCTGCCGTTCGGCCTCGACCCCAAGCGCACCCCGGTGATGGGCAGCTACGCCGAGGCCGGATCGGACCAGGCCGGCATCGCCGCCAAGGCCACCTCGGCCTGGTACGAGCTGCCGCCGCGCACGCCGGACCGGCCGCTGGTGAGCGTCGCCGCGGCGGGCGCCATCTGGTACTACAACGAGGACGGCTCGTTCAACTACGGCCAGTCGCTCAAGCTGCAGTGGGGCGTGCGCCGCCCGGACGGCACGTTCCAGGCGCTCAACGAGGTGCAGCCGATCGACATCTTCGCCCAGCGGGCCTGGCGCAACCTGCGCTTCCCGCTGACCACCGCGCCGCCGGAGGCCAACGTCGCGCGCATCGTCGCCGACGACCCCAACCTCTCCACCGACCAGTGGTTCGCGTTCACGCCGCCGCGCGTGCCGGTGCTGCAGACCGCCCAGCAGTTCCTGGGCAGCGAGACGCCGGTGCTGATGGACATCGCCACCGCGGCCAACTTCCCGTGCCAGCGGCCGTTCGCCGAACACCTCGGCGTCGCCGAGCTGCCCGAATACCGCATCATCCCGGACTTCAAGCAGATGGTCGTCTCGTCGAACAAGTGGCAGGCCGCCGAGGACGGTGGGCCGTTCCTGTTCATCCAGGCGCTGCTGCGCACCGAGGCCATCCCGACCTACCTGCGCGACGACTGGTACCGCGACTGGGGCTCGCTCGAGCGCTACACCCGGGTGGTGCCGTCCGACCAGGCGCCCGACGCCGTCATCGAGGAAGGATCCACGCGAGTGTTCGGCTGGAGCCGAGGCGGACCGATCAGGGCACTGCCGTGAGCGGCAACAGACCAGCCGGGGCCGTGAGCGGCAAGAGGGCAGCCGGGGCCGTGAGCGATGATGCCAAGGTGGCGCGCTGGGTCGCCACGATCGCCGGGCTGCTGGGGTTCGTGCTGGCGGTCGCCACCCCGCTGCTGCCGGTCACCCAGACCACCGCGACGCTGAACTGGCCGGAGCAGGGGCGCTTCTCCGACGTCACCGCACCGCTGCTGTCGCAGGCGCCGGTGGAGCTCTCGGCCACCATTCCCTGCGCGATCGTGCGGGACATGCCGCCCGCCGGCGGTCTGGTGCTGGGCACCGCGCCGGCGCAGGGCCGCGACGCCGCGCTGAACGCGATGCTCGTCAACGTCACGCAGTCGCGCGTCGACGTCATCGTCCGCAACGTGGTGGTCGCCAGCGTCGCGCGGGACCGGGTCGCCGGACCCGCGTGCCAGCGCATCGAGATCACGTCCTCGCTCGACGGCACGTACGCCGACTTCGTCGGTCTGCGCCAGCCGGACGGCTCGCCGCAGCGCACCGGCTACGCCGACCCGAACCTGCGCCCGGCCATCGTCGGCGTCTTCACCGACCTCACCGGCGCTGCGCCACAGAACCTTTCGTTCTCGGCGACCATCGACACCCGCTTCACCACGCACCCGACGCCGCTGAAGCTCGCCGCGATGCTCCTGGCGATCCTGTCGACGGTGCTGGCGCTGCTCGCGCTGTGGCAGCTCGACCGGCTCGACGGGCGGCGCATGCACCGCCTGATTCCGACGCGATGGCGGATGCTGACCCCGGTCGACGGGGCCGTCGTCGGCGGCTTCGCGCTCTGGTACGTGATCGGCGCCAACTCCTCGGACGACGGCTACATCCTGCAGATGGCCCGCGTCGCCGATCACGGCGGCTACATGGCCAACTACTTCCGGTGGTTCGGCAGCCCCGAGGACCCCTTCGGCTGGTACTACAACCTGCTGGCGCTGATGACGAAGGTCAGCGACGCCAGCATCTGGATCCGCCTGCCCGACCTCGTCTGCGCGCTGGTCTGCTGGCTGCTGCTGTCGCGCGAGGTGCTGCCCCGGCTGGGGCCCGCCGTCGCGGGCAGTCGCGCCGCGATGTGGGCGGCCGGACTGGTGCTGCTGGGCGCGTGGATGCCGTTCAACAACGGTCTGCGACCCGAGGGGCAAATCGCCACCGGCGCCCTGATCACCTACGTGCTGATCGAGCGGGCCGTCACGTCGGGCCGGCTCACCCCGGCTGCACTCGGGATCACCACCGCGGCGTTCACGCTCGGCATCCAGCCGACCGGACTGATCGCCGTGGCCGCACTGCTCGCCGGCGGCCGCCCGATCCTGCGCATCGTCATGCGCCGCCGCGGCGCCGTCGGAACGTGGGCGCTGGTCGCGCCGCTGCTGGCGGCGGGCACCGTGATCCTGCCCGTCGTGTTCGCCGACCAGACGCTCGCGACGGTGCTGGAGGCCACCAGGATCCGCACCGCCATCGGACCCAGCCAGGAGTGGTGGACGGAGAACCTGCGCTACTACTACCTGATCCTGCCGACCACCGACGGCGCGATCTCGCGGCGCGTGGCGTTCGTGTTCACCGCGATGTGCCTGTTCCCGTCGCTGTTCATGATGCTGCGCCGCAAGCGGGTGCCCGGGGTCGCCCGCGGTCCGGTGTGGCGGCTGATGGGCATCATCTTCGCGACGGTGTTCTTCCTGATGTTCACGCCCACCAAGTGGATCCACCACTTCGGCCTGTTCGCCGCGGTAGGCGGTGCGATGGCCGCGGTGGCCACCGTCCTGGTGTCGCCGGTGGTGCTGCGCTCCGCGCGCAACCGGATGACGTTCCTGGCGCTGGTGTTCTTCGTCCTGGCGTTCTGCTTCGCCTCCACCAACGGGTGGTGGTACGTGTCGAACTTCGGTGCGCCGTTCAACAATTCAGTGCCGAAGATCGGCGGCGTCACCGTCAGCACGGTGTTCTTCGCGCTGACCGCCGTCGCGGTGCTGTGGGCGTTCTGGCTGCACCTGACGCAGCGCGGTGAGTCGCGGATCGTCGACCGTCTGACCGCGGCGCCCATCCCGTTGGCCGCCGGGTTCATGGTCCTGGTCATGCTGGCGTCGATGGCGATCGGCGTGGTGCGTCAGTACCCGACGTACTCCAACGGGTGGGCCAACGTGCGTGCGTTCGCCGGTGGCTGCGGCCTGGCCGACGACGTGCTCGTCGAACCGGACTCGAACGCCGGCTTCCTGCGGGCGCTGCCGGGGAACTACGGGCCGCTCGGGCCGCTCGGCGGAACGTCGCCGGCGGGCTTCTCCCCCAACGGCGTTCCGGACCGCATCATCGCCGAGGCCATCCGGTTGAACAACCCGCAGCCGGGCACGGACTACGACTGGAACCGCCCGGTGAAGCTGTCGCGCCCGGGCGTCAACGGCTCGACCGTGCCGCTGCCCTACGGTCTGGACCCGGCGCGGGTGCCGGTCGCGGGAACGTATTCGACTGGCGCGCAACAGGAGAGCACACTCGCGTCGGCGTGGTACGAGCTGCCCGCCGCCGACGACGCGCACCCGCTGGTGACCATCACCGCAGCGGGCACGATCACCGGCAAGAGCGTCGCCAACGGGTTGACCACCGGGCAGACCGTCGACCTCGAGTACGCGCGCCGCGGTCCGGACGGGGCTCCCGTGCCCGCCGGACGGGTGACGCCGTTCGACGTCGGACCGACGCCGTCCTGGCGCAACCTGCGCTACCCGCGCGCCGAGATCCCCGCCGACGCCATCGCCGTGCGCGTGGTCGCCGAGGACCTGTCGCTGAGCCAGGGCGACTGGGTGGCCGTCACCCCGCCGCGCGTGCCGGAGGTGCGTTCGGTGCAGGAGTACGTCGGCTCCCAGCAGCCGGTGCTCATGGACTGGGCCGTCGGTTTGGCGTTCCCGTGCCAGCAGCCGATGCTGCACGCCAACGGGGTCACCGAGGTGCCGAAATTCCGCATCTCGCCCGACTACTACGCCAAGCTGCAGAGCACCGACACCTGGCAGGACGGCCTCAACGGTGGCCTGCTCGGGATCACGGACCTGCTGCTGCGAGCGTCGGTGATGTCGACGTACCTGTCGAAGGACTGGGGTCAGGACTGGGGTTCGCTGCGGCGCTTCGACACGATCGTCGACGCCCAGCCCGCGCAGATCGACCTCGGCGAGTCCACCCACAGCGGGCTGTACAGCCCGGGCCGGATCCGCATCCAGCCGTAGGGGTGCGGGGCGCTGGCGCCGAGCGTGACGCTGAAGTCGCGCGCGGCAGGCTAATGGTCTTGCGGGCGGGTCGCGCGAGCACGGCCCGGGGGAAGTGCATTCCGATTGCCCGCCTCTGAGCGACAAGTCGCGACAACCGGCGGACGGCATCGGCGGCTAGCGCCGAGCGTGACGCTATAGTCGCGCGCGGAGTCGAGCGTGACGCTGGAGTGCCGCGGGCGGGTCGCGGCGGGTGGGTCGCGGCGCCCCGCGTCCGGGGTTTGCACTTGAGATTGCCCGCCTCCTAGCGACAAGTCGCGACAACATCGACCACCGGCACGCCCGCGATTGTCGCGAGTTGTCGCTCAGAGGCGGGCATTTCGCAAACGACTTCGCCGGCGCCGCGCCACCCGGCTCCGCAGGCGCGTCAGGCCGTCGGCGGGGTGGTGTCGTTGGCGGCGGGGTCGGCGTTCTCTCGGGCGATGTCGCTGCGGCAGTCGCTCTGGGAGCCGCCGGTCTGCTCCATGCACACCAGCACCGGCGGGTCGGCGGACGGGGCGCCCGCCGCGGTCGTCACGGTGGGCGCGTTGATCTGCCCCTCCTGCAACGACCACATGTCGACATCGGCGGCCTGCAGGTGCGCGCAGTAGGCCGGCGCGCCCTTCTCGGTGACGCCGGCGGCGCCGAGCGTCGCGCAGTCCGCACCGACGACCACCACGGGCACCGCGACGCCAGCCGCCGGCTGGGCGACGTCCCGCCGGCCACCGAACACGTCGAATGCCAGCAATCCGGCCACGACGACGGCCACCAGCACCGCCGAGGCGGCCAGCGCCAGCCACACCGGCTTGCGACGGCCGCTCGGCGCGGGCTGCGGCTTGGCGTGCCGGGGACCGCTGGGCGCCGCGGCACCGGCCCGCATGGTGGACTCGCAGTCCTCGGGCGCCGCCACCCCGGCCGACGTGGCGCAGTGGCCCAGCGCGCGGGCGAAGTCGACGCACCGGTCGTAGCGATCGGCCGGCGACTTCGCCAGGGCACGGTCGAACACCGGCCCCAACCCGGCCAGCTCGGGCCGCCGCGATCCGATCGGCGGCGGGCTGCCGGTCAGGTGCTGGCTGATGACGACCGCCGGGTTCGAGTGCTGGAACGGCGGCGCACCGGTCAGCAGTTGATACGCCGTCGCGGCCAGCGCGTACTGGTCGGCACGACCGTCGACCTTCTCACCGGTCAGCTGCTCGGGCGCCGCGTAGGCCACCGTGCCGACCGTCATGTTGGTGCCTGTCAGGTTGCTGGTGTCGTCCGCGCGGCGCGCAATGCCGAAGTCGGCGAGCAGGATTCGCTCACCCGGTCCGTCGGGGTTGGCGATCAGCAGGTTGGCGGGCTTCACGTCGCGGTGCGTCAGCCCCTTGCCGTGGGCGTAGTCGAGCGCCTCGGCGACCGCGGTGACCATCCGGACGGCCAACGCCGGCGGCATGCCGCCCGGGTACTGGCCGAGCAGCTCTCCCGCGTCGGTGCCGTCGACGTAGTCCATCGCGATCCACAGCTGACCGTCGACGTCGCCGCGGTCGTGGATCTCGACGATGTGCGGATGCCACAGCGTCGCCGCGATCTCGGCCTCGCGGTTGAACCGCTCGCGGTACTCGCCGTCCGCGCACACCGTGGCGGCGAGCACCTTCAGCGCGTCGTAGCGGGGCAGGCGCGGGTGCTGGACGAGGTAGACCTCGCCCATGCCTCCCGCCCCGAGTGAGCGCACGACGGTGTACCCGGCGAGCTCCTGGCCTTCGGCGAGCGGCATGGGGCGAATCCTCGCCGTCGGATCAGATCGGCGTCAAGCCGTGCTTGCGCTGCACGCGCGAGATCTGCTTGTCGGCGAGCAGCCGGATGGCGCTGCGCAGCAGCAGCCGGGTCTCGTGCGGCTCGATGACGCCGTCGATGTAACCGCGCTCGGCGGCGATCCACGGCACCGCGAGGTTGGCGTTGTAGCCCTCGATGAAGTCGGCGCGGATCTTCTGCACCTCCGGTGCCGTCGGATCCGGGAAGCGCTTCACCAGCAGCTGCGCCGCGCCCTCGGCGCCGATCACCGCGATGCGGGCGGTCGGCCAGGCGAAGTTCAGGTCGGCGGTCAGCTGCTTGGAGCCCATCACCGCGTACGCGCCGCCGTAGGACTTGCGGACCGTGATGGTCACCTTCGGCACGTCGGCCTCGACGACCGCGTTGAGGAAGCGGCCGCCGCGCTTGATGATGGCGCCCTTCTCCTGCTCGACGCCCGGCATGAACCCCGGGGTGTCCACGACGAAGACCAGCGGCGTGTTGAACGAGTCGCAGAACCGGATGAAGCGGGCGGCCTTGTCGGACGCCTCGTTGTCGATGGCGCCGGACATGTACATCGGCTGGTTGGCGATCACGCCCACCGGGCGGCCACCCACGCGCGCGAACGCCGTGATGATCGCCGGGCCGGCCTGCTCGGCCACCTCGAAGACATCGCCGTCGTCGAAGATCCGCAGCAGGATCTCGTGCATGTCGTAGGCCTGGTTGTCCGAGTCCGGGACGATCGTGTCGAGGTCGTAGTCGTACGACGTCAGCTCCGGCTCCAGCCCCGGGTTGACGATCGGCGCGTCGTCGAAGGTGTTGGCCGGCAGGAAGCTCAGGTAGTCGCGGACGTACTGGAACGCGGCGGCCTCGGACTCCACCACCTGGTGGATGTTGCCGTAGCGGGCCTGGGCGTCGGCGCCGCCGAGTTCGTCGAGAGAGACGTCCTCGCCGGTCACGTCCTTGATGACGTCGGGGCCGGTGACGAACATGTAGCCCTGGTCGCGGACGGCGACCACCAGGTCGGTCTGGATCGGCGAGTACACCGCACCGCCGGCGCACTTGCCGAAGATGAGCGAGATCTCGGGCACCAGGCCGCGCAGCAGTTCGTGCCGGCGGCCGAGTTCGGCGTACCAGGCCAGCGACGTCGCGGTGTCCTGGATGCGGGCGCCCGCCGAGTCGTTGATGCCGATGATCGGGCAGCCGACCATGGCCACCCACTCCATCAGCTTGGCGACCTTGCGGCCGAACATCTCGCCGACCGAGCCCTGGAACACCGTCTGGTCGTGGCTGAACACGCCGACCGGACGACCGTTGATCATGCCGTGGCCGGTGACGACGCCGTCGCCGTAGTAGGCGTTGGGGTCACCCGGGGTGCGGGCCAGCGCGCCGGTCTCGAAGAAGGTGCCCGGATCGAGGAGCGCGTGGATCCGTGCCCGCGCCGACGGGATGCCCTTCTTGTCGCGCCGGGCCTTCGCCTTCTCGTCGCCGGGATCCTGCGCCAGCTGCAGCTTCTCGCGCAGCTCGGCGAGCTTCTCGGCCGTGGTGTGGGCCCGGCTGACGGGCGTCGCGGCTTCTGACACGTCTACTCGCTCTCGCCCTCGATCTGGTTGACCGCCGCGCTCATGTGCGCGCCGACCTTCGCAATGTACGGCTCGTCGATCGCCTGGATGTGCTCGCCCCCGATGGGCACGATCTCCAGGTCCTCGACGAATTCGCCCCAGCCGCCGTCGGGCTGCCGGATGGCGTAGCGCGGCTCGAAGAAGATCGCGTCATCGTGGTAGCGGTCGGCCATGTACAGGGTGACGTGACCGTCGTAGGGCTGGATCTCCGCCGTCTCGAGCAGGCGGTTGTCCAGGTAGGACGTGCGCTGGTGCTCGATGATGCCGCCGGGGATGTCGACGCCGGCCTCCTTCACCGCGTCCAGGACGAACCGCACCTGGCCCTCGTCGTCGAGCGCTTCGAGGTCCTCGTAGGGGATCTCCGGGATCTCGACGTTGAAGGTGCGCTGCGCGAACAGGGCGTAGCGGTCCCACCGGGCCCGCGTCTCCTCCTTGGTCTGCGGCACCTCCTCGCCGGGGCGCACCATGTCGATCAGCCCGACGAAGCGGACGTCGGCGCCCGCGCGCTTGAGGCCGATGGCACAGGCGTAGGCCAGGGCGCCGCCCAGCGACCAGCCGACCAGCACATACGGACCGTTGCCCTGGATCTCCATCAGCTTCGGCAGGTACGCCGCCGCGCGCTCCTCGACGGTGCCCTCGACGCGCTCGAACCCGTACATCGGGGTGTCGGCGGGCAGCCGCTTGAGCAGCGGCTCGTACACCGTGGTGGAACCGCCTGCCGGGTGGAACACGAACACCGGCACCCGGTTGGAGCCCTCGGGCCTGGCCCGGATGGTGCGGACGAAGCCGTCGAGTTCGCCGGCGTCCATCTGCTCGCGCACCGGGGTGGCCAGGTCCTGGATGGTGCGGGCGGCCTGCACCTGCTCGGCGGTGATGATGCCGTCGGCACGCTCGGACAGGCGCTGCGCCATCTTCTCGGCGGCGGCGTCGTCGATCGCGGGCAGCTCGTTGAAGATGCCGCCCGGGGACTTGCCGGTGACGATGGCCCACGTCGCGAACGTGACGCGCTCGGCGGCGTCACGCGGCGGCACGTCGGCACCCAGTGCCTCGGTGACGGCCTCCTGCGTCAGCACCGAGGCCGCCGCCTTGGCGGCGTTCTGCTTGGCTTCCACGGAGGGTCCGGCGGGATTCGTCGGCGGCGGGGGAACGCCGGGACCCAACGGGTCGCTCGGGGGCGGCGGAGGCGCCCCGGCGCCGACATTCGGCGGGGGCACCAGCGCGGCGTCGGTGGCGACGGAGTCGGGCGTGATCTCCTGTGCCGGAGCGACCTTCGACGGGTCGTCGGCAGCCCGATCGCCGAGCGGGTGACCCGCCTCGGCGAGCTTGGCCTCCAGTTCGGCGACCGTGGTGGCGCCGCCCATGAGTTCGGCCTGCGCCGCGGCGATCTCCTCGGCGGTCTGCCCCTTCTGCGCCTCGGCCAGTTCGCCGACCTCGTCGCGGTGCTCGATCGCGTACTGAATCAGCTTCTCCACCGCGTACAGGTTGGCGTCGCGCACGGCGGTCAGCTGGATCGGCGGCAGGTCGAAGTCGTACTCGACGCGGTTCTTGATGCGCACGGCCATCAGCGAATCCAGGCCCAGCTCGATGAGCGGCACCTCCCACGGCAGGTCCTCGGGCTCGTACCCCATGGCGCTACCGACGATGGTGCCGAGCCGCTGCCCGATGGTCTCACCGGAGTCGGGCGACCACTTCGCGAAGTTCGCCGCCAGGCCGGCGCCCGCGGTCAGGTTGTCCTGCAGGATCGCCGCGTCGTCCTCCGGCTCCTCCTCGACCGGCGCCGGGGCGGCCTCGGTGGCGGTGGCCGCCGGGACGGCGATCGCCGCGCCGACGGGAGCGGCCGTCGGCAGCGTGCTGGCCTGGCCGCCACGGGTGACGATCGCGTCGTACACCAGCGTGAAGGACTCCTCGATGCGCGCGTGCACCTGCACCGTCGCGCCGCCGGGGTGCCGGGTCAGCGTGGTGACAAGCTGAGCGCCCTCGGTCGGCAGCGCCCGCTGCTCGTAGGCGGTGAGCGCCGCGTCCGGAAGCACCTGTGCCGCAGCGGCCTTCACCAGCGCGGCCAACGCCTTCGCGTCGACGGCGCCGCGCGGGTGGTACTCCCACACGTGGCGGCCGTCGGGCGTCGCGACGTGGTTGCCGGGCACCACGCCCGAGCTGTCGCCGGTGAAGCGGGCGTCGAGCCAGTGCGGCTTGCGCTTGAACCGCGTCGGCGGGATGTTCGCGAACGCGGTCGCGCGGTCGCGCTCGTCGTCGGCCCCCAGCGGGAACAGGGTGCGGACGTCGAGGTCGTGGCCGTAGACGAACAGGTTCGCCATGGCCGTGGTCATCGAGTCGACCTCGTCCTGCTTGCGCGCGAGCGTCGCGATGAGCTGACCGTCGTGCAGCCCGGCGCTGGCCGTGGTGAGCCCGACCTGCATGAGCGCCACCGGGTTCGGGGCCAGCTCGAGGAACGTCGTGTGCCCGTTGTCGACGGCGTTGCGGATGCCGTGCGTGAAGTACACGCTGTGCCGCAAGCCCTTCTTCCAGTAGTCCACGTCGTGGATGGGGTCGGCGCCGGCCCGGACCAGCATGCCCTCGTGCACCGTGGAGTAGTACGCCGTCCGCAGCGGATGCGGCTCGATGCCCTGGATCTCGGCCGAGAGTTCGCCCAGCAGCGGGTCCATCTGCTGAGTGTGGCTGGCGCCCTTGGTCTGCAGCTTGCGGGCGAACTTGCCCTCGGACTCGGCGCGAGCGACGATCGCGTCGATCTGCTCGGGCGGACCGCCGATGACGGTCTGGGTGGGGGCGGCGTAGACGCACACCTCCAGTCCCGGGTAGTCCGAGAACACGGTCTTGATCTCGTCGGCCGAGTACTCGACGAGCGCCATCAGCCGGATGTACTCGCCGAACAGCATGGCCTCGCCCTCGCCCATCAGGTGGGCACGCGAGCAGATGGTGCGGGTGGCGTCCTCCAGCGACAGGCCGCCGGAGAAGTACGCCGCCGCGGCCTCGCCGAGCGACTGGCCCACCACCGCACCGGGATTGGCGCCGTGGTGCTTGAGCAGCTCACCCAGGGCGATCTGGATGGCGAAGATGACCGTCTGAACGACCTCGATGGGGTATTCGCAGGTCTCGTTGGTGTAGTCGATGGCGTCGTCGAGGATCAGTTCGACGACGGAGTAGCCACGCTCGTCCTGGATGAGCGCGTCGACCTTGTTGATCCACTCCGCGAAGACCTCGTTGCGCAGGTAGAGGTCCTTGCCCATCTTGCGGTGCTGCGCACCGAAACCGGCGAGCACCCACACCGGGCCGTTGGTCACCGGACCGTCGGCCGAGATCACCAGTGGGCTCTGCTTGCCCTCGGCGATGGCCCGCAGACCCTTGACCGCCTCGGCGTGATCGTGCGCCAGCACGACGGCGCGCGAGCGGCCGTGGTTGCGCCGCGACAGCGAGCGGCCGATCGCCTCCAGCGACGACGCCTGCCCCTCTGGGGATTCGATCCAGTCCGCCAGTTCGGCCGCCGTCGACCGCTTGCGCGAGGTGAGGAAGCCCGAAACGGCCAGCGGCACGATCGGTTTCGGCGGATTCTCCGCGTGGGCGGCCGCCAGCTTCTCGCGCGCGGTCTCCAGCAGGCGCAGCGCCTCGTCGGTCAGGCCCGGCAGCTCGGGCTCGTCGACCGCGGCCGCTGCGGGCCGGTCGAGATCGTCGTCGGCGTCGTCGGTGATGAACTCGCCGTACTCGTCCATCCGGACGCCCCCGACGTACACCGCCTGCGCGTCCCCGTTGGCCGGGGTGACGACCGCGACGTCGGCCTCGGTCTCCGGCTCGACCAGGTCGGTGGGCAGCACCTCGCGCAACACCAGGTGCGCGTTGGCACCACCGAAGCCGAAGCCGGACACGCCCGCGATCGCATGGCCGCTGTAGCGCGGCCAGTCACTGACGACGTCGTTGACCTTGAGGTGTTCGCGGTCGAAGTCGATGTACGGGTTGGGGCCCGCGTAGTTGATCGACGGCGGCAGCTTGTCGTTCTTCAGCGCCAGCGCCATCTTCGCCAGGCTCGCCGCGCCGGCGGCCGACTCGAGGTGGCCGACGTTGGACTTCACCGCGCCCAGCAGCGCCGGGCGGTCGGCGGCGCGGCCACGGCCGATGACGCGCCCGAGCGCGTCGGCCTCGATCGGGTCGCCGAGGATCGTGCCGGTGCCGTGCGCCTCGACGTAGTCGACGGTCGTGGGGTCGATGCCAGCGTCCTTGTAGGCCTTGCGGAGCACCGCCTCCTGCGCGTCGGGATTGGGCGCCAGCATGCCGTTGGAGCGACCGTCGTGATTGACTGCGCCACCGGCGATCACGGCCAGGATGTCGTCGCCGTCGCGGCGGGCGTCCTCGAGGCGCTTGAGCACCACCATGCCGCCGCCCTCGGAGCGGGCGTACCCGTCGGCGTCCGAGGAGAAGCTCTTGATCCGGCCGTCGGGCGCGAGCACGCCGCCGACCTCGTCGAAGCCCAGCGTCACCAGCGGGGTGATCAGCGCGTTGACGCCACCGGCCAGCACCACGTCTGCGTCACCGGCGCGCAGCGCCTTGATGCCCTCGTGCACGGCCACGAGCGACGACGAGCACGCGGTGTCGATGGCCATCGACGGCCCGCGGAAGTCGTAGAAGTAGGAGACCCGGTTGGCGATCACGGCGCTCGAGTTGCCGGTGATGGCGTACGGGTGCGCGACGGCCGGATCGGCGACCGACATGAACATGTAGTCGTTCACCGAGCTGCCGATGAAGACGCCGACATTGGCCCCGCGCAGGCTCGACGCCGGAATCCGGGCGTGCTCCAACGCCTCCCAGGTCAGCTCGAGCGCCATCCGCTGCTGCGGATCGATGTTGTCGGCCTCCATCTTCGACAGCGCGAAGAACTCGGCGTCGAAGCCCTTGATGTCGCTGAGGTAGCCGCCGCGGACACGGGCCTTGGCGACGCGCTCGGCGACGCGCGGCTCGGCCAGGAACTCCGACCAGCGTCCCTCGGGCAGGTCGGTGATGGCGTCGCGCCCCTCCAGGAGGGCCTGCCACATCTCGTCGGGAGTGTTCATGTCCCCGGGGAACCGGGTGCCGACGCCGACGATCGCGATGTTGGTCCGGCCCTCGTCGACCTCGCGCGACCAGTCCTCGTCGGCGGCCTTCTCCTCCTCGGGCTCACCCTCGACGATGACCGTCGCGAGCGCCTCGATGGTGGGGTGCCGGAACGCCATCGTGGCAGTGACGGTGACGCCGCAGTAGTCCTCGATGTCGCTGGCCATCGCGACCGCGTCGCGCGACGCGAGGCCCAGCTCGATCAGCGGCGCGTTCTCGTTGATCGCGTCCGGCGACTGTCCGGTCGCGTTGGCCACCCAGTTGCGCAGCCACTCGCGCATCTCGGGCACCGAGACGTCGGTGCGGTTGGGCTGCTCGGCGTCCGCGGCGACGGCCTCGGAGAGGACGGGCGACGGTTCCTGCGGTTCGGTCATGATCAGTGATTCACTTTCGCCGTCGTGCGGCCGGGGTGGGCTGCGAGCTAGTCGGTGGCGTCGGGGAAGTCGTTGGCGATCTTCCCGGCGCGCAGGCTGCCGTCGAGGTACGCGGCGCGGCAGGCACGCCGGCCGATCTTGCCGCTGGAGGTGCGCGGGATCGCGCCGGCCGGGGTGAGCAGCACGTCGCGCACCGTCACGCCGTGACGCACGGCGATCGCGGCACGGATGTCGTCGATCACCGGGCCCGGATCGAGCTTGTGCGCGCCGGGTGCCCGCTCGCCGACGATGACCAGCTGCTCGCTGGTGTCGTCGGGATCGCGCTTGAGGCCGGCGTGGGCGTTGTCGAACACCTCGTCGGGCAGCTGGTTGGCCGGCACCGAGAACGCCGCGACGTACCCGGTGCGCAGCGCCTTGGTGCTCTCCTGCGCGGAGTACTCGAGGTCCTGTGGGTAGTGGTTGCGGCCGTCGATGATGACGAGGTCCTTCACGCGGCCGGTGATGAACAGCTCGTCGTCGTGGAAGGCGCCGTAGTCACCGGTGCGCACCCAGGTCGCGTCGTCGGGCGCGCCCTCGGCGTGCGACGGGTTGGTGCGCGACTTCAGGATGTTCTGGAACGTCTCGACGGTCTCCTGCGGCTTGCCCCAGTAGCCGGTGCCCATGTTCTGCCCGCTGATCCAGATCTCGCCGATCTGGCCGTCGGGCAGCTCGGACGCCGACTCGGCGTCGACGATCACGGCCCATTCGGCGATCCCGACCTTGCCCGCGCCGGCCTGCGCGACGGCGGTCGGCGCGTCGTCGGGCACCTCGACGAAGGTGCCGGTGTTGAGCGCCTCGCGGTCGACGGAGATGATCCGCGGCTCGGCGTTCATCGGGGTGGTCGACACGAACAGCGTCGCCTCGGCCAAGCCGTAGGACGGCTTGATCGCCTCCGGCTTGAAGCCGAAGGGACGGAAGGCCTCGTTGAAGCGGCGCACGGTGGCGGCCGAGATCGGCTCGCTGCCGTTGAGGATGCCCTTCACCTTGGACAGGTCCAGGGGCGGCTCGTCGCCCTTCGGCACACCGCGTGCGGCGGCGTGGTCGAACGCGAAGTTCGGCGCCACCGAGATGATGCCGCCGGTGTCCTCGGGCCGGGCCGACAGCTCGCGCAGCCAGCGGCTGGGCCGGCGCACGAACGCCGCGGGGGTCATGAACGTGAAGTAGTGCCCGATCATCGGCGCGAGCAGCGCCGTGATGAGGCCCATGTCGTGGAAGAACGGCAGCCAGGAGCAGCCGCGGTCGCCCTCCTCGCCGTCGAGCGCCTCGATCACCTGCACCACGTTCGTGGCGAGGTTGAGGTGGGTGATCTGCACGCCGGTCGGGATGCGGGTCGAGCCCGACGTGTACTGCAGGTAGGCGATGGTGTCCTCGTCGACCGGCACCGGCTCCCAGGTGCTGCCGACCTCGACGGGGACGGCGTCGACGGCGATGACGCGGGGACGCTCCTTGGCGGGGCGGCTGCGGAAGAACTTGCGGACGCCCTCGGCCGACTCGGTGGTGGTGAGGATCGCCGACGGCTGGCAGTCGTCCAGGACCGCGTGCAGCCGGCCGACGTGGCCGGGTTCGGACGGGTCGAACAGCGGCACCGCGATGCGGCCGGAGTAGAGCGTCCCGAAGAAGGCGACGATGTACTCCAGGTTCTGCGGGCACAGGATGGCGACCCGGTCACCGGGCTGGGTGACCTGCTGCAGCCGCGCACCGACGGCGCGGTTGCGGGCGCCGAAGTCGGCCCAGTGCAGGTCGCGGGCAACGCCGTCGCGCTCGGTGGAGAAGTCGAGGAAGCGGTAGGCGAGCTTGTCGCCGCGCACCTTCGCCCACTTCTCGACGTGCTTGACCAAGCTGCCGTTGTCGGGGAACTTGATCAGACCGTCCTTGAGGAACGGGTTGTGGAATCCCATCGAACTCTCCTGTCAGCGACACGCGGCCCGCGAAGCACCGTGTCCCGCGGTGGTCCCGGCGGCTCTCGAACTCCCCCCGGAGCGAGCGCCGCACCCTCCGATGCCAAACCTCATGAATCCTACCGGGCGGTACCGGCACCCTCCGGGATCACGGGATCGACACCCCGACCAGCGGTCGAACGGTCGAATCTTACTTTTCTCTTAATGTTAGGCGACCGGCTTCGGGGCGGCCAAATCCCACCCCGAAACCCACCGAAGGTGACACCCGTTCGTGACCTCAGCCGTGCTTCGGCCGCGGCGCGCCGTCGATGAGACCGCGCGTCCAGTTCTGCGTCCACTGCGTGGCGGTCTGCCCGTCGAGTGCCCAGAACTGCGGGGTGTTGTACATCGCGTGCACCGGTTGGCCGGCGCCGCCCGACAGCGTCGCGAGGGTCTGCGGCAGGTTCGCGATCGAGAACGCCCCCTCGGGCGCCGCACAGATCAGGTCGCCCTTGGCGCAGATCTGATTGGTGCGGTCGTTGAGCAGCCCGAAGCCGCCCGGGCGCGGACCGGTCATCTCCAGGCCGAGCTGCTTGAGCATCGGCACCTCGGCGAGGGTGATCTCGGCCCCCTGACCCGGCGGATTGGGCCCGATGTCCTGCCCGACGGAGTCCTGCCGGCGGCCGTCGGCGATCAGCGTCACGCCCAACACCAGGTCCTGGTCCACCGGACCGCGGCCATTGCCGATGTCGCTGGCGATGTCCCCGGCGATCACCGCGCCCTGCGAGAAGCCCACCAGCACGTAGCTCGTCAGTGGGCAGGCCTCGTTCATGCGCTTGAGTTCGTCGACCGCCTTGCGGGTGCCCTCCGCGCGGCTGTCGTTGTAGGACATCTGCTTGTCCGCGGAGAACGGATTGTGGAACTGCGCGGTGTACGGGACGGTGTAGATCTGCAGCCGGCCGCCGTCGAACGCGCCCCGGATCGGGTTGGTGACGTTGAGCAGCAGGGCGATCGGGAACTGCGTCGGGTTCAGCGGGTCCAGCTGCGGCGACGACTCCCAGGTGCCCGGGATCGACATCAGCTCCACGTCCGGGCAGTCCGCACTCTGGAATTCCGGGCGCGGCTTCGACTGGCCCGGCGCCAGGCTCGTCGGCGGGACGGCCGACGGCGGCACCGCCGACGGTGGGGTGTCGGGCTGGCGCAGCCACACGACCACGGCGGCGACGACGACCGCCACCAGCACGGCGACGGCACCGGCCGCCGCCACGGCGAGGATGCGGTGGCGTTTGCGTCGACTGTTGGTGGCCATGGCGGGTGTCGGTCTCCTAGTGACAGAGTCGGTCGGTGGCGATGCGAATGTAGTCGGCCGTCACGGAGTTGACCTCGCCCGCCGCGGGCGCCTCGTCACCGGGGCTGGCGTCGCGGACGTCGTCGCGCACCATCGGCACCACGAAGTCCCACACCGCCTGGTCGCTCTGGTGGGCCGCGTGGGCCTGGCAGACATACGAGCCGATGGACAGCGCCAGCAGTTCGCTGGAGGGGCGCACCCCGGCGACGCGGAGCGCATCGAGGTAGCCGCGCTGCTGCGGCGTCACCTGCATGGCACCGGCCATCCCGCCGTCGCGGGACGCCGGCAGCTGGCCCATCGGATGTCCGTCGGATCCCGTCGCCGCCGTCTCCGACGACGGCATTCCCATGGTGGCCATGACGTCCTCGCCGCTCATGCCGCAGCCACTGACGGACGCCGCCACGATGGGGGCAGCCACCATCAGGCAGAGCGGAAGCGCGGCACGCACGATTTCCACGGTACCGGCTCGCTCGCCGGGCTCCCGGCGAGTACTTTGCCGGCCCGCACCCGCGGCGGCTACTTGATGGTGGCGACCAGCTCGCCCGACATGGCCGCCAGCTGCGGCGCCCACGAACTCCAGTCGTGCTGTCCGCTGGGCGGGAAGTCGAAGTGCGCGTTGTGGCCGCCGGCGCCGCGGTAGCTCTGGTAGAAGAACCGGTTGGTGCCCTGCGCCTGGTCGCAGAAGCCGATCATCGCGGCCGGGTCGCTGCACTCCGTGGTGGCCGGGCTGAAGATCCACAGCCGGGTGTTGTTGTCCGCCAGCAGCTGCGCGTGCACGTTCGGCGAGTGCCACTTCCACCGGCCCAGCTGCGGCAGACCCCACATGTTGCGGATGTCGACGCCGCCGTACTGCGCCAGCCCCGCGGTGATCGCCCCGTCGACGCCGGTGCGCTCCGGCGCGAGGTAGCCCGACAGCGAGCCCGCGTAGCGGTACCGGTCCGGGTGGAAGGTCGCCATGGCCAGGGCGCCGAAGCCGCCCTGCGCCGCGCCGACGATGCCGTGGCCGCTGGGGGCCAGGCCCTTGTTGGCGGCCAGCCAGTTCGGCAGCTCGTCGGCCAGGAAGGTCTCCCACTGGCGGCTGCCGTCCTGCTCCCAGTTGGTGTACATGCTCCAGGCGCCACCGGCCGGCGCCGCGACCGAGATGCCCTTGCCCGCCAGGGTGTTCATGGCGTTGCCCGCCGTTACCCAGTTGCTGACGTCGGGAGCGGCGTTGAAGGCGTCGAGCAGGACCACGGCGTGCGGACCGCCGCCCTGGAAGGCCACCGGGATGTCGCGCCCCATCGCCGCCGACGGCACCATGAGCATCTCGACGCCGTCGGCCGAGGCGGTGTGCGGCGTCGCCACCCACAGCCCGGCGGCCAGCACCAGGGCGCTCATCACGCGGAACAGGACCGAAATCACCTTCGTGGCCACGTGCAGTAGTGAATCACATCACGGCACGGGCCGGGCGGGGGTTAGCTCGCACGGACGTCTCCGCCGGTCAGGGACCGGTCGGCGGCATCCCGCCGTACACCGGCTGTTTGGGCGGCGGCACCGGCAGCCCGCACCGCGCCAGCTCGTAGAGCGGCACCCGGTCGATGCGGTAGGAGTTCAGCTGCGCGGCGTGGACGAGGTTGCTGAGGAAGCGCCGCGGCCCCATCGGCGCACGGACCGCGTTGAGCAGTGCGTCGGTGGCCGGGCACTTCAGCGCGGCCTCGGCCTGGGCGATCCAGTCCTCGTCGAGGTAGGTCGGGATCCACGGCGGTTCCTTGAGGAACGGCCCCTCGGCGACGGCCCAGTCCGGGAACAGGTTCTTGTCGTGGCCGATGCGGCCGTCCTCGATGCGCGCGGTGTGCGCGGCGAGCGGGTTCGCCAGCCCGATCTGGTCGATGACGCGGACGTCGAGGCCCACGTTCATGCCGAGCATGCCGAGGTTGGTGAAGAAGACGGTGTGCGGCCCCCGGTAGTTCGGGTCGCGCGGCAGTGGCGGCGGCAGCGCGGGCACCACGTCCCACTGGTCGAAGTTGCCCGACGGCAGCAGCAGGGCGCCGTCCGGGGTGTTGTCGATCGCCACCAGCACGGCGCGCATGCGCGGGTAGTCGAGGTAGTCCGCGGCGGTCAGGGGATGCGGGTTGCCGGTGGCCTGAGAGTAGAAGCGGCGCTCGTCGACGATCCCCGACGCGGTGACGCGGGTGGCGTCGTAGCCCAGACCCGGCGAATTGGCCGCCCACAGCGACCATCCCGCGATCGCCAGCCACATCGCGGTGGTCGAGCCCGCGAGCAGGTAGCCGCCGACGCGGGTGAATCGGGTGCCGTCGGGAAGCACCACGGGGATGACCGAGATGGGGACCAGCACGCAGAACAGCGGCGTCAGCAGCACGCGGCCGTGCATGAAGTCACCGCCCTGACGCGTCCAGTACACCGCCTGCAGCACGCCGGACAGCACCATGAAGGCGACGACCGCCGGCGGGCTCTGCACCGTGCGCGCGAACCGGCTCACGCCCGGCGGCGGCCGGTGGGTGCTCCACCACGGCATGGTGCGGGTCGCGAAGAGCACCAGCCCCACCGCGGCGAGCAGCATCAGCGGAATCCACAGCAGGTACGGCTGATTGAAGTTGGCCAGATACGTGAAGCCCTGCTCCCACTTGCTGCCCGTCGCGTCCTTGGCGATCGCGGTGCCCGGCACCAGCAAGCCGTAGTACCCCATCCGGAAGATCTGGTAGGCCACCGGCAGCAGACCGCCGGCGACGACGAGCACCGCCCGGCGCCGCCACCCCGGCGTGGCGATCAACAGCATCACCAGCGCCACGCCGCCGATCAGGGCGAGTTCCGGGCGCACCAGCACGCTGAGGCCCGCGACGCCGGCCAGGACGATGACGAACGGCTGGTTGGCGACCGGCCGCGGCGACGCGCGCAGGGCCTGCGACCAGCACACCATCATCCACCACAGCAGCCCGAGATAGGCCAGCACCAAACCGTTCTCGAGCCCGGACGTGGCGAAGTCGCGGGCCGGCGGCACCGCGACGTAGACGAGCACGCCGGCCGGCAGCAGCACCGCGCGCTTGCCCCGCAGCCCCGGCGCGTAGAGCCGCCCGGTGCCCAGCATGGCGAACACGACGCCGGCGACGCTGAGCACCAGGGTCAGCGTCAGCGCGACGTATTCGAGCTGGATGGACCCGCCCAGCCAGGCGAAGAACGTGATCAGGTACGTCCACACGGTGGAGGTGTTGGCCTCGACCCGCTCTCCGACGTTGAACACCGGGCCGTTGCCCGCCAACAGGTTCCGCACCGTACGCAGCACGATGAGTCCGTCGTCGGCGATCCAGCGCCGCTGCCACGCGCCCCAGCCGAACAGCGCCGCCGTGACGACGACGCTCACCCACAGGCTGACCCGCACCCCCGTCCCGAACGGGAACGACGGTGGCCGGGTCAGCCGGCGCACCACCGCGGCGCTGCGCGAGCCGCGGGCGGCAGAGCCGCGCGGATCAGCTGAAGATGACTGCGGCACTGATCGTTCCGATCCACGCCAGGGCCAGCAGCTGCAGCACCCGGTCGCCGAACGCGATCTCCTCGGGCTCGCCGGCCTGACCGCCGTCGACGTCGACGGCGTAGCGCAGGATCGCGATGGTGAAGGGGATCATCGACACCGCGAACCAGGAGCCGCCCGCCGGGCCGTCACGGTAGAACGCCCACAGCCCGTAGCAGACGACGACGGCCGTCGCCGACAGCGTCCACACGAAGCGCAAGTAGGAACTGGTGTAGCTCTCCAGCGACTTGCGGATCTTGGCGCCGGTGCGCTCGGCGAGCTGCAGTTCGGCGTAGCGCTTGCCCGCGGCCATGAAAAGTGAGCCGAAGGCCATCATCAGCAGGAACCACTGCGACAGCGGGATGTTCGCCGCCACCCCACCGGCGATGGCACGGATGAGAAAGCCCGACGAGACGATGCAGATGTCGAGCACGGCCTGGTGCTTGAGGCCGAAGCAGTAGGCGAGCTGGATCCCGATGTAGATGGCCATGACGACGGCCAGGTTCGGGGTGGCAAGCAGGGAGATCGCCAGTGACCCCGCGGCGAGCACGATGGCCAGACCGTAGGCCAGTCCGACCGGGACCACGCCCGCGGCGATCGGCCGGAAGCGCTTGGTCGGGTGGGCGCGGTCGGCCTCGACGTCGCGGGCGTCGTTGACGAGGTAGATCGACGACGCCGCGAGGCTGAACGCGACGAAGGCGATGCCGACGTTGCGCAGCACGTGCGCGAAGTCGAGCTGCACGTCGACGCCCAGGGCCGCCAGCGGTGCGGCGAGCACCAGCAGGTTCTTGACCCACTGGCGTGGCCGCACGGCCTTGACGATCCCGCTGGCGAGGTTCTTCGGCGCACCGCCGACCTGCTGGACTTCCTCGCTCACCTGACCGTCTCCTTCGACACCGTCCGGACCGACACCGTCTCCACCGCGCGGGCCACCACGGTTCCGACCGCGACACCGGTCAGCACGTCCGACGGGTAGTGCACGCCGAGCACCAGGCGCGACAGCGCCATCGGCGGTACCAGCAGCCACGGCAGGGGCAGGCCGCTGGCCCGGGCCAGAAGGATGGCCGCCGCCGTGGTGGACGTCGCGTGCGCCGACGGGAAGCTCAGCGAGCTGGGCGTGCCGACGTTGACGGCGATGTCGGGATGGTCCGGGCGGGTGCGCCGGACGACGCGCTTGACGAGCACGGCCGCGGCGTGCGCGGCGAAGGCGCCCACCGATGCGGTCAGCCAGGCCCGACGGCGCTGCGGCGCCAGCGCGGCACCGGCGAGGCCCACGGCCACCCAGCCCGCGCTGTGCTCGCCGAAGTGCGACAGCGTCCGCGCCCCGCGCAGCACGCCGGGACGTCCCGCGATCGCGTGCTGAACCGCGACCAGGATCGCGTCCTCCCCGTGCGGCGCCCGGTAGGCGTCGTGGCTCATCGCGCGGGGTGTGCTTCTGCGGTGGGCAGCAGCACGCTTTCCCAGTTCTGCTTGCTGGCGAGCACCGGTGCCGCCTCACGGTAGACGCGGCGCATCTTGTTGAACTTGCGGGTGAGCGTGATCTGCCGCTTGACCGACTCGCGGAACAGCTCGAACATCTTCTCCCGGTCGCGCTGCCGGTACACGACGCCGCGGCCGTCGGCGGTGGTGACGGTGACGCCGTCCACGACGCACAGCGAGAACCACCGGGCGTCCTGGGTCGCCACGTTGATCTGCGGCCGGCGGTGATGCTCGGGATCGTGCGCCGTCAGCTGGTGCAGCACGCCGCGCGTGAGGCGGACGCCGATCGCGAGCGGACCGGTGGGGATCTTCACCTTGCGGCGCCAGCGCTTGTCCGACGGCGTCGGCAGCGACGTCGCGCTCGGCAGGACCACGGCGTCGGGATAGGCCTGCCGCATCGCCCGCACGTCGGGCAGCGCCGACTCGAGGATCGAGAAGATGTGGTCGGGCCCGGCGAGGAAGTCGTCCATCGCCTTGTTCTGGATCGCGACGGTCGAGTACTCCAGGCACAGCAGGTGCTTGGCCGTCGCCTTGAGGTGGCTGGCCACCAGGCCGCGGATGTTGCCGTCCCAGTGCATGGCGGCGACGACGAGGCGGTTGCGCAGGTGGAAGTACGCCTGCCAGTCGATGGCGTCGTCCTTGTCGCTCCACGCCATGTGCCAGATCGCCGCACCCGGCAGCGTCACCGTCGGGTAGCCGTGTTCGCCTGCGCGCAAGCCGTATTCGGCGTCGTCCCACTTGATGAACAGCGGCAGCGGCTGTCCCAGCTCCTCGGCCACCGCCCGCGGGATCATGCACATCCACCAGCCGTTGTAGTCGACGTCGACGCGCCGGTGCAGCAGGCGGCTGCGGTAGGACTCCTCGTCGTTGAGGGGGTACTTCGCGAAGTTGTGGTCGTACTCGGTGTTGATCGCGTTGGTCCACATGAAGTTCTCGGCCGCGACCATCTCGCCCATGACGTGCAGGTGGCTGGGCTCCTGCAGGTTGAGCATCTGGCCGCCGACGAGCGTGGGGACCTTGGCGAAGCGGCTGAGTGCGAGAGCCCGCAGGATGGAGTCCGGCTCGACGCGGATGTCGTCGTCCATGAACAGGATCTGTTCGCAGTCGGTGTTCTTCAGCGCCTCGTACATCACCCGGCTGTAGCCGCCGGAACCGCCGAGGTTCGGCTGATCGTGGATGGTGAGCCGGGCGCCGAGACCCGCTGCCGCAGCGGCGAAGTCGGGATGGTCCTTGGCCTTCTTCGTGCCCTGGTCGGACACGATGACCGCGCTGATCACCGAGTCCACCAACGGGTCCGACGTCAGCGCGGCGAGGGCGTTGACGCAGTCCGACGGCCGGTTGAAGGTCGGGATGCCGATGGCGACGTTGGCCCGGCCGGGCGCCTCGACGGGCGCGTACCAGCCGGCGCCGTGCACCGTGACCGTCGAATCGGTGGTGACGTCGAACCAGATCCAGCCGCCGTCCTCGAACGGGTCGAGACCGATCTCGAACTCGACGACCGCCGGGGTGTCGGCGTCGACGCTGGAGGCCGCGGTGCCGCCGACGGTGATGCGGGCGCCGGTGGACTTGGAGCGGTAGACGTCGACGCGGGCGGTGCCGGTGAGTTCGACGCGCAGCACCACGGACTCCAGCACCGACCACCGCCGCCAGTAGCTGGCGGGGAAGGCGTTGAAGTAGGTGGCGAACGAGACCTCGGACTCCGCACCGATCTCCAGCGTGGTGCGCGACGGCGCGTGCGCGCGCCGGGCGTTGGTGTCGGACTCCTCGATGTAGAGCTTGCGGACGTCGAGGGGTTCGCCCGGCCGGGGCAGGATCACCCGCGACAGTAGGCTGACCGCCTTCGAGGTTCCGGCGGCGAGTGCGCCGGACGGGATCTCACTCATGCTGAACTGCTTTCGTCTGACACCAGCGGACTGCCGTCTCTCAGGTGCGGCGCGAGGGTGTTGTCGTACATGTTGAGCGCACTGGCGATGGCCATGTGCATGTCGAGGTACTGATAGGTGCCCAGCCGGCCGCCGAAGAGCACCTTGCCCGTCGCGGTCTCGGCGCGCGCCCGGCCCCGGTACGCCGCCAGCGTGGTGCGGTCGGTCTCGGTGTTGATCGGGTAGTACGGCTCGTCGTCGTCGGCGGCGAAGCGCGAGAACTCGCGCATGATGACGGTCTTGTCGGTCGGGTACGCCCGCTCCGGGTGGAAGTGCCGGAACTCGTGGATGCGGGTGTAGGGCACGTCGGCGTCGTTGTAGTTCATGACGGGCGTGCCCTGGTAGTCGCCGGTCGACAGGACCTCGAGTTCGAAGTCCAGCGTCCGCCAGCCCAGCCGGCCCTCGGCGTAGTCGAAGTAGCGGTCCACCGGGCCGGTGTAGACCACCGGCGCGTCCGGCGACGCGGCGCGCAGCTCGTCGCGCACGTCGAACCAGTCGGTGTCCAGGCGCACGTCGATGCGGTCGTCCGCGGCCATGTTCTCCAGCCAGGCGGTGTAGCCGTCGACGGGCAGGCCCTCGTAGGTGTCGTTGAAGTAGCGGTTGTCGAAGGTGTACCGCACCGGCAGCCGGGTGATGTTGGCCGCGGGCAGCTCCTTGGGGTCGGTCTGCCACTGCTTGGCGGTGTAGTGCTTGACGAACGCCTCGTACAGCGGGCGGCCGATCAGGCTGATCGCCTTCTCCTCGAGGTTCTGCGCGTCGGCGGTGGAGATCTCGGCGGCCTGCTCGGCGATCAGCGCACGGGCCTCGTCCGGGGTGAAGTACCGGCCGAAGAACTGGCTGACCAGACCGAGGCCCATCGGGAACTGGTAGGCCTGGCCGTCGTGCATCGCGAACACCCGGTGCTGGTAGCCGGTGAACTCGGTGAACTGATGCACGTAGTCCCACACCCGCTGGTTGGAGGTGTGGAAGAGGTGTGCGCCGTAGCGGTGCACCTCGATACCGGTGGTGGGCTCGGCCTCGGAGTACGCGTTGCCGCCGATGTGCGGCCGTTTCTCGACCACGAGGACGCGCTTGTCGAGTTGGGTGGCGACGCGCTCGGCGACCGTCAGGCCGAAGAAGCCGGAGCCGACGACGAAGAGGTCGTAAGCAGGGGTGGTCATCGGCAGTCAGGGTATCCGACCGGGCCGATCGAGCCCGAATTCGCCCGCGCGCCGGGCGCGGTCGGGCAGGTCGCGATTCGCTCACGATTCCGCATCGTCACTTCAGTCTCGTCTGTCACATCCGTACCGTCGACCACGTCGGTATCGATGGCCGCATCCGACCCGGATGGCCTGGCATCGAGCCGGCGGGGCACACCCGAGACCTGAAACGCTCGAAACATTGAGGAGACTTCCGTGCCGAACCGACGTCGACGCAAGCTCTCGACAGCCATGAGCGCGGTCGCCGCCCTGGCCGTCGCAAGTCCTGTCGCCATGGTCGCCATGAACGGCCTGAACACCACAGACGAACCGCAGCACCGTGAGTTCACCCAGGCGTCGCTGGTGACCGACCTGCCGAACGAACTGATGTCCGCGCTGAGCCAGGGGCTCTCGCAGTTCGGCGTCAACCTGCCGCCGCTGCCGACCGGCCTGCTCACCGGCTCGGGCGCGCCGGCCGCGTCCGCGCTGTCGCCGGGCCTCGGGGGGCTGACGTCCCCGGGCCTGACCGCGCCGGGCCTCACCCCGGGACTGGGCGCCCCCGGCCTGACCGCTCCCGGGCTGACCGCTCCGGGTCTGCCGGGCGCGCCCGCGCTGACACCGCCGAGCGGCGCGGGCCTGCCGGGCGCGACGCCCGGACTGACCACCCCGGGCCTGACGACGCCCGGCCTGACGGCGCCCGGCCTGACCACGCCCGGACTGACCGATCCCGGGCTCACCAACCCGGCGCTCACCAGCCCGGCCGGCGCGACACCTGGTCTGACCACTCCCGGACTCACGACGCCGGGCCTGACCTCGCCCGGCCTCACCTCCCCCGGGCTCACGTCTCCCGGACTGACGACGCCAGGGCTGACGACCCCGATCTCGAACAGCGTCGGCCTCCCGGGCACCGGTGAGATCCCCATCGGCGCCCCGGTCGGCCTCGATCCGGCGGCAGGCACCTACCCGATCCTCGGCGATCCGTCACTCGGCCTCCCGGCCGCCGCGCCGGCCGCGGGCAGCGGAGGGTTGCTGGGCGATCTGTCCAGCGCCGCCAGCACCCTGGGCGCCGGCCAGGCCATCGACCTGCTCAAGGGCATGGTGATGCCGGCGATCATGTCCGCGGTGCAGTCCGCCGGACCGGCTGCCGCAGCAGCCGCGCCCGCCGCCGCACCCATCCCCTAGACCTGCGACGAAACGGCACCGCAGAAGCAACGATGCTCTGCGGTGCCGTTGCGCGCGGCCGTCGAAAATCCGTCGGCGTGTTTAGTGTGTCGAAACACTGGTAACACCCGACCCATACGTAACATCGGGCCGTGCCGAGTCCCCGGGCCCTTCCGTCGCTGCTGTTCTCCGCAGTGCTCGCGTCGGTCGTCATGCTGCCCATGGCACTCGACGGTTTGCCCGACGGAACCAGTGACCGCGAGGTCGACCCCCTCATCCTGGTGGAGAAACCCCTCGACGGCGTCGGCGGCGGCGAGACCGTCCGCGACGTCACCCAGGACACCCCGTTCTCCGTGGTCGCGCTGACCGGCACCGACATGACCGGCACGTCGGCCAAGGTGCGCGCCAAGGAGGCCGACGGCTCCTGGGGCCCGTGGTACGAGGCCGACCGCGTCGACGGCGGCGGCGACGGCCCGTCGGCCACCGACGGCACCGAACCGGTGTTCGTCGGCAAGACCACCCACGTCCAGATCGCCGTGACCCGTCCGGTCGACGCCCCCACGGGCGCCACCGGCACGCATCCCGGCCCGGGCAAGGGCCTCGGGTACCTGCCGGCCACCGTCGAGCAGCCGACGGCGCCCACCTTCAACGCCGTCCTCATCAGCCCGCCCACCGCACCGGTCGACGTGCAGTTCGAGCCGCCGGCCGCGGTGAGCGCCCCCGGGCAGGCGCCGGCCATCATCGACCGCGCGCACTGGGGCGCCGACGAGCGACTGAAGTGTGGAAACACGGTGTACGACAACGGCGTTCGGGCCGGCGTGGTGCACCACACCGCAGGAAGCAACGACTACTCGCCGGAGGATTCGGCCGGCATCGTCCGGTCGATCTACGAGTACCACACCCGCACGCTGGGCTGGTGCGACATGGCGTACAACGCCCTGGTCGACAAGTACGGCCAGGTGTTCGAGGGCCGCGCGGGCGGCATCACGCGACCCGTGCAGGGCGCCCACACCGGCGGCTTCAACGCCAATACCTGGGGCGTGGCGATGATGGGCGACTTCGAGACGGTGCCGCCCACGCCGATCCAACTCCGCACCACCGGCCGGCTGCTCGGCTGGCGCCTCGGCATGGACCACGTCGACCCCAAGGGCACCGTGGTGCTCACCTCTGCGGGCGGGGACTTCACCCACTTCCCGCGCGGTGCGGCGCCGACGCTGCCCACGATCTTCGCCCACCGCGACGTCGGCAACACCGAATGCCCTGGCAACGCCGCCTACGCCGAGATGGACCTGCTGCGCGACACCGCCGCGAAGTTCAGCACGCCACCCGGGCCGCAGACCCTCGCCGACGCGCTGCGCGGCGGCGCCATCTTCGCCAAGTGGGCGTCTCAGGGTGGCGAGGCCAGCCCGCTCGGTGCGCCGCTGTCACCGGAGGCCGCCGGTGAGGGTGACGCCCGCTACGTCAACTTCCGCAACGGCGCCATGTACTGGTCGCCGGTGAGCGGGGCGCAGCCGGTGACCGGGGTCATCTACGACGCCTGGGCGACCCTCGGCTTCGAGCGCGGCGCGCTCGGTCTGCCCACCAGCGGCGAGATCCAGGAACCGCTGTGGATCGTGCAGAACTTCCAGCACGGCACGCTGAACTTCGACCGGGAGAAGGGCACCGTCACCCGCGTGATCGACGGCGTCCCGCTCGAGCTACCCAAGCCCGCCAACCCCGGCAAGCCGGTGCAGCTGGAGCGGTTCACGCCCATCGACCTGGCCAGCGCCAGCCGCTAGAGCCACCACCGTTCCAGGACGCGGGCCAGCCCGTCGTCGGTGTTGGGTGCCGTCACCTCGTCGGCGGCGGCGATCGCCTCCGGATGCGCGTTGCCCATCGCCACGCCGAGGCCCGCCCAACGCAGCATCGGCACGTCGTTGGGCATGTCGCCGAACGCGACGACGTCCTCGGCGGTGATGCCCCACGGCTCGGCGACCTCGGCCACCCCGCTGGCCTTGCTGATGCCCAGCGGGACGACCTCGATGAGACCGTTGTTGGTCGAGTAGGTCAGGTCGCCGACCAGACCCACGTGCGGGGCCAGCACCTCCTGCATCGCCGCGCTGGTGGCACCGGACTTGCGGATCAACAGCTTCACCGCCGGTGCGCCCAGCAGATCGGCGAGCGAGACCTCGGTGTTGTCCGGATTGAGCCAGGCGTGCTCGTAGCCCGGGGAACTGACGAACTGCGGGGTGGCCGCGTCGTGGGCGGTGCGGCCGACCCGTTCGACCGCCAGCCCGGCGAACGGGATGAGTCGGGTCGCCAGTTCGGCCAGTTCGGCGAGCTGGTCGGGGGACAGCGTGCGCGCCGACACGATGCGGTCGTTGGCCGCGTCGTAGAGCACGGCGCCGTTGGCGCACACCGCCATCGGGGCGAAGCCGAGACCGTCGACCACCGGGGCGATCCACCGCGGCGGCCGTCCGGTGGCGAGGATGAACCGCGTCCCCGCCGCGACGGCGGCACCCACCGCCGCACGGGTGCGGGGGGTGACGTGCTCCTCGTCGTCGAGCAACGTGCCGTCCACGTCGGTGGCGATCAGGGCAGGCAACATCAGCGCTTCTCCGCTCGTCTGCGCGCGCGTTCGGCGAGTTCGGCCGCATCCATCGCGCGGGCCTCCTCCGGGGTGGGCGCCGATCCGCCGAGCCGGCGCGGCACCCAGTACGCCCCCGCCGGATGCGGGTACTTCTCCGAGACCCGGTAGAGGATCGCGGTCATCCGCTCGCGGAGTTCGGCGAGCACGTCGGGCACCGAACCCGTCGCCCGCATGGGCGTGCCCGTCGCGACGGTGACCGGAATCTTCCTGCGGCCGAGACGCTTCGGGTGGTCCTTGGTCCAGATGCGCTGCGCACCCCAGACGATGAGCGGGACGATCGGCACCTGTGCCTCGAGCGCCATCCGCGCGGCGCCGCTCTTGAACTCCTTGAGTTCGAAGCTGCGACTGATGGTCGCCTCGGGGTACACGCCCACCAGCTCGCCTGCTCGAAGTCGTTCCACGGCAACGGGATACGCGTCGCCGCCGGCGCGGCGGTCGACCGGGATCGTGCCGGAGTGCTTGATCAGGTAGTCGACCACCCGTACGTCCTGCATCTCGGCCTTGATCATGAACCGCATCCGCCGCTTGCGGGCCGTCGCGGCGAGCGCCGCGGGCAGGAAGTCGACGTAACTGGTGTGGTTGATCGCGATGACCGCCGGCCCCTCGGCGGGGATGTTCTCCACGCCCTCGAAGGTGATGCGGGTGCCGGTGGCTCGCACCGCCGTCCGGCCCGCGATCTCCAGACTGCGGAAGACCGGTTCCATGTTCAGTCCTGCCCCAGCTCCTCGCCAGGCTCCTCGCGCTGCGCCCGTCGCGCGGCCTTCTCGGCCGCCTCGTCGGCGTCGAGCTGGTCGGCCTCGGCCAGCGTCGGGGCGCCGCCGCCGAGGCGGTGCGGCACCCAGTACTCGCCGGCGGGATGCGGGCCGTAGGCCTCCTGCGTGCGCTCCAGCAGGTCCTGCATGCGGGTGTGCAGCAGCGCCGTCAGTTCGGCCGCGGGCAGCGTCGGCTGGATCGGCTCCCCCACCGTCACGAAGATCGGCACCTTGGGCCGCCGCATGTTCTTGGGATGCCCCTTGGTCCACACGCGCTGGGCACCCCACACGATGTGCGGGACGATCGGCACGTCCGCCGCGATCGCCATCCGCGCCGCACCGGACTTGAAGCCCTTGATCTCGAAGCTGCGGCTGATGGTGGCCTCCGGGTAGACCCCGACGAGGTCGCCCTCCTTCAGCCGGCGGCAGGCCTCCTCGAACGACGCCGCGCCGCTGTCCCGGTCGACCGGGATGTGCCGCAGGCTGCGCATGATGGGTCCGGAGACCTTGCTGTCGAAGACCTCCTTCTTCGCCATGAAGCGGACCTTGCGGCCGCGCCCCTGCAGGTAGGCGGGCAGCCCGGCGAAGGTGAAGTCGAAGTAGCTGGTGTGGTTGATGGCGATCACCGCGCCGCCGGTCACCGGGAGGTGCTCGACGCCGGTGACCGTGAACTTCAGCCCCTGGGCGCGCCACACCAGGCGTGCGACCTGGATGACGGTGCCGTATACGGGTTCCACGCCGGTCAGCCTAGTCGGACGCCGTCGATGAGGGACCAGGGCCGTCGGCGGGCTAGACTCGACCCGAGCAGACACACCGCAGGGAAGGCGATAAGTGCAGGTCACAAGCGTCGGACACGCCGGATTCCGGATCGACACCGCGGCCGGGAGCATCCTGTGCGACCCGTGGGTCAACCCGGCGTACTTCGCGTCGTGGTTCCCGTTCCCCGACAACAGCCGGCTCGACTGGGACGCCCTCGGTGACGTCGACTACCTGTACGTCAGCCACCTGCACAAGGACCACTTCGACCCGGCCCACCTGCGCGCCCACGTCAACAAGGACGCCACGGTGCTGCTGCCCGACTATCCCGTGCCGGACCTGCGCCGCGCGTTGGAGGCGCTGGGCTTCCACCGGTTCTTCGAGACCACCGACTCGGTGAAGCACCGCGTCAGCGGGCCCAAGGGCGATCTGGACGTCATGATCATCGCGCTGCGCGCTCCCGCCGACGGACCGATCGGCGACTCCGGTCTGGTGGTCTCCGACGGCGAGACCGTCGCGTTCAACATGAACGACGCCCGGCCCATCGACCTCGACGTGCTCGGCGAGTTCGGCCACGTCGACGTGCACATGCTGCAGTACTCGGGCGCCATCTGGTATCCGATGGTCTACGACATGCCCGCCCGCGCCAAGGAGGCGTTCGGCACCCAGAAGCGGCAACGCCAGATGGACCGCTGCCGGCAGTACATCGCACAGGTCGACGCCACCTGGGTGGTGCCGTCCGCCGGTCCGCCGTGCTTCCTGGACCCCGATCTGCGCGACCTGAACGACGACCACGGCGACCCGGCCAACATCTTCCCCGACCAGGTGGTGTTCCTCGAGCAGCTGCGCGCCGCCGGCCACGACGGCGGCCTGCTGATGATCCCCGGCACGGTCGCCGACTTCACCGGCTCGACGCTGCACGGGCTCACCCATCCGGTGCCCGACGACGAAGCCGAGGCCATCTTCACCACCGGCAAGGCCGACTACATCGAGGCCTACGCGCAGCGCATGGCCCCGGTGCTGGCGGCGGAGAAGGCGTCCTGGGCGCACGCCGAGGGCGAGTCGCTGCTGGAACCGCTGCGCGCGAAGTTCGAGCCGATCATGCTCCAGACCGACCAGATCTGCGACGGCATCGGCTATCCGGTGGAGCTGCGCCTCGGACCGGCCGGGCGCGGCGAGACGGTGGTGCTCGACTTCCCGAAACGGACGGTGCGTGAGCCGGTTCCGGACGAGAAGTTCCGGTACGGCTTCGAGATTCCCGCCGAACTGGTGCGCACCGTGCTGCGCGACGACGAGCCGGACTGGGTCAACACTATCTTCCTGTCGACGCGCTTCCGCGCCTGGCGGGTGGGCGGGTACAACGAGTACCTCTACACCTTCTTCAAGTGCCTCACCGACGAGCGGATCGCCTACGCCGACGGCTGGTTCGCCGAGGCGCACGACGATTCCGCGTCGATCACGCTGGACGGCTGGGAGATTCAGCGCCGCTGCCCGCACCTCAAGGCCGACCTGTCGAAGTTCGGGGTCGTCGAGGGCACCACGGTGACGTGCAACCTGCACGGCTGGCAGTGGAATCTCGAGAACGGGCGCTGCCTGACGAGCAAGGGCCACGAGCTGCGGTCCCGCCGGCTGGACGGGAGCGCCGGGGCGTGACCGGCGCGGCGCGGCAGTACGACGACGGTCTGGTGCAGCTGGACCGCCACGCATTGACGTTGCGCCGCTACCACTTTCCGTCCGGCACGTCGAAGGTCATCCCGGTGCCCGCCATCCGCGGCTACCGCACCGAGCCGCTCGGGCTGGCGATGAACCGGTTCCGGCTGTGGGGCAGTTCGGATCTGCGGCGGTGGCTGCCGCTGGACGTCGGCCGGCCGCTGAAGTCGACGCTGGTGACCCTCGACGTGCCGGGCACCCGTCCGAGTCCCGCCTTCACCCCGGCGCGGGTGCGGGAGTTCCTCACCCTGCTCGACGAGGTACTCGCCGACTAGGTCCGCTCGTCGGCCCGCCGACTAGGTCCGGCCGCGCAGCACGGTGTTCTCGAGCAGCCGCTGCACGCCGCGCGTCGCCGTCTTACTCGCTGCGTCGAGCGTCCGTCGAACCACGTTGGGCGACACCGGAAGTCGCACCTCGACGGCATCACCCACCCGGATCGTGCCCGGTGTGGTCACGTCGGCGTAGACACCCAGGAAGCGGTCGGTGCGTTCGGCCAAATTCCTGGTGATCCGGCGGTCGAGGTCGAGACCCGGCTGCGGGCGGGTCGGCACGACGCAGCGGATGGTCGGCTGCGTGACGTGCAGGGTGGCGCCACCGACGCGGACGTCGCCACCGGCCCAGGCGGATTCGGGGAACTCATGCCCCGACGCGGCGTCGACGAGCACGTTGGGCCGGAAGCGGCGGACGTCGTAGCCGTCGCCGTCCGGGGACAGCGAGCGCAGGCTGGCGGTGCTCAGCAGGTGCACCGGGCTGAGGTCGACGAAGGTGCCCGGCGGCGTCGTGTAACGCGCCAGCGTGATGATCTGGCGGGTGGTGAACACCGAGGTGTCCGGCAGCGCCTCGGTGTCGTCGAGACCGAAGTCCTTGCGCACCTGGGTCGCCGAGAAGCTGGCCATCGAGTCGGACATGGTCATGCGGTGCTGGCTGGTGTCCGCGCGCGGCGGCAGGGCCACCAGCCGCATCTCCCGGCCGACCAGTTCCGACAGCGCGACGTGCACGGCCGGATCGTCGTCGGTCAGTTCCCGGCCGTCGGGAAAGGCGATCACGACGCCGGGCACGTTGCCCGGTCCGGCGTCGTCGGCCGGCTCGGTGCGGTACCGCGCGGAACAGCCGAGCAGGACCGGCACCCGGCGGGCGGAGACCGTGGCCTTCTTCTCGACGTCGCGGACTGCCCACAGCCGGTCGGCGTGCACGCCGCGGCGGTCGACGCGGACCCGTTGGACCTGGGTGCCGCCCATCGACTTCACCGGGAAGCGCCAGAGCTGCGTCACCGTGGCGTCGGCCATGTGGACCTCCTAGCGGGCGGACACCGTCTGCCGCAGTTCAGAGTAGGCATCGCTGGCCGTGTCGTACACCCGCACGATGGCCTGGTCGCCGGGCTGCAGGTAGGTCGACTCGCCGAGTTCGGTGTACCGGGTGGCGCCGATGCCGATCAGCACGTGCTCCGGCCTACCGGCCGCCACCATCAGCGCGCCGACGTCCTCCAGCGGCGTGTCGGGCGAGCCCTTCTGATTCGCGAGGCGCTCGGTGATCCAGTCGAGCAGCACCTCGCCGTAGTACGAGTAGCCGAGCAGCGGGCTGTCGACGCCGTACTCGTGCTCCTGGCCGTCGGCGGTGCGCAGGTGGCACACCAGCCGCAGGGTGGCCGTCGGGCCGTCCGGCGTGAGGTCGGAGACGTCGAAGAACCGGGCGGCGACGCCCTTGGACGCGCGGCCCCAGTTCTTCTTGTGACTGATCTTCGGCGCGTTGGGCCTGCGGATCGAGCAGTCGTTGAACGCTCCCAGGGCGAACGGCTGCAGCGTCACGACGGTGTCGCCGTCCCACACCACGCGGCAGGCCAGGCCGACCTCGGGTTCGATCTGCAGGTTCAGCGGGGTGTCGCTGGCGGGCAGCGTGATGGCGTCGTGGCTCAGCGGGAACTCGCCGAGGAACGTGTCCGAACCGGGCGCGTACCAGGGGAAGATGCCCTTCGGCGCCGTGCCCTCGCTGGAGACGTTGACGAAGTCGACCGCCTCGCCGGCCTGCTCGAGGTGGCCGGCGAAGTTGCCGGCGACGCCGAAGCCGAACCAGCCCTTCAGCTCGTCGAGGTCGAGGTCGAGCATCCGTAGTTCCGTCATGGCTGGAGCACCGACCTTCCGACGTAGGGCACCAGCGCCTCGGGCACGCGCACGCTGCCGTCGGGCTGCTGGTGGTTCTCGAGAATGGCCACCAGCCACCGGGTGGTGGCCAGCGTGCCGTTGAGCGTCGCGGCGATCTGCGGCTTGCCGTTCTCGTCGCGGTAGCGCGTCGCCAGCCGACGCGCCTGGAACGTCGTGCAATTCGACGTCGACGTGAGTTCGCGATAGGTGCCCTGCGTGGGAACCCATGCCTCGCAATCGAACTTGCGTGCCGCCGACGAACCGAGATCGCCCGCGGCCACGTCGATCACCCGGTAGGGCACCTCGATGGCGGCGAGCATCTGCCGCTCCAGGCCCAGGAGCCGCTGATGCTCGGCCTCGGCGTCCTCGGGCTTGCAGTAGACGAAGCCCTCGACTTTGTCGAACTGGTGCACGCGGATGATGCCGCGGGTGTCCTTGCCGTAGCTGCCGGCCTCGCGGCGAAAGCACGACGACCACCCGGCGTAGCGCACCGGGCCGTTCGACAGATCGATGATCTCGTCGGAGTGGTACCCCGCCAGCGGCACCTCCGACGTGCCGACGAGATACATGTCGTCGGCCTCGAGGCGGTAGATCTCGTCGGAGTGCGCGCCGAGGAAGCCGGTCCCCGACATCACCTCCGGACGCACCAGCACCGGCGGGATCATCAGCGTGAAGCCGTGCTCGGTGGCCGTGCGGACGGCGAGCTGCATGATGCCGAGCTGCAGCAGCGCGCCGACGCCGGTGAGGAAGTAGAAGCGCGAGCCGGACACCTTCGCGCCGCGGTTCATGTCGAGCAGACCCAGCGCCTCGCCGAGTTCCAGGTGATCCTTGGGGTTCTCGATGGCGGGCGGCTCGCCGACGGTCTCGAGCACCACGAAGTCGTCCTCGCCGCCGGGCGGCACGCCGTCGAGGATGACGTTGCCGATCGCCATGTGGGCGGCGGCGAAGCGCTGCTCGGCGTCGGCCTGCTCGCTCTCGGCGGTCTTCACCCGGTCGGCCAGTTCCTTCGCGCGTGCCAGCAGCGCCGGGCGCTCCTCGGGCGAGGCCTTGCCGACCGACTTGCTCGCGGACTTCTGCTCGGCCCGCAGGTTGTCGGCGGCGGAGATGGCCGCACGCCGGGCAGCGTCGGCGTCGAGCAGCGCATCGACGAGCGCGGGATCCTCCCCGCGGGCCCGCTGCGATGCGCGTACCCGGTCCGGGTCGTCGCGCAGGAGCTTGAGGTCGATCACGGGCGTCACCCTACTTTCGTGCGGCCGCGAGGGACATCCCGGTCCGTGGGTGGTCGGTGCGGGGCGACTGTGAAACCCACGACGCCTCACCTGCCATCTGCGCCGCCAGATGCACAATCGGAACGGGTCTCAGGACCTGGCCGGACCGGGGTCAAGGCACAGCCACATAACGTTACATCCGCAACTCTTGTCACAGCCCTCGACGCGCCTGTCACAATGGACCGGATGTCGGAAGCACCACCCATCGAGGACTACCCCGCCGACGACGGCACGCCGTCGCCGGCGCGCCCTGCGTGGTGGCGCAGTCTGCAGTCCAACGGGACCCGCCGTGGCCTGCTGCTCACCGCCCTCGGCGGCCTGCTGATCGCCGGGGTGATCACCGCCCTGCCGGTCGGCGCGGGCGACGGGCCGATCGGGTTGACGGGCACCGCGCTCGGCGGCGCGCGCAGCACCGACACCTTCGACCAGGCCAAGCGCGGCGACTGCCTCGACTGGCCGGAGCGCACGCCTGACAGCGCCAAGATCGTCGACTGCGCCAACGATCACCGCTTCGAGGTGGCCGAGGCCATCGACATGAGCACCTTCCCGGGCAGCGAGTACGGCCCGGACGCCGCGCCGCCGTCGCCGGCGCGCATCCAGCAGATCAGCCAGGAGCAGTGCAGCGCGGCCGCACGCAACTACCTGGGCCCGAAGTTCGACCCCAACGGCAAGTTCACCGTCAGCCTGCTGTGGTCGGGTGACCGCGCGTGGCGCCAGCAGGGCGAGCGCCGCATGCTCTGCGGTCTGCAACTGCCCGGCCCCAACAATCAGCAGCTCTCGTTCAAGGGCAAGGTCGCCACCCTGGACCAGTCGCAGGTCTGGTCGGCGGGCACGTGCCTGGGCATCGACCCGGCCACCAACCAGCCCACCGACATCCCCGTCGACTGCGCGGCGCCACACGCCATGGAGGTCACCGGCTCGGTGAACCTCGCCGAGAAGTTCCCCGGCCCGCTGCCCGCCGAGGCCGACCAGGACGCCTTCATCAAGGACGAGTGCACTCGGCTCACCGATGCCTACCTCGCCCCGGTGCAGTTGCGCAGCACCACGCTGACGCTCATCTACGGCACCATCTCGCTGCCGAGCTGGTCGGCAGGCAGCCACCAGGTGTCGTGCAGCATCGGCGCGACACTCGGCAACGGCGGCTGGTCGACGCTGCTGAACAGCGCCAAGGGCCCGCTGGTCATCAACGGCCGCCCGCCGGTGCCGCCGCCGGACATCCCCGAGGAGCGGCTCAACCTGCCGCCCATCCCGATGCCGGACACGTCGAGCCAGATGACCTCCGAGATCGACCTGAGCGATCAGTCGTCGTCCTCGTCGTCGTCGTCCTCCTCCACCTCGACGTCCACGCGCCAGGACCCCAACCAGCACCTGCCGGGCCAGTCGTCGACGGCGAACACCACCGAGCAGCAGGCACCGCCGCAGGGCAACACGTTCCTCAACGGGCCGCCCCCGCCGCCGGGAGCGCCGCCGGCGGACGCCCCGCCGCAGGACGCGCTGCCCCCGCCGGGCGATCCGGCCGCACCGCCGCCCCCGGCACCGGTCGATCCTGCCGCGCCGCCGGCCGGGCCGGCCCCGGGACCGCTGCAGCTTCCGCCGCCGCCACCGGCCTGATCGCCTCGTGCCGGTACGGGTCGACTCCCGCCGCTTCGAGGAGCTGGTCTCCGACGCGCTCGACACCATCCCGCCGGCGCTGATCGGCGCGCTCGACAACGTCGTCGTCCTCGTCGAGGCGCGGCATCCGGACGATCCCGACGTGCTCGGCATCTACGAGGGCGTGGCGCTCACCGAGCGCGACTCGTTCTACGCGGGGTCGCTGCCGGACGCCATCACGATCTTCCGCGACGCGCTGCTCGACATGTGCGACAGCGAGGAAGAGCTCGTCGAGGAGGTCGCCATCACGGTGGTGCACGAGATCGCCCACCACTTCGGCATCGATGACGAGCGCCTGCACGAACTCGGCTGGGGTTGACCGACGTCACCGCGTCCCGCACCGCGCGGCACCGACCGGACGTCACCGGTCGGTGGGATCATCGACGGATGACCGACTGCCGATACTGCGCGGGCGACGTGGCGCACTGCCACGGCACCGTCATCGTCCACGTGAGCGCGCGCCCGGAATGCACCGAGCCCGACTGCGAGACGCCGGAGGTGGCGCACGCGTTCACCGTCGACTGCATCGCCGTGGGCTGCGCGTGCGACGACGTGACACCGGGCCGGCGCATCGCGATCTAGCGGCGTCAGCCCATCGGGTCGGCGCTCTCCAGGTCCTGATCGGGCTGCGGGTCCGGCTCCGGCGCGAACGGCGGCAGCTCGCGGCCCCACTGCAGGCAGCTCCAGCGGCCGTCGGTGATGGGGCTCAACACGACGCACTCGGTGTTGGCCAGGTGGTGCTCCAGCGCGAAGCCGCCGTCGACCCCGCCGAGCACCGCGCCGACGAGCCGGATGGCGGCACCGTGGCTGACCACCACGACGTCTCCGCGCCACGCGTCGTCGTCGAGGTAGCGCACCCGCAGCTCCTTGACGACCGGCAAATACCGGTCGAGCACTTCGGCGCCCGACTCGCCGCCGGGCACCCGCTCCTCGAGGTGGCCGAGCTGCCAGCGCTCGTAGACCGCGTGGAACGCATCGATGGCGGGTTCGTCGTTGCGATTCTCGTAGTCGCCCGCCTGCACCTCGTGGATGCCCTGCAGCTCGGTGGTCGGCAGCCCGAGTTGGGCGCCGATCTCACCGGCGGTCTGCACTGCCCGCTGCGCCACCGAGTGGGCGAGCAGCCCGACCGGGTGCTCCCAGGTGCGGGCGAAGATGCGCGCCTGCTCCAGCCCGAGTTCGGTCAGCGGCGCACCCGGCGGGCGGGTGTCGAGGCGACGGTCGACGTTCGCGTGCGACTGGCCGTGCCGCACCAGCACCAGCCGGCCCGTCATCGGCTCGTGCCGTTCGGGCCCGCACGCAGGCCGTCGAGCCATCGAGTCGCCTCGTCGCTGGGCGGCGGGACCGCCCCCGCTGCCGTACCGGTGGGCCAGGATCCGAGATATCGCACGTCCCTACAACGACGGTGCAGCGCCTTGAGTGCCTCGGCCACCGGATCGTCGTCGACGTGGCCGACGCAGTCGAGGAAGAAGAGGTACGTGCCGAGTTCGGTCCGGGTGGGCCGGGACTCGATGCGGGTGAGGTCGATGTCGCGGATCGCGAACTCGTTCATCGCCGCGACCAACGCGCCGGGAACGTTCTCCAGGCGCAGCACCACCGACGTGCGGTCGGTGCCGGTACGCGGCGGCGGCGGGCCCGGTCGCCCGGCGAGGACGAAGCGGGTGCGCGCGTTCGGTTCGTCGACGACGCCATCGGCCAGCGCGTCGAGGCGCCAGCGGGTGGCGGCCAGCGCGGTACTCACCCCGGCGTCCGCGACGCCGTTGGCGACGTCGCGGGCGGCCGCGGCATTCGAGTTGGCGGGGACGGGCGTCGCCGTGGGCAGGTGGTCGGCCAGCCAGCGCTTGACCTGGGCCAACGCCACCGGGAACGCGGCAACGGTGCGCACGTCGGCGGCCGTCGTGCCCGGCCGGACCACGATGGAGAAGGCGACGTCGAGGGTGTGTTCGGCGTACACCCGCAGCGGCTCGCCCGTCGCGAGCCCGTCGAGGGTCGGCAGCACCGATCCCTCGATGGAGTTCTCGAACGGCACGCAGGCGAAGTCCGCGGCACCGCCGCGGACCGCGTCGAGGGCGGCGGTCGGGGAATCGGTGGGCATCGGGTCGACCTCGTCGGCCGGCAGTGCGCCGGTGGCGACCATCTGCCACAGCGCCGCCTCGGTGAAGGTCCCCTCCGGTCCGAGGTAGGCGACGCGCGGCACGTGCCAACACTATCGGCTCCGGGAAGCCTTGCACGATTCGGTGAGGCTAGCCTAAGTTAGGCTTACCTCATCAACGGAAGGCTCCTCGATGACCACCTCGAAGGCACCTGCAGTGGCACCGACGACCGCCGAGCGCATCCGCAGCGCCTGCGCCCGCGCGGGCGGCGCGATGCTGGCCGTCGAGGGCGTCGAGCCGACGCCCACCCCGGTCCACCACCTCCTCGAGGACGGCTCGTTCGCGATCACCGTCCCGGCCACCGGCCCGCTCGCCGGCATGGTCGTCGCGTCGGGCGCAGGCGGCATGCAGGCGGTGCTCGAGATGACCGACTACGCGCCGCTGCCGCTGCGCGAACCGGTGCGCTCACTGGTGTGGCTGAGCGGCCGGCTGCATCACGTTCCGGAGCGCGACGTGGCGGGGCTGCTCGACCTCATCGCCGAGGAGAACCCGAATCCCGCACTGCTGCAGGTGAATACCGGTAGCTCGGAGGCCGAGACCGGGGACACCCCGTACGCCCTGATGCGGCTGGAGATCGACTCCGTGGTGGTCGCCGACTCCACCGGCGCCGAATCCGTCGGCCTGGGCACGCTGCTCGAGGCGCAACCCGATCCGTTCTGCACACTCGAGTCGTGCTGGCTGCAGCACCTCGACTCCGCGCACCGCGACGTCGTCGACCGGCTGGCCGAGCGGCTGCCGACGCCGCTGCGTCGCGGCCGCGTCCGCCCGCTCGGCCTGGACCGCTACGGCGTGCGGCTGCGCGTCGAGGACGCCGACGGCGACCACGACGTCCGGCTGCCGTTCGCCAAACCGGTGGACGACGTGACCGGCCTGAGCCAGGCCATCCGCGTGCTCATGGGCTGCCCCTTCCTCAACGGCTTGCGCGCACGACGCATCTAGGGCGCCGCCCGCTACCGTGGCTCCGGTGACCGAGCCGTCGGACGACTTCACCGCCCTGCCGCGCCGGACGATCCGCCTCGAGATCGCCGTCGTCCTGGCGGTCACGTTCGGCCTCTCGGCCTACACCGCGCTGCTGCGTCTCACCGAGGCCGTCGTCCTCGGCCTGTCCGGGCGCACGGTGGCGCTCAACCCGCGGCGCTCGCCGATCGACCTCGTCGACCTCGGCCTCAACCTCGCCTCGGTCTTCCAGCTGCTGGCCTGGGGTGCACTCGGGCTGTACCTGTTGTGGCGCAGCGGCATTCGGCCGGCCGACGTCGGACTGGGCCGCATCCGCGCGACGCCGGACGTGCTCGGCGGCCTGGGCCTGGCCGCCCTGATCGGCCTGCCCGGCCTCGGCCTGTACGTCGTCGGCCGGATGCTCGGCATCGGCGTCGCGGTCGAGCCCGCGGAACTCAACGACACCTGGTGGCGCATCCCCGTCCTGCTGGCCATGGCGTTCGCGAACGGCTGGGCCGAGGAGATCATCGTGGTCGGCTTCCTGATGACGCGGTTGCGACAGCTCGCCTACGGACCGGTCGTCGTGCTCGTCGCGGCCAGCGTGCTGCGCGGGCTCTACCACCTCTATCAGGGGTTCGGCGCCGGCCTCGGCAACGTCGTCATGGGCCTGGTGTTCGGCTACGTCTGGCAGCGCACCGGTCGGCTGTGGCCGCTGATCGTCGCGCACGGCGTGATCGACGCCGTCGCCTTCGTCGGCTACGCGCTCGCCGCCGGCCACCTGGGCTGGCTGCGCTGAGACGGCGCCGCGCCGACGTACATTGACGACGTGACCCGACCTCCCGACCCGCACCGGCGCCCGCCGCCGCGCGAGCCGTCCCAGGTCATCCGCCGCGACCCGCGGCAGCCTCCTCCCCCGCCGCACAGGCCGGCGCCCCCGCCGCGCCAAGGGCCCCCGCCCCACCAGGCACCGCCCCTGCGTCAGGCGCCGCCCCGTCAGACGCCGGCCCGCCAGGCACCGCCTCCGCTGCAGCGCCGCCCGCCCGTGCCGCCGCCGCAGCGACGCCCGCCACCGCCCGCGCCGCCTGCACCGCCCCGCCGCACGCCGCCGCCGGCAGCGGTGTCCCGTCCGCCCCGCCGCCGCCGGCGCTGGGGCCGCATCCTCGCGGTGTGCCTGCTGGTCCTCGTCGCCGCGGTGGTCGGCACCGGCGTCTGGGTCGACACCAGCCTGCACCGCATCCCCGCGCTCGCGGACTACGCCGACCGGCCGGCGGCCGGGCGCGGGACGACCTGGCTGCTCGTCGGATCCGACAGCCGCCAGCAGCTGACCCCCGAACAGCAGGCCGAGCTGACCACCGGCGGCGACGTCGGCAACGGCCGCACCGACACCATCCTGCTGGTGCACGTACCGGGACTCGGCTCGAGCGCGCCGACGACCATGGTGTCGCTGCCCCGCGACTCCTACGTCAGCATCCCGGACTACGGCGAGGACAAGATCAACGCCGCCTTCGCGGTCGGCGGCGCACCGCTGCTGGCACGCACCGTCGAGGAGGCCACCGGGCTGAGGTTGGACCACTACGCGGAGATCGGCTTCGACGGGTTCGCCGAGCTGGTCGACGCCGTCGGCGGCGTCACGATGTGCCCGGCCGAGCCGATCAGCGATCCGCTCGCCGGCATCGACCTGCCTGCCGGCTGCCAGGAACTGGACGGGCGCACCGCGCTGGGCTTCGTCCGCACCCGCGCGACGCCGCGAGCCGACCTCGACCGCATGGTCAATCAGCGGGCGTTCATGTCGACGCTGATGCACCGGGCCAGCAGCCCGGCGGTGCTCGCCAACCCGCTGCGGTGGTATCCGATGGCGCACGCCGCGTCCGGCGCCGTGACCGTCGACGAGGGTGCGCACGTGTGGGACCTGGCGCGGCTGGCGTGGGCGCTGCACGGCCAGGTCACCACCACGACGGTGCCGATCGGCGAGTTCACCAGTAGCGACTCCGGGTCGGTCGTCGTGTGGGACGACGACGCGTCGCAGCGCCTCTTCAAGGCGCTGGCCGCCGACGCGGCGGTGCCGCAGGACGTGCTGGACGCCGCGGCGGCGGACGGCTGAGCAAATAGACGCCGACGACAGTCGAGGGCACGGCCGACTTAGGCAACGCTGACCTCATTAAGGCATACCTTTGATGACAGCGGCGTCTGACCAGCACTATCGTGGCGGACATGACGGACGCACTGACCCTCGACACCAAGTTCCACCATCTGCTGACCGAGCAGATCCGGATCGAGTTCACCGCGTCGCAGCAATACGTGGCCATCGCCGTGCACTTCGACGGTGACGATCTACCGCAGCTCGCCAAGCTCTTCTACGCCCAGGCCGTCGAGGAGCGCAACCACGCCATGATGCTGGTCCGCTACCTGCTGGACCGCGACGTCGCCGTGGAGATCCCCGGCACCGATCCGGTCCGCAACGCCTTCGACTCGCCGGCCGACGCGCTGCGGCTGGCGCTGGCCCAGGAGCGCGCCGTCACCGAGCAGATCAGCCGGCTCGCCGCGGTCGCGCGCGACGAGGGCGACTACCTCGGCGAGCAGTTCATGCAGTGGTTCCTCAAGGAGCAGGTCGAGGAGGTCGCGACGATGACCACGCTGCTGCGCGTCGCCGAGCGCGCCGGGCACGACGTGTTCCACCTCGAGGACTTCGTCGCCCGGGAGATCACCCCGGCCGGCGCGGACCCCACCGCCCCCAAGGCGGCCGGCGGCAACCTGTAGGTCAGCCCTCGGGCTGGTCGCGGCCGGCGCCGGTGAGTCCCGACTTCAGCCACTCCTTGGTCCGTCCGGGGTGGTTGGTCGCCACCCACGCCACGCCGAGTTCGCCGCAGAAACGCACGTCCTCGTAGTGGTCGACGGTCCAGCAGTACAGCGCACGTCCGTTGGCGGCCGCCTTGTCGACCAGCTCGGGGTGCTCGCGCAACGTCCCGATCGACGGACCCACCGCGGTGGCTCCGACCGTCGTCGCCGCGCTGCCGCCCAGATAGCGCGACGTGTCCCCGAGCAGCACGGTCGGCAGCATGGGCGCCGCCCGGCGGATCCGCCACACCGCCGCGGCGGAGAAGGACATCACGACGGCGCGGGACATGTCGGCAGACGCCGGCGACGCGATGCCGTAGCGGTGCAGCAGCGCCAGCACCTTGCTCTCGACCAGCGCGCCGTAGCGCACCGGATGCTTGGTCTCGATGAACATCTTCACCGGCCGCTGCCAGTCCAGGACCATCGACACCAGGCCGTCGAGCGTCAGTAGGCCGGTGTCCCCGGCGCCGCCACCGGGATGCCAGGCGCCGTAGTCGAGGTCGCGCAGTTCGGCCAGCGTCATCTCGCTGACCAGTCCGGTGCCGTTCGACGTGCGGTCCACCTTGCGGTCGTGCACGCACACCAGGTGGCCGTCGCGGGTGAGCCGCACGTCGCACTCGACGCCGTCGGCGCCCTCGCGCAGCGCCAGGTCGTACGCGGCGACCGTGTGCTCGGGACGGTCGGCGGACGCGCCGCGGTGCGCGACCACGAAGGGGTGGCCACCGAGCGTGCCGTCGCCCGAGTTCATGAGGCTATGCTGCCGGTTCCCGTTGCTCGGTCTCAACCGGAGCGGGCGAACTCACCGATTCGCCCTCGTCGGGGACCATCACCCAGCGCCGCGCCGGGCGGTCCACCGGGTTGCTTTCGAAGCCCTGGAAGACCCGGAACGCCAGCACCAGCGCCGCCAGCCCGACGAGGTAGGCGAGGATCGTCGTGACGGTGTTGTCCGCGATGCCCTGCGGGTCCCGGGTGAAGCTCGTCGCGAAGGCCCAGACCAGCAGTGCGTAGCCGACCACCCAGGCACACCACCACGCGACGACGGCGCCGCGCAGCCGCGCGGTGCGGTGCTCGACGCGCGCCAACTCCAGGACGAACACCGGCGCCCACACCAGGTTGAGGAACGGGACGAGGCAGCCGGCGCGCAGTTCCCAGGTGCTGCGGGGATCCTCGACGCCGCCCGCGGCGTAGGCCGCCGCCCGCCGGGCGATGAGCCAGTTGGTCAGCAGCACGAAGCTGGCGACCACCGCGAAGAGCACCAGCGCGCTCAGCGCGACGCCGATCCACGTCACCGCCCCGGCGATGAACGGGTGCAGCAGCACCGAGCGGTTGACGAGCAGCAGCGCGTAGCGCACGACGTGCGCGAAGACCGCGGCGCCGACGAGGATCGCCGTCGCGACGAGCGCCAGGCGCACCGTGGCGGGCTGCGGCCCCCGCCGCGCGGCGGCCTGGTCGGGCTGCTCGTCCGGGGCGTCGAAGTGCTCGACGAGGCCCCAGCGCGGCACGGTGGCGTAGCGCGGCGTCGGCCCGAGCGGGCGAGCGCCGCGACGCGGCGGCGGCGCGGCACCGGGACGGACCGCGATCCAGCGGTAGCCGGGCGGCAGCTTCGGCGCGCCGCCCGCGGCATCGGTGGTGGGCCGTTGGCCCCACCCGGGTTCGACGGGGTCGGGCGAGGGCGCCAGCAGCGTGCCCTGGCATCGCGGACACCAGCTGCGCTGACGGTCGCGGACGTTCCACCGCGTCCCGCACCGCGAACAGACCTGGATCACCCGACCAGCCTACGACGCTCAGACCGTGCCGACGCCGCCGTCGTCGGTGACCACCGGCCGGCCGGCCTCGGCCCACGCCAGCATGCCGCCGGTGACGTTGATCGGCTCGAAGCCGTTGCGCGAGAGGTACTGGGCGACGCGCTGCGACCGGCCGCCCGCATGGCAGACGACGTAGAGCGTGGCGTCGGCGTCCAGTTCGCCCATGCGCGCCGGTACGTCGCCCATCGGGATGTGCACCGCGCCCTCGGCGTGCCCGCGCTGCCATTCGTCGTCCTCGCGGACGTCGAGGAGTACGACGGCGTCCCCGAACGTCTGCGGAACGTCCCCGATGTCGGCCTGACCGACCTGCTGCCCGTCATCCATCACGCCTCCATGCTGGCACGCGGGCCCCGGCGACCGCGACGGCCACGCGCCGACGCCGCGACTATCCACAGTTTCCACAGGTCTATCCACAGGCCGTGATCAGCGCGAAGGCGCTCTGAGCCGCACAGTCTGGCAGTCAGCTGACCGGCGTTGGGGATGAACCGAGCGGCTTACCCACACGCGGCGGTGACGAAACCTCGCGATCCGAGCGAATGGTGACGGCGGGCAGTAACGCGGCGGCCCCCGAGGCCGATTTCCCCGGTAGCTCGCGGGGGTCTATCATCGTCGTCACGTTGCGCTGTGACAGATCTCACTGGGGGAGCATCTTCAGTCGTGCAGGTCAGGAGTTGGTGATGGCATCACATCCCGTCGGCCCCATGCCGCCGTCCGAGTGGAATCACTCGACCAACCTCTACACGCGCAGTCAAATGATGGCCCTTTTGCGCGCCGGCGTCATCGCGCTGGCGCTGCTGGGCGTCCTCGCCCTCATCGTGCTCGCCTGACGGCACGTCTCGCCCGACCGCCCGTACCAACGGCCGGACACGAGAAAGGGCCCGCTCGACGTCGTCGAGCGGGCCCCTTCGTCGGTGTGTCAGGAGGGCGGGTAGACGCCCATCTGCTTGCCCTTGTCGGTCTGCCAGAAGATGTCGGCGATCTCGTCGATGGTCTTCAGCAGCTTCTCCGCGACGGCGGCGTCAAGCGACTTCTTCACGTCGCCGGCACCGTGCACGCCGTCCCAGAACAGCTGGTGCAGGTTCGGGAACTGCTCGAAGTGGTCCTTGGTGAAGAAGTCGGCCCACAGCACCATCAGGTGATGCTTGACCTCTTCGGCCTGGCGCTCCTTGATGATGATGGCGCGGGCCTTGAAGTGGTCGTCATCGGAGTCGTGGTACTTCTGGATCGTCTTGAGGCAGGACAGCGCCTCGATCTTGGCCTGCGCGGGGTCGTAGACACCGCAGTACAGATCGCAGTGCGCGTGGGCGGGGGTGGCGTTGGAGAAGAGTCGATGCAGCATGGGCTCAACTTACCCTTAGCCCATGCGCGGTAACCATCCCCCGAGGCGTCCTCGGGTGCGGCGTTGGCCCGTGCGGCTGTTCCGCGTCGAGGACGATTCGATGCGGCCGACGCTGACGCCGGGCGACGGCCTCGTCGCGGTGCGCGGGCGTACGCCGCGGCGCGGCGAGCTGCGGGTGTTCCGGCATCCGCACCGGTCGACGCTGTGGCTCGTCAAGCGCGTCGGGGACGTCCTCCCGTCGTCGTCGGGCGCCGTGTTCGAGGCGCTGTCCGACGACCCGGTCGCCGCCGGGGCCGGCGACTCGCGCACCTTCGGTCCGGTGCCCGCCGCCGGTTCCTACCGCGTGCTGTGGACCGTCCGCGCGCCGGCGCACTGACGCCGCGGGCGAACCGGTTTCCCGCTGGCAGTCGTGTCCTCTTGCGTGCCAGGGCGACGCTGCCGCATCCTGACCTGATCGACCCACAGCCGTGTCGGGCCAGGGCCACTGGTGCCGAGGACGGAGGCGACATGGACGGACTGTCCCCACGGGGATCCGGCGAGGACCACAACAGGGCCGTGGAGATCGCGCCCTTCCATGCGGGCGGCTCACTCAAGGGGTTCGTCGTGTCGGGCCGCTGGCCGGATTCCACCAAGGAGTGGGCGCAGCTGCTGATGGTCGCCGTCCGCGTCGCGTCGCTTCCGGGTCTGCTGTCCACGACGACGATCTTCGGCGTGCGCGAGGAACTCCCCGAGTCGCCCGCGCCCGGCACCGTCGGGTTGGTCCTCGCCGAGGGCCCGGTGGTCGGCGAGGCGGCGGTGCCGCCCGGGCACTTCGCCGACCGACTGCCGCCGGCCCTGCTGATGCTGCACCCGCCGTCGGAGACGACGCCATCGCTACCCGAGTGCACGGGTGCCGCGTCGGGATGCGTACTGCTGCCCGGCCTCCCACACCTCGGACTCGAACACCGGGCCGCCTGGGTGGAGGCGGAGTCGGACGGCACCGTCACGTCGATGGTCAGCCGCGTCGGGGTCGACCCGATCAGCCATCCCGACACCGCCATCCTGGCGATGCTTCTCGCGGCCTGACCCGCGCCGCGCCTCCCCCGTCGCGCACCCCCTACGCGAATCGTCGCCAGTTTCGGCCTTCGAGGCCACTGGCTACCCGGCGATGCCCGACGTGACCGGCGTCTCACCCACCCGATCGCGCGACACCCCTGCCCGGGGAGGCGAAGTCAGCTATCCGGGTGTTCAATGCTTCAGTGGGTGAGCAAATGACGAACTTCGTATACCGCTCCTACCTGCTCGGTAGCCGGGAGTGAACGATGGGAAAGCTGTGGCGGTACCCCCGGCACTCGTCATCTCGGCAAAACAACGCAACCGTTAGTATTTGCTTCGCCAGAACAGGCCCTGATGGGGCCCGGTATGGGCGGAACACCAGCTAGGAGCCGTGCACGGGTCCGCGGGCGGCGGGTAGAGTCGAGATTCCGGTGGTTTGCACTTGGCTCTCGTCAGATCAATCGCTACGATGATCAGCAAATACGACGACTGCAACGCCGCCCCGTAACGCGTAGTGGAGGATGAATCGATGAGCATGACGTTCTCGGCCCGGTTGAACCGGCTGTTCGACACGGTCTACCCGCCAGGACGTGGCCCGCATACGTCTGCCGAAGTCATTGCGGCCCTCAAGGCGGAGGGTGTCACCATGTCGGCGCCGTACCTGTCGCAGCTGCGCTCAGGCAACCGGACCAACCCCTCGGTGGCGACCATGGCCGCACTTGCCAACTTCTTCCGCATCAAGCCCGCGTACTTCACCGATGACGAGTACTACGAGAAGCTCGACAAGGAGCTGACGTGGCTCGCGAGCATGCGGGACGAGGGCATCCGCCGTATTGCGGCGAGGACGGTCGGCCTGTCGCCCGAGGCCAAGCAGGACCTGGTCGAGAAGGCCGACGAGCTGCGCCGCCAGGAACACCTCGACGATTAGCCCCACGGGGCGGCCGACCGGACGCCCGGCGAAAATTTACCGCTGCGTCGTTTGACGTGCGGCAACGCCGGCGTCGCGGTCGGTCTTTCGATACTGGTCGGCGATGGCCAGGATCCACTCCCGGTCGGAGTACGTGCTCGGTTGTCGTAGCCAAGTAGGTCCGGGAAACGCCCGGTTTGCCGCCTCGTTCGGCCCGTCATCGCCGGCATGCACCCACTCGGCGATGCGCCGGGCCTGCGCCACCGGCGTGACGGTGTCGGGGTCCGGATCGTCGAAGGAGTGCGGGCCGGCGTCGTCCACCGCGCGGGTGGCCTCCAGGTACAGCGCATCGGAGATCAGCGACATCTGCTCGGCGACGCGGAACAGCAGCGGGCCCCGCGGGCGGACGCCGATGCCGATGTTCGGCTGCCGGCGACTGAGTTCGACGAGCAGCGGCTGGATCACCCGCAGTTCACGTCGCGCGCCGAACCAGTCCTCGATGCTGGGCAGCAGCGATCCGCTGGCGACCACCAGCATCGCGCAGCCGAGCAGGGTGGCCGCCGTCCCGACGCCCACCAGGCGGGTGGTGCCGACGGCGCGCAACAGGAAGAACGCGCTCGCCAGCACGATGAGCGCGATGCCGATGGTGAACACCAGCAGCGCACGGCCCCGACGAGTGCGATTGGAGTGCCGGGCGCCGGCCCACGCGACCAGCGTCAGCGCCAGCAGCACGTAGAGCAGCGGCAGCAGCCACGTCAGTGCCGTGCCTCCCGAGCCGAGGTTGCGCCGCAGGTATTCCTCCGGGGACATCTCGGGCTGCTGCGGCGAGGTGAAGAACGTGACGAGCGTGAAGAGCGCGATGACGCCGGCCACCGCGTACTGCACCATCGCGATCCGCCGCACCGTCGACGGCGCACGGACCGAGGACGCCGACGTGATCATGACGCAGCTGCCCGCGGCGCAGGTCACCAGCGCCACCTGACTCAACACCGTCGAGACGTTGGGCCAGCGCAGCAGCGTGTCGATGAGCAGGGTCAACGGCTGCCAGTTGAGCGCGGCCACCAGACCGAGGCTGCCGAGCGCGAGGATCATCGCCGCACTGACGAGTGACTGCTTGTTGACGAGTGCCCAGCCGATCCGCAGACCGGTCGCGAGGCCGAGCAGGCCGGCGATCACCCAGACGATCAACCAAACGCCTCTCCGAGCCGCACCTGCACGATCGACGAGCGGTCCGACGGGAGGCGGCCGAGACGGTAGATCAGCAGCGCGGCGAAGTCCTCGGCCTCCTGCTCGGCACGCTCGCCGCTGGGACCCATGCAGCCCGTACGCTGGTTGAGCATGTAGCCGATGAGGTCGGTGCTCGCGAGTTCGACGCTGTCCCGCGCCGCCTCGACCACCGAGATGCCCTCGTGCCCGAGCACCAGGTGCCCCAGCTCGTGGGCGAGCGTGCGGTCCCCGGCGGGCAGTCCGCGCTGCAGGAGGAACACGTCGTGGTCGGCGTACTGCCGCCACTGGCCGCAGACCCCGGACGGCAAGTCGGCCATCGTCAGTTCGATCGGGCGGCCGCGGCTGGCGGCGACGGCGTCGACGAGACGCGTCAGTGAGACCTCACCGCGACGCGGCGCGAGATCGAGCACCTGATTCACGGCACGCGTCACGCGACGGCTGGCCGGCATCTCGACCCCCTCTCCACGACCTCACTATGACGCGTCTACCAACGCTTCCGCGGTTGATCCCTCAACTCATGAAGCGTGCCGTGCCGCCGGCGTGGACGGCACGCCCGGCTCTGGCCTGGCGGTATCCGATCAGACCGCCGGCCCCGGTGAGCACCAGGATGCCCGTCACGCCCGGCACCGCCACCGCGGCGACCTGACCGAGACCGGCTGCGCGCAAATACTCGACGTAGCCCATCCGGTAGGTCGGCGCCGGAAGGAGTTCGTTGCCGGTGGCCGTCGCGGATGGGGCCGTCGGCGAATTCTCCGCAGGCGGCGCAGCCGGGGTCGGCTCGGCGCTGCGCGGTGCCGGCTCCAGACTCGGTGCGGCGGGCGCCGTGAGGCGCGGCAGACCCGGCGTCGTCGTGGCACCGGCGCCGCCGCCGTTGCCCCCGGGCGTGCCGACACCGGCGCCCGCGCCTTCCGGCATGACGATGACGGGCAGACTGATCTGCTGGAACGGCAGTTGCGACGCGGCGGTGGCCAGCCCCGTGACGGCGTCGTAGAACGGGTCGATCAGCGTCTGCTGCAGCGTGGTGAGCACCTGGTTGGCGAGCGGGAACTGCGGCAGCGACGGCAGCTGCATCTGGGGCAGCTGCGGCGGCGTGAAGACCGGCGGCTGCCAGGTGGTTCCGCTGCCGTCGTTGTTCGTGTTCGTCGCCGGGGCGGTGAACCACCAGGACCAGGGCCACGCGAGCGGCAGTTGCTCCTCCGTGTGCGCCGCAGCCGCCAGCGCCGCGACGCCGTCCGTCGGCAGGGAGCCGGTCCCACCGTCGGGCACGACGACACCGGGCAGCGTGGTCGGATCGGTGCCGGGCGTCGCGGGGGTGGACGGTGCGCTCGTCGGGCCGCCGGACCCGGACGGGACGGGGGCTGCGCTGGTGGGCGTCTCGGTGACCGGTGCGGTCACCGCGGTGGTCGGCGCGGCCGTCGTGGTGGGCACAACAGTGGTGGGCACGGCCGTGGTCGGCGCGGCCGAGGTGGGCGCCACCACCGACGGCACGGTGACCGACGGTGCCGTGGCGCCGGGGGCCAGGTTGTTGAGGATGCCGGTGATCGTCTCGCCGATCGACGTCCGCGTGGTGGGGGCGCCTCCGGCCGTCGCGCCGGTGCCCGTCGTGCCGGTGGTGGTGCCGGTGGTCGTTCCGGAACCGGAGGTGCCGGTGCGGCCGTTGCCGACGGTGGACGACGGCTTGGTCTGCCCGGAACCGGACGTCGCGGAGTCCGTGCCGGAGGATCCGCTGCCACCGGCGGTGCCGGTGTTCGCCGTCCCGGTGCCGCCCGTCGTGCTGCCGCCCGTCGCGCCGGTACCGCCATCGTCCGGCGCGGCAAACGCCAGCGATGCACTGCTACCGGCCACGAGCAGGCCGGATGCCACCACACACGCGGCGGCGGCGATGCGCGCTCGGAAAGCCACGTCGTCACCACCTCTCAGTACTGCGCCCACCGGCGAAACGTCTCCCGTCGATTGTTGCACAAACGGGTCGGCCTGTTTGCTGGTGCGGCGAACCTCGCGGCGAGGTCAGGGGCGGGACGACGCCTCGTCGGCAGCGGCGATAGTGTGACGGTCGAAGCGCTGCGTACGGCGCCGAATCTCCAGCACACGACCGGGAGGCAGCCGGAATGGGCCTGTTCAGGCGTCGGAAGAGTCGCGCCACCCGCCGGGCCGAGGCCAAGGCCATCAAGGCCAAGGCCAAGTTGGAGGCCCGGCTCTCGGCGAAGAACGAAGTGCGCCGCATCAAGGCCCAGGACAAGCGGCAGATGGCGGCCATCAAGGCGCAGCTCAAGGCACAACGCGAGGGCGACCGCGCCGCGCTGAAGATCGCCGAGGCGCAGCTACGGGCAGCCCGCGAGGGAAAGCTGTTGTCTACGGCGAAGATTCGACGTGTGCTGGCGATCTCCCGCCTGCTGGCCCCGATCGTGGTGCCGGTGGCCTACCGCGCCGCGGTCTCCGCGCGCGGCGTGCTGGACCAGCGCCGCGCCGAGCGCCTGGGCGTCCCGCTCAGCCAGATCGGTCAGTTCTCCGGGGTGGGTGGCGCCCTGTCGGCGCGCATCGCCGGCGCCGAGCAGTCGCTGCGCGAGGTCGCCGAGAAGAAGCCGAAGGACGCCGAGACCAAGCAGTTCGTCTCGGCCATGACCGACCGGCTCAAGGACCTAGCCGCCGCCGTGGCCGCCGCCGAGAACATGCCGGCCAGCCGCCGCCGCGCCGCGCACGCCGCGATCTCCGACCAGCTCGACGGGATCGACGCCGACCTGCTGGCCCGCCTCGGTCTCGTCTGACCCGGCCGTGAGCGCCGGCCGACCGTCTGCTCCCGCGCTGCTGCGCGGGATGGCGGTCGCGGCGTCGACGGCGACCCTGGCCGCCACCGCCCATGCCGCCGCCGGCGGCGGGGTGCCCTCCGGCGCCGCAGCCGTGCAACTGAGTCTCCTGGGCGGTGCACTCGGCGCCGTGGTCGCGGTGCTGCGCGGCGGTCACCGCTTCCCCACGCTGGTCGCCGTCCTCGCCGCCGGTCAGGGGCTGGGCCACCTGCTGCTGTCGGCAGCCGGGCATCATCACGGCGCGGCGGCCACCGCACTGCCGATGCTCGCCGGCCACGCCGCCGCCGTCGTGGCGACGGCGGCGCTCGTCGTCGTCGGCGAAGCGCTCTGCCGCGCCGTCACGGGGGCGGCCCGCGCCGTCGTGCGGCGCCCGGCGCCACCCGAACACCGTGTTCCCGATCCGGTGGTGCGCCGGTGCGACCATCCCCTGCTGGCCACCCGTCTGCTCGTCAAGTCCTGGTCGTATCGAGGGCCCCCGGTCGCTCCCGCGCGCTGACCACTCGACCCCCGAACCCGAAGGCATGACATGTTCCCTCCCCCGGCGTCCTCGCGCGCCCTCATCACGGCCGCCGCGCTCGGCGCGGCCGCCCTCGTCGGCGCCGCCCCGGCGTCGGCGCACGTCCACGTCGACGCGGCCGGTGCCGCCCCGGGCAGCACCTCGGTGCTCGAGTTCCGGGTGCCCGGTGAATCCGAGAACGGCAGTCTGACAACGCAGTTCAGCGTCGCGCTGCCCAACGTCGCATCCGCACGCACCGAGGTGATGCCCGGGTGGACGGCCCGCCTCGACCGCGATGCCGCCGCCGGTACCGTGCGGTCGGTCACCTGGACCGCCGCGCCGAACACCGGCATCTCGGCCGACCAGTTCGCGCTGTTCCGCCTCTCGGTGACGTTGCCGGACACCGAGTCGGTCAGCCTGCCCGCCACGCAGACGTACTCCGACGGCCAGGTGGTGCGGTGGGATCAGCCGCCGCTGCCCGACGGCGGCGAACCCGAGCACCCCGCGCCGGTGCTCACGCTGAGCGGTGAGCCCGCCGGCGGCCACGAGCACGGCGCGTCCGCCGCGACGTCGACGGCCGGACCGGCGCCGGCTGCGACGACCGGCTCCGATGACACCGCCCGCTGGCTGTCCGGAGGTGCGCTGGTCCTCGCGGCGGCCGCCCTCGTGGTGGCGATGCTGCGACGGCGGTCCTCGTGACCGCCCGACTGGCCGGGCTCGCGGCCACGGTGATCCTGGTACTGCTCGCGGGGCTGGCCGGCGCCGGCCCCGCGGCGGCGCACGCCACGCGCACCGGCGCCGATCCCGGTCCCGAGGCGGTGCTCGACCGCGGGCCGGACCGCGTCAGCGCCACGTTCAACGAGGCGCTGCAGGCCAACTTCGCCGCGATGACGGTCGTCGGGCCCGACGGCAACCTCTGGTCCGACGGCGAGCCCACGGTGTCCGGGGCGGTGGTCAGCGTGCCGGTACGGCCGCTGGGCCCGGCCGGGACCTACACCGTCAACTACCGCGTGACGTCGGCCGACGGTCATCCCGTGTCCGGCAGCTGGACGTTCCGGCTCAGCGTCGCGAGCACCGGGACACCCGGCCCACCCGTCGGCGCCCGGGCCGACGGACCCGCCGCCGCGGAGTCCGGTCTCGCGGTGTGGCCGTTCGTGGTCGCGGCGGCCGCGGTGGTGGCGGGTGGTGCGTGGTGGGCGGTCCGGCGCCGGTCGTGACGCGGGCGCGCACGGTCGCGGGCGGGCTCGCCGTCCTGTCCGTCGCCGTCGCGCTCGCGTGGCTGCTGGCCCGTCCGTCGCTGCCGGTCGCCGAGGGCATGCTGCGGGCCGTGGCGGACTGCGCCGCGGTGGTGACACTGGGCCTGGCCGTCGTCGGGTGGCTCGACGTCGACCGGCACCGGCAGGAGCTGACGGTGACCGCCGCCCGCCCGCTGATCGTGGCGGCCGCCGCGTGGGCGGTTGCCGAACTGGCCCGGCTGCCCGTGTCGGCGGCGGATGCGGCGGGAGTGCCGGTGCTGCGGGTCGGCGTCGGCACCACCGTCGAGTTCGCCGCGCACACCGCGCCGGGGCGGGCGGGGTTGGTGTGCGTCGCGGCGGCCGCGGTGGTGTGCGCGGCGTCGTGGTCGACGGTGACCGTGGCACGGCCCGGTCCGGCCGCCACGGTCGTCGTCGCAGGCGCCGCCGCCGTGGGTTTCACCGGCCGGTCCCTGGTCGGCCACCTGTCGGGCGACCCGTGGGGCGGACTGGCCGTCGCGGTGCACGCCCTGGCCGCCGCGCTGTGGTGCGGCACGCTGGCGGCGCTGGTCTTGACGGTGGGGCACCGCGGCCGCTGGTCGCGGGTGCTGCCGCGGTTCTCGCAGCTGTCGCTGGCGTGCGTCGTCGTCCTGGTCGTCGGCGGCGCCGTGGGCGGCGCGGTCGCGCTGACGTCGCCGACGCAGCTGTGGAGCACCGGCTACGGCCGCCTGCTGGCGGCGAAGGTGGTGCTGACGGTGGTGCTGGTGGCGCTGGGCTGGCGCAACCGCACGGTGTGGCTCCCGGCGGCGCGCACGCACCGCGCGACGGCCCGGGTGTCTCGGACCCGGTCGCGCGTCGAGTTGGCGGGGATGGGCGTCGCGCTCGCGCTCGCGGCGGCGCTGGCGGTCACGGGGTAGGCCGTCACGCCCGGACTGGCATGATGGGCTGACCAGCCGCAGGCGGTGACCGTCACCAGGATCGTCGAAGAGGAGCAGCGACACCATGGCAGACCCCCGGGATCTTCCTGGCGAGCAGCCGACCGACCCGCCGCCACCGGCCAAGAAGGCTCCGGCGAAGAAGGCCGTCAAGAAGGCGCCCGCCACACAGCCGGGTACTGGGGCGCCGGCAGCCAAGAAGGCCCCCGCCAAGAAGGCTCCGGCGAAGAAGGCCGCACCGGCCAAGAAGGCGGCGACTGCGAAGAAGGCTGCGTCGCCGTCCCCGGCGAAGAAGGCTGCGCCAGCGGCCCCCGCGAAGAAGGCGGCCCCTGCCGAGGAGCCGACCTCGCAGCCGCCCGCCGTCACGCCGCCTCCCCCGGCGGTCACCGAGGGCGCGAAGGAGACTGCGGCACAGGCGAAGTCGACCGTGGCGAGCGCACCACCGATCCCCCCGCCCGCCATCGTCGAGCCCGAAGCGTCGCGCGTGCCGGTGTTGGCCGCGGTCGCGGCCGGCATCCTGGCGATCGTGGTGGTGCTGCTGGTGCGGCGCAACGCCGAGGACTGACCACGGCGGCGACGGGCGGCGATGAACGCCGTGATCGTCGCTAGCATCGACGGGTGAGCATCGAACCCCGCGCCACGGCCGACCTCGTCGACGACATCTTCCCCGACGTCCGCAGCTGCGATCTGCAGTTGCGCAGCTTCGGCGGCGTCACCACGTTCGCCGGCCCCATCACCACCGTGAAGTGCTTCCAGGACAACGCCCTGCTGAAGTCGATCCTCTCCGAACCGGGTGACGGCGGCGTGCTGGTGATCGACGGCGACGGGTCGTTGCACACCGCCCTGGTCGGCGATCTGATCGCCGGGCTGGGCCGCGACAACGGGTGGGCGGGAATCGTGGTGCACGGCGCGGTGCGCGATGCGGCCGCGTTGCGCACCCTCGACATCGGCATCAAGGCGCTGGGCACCAACCCGAACAAGAGCACGAAGACCGGCGAAGGTGACCGCGATGTCGCGGTCACCTTCGGCGGTGTGACGTTCCGTCCCGGTGAGGTCCTCTACGCCGACGAGGACGGGATCGTCGTCGTCGAACGCCCCTGACGTCGAGGCCTGGGGAGGGTCAGGCGTTGACCGGGGTGCGGTGCTTGGTGAAGTGCAGCGACTCCTCGTCGACCTTGCCCTGACGGATCAGGCGCAGATCGAGGAAGTAGTTCTGCCGCAGTCGCCACGGCGCCTTGTCCCCGGACTTCGGCAGCAGGTGCATCGAGCGCTGGAAGTAGCCCGGTGAGAAGTCCATGAAGGGCTGCTCTTCGATGTCGGACCCCGGATGCTCGGGCGACACGGTGTCGAAGCCGTTGGCGTCCATGTAGTTCAGGACGCGGCAGACGAACTCCGACACCAGGTCGGCCTTCAGCGTCCAGGAGGCGTTCGTGTAGCCGAACGTGATCGCGAAGTTCGGCACGCCCGAGAGCATGAGGCCCTTGTAGGTCATCGTCTTGGTCGGGTCGATCGGCTCGCCGTTGCGGCTGGGCTTCAACCCACCGAGCAGCTGCATGTTCAGACCCGTTGCCGTGATGATGATGTCGGCGTCGAGGTGCTCACCGGAGGTCAGCTGGATGCCGGTCGCGTCGAACCGCTCGATGGTGTCGGTCACCACGTCGGCGGTGCCCTGCCGGATCTTCTTGAAGATGTCGCCGTTGGGCGCCAGGCAGACGCGCTGATCCCACGGCTTGTAGTTCGGCACGAAGTGCTTGTCGTAGTCGAAGCCCTCCGGCAGCCGGCGGGTGGCCATCTCGCGCAGCGCCTTCTTGAAGACGTTGGGGAACCGGCGGGCGACCTGGTACTGCCCGGTCGAGTAGGCGATGGCCTTCCACCGGTTGAGGAAGTGGGCGACGTTGGCCGGCAGGTACTTGTTGGTCTTCTCCGCGAACGGGTCGACGTCGGGCAGCGAGCCGATGTAGGTCGGCGTGCGCTGCAGCATCGTCACGTGTCCGGCGCCGTTGTCGATGAGCGCGGGGATCAGGGTCACGGCGGTGGCGCCGCTGCCGATGACGACGACCTTCTTGCCCTGGTAGTTCAGGTCCTCCGGCCAGTGCTGCGGGTGCACGATCTCGCCGCCGAAGTCGGAGGCGCCGGGGAACTCGGGCGAGTAGCCCTTGTCGTAGTCGTAGTAGCCGCTGCACGCCCACAGGAACGAGCAGGTCAGCGTCGACTCCGTACCACCGTGCTCGTAGGTGACCGTCCACCGGTTGTCGGCGTCGGACCAGTCGGCGGCGACGACGCGGTGGCCGTACCGGATGTGCTGGTCGATGCCGTTCTCGGCGGCCGCCTCCTTGACGTAGGTCAGGATGTCCGGGCCCTCGGCGATGAGCTTCGAGGACCGCCACGGCTTGAAGCGGAAGCCGAGGGTGAACATGTCCGAGTCCGACCGGATGCCCGGGTACTTGAACAGATCCCAGGTGCCACCCATGTTCTCGCGCCGCTCCAGGATGGCGTAGCTCTTCGACGGGCTGCGGTCCTGCAGGTGCCACGCGGCACTGACCCCGGAGATGCCGGCGCCGATGATCAGGACGTCGAGGTGTTCGCTCATGACGGTCACGTTATCAACGCGGTGTTGAATGAGTCAACGGTCTGTTGATAAATTCGACATGCAGTAAAGTAACCGCCGTGACCACCACCAGTCCCAGCCGATCCGGACGCGGCCGGCGTTCGACGCGTCCCTCCGGCGACGACCGCGAGGCGGCGATCCTCGCCACCGCCGAACGGCTGCTGGGCGAGAAGGCGTTCGCCGACATCTCGGTCGACGACCTCGCGAAGGGCGCGGGACTGTCGCGGCCGACGTTCTACTTCTACTTCGCCTCCAAGGAGGCGGTCCTGCTCGCGCTGCTGCAGCCGCTGATCCGCCAGGCCGACACCGGATTCGACGGCGCCATGGACAGGCTGCCCCACGACCCGCGCCGGGCCTTCCTCGAGGGCATCCGTACGTTCTTCACCGCGTTCGGCGACCACGGCGTGGTGGCCCGGGCGGGTACCGAGGCCATCGCCGGCAGCCCGGACGTGCGCGCCGTCTGGTCGGCGTTCATGCAGAAGTGGATCACCCAGACCGCGGCACTCATCGAGGCCGAACGCGCCCGCGGCGCGGCGCCGGACACCATCCCCGCCCACGATCTCGCGACGACGCTCAACCTGATGAACGAGCGTGCGATGACCGCGACACTGGTCGCCGAGGACGGGGCGGTCGCGCGCGACCGGATCGTCGAGACCCTCGCCCACATCTGGCTGACCAGCATCTACGGCGACTCACAGTAGCCCTGTCGCCGGTCCGTGCGAACATGTGTTCGTGTCCGAGGAGGCCGCTGCATCCTTCGGCCGGCCTCCCGCGTCGGCCACGATCCTGCACGCCGACCTCGACTCCTTCTACGCCTCCGTCGAGCAGCGGGACGATCCCGCACTGCGCGGCAGGCCGGTGATCGTCGGCGGCGGCGTCGTGCTCGCCGCGAGCTATGAGGCGAAGGCCTTCGGGGTGCGCACCGCGATGGGCGGGCGGCAGGCACGCCAGCTCTGCCCCCGGGCCATCGTGGTCCCGCCGCGGATGGCCGCGTACTCGGCGGCCAGCGCCGCCGTCTTCGAGGTGTTCCGCGACACCACCCCGCTGGTCGAACCGCTGTCGGTGGACGAGGCGTTCCTCGAAGTCGGTGGCCTGGCCCGGGTGTCGGGCACCCCGGTCGAGATCGGCGCGCGACTGCGGGCCCGGGTGCGCGACGAGGTCGGCCTGCCCATCACCGTCGGCATCGCCCGCACGAAGTTCCTGGCCAAGGTCGCCAGCCAGGAGGCCAAGCCCGACGGGCTGCTGCTGGTGCCGCCGGACCGCGAGCTGGCGTTCCTGCACCCCCTGCCGGTCCGGCGGCTGTGGGGCGTCGGCGCCAAGACCGCCGAGAAGCTCGCCGGCAGCGGCGTGCACACCGTTGCCGACGTCGCGGAGCTGTCCGAGGCGACGCTCGGGTCGATCGTTGGCGGCGCGATGGGCCGGCAGCTGTTCGCCCTGGCGCACAACGTCGACCGGCGCCGCGTCGTCACCGGCGTCCGCCGCCGCTCCGTCGGCGCGCAGCGGGCGCTGGGCCGGGCCGGCAACGCGATGTCCGCCACCGAGGTGGACGCCGTCGTGGTCGACCTGATCGACCGCATCACCCGCCGGCTGCGCAAGGCCGACCGCACCGGCCGCACCGTGGTACTGCGGTTGCGCTTCGACGACTTCGGTCGCGTCACCCGCTCGCACACCCTGCGGCACGCGACTGCCAACACCGACGAGATCCTCGCCGCCGCACGGGAACTCGTCGCGGCGGCCGCTCCCCTGATCGCCGAGCGCGGCCTGACGCTGGTCGGGTTCGCGGTGTCGAACATCGACCGGGACGGCGCCGCCCAGTTGGAACTGCCGTTCCCCCCGCGCGCGGACACCTCGGCGGTCGACGGTGCCGTCGACGCGATCCGCAACCGGTTCGGCACGGCAGCGCTCACCCGCGGCGTGCTGGTCGGCCGCGAGTCGGGCCTGGAGATGCCGACGCTGCCGGAGTGAGCGGTCAGGGCCGGGCGGACGTCCAGGCCAGCAGGCGCTCGACCGGCCACGTGGTCACGATCCGGTCGGCAGGCACCTCGTTGTCGAGCGCCCGCTGCGCGCCGTAGCCGAGGAAGTCGAGCTGCCCGGGGGCATGTGCATCGGTGTCGATGGAGAAGTCGCAGCCGATGTCGAGTGCCAGTCGCAGCAACCGGGTGGGTGGGTCGCGCCGCTCCGGCCGGGAGTTGATCTCGACGGCCGTGCCGTGGTCGCGGCAGGCGGTGAACACCTTCTCCGCGTCGAACTGGGACTCCGGACGCGTCCCGCGGCCGCCGGTCACCAGCCGGCCGGTGCAGTGGCCGAGCACGTCGGCGTAGCCGTCGGACACCGCGCGCACCATGCGCCGGGTCATCGCCGCCGCGTCCATCTTCAGCTTCGAGTGCACGCTGGCCACCACGACGTCGAGCCGCTCGAGCAGCTCGGGTTCCTGGTCCAACGAGCCGTCGTCGAGGATGTCGACCTCGATGCCGGTGAGGATGCGCATGGGCGCGAAGCGCTCCCGCAGCTCGTCGATGACGTCGAGCTGGCGGCGCAGCCGGTCCGGCGACAGCCCGTTGGCGACGGTGAGCCGCGGCGAGTGGTCGGTCAGTGCGCAGTACTCGTGACCCATCCGCTGCGCGGTGGCCATCATCTCCTCGATGGGCGCCGAGCCGTCCGACCAGTTGGAGTGCACGTGCAGATCGCCCTTGAGCGCGGCACGGATCTCACCACCGCCGAGATCGCCCGCCGCCGAACGCAAGTCGACCAGCACGTCGGGCTCCCGGCCGGCCCACGCCTGCGCGATCACCGCCGCCGTCTTGGGCCCGATGCCGGGCAGGCTCTGCCAGCTGTTGGCCCGGCCGTGCTTTTGTCGCGTCGCCTCGTCGAGCCGCTCGACGACGTCGGCGGCGTTGCGGTAGGCCATGACGCGGCGCGATTCCTCGCGGGCCCGGTCCTTGTAGAACGCGATCTCGCGCAACGCCTCCACGGGGTCCATGGCACCTAGTGTGCACGCCACCTCGGGTCGCGCCCACTGACGGCCAGGGCGCGCTCCAGCACGGTGGCGTCCTCGCCGACCGGCACCGCGGCGCCGAACAGCCCCTCGACGGGGCCGTCGGCGGCGAAGCTCGCGACGTAGCCGTGCACGGCGGCCGCGACCTCGTCGTCCACCGCGTAGTCCTGCCCCGTCGCCACCGCGAGGTCCCAGCCGTGGATGACGACCTCGCCCAGCGCGATCATCGCGACGACGTCGCCCGGCAGGTCCTGCCCGGCGATCCGCGTCATCCCCTGCCACGCGGCCGGGTCCCGCCAGGCCCGGGCGAGCGCCGCGAGCGCCTCGGGGTAGCGCGTGCGCCAGTCCGGGTCGAGGCGGTAGGCGGTGTCATCGGGCGGGCTGTCGGTCAGCTCGCCGAGGTCCTTGCGCGCCGCCGCGGCGAAGGCGGGGCCGAGCGACCCGACGTGGGCGAGGAGTTCAGCCAGGGAGAGCCGCTCGCACGGCGTCGCCGCGTCGAGCCGCTCGTCGGGGACGCCCGGCAGCAGCCGGGCCGTACGCGCGCACGCGTCGGTGAAGTCGATCATGACGGTCCGACCGTCGGCGGCAGCGGAACTCATCGCCCCGCGCCGAGGAAACCGGTCTACGCTGACGAGAGTGCGATTCGCGTTCAAGACCTCACCGCAGAACACCACCTGGGCCGAGATGCTGCCGATCTGGCAGGCCGCCGACGAGATCGACGTCTTCGAGTCCGGCTGGACCTTCGACCACTTCTATCCGATCTTCTCCGATTCGACCGGCCCGTGCCTCGAGGGCTGGATCACCCTGACGGCGCTGGCGCAGGCCACGACGCGGCTACGCGTTGGTGTGCTCGTCACCGGCATCCATTACCGCCATCCGGCGGTGCTCGCCAACATGGCCTCGGCGCTCGACATCGTCTCCGGCGGACGCCTGGAACTGGGCATCGGCGCCGGCTGGAACGAGGAGGAGTCGGGCGCATACGGCATCGAGCTGGGCAGCGTGAAGGAGCGCTTCGACCGCTTCGAGGAGGCCTGCGCCGTGCTGACCGGTCTGCTCACCCAGGAGACGACGACGTTCGACGGCAGGTACTACCAGCTCAAGGACGCCCGCAACGAGCCGAAGGGTCCGCAGCAGCCGCATCCGCCGATCTGCATCGGCGGCAGCGGCGAGAAGCGCACCCTGCCGATCACCGCGAAGTACGCCCAGCACTGGAACTTCGTCGGCGGCACACCCGAGGAGTTCGCCCACAAGCGCGACGTGCTGCACGCCCGCTGCGCGGACATCGGCCGCGATCCGAAGGAGATCACCTTGTCGGCGCACGTCCGCCTGGGCGAGGATCGCGATTACGCGAAGGTGGTCGACGAAGCCGGCGCCCTCGGCGCCGAGGGTCTCGACCTCGCGATCATCTACCTGCCGCCGCCGTACGACACCGCGGTGCTGGAGCCGTTGGCACAGCAGATCCGGGACTCCGGTCTGCTGACCTAGCGCGTGTGGCGCGGGCAAATAGCGCCCGCGTCAACGAGCCCGGCCGGCAGGCGCGTCAGTAGCCGAAGCGGACCAGTTCCGCGGCGGTGATGAGGCGTTCGTGCTTGGCCGGGAACTCGCGGCTCTTCATGGGGTGGCGGACGTAGGACCAGGCGATACGCCCCATCCGGGAGCGCGCTAGCGGGTTGATGTGCACGGTGAGAACTCCTGGGTCGGTTGGTTGCACCGTGGGGTCACCGGCGACTCGCGACCCCCGCGTGACCATTAGACACCTGTGACGTGGCTAACACGGAACGCCACGCCGGAGATTCGTCTGCTGTTTCTGGTGTGACAGCTGTGACGTGTGTGACTAAGCGCGGCGGCTCAGCGTTGCGGTGCGGCGGTCGGCTGGATCGGCTTCGGCAGGGCCGAGTCGCCCATCAGGTACCGGTCCACCCCGGCGGCGGCCGCCCGGCCCTCGGCGATCGCCCACACGATCAGCGACTGGCCGCGGCCCATGTCACCGGCGACGAAGACGCCCGGCACGGAGGTCTGGAAGTCCTTGTCCCGCTTCACGTTGCCGCGATCGGTCAGCTCGACGCGGAGCTTGTCGAGCAGGTCCTTGCGCTCCGGACCGACGAAGCCCATGGCGAGCAGCACCAGATCGGCCTCGAGTTCGAAGTCCGAACCCTCGACCTTCTCGAACTTGCCGGCCTTCATCTCGACCTCGTGCACCTTGAGCGCCCTGACGTGGCCATCGGCGCCGACGAACTCCTCGGTGTTGACCGAGAAGACGCGTTCGCCGCCCTCCTCGTGCGCCGAGGACACCCGGTACATCAGCGGGTAGGTCGGCCAGGGCGTCGTGTCGGCACGGGTCTCCGGCGGGCGGGGCATGATCTCGAACTGGTGCACGCTGCGTGCGCCCTGGCGGTGCGACGTGCCCAGGCAGTCGGCACCGGTGTCGCCGCCGCCGATGATGACGACCCTCTTGTCCTTGGCGGTGATCGGCGGCTGTCCGTCCTCGTCGGTCACGGGGTCACCGAGCTGCACGCGGTTGGCCCACGGCAGGAACTCCATCGCCTGGTGGATGCCCTCGAGGTCGCGGCCCGGGATCGGCAGGTCGCGCCCGGCGGTCGCACCGCCGGCGAGGACCACGGCGTCGAAGTCGGCGCGCAGCTGCTCGACGGTGATGTCGACGCCCACGTTGACGCCCGGCTGGAAGCGGGTGCCCTCGGCGGCCATCTGCTCGAGGCGGCGGTCGATGTGCCGCTTCTCCATCTTGAACTCGGGGATGCCGTAGCGCAGCAGGCCGCCGATGCGGTCGGCGCGCTCGAACACCGTCACGTCGTGACCAGCGCGGGTGAGCTGCTGGGCGGCCGCCAACCCCGCGGGGCCGGAGCCGACGACGGCGACCTTCTTGCCGGTGAGGCGGTCCGGCGGCAGCGGCACCACCCAGCCCTCGGCGAAGGCGTTGTCGATGATCTCGACCTCGACCTGCTTGATGGTCACCGGATCCTGGTTGATGCCGAGCACGCACGACGCCTCGCACGGCGCGGGGCACAGCCGGCCGGTGAACTCCGGGAAGTTGTTGGTGGCGTGCAGCCGCTCGATCGCGTCACGCCACCGGTCCCGGAACACCAGGTCGTTCCATTCGGGGATCAGGTTCCCCAGCGGACACCCGTTGTGACAGAACGGGATGCCGCAGTCCATGCACCGCGAGGCCTGGGACTGCAGGGTCTCGTGGGAGAACTCCTCGTAGACCTCCTTCCAGTCCTTCAGCCGCAGCGGGACGGGCCGGCGCTGCGGCGTCTCGCGGTGGGTGTGCTTGAGGAAACCGCGCGGATCAGCCATTGGCCGCCGCCATGATCGCCTCGGCCACCTCGTCGGAGTTCGCGCCGCGGGCCTCGGCCTCGGCGATCGCCTCCAGCACGCGCTTGTAGTCGCGCGGCATCACCTTCACGATGTTCTGCACTTCCTCGTCCCAATCGGCCAGGATCCGCCGGCCCACGGCCGAATCGGTGGCGTCGACGTGCGCGGAGATCATGCCGCGCAACCACTCCAGATCGTCGTCGGCCAGCGCGTCGAGCTGCACCATCTCGGTGTTCAGGTTCTCCCCCAGCGTCCCCTGGGGGTCGTAGACGTAGGCGATGCCCCCGGACATGCCCGCCGCGAAGTTGCGGCCGGTCGGCCCGAGGATGGCCACCTTGCCGCCGGTCATGTACTCGCAACCGTGGTCGCCGACGCCCTCGACGACGGCGTGGGCGCCGGAGTTGCGCACCGCGAACCGCTCGCCCACCTGGCCACGCAGGAACGCCTGGCCGCTGGTGGCACCAAACAGGATCACGTTGCCGGCGATGATGTTGTCCTCGGCGACGTAGTCCGCCGGGGCGCCCTGCGGCGGCCGCACCACGATGCGCCCGCCGGACAGGCCCTTGCCGACGTAGTCGTTGGCGTCGCCCTGCACCCGCAGCGTGATGCCTGCGGGCACGAACGCGCCGAAGCTGTTGCCGGCCGACCCGTCGAACGTGATGTCGATGGTCCCGTCCGGAAGTCCCTGTCCGCCATGGGCCTTGGTGACCTCGTGGCCGAGCATGGTGCCGACGGTGCGGTTGACGTTGGCGATGGTGGTCGAGAAGCGCACCGGGGTGCCCGAGTCGATCGCCTCGCGGCTCTGCGCGATGAGCTGCTGGTCGAGCGCCTTGTCCAGACCGTGGTCCTGTCGCGAGCTGCAGTACAGGTCCTGGTTCATGAACGCCGAGTCCGGCTCGTGCAGCACCGGCGCGAGGTCCAGCTTGTGGGCCTTCCAGTGCTCGGCCGCGCGCGTGGTGTCCAACGAGCCGACCTGGCCGACCATCTCGTTGACCGTACGGAAACCCAACTGCGCCATCAGTTCCCGGACTTCCTCGGCGATGAAGAGGAAGAAGTTCTCGACGAACTCCGGCTTGCCGTTGAAGCGCGCGCGCAACAGGGGATTCTGCGTCGCGACGCCCACCGGGCAGGTGTCGAGGTGGCAGACCCGCATCATGATGCAGCCCGACACCACCAGCGGCGCAGTCGCGAAGCCGAATTCCTCGGCACCCAGCAGGGCGGCGACGACGACGTCGCGGCCGGTCTTGAGCTGGCCGTCGACCTGCACGACGATGCGGTCGCGAAGACCGTTGAGCAGCAACGTCTGCTGGGTCTCGGCCAGGCCGAGTTCCCACGGCGCGCCGGCGTGCTTCATCGACGTCAGCGGCGTGGCGCCGGTGCCGCCGTCGTGGCCGGAGATCAGCACCACGTCGGCGTGCGCCTTGGACACACCCGCGGCGACGGTGCCGACGCCGTTCTCGCTGACGAGCTTGACGTGCACGCGCGCCGACGGGTTGGCGTTCTTCAGGTCGTGGATCAGCTGCGCGAGATCCTCGATCGAGTAGATGTCGTGGTGTGGCGGCGGCGAGATGAGGCCGACGCCGGGCGTGGAATGCCGCACCTCGGCCACCCACGGGTACACCTTGTGACCCGGAAGCTGTCCGCCCTCACCGGGTTTCGCCCCCTGGGCCATCTTGATCTGGATGTCGGTGCAGTTGGTCAGATAGTGGCTGGTCACACCGAATCTGCCCGAAGCGACCTGCTTGATCGCGCTGCGGCGCCAGTCGCCGTTGTCGTCGCGATCGAAGCGGTCGACGCTCTCGCCACCCTCACCGGAATTCGACCGGCCGCCGAGCCGGTTCATCGCGATCGCCAGCGTCTCGTGCGCCTCAGCCGAGATCGAGCCGTAGCTCATCGCACCGGTCGAGAACCGCTTGACGATCTCGCTGGCGGGCTCCACCTCGTCGATGGAGATGGGCTCGCGCACCCCGTCGCGGAACGTCAGCAGGCCGCGCAGCGACGCCATCCGCTCGCTCTGATCGTCGATCAGCGAGGTGTACTCCTTGAACACCTCGTACTGGCCGGTGCGCGTGGAGTGCTGCAGCTTGAACACCGTGTCGGGATTGAACAGGTGGTATTCGCCCTCGCGGCGCCACTGGTACTCGCCGCCGACCTCGAGTTCACGGTGGGCACGCTCGTCGGGCCGGTCGAGGTAGGCCAGCTCGTGCCGGGCCGCGACGTCGGCGGCGATGTCGTCGAGGTCGATGCCGCCGACCGGACAGGACAGCCCGGTGAAGTACTCGTCGAGCACGGCCTGGCTGATGCCGATGGCCTGGAACAGCTGGGCGCCGGTGTAGGACGCCAGCGTCGAGATGCCCATCTTGGACATCACCTTCAGCACGCCCTTGCCGGCGGCCTTGGTGTAGTTGGCCTTGGCCTGATCGCTGGAGATGCCGTTGATCACGCCGCGGTCGACCATGTCCTCGATGGACTCGAAGGCCATGTACGGGTTGATGGCGGCGGCGCCGAAGCCGACCAGCGCGGCCATGTGATGCACCTCGCGGGCGTCACCGGCCTCGACCACCAGGCCGACCTGGGTGCGGGTCCGCTCGCGCACCAGATGGTGGTGCACGGCCGACACGCTCAGCAGCGACGGGATCGGCGCCATCTGCTCGTTCGACTCACGGTCGGACAGCACGATGATGCGGGCGCCGTCGCGGATCGCGGCCGACACCTTCGCGCGGACGTCGGCGAGGGCCTCCTTGAGGCCCTGGCCGCCGCGTGCCACCGGGAACAGGCAGCGGATCACCGCGGCGCGCAGACCGTGCTTGCGGCCACGGATCTCGTGGTCGGGGTCGACGCAGATCAGCTTGGACAGCTCGGCGTTGCGCAGGACCGGGTTGGACAGCACGATCTGCCGGCAGGAGTCGGCGTTGGGGTTCAGCAGGTCGCCCTCGGGGCCGACGGTGCCCTGCAGGCTGGTCACCACCTCTTCGCGGATGGCATCCAGCGGCGGGTTGGTCACCTGGGCGAAGAGCTGCTGGAAGTAGTCGTAGAGCATCCGCGAGCGGGCCGACAGCACGGCGATCGGGGTGTCGGTGCCCATCGAGCCCAGCGCCTCGGCGCCGGTGCGCGCCATCGGCGCGACCAGCAGGTTGAGTTCCTCGTAGGTGAAGCCGAAGACCTGCTGGCGCAGCACGACGCGGTGGTGCGGCATGCGGACGTAGTCGCCCTGGGGCAGGTCGTCGAGGTGGAACAGACCGTTGTCGAGCCATTCCTGGTACGGCTGCTCGGCGGCCAGCTCGGCCTTGATCTCCTCGTCGGCGACGATGCGGCCCTGGGCGGTGTCGACCAGGAACATGCGTCCGGGCTGCAGGCGCATCTTCTGGACGACCGTCGCCGGGTCGAGGTTCAGCACGCCGGCCTCGGACGCCATGACGACCAGGCCGTCCTCGGTCACCCAGATGCGCGACGGCCGCAGGCCGTTGCGGTCGAGCACGGCCCCGATCACGGTGCCGTCGGTGAAGCACACCGAGGCGGGTCCGTCCCACGGCTCCATGAGTGACGCGTGGTAGGAGTAGAACGCCCGGCGGGCGGGGTCCATCGACTCGTGCCGCTCCCAGGCCTCCGGGATCATCATGAGCACGGCGTGCGGCAGGCTACGGCCGCCCAGGTGCAGCAGTTCGAGCACCTCGTCGAAGCGCGCGGTGTCCGACGCGCCGGGCGTGCAGACCGGGACGATCTTGTCGATGTCGCCCGAAGAGCCGAAGACGTCGGTCTTGATGAGCGCCTCGCGGGCGCGCATCCAGTTCTCGTTGCCGGTGACGGTGTTGATCTCGCCGTTGTGGGCGACGCGGCGGAACGGATGCGCCAGCGGCCACGATGGGAACGTGTTGGTGGAGAAGCGGGAGTGCACGATCGCCAGGGCGCTCGCCATCCGCTCGTCCTGCAGGTCGAGGTAGAAGGCCTTGAGCTGCGGCGTGGTCAGCATGCCCTTGTAGACGAACGTCTGACCGGACAGGCTCGGGAAGTAGACGGTCTCGCGGCCCGGCCCGTCCTGGCCGGGACCCTTGGTGCCGAGTTCGTGTTCCGCGCGCTTGCGCACGACGAAGGCGCGCCGCTCGAGTTCCATGCCCTCGGCGCCGCCGATGAAGAGCTGGCGGAAGGTCGGCATGGCGTCGCGGGCGAGTGCGCCGAGCGACGAGTCGTCGGTCGGGACGTCGCGCCAGCCGAGCACCGTCAGGCCCTCGGCCTCCGCGATCTTCGCCACGGCCTCGCACGCGCTGGCCGCGTCGCGCGAGGACTGGGGCAGGAAGGCGATGCCGGTGGCGTAGCTGCCGGCCTCGGGCAGGTCGAAGTCGACGACCTCGCGCAGGAAGGCGTCCGGGACCTGCAGCAGGATGCCGGCGCCGTCGCCCGTGTTCGGCTCCGCGCCCTGGGCACCGCGGTGCTCCAGGTTCACCAGGGCGGTGATGGCCTTGTCGACGATGTCCCGGCTGCGTCGTCCGTGCATGTCCGCAACCATCGCGACGCCACAAGAATCGTGCTCGTGTGCGGGGTTGTACAGCCCTACCGCGCTGGGCGCCATTCCCACCTCTTCTGTTCATGCGTGCGCTCGGCATGCCCAAACGGCAGCCGGCTTGGGCGATGGGCGTGCCTGCGTGCAGCACTGAACGACGGGCTTCATCCCACTCGCCTCGAGTGGGGAAACGATAAGCCAAACCCCGCCTGACATGCCAACTTAGTCGAGCCTAAGTAAGCTGGACGCGGTCGTGCGCCCGCCGCCCGGCCGACACGCCGATTCTTCGAGGTGTTGCGTTGTCCGGCAGGCGGTTTGGCACGATGGGGCACGGGCACGACGCGAGGGTGTGCGGATGGACCCACTGGGCGCATTCCGCGCACCGTTTGCCGTGCGCGGTTCACGTGCCCGTTATGCATCTGTTATTGGCGTTTGGCTGTTTGCTGAAAGCCTGGCCGGATTCTTAGGTTCCGCCCTGGGCGATCATCGGCGGTGCGAAATCCGTCGTCGACGTGGCGCTGACGACGACGGTCGCGACGTGCGTTGTGCGTCAACGTCTTTCGGCCAGCGGCCGCACACCCGGCGGGTGTCACATACCCCCAGGGGGTACAGCCGCGGCAGACCCCCGCAAAGCTCGAGGTCGATGTCACACCATCCGCTGAACACTCCGATCGGCCGCTTCGGCATCGACACCGTCGCCGAGGGCGACACCACGTGCGTGGCGACCATGCCCCTCGACGACATGGTCAACCCCGTCACCGGCGCCCCGAGCCTCGCGGCGCTGGCCATGCTGCTCGACCACGTCGGCGGGGTGGTGAACCACTACCGCCGCGGCGCCGGCGAGTGGACGGTGTCCAGCGAACTCGCCCTCGAGCTGGGCCCCGACGCGATCGACGTGCTGGCGGCGGCCGCCCGCGCCGGTGCGGTGACGGTCACCGGCGACGCCCGGCCGTTCGGGCCGAAGACCGCCACCGCGCTGGCCGAGGCGGTGTTCCGGATCGGCGACGTCCCGGTGGCCACCGGCACCGTGCGGTCCTTCTACATCGAGGCGCCGGCGACGTTCGCCGAGTCGCCCGTCGACCCGGGCGCGCTGGAGGCGCGGACCGGCCTGGCCGCCAAGCTCGCCGTCGGCGCCGCGCGCACCGGTGACGGCGCCGTGGTGCTGCCGCAGCGGCCCGACCGGGTGCTCGAGAACAGCATCGGCGTCATCCACGGCGGCGTGGCGTCGGCCGGCCTCGAAGTGGTCGGTGCGGCCGCCGTCGACGCGGGCGGCGCGCTGCGCACCGCGTCGCTGCGCGTGAACTTCCTTCGCCAGTTCTTCGCCGGTGACGAATCCCGTTACGTCGGAACGCCATTGCGCATCGGCCGACGTACCGGCGTCGCGGACGCAGCGGCCGTGGGAGCCGACGGCCGGGTCGCCATCACCGCCCGGGTGACCGCCTACCGCTGTTAGCATCCGGCCATGGCCGAGGCGCGCGACTCCGGGGGCGCCGTGGGCGCCTTCATCCGACGTTCGGGATACCTGCGCAAGTGGCTGGTCCTGGGCATCGCGATCGGCGTCATCGCCGGATTGGGTGCGGTGGTCTTCTACCTCGCCATGACGTACGCCGGCCGGTTCCTGCTCGGCTACCTCGGGCACTACGACGTACCCACCGCGGTCGGCGACGGCGGTGACCCCGGCTCGGCGTCGTTCGCACGGCCGTGGGCCATCCCACTGATCACCTGCGGAGGCGCGCTGGTGTCCGCCTGGCTGGTCGCGAAGCTGGCGCCCGAGGCGGAGGGGCATGGCACCGACAGCGCCATCGAGGCGGTGCACACCGACCCGCGGGCGATCCGGGCCCGCGCCGTGGTGGTGAAGTTGGTGTCGAGCGCGCTGACGATCGGCTCGGGCGGATCGGCCGGGCGGGAAGGGCCGACGGCGCAGATCTCGGCCGGCTTCGGCTCGCTGCTCACGCGTCGGCTGAACCTCAGCGACGCGGACGGCCGGGTGGCCGTGGCCATCGGCATCGGCTCGGGCATCGGCGCCATCTTCGGCGCCCCACTGGGCGGCGCGGTGCTCGCGTCCTCGATCGTGTTCCGCGCCGACTTCGACTATCGCTCGCTCATCCCGGGCTTCATCACCTCGGGAACGGCCTACGCGGTATACGGCTCGATCATCGGCTTCACGCCGCTGTTCGGTCTGGTCGTGCCGGACTACGTCTTCGACCCGACTCAGATCCCCTGGTTCGTGGTCATCGGAATCATCGCCGCCGCAGTCGGTTACCTCTACGCAAAGGTCTTCTACGGCACCGTCGCGCTGACCGGCAGGCTGCCCGGCGGCAAGATCGTCAAGCCCGCCGCGGGCGGACTCCTGGTCGGTCTGATGGCACTGCTGATCCCGCAGATCCTGTCCAGCGGGTACGGCTGGGCGCAGGCCGCTGCGGCGACCGACACGCTCACGGCCCTGCCGCTGTGGATCGTGCTGATCCTCCCGTTCGCCAAGATCCTCGCCACCTCGCTGACGGTCGGCACCGGCGGGTCGGGCGGGATCTTCGGCCCCGGCATCGTGATCGGCGCATTCGTGGGCGCCGCGGTGTGGCGCCTCGCCGATCTCCTCGGGCTGCCCGGATTGCCGGACGGCCCCGGCGTGTTCGTGGTCGTCGCCATGATGGCGTGCTTCGGCAGCGTCGCGCACGCGCCGCTCGCGGTGATGATCATGGTCGCGGAGATGACGGGGTCGTTCTCGGTGCTGCCCGGCGCCATGCTCACCGTCGGCATCGCGTACCTGCTCATCAACCGCACCGAGGTGTCCATCTACCGGGCGCAGCGCCGGGACCGCTACGAGCAGACCTCCGACGGCTGACACCCTCTGGCACAACGGATTCGGGCCCGCACCCTCGTGGGATGCGGGCCCGACGCCGGCTGGTCGCTCAACCGGAGACTTACGTGACCGGAGACTCCGACTTCGCCTGGCTGGCGGCCTGCTTCTCGCTCGAGGCGCCCTCGTTGGCCAGCTGTCCGCCCGAATTCTCCAGGTGCGCACGCACGAACCACTGGAACTTCTCCAGCTCGCCGACCTGCCCGATCACCATGTCCTGGGACACCAGGTCGAGGTCGTCGAGGCGGTCGATGCTCTTGCGCGCGTCCTCGATCACGCCGGTGTACACCAGGTCCAGTGCTGCGAGGTGCGCCTGCACGGTGTCGCGGCCGACCGAGTAGTCGTCCCACGTGCGATCGGCGAGGATCGCGCCCGGGGTGCCCTTCGGCGAGGCACCCAGCGCGGCGATGCGCTCGGCGCAGTCGTCGGCGTACCCGCGGACGAGTTCCACCTGCGGGTCGATCATCTCGTGCACGCCGATGAAGTTCGGGCCCACGACGTTCCAGTGCACGTGCTTCAGGGTCAGGTGCAGGTCGTTGTAGGTGCTGAGCAGCTTCTGCAGCAGCTCCGCGACCTCGCGGCCGTTCTTCTCCGACATTCCGGGAAGGGTGAATTCGGTCATCAGTGCCTCCTTCGGCTTCAGGCTTCGCGCTCGGCGTCGAACTCCGACGCGGCGTCGCTAGCAGTCCTACCCGTCCCGTCGGCGAACTAATCACCGCCCCGGCGGCGTCACAACTACGTGAGTACTCAGATCGACTTGAGGTCGGGGATCGCCATCCGGGCGCCGAAGCGCGGGTTGCGGGCCAGGCCACTGGTCTCCAGCAGTCGCACCGCGCGCTGCCGGTGCGGTCGCAGCGGCTCGAGCAGCTCCAGCATCTCGGCGTCGTCGATGCGGTGGCCGACCAAGGTGCTGCCGACCATGTTGGAGAGGTGGTAGTCGCCCACCGACAGCGCGTCGGGGTCGCCCCAGGCGCGCTGCGCGGTCTCGGCGGTGGTCCACTCGCCGACACCGGGCAGCGACTGCAGCGCCGTGCGGGCGGCGGCGCTCGGCAGCCGCGTCAACCGCTCGATCGAGTCGGCGCGCTGGGCGCACAGCACCACCGTGCGGGCGCGGCCGGGGTCGACGTTCGCGAGGTGGAACTCCCACGACGGGATGCGCCGCCAGACCTCCGCGGGCGGCGGCACCCGCATCGGCACCGGCGTCGGACCCGGTGCCGGCGTGCCGTACTTCGTGACGAGCAGCCGCCATGCCCGGAAGGCGTCCTTCCCGGCGACGCGCTGCTCGAGGATCGCCGGGATCAGCGCTTCCAGGACCCGGCCGGTCCGGCCGAGCCGCAGGTGCGGCACGCGCCGGTGCGCGGCGGCGATGATGGGATCGCGCGGCGTGAAGTCCGAGGCGTCGTCGTCGTGGCCGAGGAACGCCGGCAGCCCGTCGAGGAACTCCGACGCGCCGTCACCCCACGCGTCGCAGGTGACGGTGTCCCGGCCGGTCTTGACGATGCGGGCGGTGACCGCGCCGGTGCCCAGCAGGCTGGTCTTCCAGATCGCACCCTCGACGTGGCGGTAGCAGGGGTCGCCCGCGCCGCGGCGCAGCGGCGACAGCGTCATCGCCGGCGCGGCGACGCCGGCGAAGACCACCGAGCGGGTGAGGGCGGCTGCGATCACCCCGCCATCTTCGCAGGGCGGGCCGCCCGCGGCCGTCAGTCGACCGTGACCTGCGCCTTGTCGGGATAGAACGCCACGTGGCCGTCGATCGCGGCGACCGCCGGGTACGGGTGCTCGTAGGTCCAGACGGCGTCCGACACGGTGTCGCCGCCGACGGTGACGTCGTAGTAGCTCGCCTCGCCCTTGTATGGGCAGTACGTGGCGGTGTCGCTGCGCCGCAGCACCCGCTCGTCGACGGCCCCGAGCGGCACGTACTGCACGACGGGATAGCTGGCCTCCTGCAGCGACAGGGCGGTGTCGGTCTCGGCGACGACCTGGTCGCCGACGCGCACGACGACGTGGCCCTCGGTGGGCGTGATGGTGATCGGATGCTCGGCGGTCGGTTGCAGGACCTGGCGTTCGCTCATGAAACTCCCAACGCCTGCGCAGCCACCGGTGTTTCCGCCACCGCTACGATTTCGCCATGACCGCGTCCGGACCGGCCACCGCCAGCGCGTCGGTGACCGTCGCCGCCCCGCCGGAGGCGGTGTACGCGCTGCTCACCGACCTGGACGCGATGGCGGAGATCGGCGCCGAGGTGCACGCGATGCGATGGCGTGGCGACGGATCGGCCCGCCCCGGCGCCGTCTTCACCGGCCGCAACCGCAACGGCAGCCGGACGTGGAGCACGCGCTGCCAGGTCACCGACGCCGAGCCCGGCCGGGTGTTCGCCTTCGACGTGACGTCAGTCGTCATCCCCGTGGCGCACTGGCGCTACGACATCGAGGCCACCGCGGACGGCTGCGTCGTCACCGAGAGCACGTGGGACCGCCGCCCCGGCTGGTTCCGCGCCCCGGCGGGCTTCGCGACCGGCGTGCGGGACCGGACCTCCGCCAGCGCCCAGCACATCCAGCTCACGCTGCAACGCCTCAAGGCCGCCGCGGAGAGCTGAGGCCCCGCCCGCGCGCAGCGGACGGGTCAGCTCGACGGCGCGCTCCTGCGCCTGGCCTCGCGCAGCCCCACCCAGAAGCGCGCCGCCTCGCGGATCGACTCCTCGACCGGCCGTGGCGACCAGCCCAGTTCGCGCCGCGCCTTCGTGCAGTCGACGGGCGCCTCGGCCCGCATCAAGCGCAGTGAGTTGATCGACAGGCGTTCGTCGGTCCCCGTCAGCCTGCCCTTCAGGCTTCCCAGCGCGGCCATCGCGTAGGACAGCGGCAGCGGCACGGACCGCGTCGGCGCCGGCACGCCGGCCGCCTCGGCGGCGATGCGCACCACCTCGGCGTTGGTGATCATCTTCTCCGAGACGAGGTAGCGCTCGCCGACGCGGCCCTGCTGCGCCGCGAGGATCAGCGCGCGGGCGGCGTCGTCGACCCCGACGGCCTCCAGCGAGATGCCGCGCATGACGAAGGGCAGCTTGCCGTAGGCCGCGCCCGCGATGATCGCGCCGTGCGGCGTCCGGCCCCAGTCCCCCGCCCCGTAGGTGGTGGACACGCACATCGCGACGGCGGGCAGCCCCTGCTCGCGGGCGTACCGCAGCACCAGGTTCTCGGCCTGGACGCGGGAGCGCACGTACGCCGTGAGGCGCGCGTCGTCGGGGTCGGCGATGACGTCGTCCTCGGTGGCCACCCGGCCGCGCCGCCGCGCCACCGTGGCGTAGCTGCTGGTGTAGACGAAGCGGCGGAGCCCGGCACCGACGGCGACGTCGAGCACGTGCCGGGTGCCCTCGACGTTCGTGCGGAACAGCGGCGCCGGGTCGCGCAGCCAACCGCGGGTGTCGACGACGCAGTAGTAGACGTCGTCCACGCCGGACATGGCCTCGCGCAGCACGTCGCCGTCGAACACGTCGCCCAGGTAGCGGGTCACGGACAGGTCGTCGATCCCGACGGTGGCGGCGCCCTGGCGGACCATGACGCGCACGTCCTCGCCGGCCTCGACGAGCTGGCGCGTGACGTGCGAGCCGAGGTAGCCGTTCGCCCCGATGACCAGCGCCGTCACCGTGCGCCTCCCATGCCGGCCATCTTCTGCATCCACTCGGCCGCCTCGGCGGGCAGCGTGCCGAGTTCGCGCGCCTTGGCACACCACGTCATCGCCGCGGACACGAACCGCAGCGGGTTGTAGACGTCCTCCTGGCGGCTCCACTTCCCGTCGCCGGCGTAGGTGACGATCGAGATGTTGGTGGCGCTCACGACGGTGCCGTCGCCCGGGTCGCGCAGCGGGTTGTCGAGTTCGCACAGCACGCGCCCGGTCGCCTCGTCGTAGACCGTCCACAACGACGGGAACGAGGTCATGTGGTTGCCGGGGAAGCTCTCCATGGTCTTCCAGATCCACGGTCGCACCTGCTCGCGGCCGCGCATGGTGCCTGCGGCGTGCTCGACGTAGACGACGTCGTCGGTGTACTGGTCGACCCAGGGATCCCAGTTGCGGGTGCGGGCGGCGTCGGCGACGGTCCGTTCGAAGTTGGCGAACGCCTCGACCAGCTCCTCGCGCGAATACGGGGGGTGCGTCACACCAAGAACTAGAACACGTTCCACCGCGGGTGTCGAGGACGTCGGGGAACTATCCGGCCCACGTCAGCGGTTGTAGGAGTACCGAAAACGAGGAGGTTCCGTGGCGAAGGAGTATCACAAGAATCCGGAGGCGGTCCGCGCACTGTCGCCCGAGCAGTACCACGTCACCCAGCAGGACGGCACCGAGCGCCCGTTCACCGGGGAGTACTGGGACAACCACGAAGCGGGTATCTACGTCGACGTGGTGTCGGGTGAGCCGCTGTTCGCGTCCGTGGACAAGTTCGAGAGCGGATCGGGCTGGCCGAGCTTCACCCGTCCCCTCGACGACGCCAACGTGGTGCGCAAGCGGGACTTCAGTCACCTGATGATGCGCACCGAGGTGCGGTCGGCGCAGGGCGACAGCCACCTGGGGCACGTCTTCACCGACGGTCCCCGCGACCGGGGCGGTCTGCGCTACTGCATCAACTCGGCAGCGCTGCGGTTCATCGCGTACGACGACCTCGACGCGCAGGGCTACGGCGAGTACAGGACACTCTTCACCGACAAGGAGACGGCATGACGACCAAGACCGCGATCCTCGCAGGCGGCTGCTTCTGGGGCATGCAGGACCTGATCCGCAAGCAGCCCGGCGTGGTCTCCACGCGCGTCGGTTACTCCGGCGGGCGCAACGACCACCCCACCTACCGCAACCACCCCGGGCACGCCGAGGCCGTCGAGATCGTCTACGACCCCGAGCAGACCGACTTCCGGGCGCTGCTCGAGTTCTTCTTCCAGATCCACGACCCGAGCACCAAGGACCGGCAGGGCAACGACGTCGGCTCGAGCTACCGCTCGGCGATCTTCTACCTCGACGACGAGCAGAAGCGCGTCGCCGAGGACACCATCGCCGACGTCGACGCGTCGGGGCTGTGGCCGGGTCCGGTGGTCACCGAGGTGACGCCGGCGAGTGACTTCTGGGAGGCCGAGCCGGAGCACCAGGACTACCTGGTGCGCTACCCGAGCGGCTACACCTGCCACTTCCCGCGGGCGGGCTGGAAGCTGCCGAAGCGGGCCGAGGTCTAGTTCGGACCTCCCGCACCCAGCGGGGTGGCGCGCCGCCGCAAAACGGCGCGTCCCCCCGACTTGGGCGTGTAGGCGACCCCGCGGGAGTGCATCTTCTCGTCGGGCGCCGTGGTGGTCTGAATGGCGAAGTGCCGCAGCACGGTCCGCAGGACGACGTCCATCTCGACGTTCGCGAACACCGCGCCGACGCAGCGGCGGGTACCACCGCCGAACGGGATGAACGAGAGCACGTTCGGCTTGTCGTCGACGAAGCGCTGCGGGTCGAAGCTGTCCGGCGCCGCGAAGTCGGCCGACCGGTGGTGCAGTTCGTTGATCGCGACGGTGATCGAGTACCCGCGTGGGATCACCCAGTCGCCGAGCCGGACCGTCGGCGCGTACACGTGCCGGCCCGCGAAGTCGATGACGGTGCGGACGCGCTGGGTCTCGAGGATCACCGCCTGGCGGTAGGCGTTGTCGTCGGTGGCGGCCTCCGCTTCCAGCCTCGCGAGCACGTCGGGATGCCGGCTGATCCGCTCGATCACCCAGGCGAGCGTCGAGCCGGTGGTCTCGTGGCCGGCGGCCAGCAGTGTCAGCAGCTCGTCGGCGATGTCGGCGCGCGACATCGCCGTGCCGTCCTCGTAGGTGCTGCGCAGCAGCAGCGCGAGCACGTCGTCACGGGTCTCGAAGTCCGGACGGGCCCGCACGTCGTCGATCAGCCGGTCCACCACGGCGTCGTACCGGCGGCGGTACTCGGCCAGCCGGCCCCACGGCGTCCACCGCGCGTAGGTCCGCGACGGCGCGGGCAGCACGGCCAGCTTCGAGCCGAGCGTGACCCAGGGCGGGATGATCTCGCGCAGTTCGTCGAGGCGTTCGCCGTCGGCGCCGAAGACCGCGCGCAGGATCGTGTTGAGCGTGATCCGCATCATCGGTTCGAGCGTCTCGAACGGCCGGCCGTCGGGCCACGACGCCATCTCGCGCAGCGTCTCCTCTTCGAAGATGCGCTCGTAGTTGCGGATGCTCTTGCCGTGGAACGGCGGGGTGAGCAGCTTGCGCCGCCGCTTGTGCTCACCGCGGTCGAGCGCGAACACCGAGCCGGGCCCGAGCACGCGGCTCAGGTTCGGCTGGATGTTGCCGACGTCCTCGGTGTTCGTGGTGAACAGCTGCTTGGCCAGCTGCGGGTCGGCCACGACGACGGCGCGGCCGAAGACCGGCAGCGTCATCGTGAAGACGTCGCCGTAGGTGCGAGTCATGCGGCGCACCGTCCGCGTGCGCGACACCGCGTAGGCGGCGCCCTGCAGGAAGGCCGGCCACTGCGGGCCGGGCGGCAGTGCGACGGCCGGGGACGCAGCGGCGTCGTGGCCCTCGGAGTCCGTGCCGGTGTCGATGGTCGCGTGGCTCACGTGGGTCTCCCAACCTCGTCGTGGTACTGCGCTGTACCAGCGGTGTCTACGGTACGGTACCGGGTGGTACCGGAGAAGCGCAAGGGCTGCCGCACGAGCATGAGGGACGAGGTGACACCGTGGAGTCGACCATGACGACACCTCGCGCGGCGACGCCCTCGGACACCGCGGCCACCGACGGCTTCCGCGCCCGCCTGCTCGACGGTCTGCGGCGGGCGATCGACGAGCGCGGCTACCGCGACACCACGGTCGCCGACGTGGTCCGCAACGCCAAGACCTCCAAGCGCACCTTCTACGGCGAGTTCGCCAGCAAGGACGAGTGCTTCATCGCGCTGCTGGCGGCCAACAACGACGACATGATCGCCGGCATCCGCGCGGCCGTGAACCCGGACGCCGAGTGGCACGCGCAGATCCGCAGCGCCGCGGCGGCCTACGTCGACCACATCGCGAGCCGGCCGGCGCTGACCCTCAGCTGGATCCGCGAGGCGCCCGCGCTCGGGACCGTCGCGGTCTCGCTGCACCGGCTGGCGATGGGCGCGCTGACCGACATGCTCGTCGACCTCACCGACAGCCCCGGCTTCCGCCGCGCCGGCCTGGACCCGTGCACCCGTCCGCTCGCCCTGGTGCTGCTCGGCGGCCTGCGGGAGCTGACCGCGCTGACCGTCGAGGACGGCGCCGAACTGCGCAGCATCCTCGAACCGGCCGTCGTCGCGGCGACCGCGATCCTGGGACCGCGCGTCAGCCCAGCATGAGCCGGGCGGACTTCTCCAGCCGCCGGGCGATGTCCGCGTAGGAGGCGTAGCCCATGCCGGCGCGAACCAGCGCGCCGGAGTAGAGCATCTCCAGCGAGTCGATCACGTCCGGATCCGTCCCGGGCTCCAGCGCCGCCGCGAGGCGGTCGCGGATGTCGCGGCCGATGCGCTGCCGCAGCACCTCGACGTCGGGGTCGCGGCCCAGCAGCGCGTTCGTGACCGCACCGGCGAACTCCGGCTCGTCGGCGACCAGCATCGCGATGTGGTGCAGGACGTCGATGACGCGGGTCGCCGCGTCGGTCGAGGCGTGCGGCGCGGGCGGCGCCGCGGCCAGCCGCCGCCAGAACACCTCGGCGACGAGGTGCTCCTTGGAGGAGAAGTAGGTGTACGCGGTGGCCGCACCCACACCGGCCTCGGCGGCCACCCGCCGCACGGTCAGTCCGGCGAAGCCTTCGCGGTTGAGGAGTTCGACCGCGGCCCTGCCCAGGCGATCGACGGTGTCGGCCTGCTTGGCGGTCAGACGGCGCCGAGTCGACTCCAGGGCCGGATCGGACACGTGTCCGGACGCTACTACAAGCCCGCGCGACCGGCAACGGTAAGTTGGTCCGCGTGAGCGCCGACACCCGGTCCGAGACCGCCCTGCCGCCCGAGGCCGAGCGCCTGTTCGCCTACGCCGAGCAGGTCACCGGGTTCATGCCCGCCGACGAGGGCCGTGCGCTGTACGACGCCGCCGTGCGCTACCTCGGCGACGGCGCCGCGGTCGAGATCGGCACCTACTGCGGCAAGTCCACGGTGATGCTCGGCGCGGCCGCCCAGGCCACCGGCGGCGTGCTGTACACCGTGGACCACCACCACGGATCCGAGGAACACCAGCCCGGCTGGGAGTACCACGACACGACGATGGTCGACCCCGTCACCGGCCTGTTCGACACGCTGCCGACCCTGCGCCACACCCTCGACGGCGCCGGCCTCGACGACCACGTGGTGGCCGTCGTGGGCAAGTCGGCCGTCGTGGCGCGCGGCTGGCGCACCCCGCTGCGGCTGGTGTTCATCGACGGCGGCCACACCGAGGAGGCCGCCCAGCGCGACTACGAGAGCTGGGCCAGGTGGGTCGAGGTCGGCGGCGCCCTGGTCATCCACGACGTCTTCCCCAACCCCGACGACGGCGGGCAGGCGCCGTTCCACGTCTACCGCCGCGCACTGGACTCCGGGGAGTTCACCGAGGTCTCGGCCACCGGGTCGCTGCGGCTGCTCGAGCGGGTCGCCCCGCCGGCCTGACGCCGGCTCAGCGCCGGGTGTCGGCGCAGGCGCAATCGAATTCGCCCTCGAGCCCACGCGGCAGATCCGCGCCGCGGAAGATGCCGCTCGCCGGCGTGGTGGACGTCAGCGCGTCGGCCGCGAGGATCATCGCCGCCCCCGTCCACGTGGTGCGCTCGACCGGCCAGCGCTTGCCGTCGGCGAACACCAGGCCGGTCCAGTACGACCCGTCGGTCTCGCGCAGGTGATGCATGGCCGCGAACTGCTGGTGCGCACGCACCGCGTCGCCCATCGCGTCGAGGGCCATCACCAGCTCGCAGGTCTCCGCGCCGGTCACCCAGGGTCGGTGGTCGATGCAGCGGATGCCCAGGCCGGGCACCACGAACTCGTCCCACCGGGCGTCGATGCGGGTGCGTGCGGCCTCGCCGCGGATGGCGCCGCCCAGCACCGGGTAGTACCACTCCATCGAGTGGGAGTCCTTGAGCAGGAACGACTCCGGGTGCTCGGCGATGGCGTGGCCGAGCTGGCCGACCGCCACCTCCCACTCCGGTTGCGGCTCCCCGAGGTGGTTCGCCAGGGCGATCGCGCACCGGATCGCGTGGTAGATGCTCGAGCTACCGGTGAGCAGCGCCTCTTCGATGACACCCAACGGCCCCGCCGCCCACGCGATCTCGCCGCCGTCGAGTTGCAGCGTCAGCACGAAGTCGATGGCCCTGCTGACCACCGGCCACATGGTCTCGGCGAAGCGTCGGTCACCGGTGCTCAGCACGAAGTGCCAGACGCCGGTGGCGACGTAGGCGCAGAAGTTGCTGTCGCTGTTGGCATCCTCGATCACGCCGTTGCGCACCTGGATGGGCCAGGAGCCGTCCGCCCGCTGGGTGGTGCGGCACCACTCGTAGGCGGCACGGGCGGGTTCCCACAGCCCGGCGACGGTGAGCGCCATCGCGTTCTCGACGTGGTCCCACGGGTCGGTGTGGCCGCCGTCGAACCAGGGCAGGGCACCGGTCGATTCCTGCGTCGCGGCGATCGACGTGGCCGTCGCCAGGCACTGCTCAGGCGTGAGAACGCCTGGCACACCGGGAATCTGATGGGCCCGCACCCGTCACTGCTCCGGCTTGCGGAAGTACAGCGCGACGCTCTTGCCGATCAGCGGGTTCAACACCGCCTCGGCGTTGCGGGTCAGCCACGGCCGGGACATCATGTCCCACACCAGCAGCTTGTGGTACGCGGTGACCGCGGGGTGCGTCGGCTTGTCGACGCCGACGGCGCACTTGAGCCACCAGAACGGCGCGTGCAGCGCGTGCGCGTGGTGGCGGTGCTCGAAGACCATGCCGCGCGAGGCGATCTTCTCGTGCAGCTCGTCTTCGCGGTAGATCCGGATGTGGCCGCCCTCGTTGGCGTGGTACTCGTCGCTCAGCAGCCAGCACACCTTCTCCGGCAGCCAGCGCGGCACGGTCACCGCGAGCCGGCCGCCCGGCCGCAGCACGCGCACCAGCTCGTCGATCGCCCGGTCGTCGGCGGGGACGTGCTCGAGGATCTCCGAGGCGATGACGCAGTCGAATGCGCCGTCGGCGTAGGGCAGGTCCAGGGCGTCGCCCTTGACCGCCTCGGCCGTGGCGTACTCCGGCGCCTCACCCTCGGCGGCCATCGCCTGCAGGATGGCGTCGACGTCGTTGAGGTCCTCGGCACTCTGGTCGAACGCGACGACGTCGGCGCCCCTGCGATAGGCCTCGAAGGAGTGCCGTCCGGCGCCGCAACCGACGTCGATGACGGACGTGCCCCTGCCGACACCCAGCCGGTCGAAGTCGACGGTCAGCATGCCCCTGCCTTCCTCTCGGCCGTGCGCTGCGCGCGTTCGTACACCGCCACCGTCTGCGCGGCAACGGATTCCCAGCTGAACACCTCGAGCGCACGGCGGCGGCCGGCGGCGCCGAGGCGCTGTAGTTCACGCGGCGAGTCGAGCAGCTCGCCGAGCACGCGTGTCAGATCGTCGACGTCGCCGGGGTTCACCAGACGCGCGCACTGCCCGTCGGGGCCGACGACCTCCGGCAGCGCGCCGGCGCGGCTCGCCACGATCGGGGTGCCGCTCGCCATGGCCTCGACGGCCGGCAGCGAGAAGCCCTCGTAGAGCGAGGGGATGCAGGCGACCTCGGCCGAGGACAGCAGCGCGGCGAGTTCGGTGTCGCTCAGGCCGCTCGAGATGTGCACGATGTCGGAGATGCCGAGTTCGGCGATGAGCTTCTCGGTGGGGCCGTTGGGTTCCAGCTTCGCGACGAGCTGGACCTCGACGTCACGTTCGACGCGCAGCCGCGACACCGCGTGCAGCAGGTGGCTGACGCCCTTGAGCGGGACGTCGGCGCTCGCGATCGCGATGATGCGGTTGCGCACCCGGTCCGGCGCCGGGGTGAACAGCTCGGTGTCCACGCCCAGCGGCACCACGTGCAGTTGGCTCGGCGCGACACCGAAGTCCTCGGCGATGTCGGTCGCCGACGTCGACGACACCGTCAACAGCTCGGGGATCTGCCGGGCGACGGTCTTCTGCATCTCGGCGAAGCCGTACCACCGGCGCACCAGCGGCTTGCGCCACCAGGCCGCCGCCGCGACGTCGACGACGCGGTCGCGGGTGATCGGGTGGTGCACCGTGGCGACCACCGGCAGCCCGAGGTGGGCGATGTCGAGCAGCGCGGTGCCGAGGCTCTGGTTGTCGTGCACGACGTCGAAGTCGTCGCGGCGGTCGGCGAGGATGCGCGCCATCCGCATGCAGAACGTCTTGGGCTCCGGGAACGCCGCGGTCCACGTGCTGAGCAGCTCCAGCAGGTCGATGCGGTCGGTGATCTCGCTGGGCCTCGGGATCCGGAACGGGTCGGGCTCGCGGTAGAGATCCAGGCTGGGCACCTCGGTCAGCCGCACCCGGGGATCGAGTCCCTCCGGATACGGCGGTCCCGAGAAGACCTCGACGTCGTGACCGAGGTCGACGAGGCCGCGACTGAGGTGCCGGACGTACACGCCCTGACCGCCGCAGTGCGTCTTGCTCCGATAGGAGAGCAGGGCGATCCGCATACTCAGTTCACCGCGACCAGAGTCGACGGAAAGGCTCTGGACATGTGTCCAGACTATAGTTTGACGGGCTATCCGCCGCAACGCGGTCCGTCCGGTCCTGCCTATCACACCGGCGGTCGCGGCACGCGGCGTCTCCGCGGGCCGGCTACCCGGGCGGGAATCCGCCTGTGGCCACCGGGCCCCACCGCGTCGGCGTGACCCGGATGAGGCACTTGCCCTGCGCGACCATCGCGGCGCGGTACTCGTCCCAGTCCGAATGCTCACCGGCGATCACGCGGAAGTACTCGACCAGCGGCTCGACGGCGTCGGGCAGTTCCACGACCTCGGCGTCGCCGTCGACCTGGACGTAGGGACCGTCGAACTCGTCGGAGAGCACCGTGACGCTGGCCCGTGGTGTGCGCTTGACGTTGGCGGACTTCGCGCGCTGCGGGTAGGTGGCGATCACGATGCGGCCCTCGGCGTCCACGCCGCCGGTGACCGGCGAGGACTGCAAGGAGCCGTCGCGGCGGAAGGTGGTGAGCACCATCCGGTGCCGGGGCCGGACGAAGTCGAGCAGTTCGGAGGGGCCGACGGCGTCCGCCGTCGCGTACTTACGCGCCATGGCTCCACGCTACGGCCCTGCATCACTGCCGCTTGAGCGTCCAAGCGGGCACCCAATGCTCGACGCTGCGCCGCTCGGCGCCGTAGACGACGTCGTAGCGGACCCAGCCCCACCAGTGGCCCTGCTCGCACAATCCCCAACACGACAACCGGCCCTCCACCACCGAATGCATCTGCAGCCCGCACGGGTGGTAGCCGCCGGACCGGTGCGGTTCGCGCGGGAACACCGCCGCGAGGTCGACGGACACCGCGATCGGCGGGTCGACGCGACGGAACACCGGTGGGACGGGCTGGCCGTTGTGACCGATGGACTTGAGCGCCACCGTTCGATCATATGTTCGAACGAAGGTCGGGAGAAGATCGCGGTGTGGCCGGCGTCGGACCGACCCGGCGACGCGTCGCACACGTCGGACGAAACGTGATTCCGATCATGCGGAAGTGGGTATCGAGTGAACACTCGTCCACTCGGCCCGGGAGGTTCACGTGAGCTTCGACCTCACCCCCACCGTCGCGCAGCACGATCTCGCGCGGCGCACGCACGCGTTCGCCGAGACCGTCGTCCGGCCGGTGGCCGCCGACTACGACAAGCGCCAGGAGTTCCCCTGGCCCGTCCTGGAGGAGGCCGCCGAGCAGGGCTTCTACAGCCCGCTGTTCTACCGCGACCTCATCGGCGACCCGTCCGGGCTGTCGCTGCCGATGTTCATGGAGGAGCTGTTCTGGGGCTGCGCGGGCATCGGCCTCGCGATCGTCATGCCCGCCCTCGCGCTGTCCGCGATCGGCCAGGCCGCGACGCCGGAACAGATGCTGCAGTGGGCGCCGGAGTGCTTCGGCAGCCCCGGCGATCTGAAGCTCGCCGCGCTCGCCATCTCCGAACCCGAGGGCGGTAGTGACGTCCGCAACCTGCGCACCCGTGCACGCCGCGCCGGGCCGGGACCGGACGCCGACTGGATCATCGACGGGCACAAGATGTGGATCGGCAACGGTGGCATCGCCAACGTGCACGTGGTCAACGCCGTCGTCGACGAGGAACTGGGGCACCGCGGCCAGGCGCTGTTCGTCGTGCCGGGCGGCACCCCGGGCCTGCAGCTGGTGCGCAAGCTCGACAAGCTGGGCTGCCGCGCGTCGCACACCGCGGAGCTGAAGTTCGACGGCGTCCGGGTGCCCGCGGGCAATCTGCTGGGCGGGCCGGACAAGCTCGAGCACAAGCTCGCGAAGGCGCGCGAGGCCGTCGCCGGCGCCAAGCACTCCGGCTCCGCGACGCTCGGCACCTTCGAGCAGACCCGGCCGATGGTCGCGGCGCAGGCCCTCGGCATCGCTCGCGCCGCCCTGGAGTACGTCACCGAGTACGCCAACCGCCGGGAGGCATTCGGCGCCCCGATCATCGACAACCAGGGCATCGCCTTCCCGCTGGCCGACCTGGCCACGCGCATCGACGCCGCGCGGCTGCTGACGTGGCGCGCGTCCTGGATGGCCGCCAGCGGCGTGCCGTTCGAGCGCGGCGAGGGATCGATGTCCAAGCTCGCCGCCAGCGAGGTGGCGGTCGCGGCCACCGAGCGCGCCATCCAGACCATGGGCGGCTGGGGCTACGTCTCCGACCATCCGGTGGAGAAGTGGTACCGCGACGCCAAGCTGTACACGATCTTCAAGGGCACCAGCGAGATCCAGCGCGTCGTCATCTCCAACGCGCTCGGCGCCGGCGACGGCCGCCCGCCGCTGCACGTCGACCTCGAACCGTCCGGCGGGCCGCTCAACGCGTGGTTCGGCCGCGGGACCCCGGCGCGCACCCGGGTGGCCAACGCCGCGCTGGACGCCAAGGACCGCGTGCCGAGCCCCGTGATGAACCTGGCCATGAAGGTGCTCAAGCCGCCGACGGCGAAGAAGTGACGTGACGCGAATCGACCAGGCGGTACCTCTGGTCACGCATACCGAGTTCTGGCAACATTACCGGTCGGTAGGTTGGGCCGGCCCGAACACGACGAGTGGGGATGACGATGCAGTCTTGGCAGTCTGAAGTCACGTACCTTGCCCAGGGCACCGAAGGAGGTGGCGCGGCGCTCAACGAGGTCATCGGCATGTCGGTGGTCGGCGCCATCGTCGGTGCGGTCCTGCTGTGGATCGGTTACCTGCACCGCATGCGCAAGATCACCTGGCTGGCGAACCTCGGCGACTGGGCCGGGCGCAAGTTCCACCGCCCGCCGTGGGTCGCGCTGCCGGTGATGCTGTTCATCAGCACCATCATCTGCGCGCTGTTCGGCTTCATCTGGGACGTCAGCCTGCACATCGGCAAGGGGCGCGACCCCGGTCCGCTGGCCAACCCCGCGCACTACTTCATCCTGTTCGGCCTGTTCATCCTGTTCGTCGCGGGTTGCCTGGCCTGCGTGCTGCCCTACGACAAGCCCGGCCCGTCGGCCGTGCGCATCACGCGGCACTGGTACGCGCCGGTCGGCGGCATCCTCATGGCCGGCTGCGGGCTGTACGCGCTCATCGGCTTCCCGCTCGACGACGTCTGGCACCGGATCTTCGGCCAGGACGTCACGCTGTGGGGCCCCACCCATCTCATGATGATCGGCGGCGCCGGCTTCTCCACCCTCTCGGCGCTGTACCTGGAGCACGAGGGCCGGCGCGCCGTCGGCGAGGACGCCCCGAAGGACGGCCCCGGCCTGAAGTTCGTGCAATACCTGGCCTTCGGCGGCCTGATCATCGGCCTGTCGGTGTACCAGATCGAGTTCGACTTCGGCGTCATGCAGTTCCGCCAGGTCTTCGAGCCCATGCTGATCGCCGCGGCGGGCGCCTTCGCGCTGGTCGCCGCACGCATGATGCTCGGCCGCGGCGCCGCGATCATCGCGGCCGTCCTCGCGATCGCCCTGCGCGGCCTGGTCGCCCTGATCGTCGGCCCGGTGCTCGCCGCACCGATCAACTGGTTCGCCCTCTACCTCGGCGCGGCCATCGTGATCGAGCTGCTGGCCTTCACCCCGCTCATCCGCAAGCCGCTGCTGTTCGGCGTCGTCGGCGGCATCGGCGTCGCGACCATCGGGCTGTGGCTCGAGTCGCTGTGGATCGACGCCGTGTACCAGTACAGCTGGCCCAGCAGCATCTGGCCCGAGGCGCTCGCCATGTCGGTGCCGGTCGCCGCGCTGACCGGTGCGTGCGGCGCCATGGTCGGCATGGTGCTGACCAACCAGCAGCTGCCGCGGCGGGCCATCGGCATCGGCATCGTCGTGCTGACCGTGCTCGCGATCGGTGGCGCCACCGCCAACGGCCTGCGCTACGACGTCCCGCAGAACGCGACCGCGTCGTTCACCCTCACCGAGGCGCCCAGCATCGGTGACCAGCGGATGGCCACGGCCGACGTCCGGATCAACCCGCCCGACCTGATCAGCGAGAACCCGAACTGGGTGTCGATCCTCGGCTGGCAGGGTGGCCTCGCCAACCAGCGCGGGCTGTTCGTCGACCACCTCGAGATTGTCGGCCCCGGCCACTACCGCTCGACCGCGCCCATGCCGGTGTCCGGGTCGTGGAAGACGCTGCTGCGCGTGCACGACGGCCGCACCATGGCCGCGGTACCGATCTACCTGCACGGTGACCCGGGCATCGGCGCGGCGGAGGTGCCGGCCGAGGCGTCGATGACGCGGCCGTTCGTCGCGGAGATCACCATCCTGCAGCGCGAGCGCAACCCGGAGACGCCGGAGGTCCTGTGGACCATCGGCTGCCTGGTGGTGCTGTTCTGCACGCTGGCCCTGATCGCCGGACTGTCCTGGGGTGCGGGTCGGCTCAACAAAGCCGAACCCACCACCAGCAAGCCCGAATTCGAACCGTCCGCACAGTCATGACGGGAGGGCCGGTCGTCACGGTCCTCGCCGATCACTCGGTCCTGCTTGCCATTCCGGCGTTCGCCCCGGCGATCGTCGTGGTGGGCGTGGTCGTGTACATCGCGATGCGCGACCGGCGCCGGGGTGACGACGAGGACGACTCTCACAGTGATTCGCCAGCATCGGCGGGAGAGGATTGACCACCGTGGACACATGGACGATGACGAAGGCCCTGACCGCGCTGACCGCCGCCGCACTGCTCACCGCGGGCTGCGGCGGGGGCGGTGACACCGCGAGCACCGGGAGCAGCACCAGCGGCGGTGCGACGGCGAGCACGCCGTCGGGCACCGCGGCACCCGAGCTGACCGATCAGCAGGAGGCCCCGGCGCGGCTGAACATCGACGTGACGATCAAGGGCGGGCAGGTGACGCCGACCAACGAGCAGTTCGAGACCCGCGTCAACGAGCCGATCGTCGTCCGGGTCAACAGCGACACGGCCGACGAACTGCACGTGCACTCCAACCCGGAACACTCGTTCAAAATCGAGCCGAAGAGCGGCCAGGCGTTCCAGTTCACGGTGGACGTGCCGGGCAAGGTCGACGTCGAGCTGCACGAGGCGAACAAGACGATCGCCACCATCAACGTGCTGCAGTGATCCTCGCCCACGGACTCGGTGGGTCCGCGGACCTGCCGATCCCGCTGACGTACGCACTGATCGGCGGGGCGTGGGCGCTGACGTTCACGTTCGCGGTCGTCGCATTGGCCTGGAAGAAGCCGCGCTTCGACCCGGACCGGCAGGGCCGGCCGCTGCCCCGATGGTGCACCGCCGCCGTCGACGCTCCCGCCGTGCGCTGGGCGGTGGCCCTGCTCGCACTGCTGGCGACGGTGTGGATCGCGGTGGCCGCCGCCTTCGGCCCACAGACCGGCGAGAACGCGCTGCCCGGCGTGTTCTACGTGCTGCTGTGGGTAGGTCTGGTCGCGCTGTCGGTGCTGTTCGGGCCGGTGTGGCGGCTGCTGTCGCCGGTGCGCACGGTCTACCGCTTGCTGCCGTTCTCCCGGCGGCCCGCACCCGCGGTCTACCCCGAACGGCTCGGCTACTGGCCCGCGGTGCTGGGCCTCTTCGCGTTCGTGTGGCTGGAGCTGGCGAGCCCGAACCCGGGATCGCTGTGGGCGGTGAAGCTCTGGCTGGTCGCCTACCTGGTGGTGACGTTCCTCGGCACCGTCGCGTTCGGCCGGCGCTGGCCTGCACGGGCCGACCCGTTCGAGGTGTACGGCGTGGTGGCCTCGCGCATGGCGCCGCTGCGCCGCAACGCCGACGGCCGGGTGGCGCTGGGCAATCCGTTCGACCACCTGCCGACGCTGCCGGTGCGGCCGGGCACCGTCGCCGTGCTGGCGGTCCTGCTCGGGTCCACCGCGTTCGACAGCTTCTCGGCCATGCCGCAGTGGCGCGGTTTCGTCGACGACGCGTCGGGCGGCTCGCTGCCGCTGGCGGTGCTGATCCGCAGCGTCGGGCTGCTGACGTTCGCGGTGGTCGTGGCGTCGACGTTCTGGCTGGCCGCGCGCGCCACCGGCGGCGTCGACGCCGACACCCGCCGCCGGCTGCCCGGGCTGATGGCGCACTCGCTGATCCCGATCGTCATCGGCTACGTGTTCGCGCACTACCTCACCTACCTCGTCGAGCGGGGCCAGCAGACGCTGCTGCGCCTGGCGGACCCGTTCGGGTCGGGCTGGCTCGGCGACGTGCAGGTGGCCTACGTGCTGTCCCTGCACCCCGGGGTGCTCTCGACGCTCAAGGTGCTGTTCGTCGTGCTGGGCCACGTCGCCGGTGTGATCGCCGCGCACGACCGCGCGCTGCGCATCCTGCCCAAGCGCCACCAGCTGACCGGGCAGCTGGCGATGATGCTGGTGATGGTCGGCTACACCTTCACCGGGCTGTACCTGCTGTTCGGCGGCTGACGCAGTACCGTCGACGCATGCGGGCCCTGATCGTCGTCGACGTCCAGAACGACTTCTGCGAGGGCGGCTCCCTGGCCGTCGACGGCGGAACCGAGGTGGCCCAGGCCATCTCGGCCCTGCTCGCCCAGCACGACTACGACCACGTCGTCGCCACGAAGGACTACCACATCGATCCCGGCGATCACTTCTCCGCCGAGCCCGACTACCGGGACTCCTGGCCGCCGCACTGCGTCGTCGGCACCGACGGCGTCGACTTCCATCCCGGCTTCGATCCCACCGCCGTGGAAGCCGTGTTCCACAAGGGGCACTACTCGGCGGCCTACAGCGGCTTCGAGGGCCGGCACGCCGACGACGAGACGCCGCTGCCGGACTGGCTGCGCCGGCATGACGTGGACGCTGTCGACGTCGTCGGCATCGCCACCGACTACTGCGTGCGCGCCACCGCCCTCGACGCGGCCGCGGCCGGGTTGCGCACCCGGGTGCTGCTCAACCTCACCGCCGGGGTGTCCCCGACGTCCACCGCCGCGGCCGTGGACGCGCTGCGCGCCGCAGGCGTCGAGATCGCCGACTGACGGGCCCCCGCCGCGATTTGTGAGCGCTCGCGTTCGGTGAGCGAACGAAAGCGCTCGTGAATCGCCAGGAGGCGGGGGTGAGAGTGGCCACGAGGGCGCTACCCGCGTTTGCGACGGGCCGTAAACGGGCAGATCAGGCTGCGCGGACAAGCGGCCATACCTCCCTCGACGAGCGTCTCGCCCGCCATGCTCCCGCGCTGGGCGCACCGTATGGTCGCCTTGGTCGGACCACCGTTGTCTCATGAAGGGGAAAGGCCCACCGTGACCCAAGCCGTGCAGGACACGACATTCGAGATCTGGCGTGGAAAGGCCTACCCGCTGGGTGCCACCTACGACGGCTCCGGCACCAACTTCGCGGTGTTCAGCGAGGTGGCCGAGAAGGTCGAGCTGTGCCTGTTCGACGCCGACGGTGCGCAGACGGCGTGCTTCACGCTGCCCGAGATCGACGGCTTCGTGTGGCACGGCTTCATCCCGAACATCGAGCCCGGCCAGCGCTACGGGTACCGCGTGCACGGGCCCTACGACCCGGCCAACGGGCACCGCTGCAACCCCAACAAGTTGCTGCTCGATCCCTACTCGAAGGCCATCGACGGCACGTTCGACTGGAACCAGTCGCTGTTCGGCTACGACTTCGGCGAGGAGGACAGCCGCAACGACGACGACTCGGCCGACAGCATGCCGAAGTCGGTCGTCATCAACCCCTTCTTCGACTGGGGCATCGACCGCCCGCCGAACCACGAGTACGCCGACTCGGTGATCTACGAGGCCCACGTCAAGGGCCTCACCGAGACGCACCCCGACATCCCCGAGCAGATCCGCGGCACCTACGCCGCGGTGGCGCACCCGGCGATCATCGAGCACCTGCAGGCGCTCGGCGTGACCGCCATCGAGCTGATGCCGGTGCACCACTTCGCCAACGACTCGACCCTGGTGGACAAGGGACTGTCCAACTACTGGGGCTACAACACCATCGGGTTCTTCGCCCCGGACAGCAAGTACAGCAGCAGCCCGAATCCGGGCGGCCAGGTGCAGGAGTTCAAGGCCATGGTCCGCACGCTGCACGAGGCGGGCATCGAGGTGATCCTCGACGTGGTCTACAACCACACCGCCGAGGGCAACCACATGGGCCCGACGCTGTCGATGCGCGGCATCGACAACACCGCCTACTACCAGCTGGTGGCGGACGACAAGAAGTACTACATGGACTACACCGGCACCGGCAACAGTCTGAACGTCAGCCACCCGCACTCGCTGCAGCTCATCATGGATTCGCTGCGGTACTGGGTCACCGAGATGCACGTCGACGGGTTCCGCTTCGACCTCGCCTCGACGCTCGCCCGTGAGTTCTACGACGTCGACCGCCTGGCGACGTTCTTCGAACTGGTGCAACAGGATCCGACGGTCAGCCAGGTGAAGCTGATCGCCGAGCCGTGGGACGTCGGCCCCGGCGGCTACCAGGTGGGCAACTTCCCGCCGCAGTGGACGGAGTGGAACGGCAAGTACCGCGACACCGTGCGCGACTTCTGGCGCGGCGAGCCCGCCACGCTCGACGAGTTCGCCTACCGCCTCACCGGGTCGGCCGACCTGTACGAGCACACCGCCCGGCGCCCGGTCGCGTCGATCAACTTCGTCATCGCCCACGACGGCTTCACGCTGCGGGACCTGGTGTCCTACAACGAGAAGCACAACGAGGCCAACGGCGAGGACAACAACGACGGCGAGAGCCACAACCGCTCCTGGAACTGCGGCGTCGAGGGCCCGACCGACGACCCCGAGGTGCTCGCGCTGCGCGCCAAGCAGGAGCGCAACTTCCTCACCACGCTGCTGCTCAGCCAGGGCGTGCCGATGATCTGCCACGGTGACGAACTCGGACGCACCCAGGGCGGCAACAACAACGGCTACTGCCAGGACAACGAGATCACCTGGGTCGACTGGTCTTCGGCCGACGAGGGCCTGCTCGAGTACACCCGCGCGGTGTCGGCGTTGCGGGCCGCGCACCCGGTGTTCCGCCGGCGCCGGTTCTTCAACGGCAAGCCCGTCGGCCGACGGGGCCAGGAGGGACTGCCAGACATCGCCTGGTTCACCCCCGAGGGCACCGAGATGACCGGTGAGGACTGGGGTTCGGGCTTCGCCAAGTCGGTCGCGGTCTTCCTCAACGGCATGGGCATCCCGGACCGCGACGCCCGCGGCCAGCGCGTCGTCGACGACTCGTTCGTGCTGTTCTTCAACGCGCACTACGAGCCGATCGACTTCACGTTGCCGCCCAAGGAGTTCGGCACCGAGTGGGTGACCGTGCTGCGCACCGACGGCGGCGAGGAGCAGACCGTCGCGGCGGGCGAACCCCTCACCATCGACGCGCGCACGACGGTGGTGCTGCAGGCCGTGCCGGCCGAGGCCTGACGTGGTCCTGGACACGCTCGGCGAGGCGGTCACCGCGACGGTCTCCGCCGTGCTCGGTGACCGCACCGGCCTGTTCGCCCAGCGCGGTGCGCTGTTTGGGGCGACGCTGACGATCGACGCCGACGCCCGGGTGCCGGACGGGACCGCGCTGCTGCGGCCCGGCTCCCGGGACGCGCTGGTCCGGCTGGCCCCGCTGACGGATCTGAACGTGCCGCGGACGGTGTCGATCAAGGTGCCCGACGCCTACGGCGAGGGGCAGGATCAGGACTTCCTGCTGGCGTCCTCCGGGAACGGCGCGCCGCTGCACCACGCGGTGCTGCCGTCGACCGGGTTCGGGCACCTGTACTCGTCGCTGTGGCTGTACCTCGCCGGGCTGGAGCCGGTGGCGTTCGGTGCGCGGGTGTACACCGGCGACACCGAGCTGCCCGGCGCCGGCGACCGCATCGAGTTCCTGCTCAGCGGCGTCCTGTCCCGCTTCCGGCAGGTCGGCACGCTGGAACTCGGCGACGAGATCGTCGGTCAGCAGCTCGACTTCGCGGCCGCCCACACCGGCGGCGGGCTGCGGGCACTCCCGCCGGCCTCATTCTACCGGGGCTGACGGGCGCGTGACGCGTCGCTGACACGGTGCGTGTCCGGGCGATTGCCGGGTATGCGGTCAGCCATGACCGAACCGAACCTGACCGCACTCGCGCTGGTCCTCAGCCTCAAGCCCTCCCCCGCGCCGTCGAGCAGCGCGTTGATGGCGAGTCACGTCATGGCTCGGCTCGCCGACGAGGGCGTCACCGGTGAGACCGTGCGGGTGGTCGATCACGACGTCAGACCCGGCGTGGAACGCGACATGGGCGAGGGCGACCAGTGGCCGGCCATCCTCGAGAAGGTGCATGCCGCCGACATCCTGGTGTTCGCGACGCCCACCTGGGTCGGACACATGACGAGCGTCGCGCAGCGGGTGCTGGAACGTCTCGACGCCGAGATCTCCGAGACCGACGACGACGACCGGCCGGTGCTCACCGACAAGGTGGCCGTCGTCGCGGTGGTCGGCAACGAGGACGGCGCCCACCACATCGTCGCCGACGCCTTCCAGGGCCTCAACGACGTCGGCTACAGCATTCCCGCGATGGGCTGCACGTACTGGAACGGCGAAGCCATGAGCGGCGTCGACTTCAGCGACCTCGACGAGGTGCCCGACCCGGTCGCGTCGGCCACCGCCACCGCCGCGCAGAACGCCGCACACCTCGCCAGGGCGCTCAAGGCCGCGAAGTACCCGCCGCCGAAGTGACCCGCGCCGGTCAGTCGACGACGTCGTAGAACGACTCGCCGTCCTCCGGCGTGCCGTCGATCTGACCGCGCGAGGTGCCGTGCGCCGACGGGTCGAGCCGGTCGAGTGCGTCGTCGGAGAGATCCTCCTCGTCATCGGAGTCTTCGTCGTCGGAGTCGTCGTCGTCGGAGTCGTCCTCGGAGTCGGGATCGTCCTCGTCCCCGACGTCGGGGACCTCGTCGGCCAACCGCTCGTCGAGGGTCTCGTCCTCCTTGGCCTCGATCCACTCCTCGGGCGGGTCGGTCACCTCGTCGCCGTCGTCGTTGCGCACCTCGTCGGAGTCGAGCGACTCGGACTCGTCGAGCGGGTTGTCGTCGAAGCCATCGGTCATGGCGACATGCTCGCACCCGGCGCTCATCGGCACCAGCGCACCAATGACTCTGTAACAGAGGTAATGTGTTCGGCGTGACCGCCGACCTCACCGCCGACCTGTTCGGCGCCGTCGGTCGTTTCCGTCGCCAGGTGCGCCGCTCCGCGGGCCCGGCCATCGGCACCGGACTCCCCGAGTCGCAGGCCGAACTGCTGCGCCTCGTCGGCCGGCGGCCCGGCATCTCCGTCCGCGAGGCCGCCACCGAACTCGGTCTCGCCCCCAACACCGCCTCCACCCTGGTGTCGCGGCTGTGTGCCGACGACATGTTGATCCGCACCGTCGACCCCGACGACCGCCGCATCGGCCGATTGCAGCTCACCGACGCCGCCCAGCGCATCGCCGACGCGTCCCGCGCCGCTCGGCGCGCGACGCTCGCCGCCGCTCTCGCCCGCCTCGACGGCGATCAGATCGCCGCGCTGCGAGACGGTGTGGCCGTCCTCGACACACTCACACACGTCCTGCGCGAGGAGAACCCATGAGCCCACCACCCAACGCTGAGCCCAATGCGCGGCCCGCCGCGGTGCCCGATGCGCGGCCCGCCGCGGTCGACTGCCGGCACCTCACCCACCGCTACGGCGACCACACCGCCGTCGACGACCTGACCCTGAGCGTGCACGCCGGTGAGACGCTCGGGCTGCTCGGCCCCAACGGCGCGGGCAAGACCACGGTGGTCCGGGTGCTGACGACGCTCACCCCGGCGCAGTCCGGTGACGTGACGATCTTCGGCCTCGACTCCCGACGCGACACCCTCGACATCCGCCAGAACATCGGCTATGTGCCGCAGCAACTCTCGATCGAGTCCGCGCTCACCGGCCGGCAGAACGTCGACCTGTTCGCCCGCCTGTACGACGTGCCGCGCCGGCACCGCCGCGCCCGGGTCGACGAGGCGCTCGCGGCGATGACGCTGCTCGACGTCGCCGACGATCTGGCCGGCACCTACTCCGGCGGCATGGTGCGCCGCCTGGAACTGGCTCAGGCACTGGTCAACCGGCCGTCACTGCTGATCCTCGACGAACCCACCGTCGGGCTCGACCCCATCGCGCGCGACGGCGTCTGGTCCCAGGTGGCGCGCATGCAGGACGAATACGGCATGACCGTGCTACTCACCACCCACTACATGGAGGAGGCCGACGCGCTGTGCGACCGCGTCGCCCTCATGCACCACGGCGTCCTGCAGACGGTCGGCACCCCGGCCGACCTCAAGGCCGAGGTCCGGGCGACCCGCGCTGGACCCGACGGCGACTCGGACGGTGATCTCGCGGACGCCCCGGAGGTGTCGCTCGAGGACGTCTTCAAGCACTTCGCCGGCTCGGAGCTGTCCGGTGACCAGCAACGCCGCGGGCTGCGCGAGATCCGTTCGGCGAGAAGGGCGGCGGGCCGTGCCAACTGACGTCGAGGTCCACCTCGTCCGCGCACCGCGCCGACTGCGCCGCGTGCCCGGCATGCTGCGCCGGATGGGCGCCTTCGCGCTCGTCGAACTGCAGAAGCTCAGCCACGACCGCAGCGAACTGCTCACCCGCATGGTGCAACCCGCGCTGTGGCTGCTGATCTTCGGGCAGACCTTCTCCCGGCTGCACGTCATCGACACCGGCGACGTCGAATACCTCGCGTTCCTCGCGCCCGGCATCATCGCGCAGTCGGCGCTGTTCATCTCGATCTTCTACGGCATCCAGATCGTGTGGGACCGCGATGCGGGGATCCTCGCGAAGCTGATGGTGACCCCGGCGCCCGCGTCGGCGCTCATCACCGGCAAGGCGTTCGCCGCCGGTGTACGCTCGGTGGCCCAGGTGGTCGGCGTGCTGATCATCGCCTACCTCATGGGCATTCACCTCACCGGCAACCCGCTGCGCATCGCCGCCGCCATGGCCATCGTCATCCTCGGCTCGGCGTTCTTCGCGTGCCTGTCCATGACGCTGGCCGGGCTGGTCCGCAACCGCGACCGCCTGATGGGCATCGGCCAGGCCATCACCATGCCGCTGTTCTTCGCCTCCAACGCGCTCTACCCGGTGGACGTCATGCCGGCGTGGCTGCGCTGGCTCTCGTCGGTCAACCCGCTGAGCTACGAGGTGAATGCCCTGCGCGCACTGCTTCTCGGCACACCGGGCAACACGGTGCTCGACGTCGGCGTCCTGCTCGGCGCGGCCGTCCTCGGCGTTCTCGCCGCATCGGCGCTGCTGCGCCGCCTGGTCCGCTAGCCCGTCCGCGGTGGCTGCGTCAGGTCGTACACCGTGTCGCCGCCGATGCGCTGCGGCACGTAGGTGAACGCCACCCAGCGTGCGATGTCGGCGTGGCTGCGCGCATTCCAGCCGCGCCGGCTCCCCGAGCTGGTCGTCACGTAGTACGCCACCTTGCCCGCCGCCACGTCCTGCTGGAACTGCGACAGCGTCGGCGTCGGGTCGATGCCGGAGAAGCCGCCGATCGCCATCACCGCGGTGTGCGAGGACAATTCGAGCGCCGCCGCGTTGGACGACCGGTCGATCGCCGCCGACCACTCGGTGTGCGTGGCCGCCAGCATCCGGTCCAGCTCGGGATTGTCGGCCGAACGCCCCCACACGCCGCTGCTGCGACCCGGCTTCGCCGGTCCCACCAGGGGTCCACCGCCGGAGTGCGCGGTGTCGACGGTCGCCACCGCGTACGCGCCGCTGCCGGCCAGCGCCCCGGCGACCGCGACGGCAGCCACCCCGATGGCGACGCCGCGCCGCTGCGCCACCCACGGCAGCAGCAGCGCCACCGCCGCGGCCACGCTCAGCGCCAGGATCGACCACCGCAGCGCCGGCAGCCAGTGCGGGTTGCGGCCCAGCAGCGCACAACTCCACGCGCCGGTGCCGAGCAGCAGCACCAGGAACACCGCGCGGAAGAACCGCGCGTCGCGCCGCGCCCAGCACTGCTGCAGGCCGATCGCGAACATCGCGGCGACGGCCGGCGCGATGGACAGGCTGTAGTACGGGTGCACCATGCCGTGCATGTAGCTCAGCACCACCCCGTCGAGCAGCAGCCAGCCGCCGAACAGGACCGTCGCGGCGCGCACGGCGTCGGTGCGGGGCCGGCCGTGCCGCGCGATCAGCACGACCACCACCGCCAGCAGCGCCGCGGGCACCAGCCAGCCGATCTCGTAACCGAATTCGCCGGTGAACAACCGCGACCAGCCCTGCTTCTGGCTGCCGAAGTCGGTGACGCCCGGCAGGTCCGCCAGCGCCCCCGACGGCGGCGCGCCGTGGTTGCGACCCAGGATGCGGGCGAGGCCGTTGTAGCCCAGCACCAGATTCATGAAGCTGTTGTCGGTCGAACCGGCCAGGTAGGGCCGCGAGGACGCCGGCCACCACATCGTCAGCAGTACGAACCACCCCGCCGAGACGAGCATCGCCGCAACGGCGAGCAGCACGTGCACCACGCGGGTGCGCAGCGGGGCGGCCGCGGCGAGGAGGTAGGCCGCCGCGAGAGCGGGGGCGAGCATCAGGCCCTCGAGCATCTTGGCGAGGAATGCCCCGCCCAGCGCGACGCCCGCGAGCGCCACCCAGCGCGCACCGCGGTCACCGGTGACGGCCCGCACCGTGCAGTACGCCGCCGCGGTCATCAGCAGCACCATCACCGCGTCGGGGTTGTTGAACCGGAACATCAACGCCGCGACCGGCGTCACCGCCAGCGCGGCGCCCGCCACCAGACCGGCGCGCGGCCCGGCGACCCGGGCGACGCCGCCGTAGAGCAGCGCCACCGCAAGGACCGCCATGAGCGCCTCGGGCACCAGCATGCTGGCGCTGCTGAAGCCGAACAGCTGGCCCGAGAGCCCCATCACCCACTGCGAGAGCGGCGGCTTGTCCACGGTGATGAAGTCGTGCGGGTCCAGCGAGCCGAACAGCAGCGCCTTCCAGTCGGTGGCGCCGGCCTGCGCCGCCGCCGCGTAGAACGCGTTGCCCATCCCGTTGATCGTGATCCGCCACAGGTAGAGCACCGCGGTGCCCAGCAGCAGGGCGGCCAGGGCGAGCCGCTGCCCGGGCAGGCGGCGGACGTGGCGGAAGGGTCCGAGGGCGCTCGTCAGCGAGGCCGGCGGTGCGGTCGTCACACCCTAGTGACGCATCGCCACCGTGGACGCGGCTGTGAAGCGCCCGCGAGCTTGCTGGGTGGGGGTCTAACTCAGCAGCCGGGCGATCGACGCCATCGGGATGGGCAACCAGTCCGGCCGGTAGCGCGCCTCGTAGCCGGCCTCGTAGATGGCCTTGTCGAGTTCGTAGGCGGCGAGCAACTCACCGGTCGCCCGCGGATCGGCTCCGGCGGCCGCGGCGTACCCGTCGCAGAAGGCGGCGGCGTTGCCGTCCACCCACTGCCGGGCCGCCGCGGCCAGCGCCTCGTCGTCGCCGTGGCCGACCAACCGCTGGAAGGCGGCGTATTCGTAGGAGCGCAGCACGCCGGCGACGTCGCGGACCGGCGAATCGGGACGGCGCCGCTCGGGCAGCGGCTGCCCGGGCTCGCCCTCGAAGTCGATGACCAACCAGGCCTGCGGCGTGCGCAGCACCTGGCCGAGGTGCAGGTCGCCGTGGACGCGCTGCACCGGGAACGACGTGCCGGCCAGCCCGCGGTACCGCTCCTCGATCACGTCGGCGTACTGCGCGACGCGCGGCACGGCGTTGGCGATCAGGCCGAGCCGCCCGAGCAGCGTCTCGAGCGGGAACTCACGGGGCTCGGAGCCGAGTTCGGCGGCGAGCGTGCGGTGCACCGTCGCGACGGCCTCGCCGAGCAGCCGGGATTCGGCGGTGAAGTCGGTGAAGCCGTCGCGCACGCTGGCGGTGGCCATGTCCCACCCCTCGGTGGAGCCCGCCGCGAACGCCGTCAGCATGCCCAGCGCGTAGGGTTCGCCGCCGAGATCGGTCTCGATGGAGCCGAGCAGGCGCGCGACGTGGCCGTTGCTGGCGCGGGCCAGCACGCGGTTCAGTTCGATGTCGGGGTTGACCCCCGGGGTGACGCGGCGGAACAGCTTGAAGATGGCGTCCTGGCCGAAGACCACGCTGGTATTGCTTTGCTCCGCGCCGATCACCCGCGTGGGCGCGTCCAACGGCAGCGCCGCACCGGGTTCGGCGAGGAAGCGCAGCGGCCCGACCGTCTCGGACGACGCGACCAGGGCGAGCAGGTGCCGGCTCGCGTCCGGGTCGAACAGCGCGTCGTAGGCGGTGCGGCCGCCATCGTCGCCGATGGTCGCGACGTCGGCATGCGCCTCGTCCACGGGCGCCCCGCCCCACCGGATCACCACCTGGTAGCGGTCCACCGAACCGTCGGTGTACCGGGCATCCAGCAGCACCAGGTCCAGGTCGTCGCGCAGCGGCGTCACCAGCGCCTCGGTGACGTCGATGAGGTCACGGCCGCGGCCTGCGTACCAGCGCCGCGCGGTCAGCCAGTTCTCGTATGCCAGCGTCATCGCCCAACAGCTACCCAGCCTCGCCGGTATCGAATCACGCTGCCGTGAGCGGCGACCCGGGACGGCGATCCGCGCAGGTAGAGTGCCGACGTGAGCACTCTGCGCGATCACGGCGACCCCGGCGACGCCCCCTCGGTCCCCCCGCCGCTGACGCCGGTCGTCAACGCCGCGCGGCCGTCGGCCGCCGAGGAGGCCCGCACCATCGCGGCGTCGACCAACACCGGGACGCTGGCCACGCTGACCGCCGACGGCGACCCGTGGGCGTCGATGGTGACGTTCGGGCTGCTGGACGGCGCGCCGGTGCTGTGCGTGTCCAACCTCGCCGAGCACGGACGCAACCTCGCCGGCGACCAGCGCGCGAGCATCGCCGTCACCGCGCCCGCCACGGACGCCGACCCGCTGGCCAACCCGCGCATCACCCTGGCCGGGGTCGTCGCACGGCCGACGGGCGACGAGTACGACGCCGCCCGCGCCGCGCACCTCGCGGCGGTGCCCGCGGCGAAGTACTACGTCGACTACTCCGACTTCACGCTGTGGGTGCTGCGCGTGCACCGGGTCCGGTGGGTCGGCGGCTACGGCCGGATGGACTCCGCGACCGGTCCCGACTACACCGCAGCCGCACCCGACCCGGTGCGGCCGGCCGCCGGCGGGGCGATCGCCCACCTGAACGCCGATCACGCCGATGCGCTGGCTGCCATGGCCCGCACACTCGGCGGCTACCCCGACGCCACGGCCGCGACGTGCACCGACCTCGACCGGTACGGCCTCGACCTGCGGGTCACGTGCGCGCGCGGCATCGCCTACACCCGGGTGGGCTACGCGACGCCGATCGACTCGGCCGACCAGCTGCGCGCCGCGGCCGTCGAGCTGACCCGCCGCGCCCAGCAGGCGTAGCGGGGCGCGCCGCGGCGGGACGGCGACCGGTGCCGCAGCGGATACGATGCCGCACATGCCCGAACCGACCGACCGCCCCGACAGCTGGCACGCCGCGTTCGACCTGATCCGCACCCGCGGCTACGAGCGCCGCACCGAACCGTTCACCCTCGCCAGCGGTCAGCTGAGCCACGACTACATCGACGGCAAGTACGCGGTCGACACCGGTGAGCGGCTGACGCTCGTCAGCCGCGCCGTGGCGGACCTCGCGCAGCGGTCGGGCATGGAGTTCGACGCCGTCGGCGGCCTGACGATGGGTGCGGATCCGCTGGCGCACGGCGTCGCGATGGTCACCGGCAAGGCGTGGTTCTCGGTGCGCAAGGAGCAGAAGCAGCGCGGCCGCGAGCAGTGGGTCGAGGGCACCCGGCTCGCACCCGGCACCCGGGTGCTGCTGGTCGACGACGTCATCAGCACCGGCGGCTCCACCGAGATCGCCTTCGAGCGCGTGACGGCGCTCGGCGCGGTCGTCACCGGCGTGATCCCCATGGTCGACCGCGGCGACGTCGCGACCGGGCGCTTCGCCGCCCGCGGCGTGCCGTTCGCGGCGCTGGTCACCTACCGCGACCTGGGCATCGAACCGGTCAAGGACGTCTAGGCGCGCTCGGCCGGAACCACCAGCACCCGCGTCGGCTCGACGCCGAGGGTGACCGGTGCGCCGGGCTCGAAGGCCCGCGCCGCCGCGCTGGTCAGCTGGGCGTCGACGACGGTGCCATCGGCAAACGCGGCGTAGACCCGCGAGATCGGGCCGAGGAACGCCACCGACTTCACCGTCGCCGTGCCACCCGGGTCGGCGCTGACCGTGACCGCCTCCGGCCGCAGCAGCGCCGTCCCGGTGCCCGTCGTGATCGACCCGTGCAGCGTCGGCACCGACGTGCCGAGCAGCCGGGCCTGCCCGTCGCGCACCTCGGCGGGCAGCTTGTTGTGCAGGCCCACGAACTCGGCGACGAACGGTGTCGCCGGGGCGGCATACACCTCGGCCGGGGGCGCGAGCTGCTCCAGCCGCCCCTGGCTCATCACGCCCACCCGGTCGGCGACGGCGAGCGCCTCCTCCTGGTCGTGGGTGACGAACAGCGTCGTGGTGCCGACCTCGAGCTGCACCCGTCGGATCTCGTCGCGCAGCTGCACCCGCACCTTCGCGTCGAGCGCGGACAGCGGCTCGTCGAGCAGCAGCACGCTCGGTTCGATGGCGAGCGCCCGGGCCAGGGCCACGCGCTGCTGCTGCCCGCCGGACATCTCGGCGGCGTACTTGTCGACGTGCGCGGACAGGCCGACGAGGTCGAGCATCTCGCCGGCGCGCCGGCTGCGGTCGGCCCGGCCCCGGCCCCGCACCTTCAGCCCGAACTCGACGTTCTGGCGGGCGGTGAGATGCGGGAACAGGCTGTAGGCCTGGAACACCATGCCCATGTCGCGCTTGTTCGCGGGCACCGCGGTGACGTCGCGGCCGCCCACCGACACCGTGCCCGACGTCGCCTCGTCGAGGCCCGCCAGGATGCGCAGCGCCGTGGTCTTGCCGCACCCCGAGGGGCCGAGCAGCGCCACGAACTCGCCCGGTTCGATGTGCAGGGTCAGCCCGTCGAGCGCCCGGACCGTGCCGTACACCCGTGTCAGCTCGGTCAGTTCGACACCGACACCGGTCATGCTCTGCGCCTCCGTCTGGTCAGCAGGGACAGTCCCACCAGCAGGACGAAACCGAACAGCAGCACCGCCAGCGAGGCCGCGACCGACGTCGGTCCGTCGCTCTTGCCGATGGCCACGATCTGCACCTGCAGGGTCGTGAAGCCCGACAGCGACGCGATGGTGTACTCGCCAAGCACCACGGCCACCGAGATGAACGCCGCCGACAGCACGCCGGAGGCGATGTTGGGGACCACGACGCGCAGGATCGTGGTCAGCCAGCCGGCGCCGAGGGACCGCGCCGCCTCGGCGAGCGTCACCAGGTCGATGGCCGACAATGCGGCGTCCAGCGCGCGGTAGGCGAACGGCAGCACGACGACGACGTAGACGAACGTCAGCGTCAGCGCCGACTCGCCCAGCAGGTAGGTGACCCACAGGTACACGTTCTTCAGCCCGACGACGATCACCAGCGCTGGAATCGTCAACGGCAGCAGGCACAGGAACTCGACGATGCCCCTTGCCCACGGCGTGCGCAGCCGCACCCAAATCATCGTCGGCACCAGGATCAGCAGCATCACCGCCACGGTGAGCGCGGCCAGCAGCAGCGACGTGACGATCGCGGCGAACAGTGCGTCGTCGGCGAACAGGTTGGCCCACGCCGCGCCGGTTCGCCCGCCGGAGCGCAGGTTTCGGGTCGAGAAGTCCGCCATGGCGTACAGCGGGAAGCAGAAGAACAGGCCGAACAGCACCCACAGCGCACCCCGCACCACGGTGGCCCCGGTCCCCCGCTGCCTCACCGCAGCCACCTCGCCGTCCGGCGCACCAGCAGGTGGTAGGCCACCATGACGACGGCGACGACCACGATCATCTCGAGCGCCAGCGCGTAGGCGAAGCCGGCCTGGCCGAGCACCACCTCGCTCGTCAGCGCGGCGCGGATCAGCAGCGGCAGGATCGGGCTGCCCTGGCTGACGAGCGCCGCGGCGGTCGCGTAGGCGGCGAAGGCGTTGGCGAACAACAGCAGTGCGGCGCCGAGGAACGCCGGCGTCAGCAGCGGCACCGCGACCTCCCGCCAGTACTGCCACGTCGACGCGCCCAGGCTGACCGCCGCCTCGCGCCACTGCTCGCGCAGACCCTCCAGCGCGGGCAGGAAGACGATCACCATGAGCGGGATCTGAAAGTACGTGTACACCAGCACCAGTCCGGACAGGCCGTACAGCCAGCCCGACCCTGCGAGGTTCGCCCCGGTGACGCTCTGCACCCACAGCGTCAGCACGCCGTTGAGGCCGACGGTGGCTAGGAACGCGAAAGCCAGTGCGACGCCGCCGAATTGGGCCAGCACACTGCACAGGCTCAGCACGGTGCGCCGGATCACCGACTCGGCGGGCCTGCTGACGATCAGCCACGCCAGCACGGCGCCGAACACCGCACCGAGGACCGCGGTCCCGGCCGACAGCAGCACGCTGTCGACCAGGGCGTGCAGGGCGGTGTCGGAGAACAGCGCCGCGATGCGCGCCAGGGAGAAGCCGTTCTCGTCGACCACCGCGCCGATCACGACGGTGACCGTCGGGACGACGAGGAAGATCGTGACGAGCGCGAAGAACGGAAGGAGCGGAACCGAATCCCGCAGGCGGCGCAGCAGGATCAGCCGACCGCCTTCGCCCAGTTGGCCTCGAGGTACTTCGTCGCGGCCTGGTTCTGCTCGACGGAGACGAACGTGGCGGCACCGTCGACCGGCGGCAGGACCGCGTACGCGGCGCGGTCGATGGTCCCCTTGATCACCATGGTGTCGGCGCGCACCGGGCGGGCGCCGCCCTGCAGGTACAGGTTCTGGCCCTTGTCGCTGAACAGGAATTCCTGCCACAGCCGCGCCGCCGCCGGATGCGGAGCATCGGCGTTGATCGCCTGGTAGTAGTAACCCGCCACCGCGGCGTTCGGCGGGACGACGACCTTCCAGGACGGCAGCTTCTTGGTCTCGGCCACGTTCAGGTAGTCCCAGTCGATGACCACGGGGGTCTGGCCGGACTCGATGGTCGCGGGCGTCGGGTCGACGGGCAGGAAGTTGCCCGCCGCCTTGAGCTTCCGGAAGAACTCGACGCCGGGCGCGATGTCGTCGGGTGACCCGCCCTGCGAGATCGACGCCATCATCACGCCGGAGAACGCGGCACCGGCCTGCGTCGGATCGCCGTTGAGGGCGACCTTGCCCTTGAACTCCGGCTTGAGCAGATCGTCGACGCCGGCGATGGCGGGGACCTTCGCCGAGTCGTAGCCGATCGACATGTAGCCGCCGTAGTCGTTGACCCACTTGCCGCCCGGGTCCTTGAAGTTCTCCGACACGTCGCCGAAGGTCTCCACCTGGTACGGCGCGAACGCATCGGTGTTGGCCAGGGCCACGGACTGGCCGAGGTCGAACACGTCGGGCGCGGTCGACTTGCCCTTCTGCTGGTTGGCGGCGTTGATCTCGTCCTGGCTGGCGGCATCGGGCTGCGCGGAGTTCACCTTGATGCCGTACTCGTCGCCGAACGCCTTGATGATCGCGCCGTAGTTGGCCCAGTCCGGCGGCAGGGCGATCACGTTGAGTTCGCCCTCCTTCTTGGCGGCGTCGACGAGGCCCTGCAGGCCGCCGAAGTCCTTGGCCGAGGTGGCCTCGCCCGCCTTGACGCCCGAGGAGGTCTGCTCGCCGCCCGAATCCTTCTCCGGCGGGGCGCAGGCGGTGATGCCCCCGGCGAACAGGAGCAGACAGGCACTGGCGGCCGCGGTCACGCGGAGAGTCTTCATGGCCGAACCTTCTCACGAGCGGGCCGGCACGTCAGTGGCGACGACACCAATCGACGGTGTCGAGACCGCGGCGCCGGGATGAACGGTGCAGACCTTACCGGCGCACCCGCCGACCTGCGCCGGAACCGAAATCCTCGGCGACGCGGCGTCACCCGCTGCACGATTGCGCAGGTCGCCGCTTAGCATCGAGGGGTGGTGGACCGTGGAGCCGAGCCGGACTCCGACGAGCGGGGCGACGTCCTCGCCGCGGACGACGCTGCCGTCGGCGCGGAATCCCGCCCCGTGCACGTCGATCCGACGCCCACCGATCCGGTGCCGGTGGTCGAGCCGAGCTTCGACTACCTGCTCGCCGACGCCGACGCGGGCCACCCCGAGCCCGTCGCCGACGGGCACCGCGGCGTGGCGTGGAGTGAGTGGCGCGAGGACCCCGCCGCGCACGACCGCTTCGACGCGTTCGACGCCACCACCTGGAACTTCAAGGCGCCGCCACCGCCGTGGTACTCCTCGACCGGTGCGAAGCTGGGCATCGCCGCCATCGCCCTGGCGGTCGTGACGCTGGTGGTCGCGGTGGTGCTGCTGGCGTTCCGCACCTCCGACGAGGGCACCGAGGCGCCCGCCCCGCCGCCGCCCACGACGTCGGCGCCCACCACGACCACCACGACGACGCAGCCGGCACCGCCCCCGCCGCCACCTCCCCCGCCGCCGCCGGCATCCGAGGCCCCGCCCCCGCAGGCGCCGGTGTACCAGCGTCCGCGCCAACAGCAGCAGCCGTCGAAGAAGCCCGAGATCGGGGTCACCCGGACGCCGGCCACCCGATCGCCCATCAGCGTCGCGCCGCAGCGCCCCGCCGGACGCAACTGACGTGCCCGGCGCCTTCGATGCGGCGGCGCGGTTCGCGAGCGCACCGGTCGCCGTCCTCACCACGGTCCGCGCCGACGGCAGCCCGCACGCGGTGCCCGTCGTGTTCGCCGTCCGCGACGACGTCGTCTTCACGGCCGTCGACGCCAAGCGCAAGTCGACCCAGCGGTTGCGCCGGCTGGCCAACATCGCCGCCGAGCCGCGCGTCAGCCTGCTCGTCGACCACTACGAGGACGACTGGAACCGGCTGTGGTGGGTCCGCGCCGACGGCGTCGCGCGCGTGCACGACGCCGGAGAGGAGATGGCGACCGGCTACGGCCTGCTGCGGGAGAAGTACGCGCAGTACGACCGCGTCGCGCTCGACGGCCCGGTGGTGACGATCGCGGTGCAGGCCTGGACGGGCTGGCAGGCCTGAAGGCTCGAATAGCGCCGCGCACCGTGGGTTTCGCCGTGATGGCGAAAGCTGCCATGATTCGTACAATTCCTGCCAGGGGGATGAGAATTCGCTGAGGAGCCGGTTTCACCGGTCATGATCACCTTCGGCATCACCACCGTCGTCGCGGGCGGCATCGCCGCGGCCGCACTCGGATTCGCCGCCCCGTCCCTCGCCGCACCGAGCGGCCCGGGCAGCGCCCAGGACACCATCAGCAAGCTGCAGTCCCAAGGCTACGAGGTCATCGTCAACCACGTCGGCAGCACGCCACTCGACGAGGCCACCGTCGTGGCGGTCCGACCGGGCCAGACCTACAGCCGCACCGACTCCGGCACCCCGGGCGACAGCCTGGAGACGACGATCACCGGCAAGACGGTCTACGTCGACGTGAAGTAGCCGCCCTCCCGGCACGCAGTGCGCCGCGTTCCGGGGACAACCGGCGCGCGGGCGTGTCACGGTACGACCCATGACGCTGCGCATCATCGGGTGGGGCACGGGAGCGGTCGGCCGGGAGGTGCTGCGCACCGTCCTCGACCCGCGCACCGGCATGGAACTGGCGGGGCTACGGGTGTACTCGTCCGACAAGGACGGCGTCGACGCCGGCACCCTGGTGGGCGTCGCGCCGGTGGGCGTCGCGGCGACCACCGACGTCGAGGCGATCCTCGCGATTCCCGCCGACTGCGTCGTCTACACGCCGCGCCTCACCGACGTCGACGAGGTCTGCGCGATCCTCGCCAGCGGCAAGAACGTCGTCACCACGGCGTTCCTGTTCCACCCCGAACGCGCCGCACCCGCCGACCGGGAGAAGCTGCTCGCGGCCTGCCGGGTCGGCGGCAGCACGCTGCACGGGTGCGGGCTGAACCCCGGAAACCTCTCCGGCGCACTGCCATTGGCGCTCACCGGGATGAGTCGCACCGTCGATAAGCTGACACTGCAGGAGCGCGCCGACTGGTCGGTGTACGACAGCACCGCGATCACGTTCGACAACATGCGCTTCGGCGCACCGCTCGACGAGATCAGCGTGACGGCCAACGATTTCCTCGCCTTCAACAGCGCCATCTTCGTCGAGCAGGTGTGGCTGCTGGCCGATGCGCTGCACGCCGGCATCGACGAGGTGACCGCCGACGTCGAGGCCGTCGCCGCCGAGCGCGACCACGAGATCTTCGACCACCTGCTGCGCGCGGGAACGACGGCGGGACAACGGTGGAACTGGGTCGGCCGGCGCGACGGCGCGCCGCTGGTCGAGATCGAGACGCTGTGGACGGTCGGCAACGAGTATCCGGCGCACTGGCCGAAGCCGCGGCACGGCTGGACGCTGACGATCGAGGGCGACCCGTCGATGCAGGCGCACTTCGTGTCGCTGGCGAGCTTCACCCGCGACGCGACGATGGCCGAACACGTCGACTCCGCCAACGTCGCCACCGGCATGCAGGTGCTCAACGCCGTGCCCGCGGTGTGCGCCGCCGCGCCGGGCTTCGCGACGATCGCCGACCTGCCGCCGGTGCGCAGCCTCATCGGCTTCGGCAACGCGTGATTCGTGCGCGGTTTCGCTCGCTCAGCGAACGAAACCGCGCACGAATCGCGGGGAGACTAAAGCAGGCCCAGCAGCTGAAGGTCGGTGACGTACTTGACGATCACCGGCTTCGTGACGTGCGGGATGTCCTTGTCCGGACCGATCTTCGCGTCCTGCACCGCGGGTCGGAACCGCTCGACCGGCGCCACCGACCCGGCCATCGGGTGCTCGGGCTTCTGGTAGTTGTGCAGCAGCGGCAGCAGCGACGCGTTGCGCTGCCGCTCGGGCAGCCCGCGCAGCGTCGTGGAGAACCGGTCCAGCCACGCGGCGTAGTCGCCCACCCGCGAGATCGGGAACCCGGCCTCGATGAGCCAGTCGACGAACTGGTCCATGCCGATGCCGTCGTCGTGCGGGTTCATCACGTGGTACGTCTCGAACGCACCGCTACCCGCGGCCGCGACGTCGACGCCCAGCGTCGAGATCGCCTCGGCGATGAACTCGACCGGCAGGCCGTCGTAGTGTGCCCGCTGCCGATTGCCCTCGGCGTCGAGTTCGTAGAACGACTCGGGCGCCACACCGGTGGCCACCAGGCTCAGCATCATCCGGGTGAACATGTCGGGCAGGTTGAGCTGACCGGCGTAGGTGGTGTCGGCCAGGATCATGTCGCAGCGGAACACCGAGACCGGCAGCCCGCACAGGTCGTTCGCCTCGCGCAGCAGGACCTCGCCGGCCCACTTGCTGGTGCCGTAGCCGTTGGCATAGGCGTCGCTGATGGCGCGCGACGGGCTCATCTCGCGGACGTCGGCGTCCTCGGTGAACTGGCCCGGGGCGACACCCCACGCCACGCCGATGGTCGAGACGTAGGCGAACGGCTTGATCTTCGACGTGATGGCCAGGCGGATCAGCTCGGCGGTGCCCAGCGCGTTCGGCCCGAACAGCTGGCTGTAGGGCAGCACGTGGTTCACCAGCGCGGCGGGGTCGACGATGAAGTCGACGGTGTCGGCCAGCCGCTGCCAGGTGGCCTGGTCCAGGCCGAGGTTCGGCTCGCCCTTGTCGGCGGCGATCACCTCGAGGTGCTTGGCGGCCAGCTCGCGGTAGTGCGCGAGCAGCGTCTCGTCGCCGCTGTCGAAGGTGGCGTCGAGCCGGCGGCGGGCGTCCTCGTCGGAGCGGCCGCGCACTAGGCAGACGACGGTGCCGTCGACCAGGGCCATGCGTTCCAGCCACTCCAGCGCCAGGTAGCGCCCGAGGAAGCCGGTGGCGCCGGTGAGCAGCACCGTGCGGATGTCCCCACCCGGGGCCGGCAACTGCCGTGCGGCAGCGAGGGTCTCGGCGTCGATGAACTTCTCCAGCGTCAGGTCGCTGGCCAGCACCTCGGTGGCGTCGCGGCCGTGCACGGCGGCGTAGGTCGGACGCTTGGAGGCCCCCGACTGCTCGGCCTCGACATAGGCGGCGATCGCCGCGAGGTCGCTGGCCGGGCTGACGATCACGCCGACGGGGACGTCGACGGAGAAGATCTCGTGCAGCAGGTTGGCGAACGTCAACGCGGACAACGAATCCCCACCGAGATCGGTGAAGTGCGCATCGGCCGAGACGTCGGAGGCCGCCGCCCCCAGCAGCGCCTTCGCAGCACGGCTGACCGTGTCGAGCACGGGGCCCTCGGCGCCGTTGCGCCGCAGCGCCCGCAGCTCGTCGGCCTGCCCCTCGGACAGGTCGAGGTACAGCTGTTCGAGGGCGGCGCCGTAGCGCTCCTTGAGCCGCGGCCACGCGAGCTTGCGGATGCCGGTCAGCAGACCGTTCTCCACCGTGAAGGGCTCGGTCTCGATGATGACGTCGCGCGGGATCTCGTAGGACTGCAGGTCCGCCGAGCGGGCCGCGTCCTTGAGCGAGGCGCTGACGGCCTTCTTCAGGTCGTCGCCGGAGTAGCGGGCCTGCGCCTCCTCGGTCGGCACGACGACGGCCAGCAGGTAGGGGCGGGCGCTGTTGCCGTAGAGGAAGATCTGCCGGACCAGTGCACTGCCGGTGAAGACCGCTTCGAGCTTGCTGACGGTGACGAACTCGCCTTGGGAGAGCTTCAGCACGTTGTTGCGGCGGTCGACGTAGCGCAGCTGGTCGGGACCGGTCTCGGCGACGACGTCGCCGGTTCGGTAGAAGCCGTCGGCGTCGAACACCTCGGCGGTGACCTCGGGACGCTTGTAGTAGCCGGGGAACAGCTGCTCGGACTTCACCAGCAGCTCACCGCGCGGGTGCGGCACGTCGGTGGTGAAGTAGCCGAGGTCGGGCACGTCGATGAGCTTGTACTCGAGCACCGGTGGGCGGCGGACCTGGCCGTCGACGAACACCGCGCCGGCCTCGGTGGAGCCGTAGCCCTCGATGAGGTGCATGTCGAGCAGGTCCTCGACCCACGCCTTGAGTTCCGGCGCGATCGGCGCCGAGCCGGTGATGGCCGAGACGTAGCGGCCGCCGAGCAGGTTCTGCCGGAGGTCGGCGAGCACCCGCTGCCGGTCCTCGTCGGACGTCGCCTGGCGCCGGGCGACCTCGCTCTCGTACTCCTGGTGCAGCATGTCCCAGATGCGCGGGACGAAGTTCATCTGCGTGGGCCGGACGAGCGCGAGGTCCTCGAGGAACGTCGACAGGTCGCTGCGGGCGGCGAAGTAGGCGGTGCCGCCGGCGGCCAGGGTGGCGTAGAGGACGCCGCGGCCCATGACATGGCTCATCGGCAGGAAATTGAGGGTGATCGACGGAACCGCGCCCTGCGTCTCGTCCCAGTGGTTGAGGTTGGCGGCGGTCCACATCTCGGCGACCTTGTGGCGCGGGTAGATCGCGCCCTTGGGGGCGCCGGTGCTGCCGGAGGTGTAGATCAGCAGCGCGAGGTCGTCGTCGGCGGTGCGGCCCGTGGGCACGGCGGCGTCGCGGCCGCGGGCCAGCACGTCAGCGAGCGTCTCCACGACGACGTCGGCGTCGGCGAGCCGGGCGGTCGCGGCGGCGAGGGCGTCGCGGTGGTCGTCGACCTCCGGGCGCACGTCGAACACGACGAGCCGCGCGGGCGCCGGACCGGCCTCGACGAGCGCGACGGCGTCGTCGAGGTAGTCGATGCTCGACGCGATGACCGACGGCTCGGTCTCGGCGATGATCGGCTGCAGCTGCGCGATGGCGGCGCTGGTCTGCAGCGGGACCGATACGGCGGCGAGCTGCGTCGTCGCGGTGTCGACGACGGTGTAGTCGATGCTCGTGAAGCCGAGGATCGCCACGCGGTCCCCGGGGCGGACCGGCTGGTCGGCCAGGGCGACGGCGACGGCGTTCACGCGCGCGGCCAGCTCGCCGTAGGTGATGGTCTCGAAGCGATTCTGCAGCGCGGCGACCGTGCGTCCGGTGTCGTCGATGCGGTAGTCCGCGGCGCGCTGCCCCAGCGCGGGCCGGTCGGCGTAGGCCTCCAGCACGGTGCGGACGACCTCGGGCAGCGGCTTGCCGACGACGGCGGCGCCGACGCTCTCGTCGGGCGCGGCCGCGGCGAACTGCGGGTCGTTGGCGTGTAGGTCGGCGATGCGGCGCTCGTAGCGCGCTTCGCGGGTGTCGGTGGACATCTCGTCTGCCATCTCGTGTCCTTCGTTCTCGTCGGCGTCATCGGAGCCCCATCGCTCCGGCAGTCGATACAACGTTAGCAAAACTAAAGATATGCCCAAAGCGCTGACCTGGACGTTTCCTGTGAGGAATAGCACGCTGAGCGCCGGTCGTTACGATGGCTAAGTACCCGATCCGAGAAGGAGCCAACCTCATGCCGCGCACCGAAGGCGACACCTGGGACCTCGCGACCAGCGTCGGAGCCACCGCCACCATGGTGGCCGCCGCCCGCGCCATCGCCACCAAGGCCGACCAGCCGCTGATCGACGACCCGTTCGCCGAGCCGCTGGTCCGGGCCGTCGGTGTGGACTTCCTCACGAGGTGGGCTGCCGGGGAGATCACCGGCGAGGACGTCGACGTCGAGGGCACCAGCTGGGGACTGCAGCACATGCCCGCCGCGATGGCCGCCCGCACCCGCTACTTCGACCAGTTCTTCGCCGACGCCGCCGCGGCCGGCATCCGGCAGGCCGTCATCCTGGCCTCCGGGCTCGACGCGCGCGCCTACCGCCTCGACTGGCCCGCCGACATGACGGTCTACGAGATCGACCAGCCCGACGTCATCGCCTTCAAGACGCGCACGCTCGGCGACCTCGGCGCCGCGCCGAAGGCCGAGTTGCGGACCGTGGCGATCGACCTGCGGGAGGACTGGCCTGCCGCGCTGACCGCCGCCGGCTTCGACCCGTCGGCGCCGTCGGCGTGGATCGCCGAGGGCCTGTTCGGCTACCTGCCGCCCGAGGCTCAGGACCGCCTGCTCGACACCGTCACCGACCTCGCGGCACCCGGCAGCCGGCTGGGCAGCGAGGCCGTGCCGAGCCAGCCGCCGGGCAGCCTGGACGAGGCGCGGGAGAAGATGCGCACGGCCACCCAGAAGTGGCGCGAGCACGGCTTCGACCTCGACTTCACCGAGCTGACGTTCGACGGCGAGCGCAACGACGTCGACGCCTATCTCGCCGGCCGCGGCTGGACGTCGACCGGCACCCCGATGGGTGAGCTGCTCGTCGCCAACGGCTTCCCGCGCATCCCGCAGGACGGCGACGACGACGTCACGATGAACGGCGTCGTGTACTACACGTCGATCAAGCAGTAGACGATCAAGCAGTAGACGATCAAGCAGTAGACGGGATCAGGCGCCGCGACGGGCGGACTCGAGTTCGAGGCCGGCCTCGTAGGCGCCCTCCTCGCGTCCGAGCGCGACCGTGGCGGCCGTCATCGCGAAGATCGCCACGGTCAGCGCGACGGCCTCGTAGCGGCCCGCGTCGAGTTCCTCGCCGAGCAGCAGGGCACCCAGGAACACCGCGACCACCGGTTCGAGCACCAGCATCGTCGGCACCGACGTCTGCAGCGCCCCGGCGTGGAATGCCGACTGCTGCAGCAGCGTGGCGAGCACGCCGAGCACGACGAGCGCATAGGGCGCGGGGGTGGCGAGCAGGCTGAGCAGCCCCCGGTCGTCGAGGATGTGCATGACGACCTTGGTGAGCACGGCGACGACGCCGAAGAGCACGCCGACCGCGACCGCGAGCAGGACCGCCCGCTGCCAGCCGGCGACGCGCACCGCGATCACCACGCAGACGACGATCGACAGCGCGCAGAGTGCGCCGACGAGCACGGCCACCGGCACGGTCGCGGTCTGAGCGGGCGGCCCCGGCCGGGCCAGCAGCACGAACACCGCGAGCGACGCGGTGAGCACACCCGCCCACAGCCATTCGCCGCGCCGCACCCGGCGGTGCGCCAGGCGCGCGCTGAGCGGCAGGGTGAACAGCAGGGCCGACACCAGCAGCGGCTGCACCAGGATCAGTGATCCCTTGATGAGCGCGAGGGCCTGGAACACGTAGCCGAGGACCGCGACGCCGGTGCCCGCCCACCACAGCGGGCGGCGCAGCAGCGTGCGGAACATGACGGCGCTGACGCCCTGCTCGTCCGGGACGTCCATGGTGGCGCGCTGCCGGACGACGATGCCGATGGCCATCGAGATGGCGGCGCAGAGCGCGAGGACGACGACCAGTCCGTGGGTCAACACCGTCCCGGGCATCCCTTCGTCGGTTCAGCGACGCCCGAACACGAGCCGTCGCCATCCACCGTAGAGGGTGCCGTCAGACGGCTTCGAGCCGAACGGGCCGCATGGGGTCCGGACCTGCGGCTTCGGTGTCGCTGGCCGCGGTGCCGGCCGGGTCGATGCGGTCGTTGACGCGCGTGACGACGGTGTCGACGCGGTGCACGGCGGCGTCGCACAGGTCGCGGACCCGGTCGGTCGCGGTGTCGACGTCGTCGGCGGCGCTGAGCAGATACGAGCGCACCGTGACGCGCAGCCGGTCACCCGCGCGGCGCACCCGGCGGCGCAGCCGTTCGTCGACCTCGAGCGTGACGTAGGGCAGAACTCGAATGGCCATGTCCTCAACACTCCCCGCAGTTGGTGGCGACGACGTCCACGGTAGCGAAGGTGGCGTGGTTCACGAGGGTGACGTCCATCGCGTGACACCCGTCGAGTCGACGACGATCACAGCGGATGCTCAGGCGAGGTCCGCGATGGCCTCCGCGCAGCGCAGATCCTCGTACGCGGCGGCGTAGCGCTGCGCCAGCGCGAGCGCGATGTCGGGCCGCTGCCACAGCTCCCCCGCGCTGGCCGTGCACAGCCACAGCGTCAGCCCGTGCGCGACCGACGCCCGGTAGCGCAGCCAGATCTCCTCCAGCGGGGGCCGCTCGTCCTCGGGCAGCCCGAGCGCGTCGCGGTACTGCTCGAGCAGCGCCAGTTCGTGCACCCGGCGGTCGGCGGTGGTGAGCGCGCCCTGCAGGAAGTAGCCCAGGTCGAGGGAGAAGTTGCCGCGCCGGGCCACCTGCCAGTCGAGGAAGCCGACGGTGTGGCCGCCGCGCCCGTCGGGCACCAGGTAGGTGTTGCCGATGTGCGCGTCACCGTGCAGCAGCGTGGGCGGTCCCACGGTCAGCGTGCGGACGAAGGGCTTCCAGACGTCGTCGACGAGCGCGGTGATGCCCAGGGCGTGCACCGACTCCGGCGCGTCGTCGCCGAGCCGGTCCAGCGCCGCGGGCAGCGGGGCGTACTCCATGCCGTCCCACGGCACGAAGGGCTCCAGCCAGCCGAGTTCCGGGACGTCGACCCGGTGACCCCAGTAGCGGCCGTGCAGCCGCGCAAGACCGCGCACACCGTCGGCGGCCTGTTCCACGGTGAGCGGCCGGGTGGCGTCACGCGGGTCGGCGTCGCGGGCGACGAGGTCCTCCATGACGAGCAGGAAGTCCTCCTCGGCCTCGTCGATCACCGCCGCGTACACAAGCGGATGCTCCAGCGGCAGCTCGACGTTCGCGGTGAACAGCCGCGGTTCGTGCAGCAGCCCGCTGGTCAGCTTGATCAGCGCCTTGTGCTCCGGGTCGACGGCCTTGACGAAGACCGTCGCCGGACCGGACCCGGCGGCGTAGTCCACGGCCAGCCGCGCCCGCCGGTTGGTCCCGTCGTCGCGGACGACGACCTCGACGCTCTCGACGACCGCCCCAGGGTGCCGGTCGGCGAGCGCCGCGGTGAGCCAGCCGGGGGTGATCTCGCTCCAGTCCCGCGGGACCGAGAGCGTGGCGGTCATCGGATGAACGCCGGCATGGCATCCCACCCGCGCACGGTCGACGTGGGCGACAGGACGGCGTTGGGCAGGTCGACGTCCCACTCCGGGAAGCGCTTGAGGATCTCCTCGAGGGCGATGCGGCCCTCCAGCCGCGCCAGCGCCGAGCCCAGGCAGTAGTGGGTGCCGACGCTGAACGCGAGGTGCTGACGTTGCTCGCGGTGGATGTCGAAGACCTCGCCGTCGGGCGGGAACTGCCTGCCGTCGCGCACGGCGGCGCCGAGGAGCAGCATCATGACGCTGCCCTCGGGCACGGTCTGCCCGTAGTAGGTGACGTCGCGGGTGACGTAGCGCGCGACGTGCGGGGCGGGCGGTTCGAAGCGCAGCAGCTCCTCGATGGCCTGCGGGATGAGCGCCGGGTTCTCGACGAGCTGGCGGCGCTGGTCGGGGTGTTCGGCGAGCACCTTGGCAGCCCAGCCGATGAGCCGCGTGGTGGTCTCGTTGCCGGCGCCGGCGACCACGTTGATGTAGATCAGCAGCTCTTCGCGGGTGAGCGTGCGGGTGACGCCGTGTTCGTCGACGAACTGAACGTTGAGCAGCTCGGTCATGATGTCGTCGGACGGATTGTCGCGCCGCCAGTCGATGTAGGCCTCGAAGATCGAGCCGTCGACGAGCCCGTCCTTGGCGGCCTGCATCGGCTGCCCCGCCTCGGTGCGCATCTGGGCGTTGCCGTGGTCGCGGATCTTCTCCTGATCGTCCTCGGGGATGCCGAGCAGCGCGCTGATCACCCGCATCGGCATGATTGCGCCGAAGTCGGTGACGAAGTCGATCGTGCCGGTCCCCACCAGCGGGTCGAGGCTCTGGGCGCAGAACTCGCGGATCTTCGGTTCCAGCGCGGCGATCTTGCGCGGGGTGAACATCCGGGCCAGCAGCTTGCGGTGGATGGTGTGGATCGGCGGGTCTTCGAAGATCAGTGCGCCCGACGGGATCTCGATGTTGGCCTTGATCAGTTCGATGATCGCGCCGCGGGCCGAGCTGAACGTCTCGTGGTCGACGAGCGCCTTGTTGACGTCGGCGAAGCGGCTGAGCGCGTAGAAGTCGAACTGCTCGTTGTAGTAGAGCGGCGCCTCCTCGCGCAGCCGGGCGAACGTCGGGTACGGGTCGGCGTTGATCGCGACGTCGTAGGGGTCGAAGTAGACCTCGTCGGAGGTCCGTCCGGGGGCACCGAGGGTTGCCGAATCAGTCACGTCGTCCGCCTTCCGGGGCTGTCATCTGGGGGCCGCCCAGGTCACTTACTCGCGTAAGTTACAGGTCGCGCGCGGGCCGGACAAGGCTGCGACGCGGGGTCAGGTGCTGGCGCGCACGATGAGGCGGGCGACGTCCGCGCCGTTCGGCTCGTGCACCGACGGGTAGCCGAGTTCGGTCATCATCGCCGCGACGGACACGTCGACGATGGTCGCGGCGTCGAACGCGACCGAGGTCAGCGGCGGTGCGGACACCGCGCCGAGCGCGGTCGCGTCGACGCCCATGACCGCCAGGTCCTCCGGGCAGCGCAGCCCCGCGGTGCGGATGCCGTGCAGGACCACCAGGGCCACCTCGTCGGACTGGGCGCACACCGCGGTCACCCCGGCGTCGGTCCACCTGCGCACCACGTCGGCGGCGTCGGTGCCGTCGGTCGCCACTGCGGCCGTCGCGAGCGGTGGCAGGTCGTGCGCGGCGGCCGCTTCGGTCAGCCCGGCGAGCCAGTAGTCGCCCAGCGGGCGCAGCGTCGCGACGTCGGAGTAGGCGAAGGCCAGCTGCCGGTGTCCGCGCGCGACGAGGTGGTCGACCCGCATCGCGCCGATCAAGGTGTGCAGGGCGCCCATGGCGTGCAGCCGGGCGCTGCCGAGGTGGATCTGCGGCACCCCGGCCGCGGTCACGGCCGCCAGCGCCGGCCCGCCGAGGGGGAAGACGCTGGTCACCGCGATGGGGTTGAGGTCGGCGACGGCGTCGACGACGTTGCGCCCGTCATCGGTCTCGAACTGCAGGGACAGCACGACGCCGTGCCGGGCCAGCGCCGTGGTCAGCCTGCTGCCGACCTCGAGCAGCAGCTCGCCCAGCGCGATCCGCGGGACGACGTAGAGCACGACGCCGCTGCCGCCGCGCGCGAGGTTGCGGGCGGCGAGGTTCGGTCGGTAGCCCAGCTGTTCGGCGGCCGCCCGCACGGCGGCGCGGGTCTGCGCCGAGATCGTCTGTCCGGACACGTCGTTGAGGACGTAGGTGACGGTGGCGGTGGAGACGTTGGCGAGGCGCGCGACGTCGGCTTTCGTCGGCCGAGCCTTCACTCCCACCTGGTCATCGTGGCACGTCAGGACCGCAGGCGGGTGCCCGCGGTCTCGCGCAGGGTCAGGACGGTGAGCAGTGAGAGCGCGGCGGCGGACATCAGGTAGTACGCCGGGGCCAGTGCGCCGGTCTCACTGGTCAGCCACGTCACGACGTAGGGCGTGGTGCCGCCGAACCCGGCGACCGCGACGTTGTAGCCGACGGAGAAGCCGCTGTAGCGCACCCGGGTGCGGAAGAGTTCGACGCCCGCGGTGACGGCGGTCGACACGTAGACGGCCTCGATGGCGGCCAGGAGGCAGTGCGCGGTGATGGCCGCTGCGAGCGAGCCGGCGTTGAGCAGCAGGAACAACGGGTAGGCCGCGACCAGGAACAGCGCGGACCCGGCGATGAGCAGCGGTCGCCGCCCGACCCGGTCGGAGAGTGCGGCCAGCGGCAGGATGAGCACGAGCGCCACCAGGCTGGCGAGCGTGATCGACAGGAACGACGCGGTCTTCGAGTAGTCCAAGGTGCGGATGAGGTAGGTCGGCAGGAACGTGAACACCACGTAGTAGCCGACGTTGAAGATCAGGAACAGCCCGATCACCTGCAGGATGAGCGTCCAGGAGGTGGTGACGGCCTCGCGCAGCGGTCGGTGGGACACGTCGTCGTCGTGGCTGAGCCGGGTGAATTCGGGGGTGTCCTCGAGACGCAGCCGGATGTAGAGCCCGACCAGGCCGAGCGGCGCGGCCAGCAGGAACGGGATGCGCCAACCGTAGGAGTCCATCGCGGCGGCGGGCAGCGCGGCCTGCAGCACGGTGACCGTGATCGAGCCGAGCAGGAAGCCGACGACGCCCGACCACGCCATGAACGTGACGGTGAATCCGCGTCGCGCGTCGGTCGCGTACTCGGCGAGATAGACTGCGCCGCCGCCGTATTCACCGCCCGCCGAGAAGCCTTGCAGACAGCGGAAGAAGAGCAGCAGCAGCGGGGCGGCCACGCCGATCGCCGCGTAGGTGGGCAGCAGACCGATCGCCAACGTGGCGGCCGACATCAGCAGGATCACCACGGCCAGCACGCGTTGCCGCCCGATGCGGTCGCCGAGCGGGCCGAAGACGAATCCGCCGAGCGGCCGGGTGAAGAAGGCGGCGGCGAAGATCGCGAACGTGTTGAGCAGCGCGGCGGTGTCGTTGCCGGCGGGGAAGAACTTCGCGGCGATGTAGGTGGCGAGGAAGCCGTAGATCGCGAAGTCGAACCATTCCACGGCGTTGCCGATCGAGGCGCCGACGACGGCCCTGCGGACGTCGGATCGCGGTGTGGTCGAGGAGGTGGCGGTGTCGGACAACCCAACGGCTCCGTCGGTAGGAGGTGCTGTGCCGCAACAGGGTAGGCACAGTGCGCGCCACCCGGGTCCGGAACGCCGCTGAGCACAGCGCTTACCGGCGCACGGACGCCGCCGCGGCTCGGTCGGGGCGCGTAGCGTCGCTCGGGTGAGCACACTGAGCGATCCCCGGGTGGCCGCCGCGCTGCAGCGCATGTACGACGAGTCGCGCGAGCAGACGTCGACGCTGCGGGCCCGCTTCGAGGGCATGGACCTCGCGACGGCCACCCCGCAGGAGCGGGCCGACGCCCTGAGCGACGTGTACATGCCCGTCACCCCGGAGGCGGGCAGGTTGTTGTACGCGTTGGTGCGCGCGATACGCCCGACGACGGTGGTGGAGTTCGGCACGTCGCTGGGCCTGTCGGGCCTGCACCTGGCGGCGGCGGTGCGCGACAACGGCTTCGGCCGCGTCGTGACCACCGAACTCAGCTCGGCCAAGGTCGCTGCGGCGACCCGCACCTTCGCCGACGCCGGTCTAGACGACCTCGTCACGGTGCTCGAAGGCGATGCCACCCAGACCCTGGCCGACGTCGAGGGACCCGTCGGCGTGGTGCTGCTCGATGGCTGGAAGGAGCTGTACCTGCCCGTGCTCCGGCTGCTGGAGCCGAGGCTGGCGCCGGGAGCACTCGTCGTCGCGGACAACACCGGCATGCCCGAGCTGCGGCCCTATCTGGACTACGTGCGCGCCCCCGGCAACGGCTACGTCAGCGTCGACTTCCCGGCTCGGGAGTCGGACGCCATGGAGATCAGCTGCCGGGTCTAGGCATGCCCTGATTCAGGTCTTCGCCGTCAGCGCCGCGAGGTTCTTCACCGACCGCTGGACGTCGGAGCGCAGCACGCGCGCCGTCAGCGCGCCGACCGGCCCGCTCAACAGGCCGCCGCCGAACTCGGCGAGCACGTGGAACTTCGTACCGGAGGACTCCGGGGTGACGGTCATGTCCAGCGCGATGCGGACGCCGCCGAAGCCGGTGCCCTCCATCGCGATGTGGCGGGGCTCGTCGTACTCGGTGACGATCCAGTGGATCGTGTTGCGGAAGCCCTTCACCTTGATGCACGACGACACGGCCGTGCCCTTCTCGATGACGTCGGGGACCGGGCTGCGCCAGCCGCCGAAGATGGTCAGCCACTCGTCGAACCTGCCCAGATTCGACGCCATGGCCCACGCTTCCTCCGGCGAGAGCTGCGAGGACACCGACACGTCTACCTTCGCCATGCCCATCCCTGTACCCACCTCGGGAGGCGTTCTACCCGACGGGCGCGGCCGGTGGCGCGACCGGCGCCGGGGCGGGGGCGGGTGCCGGGATCGGCGGCGGCGCCCCCACGCCCAGCACCCGCTGCAGGTCCGGCTTCATGGCCTGCAGCTGGGCGCCCCAGTAGCCCCAGCTGTGCGTGCCGTTGGCCGGGAAGTTGAACACGGCGTTGCGACCGCCTGCGGCCTGGTAGCGCTGCTGGAACTCCTTGTTGGTGTTGATGGTGATGTTCTCCAGGAACTGCGCGCTGTACATCGTGCCGAAGTCGCCGCCGGGGGCGTCGAGGTCCGAGGACTTGCCGTTGCCGCAGTAGACCCACACCGCGGTGTTGTTGGCGACCAGCGTGTTGACGTTGACCATGGGGTCGTTGCGGCGCCAGGCGGGATCGCTCGTCGTGCCCCACATGTCGGTGGCGTTGAAGCCGCCGGCGTCCTTCATGGCGAAGCCGATCATGGTGGGCCACAACCCTTGTGACGGGTTGAGGAAGCCGGACAGCGACGCCGCGAAGATGAACTGGGCGGGATGCCACACGGCCAGCGTGAGCGCCGCGCCACCGGCCATCGACAGCCCGACCACCGCGTTGCCGGTGGGGGCGATGCCCCGGTTGGCCGCCAGCCACGCCGGCAGCTCCTGGGTCAGGAACGTCTCCCACTTGTAGGTGACGGTGCCCGCGCTGCCGACGGCGGGCCGGTACCAGTCGGTGTAGAAGCTGGACTGGCCGCCGACCGGCATCACCAGGGACAGGCCCGACTGGTAGTACCACTCGAACGCCGCGGTGTTGATGTCCCAGCCGCTGGCGTCGTCCTGCGCCCGCAACCCGTCGAGCAGGTACACCGCGTGCGGTCCGCCGCCCTGGAACTCCACCCGGATGTTGCGGCCCATGGCGGGCGACGGCACGTCGAGCTGCTCGATGGGCAGGCCCGCGCGCGAGTAGGCCCCGGCCGTGGGCGCGGCGACGAGCCCGAGGGCCACCGTGCCGGACACGGCCAGCGTCGAGGCGAAGAGCAGGGCCAGCAGCCGCCTGAGTGCGATCACGGCAGAGAACCTAACGGCGCGGCCAGGTGGTACCGACGTGCCCACGCGCGGCGTGACCCGGTCGTGACCGACGCGAGGCCGGATCGTGTGCGCCGGCGCGCGACAGGGGGCGCTGTGCGCGGTCGGTGAGGTCCCTGTGAACCTCCTTGGACGGCGGGTGACCCGGGTCTGGCGTCGGCACACTCGGATCGACAGCAAAGGAGACTGCTCATGTCACATTTCACTGCCCGCCGGTTGACCGGCGGCGCCGTCCTCGCCGGAGGGCTGCTCGGCGCGGCGCTGTTCGGCGGCATCGCGCCGGCGTTCGCGAACGAGGATCCCGCCGCGGATCCGCCGAACTGCAGCGCGGCCGACCTCGAGGGCGTCCGGGCGGGCGTGTCGGCGTCGACGTCGGCCTACCTGTTCACCCACCCCGACCTGAACGCGTACGTGTCCGGGCTGTCCGGGCTCGCACGGGAGGACGTGGCGAAGAAGACGCAGGGCTACCTGGCGCAGCATCCGCAGGAGCAGGCGGAGATGGCCGGCATCCGGCAGCCGCTGGTGGACCTGAAGGACCGCTGCGGCGCGCCGCCCACGCCCTGAGTCAGCCGATGCCGGCCAGCAACCCGTCCGTGCGCAGCCAGATGAGTACCAGGAACGCCACGAGGACGACCACCGTGGTGGCGCCCTGGACGAGGTTGCGCCGGTCGCGCGGAGCGTAGGCGTAGGCGCCGCCGACGACGGCTCCGGTGATCAGCCCGCCGACGTGGCCCTGCCAGCTGATGGCGCCGGTGCCCACCGCGGGGCCGACGAACGTGATGACGAGGTTGAGGACGATCAGCCCGACGACCCACTTGACGTCGACGTTCAGTCGGCGGGCGAGGGCGAACGTCGCGCCGAACAGTCCGAAGATGGCGCCCGACGCGCCGGCGGTGGCCGCGTTCATGGGCGACAGCAGGTAGACTAGCACCGAGCCGCCGATGGCACTCAGCAGGTAGAGCGACGTGAAGCGCAGCCGGCCGAGCCACTCCTCGAGTTGCGGGCCGATCACCCACAGCGCCCACATGTTGAAGAGCAGGTGGACGATTCCGTAATGCAGGAATGCCGACGTGACCAGGCGGTAGTACTCGTCGTAGTAGGCGACGGCGGGGCTCCACAGCACCAGCCGGGACTCCAGCGCCGATGACGCCGACTGCAGGGCGAACATCGCGACGTTGACCGCGATGAGCGCGTAGGTGACCAGCGGCTTGCCGTCGTAGCGGCGGCCGCCGAAGGCGGTGGTCGGTTGCCGCACGGCACGCGCAGCCTCGCCGACGCACTCGACGCACTGGTGTCCGACGGGCGCCGTCCGCATGCAGTCGCCGCAGATGTAGCGCCCACAGCGCGTGCACTGCACGTACGTCGCCCGGCCCGGGTGGCGGTAGCAGCTCGGCGGGGCACCCTGCGGGGCAGGCGGGTACTGATGCGTCACGTCTCCACTCTTCCAGAACGCGCGCGGACGCTCGACCGGCCGCGCCCGCCGGGCCGGCGCGGGGGCTGGTTCAGCAGCGCCACAACGCTTCCTGCTGCGTGCTGGCGACCAGCACGTCGGCGGTGGTGTAGAGCGAGCCGGCCACCAGCCCGCGGGCGTCACCGTGCGCGAGCGGGCGCACCTCGTAGCGGTGCCACTGGTGTGGGTCGAAGGGCCGGTGAAACCACACCGCGTGGTCGAGGCTGGCCGCGTATCCCGCGTCCGGTCCCATCGGCATGCCCGGCGGTCGCGCCACCGGTACGGGACCGAAGTCGGACATGAACGTCAGCATGCACGCACGGATCAGCGGATCGTCCTCGATGGGCTCCCGCGTCCGGATCCAGAACGGCGGCACCGCGAACACCGAGTCGTCGCCCGGCGTCACGCGGATGTCGAAGCGCTCCGCGAACCCGAGGTTCGGCGACTTGGGCATCGCCTCCTCGAACGTCACCGCGGGCAGGACCGGCGGCTGCCACTCGGCGGACTCCTCGCGCCGGTGGAACGACGCGATCATCTCGAGGATCACCTTGCCGTGCTGCACGGCCGTCACGCGGCGGGTGTCGAACGACCGACCGTCGCGGGTGCGTTCGACGTGCAGTTCGACCTCGACGCCGTAGGACCCGCCGCGGACGAAGTAGAGGTGCAGCGACTGCGGCAGCTTGTCCGGGTCCGCGGTGGTGCCGGCCGCCGCCAGCGACTGTGCGGCGATCAGGCCGCCGAACAGCCGTTCGCCCGGACCGCTGCGCGGGTTGGGGGCGACGAACACGTCGCCGCGCCGCTCGAAGGTGAGCAGGCGCGCGATCCAGCTGTTCTTGACACGTGTCATGACAGGGTGACCCTAGCCCTGGCCGTGGGAGCGCAGCCACGCCGCCGTCAGTTGGCGGTAGGTCTGCTGCCCGATGGTGCCCTCCCGGCCGTCGAAGACGTGGTCCGCGTACGGGATCGTCACCGCCTCGACGCCGACACCGGCGTCGCGCGCCCGGTCGACGAAGGCGAGGGCGCCGTCGATGGGTACCAGGTGGTCGACGGCACCGAGCACCAGCAGCGTCGGTGGCGCGGACGGGCCGAGGTGCGTGGCCGACGCCACGGCGGCATACCGCTCGGGGTACTGGTCCGGCGGCCCGCCGATGTAGGCGGTCGCCAGGTCGCGCCCGGACTGCCCGAAGACGGGATCGGTGTTGGCGTAGACCCGCGCCGGGTCCACCGCGGGGTAGAGCACCGAGACCGCCCCGACCCGCGGCGGAGCGCCCCCGCACGACGGGCGCAGCGTGCCGCCCGCCGTCGCATAGGCGACGTTGATGGCCAGGTTGCCGCCCGCCGAGTCGCCCGTCAGCGACAGCCGCGACGCGTCGCCGCCGTACCGTCCGGCGTTCGCGGCGACCCACGTCAGCGCGCAACCGATCTGGCCGGGCACGACGTCCCAGAGGTGCCGGTCGGCCGACGACAGCGCGTAGTCCACCGACACCACCAGCCAGCCCTGGTCGGCGAACCAGCGCAGGTCGGTGCGGTGCGCGCTGCGGTCACCGGCCACCCAGCCGCCGCCGTGGATGAAGACCAGCACCGGCGCCGGACCGCCCCGGCGCGGCCGGTAGACGTCCAGGGCCAGGGGCTCGTCGTCGAACTCGGTGTAGACCGCGGTGTCGTCGGGCGTCACGGCCGCCACCGCGGCGGCGTCGAACACGCGCAGCGTCTCGACGAGGTCGACGTCGACACCGGCGGCGCTCGCCGCGCCGACCTGACGGGCGACGATGAAGGACCCGCCCGCCACGGTGAGCGCGGCGATCACGGTCAGCGCGAGGAACAGCCGCTGCCGGTGCAGCCACCACATGACGAGCGCAACGAGTCCCGCCGACGCGGCGGCCAGCACGACCACCGACAGCACCGGCGCCACGAAGCCGACGGCGACGCCCACGACGGGCACGCGGGGCAGCAGCGACCCCGCGACAGCGGCGGCGAGGCCCAGCACCGCCACCGTCAGCCCGACGCGGCCCAGCCACGCCGCCACCCGCGCGGGGGCGTTCATCGCCTCAGCCGCTTGCGGGGTGAGCGGTCTCCCGCTCGGCGGCCCGGACCAGCCGCGCGGAGAGTGCGACGATGGCGCCGCGCAGCGCAGCCCGCATGACCGGGCCGGTGCCGGGCACGCCCTCGGTGAACCACCCGCGCCAGCGCAGGTCCGTGCCGCCCGCCGCGTTGGGGGTGAAGGTCGCCTCGCCGTGGTAGCCGACGGCGGGCGTGCGCGGCGAGATCAACTCGTAGACGTGCCGCCGGTCCTGCTCGTAGGCGACGGTCTGCTCGAGCATCAGCAGCGGCCACATGCCGACCTTGCGCACCGCGCCGATGCCGGCCTCCTCGGGGTGTCCGGTGGCGTGCCACGACGACTGGAACACCACCGGCTTGGCCCACGTCGCCCAGCCCGGGGCGTCGGTCTCCAGCCGGAACAGCGTCGCGGGCGGCGCGGTGCTGGTGCGGTTGACCTCGAAGGTGAAGGTGCGGCCGGTCATGGGCCGAAGGCTACCCGGCGGTGGCCGGCGCGGGCGGGCTCGCGCGGAGTCCCGTCGGTTGTCGGCGGGAACGTTACGGGAGGTCCGGCCTGCCCGTCGACTGACTCGGCTCACCGCGGTCCGGGCCATGGCGCTGCGACGAGCCCGCGTACTCCCCCGGCGTGACGCCGAAGCGGGTCCGGAAGCCATCGATGAAGTGCGACGCACTCGAATACCCCACGCGGTGCGCCACGTCGGCCACGCCGAGCGCGCCCTCGACGAGCAGTTCGCGGGCACGGTTCAGGCGCGCGTCCCGGACGTACTGATACGGCGGCAGCCCGGTGGCGTCGCGGAACGCGCGGCTGAAGGCCGACGAACTCAGGCCGACCTGAGCGGCCAGGGTCGCCACGGTCAGCGGTTCGGCGAGGTGCGTGTCGATGTACCAGAGTGCGGCGCCCACCGGGTTGCCGGCGGTCTGCCGCGCGGCGAAGTCGACCATTCGGGCGAACTGGTCGCGTTGCAGGACGCGGTAGACGAGTTCGCGGAAGTGCAACGGCGCGAGGACCCTTCGGTCCGACGGGGTCGACAGCGCCCGGAGGAAGCGCAGCACGGAGGCCAGCACCTCCTCGTCGACCGCCGAGACGACGCACGTCGTCTCGGCGTTGACGGCGCCGGCGACCGGGCGGCGGCCGGCCGGCATCTGCTCGGCGATGCTGCGCACCGTCGACGGATCCACCTCGAGGACGAGGCACATACACGGCCGTTCCGCCGAGGCCTCGAGGATCTCGCTCTGGAAACGCACGTGCCCACCGATCGCGAGATAGTGCAGGGCGTCGTAGACGTGCCGGCGGCCGCGCTCGACCACGGCCTTGCTGCCCTGCCCGACGATGCCAATCGACAGACCGCGGATCTCCTGCCACTGCGGACGCACGGGGCTGGTGTAGCGGTAGATCGTCAGGCCCGGCCAGCCGCCGGGGTTGGGGCCGACTTGGCGTGCGAGCGCACGCAATTCACCGACGAGATCGTCGGCTGCCGATCGACGCTGAGCCGGCTCGGTGAGGCTCACCGGAGCAGACCCCGCTCGCGACGGGGCGGGCGGGCGCCAGCCGTGCCGGGTCCGACCGAGTCGAGATGGGCATCGATCGAGCAGGAATGCGATACCGGCGACCGCGCCGATCGGTTTGGCTGTGAGCACCACGCGAGCGGCGTCGGCCACCGCACCACCGGCATCCCAACACCCGTCATCGCAACACCCGTCATCGCAACACCCGTCATCTCGAACACCATGGTGCCGACACCCCCGCCCGTGACTGGTCGAGCTCACCATAACGACTTCTCGAGGAGTTGATCATGCAGATGCGCGCCGCGCGCATGCACGGTTACGACCAACCGTTGCGCTTCGACGAGGTGCCCGTTCCCGACCCGGGCCGAGACGAGGTGCTGCTGAAGGTGTCCGCGACGGGCATGTGCCGCAGCGACTACCAACTCGTCGACGGCTACTTCCGGTCGGGCCTGCCCGTCGACCTACCCTTTATCCCCGGCCACGAGGTGGCCGGCACCATCGCCGCCGTCGGTTCCGATGTGCCTGCGGCAGCGGGCATCTCCGAGGGCGACCCCGTCGTAGTCAACCCGAACTGGGGTGACGGGACGTGCCGCCAGTGCCGTCGGGGCAACCAGCAGCTGTGCAGCAACGGGCGTCTCGTCGGCTTCGGTCCCAACGGTGGCTTTGCCGAGTACATGGTGGCCCCGTACCGGCACGTGCTCTCCGTGGCGGGGCAGCCGGATTCGGATCCGCGTTACCTGGCACCGCTCACCGACGCGGGCATCACTCCCTACCGCGGCATGAAGAAGCTGCGTGACGCCGGGCTGCTCGGCGCCGGTCGGACCGTGGTCGTCAACGGGATCGGCGGCCTCGGTGGCTATGCGGTGCAGTACGCCCGACTGCTCGGCGCCGGCGCCACGGTGATCGGGTTTGCGCGCAGTGACGCCAAACTGGCGGTCGCGACCGAACACGGTGCCCACCACACGCTCAACGTGCGCGATGCGACCGTGGAGCAGGTCCGAGGTGCGCTCGAGGACATGACGGGACGTCCGGCCGTGGACGCGGTGCTCGACTGCGCCGGATCCGAGGAGTCGCTGGGCCTGGCCGCGGCGATCCTGGACACCGGCGGCGCCCTCTGCCAGGTCGGCCTCATGGGCGACCGCCTCGAACTGCCGTCGTTTCCCTTCGTCAGCGGCGAGAAGTCCTACTTCGGCTCGTTCTGGGGCAATCTCGACGACCTGCAGGAGGTACTGACCCTCGCGAGTCAAGGCCAGATTCGGCATCAGGTGGTGCCGGTGGCGTTCGAGGACGTCAACGACGCCCTAGAGGCGCTGGGCCGCGGCGACGTCGTGGGGCGTGCCGTCGTGGTGTTCGACTGATCGATCGAAGGAGTTCTCCCGTGACCGTCCCCTACGTCCTGTTCGTCGTCACCAATGCCGCGGTGATCGGCCCGCACGACCGCCCTACCGGATACTTCGTTCCCGAGATCGCGCACCCGTTGGACGTACTCGACCGCGCCGGCATCGCCGTGGAGTTCGCGTCACCCTTCGGCGGCACGCCGCACGAGGACGGACTCGACCTCGACGATCCGATACAACGCGCCTTCCTCGACGGCAAGGCGCACCGGCGACTCGCACGGAGCCGCCCTCTGGCCGACGTCGACGTCCTCGACTACGACGCGGTGTTCTTCCCCGGCGGCCTGGGCCCCATGGTCGACATCACCGGCAACCCCGAAGTCCAGGCCGTCGTCGGGCGTGCGTGGAATGCCGGCATGATCGTCAGCGCCGTCTGCCATGGGCCGTCGGCGTTCCTCGGCGTCACGCTGGACGACGGCGCTCCCCTCGTCCGGGGGCGCCGGCTGACGTCGTTCTCCTGGGCCGAGGAGGACGGCTACGCCGATCAGGACGTCCCGTTCGACCTCGAGGAGGCGCTGCGCCGCGAGGGCGCACTGTACGAGGCCACCACCCCCTGGCAGCCGAACCTCGTCGTCGACGGTCGCCTGATCACCGGGCAGAACCCGCAGTCGGGCACGCTCGTCGGTCACGCCATCGCCGACGCCCTCGCCGACGCCCGGGGTGACGGCCGATGACGGCACCGGTCGTCGTGGTGGCCCGGTGGGACGTCCGGCCGGATGCTCTCGACGCGGTGCTCGGGTGGATCGCCGACCTCGCACCGCGCGCTCGGGCCGAGCCGGGGTGCCGCGGCTACGAGGTGCTCGTGTCCGCCGAGGACCCGGCCACCCTGATTCTCATCGAGCGCTACGCCGACCGCGCCGCCCTGGACGCGCACCTGACGTCGCCGCACTACGCCGAGTTCGTCGTCGACCGGATCCGGCCGTGCCTGACGGACCGCCGAGTCGAGATCCTCACCCCTCGGGAGTGTTAACACCGTGTTACTGGCTGTTACACGCTGATGACGCCTATGCTCAGGGCATGCGTGACATCGACGTCAGCCGCGAAGCGAGGGCCCTGCGACGCGACCCACGGCGGTCGGAGGTGACGACGCTCGCGCTCGAGGTGCACGTGCGGGCCGTCGCGCGCAGCACCCGGTCGCAGCGGCCGTCGTTCGTCTCCGACGCCGATCTCGACGCCGTCGCTCCGCCGCGGGTGGCGACGATGGCCGCCATCGAACTGTGCCTCGCCGCGCTGTGGCGCCGCGCCGAGGACGGGTACGTCGTCACCGACGTCGACTACGTCGCGCGCGTGCTCGTCGGCGGCCACGAGCGTGCCACCTGGCGCCGGCCGGTGGCCGCCGCGCGGCGGCTGTGGGCGACGCTCAACAGCGAACGCTTCATCCCGCTCTGACCGGCCGCGAACGTCAGTTGAGGCTGGCGGCGCGGCGGACGTCGTCGAGGCGCAACCGCGGCGACAGCGCGGCCAGATCCCACCGGCCGTGCTCCACCCAGGCGCAGAATTCCCGGGCGTCGCGGCGGTCGGAGAGCGGGCCCACCACGCGGGCCCGGCCGCGAGGCGTGCGGTCGGCCGTGCACGGTTGTAGCAGGACCAGCGCGCCGGGCGCATGGTGGCGCGCGGCGCAGGTGAGCGGGCCGATCATGCACGGGGCGACGACGAGCATGCCGTGTGGGCAACGGCGCACGGTGCCGCGCAGCCGGTCCAGCACCGGGTCCTCACCTGCAGGCGTACAGCCGGAGCAGACGATGAGCGTGAACGGCCGGTCGGTCACCGGGGTCGGCCCGCCGGATAGGGCAGCAATGCCATCTCCCGCGCGTTCTTGATCGCGCCCGCCACCTGCCGCTGCTGCTGCACGGTGAGCCCGGTGACGCTGCGGGAGCGGATCTTTCCGCGCTCGGAGAGGAACAGCCGCAGCGTCGACGTGTCCTTGTAGTCGACGACGGTCAGGCCCAGTGCCGCCAGCATGTTGGGCCGGGCCGACCGGCCGTCGCGGACGGGACGTGACCGCGCGGGGCGCGCCGCCATCACCAGCTCGCCTTCCGGATGCCCGGCAGGTGGCCGTCGTGCGCCAACTCGCGCACGCGGACCCGCGACAGGCCGAACTTGCGCAGATGCCCACGCGGTCTGCCGTCCACGGCATCCCGGTTGCGCAGCCGCACCGGGCTGGCGTCGCGTGGCTGGCGGGCCAGCGCCCGGACGGCGTCGGCGCGGACCTCGGCGCTGCTGTCCGGCGACGCGATGACGGCCTTCAGCTCGGCCCGCCGTTCGGCGTAGCGGGCCACGACGGCACGGCGCCGCTCGTTGGCGACGATCTTCGACTTCTTGGCCATTCAGCGCTCCTCGCGGAAGTCGACGTGCCGACGCAGGACGGGGTCGTACTTGCGCAACACCAGACGGTCGGGGTCGTTGCGCCGGTTCTTGCGGGTGACGTAGGTGTAACCCGTTCCCGCCGTTGACTTCAGCTTGACGATCGGGCGGATCTCGGTGCTGGCCATCAGATGCGCTGCCCGTCCCGGCGCAGGCGCGCCACCACGGCCTCGATGCCATCCCGGTCGATCACCTTGATGCCCTTCGCGCTCACACGCAACCAAACGCGACGCCCCTCGGACGGCAGGTAATACGTCTTGACCTGAACGTTGGGCCGCCAGGTGCGCGTGCTGCGACGGTGCGAGTGCGACACGCGCTTCCCGAATCCCACTGTGCGACCGGTGATCTGACATGTGCCAGACATGGGTTCCACCTCCTCGAAGTGATCACGTTGTTGAAAACGATTTTCGACAACTCCCGTCCGCGAGGGTAGCGTAAGCCGCGTCTACATGAAAACCGTTACCGATAGGAGTTCCGTGCGGACACCGCTGATCCTCGTCGCCGGCCACGGTGACACCGACGCCGCCGCGGCGCGTCTGCTCCGCGAGCCGGGGACCCTGGTGGTCGAACACCGCTTCGACGGCCACGTCGTGCGCCGTACCCTCACCACGAGCGTCGACGACGCACCGGTCGCCCGGGAGTCGATCCTCGAACTGGCGCACGGCTGCCTGTCCTGCACCGTCCGCGACGACCTGCTGGTCCTGTTGCGCACGCTGCACCGCCGCGACGACGTCACCCGCATCGTCGTTCGACTCGGCCCTTGGCTGGAACCCGAGCCGATCTGCTGGGCCGTGCAGCACGTGCGCGTGCGCGTGGGACCGGGCTACCCCGATGGGCCCGCGGCGCGCGACGTCGAGATCGCGGGCGTGGTGGTATGCGTCGACGCCGCCACCTGGCTCCCTCGGGCACTGTCCGACGACGAACTACCCGACGGCCGGACGGTTGCGCAGGTCGTCGTCGGGCAGGCCGAATTCGCCGACGCGCTGGTGCTCACGGCACCGCACGCCGAAACCCTCGAGGTGCTGCGCCGACTCTCGCCACGCGCGCGGCTCACCGTTGGCGTCGACCGCCTCGAGCAGTCGCTCGCGCACCTCGACGTCGGAGCACGACGCGGCCGCAGCGACGACCCGCACGGGCCGCTGCTGGCCGGCGAACCGCCCCTGCGGTCCGCCGGTCGGGTGTCGCTGCTGGAGTTCAACGCCCGCCGGCCCTTCCACCCGCAGCGGTTGCACGATGCGATCGACCTGCTGCTCGACGGCGTCGTCCGTACCCGCGGTCGGCTGTGGCTGGCCGGCCGCGACGAGCAGGCGATGTGGCTGGAGTCCGCGGGCGGCGGGCTGCGGGTGAGTTCGGCGGGAAAGTGGCTGGCGGCCATGGACTCTCACGAAGCGGCCTACGTCGATCCGGAGCGACGTGCGATCGCCGACCTGATGTGGCACCGACGCTGGGGCGACCGGCACAGCGCGTTGGTGGCGCTGCTCGTGGGCGCCGATCCGGCCGAGATCGACGCTGCCCTGACCGGGGCGCTGCTCACCGACGCCGAGCTGACGCGCGAGACGGCGGACGGCACCACGCGTTACGAGGACCCGTTCGGGGACTGGCACGAAGACCCCTGTGGCCACGAGCCGAGCCGGCCCGAATCGACCATCACCGCAGACGAAGGAGAACGGCCATGAAGCCAGACGTGCACCCCGACTACCACCCGGTGGTCTTCGCCGACGCCAACACCGGCACGGCGTTCCTCACCCGGTCGACCGTCACCAGCGACCGCACCATCGACTGGGAGACACCCAACGGCGTCCGCACCTACCCGCTCGTCGTGGTGGAGGTGACGTCGGATTCGCATCCGTTCTGGACGGGGCAGAAGCGCATGCTCGACACCGCCGGACAGGTGGAGAAGTTCCGCAGGCGTTACGGCGACCGCTCCGCACGGTAGGCGCGGCGTCAGCCGCCCGCCGGGACGGGATAGCGGTCGTTGACGTCGGCGTTGCTGTCCTTGCGGGCGCAGTGGGCGCAGCAGAAGATGGCGTCCTCGGTCTCGATGCCGTGGCCCAGGATGCGGCAGCCGCAGTGCGCGCACTCCGGGGCGAGCTGCACCGCCGCGCACTCGACGCTGTCGAAGTTCTCCGACCGGCCGTCGGGCCAGGTGACGGTGAACGCCTTGTCGTAGTCGTTGCCGCAGGTCGCACAGATCGTCACGGTCCGGGTTCCTTCCGTCGTCGGCCATTCGGGTCGACGCATGGGTTCCCGGCACTTCCGCGGTCAAACCGCCGCGGCTCAGAACTGAGGCAGCCGCACGACCTGGACGAAGAACTCGTCGATCTGCCGGACGGCGCTCATGAACTGGTCGAGGTCCACCGGCTTGGTCACGTAGGCGTTGGCGTGCAGCTTGTAGCTCTTGAGGATGTCCTCCTCCGCCGACGACGTCGTCAGCACGACGACCGGGATCGTGCACAGCTCGGCATCGTTCTTGATCTGCTCGAGCAGTTGCCGTCCGTCGTACTTCGGCAGGTTGAGGTCCAGCAAAATCAGGTCCGGCCGCGGGGCGTCGGCGTAGGGGCCGCGCTTGTAGAGGAAGTCCAGGCCCTCCTCGCCGTCGTGCGCGACGTGCAGGTTGTTCTTGATCTTGTTGTGCTCAAACGCCTCGCGCGTGATCAGCTCGTCGCCCGGGTCGTCCTCGACCAGCAACACGTCGATCGGACGGCCGGGTCCCGACTGGGATGAGGTCATTCGTGCGTTCCTTCCAAGGCGGGCTCGGCGCCCGCCGTGCCGGAGGTGTCTGGGGCCCCGGTGGTCTCCAGGGCGTCGTCGGTCCCGGCGGCCATCACCGGCAGCGTGAACCGGAAGCGGGTGCCGTCGGTGTAGGCGGTGTCGATCCAGATCGTGCCGCCGTGGTACTCGACGATCTTCTTGCATAGTGCCAGACCGATGCCCGTGCCGGAGTACACGTCGCGGCCGTGCAGCCGCTGGAAGATGACGAAGACCTTCTCGGCGAACTCCTCGCCGATGCCGATGCCGTTGTCGGTGACGCTGAAGTTCCACGCCTCCTCGCCGCGGTCGACCTCGACGACGACGTGCGGCGGGATGCCCTCGCGCCGGAACTTCACCGCGTTGCCGATGAGGTTCTGCCACAGCATCGACATCAGCGTCGGGTCACCCAGCACGGTGGGCAGCCCGCCTGCGGGGCGGTCGATCTGGGCGTCGGCCTCGTCGATGGCGGTCCCGAGATTCCCCAGCGCGACGTCCAGCGCGGCGTCGAGGCTCACCTCGTCGTGGGTGGCGTGCAGCCGGCCCACTCGGGAGAAGGTCAGCAGGTCGTTGATGAGCACCTGCATGCGCTTGGCGCCGTCGACGGCGAAGCCGATGTACTCGACGCCGCGCTCGTCGAGCTTGTCGCCGTAGCGCTTCTCGATGAGCTGGCAGAACGACGTCACCTTGCGCAGCGGTTCCTGCAGGTCGTGCGACGCCACGTAGGCGAACTGCTCGAGTTCGGCGTTGGAGCGCCGCAGGTCCAGGGCCTGTTCGTCGAGCTGGGCGCGCGCCTCCTGGGAGGCCTCGAGTTCGGCGACGATGCGCTGCCGCATGTCCTCGACGTCGGAGGCGATGCCACGGATGTCCTTCGGCCCGCGCGGGGTGATTCGCTCGTCGAAGTGCCCGTCGGTGATCCGGCGACAGGCCTGCGCCAACTTCTCCAGCGGACCGGTGACGGCGTTGCGGATGAGGATCGCCAGCGCGACGGCGGCGAGGAAGAAGGCCGTCAGCATTGCGACCAGCACCCGGTCGCGCCAGCTGCGGACCGCGTCCAGTTCGGCGACGCCGTCGTCGCGCGCCGCCTGCAGGTGCTGCGACTGCACGTCGAACAGCCGCCGGATCTCGTCGAACTCCGTCTTGCCCTGCTCGATGACCGCGGGGGCGACGGGCCGCGCGGCGCCCGGCGCGATGCTGGCGATCAGCGGTTCGGCGTACGCCGTCCGCCACTGGTTCGCCGCACCCTCGACGGCGTCCAGATCCGCCAGCAGATCGGGTCGGTCGCCGAGCCGCGCCACCATGGCCTCGCGCGCGGCGTCCTCGGCCTGCCTGCCGTCGTAGTACGGCTGCAGGAACTGGCGGTCGGCGGTGATGGCGTAGCCGCGCGTCGCGGTCTCCTGGTCGCGCAGGGCGGCTTGGAGCCGGTAGGACGCGACACGGGCCGGCTGGATGTCGTCGATGAGGGAGCGGGAGACGTCGTCGGTGCGGTCCACCAGCACCGCGCCGGTGACCGCACCGGCCAGCACCACGACGCCCATCGCGAGCAGCACCAGGTTCTGCCAGCCCTGGACGGTCAGTCGGCGGCCCGGGCTGGGGCGGTCAGGCATCGGCGGTTCCCGTCCGGGCGACGCGCACCACCGCGATGTCGTCGGACAGGCCGCCGTGCGACTCCGCCCGCCGGCCGGCGCCCTCGATGAGCGCGCGGACGAAGTCGCGACCCGGCAGGTGCGCGAGGTCCTGGGCCAGCTCCAACAGGCCGTGTTCGCCCAGGCGCTCGTTGCCCCGCCCGGAGTGTCCTTCGAAGATGCCGTCGGTCAGCAACACCAAGCCGTGTCCTTCGGGGAGTTCGAGTTCGTTGGTCGGCCACTCCGCGCCGCTGAGCCCCAGCGCGGGACCGGCGGGCGGCTCGAGCCACTCCACCGAGTTCGGCCCGTGCAGCAGCATGCCGGGATGCCCGGCGCGGACCGCGGTGAAGCTGAGCCCGTCGGGGGCGAGGGCAACGCTGAGCACGGTCGCGAAGATGCCGTGGCTCACCGGGCTCTCCGCCTTGAGGATGCGCTCGAGCTGGCGCATCCTTTCGTTGCCGCGCAACCCGGTGAAGGTCAGCGACCGCCAGCCGATGCGCAGCGCGACGCCCAGCGCGGCGGCGTCGGGGCCGTGGCCGGCGACGTCGCCCACCATGACGTGCACGGTGCGGTCGGGGGTCTGCACGACGTCGTAGAAATCGCCGCCGAGCAGGGCGTTCTGGTGGCTGGGCCGGTACTGCGCCTCGATCTCCACGCCGGGGTCGGCGAGCAGCAGCGGCGTGGGCAGCAGCCCGCGCGCCAGGCGGGCGTTCTCCAGTGCCGTGAGCTGGCTGGCGCGCAGCGCGACGGCCGTCAACTCGGCACGCTTGCGTTCGATGGCGTAGAGCAGCGCCCGGCGCAGCATCTCGGGTTCGACGCGACCCTTCACCAGGTAGTCCTGCGCGCCGGACGCCACCGCGGACACGCCGAAGTGCTCGTCGATGAGGCCGGTGAGCACCACGACGGGCACGTGGTCGTCGCGCTTGGTGATGCGGTCGAGCGCGGTGATGCCGTTGGCGTCGGGCAGGTTGAGGTCCAGCAGGACGCAGTCCGGGCGGGCCGCGGCCAGCTCCCGTTCGGCTTCCGCCATCGACCGCGCCCACACCACGTGGATGTCGGCGTTGGCGTCGGCGATCAGTTCCTCGACGAGGATGGCGTCGGCGCGGTCGTCCTCCACCAGCAGCACGGACAGCTGTTGTCCGGGAGCTGCGGGATCGAAGTCAGGATTCAGCACGGGCACCGACGCAGGTCGAGTCGTTGTAACGGGCGATGTCTTTGTAACGGGCAATGTCGTTGTAACGGGCAATGGAGAGACAATACCGAGGCGCGGGCCGCACGTCGTCGGCCTCGTCACGCATTCGCGTCCGCGGCGTCAGCGTTCGGCGGGCGCACGCACGCCACGATAGATGCCGCGCTGCACGATCCACGGCATCAGGACGCGTTCGAACGACCACGCCGGGAAGCGGAACGCGCGACCGTTCGGGGCGAAGACCTCCAGGCCGTCGCGCTGGATGCCCAGCACCGACCCCCACCGCGAGCGTGGCGCGCGGTAGGACCGCAGCGGGCGTCCTTCGAACTCCGCGACCACGTTGTGCGCCAGCAGCGCGTCGGCGCGGTTGCGTGCCGAACTGCGCAGCGGGTCGGTGGCCGCGACGTCGCCGACGGCGAAGACGCCGCGCTGCCGCGGTACCCGCAGCTGCGGCGTGACCGCGACGAAGCCGTCGTCGTCGAGCAGGTCTCCGGGCAGCCAGCCGGTGTTGGGACGCACCCGCCCGACCGTCCACAGCACCGCGTCGGCGCTCGCGGGCGGCTGCCCGGTGCGCCAGCTGACCGGGCCGGCGGTGATCTCGTCGCCGGTGAAGTCGTCGGGCAGCTCGGCGCGGTGGCCGGGGTGCAGGCGAACGCCGGCCGCCTCCAGGCGGTCCCGGACCCGGGCCCACGTCCTCGGGTGGTGTGCGGTCAGCCCGCGTTCGCCCGGGAAGTACAGGTCGACGCGGGTGTCCGGCCAGGTGAGCGCGACGTTGGCGGCGCTGCTGACCGCCGCGGCCCCGCCCCCGACCACGATGACCGAGCGGGCCGCGGCCAGCCGGCCGTGGGCGGCGCGCAGGTCGGCGCCGATCTCGTCGGCGGTCTGCAGCGTCGGCCGCCGCCAGAAGCCGTTGGTGACGCCCGTCGCGATGATCAGCGCGTCGTAGCGCTCCACGGCGCTGCCGCCGTCGGCCGTCGCCACCGAGACGGTGCGTGCGTCGAGGTCGACGCCGGTGAGGGTGCCGTGCACGGTACGCACGCCGTCGAGCGCCCGGAACCGGTCGAAGGCGATCCAGTTGTGCCGCGCCCAGTGGTCGGGCCGACTGAGGCGCCAGCCGAGTTCCTGGCCGCTGACCAGTGCCGGCTTGGCGGAGACCCCCACCACGTCGAGGTCGTCGCGGCGCGCCAGCCGCATGGCGGTGAGGACGCCGCAGTCGCCGAGCCCGGCGATCAGCACGGTGCGGCGCGTCACGGAGCCGTCCTCCGGGGCGGCCCTACGGCCTTGGGCGGCCGAGGCACGAATCTCGAGACCCGGTCGATCACCTGCTGGTACTCGGGCCGGCGGGTGAGGCTGCGCTCCTCCATCATGGGGATGCTGGCGCCCAGGAAGAGGGCCAGCATGACGGCCGCGCCGGCCATCAGCCACCACGCGTCGGCCGGCGCCGCGGCCACGCCGAACAGGCCGAGTGCGAACCAGAAGCCAAACTCGCCGAAGTAGTTGGGGTGGCGCGACCACGCCCACAGTCCGCGGTCCATCGCCTGCCCGGGCGTGCGGACCTTCGCGAAGCGGTGCATCTGCACGTCGGCCACCAGCTCCAGCGTGACCGCGGCGACGCCGATGACGAACGCGAGGACGGTCAGCCACGTCAGGCCGCTTCCCGGGCGGGTGACGGCGACGTACACCGGCACCATGCCGAGGAACACCTGCAGTGTCGGGATGAGGTGGATCGCGACGAGGTCGGCGAGGAACGCGAACCGGCCGGCCCTGTCCCGGAACATCGGGTAGCGCCAGTCCTCGTGGTGCAGCCCCGGGAACGCGTAGACCCAATTGCCGGTGAGCCGCACCGCCCAGTAGCCGACCAGCACCGCCAGCAGCCAGCACCGCAGCGGGTCGACGTCCGGCGCCGCCTGGGACCACCAGTAGCCGAGCAGCAGCGGCGGGATGACGCTCCAGTAGGCGTCGTAGAAGCTCGAGTTGCGGTAGGCGCGACTGAAGGCGAACACCACGACGGTGGCCACCACGTCGGCGATCAGGGTGTCGAGCCACAGCCGCCCGGTGCCCGGTCCCCAGACGAGCCACGCCGCGGCGGCCGCGACGGCGAGCACGTAGGCGATGGTCACGATGACGAGCGACGCGGCCTTCGACCTCGTCCTCGCCGTGGTGCTGGGCGCCGGGTGCGGGGTCCCGCTCATGGTCTCCTCGGGGTCTGGAGGTGGCGGAAATGTAACACGTTCTAGTTGGCGGCCGGGGGCGGTTGGGTGGGCCCGCCGTAGGCTGGCCGACGTGGTCGACGTGCAGCCCGCAGAGGGACGAATCCGCGTACCCGACGACCTCGACGCGGTGACCGCGGTCGCCGACGAGGACCACGACGGCGTCGGTTCCGGCGCCGTCGAGCGCATCTGGGAGAAGGCGCGGCACTGGTATCGGGCGGGCATGCACCCGGCGATCCAGGTGTGCGTGCGGGTCGACGGCCGCGTCGTCCTCAACCGGGCGATCGGCCACGGCTGGGGCAACGGTCCCGCCGACCCGCCCGACACCGAGCGGGTGCCGGTGCGCACCGACACCCCGTTCTGCGCGTACTCCGCGGCCAAGGCGATCACCACGACGGTGGCGCACATGCTGATCGAGCGCGGCGCCTTCGCACTCGACGATCGGGTGTGCGAGTACCTGCCGACGTACACCAGCCACGGCAAGGACCGCACCACCATCCGGCACGTGCTGACCCACAGCGCGGGCGTGCCGTTCGCGACCGGTCCGCGGCCCGACCTCAAGCGCATGGACGACAGCGCCTACGCCCGGGAGATGCTCGGGCACCTGAAGCCCATCTATCCGCCGGGGCTCGTGCACGTCTACCACGGGCTGACGTGGGGACCGCTGATGCGCGAGATCATCTCCGCCGCAACGGGTCGCAACGTACGGGAGATCCTCGCGACCGAGATCCTGGAGCCACTGGGCTTCCGCTGGACCAACTACGGCGTCGCGCCGCGGGACGTGCCGCTGGTGGCGCCCAGTCACGTCACGGGCAAGCCGATGCCCGCGGCCATGGCCAAGGCCTTCAAGATCGCCGTCGGCGGGACGCCGCAGCGCATCATCCCGTTCTCGAACACGCCGGACTTCCTCACCAGCGTCATCCCGTCGTCGAGCACGGTGTCCACGGCCGACGAACTGAGCCGCTTTGCCGAGATCCTGCAGCGCGGCGGCGAACTCGACGGCGTGCGGGTGCTGCGCCCGGAGACGCTGTATGCCGCGACGCGGGAGGCGCGCCGGTTGCGTCCGGACCTGGCGACCGGGCTGCAGCCGATGCGGTGGGGCACCGGATACATGTTGGGGTCGAAGCGGTTCGGGCCGTTCGGCAAGGACGCCGCGCAGGCGTTCGGGCACACCGGCCTGACGAACATCGCCGTGTGGGCGGACCCGTCGCGTCGCATGGCCGTCGGCGTACTGAGTAGCGGCAAGCCCGGCGGGCACCGCGAGGCCGGGCGCTATCCGGCACTGTTGGACGCGATCAACGCCGAGGTGCCGCGGGTCTAGGTCGGCCCCTGGGACGTACCCGCCCTCGTTCGGGCGGCGGTATCAGCCGCCGCCGCGCCCGCGCCCGTGCCAGGGCTCTGCGGCCCGTGCCTGGGCTCTGCGGCCCGGGCCGGGCCCGCCGCCGCCCGCCGGCCGCGGCCAGTCCCATCCGCCTCACCCGCCCCCAAAGGGGACAGTGGATCTCGAATGCCCACCTCGGAGCGATAACTCTCGACAGCCGGCGGCTGCCCCGCTGCGCCGGTCCGCGCCACCCGTGCCGCATGCCTCGCGCCCCCGGCCGCGGCTGCGGCAGTGGCGGCCGTGGTTGGCCTCATGTGCCCCACTCGCCCCGCGGGGAAGTGCATTCGGATTGCCCACCTCTGAGCGACAACTCGCGACAATCGCAGGGCCGAGGCCGACCTCGCCGGCCTCGCCGACCTCGCCGACCTCGCCGACCTCGCCGGGCGTGACACTAGAGCCACCACGGCCGCCGAGCGTGACGCTGGAGTCGCGGGCATCGCCACCAGACGGGAATTGTCGCGAGTTGTCGCTCAGAGGTGGGCACTGAGAATTCGGTCCTTCGGGCGAGCACGGGCCGCTTGGCCGCTGGACCGCTGAGCACCTGACGATCCGCGACGGGCGCCACGGGCCAGGGATTGTCGCGAGTTGTCGCTCAGAGGTGGGCACCGAGAATTCGGTCCCGCGAGCGAGCGGCACCGGTCGGCCGGTCCGCAGGACCGCCGGGCCGCCTGTCCGCAGGACCGCCGGGCCGCCTGTCCGCAGGACCACCGAGCGCCGGACCACCGGCCGCAGGACGCCTGACGATCCGCTGTGCGCGCCGCCGGGTGGCGACTGTCGCGAGTTGTCGCGCAAAGGTGGGCATTTCGAGACCTGCGTGGGCGAGCGCGGGCCACACCGCTCGAGGCGCGCAGACCAACGGCGCCAACCTGCGAAAGCCCCCGCGCCCGGATCCGCGCCCGCGAGATGCGGCAACCCCTTTCTTGACGGGTGTCGATTCCCATACTGTGGCCGGATGAGCAACGACGCTGATACCGCTCGGGTCGAGGACCTCGCCCGCTCGGTGGTCGCCGACCACGATCCGAGCCGGGTTCCCATCCCCGAGTACCTCGCCGCCTGTTACGACGCCGGTCTGTCCTGGGTGCACTTCCCCGAGGGGCTCGGCGGGCTCGGCATCTCCCGCGGCATGCAGGCCGTCGCCGACAAGGTCCTGCAGAACGCCGGCGGTCCGGTCCCCCTGGGCCTGAACCCGATGGGCTACGGCATGGCCGCCCCGACCATCCGCGAGCACGCCCAGAGCGACGATCTGAAGAAGTCGTGGCTGCGTCCGCTCGCCACCACCGAGCACATCTGGTGCCAGCTGTTCTCCGAGCCGGGCGCCGGATCGGACCTGGCGGGGCTCGCCACCTCGGCGGTGCCGGACGGCGACGAGTGGGTCGTCAACGGGCAGAAGGTCTGGACGAGCCTCGCCCACCGCGCCCGCTGGGGCCTGCTGCTCGCCCGCACCGACCCCGACGTCGCCAAGCACAAGGGGCTGACCTACTTCGTCATCGACATGCACGCCCCCGGCGTCGAGACCCGCCCACTGCGGCAGCTGACCGGCCAGGCCGAGTTCAACGAGGTCTACTTCTCCGACGCCCGCATCCCCGACGAGCACCGCCTCGGCGCCGTCGGCAACGGCTGGAACGTCGCCATGACGACCCTGATGAACGAGCGCAGCGCCCTCGGCGGCAGCGGCAACCGGCGCGGTGCCGGCACCATCGCCGAGGCGGTCTCGCTGTGGGCATCCCGCCCCGACCTGCAGACCCCCGTCCTGCGCGACCGCCTCGCCACGCTGTGGCTGCGCTCGGAGGCGCAGCGCCTCACCTCGGAGCGCTCACGCGCCGCCGCCACCGTCGGCGGTCCCGGCCCGGAGGGCTCGATCGGCAAGCTCGTCGGCGCCGAACTCAACCAGCACGTCTACCAGTTCTGCATGGACTTCCTCGGCCCGGAAGGCGTGCTGTACCACGGGTATTCGTTCGACGACGACGCCCGCGGCGAGTCCGACTGGCGCGGGCCCGTCCAGCAGCGCTTCCTGCGTAGCCGAGCCAACACCATCGAAGGCGGTACGTCGGAGGTGATGCGCAACATCCTCGGGGAGCGCATCCTCGGACTGCCCGGCGACCTGCGTGCCGACGCCGGCATGCCGTGGAAGGAGATCCCGCGTGGCTGAGGAACTCGTGGATCAGCCCGACTCGGTGGCTGAGGAACTCGTGGATCAGCCCGATGCGGTGGCTGAGACGGTTGCCCACCAAGACGTGGGACGCGAGTACGTCTTCACCGAGGAGCAGGGCCAGCTGCGCGCCGCCGTACGCGCCTTCGCCGCCGAGCACTTCGACGAGTCCTCCGTCCGCCGCATCATGGAGTCCGACCCGCCGTTCGACGCCCGACTCTGGGGCCGGTTGGGCGCCGAACTCGGCGTGCTGGGACTCTCGGCGCCGGAAGCCGATGGCGGCGTGGGCGGTTCGCTCGTCGACCAGGCGGTGGCCGTCGAGGCGCTCGGCGCCCGGCTGGCCTGCGGACCACTGTTCGGCACCGTCTACCTCGCGATCCCGGCGCTGGTGGCGGCGTCATCCGGTCCGGTGCGCGACGAGTTGCTCGCCGAGCTGGTCGAGGGCCGCCGCACCGCGGCGTTCGCCGTCGGTGACCGCGCGGGCGCCTTCGACCCGGCCGCGGTGACCGTGACGGCCGACCGTGACGCCCTGACCGGCTCCGTCAATGGTGTGGTCGACGCGAGCTATGCCGACGAGATCCTGGTCGCCGCAACGAGTTCCGACGGGACGGCGCTGTACGCGGTGGACGCGACCGCCGACGGTGTCACCCGCACGCCGCTGGCGACCCTCGACCTCACCCGCCCGCAGGCACACCTCGCATTCGACGGCGCCGCGGCCCGGCTCATCGCCGGGCCCGAGGACGCCGAGCACGTCATCGCCCACGCCCTTCGCGTCGGCGCGGCGCTGCTGGCCGTCGAACAGGTGGGCGCCGCGCAGCACCTGCTCGACCTGTCGGTGGACTACGCGAAGACGCGTCTGCAGTTCGGCCGGCCGATCGGCTCGTTCCAGGCCGTCAAGCACGAGCTGGCCGATCTGCTGGTGGACACCGAGCACGCCCGCTCGGCGGCCTTCCACGCGGTGTGGGCGCTGGCCGACGGCTCCGATGATCCGGCGCTGGCGGCGAGCATCGCGCAGGCGGTGGCGTCGGCGGCGCTGAACCGGGTGGCCACCGGCGCGATCCAGGTGCACGGCGGCATCGGATTCACCTGGGAGCATCAGGCGCACCTGTACTTCAAGCGTGCGATCACCGACGCCGCCCTGCTCGGCTCGGCCGAACAGCACCGCCACCGGGTGGCCGAACTGGTGCTGGACACCGCCACCGTCGACCGCGCACCCCGCGTCGCGGACGGGTTGCCGGCCTGAGTCAGACCAGCTCGCGCCAGTGCAGCAGCGCGCCGACGACGAGCACGGTGCCGACGACGGCGAACAGCACCCGCACCACCGGCGGCCCGTAGCGCGTCATGGCGCGCACGATCGTGCGTTGGATGCGCCGGGCGCGCACGGTGCGCACCATTGCGAGCGTCAGCACCAGGATCGACGGCAGCAACGCCAGCAGGCAGTAGCCGACGACGATCGCCGGCCAGCCCACCGGCAGCGGGTTGCGCGCGGAGAGCATCGCCAGCGCGGTCAGGTAGGGCACCGCGGTCGGCGCCTGCCCGAAGCCGATGACGAGGCCGACGACGCCGAACAGCCACGGGTTGCGCCGCGCCGCGGACAACGCCCACTCCGGCGGCGCCGCACCGCCCGCCCGCCCGGAGAACGCCGCGATCGCGATCAGCACCAGCCCGAGGACCAGCTGTGCCCAGTACCGCACCGCCGGCGTGACGTCGACCTCGGCGCGGTCGGACAAGAAGTTCAGCCCGAGGACCGTCAGGATGCCGAAGGTCGTGGTGGCGGTGCCCACGCCGGCGATGAAGCTGACGCCCGCGGGCAGCGGCGAGCGCCGGTTGATCCTGCTGTCGTAGACGACGGCGGTCGTCACGCCCACGTTGAGCACGTTCAGCGAATCCAGGAACGCGAACCCGAGCAGGGGCAGCAGCAGCGACAGCATGACAAGGAGAACCTACGGTCCCCGGCTCGGGCGTGCAGCGGCGGCACGTGGGTACCCGGACCCGATGCAGACCTTCCTGCCCTACCCGGACTTCGCGGAGTCGGCCCTGCGGCTCGACCGCAAACGGCTCGGCAAGCAGCGCGCCGAGACCGTCCAGGTGCTGCGCGCGCTGACCGTGCCGGGCTACGGCTGGCGGCGGCACCCGGCGGCCGCCATGTGGGCGGGCTACGAGGAGGCGCTCGTCCGGTACGGGCTGGTGACGAGCGAGGCGTGGGTCCGGCTCGGCCACGCCGACACCACGGCGGCCACGCTGCTCGCCGACCTGCACGCCGCCACCGGCATCACCGAGGTCCGCGACCAGCGCGACCTCGCTGAACAGGGCGAGCTGCCGCCGTGGCTCGGCGACCACGCGTTTCACCTCAGCCACCAGTCGGCGCTGGTCCGCAAGGACCCCGAGTACTACCGGCCGCTGTTCGGCGACGTCCCCGACGACCTGCCCTACGTGTGGCCCGCCTCCGACCGCGAACGGCGGGTGCCGCTGGAAGCCGGGGTATGAAACCCTGCCGGTCGGGTAATCACAGCCCGCCGCCATCCCTGCACCGGAAGGATCCATGACCCGGCCCGCGCTCGCCCGCCCCGAACTCGACGCCGCTCTCCGCACCGTGGATGCCGTGGCCACGGCCTTCTCCACCAAGGTGGTGGGCCAGCTCCACCTGCGCGAGTCCATCCTGGTGTCGCTGCTGGCGGGCGGTCACCTGCTCGTCGAGAGCGTCCCGGGGCTGGCCAAGACCACCGCGGCCCGCGTGGTCGCCGAGTCGGTCGCCGGGGAGTTCCGGCGCATCCAGTGCACGCCGGACCTGCTGCCCAGCGACATCGTGGGCACCCAGATCTACGAGTCGGCCACCAACTCGTTCGCCACCCAGCTCGGCCCGGTGCACGCCAACATCGTGCTGCTCGACGAGATCAACCGGTCCAGCGCCAAGACCCAGAGCGCGATGCTCGAGGCGATGGAGGAACGTCAGACGACGATCGCCGGCGTGGAGTACCCCATCCCGGAGCCGTTCCTGGTGATCGCGACGCAGAACCCGGTGGATCAGGAGGGCACCTATCCGCTCTCCGAGGCACAGACCGACCGGTTCATGCTCAAGGAGTTGGTGCGCTACCCGACCGCGGACGAGGAGGTCGAGGTCATCTCCCGGATGGATGCCGGGCTCTACGAACGCGGTCACCGCAGTCCGCCCGTGGTGGATCTCGACGCCATCCGCAACGCGCAGCGCGTCGCCGCCTCCGTGCACATGGACCGCGCGCTGATCCAGTACGCGAGCCGGCTGGTCGAGGTGACGCGCATGCCCGAGGAACACCTTCCCGCCGGCATGGCCCGGCTCATCGAGTACGGCGCCAGCCCGCGGGCCACCATCGCCCTGTGCCGGACGGCGCGGGCCCTGGCCCTGCTGCGCGGTCGCGGTCACGTGATGCCCGAGGACGTCGCCGCGCTGGCGCACCGCGTGCTGCGGCACCGGCTCATCCTCGGGTTCGAGGCGGCCAGCCAGCGGATCTCCGCCGACATGATCACCGACGCCGTGCTCCGCGCGGTGCCCGTGCCCTGAGGCCGTCATGGGCACGCACCTCGACCGCGCCAAGGCGTTCTTCGGCCGCGACACCTCCGGCCTCCTGGAGGGCGGCCGCTACGCGCTGGTGCACACCCGCAGCCTCGAGTTCGACGACCTGCGGCCCTACGTGCGCGGCGACGACGTGCGCGACATCGACTGGAAGGCCTCGGCCCGGTCCGGCGACGTGCTCATCAAGCGCTTCGTCTCGGAGAAGCACCACAAGATCCTCGTCGTCGCCGACGCCGGGACGAACATGTCGGCGGTGACGCCGTCGGGCGAACTGAAGCGCGACGTGGCGGCGCACGTCATCGGCGCGCTCGGGCTGGTGACGCTGCGACGCTCCGACGAGATCGGGATGGTGTACGGCGACGCCCGCGGCTGCGTCGACATCCGGCTGCGCCGGGGCGAGACGCACCTGGAGTACCTGCTCGACCACTACCTGGCCCACGCGTCGGGCCGCCCGGGGCGCAGCGACGTCGTCACCCAGTTGCGATGGGTCGCCGAACACTCCCGCCGCCGATTGCTGGTGGTGGTGGTCTCCGACGAACCCGACGTCGACGACCGCCTCACCGAGGTGCTGACCCGGCTCACCGCGCGTCACGACGTGCTGTGGGCGATGACGGTCGACCATCCGGCGATCGGCGTCGCCGACGACGGCACCGTGGGCTACGACGTGACGACCGGCGCCGCCCTGCTCGGCGCGGCGGACGTGGGCGCCGACGTCGTGCGCGCCTACCTGGAGGCCGAAGAGCAACGGCGGCAACGTCTCTCGGAGACCATGGACGTTCACGGCGTGCCGCACGCGCTGGTGGAGGGCAGCCGCGGCATCCGCAAGGCGCTGGTGGGCATGACCGAGGTGTACGCCCGTGCCGGATGACCTGCTGCGCTACGTCATCGGTCCCGCGCCGGTGTCGGCGGCGTGGACGTGGCTGGCGGCTGTGCTGTTGCTGGTGGTGATCGGCTGGTACCTCGCGGTATTCGCGATCACCGCGCCGCGGACGAGGACCGACCGACCCGGTCTGGTCGCCGCCGCGCGGGAGTCGCTGCTGCGCCGTCGCGTCGCCCGCGACGTCCGCCGCATCGTGGAGCGACGCCGCGCCGGCGAGCTGACCGACGTGCAGGCGGGCGCGGCGCTCAGTGGCGCGCTGCGCGGTTTCCTGCAGCAGGTCAGCGGATTGCGGGCGCGGTACATGCAGGTCGACGAGATAGCGGGCGGCGACCTCGCGCCCGCCGCGCCGATCCTGTCCCGGCTCAACGACGTTCAGTTCAACGACCGGTCCACCGACGACGTCGATGCGCTGGGGACGGCGACCGAGGAGCTGATCCTGTCGTGGAGCTGACGTGGTGGCCGGTGATCATCGTGGCGTGCCTGGCGCTCGCCGCCGGCATCGTCGTGGTGATGGTGGCGCCCGGCCGCGACCACCGCCGTCGGCTGCCGCTGGCCAACGTCGGCAGACTCACGTCGCTGCCCGCCTACGTGCGCGCCGCACGCCGCCGCACGGTGCTGGTGCTCGCCACCATGGCGCTGCTCGCCGTCGCTGCCGTGGCCACCGTGCTGGCGGCGGCTCGGCCGACGGGGTTGCCCGCCACGGCCCGGGACGCGACGACGGGCCAGCCCGAGGACGTAATGGTCTGCGTCGCCGGCCCTCTGGACGACCCGCGGATCCGCGCAGGCATGTCCTACTTCGCCGGGCACGCCCAGACACTGGACACCCAGCGGATCGGATTGACGTCGGCCAACCGCAGGGTCGTCCCCATGACGCGCGACCACCAGTTCGCCTCGGCACGATTCGGCGAGTTCGCCGCCGCGGACGCACGACAGTCCGAGTTCACGCCCGCCGTCGCGTACGCCAACTACGCCCGCCGGGTAGAGGACGTCCTCGCGTTGTGTCTCACCGGCTTTCCCGGCTTCGACGAGATCGGCGCCCAGCGGAGGTCGGTGATCTACCTGGGCCCCGGCGCGCTGCCCGGGGACGCGGCGGGGGCGGGCGTCGTCGATGGCGCCCGGCTGCGATCGCTCGCCGAGTCGGCGGGAGCGCAGGTGAACGCCCTGCTCACCGATCCCCCCAACCCGACGCTGGCCGATCTCGCCCGCGCCACCGGCGGGCGGACCGAGCCGCTGGGGTCCGACGTGGCCGCCCGGCTGGCCGAGATCCGCGCGACGCCTCCGCCATCGACGTCGGCCGTCGGACCCACCGTGCGGGCCGCCACGCCGGAGACCCCCGACGTGCCGCTGCTCGTCGCGCTCGGCGCCGTCGCCGTGCTGTCGGCGCTGCCGCTGTGGGTGCGCCAATGACGTTCCATCCCGTGCTGCCGCCCGTGCTGCTGACCCTCGTCGCCGCCGTCGTCCTCGCGACCCGTGCGGCCACCGCGCACCGGTTGCTGACGTCGTCGCGGCGCACCCGAATGGCGTTGTGGCGCTGGGCCGGAGTGACCGTCGCCGCGGTGCTGCTACTGCTCGCCGCGGTGCGCCCGGTGTTCGGCGACCCCCGGGAGACCAGCCCCGCCGGGGTGGCCGACGGCCAACCCAACGTGTTCCTGGTGCTGGACCGGTCACCGGAGATGGGCGTCGCCGACGCATCCGGCGGCCGGACCCGCATGGCCGCCGCACGTGAGGACGCCGCGGCGATCGTCGACCGCTACCCCGACGCGCGCTTCGCGCTGATCGACTTCGCCACCGGCCCGTCGCTGGACTGGCCGCTGTCCCAGGACACCTGGAGCCTGCGGCCGGCCCTGGCGGGTCTGGAGCCGTATGCCGGGGTCGACGTCGCACAGACCAACGTCGCGGCGGCCGGGAACACGTTGCGCTACCAGCTGATCGCCGCCGACCAGCAGTTCCCGCGCGCCCGCACGCTGGTGTTCTACCTGGGGTCCGGGGCGGCCGGATCGGAGGCGCCGCAACGCCGCTTCGACGTCGCCGAGGGCACCGTGGACGGCGGCGCGGTCCTGGGGTACGGCACGCCCGGCGGCGGCCCCGTGACCGGGGTGCCGGGGCTCCGCTCGCGCATCGACGAGCCCGCGCTGCGCGGCGTCGCCGAGCAGCTCGGGATCCCCTACGTGCCCCGCGGGCAGGACGGCGACACGTCGATGTTCGACGACGCCGACGACGCCGAAGGCCCCGCCGCACCGGTGACGGCCACCACCCGTCCCACCGAGACCTATTGGGCGCCGGCGATGTTGGCCGCGGCGCTGCTGTTCGTCGAACTCGTGCTGGTGCTGCGGGACTTCCGGCACACCCGCGCGCCGCTCTCCGGGGGTGCGGCGTGAGGCGCCGGCTGCTGCTGTGGTCCGCACCGGTGGTGCTGCTGCTCCTCGTCCTCGCCGCGAAGGCGGGGTCGATGACGATCGCCGGGGACTCGGCGGCGGCGGCCTTCGCGCGCGGCGACGTCGACACGCTGCGCAGCGACGTCGCGACGCTGAGGTTCCTCGACCCACTCAACGCCCTGGTGTCCTCGGAGGCTCCTGCGTTCGCCGACGGCGCGCTCGCGGTGCTCGAGGGCCGGCTGTCCGACGCCGAGGACCGCTTCTCCGACGCGGCGGCGTCGCGGGACTGCCCGGCGGTGGTGAACCTGGCCCTGGTCCGCGAGACGCTCGGCGACCAGTTCGTCGGCACGGGCGACGGCCCGGCCGCCCTGGCGCGTTACCGCGCCGCGCTGGGCACCGTCACCGACGCGCCCGAGGGCTGCTTCGCCGGCAACGACGACCCCGACGCCGAACGCCGCGACGTCCGCGCCGACGCGGCAAACCGACTGGCGCGCAAGATCGCGCTGCTCGAACGTCCGCTCGCGCCACCCCCACCCGTCGCCCCGCCACCGGCCGCCACCCCGCCGCCGGGCGGCGCCCCGGACGCGGCGGCCGACGCCCCGGAGGCGCGGCGCACCCTGGCTCCCGGCGACCCGCTGGACCAGCTGCGGCAGCTCCTCACCGACGGAGCGGGTGTCCGCGGCGGGCCGTAACCTCGACGCATGGCTTCGATCCTGACCGTGAACAGCGCCGTCGTCGGTCGCGGCGTCAGCGCGCCGACCACGGGCATCGACAAGCGGCCGGTCGATCACCCGGTCGAGGTGCGGGCGCCCGGTCCGATGCGCGGCGGCCTCGGCAGCGGCATCGTCGGTGACACCATCGGCAACGCGAAGTTCCACGGCGGTGACGATCAGGCGGTCTACGCCTACGCCCGCGAGGATCTCGACGCGTGGCAGCACCGGATCGAACGGGACCTCCCCAACGGCACCTTCGGTGAGAACGTCACCACCTCCGGCCTCGACGTCACCGGCGCGCTGGTCGGCGAGCGGTGGCGCATCGGCACCGCGGGACCGCTGCTGGAGGTCACCCGGCCCCGGACGCCGTGCAAGACGTTCGAGGCTCGCATGGGCATCGCGGGATGGATGAAGACGTTCGCCGACGGCGGTACGCCGGGCGCCTACCTGCGGGTGCTCGAGCCGGGAGTGCTGCGCGCCGGCGACGCCGTCGAGGTGGTGCACCGCCCGGACCACGACGTCACCATCGCCCTGGTGTACCGGGCGATGATGGGCGAACCCGAGCTGTACGGACGCCTGCTCGCGGCCGACGCGCTGCCGGAACCGCAGAAGCGCAAGGCCCGCAAGCGCGCCTGAGTGGCGTACCTCACCCGTTCACGATGAGCGGAATCATTCCGTGTTTCGGTGGTGTTACATCGTGCGGACGACCTCACGAGGGCCGTCCTCCTCGTCGTTCCGGCCATCCCGGTACGAACAACTCAATAGGGAGCAACGCATGAAGAAGATCGGTTTCACCTCGATCGTCGCCGGCGGCTTCGCCGCGGCGGTCCTGGGGCTCGCCGCACCCGCGCAGGCCGGCATCGACCACCACACGTGGCTCGACGAGATCCACCCGACGGCCACGGTTCCGTACACCGACACGGTCGTACACCAGAGCCGCTGAGCCTGACCGACGAAGGGGCATCCGCACCGCGGGTGCCCCTTCGCCGTCCGTGCAACGCCCACGGGCATACCATCGCGCCGTGCCTGCCGAGACCGCAGCGCCGCCCACCGCCCACGCGCCGCGCCTATCGACCGGCGTCGTCATCGGCGCTCTCGGCGTGGTGTTCGGCGACATCGGCACCAGCCCGATCTACACGATCCAGACGGTGTTCGATCCGGGTGACCCGCACCCGGTGCCGATCGCGCGCGACCACATCTACGGCATCGTCTCGCTGATCTTCTGGTCGGTGATGCTGATCGTCACGCTGACCTACGTGACGCTCGTGATGCGCGCCGACAACCACGGCGAGGGCGGCATCATGGCGCTCATCACGCTGCTGCGGCAGCGCGCTCGTGGCCGCGGCAAACGCGCGGCGTACATGCTCGCGGCGCTCGGTATCTTCGGCGCCGCACTGTTCTTCGGCGACAGCATGATCACCCCTGCCATCTCGGTGCTGTCGGCCGTCGAGGGCCTGAAGATCGTCGAGCCCGGCCTCGAACCGTGGATCGTCCCGATCACCGCCGCGATCATCGTCGTGCTGTTCTCCGTGCAGCGCCGCGGCACCGCGGCGGTGGGCAAGTTCTTCGGACCGGTGATGATCGCGTGGTTCCTCGCGATCGGGGCGCTGGGCGTCACCGGCATCGCGCACGATCCGGAGATCCTGCGGGCGCTGTCGCCGACGTATGCGCTGTCGTTCATGATCGGCCACGTTTCCATTGGCTTCTTCGCGCTCGCGGCCGTGGTGCTGGCCGTCACCGGCGCGGAGGCGCTGTACGCCGACATGGGGCACTTCGGCCGCAAGGCCATCACCATCGGCTGGCTGGGTCTGGTGCTGCCGGCGTGCACGCTGAGCTACTTCGGCCAGGGGGCGCTGCTGCTGGCCGACGAGCACAAGGTGAGCGCGCCGTTCTTCCTGCTGGCCCCCGACTGGGCGCTGATCCCGCTGGTGGTGCTCGCGACGGCCGCCACGGTGATCGCCTCGCAGGCCGTGATCACCGGCGCGTTCTCCGTGGCGTCGCAGGCCGCGCAGCTGGGGTATCTGCCGCGGTTGCGCATCGCGCACACCTCGGCGAAGACCATCGGGCAGATCTACGTGCCGTTCATCAACGGCCTGCTGCTGGTAGCGGTGCTGATCCTGGTGTTCGCGTTCCGGTCGTCGGAGGCGCTGGCCTACGCGTTCGGCATGGCGGTCACCGGCACCATCACCATCACCACCACGCTGTTCCTCTACCACGCCCACACCCGCTGGCGGTGGCCGCTATGGGTCGTGCTCGGCGGCGGCGGGGCGCTGCTCACGGTGGACCTGCTGTTCTTCGCCGCCAACCTCACCAAGCTGGTGCACGGCGCCTGGCTGCCGTTGCTGATCGCCGTGTGCGCCTTCACCGTGATGACCACGTGGCAGCGCGGCCGGGCCATCGTCACCCGCCGGCGCAGTGCCGTCGAAGGTCCGCTGCGGCCGTTCGTCGCCGGTCTGCTGCAGCACGATCCGCCGCTGGCGCGCGTGCCGGGCACCGCGATCTTCCTCAATCGCGGCGGAGAGACCGCCCCGCTGTCCATGCGCGCCAACGTCGAACACAACCGGGTGCTGCACTCCCAGGTGGTGATCCTCTCCCTGGAGACCGAGCCCGTTCCGAGAGTGCCTGCGTCGGAACGCATCTCGGTCGACGACCTGGGTCTCGCGCGCGACGGCATCGTGTTCGTCAGCGCCCGCTACGGTTACATGGAGCGCCCCGACGTCCCGGCCGCGCTGCGGCTGCTCGACCCGGCGGACACCGAGGGCGAGATCGACCTCGCGCACGCCTCGTACTTCCTGTCGAAGCTCGAGTTGGTGGTGTGCAGGGAGCCGACGATGTCACCGTGGCGGACCCGGCTGTTCGTGGCGACGTCCTACATCACGGCCGACGCGGCCGCCCACTTCAACCTGCCGGTGGGGCGGACCATCATCATCGGCGCGCGGCTGGAGGTGTGACGGCCAGCGTGGTGACGACGTCGTCGCGGGGCAGTGGCGGGCCGAAGAGGAAGCCCTGGGCGAGGTCGAAGCCGATGGCGCGCAACACGTCCGCCTGACCGCGGGTCTCGACGCCCTCGACGACGACCGGGATGGCCAGCGGCCGGACGAATGCGGCGATCGCGGCCAGCAGCGGCGGCACGCCGTGGTCCGCGGCCTCGGTTCCGCCGTCGGCACCCACGTCGGCGACGAACGACGCGTCGAGCTTCAGGAAGTCGGCGGGGACGTCCGACAGGCGGTGCAGCGACGAGTAGCCGGTGCCGAAGTCGTCGACGGCGATCCGGATGCCGCGCCGCCGGAGGTCGCCGAGATGGGCGATCGACGCGGGCGCGTCGGCGGCGATCACGCTCTCGGTGACCTCGAGCACCAACTTCTCCGGCGCCCAGCCGGTGCCCTCGAGCACGTCCAGGACGCTGCGCACGTAGCCGCCGTCGACCAGTTCCATGCCGGACACGTTCACGCTCAACGTGATCGGCACCGCCGTGCGCTCCTGCATCCAGCGCGCATCCCCGCACGCGCGGCGCAGCACCCGGTGGCCCAGCGCGCCGATGAGGTCGAACTCCTCGGCGACGTCGATCACCTCGCCGATCCCGAGCGACGGACCGTCGGCCGGCGTCCATCGCGCGAGGGCCTCGAGGCCCACCACGCCACCGCCGCGCAGCGCCGTGATGGGCTGGTACACGACGTCGATCTCGTCGCGCGTGATCGCCGAGGAGAGCGCGTCGGCGATTGCTTCGCGACGGGGTTCGTCGACGACGGTGTGGTCGACGCCGGCTCGCCGGGCACGCCGCAGCGCCGCATCGGCGCGACCCAGCGTCGCCGCCGAGGTCGTGTCGGGACGCCGCCAGGTGACCGCGGCGGTCAGGGCGCACCCGTCGAGCGCCGCACGGGCGGCGGCGATCACGGCCGTGGCATCGTGGCGGGACGCGCCGGGCAGGACGACGGCGAACCCGTCGCGATCGGTCCGCGCCAGCGTGGCCGTCTCCGGCAGCACGGCCTCCAGCGCGTCGGTCACCCGGACCGCCACGTCGTCGCCGACGGTCGCGGACGGGCGGGCGGCGTCGGCGCCGTCGATCCGCAGGGCGATTACCGCGGGGTCGGCGGTCGCCGCCTCGATGTCCAGGATGCGTTCGGCACCACGCAGGTTCGGTAGCCCGGTCACGGCGTCGCGCTCGCCGGCAGCCACCAGGCGGCCGAGTGCGGTGATCACCCCACCCATGCCGACGACCGTCGCCGCCACGATGACGGCGGACACCCACGGCACGTCCGAGTAGCCGACCAGCCCGACGACGCAGCAGACGGCGGCGACGGCGATGTGCGCCAGCGCATCCGGCCAGGACATGAAGAACGCCGAGAACGCGATGAACGCGTACAGCGCCGCGATCGCGACCGCGGTCGAGGGCAGCGCGGCCGATGCCGCCGTCACCCCGATGAGCAGCGTCGCGCAGACGACGTTGAGCTGGAGGTGCCACGGGTGCAGGCGCGCGCCGCGGGACAGGGCCGCGATCCCCAGCAGCGACGCGATGGCGGCGGTGACGTAGGCGACCTCGGTCGAGCGGAACGCGTGCGAATCCGCCGCGTTGGTGGCGGCGACCAGCGCGGCGCCGAGCAGGAAGCAGGCGCCGCCGGTGCGCGACATGAGCAGCGGGACGGCGATCCCGGGCCACTGCTGACGACGACGCACGCCAGGTCACCCCCTTGACCTCTCCCGGCCGCCGACGACGGCGGCCTGCACAGCGTACTTTGCCAGCGGCGGTCGCGGGCGGTGATCGCCGGGGGTTCGGCGGCGGCGGCAGGCGGACCCGTCAGGACGTCCTGGGCAGCCCCGGCGGGTTGATCTCCGAGGACTCGACGGCCTCCTCGCCGAGCCCCCACCGGTCGAGCGCCTTGCGGTAGCTGCCGTCGGCGATGACGTGATCGATGGCCTTGGCGACGGCGCCGATCAGCCCGTTGTCCTTCTTGGTGAGCACCGCGATCTCGCCCTGCAGGGCGTCGCCCGCACCGGAGTAGGTGGCCAGGATCTTGGTCTCCTTGGTGCTGGCCGAGTGGTACACCGCCGAGGGATTGGGACCGAGGTAACCGTCGATGCGGCCGGAGGACAGCGCCAGGTAGTAGTCGGAGCTGTTCTGGTAGTAGACGATCTGCGCCGGCGCGAGTCCCTCGGCGACGTTGCGGGCGTTCCAGTCCACCAGCAGCTGTTCCTGGTTGGTGCCCGACGAGACGCCGATGCGCTTGCCCGCGATGTCCTTGCGGTCCCGGTAGGCCCATCCGGAGTCGGTCGGGGCCTCCAGCGCCAGGTTGTCCAGTCGGTAGGTCGCGAAGTCGTACTTGTCCTTGCGTTCCTCGGTGACGGTGACGTTGGAGATGAACAGGTCGGTCTGACCGGAATCGATCGACACGAAGTTCTGCGCCCAGTCGGCGCTCGACCGGTCGAGGCGCAGGCCCAGCACGTCGGCGATCAGCTGCGCGATGTCGACTTCGCTGCCGATCACCGTCGCGTTGTCCGTCGCGTAGAAGCCGAGCGGCGGCGTGGAGTTGACGCTGCCGGTGACGCGCAGCGTGCCGCGGTCGCGGATGGGTGCGGGGACCAGCGCGGCGATGGCGTCGACGCGCTCGGTTCGGATTCGGCCCTCCTGCTCCGCCGACAGGTCGAACACCTGGCCGTTGGCGGCGGTCAACGTGTCGTCGACGGTGGGTTCACTGCACGACACCAAAAGCGTCACCGCGGCCGCGAGCGAGAGGACGAGGGATGCCCGTCGGGGTCGGAACATGGCTGCTTCCTCGAAGGTCAGGGGGTCGGTCATGGGGCGGACGATCGCGTGGCGGGGTTCCGCCGGGGGCTACAGCACGTGCGACAGGAAGTCCCGGGTGCGCGGGTGGGCGGAGTCACCCAGGACGCGGCTCGGTGGCCCCTGCTCGACGATCACGCCACCGTCCATGAACACGACGGTGTCGGCGATCTCCTTGGCGAAGCCCACCTCGTGGGTGACGATGACCAGGGTGGCTCCGTTGCGGACCAGGTCGCGTATCACCTCGAGCACCTCGCCCACCAGCTCGGGGTCGAGCGCCGAGGTGGGCTCGTCGAACAGCATCACCTTGGGTTGCAGCGCCAGCGCGCGGGCGATGGCCACCCGTTGCTGCTGACCGCCCGACAGCCGACGCGGGTACTCGTCGGCCTTGTCGGCGACGCCCACCCGTGCCAGCAGCTCCCGGGCCTCCCGTTCGACGTCGGCGCGCCGGCGGCGCTGCGCCGACACCGGTGCCTCCACGACGTTCTCGAGCACGGTGAGGTGCCCGAACAGGTTGAAGTCCTGGAAGACGAAGCCGATCTTGGTGCGTTGCCGCAGGATCTCACGGGTCGAGAGTTCGTGCAGTCGTTGCCCTTTGCGCCGGTATCCGACCAGTTCGCCGTCGACCTCGACGATGCCGGCGTCGACCTTCTCGAGGTGGTTGAGCACGCGCAGCAGTGTCGACTTGCCCGACCCGGACGGCCCGAGGATCACCGTGACCTCACCGGGCCGTACCGCGAGGTCCACGCCGGCCAACACCTCGCGATCGCCGTAGGACTTGCGGACGCCGCGGGCGGAGATGGCGTACTCCGCGTGCTCAATCGCCGCCGTGGCGAGCAACCGGCTCACGACCGGCTCCACGTCGCCCGGGCCGCGGACGCCTGCCGACGGAGGCGCTGTAGCGGCGTCGGCGGGAGTTCGCGCGTCGCACCCTTCGCGTAGTGCCGCTCGACGTAGAACTGCACGATCGACAGCAGGGAGGTGAGGACGACGTACCAGAACGTGGCGACCATGAGCAGCGGCACGACCCGGCCGTTGCGGCCGTAGATCACCTGCACCTGGTAGAACAATTCGGCGATCGCCATCACCGAGACGATGGACGTGCCCTTGAACAACGAGATGACCTCGTTGGCGGCATTGGGCAGGATGCCGCGCATGGCCTGCGGAAGCACGATCCTGAAGAACTCGCGCCGACGCGGAATGCCCAGCGCGGCAGCCGCTTCGCGCTGACCCGGGTCGACCGAGACGATGCCGGCGCGCACGATCTCGGCGGAGTAGGCGGCCTGATGCAGGGCGAGGCCGATCACGGCGGCCATGGAGCCGCTGATCACGGCGTTGACGTCGAAGGTGACCAGCGCAGGTCCGAACGGGATGCCGACCGACAGCGTCTCGTAGAGATAGGCGATGTTGAACCAGAACAGCAGCTGCACGATGAGCGGGATGGACCGGAACGCCCAGACGTAGCTCCACGCGATCACCCGGAGAACCGGATTGTGCGACAGCCGCGCCGCGGCGAGGGCGATGCCCAGCGCGAAGCCGATGACGGTGCCCCAGAACGTCAGTTGAACCGTCAGCCACAGCGCCGACATCACCGACTTGGCGGTGACGTACTGCGCGAACGTCGCCCAGTCCCATCCGGCGTTGGTGGCGAGCCCGTGGACGAACTGCGCGAGCAGCACCAGGGCCGCCACCGCGATGATCCAGCGCCACGGATGCCACGTGCGGGCGACGACGAGCACCTCGTCGGGGTGGGCGGTGTCGGCCGGCCGGCCCTGCGCATCCACCGTTGCGGTCACGACGCCGCCTCGTCGGCTGCAGCGGCCGGCGTGCGCACGATAGTGAGCACCGAACGCTGCCGCAGCACGAATCCCAGCGCCTCGTAGAGCCGGATCGCGGCGACGTTGTCGGCGCGGGCGTGCAGGAACGGCGTCTCACCGCGCCGCCGGATGCCGTCCGCCACCGCGCCGACGAGGGCGGTTGCCAGCCCGCGGTTGCGGTGCGCCGGATCGGTGCAGACGGCGCTGATCTCGGTCCAGCCGATGGGGTGCATCCGCTCCCCCGCCATGGCGACGAGCGCGCCGCGGTCGAACACGCCGAGGTAGGTGCCCATCTCGATGGTGCGCGGGCGGAAGGGGCCCGGGGCGGTGCGGGCGACCAGGTCCAGCATGCGGGGGACGTCGCGCGCGCCGAGCGGCACCGCAGGCGGGTAGGCCTCCCCATGGAAGGCCGACCCGTCGAGTTGCACGGAGCCGATGCGGTCGATGACCTCCCAACCGGGAGGCGGTACGTAGGCGCCCCGCAGCGAGACCTCGGCCGCCGGACCGGCCAGCGTGGCGACGTCGGCCCAGTCCTGCGCATCGAGCCGAGGCGGGTGGCCGAGGAATCCGGCGACCTCGCGGTCGTAGCGCGCGACGCGCCCGGACCACACCGCGAACCGCGCGTGAGCGCCGCGCAGCGAGGACCGGACCGGGTCGTCGAGCGGGTGCAGCGGCGCCGTGCAGTGCTCGATGAGCGTTCCCGCCGTCAATCGAAGCTCCTCCGTGTGCGAACGGATCGAACCTAGGCAGGCGCGCCGACGGACTCCACGGTTCGGCTCAGGATGATCGCGATCCGCATCACCGGGTGTCGATCGCGTCGATGGCGCGCAGGATGCGCTGTTCGCTGACCGGCCGCGGCGTCCCGAGTTGCTGTGCCCACAGGCTGACCCGGAACTCCTCGATCTGCCAGCCGATCTCGCGGACGTCCGCGGCGGCGGCACGCGCCGGGCCGAGCGTCGCGAGGAGGTCGTCGTAGGCGTCCCGGACCGCGGCGACCCGTGCCATCCGCTCGGCATCGGCCTCGACGGCGTGTGGCAGTCGCTCGAGGCGGCGGGCGATCGCCGTGAGGTAGCGGGTGAGATCGGCGAGCCGGGCCGCGCCGGCCGCAGTGACGAAGCCGCGCGGCAGCAGCCGCGCCAGCTGCGCCTCGACGTCGGCGACCGCGCCGGCCAGCCGCGGGGCCGGCCGATCGGGCAGCGCCAGGCGGGCCTCCTGCTCGGCGGCGAGCACCTTCGCCGTCCGCGCCAGTAGATCCAGGGTGGTCGGCACCAGCCGCGCCCCGATGCGGGCGCGCAGCGTCTCGAACTCTGCGCGGGTCCACACCGGCGCCGGCAGCATCGTGTCGACGGCGGCGTCGGCGCAGTCCTCGATCAGCGCGGCGAGCGAGCCGTCCGGGTTGGCCGCGAGCGTCAACCGCGTCCGGGTGTCGAGGGCCCGTTCGACGTTCTTGGCCGGCGCGGGCGACGCCAGCCGCAGCAGCCGGCGCACCCCGGCGCGCGCCCGGGCCTGCTGTTCGGCGACCGTGGCGAACACCGTCAGGTCCACCGTGGCGCCGGCATCGACGAACGCCGGATGGCCGCGGACCGTACGTCCGCCGGTCGTCGTCGACACGGTGCGGGGCACCTCGGCGAGATCGGCCGGCCACCCGCGCAGACCGGTGCGTCCCAGATCTCCGGCCACCGCGTCGGCGACCGCCTGCTGCATCGGCGTGGCCAGCCGCTCCTTGAGCCGGCCGAGGTCCTTGCCGCGCGCCACCTCGGTGCCGTCGGCCCGTTCCACGGCGAACGTCACCCGCAGGTGCGCGGGGAGCTTGTCGACGTCGAACGCCTCGACCGGCACCAGAACGCCGGTGCGCCTGCGGAGTTCGCGCACCAACCCCTCCAGCAGCGGCTCGGCGTCGGGGTCGAGGTGCCCCAGCACGGCGCGGGCGGTGTCGGGGACCGGGACGAAGTTGCGGCGCAGCTCCTTGGGCAGCGACTTGAGCAGCGCCGTCACCAGCTCCTCGCGCAATGCCGGAACGTGCCAGGCGAAGCCGGTGCCGCCGAGGCGTGCGAGCACGTCGACCGGCACGTGCACGGTGATCCCGTCATCCTCGGCGCCGGGCGAGAAGCGGTAGGTCATGGGCAGCGCGAGGTCGCCGGTGCGCCAGGTGTCGGGACGGTCGTCGGCGTCCTCGGCGCGCAGCAGCTCGTCGCGCGTGAAGGTCAGCAGGTCCGGGGTGCGGTGGCGCTGCTTCTTCCACCACGCGTCGAAGTGCCGCGCCGACACCACGTTCGCCGGGATGCGCGCGTCGTACAGGGCGTACACCTGGTCGTCGGTGACGACGAGGTCGCGGCGACGGGCCCGCTCCTCCAGTTCGGCGAGTTCGGCCAGCAGCGCGGCGTTGTCGCGGAAGAAGTGGTGCCGGGTCTGCCAGTCACCCTCGACCAGGGCGTGCCGGATGAACAGCTCGCGCGACACCACCGGGTCGATCGACGCGTAGCTCACGCGGCGGCGCGGCACCAGCGGCAGGCCGTACAGCGTCACCCGCTCATAGGCCATCACCGCGCCGCGGCGGGCATCCCAGTGCGGCTCACTGTGGCTGCGCACCACCAGGTCTGCGGCGACGCGCTCGACGGTGTCGGGGTCGATGCGGGTGGCGATGCGGCCGAACAGCCGGCTGGTCTCCACCAGGTCGGCGACCACGATCCACTGCGGCGGCCGCTTCGTCAGCACCGAACCCGGAGCCAGGACGAAGCGCGTGTTGCGCGCGCCGGCGTACTCGGGCAGCCGCGACCCGCGCTGGCGGGACTGGCCGTCGCCCTCGCGCAGGCCCACGTGCGACAGCAGCCCGGCGGTGAGCGCGGCGTGCACCCTGCTCGGGTCGGCTGGTTCGTCGGATTCGCGGATCCCGAGATCGCGCGCGATGCTGCGCAATTGGCCGGTGAGGTCCTGCCACTCGCGGATGCGCAGGTAGTGCAGGAACTCCTCGCGGCACATCCGGCGGAAGCCGGTGCCCGAGCGTTCCCGGCGCTGCTCGGACAGGTACTGCCACAGGTTGAGGTAGGAGACGAAGTCGGAGTGCTCATCGTTGAACCTCGCGTGCTTCTGCCGTGCGGCGTCCTCGCGGTCGGCGGGCCGCTCCCGCGGGTCGGGGATGGACAGCGCGGCGGCGAGCACGAGGACCTCCCGCACGCAGTTCTCGGTGTCGGCCTGCAGGATCATCCGGCCGATGCGCGGATCCAGTGGCAGCCGGGCCAGACGGCGGCCCACGTCGGTGATCGCGCCGTGGCGGTCGAAGGCTCCGAGTTCCTGCAGCAGCGTGACGCCGTCGCGGATGCTGCGCGCGTCCGGCGGGTCGAGGAAGCCGAACGCCTCGACGTCGCCGAGGCCGAGCGCGGCCATCTGCAGGATCACCGCGGCGAGGTTGGTGCGCAGGATCTCCGGGTCGGTGTAGCGCGGCCGCGCGTCGAAGTCCGCTTGCGAGTACAGCCGGATGCACACGCCCGGTGCGGTGCGGCCGGAGCGGCCGGCCCGCTGCGCGGCCGAGGCCCGGGAGATCGGTTCGATGGGCAGCCGCTGCACCTTGGTCCGCCGGCTGTACCGCGAGATGCGGGCCGTGCCCGGGTCGACGACGTAGCGGATGCCGGGCACCGTCAGCGACGTCTCGGCGACGTTGGTGGACAACACGATCCGCCGGTTGGCGTGTGGCGCGAAGACCTTCTGCTGCTCGGCGGTCGGCAGCCGCGCGTACAGCGGCAGCACCTCGGTGGGCAGTCGGTCGTGGCGCAGCGCCTCCCGCAGCGCCTCGGCGGTGTCGCGGATCTCGCGCTCGCCGGACAGGAACACCAGGACGTCGCCGGGCGGTTCGGCCTCGAGTTCGCGCACGGCGTCGACGATCGCTTCGGTCGGGTCGCGCAGTTCGGTGCGGACGATCTCGTCGTCCGGATCGTCGGGGTCCTCGCCGGCGTCGTCGGACGTGACCACCACCTCGAGCGGGCGGTACCGGATCTCGACGGGGTAGGTGCGGCCGGACACCTCGACGATGGGCGCCGGTCCGTCCGGGCCGGCGAAGTGCGCGGCGAAGCGCTCCGGCTCGATCGTCGCGGAGGTGACGATCACCTTCAGGTCGGGCCGGCGGGGCAGCAGCTCGCGCAGATAGCCGAGGAGGAAGTCGATGTTGAGGCTGCGTTCGTGCGCCTCGTCGAGGATCAGCGTGTCGTAGGCGAGCAGCCGCCGGTCGCGCTGAACCTCGGCGAGCAGGATGCCGTCGGTCATCAGCTTGACCAGCGTGCGGTCGCTCGCCTGGTCGGTGAAGCGGACGGTGTAGCCGACGACGTCGCCGAGCGGGGTGCCGAGTTCGTCGGCGACGCGCTGGGCGACGGTCCGTGCGGCGAGCCGCCGCGGCTGGGTGTGGCCGATCGTGCCGCGCACTCCCCGGCCGAGGTCGAGGCAGATCTTGGGCAGCTGGGTGGTCTTGCCCGAGCCGGTCTCGCCCGCGACCACGACGACCTGGTGGTCGCGGACCGCCGCGGCGATGTCGTCGCGCCGCTCGCTGACCGGCAGGTCCGGGTAGGCGATGGCCGGCACCGCGCCGGCGCGGGTGGCGATCAGCCCCTCGGCGGCGGCGATCTGCTCGGTGACGCGCGCGACCTGCTCGGGCGTGGCGTCGCGCAGGTTCCTCAGGCGGCGCCCGAGGCGGGCGGCGTCACGGATCGTCAGCCCGTCGAGGCGGCGGCGCAGCGCGCGCACGTCGGACGGTTCGGACACTGGAGACCAGCTTAGGCGTCGGTCACGCACCCACCGTCGTGAGGCAGAAGGGGTGCCCGGCCGGGTCGATCAGGACGCGCCACCGCGACGGGTCCTGCTGGTGGGTCGCCTCCCGCGCACCGAGGGCCACTGCCCGGGGCACCGCGGCGTCGAGGTCGGTCACCGACACGTCGAGGTGCATCTGCTGGGACTGTCCCGGCTCCGGCCACGTCGGCGCGACGTAGTCGGGCACCCGCATGAAGGCCAGCCGCTGCGCGCCGTCGGTGATCGCGACGACGCTGCCGTCCGGGGCGCTGACCAGGCGCCGCATGCCGAGCAGCGCAGCGTAGAAGTCCGCGAGCGCCGCCGGATCGGGACAGTCGATCGACGTGGCGCCGAGCCGTCCGACGGGTTCGGGTGTGGGGAGGGTCATGGCCGTAGACGATCCCACGACGTGGTCGACGGCCGCCATTTCGGCTTACATGGGTGTGATGCACGAACGACACCGACGACCCAGGACGCTCGCGCTGATCGGACTGCTCGCGATGCTGGTGGCCGTGCTCGCGGCCTGCCACGGCGCCCCGCAGGGGCCCGTCCCGACGCTGCCGACGAACTTCGCGCCGAGCCCGACGTCCGCCGCTCCGCCCGCGCCGACCGGCCCCCAGGTCGCCTACCGCGCCGCGACCGAGATCGGTGTGGTGGACGGCACGACGGTGGTGGCCACGGCCAAGGGCACGTTCGCCCCGTCGCACGAACCGCTGGTCACCGAGGACGGGCGCTTCGCCTTCGCCCGCGGCGCGGACGGCAACCTCGCGATCCTCGACGTCGCCGCGCGGACGTCGCGGGTGGTCCCCCTGCCGGAGGCCGGCCGCATCGGCACCGCGGGCGACAGCCGCATCACGTGGTTCGAGGCACCCGACCGGCTGGTGGTCCTCGACCTGGCCGATCCCGCCGGGCGGCCCGTCGTCACCCAGCAGGTGGCTCTGCCCGCGGTGCCCGACGCCGGGGCGACGACGCTGCTGACGGCGCGGGCCGGGACGGTCATCCTGGCGCGCACCGAGGCGGCCGACCCGTCGCCTCGGGGCGGGCCCGACACCCTCTACGCCGTACGCGGCTCCGGGCCCCCGACGTCGCTGGGCGCGACCGACGCCAACACGCCCGTCGACACCGCGGTCCTCAGCCCGGACGGCAGCCGGCTGGCCTTCGCGCTGTACCGGAGCACCGGCGATGCCTGCGGCACCGCGGCGATCGTGGTATCCGACGCGGACGGCACCCAGCAGACCTACGAGGTCGCCGCGTCGGGAGCGGACACCGCCTCGCGCGTGCAGCGGATGTGGTGGCAGGACGGTCAGCCCATGTCCTTGAGCCTGACGAGTTGGCACTGCGATCCGCCCGGCCCGTCCTCGCCGCTGGTGTGGCAGCTCGGTGACGGCGGGCTGGTGGCCGCCGAGCCGCGCACCGTCGCCCTGCAGGAATCCGAACTCGTCCCCGGCCAGCGCGCGGTACTCGTCCCCGGCAGCGGCACGCCGCCGCCGGACGCCGGCACGCTGGTGATCGACGACAGCGGGCGACGCTTCCCGGTCGAGCCGAACGTCGACGCGTTCAGCGTCGTCCCCACCAGCGTCGCCCCCACCAGCGTCGTCCCCACCGGCGTCGTCCCGACCGGCCCGTGACGGGTCAGGCGGTGCGGAAGCCGCGCGCCGTGACCCGGCTGCGCCGGTAGAGCACCGCCGCGGCGATCACGACCTCCACCGCGGCGATGCCCATCGCCACCGTCATCACCGGCGGTGCGGGCGGGCCGGCGCCGGCGGCGGCGCTGCCGTGGTGATGACCGGCCGAGGGCATGTGCAGCGCGATCATCGCGACGCTGGTGACGGCCACCAGGACCCATGCCCGGGTGGCGCCGTCGCGCCACAGGTCCCGGGCGCAGAACAGGCAGCCGGCGATCATCGCCAGCATCAGGACGAGCGCCGCGGCGTTCGCCGCGTGTCCCAGCGCCGCGGCGTGCAGGGCCGCCGACGTCGCGGCCAGCAGCGCGCAGCCGCGCCGCCCGAGCGCCGTGGCGCGCCCAGCTGTCGTCGCGGGTGTGTGCATGGCCGACCTCCACCGGTGATCCTCGTCGATCCGGCGACGCTCGGCAGGGTGAGCGCCCCGTACTTCCGACTGCCGGCGCCGCCGGTTCTCGTCGCGGTGAAAGTTCAGTGGGCGTTTTTTCGGAGTTTTCTTGAAATGTTCCAGGAAAGGGGCCAGACTCTGACGTGATGTCAGAGAGCCCCGATTTCCGGACGATGCTGCGGGATGCCCACCTGCGCATCACCCGCCCCCGGGTCGCCGTCCTGCACGCCGTGCACGACCATCCGCACGCCGAGACCGAGGCCGTCATCCGCGCCACCCGCGAACTCGAGGCCGACGTGTCGCACCAGACGGTGTACGACGCGCTCAACGCGCTGACGGCGGCCGGGCTCATCCGGCGCATCCAGCCCAACGGCTCCCTGGCCCGCTACGAGACCCGCGTCGGCGACAACCACCACCACGTGGTGTGCCGGTCCTGCGGGGTGATCGCCGACGTGGACTGCGCGGTCGGCGACGCGCCCTGCCTCACCGCTTCGGATGATCGGGGCTTCGTCATCGACGAGGCCGAGGTCATCTACTGGGGCGTCTGCCCCGACTGCATCACCTGAAAGTCCAGATCACAGCCCGTGATCGCCACCGATGAAAGGGAAGTACGTGTCATCCGATACCTCCGATGCCCGTCCGCCGCACTCCGACAGCGAAACCCACAGCCGCAGCGAGAGCGAGAACCCGGCCATCGAGTCGCCGCACCCGAAGGGCCATGCGCCCCTGACCAATCAGGACTGGTGGCCGGAGCAGGTCGACGTCTCGGTGCTGCACCGCCAGCCCGCCAAGGGCAACCCGCTGGGTGAGGACTTCGACTACGCGGCGGCCTTCGCCCGGCTCGACGTCGACGCCCTGAAGGCCGACGTCCTCGAGGTCATCACCACCTCGCAGGACTGGTGGCCGGCCGACTACGGCAGCTACGCCGGCCTGTTCATCCGGATGAGCTGGCACGCCGCCGGCACCTACCGCATCTACGACGGCCGCGGTGGCGGCGGTCAGGGTGCGCAGCGCTTCGCCCCGCTCAACAGCTGGCCGGACAACGCCAACCTGGACAAGGCGCGCCGCCTGCTGTGGCCGGTCAAGAAGAAGTACGGGAGCAAGCTGTCCTGGGCCGACCTGCTGGTCTTCGCCGGCAACGTGGCCCTGGAGTCCGCGGGCTTCGAGACCTTCGGCTTCGGCTTCGGCCGCGAGGACATCTGGGAGCCCGAGGAGGTGCTGTACGGCCAGGAGGACACCTGGCTGGGTACCGACAAGCGCTACGGCGGCACCAACGACAGCGACGACCGTCAGCTCGCCGAGCCGTTCGGCGCCACCACCATGGGCCTGATCTACGTCAATCCCGAAGGGCCCGAGGGCAAGCCCGATCCGCTGGCCGCCGCGCACGACATCCGCGAGACGTTCGGCCGCATGGCGATGAACGACGAGGAGACCGCGGCGCTGATCGTCGGCGGTCACACCCTGGGCAAGACCCACGGCGCCAGCGACGCCAACGTCGGCCCGGAGCCCGAGGGCGCGCCGATCGAGCAGCAGGGCCTGGGCTGGAAGTGCCCGTTCGGCTCGGGCAACGCCGGCGACACCATCACCAGTGGGCTCGAGGTCGTGTGGACCGACAAGCCGACGCAGTGGAGCAACCGCTACCTGGAGCTGCTGTACGGCAACGAGTGGGAGCTGACCAAGAGCCCCGGTGGCGCCTGGCAGTTCGAGGCGAAGGACGCCAAGGCGATCATCCCGGATCCGTTCGGCGGCCCGCCGCGCAAGCCCACCATGCTGGTCACCGACGTGTCGATGCGCGTCGACCCGATCTACGGCAAGATCACGCGGCGGTGGCTGGACCACCCCGAGGAGCTGAACGACGCGTTCGCCCGCGCCTGGTACAAGCTGCTGCACCGTGACATGGGTCCGATCAGCCGCTACCTCGGCCCGTGGGTGGCCGAGCCGCAGGTCTGGCAGGATCCGGTGCCCGCGGTCGACCACGCGCTGGTGGACGAGGCCGACATCGCGTCGCTCAAGGCGCGCGTGCTCGATGCCGGCCTGTCGGTGCCGCAGCTGGTGAAGACGGCCTGGGCCTCGGCGTCCAGCTTCCGTGGCACCGACAAGCGGGGCGGCGCCAACGGTGCCCGCATCCGCCTGGAGCCGCAGCGAAACTGGGAGGTCAACGAGCCCAGCGAGCTGAACAAGGTGCTGCCGGTGCTGGAGCGCATCCAGCAGGAGTTCAACGCCTCGGCGTCCGGCGGCAAGAAGATCTCGCTCGCCGACCTCATCGTGCTGGCCGGTTCCGCCGCGGTCGAGAAGGCCGCCAAGGACGGCGGTTTCGAGATCGACGTGCACTTCGCGCCGGGTCGCACCGACGCGTCGCAGGAGCAGACCGACGTCGAGTCCTTCCGGGTGCTCGAGCCGCGGGCCGATGGCTTCCGCAACTTCGCGCGGCCCGGCGAGAAGGCTCCGCTCGAGCAGTTGCTCGTCGACAAGGCCTACTTCCTGGACCTCACGGCTCCGGAGCTAACGGCGCTCATCGGCGGCCTCCGCGTCATCGGCGTCAACCACGGCGGCACCAAGCACGGCGTGTTCACCGAGACGCCGGGTGTGCTGAGCAACGACTTCTTCACCAACCTGCTCGACATGGGCACGCAGTGGAAGTCGGCGGAGACCGGCGAGCACGTCTACGAGGGCAGTGATCGGGCGACCGGCCAGCTCAAGTGGACGGCCACCGTCAACGACCTGGTCTTCGGGTCGAACTCGGTGCTGCGCGCCGTCGCCGAGGTGTACGCCGAGGACGACAACAGGGGCAAGTTCGTCGAGGACTTCGTCGCCGCCTGGGTCAAGGTCATGAACAACGACCGGTTCGATCTCGAGAAGTTCTGATCCGTTCGACCGACGGCGCCCGCGAGCACCCGCTCGCGGGCGCCGTTCGTCGTCCACGCCTCGCGGCGCGTCCGCGCGTGTCAGCCCACCAGCAGGCGTTGCGCCGCGCGGGTGAGCCGGCGGCGGGGCCAACCGAATGCGCCGTCGGACGCCAGCGCCGCACGGGCGGCGTTGCGCCCGCAGACGCCGTGCACGCCGCCGCCCGGGGAGGCGCCGGCACTGCCGAGGAAGACGTTCTCGATGTGCGTCTCAGCACGGCCCAGGCCGGGCGCGGGCCGGAAGATCAACTGCTGGAACAACTGCGAGGTGCCGCCGTTGACCGCGCCGGTGTGCAGGTTGGCGTCGTTGGCCTCCAGATCCGAGGGCCGCTGAACGAGCTTGCCGACGATCCGCTCGGCGAACCCGGGCGCGTGCTGCTCGATCACCTCGTCGACGCGCTCGGCAACGATGTCCGCCGAGGCGTCGTCGGCGAGCCCACGCGGCAAATGCGTGTACGCCCAGGCACTCTCGGTGCCCGCCGGTGAGCGGGTCGGGTCGGCGGTGGTCATCTGGCCGAACAGCATGAACGGATGCTCCGGCAGCGTGCGCGTGTTGAGGTCGGCCATCCAGCGGATCAGACCGTCGTGGTCGGCGCCCAGGTGCACGGTGCCCGCCCCGGACAGGCTGCGCGAGCGCCACGGAATCGGTTCGCGCAGCGCATAGTCGATCTTCAGGACCGGGGTGTCCCAGACGAAGCGGTCCAGGCCGTCCGCGAACGCCGGCGGCAACGTCTCGGCCGGTAGCAGCCGCTGGTACAGCTGCGGCGCGGACGTGTCCGCGACGACGGCGCGCCGGCAGCGGACCGTGCGGCCGTCGGCGGTCCGCACGGCGACGGCGCGGCCGTTGCGGACCTCGATGGACTCGACGGGACGCCCGCATTCGACGCGCGCACCGGACGTTTCGGCGCGGCGCACCAGCGCGGCCGCCAGCTCCCCGGCACCGCCGACCGGGACGGGAAACCCGCCGTCCTGGGCCAGCATGATCAACAGGTAGCCCATCACGCCGCTGGCGGGCGCGTCGATGGGGACGTCGGCGTGCATGGCGTTGCCCAGCAGCAACAGACGTGCGGCGTCGCCGGCGAACAGGTGCTGTGCCATCACCCCGGCGGGCAGCAGCAGCAGGTGCACCAGCCGCAGCGCCTCGGCGGTGCCCAGCTCGCGCAGCATGCCGAGCGCGCCGCGCACCGGCGGGAAGGGCGCGAACAGCGCCCGCAGCAGCGGTTCCTTGATGCGCTGGTACTGCGCGAACAGGTCGCACCAGCGCTGCCCGTCGCCTGGGTGGTTCGCCTCGAGAAGCGTTGCGGTGGCATCGATGTCGCGATAGATCACCGGCGCGTCGGTGTCGGTGGCGCTGCGGGCGTGACCCACCACGGCCGGGGCGTGCGACCACCGCAGCCCGTGGTCGGTCAGGTTGAGATCGAGCAGCGCCGGCGACGCGACCGACAGCGGATAGAACGCGCTGTAGAGGTCGGTGACGTAGCCCGGCGTCACCTCGGCGCTCTTCACCGCCCCGCCCGGGGTGTCCTGCGCCTCGAGGACCACCACGTCCCAGCCGGCGTCCGCGAGCAGCGCCGCGGCCACCAACCCGTTGTGTCCGGCGCCGATCACCACGGCGTCGGCGGTCTCGCCGCTAGGCATCGTCGACGTCGGTCTCGCGTCGGCGTTCGGCCAGCGCCGCCAGGCGCCACGTGCACTCCCGATTGCGGGGGAACGCCGCGAGCAGCGCCGCCCGGTCCGGCAGCCAGCTCAGCGGCGGGGTGATCGGCACCTCGGACATCTCGATCCGGCACCCGCCATCGGGATTGTCGAACAGCCGCAACGTGATCCGCGCCTTGCCGAAGGGCCGGCCGTTGGCGATGAGCACCAGCTTCTCCTGCGGCACGCACGCATCGACCACCGTGCTGTCGTCGAGCAGCACCGGCCACACGCCGACCGAGTGGTGCAGCGTGCTGCCGACGCTCGGCCAGTCGGGGTCGACGGCGCGCATGCGGCTGTTGCCGACCACCCACTGCGAGTAGGTCCAGCCGTCGGCCATGACCTCCCACACCCGGGACCGGCTGGCCGTCGTGTCGCGCTTGACGGTGAGTTCCCTGTTCAGTTCCTCGGGTTGCGCCATGATGGATCTCCTCTCCCTGGTCGGTCGTGCGTCATCGGGACCCGAACGGCGTGACGAGCAGCCGGTTGGCCACCGCCTTCACCGAGTCGGGCAGCACGCGCGCCACCGCCCCGGTGGCCTTGCTGATCGGCGATGACGCCACGACCTTGGCGTCACCCCGCAGCAGCGCGTCGTAACCCTGCTTCGCGACGTGGGCGGGGTCGTCCTTGACCGGCAGTCGCGCCAGCGGCGTGTCGAGCATGCCGACCCGGCGGAAGAACTCGGTGTCGGTGGCGCCGGGCAGTAGCGCGGTGACCGTGACGCCGGTGCCGCGGAACTCGTCGTGCAGCGCCTCGGTGAACGACTGCAGGAACGCCTTCGACGCGTTGTACATCGACTGGTAGGACCCCGGCATCATCGCGACCAGCGACGACGTCACCAGCACGCGGCCGGCGTCACGACGGGCCATGTCGCGCAGCAGCAGCTTGGCCAGGGCGACCGTCGAGCGCACGTTGACGTCGACGATGCGCAGGTCCGCGTCGAGCCGGTCGTCGACGAAGCGACCCGCCCGGCCGGTGCCAGCGTTGAGCGCCGCGACGTCCACCGCACGTCCGCCCGCTCCGGCGGCGTCGTACACGTCCCAGACGCTGCCGGGTTCGCGCAGGTCCACCCGCACCGGGCGCACCTCGGTGCCGTGCCGCGCCAGGTCGGCGGCGGCGTCATCGAGCGCGGCGTCGTCGGCGGCGATCACCAGGTCGTAGCCGTCGGCCGCCAGCAGGTGCGCGAGTTCCCGACCGATGCCGCTGGACGCACCGGTCACCACCGCGAGACCCGTGTCGACCATGGCCCTGCGTCTACCCGGGAGCCGTCCGACCAAACGCCGGGCGCCCGTCCCCGGGCGTACCCTCGAGACGGTGAGTACCTCCGCGACCGCCCTCGTCCTCGACGACTGGTTCGCGCGCGAGCTGCCCGAGATGGCCGTCGCGTGGAAGGCCGCCGACGCCCCCGATCCGCGCCTGCTGGTCCTCAACGAACCGCTGGCCGCCGACCTCGGCCTCGACCCCGGGTGGCTACAGAGCCCCTCGGGCGTCGCGTTCCTGGTCGGCGCCGCCGTTCCGGAGGACGCGCACCCCGTGGCACAGGCCTACTCCGGGCACCAGTTCGGCGGCCTGGTCCCCCGCCTCGGCGATGGCCGCGCACTGCTGCTCGGCGAGTTGCGCACCGCCGACGGGCGACGCGTCGACGTGCACCTGAAGGGTTCGGGCGCAACGCCCTTCGCGCGCGGGGGCGACGGCCTGGCCGCCGTCGGGCCGATGCTGCGGGAGTACGTGATCAGCGAGGCCATGCACGGGCTCGGCATCCCGACCACCCGGTCGCTCGCGGTGACGGCCACCGGTCGCCGGGTGTACCGCGAGGAGTCGCTGCCCGGAGCAGTGCTCACCCGCGTCGCAGCCAGCCACCTGCGCGTCGGCAGCTTCGTCTACGCCACGCTCACCCGCAACGAGGACCTGCTGCGCCGCCTCGCCGACCACGCCATCGCGCGGCATCATCCCGCCGCCGCGGAGGCCGAGCGTCCCTACCTCGCCCTGTTCGAGTCCGTCCTGGCCGCACAGGCCGACCTCATCGCGCGGTGGATGCTGGTCGGCTTCGTCCACGGCGTGATGAACACCGACAACATGACGATCTCCGGTGAGACCATCGACTACGGGCCGTGCGCGTTCATGGAGACCTTCGATCCCGCAACGGTGTTCAGCTCCATCGATCGCGGCGGGCGGTACGCCTACGGCAACCAGTCGGCGATCGGCGCATGGAACCTGGCCCGCTTCGCCGAGACCCTGCTGCCGCTGATCGACGACGACCAGGAGAAGGCCATCGAGCTGGCCACCGCGACGCTCGGTGACTACGGCCCCCGCTACGAGGCTGCCTATCTGCGCGGCATGCGCGACAAGCTGGGTCTGGCAGACGACTCCGCGGCGACGACGGTGCTCAACGAGGCCCTGGAGTTGCTCGCGGCCAACCAGGTCGACTACACGACGTTCTTTGCCGGGCTGGCCGCGGCCGCGGCCGGGGACGCCGAACCGGTCCGCGGCCTGTTCGCCGACCTCCGCGGCATCGACGCGTGGCTCGGCAGGTGGACCGCGCTTGGGCCGGACGCCAGGCTGCTGCAGCGCATCAACCCGGTGTACATCCCGCGCAACCACCTGGTGGAGGAGGCCCTCGCCGCGGCCACCGGCGGCGACCTGGAGCCGCTGACCCGACTGGTCGACGTCGTCCGCGCCCCGTTCGGCGCGCGTCCGGGACTGGAGCGCTACGCCGAGGCCGCGCCGCCGGAATTCACCGACTACCGGACGTTCTGCGGCACCTGAGCGCTCACCGCGGCGCGGTGAGCATCACGTACTGCGCGGCGACCAGCTGGTGGGACTGCGTCAGATCCGGGGACTGCACCTCGATCGCGTAGCGGCCCGCCGGGGCGACGCAGTAGAAGCCGCTCGGGAATTTCAGGCAGCGACTCTCGGGCAGGTTGGGCACCGCGTCGGCCGGGCTGACGCCGTCGGTGGACACCTCCACGCCGAAGGAGTCGGCGACGTGGGCGGCGGCGGCCTCGTCCTTGGCTTGATAGACGTTGGTCTGCGCCATCGCGACGGCGTCGACGCCGTTCTCGTCGAACAGCTTCTTCGAGCCCACCGGGTTGCTCTGGAAGTGCAGGGCGCCGCGCGTGGTGTAGACCGCGTTCTTGGTCAGCGCGGTGTCGGTACCCCCGGGGATGGTCCGGGCCAGCAGGCCGGTCGGATCCAGCGGCACGTTGGCCAGCTCGTTCGGTGCCGTCGGGGTGAACTCGTCGATCGCCGGGCCCTGCGCGTCGACGGTCTTGCCGACGAGGTCGGCCGCGGCCTCCAGACCGTCGGCCGACTGCACCAGCTGCATCAGCACGTAGGGTCCGTGCGGCGTGAACGACCGGATGGTGTCCATGGTGGCGTTGCTGCCGCGGGCGGTGAACGGGTAGGTGGAGGCCTGCGCGTCGTCGTGCCCGCTGATCGTGGTGGGCGTCGGTTTCTTCCCCTGAATCGGCTGTTCCTGCGCGGCGCCGTTCATGTCCGCCGCCGCAGCCTTCGCCGCCTCCGGATCACCGAACCGCAGGACAGCGTTGACCAACACCTTCTTGTCCGTCTCCTGCCGGGCGGATGCGAAGCCGTTGATCATCGCGTGCTTTCCGGCCGCCGCCGCGATCTGCGTGGGGCCGAGTTGTTCCAGCCCCTGCGCGCCGTTGAGCAGGAACGAGCCACTGAGGTAGGGCGTGACGATGGCCTCGTCCACGTCCCAGGGTCCGACGACGTAGTCCGCCATGTGTTGGGCGTCGACCACCACGCCGGTACCGGGCTGTCCCGCGGTGCCCAGCGGCGGGCGCGGTGCGGTCGGGATCTTCCCGACGTCCAGCTTGTCCGCACTCACGATCGGCGGCGCCGGCGCGGTCGACGAGCTGGACGGCGCACCGCCCGCGGCGTCGGTGTCCCGAGACCCGCACGCCGTCATCGCCGCCGTCGTCGACAAGGCCACCAGCAACGCCGTACCCACCCTCAGCCACTGCATCGTGTCTCCCTCCTGCCACCGACCCGTACCCCCAACCTATCGGCCGGAAACTGCTCAGGGGTGGCAAACGAACGTCAACGCACCGGGGAGACAGACGATCACGGTGAACGCCGCCAGCAGCGCAACCTGCTGTCGCAGGCGTTCCGCGGCGTCGACGCCGGCGGCGAGCCGCCAGGCCCGGCTGGTCACGGCCACGTCGGCAACTCCCATACCCGAGCCCATCGCACCGCTCGCCGGGGGTCGCGCGGGACGCGCCAGGGTCACCAGGCTCGACAGCACCGCGTCGCGACCGCAGCGCCGCGTCGCCTCGTCATCGGCGCACATCTCGACCAGTGGCGCGACGGCCCGTACCGCCGCACCGAACAGCGGCAGACGCGGCATGGCCGCAGCGAGCGCCCGCAGCACCATCATCAGCTGCGGGTGACGAGCCGCCAGGTGTGCCCGCTCGTGCGCGACGACGGCCGCCAGCTGCGGTCCCGGCAGCACGTCGACGGCCGCCGACGTCACCACGATGGCGTCCGGCCGCCCGGCCACGCAGTAGGCGGCCGCGCGCGGTGCCGGTAGCACCACCACGCCCGGGTGCGGCGTCGTCGGTGCGCCGAGAATCCGTGCCGCACCAGCGTGTTCGACACTGCGGCTCCAGAACCGCCGCACCGTGCCCGCGGTGCGGCGCAGCACCACCATCGAGGCGACCGCCGCCGCGCCGAGACCGCCGGCCAGCGCGAGATCACCCACCGGACCGAGGTGGTGCACCGCCACCAGCAGGTGCAGGCAGAAGCGCGCGGGCGCCGGCCCGTGCCCCATGACGAACGCCGCCGCGATCCCGACGCCGGCCGCCAGCCACGCCGCCACCGCCAGGCCGATCGTGCTGAGCCACAGCGCCACCCCCAGCCGAGGACTGGCACCGCCCCGGGTCAGCCGGGTCAGCACGGCCGGCGCCGCGAACGTCAGCACCGCCGCGTAGCCGAGCAGACAGCCGACGGCGGTCACGACGGGGCCCGGCGGCGGGACGCCTTGCGCAGCGCCGCCCGCAGTCGCGCCGACTCCTCGTCCGAGATCTGGTCGAGGAAGAAGTTGAGCACCAGGTCCGCATCACCACCGGCCTGGAACGCGTCGCGCATCAGGTTCGCCGAACGCTGCTCGCGAGTCATCGTCGCCCGGTACCGGTAGGCCTTGCCGTCGCGGTCCCGCGCCAGCCACCCCTTGCGGAAGAGGTTGTCCATCGTCGACATCACCGTGGTGTAGGCAATCTCGCGCTGCGTCGACATCTCGTCGAAGACCTCACGCACCGTCACCGGATGCGGGCGAGCCCACACCCGCTCCATCACGACGGCCTCCAGGTCGCCGAAGCCCCTCTGCTGCAACGGTTCGCTCCTCGGGTCAGCTACGTGCCGGTCTCAGGCGCGCCCCGCCGTGCCGGTCTCAGGCGCGCCCCGCGCCGTGCCGGTCTCAGGCGCGCCCCGCGCCGTGCCGGTCTCAGGCGCGCCCCGCGCCGCCGCGCAGCCACACGTCCCACGGCACGCTCCAGTCCCCGTTCTGCCACTGCTCGAGCGGCTTGCCGCCGGTGTTGCGCACCTCGACGACGTCGCCGGGCTGGGCGAACTCGTAGAACCACTCGGCGTTCTCGGCGCTCAGGTTCAAACACCCCGCCGACACGTTGGTGCTGCCCTGCGCCCACACCGTCGCCTCCCGCTCGTGCAGGTAGATGCCGTCCGGGCTGATCCGCACCGCATGGGGCACGCTGATCTTGTAGCCCGACGACGAGTTCACCGGCAGACCGTAGGTCGAGGAGTCCATCAGCACCGGGTTCTGCTTCTCCATCACCGTGTACACGCCCGGCTGGGTCCAGAACGCGATCGTCCGTCCCCCAACGGTTTCGGTGCCGCCGCGGCCCATCGACGTCGGCATCGTCCGCACAAGGCGGCCGTCGACGTACACGCTCACCTGCTTGGTGCGGTCATCGGCGATCGAGACGTGCGAGCGGCCGATCCGGAAGCTCACCCGCTCGTCGTCGCCGCCGTAACGGCCGTTGCCGAGGTCGACGCCGTAGATCGCGGCGTCCACCGTCACCTCGGTGCCCGCCGGGTAGTACTCCCGGGGACGCCAGTGGGCCTTGCGCTCGTCGATCCACGTCCACGCGCCTTCGACGGGCGGGGACGTGGTGACCCGCATCCGGCTCTGCGCGGCGACGCGGTCGGTGACCGGCGCGTCGAACCGGGCGACCACCACCGTGCCGACGCCGTAGGTGCCGCCGTCGGCCAGTGCGGCACCGACCGTGGTCGTCAGGGCCACGCCCACCTCGTCGGAAGGGGTCACCGTGGTGAACGTCGACTCCCGCGTCGTGGTGGTCGCATTCGTGCCGCGCCCGGTGGCGCGGATCGCGTAGTCCCGGCCGTAGCCCAGCGGTTCGGTCGGCTGCCACGTCCGGCGGTCCGCGCTGAGCCGGCCGGCGACCGGCCTGCCGGCCTCGTTGGTCATCCGGACCTCGGTCAAGGTGCCCGCCGTCGCGGTCACCGACACGACGCCCACCGGTGCCACGTCCGTCGCGCCGGGCGCGGGCACGATGGCCAGCTCCGACCCCACCAACGGAGGCAGCGCGACGCCCACTTTCGCTGCGGCGGTGACGGTTTGGGGCGCGGAGCCACTCTGCATCCCGACCGCCAGGACGACGACCGCGGCCGCGGCGAGCCCGGCGAGCAGGCGATGGCGTGGCATGGTGACTCCGTGGGGACGAGCGGCGACTACGTACCAACATAGTAGATGGGCCCGGGTGCTGCCCGGCCGCGCGCGGCGCGCTCAGCGCAGCGGCAGCACCGGGGCATTGCGATCGCGCAGCATCGACGTCATCAGTGCGCTCTCGGAGTTCTGCGTCGCCAACATCTGCGTCGCGAGCGCGCGTACGTAGCCGGTCTCGGCGCGTTCGGCCGCGTCGGCGAGCATGTCCGTCCCGCCCTGGTGATGACGCAGCATCAGTTGTAGGAAGAGCACGTCGCGTGCCGCGGGGGCGGCGCGGCGCAACGCGTCCATCTCGGCCGGGCTCGCCATGCCGGGCATCGACGCCATGGGTCCGCTCATGCCGCCACCCATGCCGCCACCCCCCGTGCCGCCGCCACCCATGCCCGAGTGGTTCTCGTGCGCGGCCATCCAGCCCATGTGGCCGCCGGTCGGCAACAGCGGCTCGCCCCACGACGTCAGCCAGCCCTGCATCCGACCGATCTGGTTCTGCTGGCTGGTCAGGATGTCGTAGGCGAGGTTCTGCACCGCCGGGTCCGACCCGCCGGCCAGTTCGGTCGTCGCCATGTCGACCGCCTGCGCGTGGTGCACGGACATGTCGTGGGCGAAGCCGACGTCGACCGGTCCGTGCGTCGCGGCGGGACGCTCCTCACCGCGGAGCAGCCAGCCCGTCGCCACCGCGGCCAGCACCAGGAGCACCGCGCCGAGCAGCAGGAGTCCGCTGCGCATCGACTACTTCACCGGGACGGCGTCGGGCCCGGGCGGGCTCGGGTCGAACGGCGGCGGGTTGGCGACGTCGAAATACGGTGACGCACAACTGGCTCCTGGCTCCGGATACTGGCTCTCGTTGAGTCGCAGCTTCTCGATGAACTCGACCAGGCGGGGGTCGCTCGGGTCGTCGAGTTTCAGCTGATGGCCCCAGGACTGCACCGACAGCGCGCTGTCGAGACCGGGGTAGGGCGACATCAGCGTGTAGGGCTGCCCGTCGACCAGCAGCGCCAACCCGTCGACCTGTTCGGCGGAGAGGGCGTCGGGGTCGTAGGTGATCCATACGGCGCCGTGCTCGAGGGAGTGCACCGCGTTCTCCGAGCGGATCGCGGTCGGGTAGACGATGCCGGTGCAGGTCGCCCATACCTCGTCGTGGGCGCCGCCGAACGGGGGCGCGTGGTCGTAGGCGACGCGCTGCTCACCGGTCACGTGATGGCCCGGCTCGTACTGCTCGGTGACGATGCCGTCGATGTCGAGCGACGGGTCGGCGGCGGCGTCGGCCGGTGCGGCGGCGTCGTCGGAGGACCGCTGACCGAGCGTCAGCCACACCACGACGCCGATGACGAGCACCGCCACCACCGCGATGATGGTCCCCCACGGCCAGCCCGCCAGGATCCGGTTCGGTCGCTCGTCCGCCACGTCACCCACTGTAGCGGCCGCTCACCACAGCACACCGGAGCCGGACGAGACCACGAATCCGTGTGCGCCACCGGCGGTCTCGCAGTGCACCGTGCCCGGCGCCTCGACCGCGCAGCGGGTGGCGCCGTTGGTCAGCCGGTGCCCCGCGGGCAGCACGTCGACGTCGCGGGTGAAGGTCGGGGTCGGCCCGGGCTGGTACGCCGCGGGCCGGTTGCCCTCGATCGCCGTCTGGCCGGCGCCCGCCGGTGCGTCGCGCGGCACGAGGTCGCAGCCCACGATGCGCCCGATCGGCCCGATGCCGCAGCCGCGTCCCTCCGGGGTGCGGAAGTACACCCAGCCGGGGTCGGACTCCACGGTGTGGGTGCCGGTCCCGAGCGGGTACTTGTCGACGCCGTCGCCGCGCTCGGGTCCCGGCCGTGCCGACGTGGCGGTGTCCTCCTGCTCGGGCGGTGCGCCGCCGCTGCCGCACGCCGCCAGCAGCACCGCCGCGGCCAGCGCGGGCAGGGCCCGCGAAGTTACCCGGGCGGGCAGGGCCCGCAGAGTTGCCCGGGCGGGCAGGGCCCGCACCGGCACCTAGCCGACCCTCGCGTCGCTACCGGGGTCGATGAGGATCTTCGCGTGCGTCTCCGGGTCGCGCAGCGCGGCGAAGGCGCCGGCGACGCCGTCCAGCCCGACGGTCCCGGTGATCAACGGGCCTGCGTCGAGCTTCCCCTCGGCCAGCAGATACAGGGTGTCGCGGAACTCCAGCGGGGTGTAGCCGAACGCAAAGCGCATGTCGATCTCCTTGCTGATCGCCATGGCGGGGCGAAGTTCGTCACGTCCCATGCACACGCCGACGACGATCACCTGGGCGGCGAGCGGCGCGGCCGCGACGATGCCGTCGAGCATGCCGGGCACGCCCACGCACTCGAACACGATGGGCCGCTTGGGTCCTGCCGCGCCGAGGCGGTCCGCGACGCGGTACAGGTGCGACCACCCGGGGACGCGGCGCAGCTTCTCCATCGACCCCATGCCGAGCTCGTAGAGCGCCGGCGCCGAGGTGATCATGCCGCGCCGGTCGGCGAGCGCGTCGTAGGGCGACTCGACGGCCGGGTCAACGACCACGTGGGCCCCGCAGCGGGCGGCCAGCGCGCGGCGTCCCGGCGAGAAGTCGCTGGCGATGACGGTGCCGACGCCGAGCGCCGCGAGGTGGCAGATGATCGCGAGCCCCACCGGCCCGCAGCCGATCACGACGGCCACGTCGCGCTTGCCGACGTCGCTGCGGCGGACGGCGTGCAGCGCGACGGCCATCGGCTCGGTGAGCGCGGCGACGTCGGGCGACAACCCGTTCGGCACGACGAAGCTCATCGCCGCCTCGGCCAGGACCTGCTCGGCGTAGGCACCGGGCGCGCGGGGCGAGAGGCCCGTCAGGTGGACGCCACCGTCGGCGCGCAGCAGGGGAAACGAGACGACGCTCGCGCCGGTGCGGAACTCCTTGGTCACGCCGCGACCGCGTTCGACGACCTCGCCGCAGAACTCGTGCCCCATGACCACCGGGGTGTCCCCGCGCATGAAGTCCTCGTACTGGACCGCCGTCATCACCTCGGTGAGTTCGTCGGCGTGGTCCTTGGCGTGCAGGTCGGATCCGCAGATGCCACAGCGGGTGACGTCGAGCAGCAGTTGGCCGGCGGCGGGTCGCGGGGCGGGCAGGTCCAGGACCGACAGCTCACCGCGCAGGCAGCTCACGGCCCGCATCAGTGGCGCGCTTCACATCGGGGCACGACGTCAGTATGCCCGGCGACGGCCACGGCTCAGGCGCGCGCCTCGTCGCCCTCGGCCCGCGTGCGCGGCAGGGCCCGCAGCGCTCGGCGAACGGAGAGGTAGATGACCGTGGAGGTGAGCAGGAAGATCGGCCAGCCCATCGCGATCCGGGCGATGGCGAGCAGACCCTCCTGATCGGTGTCGTAGAAGTGGTACTGCACCAAGAAGCGCGTCCAGGAGGCGATCGCCATGACGGCGGTGGCGAGGTCGAAGGCCCGGCGCACGGCAGGCGTCCGGCGCCAGGTGGTGTCACGGCCGGTGAACCAGGCGAAGCCGACGCCGATCAGCGGCCACCGCACCACCAGCGAGACGGTGAAGACGATGCCGAGGACGAGGTAGGTCCAGATGCCCGGCAGGTAGAAGTCCTTGGTCCGCCCGGTCACCAGCGCGAACGCCGCGCACACGACGACGGTGGTGAAGCCGTGCAGCGAGGGCCGCAGCGATTCCTTGCGCGCCAGCTGCCAGACGAGGACGGCGGCCGCGGTCGCCAGCGAGGAGATCACCGCCGGTTGGAGGCCGAAGGTGCCGCTGACGGCGGCGAAGACGGTGACCGGCAGCGACGTGTGGATCAGGCCGCGGACGCCGCCGACCCGGGCCAGCAGCGCCTCGACCGGTGAGCGTCGGTCCGTCACCTCGTCGAGGGTACCGATCTCACCGGTCGCGCCGGCCGCGCCGGCAGGCGGATTCAGCGGCCCGCGACGGTGCCGGCGGCGAGCTGCGTGACGGCGGCGCCGGGGCCGGTGTGGGCCTTGACGCGGTCGGCCACGAACGACGCCGCCTGGTCGGTGAGGCCGGCCTGCGGGTAGAGGCTGTGGGCGGCGCGGTCGTCACCGGGCGAGCACACCGGGTCGGTCCCGTTGCACAGCTCGACGGTCTTGGCGCCGTACAGCGGGCTGTTGAGTGCGAGCGGCCTTCCGATCTTCTGCGACGGGTTGCCGAAGACGGCGACGGCGGCGACGTGGTCGGCCACCTCGGGGGCCATCGGGACGCCGAAGCCGAACGCCTGCGCGGGGTCGGCGGTGATGAGGTCGACGACCGCGGCGCCTTGGGAGAAGCCGCCGAGCACGATGCTGCTGGCCGGGCACGCGGCCGCGAGGTCCTGCACCTGGGCGGCGGCGACGCGGGCGCCGTCGATGGCGTGCCGGAAGTCGTACGAGGCCGGGTAGTCCACCGCGGCGACGTCCACGGACTCGCCGCCGAGGTCGCTGCGCAGCGAGTCGACGAACGCCTGGCCGACGCGGCCCACGCCCGCCGGTTCGCCGGTGCCGCGGGCGAACACGACCTCGACGTCGGAGCAGGCCGCGGCCGACGCGGCCGGTGACAGGGCGATCAGGGATGCGGTGGCGAGCAGACAGCCGAGGATGAACGTGCCCACCTTCCGTGTGGTCTCGGACATCGGCGTTCTCCTCGCTCGTGCGCCCGTCGTCGGTGCGCATCTGCACCAGACGAACCGCCCGACCGCCGTTCTCATTCCGGTGATACTGGGCACATGGCTGACCGCAACGTGCTCGGTGGACCACTGCAGGAGTGCGGCACGGAACCGATGACGGGGTTCTACCGGGACGGGTGCTGCTCGACCGGCGACGAGGATCAGGGCAGCCACACCATCTGCGGTGTGGTGACGGCCGAGTTCCTCGCGCATCAGCGTGCGATCGGCAACGACCTCGCGACGCCGATGCCGCAGTACCGATTCCCCGGGCTGTCCCCGGGTGACCGCTGGTGCGTGACCGCACGGAACTGGCTGCGGGCGCACCGCGACGGGCACGCCTGCCCGGTGGTGCTGGCCAGCACGCACGAGCGGGCGCTCGACCTGGTGCCGCTGGAGGTGCTGCGGTCCTACGCCGTCGACGTGCCCGACGACCCCGGAGCCCTGTAGTTCGCCTCCGCGCGACTCCATACACTCGACGGTCGTGGAACCCATCCCCGTCATCGCGTTGACCGGTTATCTCGGGGCGGGCAAGACCACGCTGCTCAACCACGTGCTGCGGGCGCCCGGTGCACGAATCGGCGTGGTGATCAACGACTTCGGTGAGTTGAACGTCGACGCCGGCCTGGTCACCGGACAGATCGACGAGCCGGCATCCATCACCGGTGGCTGCATCTGCTGCCTGCCCGACGACGGCGGGCTCGACGAGGCGCTGGCCAAGCTGGCCGACCCCAAGTTGGCGCTCGACGCGATCATCGTCGAGGCCAGCGGGCTGGCCGATCCGGTGGCGATCGCGCGGATCATCCGATTCAGCGGAGCCGAGCGGGTGCGTCCCGGCGGGGTCGTCGACGTCATCGACGCCGCGGCGCACTTCGACACCGTGGACACCGTCGCCGACGCACCGCCCGCGCGGTACGCTGCCGCCTCGCTGGTGGTGGTCAACAAGCTCGACCGGTTCCCGGACGGGACCCGTGACGACGAGCTGCGGCGCATCGAAGCCCGTGTGCGCGAACGCAATCCCGATGCCCACGTGGTGGGCGTCGTCGGCGGCCGCATCGACCCGACGCTGCTGTACGACGTCTCGGGCGGCGATGCCGACGGGTCGGGACAGCTGTCGTTCCGCGACCTGCTCGCCGACGAACCGGCCGCGCACGCCGACCATCCCGACCACGTGCACGCCAGCTCCGTGACCGTTCTCGGCGAGGGCTGCGTCGATCCCGGCGCCGTCGTCGATCTCGCGGAGAACCCGCCGCCGGGCGTGTACCGGTTGAAGGGCACCGTGGCGGTGCGGTCCGGCAGCCGGGTGCGCCGGTACGTCGTCAACGTCGTCGGGACGTCGATCCACGTGATGACGGCACCTGCCACGACCCGCGGCGGCCGGACCCCGGAGCCGGGCAACAGCCTGGTGGCCATCGGTACGGGCGTCGACACCGACGTCGCGCGCACGCGTCTGGAGGAGGCGTTGCGCCCCGTCGAGGGGCCGGCGCCCGCCGTCGGGCTGCGACGCCTGCAGCGGTACCGCCAGCTCAGCCTGTAGCCGACCCGCCGGCACGCGCTCGTCGGGACTCGATTCGCGGTGCCCGCCTCTGAGCGACAAGTCGCGACAACGGCGGCGCGGCGGCGCTGTGGCGTGACTCCAGCGTCACGCTCGGCCGCGGCGGTGACTCCAGCGTCACGCTCGGCTCCGATCGTGAGCGAGCGGTCGCGCCCTCCCCCTGGGAAACCAATCCACGGTGCCCGCCTCTGAGCGACAAGTCGCGACAACGGCGGCGCGGCGGCGCTGTGACGTGACTCCAGCGTCACAGTCGGCCGCGGCGGCAACTCCAGCGTCACGCTCGACGCCCGGCGGCGTACCAGCCGACGAGCGAAGCGGTCCGCAGGTTGTCGCGAGTTGTCGCTCAGAGGCGGGCAATCGGAAAACGCTTTCCCTGGCGGCCGGGGCCGACGAGGATCACGTGTTCATGCTGGACGGTCCTCTCGCGACGCCGTGCGGGACACCATCGGACCGGATCGCAACCTCGTTCCGAACGGTTTGCCGGATATTTCACATTGATCTTGCATCGGCGTTAATTTGGGTGCTCGCTCGGTGGGGAGGTTCGATGTTCATGATCAGATCTCTGGTGCTCAACGTGTGTGGCGCCGTCGTGTGCCTGGCGCTCGTCTGCGCAGGCGCCGACCTGCGCGCGGCTCCGGACGTGCGGACGGTGTCGATAGCCGTGCACAACACCGCGGCCATCACCCCGACCAACGCCACCGTGGGCGTCGCCGATCCAATGCTGGGTTTCCTGTCGGACGCCGACATGAACCGGCAGCTCGACCTGATGCAGTCGATCGGGGTGTCGACCCTGCGGATCGACGTGCCGTGGGTCGCGGTACAGCCCAACCGGTTCGGCGGCTACGACTGGTCGAAGACCGACCGCGTCATCAATGCCGCAGCAGCGCGGGGCATCGCGGTCCTCGGCATCCTCGGCCAGCCGCCGCAGTGGGCGGCCGCGCCCGGTACCCCCGCGCTGAGCGGGCAGCCCGCGTCGGCGTCGGCGTTCGCCACCTACGCCCGGGCGGTCGCCACCCGGTACCGCGGCAAGATCTCCGCCTACGAGATCTGGAACGAGCCGAACCTGGTGTCGTTCTACAAGCCCGCGCCCGACCCGGTCGCCTATACCGCCCTGCTGCGGGCCGCCTACCCGGCGATCAAGGCCGCCGACCGCAACGCCATCGTGGTGGGCGGCGTGCTGGCCGCGGCCGTCGACACCAACGTCTCCATGGACCCCGTCACCTTCGTGCAGCGGATGTACGCCGCCGGCGCCAAGCCGTACTTCGACGCCATCTCCTACCACCCCTACCAGCACGGACTGCCGTTCTCCCAGGGCGGCCCGTGGTACGACGCACCGCTCAACCAGGGGTTGCGGATCCGCCAGTTGATGATCGACTACGGCGACGCCGCCAAGAAGATCTGGGCCAGCGAGTACGGCGTGCCGACCTCGCTGCAGGATGAGGCGACGCAGGCCGCGTTCATCAAGGACCTGATCGACACCTGGCGCACCGTCGACTTCACCGGCCCCGTGTTCGTCTACACCATGCGCGACAAGCTGACCGGCAGTCTCGACCCCGAGGACACCTTCGGCATCTTCCGGTCCGACTGGTCGGCCAAGTTGGCCGCCGAGGTGATCCGGCAGGCGATCGCCGGCAACCCCACCGCCATGGCGATGGTCGCGCGGGCAGCGGCCGGCGACGCCACGCTCGCCGACCTCGTGCTCGACGAGCCCGCCGCCGCGCCCAGCCCGGCCACCCTGCCGACGCTGCTGCGCGACGCCCTCGCCGGGACTGCCGCCACCGTGCTGGCGGTCGTGTCCGCGGTCGTCGAGGTGGTCACGCAGGTGGTGGCGACCATCGCCGCGGCCGTCACCCTGCCGGCGCCCGTCGTTGCGATCTCGGACGTCCCCGCGCCGCGCTCGGTGGACCTGCCGGGTACGGGCAGCAGCGCCGCGGCCGTGACACTGAGCGCGCCGACCCCGACGTCCGAGAGAACGGCTTCCGAGACGCCGGCTCCCGAGACCACCCGTAGCTCCCGCACCGCCGTCGACGAGAAGCAGACGGACCCGGCCCCGCAGGCGACCGCGGACACCGGCGCGACCGTGGCCTCGGTCGACACGGCGACGGACGACACCGCGAAGGACATCACCTCGAGGGACGACACCGCGGAGGACATCACCTCGAAGGACGACGCCACCAAGGACGACGCCACCAAGGACGACGCCACCAAGGACGACACGGCCCCCGGCACGTCGACCACGTCGCGCACGTCAGTCACCTCGACCACGTCGGCAGGATCGACGGCCGAGCCGACGGACGCCGCCGGGGCGTCGAGTGCCACGGCCTCCCCGGCCAAGGACGCGGGCGCCTCGAGCGCCAAGGACGCGAGCGACTCCAGCGCGAAGGACTCGAGCGACTCCAACGCCAAGGACTCCGGAGCCAAGGACTCCGGCGGCGGCGAGTGACTAGTCCGCGTCGCCGTACTCGTCGAACCAGTAGGCGAGCTTTCCGCGTCGGCTGACGGCGCGCAGCCGCGACTCGGCAGCCGCGCGGGTCCGGCTGGTGGTGACGATCAGCAGCTCGTCACCGGCCTCGATGCGGGTGTCCGGCAGCGGCACGAACGTGTGGCCGTCGCGGATGATCAGCGTGATGACGGCCGGGTCGGGCAGCCGCAGTTCGAGGATCGTGACGTTGTGCAGGCGCGACTCGGGCTGCACGGTCATCGTGAGCAGTTCGGCGTCCAGGACGTCCAGCGGCGCGGCCTCGACGTGGATCTCACGGGTCGACTCCTTGCGGATCAGACCGAGGGCGCGGGCGACGGGGCGCAGGCTCGGCCCCTGCACCAGCGTGAAGACCACGACGAGGATGAACACGATGTTGAGCAGCCGGTAGCTGTCCTGCACGCCGGCGACGATGGGGAACGTGGCCAGCACGATGGGCACCGCGCCGCGCAGCCCCGCCCAGGAGAGGAACGCCTGTTCGCGCCACGGCACGCGGAACCAGAACAGCGAGGCCACCACCGACAGCGGTCGCGCGACCAGCAGCAGCACCAGGCCGATGACGATCGCGGCGACGGCGTCGGCGGCGAGGTCGCTGGGGTCGACCAGCAGTCCGAGCAACACGAACAGCCCGATCTGCGCCAGCCACCCCAGCCCCTCGGCGAACGAGCGGATCGCCGAACGGTGCGGCAGACCGGAATTCGCCAGCACCACCGCGGCGAGGTAGGCGGCGATGAACCCGCTGGCGTGAATGCTGCCCGCGGCGGCGAACGCCACCAGGCCGAGCCCGAACGTCGCGATCGGGTAGAGCCCCGACGCCGGCAGGGCGATGCGCCGCAATGCCGTCGCCCCCAGGAAGCCGACGCCCAGGCCGATGCCCGCGCCGGCGACGAGTTCGAACGCCATGCTGAGTGCCGTGCCCTCCGGGTCCAGCACGAACGGCACCACGCTGAACATCAGGACGAGGATCACGGCGGGGGCATCGTTGAAGCCGGACTCCGCCTCGAGCAGCCCGGCCACGCGCCGCGGCAGCGGCAGCACGCGCAGCACGGAGAACACCGCCGCGGCGTCGGTCGACGAGACGATCGCCCCGACCAGCAGGGCCAGCTGCCAGTCCATGCGCAGCAGGACGTGCGCTCCGAGGGCGGTGACCAGGGTGCTGACCACCACGCCAATGGTCGCCAGCGCGCCCGCGGGTGCCAGCACCCGGCGGATGTCGGCGAAGCGGGTGGTGAGACCGCCCTCGACGAGGATCACCGCGAGGGCGGCGGTGCACACGTTGCGGGCGAGTTCGACGTCGTCGAACGGCAGGCCGAGCCCGTCCTCGCCGATGAGCACGCCGACCAGCAGGAAGAACAGCAGGCTGGGGAATCCCACCCGGTTGGCGACGCGCGTCCCGACGATGCTGGCCAGCAGCACCAGCCCACCGATCAGCAACGCCACGTACAGCTGCTGCAGTGTCATCTCGTCAGTCCCGGCCTCGTGGTCGTCGTCGCGGGTGTCAGTAAATCAGCCGGACACCGGGGGCGACCCGTCGTGACGTCTCGCGGTCACCGCCGATGGGCCAAGATGAACTTGTGGTGCAGCGCAGGATGCGGATCGGGATCGCCGGGGCGGGCAACGTCGGCCGGTCGGTCGCGCGCGAGCTGCTGGCCAACGGTCACAAGGTGCTGCTCATCGAGCGCGAGCGGCGCCGGTTCGAGCCGCACACCGTGCCCGAGGCCGACTGGCTGAACGCCGACGCCTGCGAACTCAGCGCGCTCGAGGAGGCCGGCATCCAGACGTGCGACGTGCTGATCGCCGCCACCGGCGACGACAAGTCGAACCTCGTCGTGGGGCTGCTGGCCAAGAACGAGTTCGACGTGCCGCGCGTGGTGGCGCGCATCAACGACGTCGCCAACGAGTGGCTGTTCGGCCGCAGCTGGGGCATCGACGTCGCGGTGTCGACGCCCGGAGCGCTGGTGGCGGGCATCGAGGGCGCGATCGACGTCGGCCACCTGATCCGGCTGATGGGGCTGCGTGAGGGCCGGGCCGACCTCGCCAAGCTGACGCTGCCCGACGACAACCCGCTGGTCGGGCAGAGCGTCGCTCAGCTGCAGCTCCCGGAGAACACCGCACTCGTCACGCTGCTGCGCGCCGGCGAGGTGATGCTGCCGCGGCCCGAGCACGTCTTCGAGGCCGGCGACGAGATGCTGTTCATCGCGGACAGCACGCTGCAACGGTCGATCCGCGCGGCGATCCACAGCGCGCGGTGACCGGTCAGCTGAACTTGTCCCAGAGGTAGACCACCAGCAGCACGGCGATGACCGCGAAGAGCACCGCGAAGGCGCTGATCATGACGAGGCTCGTCACGCCCGAGGACGTGAAGCGGCTGCCCTTGGGCACCGGGTCCTTGTTCGCAGACTGCTCGGTCGACGCCGCGTCGGGCGGGGTGTCGCCGGGCTGAATCGTGCCGTGCTCCACCGCGGGCGTGTTCTGCGGATCGGCGTTCGGTACTCCGTCGGTCATGGGTGTCCAGGTACCCGGCATCGCGGCGTCCATACACGCGGACGGCGGTCCGTGTTTCGCCACCGGCCGGCGGGCTACCCGAACCGTCGACGAACAACGGAGGTGGATGTCGTGAGTGGTCACGTCGAGGTCGACCAGGAGCTGTGGGACGAGTTCCACCGCGTCGTCAACATGACGTCGCGGGAACTGTCGGAGTGGTTGCGAACCCGCTCGGCGGGTGAGCACGCCGAGGAATTCGGGGATCAGGCCGGCAGCCAGACCGGCCAGCACGTGCTGAACATCCTCGGCAAGCGCCGGGTGGACCTCACCGAGGACGACGAGCGCGTCATGCGCAACGTCGTCGAACGGATCCACGGCGAGCGGCGCGACGACCTGGAGCCGACGGCCGGCGAGGACCACTGGCGGCACCGGCTGATGACCATCGGCCACGACCCGCTCAAGCCGCCTAGCTGACCGCCCGCAGCGTCAGCACGGTGATCTCGCTGGGTGCGAACACCCGGAACGGCGGACCCCAGAAGCCGGTGCCCCGGCTGGTGTAGAGCCGGGTGCGCTCGCCGTGGCGGCTGAGACCGGCGACGACCGGTTGGTCGAGACGGACGAGCAGGTGGAACGGCCAGATCTGGCCGCCGTGCGTGTGGCCGGAGATCTGCAGGTCGACGCCCGCGGCGACGGCCTGCGGAATCTGCTTGGGCTGGTGGGCCAGCAGCACCACCGGCAGATCCCGATTCGCCCCGGCGAGCGCGGCGTCGATGTTCGCGCCGTGGCCGGCCAGCCCGGAGCCGCGCGCCGTGGCGTCGTCGACCCCCGCGATCACCAGCCGGTCCCCGCCGCGCTCGACCACCACGTGCCGGTTGTGCAGGGCGTCCCAGCCGATGCCGGTCATGTAGTCGAGCCAGCCCCGGGCGTCGCTGAAGTACTCGTGGTTGCCGGTGACGTACACCCGGGCCAGCGGCGCCCGGACCCGCGCCAGCGGCGAGGCCTGCGGTTCACGGACGGCGACGGTGCCGTCGGCGATGTCGCCGACGTGGCAGACCACGTCTGCCCCGAGGGCGTTGACGCGGTCCACCACGGCCGCCGACCAGCGCGCCCGGTCGATCGGGCCGTAGTGCGTGTCGGTGAGCACCGCCAGCGTCACGCCGTCCATGCCCCGGCCGAGGCCGACGATCGGCACGTCGACGCGGCGCACGCGCGGGACCTTCATCGCCTCGCGGTGCCCCCAGCCGAGCAGCAGCACCGCCACCGTCAGCACGGCGACGGCGACGGCCCGGGAGCGCACGGGATCGGCCACGCCGCCGAGCGCGAGACCCAGCGCGAGTACCTGACCCAGCACCGACCAGGTGAAGAACACCCAAACCGCGCCCAGCAGCGCGTCGCCGAGCACGGCGGCGCGGTCGAGGTGACGCCGCCCGTGCCCGAACGTCATGGCCACCGGCAGCGCGAGCAGCGCCGCGGCGAACACGGCCGTGCCGACGACCGTCACCGCCGTCGGCCAGTGCGCGCCGGCGACGATGGTCCACCAGGGCACGCCGAACAGCAGCAGGAGGATGACGCCGAGGAGGACGAGGCGCAAGGGCAGCCGCCGGCGCCGCGGCCGGGTGACCGTCTCGACCTCGGCGGCCGGGGTGTCGTGCATTGCCGCGAGGGTACCCCGCCGTCGGCGATGCGACCGGGCTGCTCAGCGGCGGCTAGGCTGCGCGGATGACGGAACCCGTTCGGCGACAGGCACATCAGCCGCTGCCGGGGTGGTCGGTTCCGGCCGTCTTCGTCGTCGGCGCCGTGTCGCAGTATCTCGGCGCCGCCATCGGCGTGTACCTGTTCGAGACCACCGAGCCGGCGACGGTGGCGTGGCTGCGGGGGCTGGCGGCCGCGGTGGCGCTGCTGGCGTGGCGGCGGCCGTGGCGACGGGGCACGAGCGCCCGGCAGCTGGGCGTGGCGACGCTGTTCGGCGTCGTGACCGTCGGCATGAACGTCGCGTTCTACGAGGCGGTGGCGCGCATCCCGCTGGGGACGGCCGTCGCCATCGAGTTCGTCGGGCCCACGGTGGTGGCCGCCGCGGCGTCGCGGCGCGGGCGCGACGTGGTCGCGGTGGTGCTGGTCGGCGCGGGCGTAGTGCTCCTCGCCGGCGTCGACGTCGGCGCGCGGGGCACCGGTGTGCTCTTCGCGCTGGCCGCGGCCGCGCTGTGGGCGGGGTACGTCCTCGTCGGCAAGCGGGTCGCCGACGCGGGCAGCGGCATCGACGCGCTGGCGCTCGGATTGGGTTGCGCCACCGTGCTGTACGCCCCGGTGGTGGTCACGGCGCAGGTCCGCACCGATGCCGCGGTGTTCGGCGACGCCCGCACGTGGCTGCTCGGCGTGGCGGTCGGCGTGCTGTCGACGGCGGTCCCCTATGGCCTCGACCAGGTGGTGCTACGGCAGGTGGGCAGGCGCCGGTTCGCGCTGCTGCTGGCCCTGCTGCCGGTGACCGCCACGGTGGTCGGGGCGGCGGTGCTGACGCAGATCCCGCGACCGGCGGAGGGCGTCGGCATCGCCCTGGTGGTTGCGGCGCTACTGCTCAGTGCCCGTGGCGAACACGACCGCCTCGACCCGCCGGCCTGATCGAATCAGAAGGCGCCCTCCGGGACGTCCATCGGATCGAGGTCGGTGTCGGCGATGGTCGCGCGGTCGGCGGTCAGCCGGGGCAGCACGTTCTTCGCGAAGAACGTCGCCACGGCGACCTTGCCCTCGTAGAACTCCCGGTCGCGCGCCGACGGTGACGCGTCGAGCGCCTGCAGGGCCGTCTCGGCGCCCCACAGCAGCAGCCATCCGATGAGCAGGTCACCGACGGCGAACAGGAAGCGGACCGACGCCAGGCCGATGCGGTACAGCTCGCGCGAGGACTGCTGGGATTCCATCAGGAAGCCGGTCATGGTGGCGACCATCGACTGCACGTCGGCCAGCGCCGTGGCGAGCAGCACCCGCGACGGGGCCAGTTCGCTTCGTGCCGAGTCGCTTTCGAGGAAGGCCTGGATCTGGCCGGCGACGTGGCCGAGCGCCACGCCCTGGTCGCGGGCGATCTTGCGGAAGAAGAAGTCCTGGGCCTGGATCGCCGTGGTGCCCTCGTACAGCGAGTCGATCTTCGCGTCGCGGATGTACTGCTCGATCGGGTAGTCCTGCAGGAAGCCGGAACCACCGAACGTCTGCAGCGACTCGGTGAGCGTCTGGTAGGCGCGCTCGGAGCCGACGCCCTTGACGATCGGCAGCAGCAGGTCGTTGATGCGTTCGGCGAGAGCGGGATCCGCACCCGACACCACGGCCGCCGCGGCGGCGTCCTGGTGCGCGGCGGTGTAGAGGTACAGCGCGCGCAGACCCTCGGCGTAGGCCTTCTGCGTCAGCAGGGCACGGCGCACGTCGGGGTGGTGCACGATCGTCACGCGCGGGGCCGTCTTGTCGGCCATCTGCGTCATGTCGGGCCCCTGCACGCGCGTCTTGGCGTACTCCAGGGCGTTGAGGTATCCCGTCGACAGCGTCGAGATGGCCTTGGTGCCGACCATCATTCGCGCGTACTCGATGACCTTGAACATCTGGGCGATGCCGTTGTGCACGTCGCCAACGAGCCAGCCCACCGCCGGGCGGTCGTGCTGGCCGAACGTCAGCTCGCAGGTCGCGGAGACCTTGAGGCCCATCTTGTGCTCGACGTTGGTGACGTAGGCGCCGTTGCGCTCACCGGGGGCGCCGGTCTCCGGGTCGGGCAGGAACTTCGGGACGAGGAACAGCGAGAGGCCCTTGGTGCCGGGCCCGGCGCCCTCGGGCCGGGCCAGCACCAGGTGCAGGATGTTCTCGAAGAGGTCGTCGGAGTCGCCCGAGGTGATGAAGCGCTTGACGCCGTCGATGTGCCAGGTGCCGTCGGGTTGTTCGACGGCCTTGGTGCGCCCGGCCCCGACGTCGGAGCCGGCGTCCGGCTCGGTGAGCACCATGGTGGCGCCCCAGTTGCGCTCGACGGCGAGGGCGGCGAGTTCCTTCTGCCGCTCGTTGCCGATGTGGAACAGGATGTTCGCCAGGACGGGACCGGCGAGGTACATGAACCCGGCGGGCTGCGCGCCCAGGGCGAACTCGGCGATCGACCAGGCGACCATCGCGGGCGCCGGGACGCCGCCGACCTCCTCGACCAGGCCGATGCGGAACCACTCGCCCTGCTGCCAGGCCCGCACCGACTTCTTGAACGCCTCGGGCAGCGTGACGGCATGGGTCTCGGGATCGAACGTCGGCGGATGCCGGTCGGCGTCGGCGAACGACTCGGCGAGCGCGCCCTCGGCCTGCTTGGCCGCCTCGGCGAGCATCTCTCGCACCGAGCCGGCGTCCAGATCGCCGAATTCGCCGCTGACCAGGACCTTCTCCAGGTCGAGGAGTTCGAAGAGGGCGAACTCCAGATCGCGGACGTTGCTCTTGTAGTGGCCCATGGTCGCGCCTTTCGCCGTCGCTGATGCGCAACCAGCGTAGACGTCACTACCGGCCGGTAACCAGTGATCGCGGCGGCCGACCGACGCCCTCACGGCTGTGACCGGGAATACACGGCCTGCTCGGGTGTGTTCCTGCACGTAAGCTGTACGCAGACTCTGGAGGCGCCCGTCATGTGGATCGTCGAATGGAACGTCCTGGGACGCCGCTTCACCCACGAGGTGCGCCGCCCCGGTGCGGACGCGCTGTCCCCCCGCAGGATGAGCGGCCGGGTGACGCAGCTGCTGCGGGCACGCGCCGCCGCCTGAGCCGTACCGTCAGCGCACCGCCGCCCACCGGGCGCACACGAACTCGCCGTTGATCGCCGTGTCGCGCAGCGCCCACTCCGAGCGCACCGGCAGCACCGGAGCGCCCGCCCCCAGCGAGCACGGCGCGTAGGTCACGATCATCTCGTCGACCAGACCCGCGGCGACGAACTGCGCCGCCACCACTCCGCCGCCCACCACCCACACGTCCTTGCCGCCTGCGGCCTCCTCGAGCACCGGGTACAGCTCGGCGACGTCGCCGCCGGCCACCCGCACCGGATGCTCGGGCCGCACGATCTCGGGCCGGCTCGTCAGCACCCAGGAGGGTTGGGCGTACATCCACTCACCGGGATGGTTCGCCACGATCCACGCGTAGGTCGCCGAGCCCATCACCACGGCACCGATGGTCGAGAGGAACGCGTCGACGCCGAACGGCCCGTCCGGGTCGTGTTCCCGCGAGGTCAACCAGTCCAGGCGGTCGCGGTCGTCGACGACGAAGCCGTCCAGGCTCGACGCCGTGAAGTAGATGCACGCCATCGTCAGCTCCTCATCCATTCGAGCGGATCACCGCGGCCGACCACGACGCCGTGCCGGGCGAGCATGTCCCGTGCCGTCTCGCGGCGGTGTGCCGCGTACGTCACCACGTGCGCGACGATCCCGTACAGCTGGAACGACTCCGGCGGATCGCACAGCGCATCGATCACGGTGTCGGCCATCCGCCCCTCGGCGGTGTGCGCGTCGACCATCGCCGTCCACCGCGCCGCCACCGCGCGGTGCTCCGCGGCGAGCGCCGCCGCCGACGGCACGTCGCCGCGCACGGGCTGATCGGCGCCCTCGATGCTCGCCAGCCACACCTGCTTGGTCCACACCAGCGCACCGAGGACCGCCGCCACGCTGGCCTCCTCGCCGTCCCACTCCAGCACCACCCGGCCCGGCGACACCGGTTGCCGCCACTGTGTGTCGGTCAGTTCCGTCGCCCGCTCCAGCAGGTAGCCGGTGTCGGCGACGTCGTGCGCCACGAGCAGTCGCGACACGTCCGGTGCCGGACCGTCGGAGCTGCGCACCCACAGGGATTCCGGCGGATGGAAGTGCAGCCCGTTGGGCGCCGGCAACCAGAAGTCGACGTCGGACGCCTGCGACGGCGGCACGCCATAGGCCCGCCGGAACGCCCGGGAGAACACCTCCGGCGACGACCAGCCCTCGTCGGCCGCGACCGCCGCGACGCCCTCACCGTGCTGCAACCGCCACGCCGCCCGCTCCAGCATCACGCGGCGGCGCAACGCCGCCGGCGGCTCCCCGGTCGACCGGCTGACCTGACGCGAGAAGTGGAACTCCGACGCATGACTGGTGCGTGCCATGTCGGCGACGTCGACGTGCCCGTCGGCGACGACGGCGTCGAGCAGCTCGCGCAGCCGGTCGCGTCGCCGCGGTCGAGGGTCGGTCACAGTGCTCGAGTATGGCGTCGTCGAGGCGCCGGGGACATGACGTTTCCTGCTCAACGATCCTCACTACACTCGGCGTGCAGTGACCGAGTTCGACGCGCTGTGCGCCAACGACCAAGACCTCGCCGACCTCCGCCGCGCGGTGCGGGACTTCCTCCGCGCCGACCGGGAACGGTACGGCTGGCAGCCCGCCGTCGACTGCTGGCTGTCGAAGTGGGATGCCGACTTCAGCATCCGTCTCGCCGAGGCCGGCTTCGTGGGACTCACCATCCCGGTGGAGTACGGCGGCCGCGGGCTCGGGCACCTGCACCGCTACGTCGTCACCGAGGAACTCCTCGCCGCGGGCGCCCCGGTGGGCGCGCACTGGATCGCCGATCGCCAGGTCGCGCCCGGGCTGCTGGCCTACGGCTCCGAGGAGCAGCGCCGCCGGCTGCTGCCGCGCATCGCGGCGGGCCGGCTGTACTCCTCGATCGGCATGAGCGAGCACGGCGCAGGCTCCGACCTGGCCGCCGTCAGCACCCGAGCCACCCGCACCGACGACGGCTGGATCCTCAACGGCACCAAGGTCTGGACGAGCGGCGCGCACCTCGCCGACCAGGTGGTCGTGCTGGCACGAACCAGCCCGCTGGATCCCGAACACCGGCATGCCGGGTTCAGCCAGTTCATCGTCCGCACCGACCTTCCCGGCGTGACGATCGATCCGATCGTGCTGTTCAACGGCGAGCACCACTTCAACGAGGTGCTGTTCACCGACGTCGCCCTGACCGACGACGACGTCCTCGGTGAGATCGGCAACGGCTGGCACCAGGTGACGGCCGAACTCGGCTTCGAACGCAGCGGCCCCGAGCGCGTCCTGTCCACGGCCACACTGCTGTTCGCACTCGTCAAGGCCGCCGCCCGACACGGCGTCGACGATCGGACCGCCGCGGAGATCGGCGACCTGCTCGCCCGCATGGTCTCGCTGCGCCAGCTGTCGACGTCGGTCGCCCGTGCCCTGTCCGAGGGCCGCGACGCGAACGCCCGCGCCGCGATGGTCAAGGATCTCGGCACCCGCTTCGAGCAGGATTCCGTGCTGATCGCCGCCGACCTGATCGACGCCCTCGACGGCCCCGATGCCGCACCGCTGCGGGCGATGCTCGCCACCGCGCGCGTGCACTCCCCGCTCTTCACGCTGCGCGGCGGCACGAACGAGGTGCTGCGCGGCGTGGTCGCCAAGGCCTGGCGCACGCCGACCGCCGACGCCGACGAGACGCACGCCGAGCTGCGCGCGCTGGTCGACGACATCGGCAGGCGCGCGGGCGACCGCTCACCCGCGCAGACGCCGGAGGTCGCCCTCGACGACGACGCCTGGCACACGCTGTCCGAGGCCGGGCTGACCCGACTGCTCAGCAGTGGCGACGCCGGTCCCGCGGAGGCCGCGGTGGTGCTGCACGGTCTGGCCCGGCACGCCGTGGCGGTGCCGGTCGCCGAGACCGACGTGCTGGCCGCCTGGCTGGCGAGCGCGGCCGACGTGGCGGTCCCCGACAGCGGCCCGCTGACGGTCGCGACCGCCGACGGCCGCATCGCCGACGGCCGGCTCACCGGTGCGGCCGCCGACGTCCTCTGGCCCGCCTCGGCGACGGTGCTCGCCGCCCGCGTCGACGACGCGGTGCACGTCGCGATCCTGCCGGGCACCGCGGCCGGTCGGACCGCCACGCTGGCCGGCGAGCCGCGCGCCACGGTCGCGTTCGACGTCGCCGCCGCCGATGCGGTGACGCTGCCCGCCGACGTGGCCGACGAGCTACTGCGCCGCGGCGCCTGGGCACGCTGCGTCCAGATCGTCGGCGCGTTGGACGCCGCCGCCGAACTCACCGCGGCGCATACCCGCGACCGCGTCCAGTTCGGCCGCCCGCTCAGCGCCTTCCAAGCCGTGCTGCACGGGTTGGCCGGGATGTACGGCGAGATCGAACGGGCCCGAGCGGTGACTGCACTGGCCACCGCCGCGGTGACCGATCACGGCTTCGGCGACGCGCGGGCCGACGACGCCGTGACGGCGGCCAAGGTCGCGGTGGGCCGCGCGGCGTCGACGGTCGTCACCACGGCGCATCAGCTGCACGGCGCCATCGGCGTCACCATCGAGCACCGGCTGTGGACGGTGACGATGCGGGCGCTCGGCTGGGCCGACGAGTACGGCAGCGCCGCCCGGCACGCCCGCCGGTTCGGCCGCCGCGCCCTGGCCGGCGGCAGCCCGTGGGACCTGGTGGTCGGGCAGCCCTGACGGCGCGCGCCCGACGCCGTGAGACCTCGAGCCCGGTTCGGGTTCACCGCGTCTGACCTGCGCTGTGACGGGGACTACAGCGCGACGTGGCAGGCCGCGACATGATGGTGGCATGTCCAAATTGACGTATGCGCTGGTCGCGGCCGCGGCGGCGCTGACCATCGGCAGCCCCGCGACCGCCTCGGCCGAGGCCTCCCGAACGATGGTTCCGCTGCTGAGCAACTACAAGACCTGCGACTTCGTCGAGCAGAACTGGGTGCCCGCCACCGGCGACGGCCGCGGCACCGCGTTCGTGAGTTCGTCGGGCAGCACCGTGACGGTCGACTTCGACCTCGTCACGGCGGAGCCGAACACCCACTACGACGTCCGGGTCATCCAGCTGCCCCGCGCCTCCATCGGCTGCGCGCCCGGCGCGCCCGGCGTGTTCACCGGCGGCCTGCAGACCGACGGCCTCGGCGCCGGACGGACCACGCTGTCGGGTCCCATCGCGTCGGGCGCCACCGGCGCGTGGGTCATCATCTCCCGCCCCGGCGAGTACACCCAGACCCCGGCGGAGTTCTACACCTCGGAGTTCGTCGCCAGGTTCTGACCGTGCGGCGGTCCGCGCGGGGTAGGGCGCGGGCCGCTCACGAGCTATCCTCGAAACTAGAACACGTTCCAATTCCTTCGAGGGGGTCCGATGAGCGCACCCGACGTGTCCGAGGTGACGAAGTGGGATCCCGGTCTCACCGCGAAGGTGATGGGCTGGCTGCGTCCGCTCATCAAGGGCTACCACCGCGCCGAGGTGCGCGGCCTCGACAACATCCCACCCGGCGGCGTGCTGGTGGTGTCGAATCACTCCGGCGGCCTGTTCGCGATGGACGTACCGGTCTTCGCCACCGACTTCTACGCCCGCTTCGGCTTCGACCGCCCCATCTACACGCTGGGCTTCGACCTGCTGTTCGTCGGCCCGACCGGTGACTTCTTCACCCGGACCGGCTTCATCCCGGCCAACCACGACAACGCCGACGAGGCCCTGCGCACCGGCGGCGTCGTCATCGTGTTCCCCGGCGGCGACTACGACGTCTACCGGCCGTGGAATGCGCGGCACCGCATCGACTTCGGCGGTCGCACCGGCTACGTCCGCGCCGCACTCAACGCCGGCGTGCCGATCGTCCCGTCGGTGTCGATCGGCGGCCAGGAGACCCAGCTGTACCTGAGCCGCGGCACCGGGTTCGCGAAGCTGCTGCGCCTGGACAAGCTGCTGCGGGCCAAGATCCTGCCGATCTCGTTCGGCTTCCCGTTCGGGCTCAGCGCCGTGCTCCCGGTGAACGTGCCGCTGCCCAGCAAGATCATCACCCAGGTGCTGCCGCCGATCGACATCGTCGCCGAGTTCGGCGAGGACCCCGACGTCGACGAGGTCGATGCGCACGTCCGGTGGGTCATGCAGCGCGCCCTCGACGAGCTGGCCGCGCAACGCCGGTTGCCGATCGTCGGCTGAGCGACGCATGGCGCTCACCGACCGCGTCGCCGGACCGCTCGGACTGGTGACCACGATGGTCCGCGCCGGCGTCATCGCGCCGCTGCGACCCGACCGCTACGTCCGCATCGCCGCCGCCATGGCCCGCGAACACATGGGCATCACCAGCGGATTCGCCGCCGCCGCGCAACGCTGCGGTGACCGCGCCGGGCTGATCGACGAGATCGGCACGCTGACGTGGACCGAGATCGACTCGCGCGCCGACGCATTCGCCGCCGCCCTGCAGACGTTGCCCGACGGCGCGCCCGCCGTGGTCGCGATCATGGCGCGCAACCACCGCGGCTTCGTCGACGCGCTGATCGCCGCCAACCGCATCGGTGCCGACGTGCTGCTGCTCAACACGTCCTTCGCCGGACCGGCACTGGCCGAGGTGCTGGCGCGCGAGGCGGGCGCGGGCACCGACGCGGCACCCCGCTCGCTGGCCGTGGTCTACGACGAGGAGTTCACCGACACCGTCGACCGCGCGCTGGCCGACCTCCCGCGGGCCACGCGCATCGTCGCGTGGACCGATGGCGGCGCGGGCGAACGCACCGTCGAGGCGATGATCACCGCGCACGCCGGACGGACGCCCGTGCGCGCCGCCGAGAATGGCCGCACCATCCTGCTCACGTCCGGGACCACCGGAACGCCGAAGGGCGCCAAGCACTCCGGCGGCGGACCCGAGACGCTCAAGGCGATCCTGGACCGGACGCCGTGGCGCGCCGGAGAGACCACGGTGATCGTCGCGCCCATGTTCCACGCCTGGGGCTTCTCGCAACTGGCATTCGCGGCGTCGATGGCGTGCACCATCGTCACCCGGCGCCGGTTCGACCCGGAGGCCACGCTCGCGCTGATCGACACGCACCGCGCCACCGGGCTGTGCGTCGTTCCCGTGATGTTCGACCGCATCATGGACCTGCCCGACGCGGTGCGCGCCCGGTACCACTGCCGCAGCCTGCGCTTCGCCGCGGCCTCGGGGTCGCGGATGCGTCCCGACGTCGTCACGGCGTTCATGGACCAGTTCGGCGACGTCGTCTACAACAACTACAACGCCACCGAGGCGGGCATGATCGCCACGGCCACCCCGGCCGACCTGCGCGCCGCGCCCGACACGGCGGGCCGGCCCGCCGAGGGGACCGAGATCCGCATCCTCGACGCCGAGCTGCGCGAGGTACCGGTCGGCGAGGTCGGCACCATCTACGTGCGCAACTCCACCCAGTTCGACGGGTACACCTCCGGCACCACCAAGGACTTCCACGACGGGTTCATGTCCTCGGGCGACCTCGGCCGGCTCGACGCGGACGGTCGGCTGTTCGTGGTCGGCCGCGACGACGAGATGATCGTGTCCGGTGGCGAGAACGTGTACCCGATCGAGGTCGAGAAGACCCTCGCCGCGCATCCCGACGTCGCCGAGGCCGCGGTGCTCGGCGTCGACGACGCGGACTACGGCCAGCGGCTCGCGGCGTTCGTGGTCCTGCGCGATCGCGCCGAGGTCACCGGTGACGACCTCAAGGCGCACGTGCGCGAACACCTGGCCAACTACAAGGTCCCCCGCACCATCGACGTGCTGGAAGGTTTGCCCCGGGGCAGCACTGGCAAGATCCTTCGACGTGAGCTCCAAGCGATCGCCGACCAGACGTAGCCGGCGTCCGCGCCGCTTCCCGCTGCTGCGCGCCACCGTCGAACTCGTCAACGCCGCCAACGCCGTGCAGCCGCTCGGCCGCGAGGGCTACGTCACCATCCCGGTGTTCTTCGCCGGCTGGCCGACCGGCGAGGCCGCGCCCGTGCTCCTCGGCGCCTCGATGCTCGACGCGCTGCGCCGCGGTGTGCGCGGCGACTTCCGCAGCCGCGCCGGCCGCGTCGCGCTGGGGCTCACCGCCGCGGCGTGGGGTCTGCTCGGCTACGTCTACGTCCGCAACGCCAAGTCCCAGCCCGAGTTCGAGGACCCACTGCGCGAGGCGCTCGGCGACGACTACGTCGAGGTGGCCAAGGAGGCACGGCGACGCCGGCCCGCCGGCGTGCTGCGGACGTCGTGGACTCGGCGCACGTACGTGAAGAAGACCGACGTGGTGCGCTACGGCCCGCACCGCGCCAACGTCGCCGACATCTGGCACCGCGCCGACCTTCCCCGCGACGGCAAGGCGCCGGTGCTGCTGCAGGTGCCCGGCGGCGCCTGGGCGATCGGCATGCGCCGCCCGCAGGCCTACCCGCTGATGGGCCACCTCGCCGAGCGCGGCTGGATCTGCGTGTCGATGGCGTACCGCATCAGTCCCCGGCACACCTGGCCCGCGCACATCATCGACGTCAAGCGGGCGCTGGCATGGGTCAAGGAGAACATCGCCGACTACGGCGGCGACCCCGACGCCATCTCGATCACCGGCGGATCGGCGGGCGGGCACCTGTGCGCGCTCGCCGCGCTGACGCCCAACGAGCCGCAGTGGCAACCGGGTTTCGAGGACGTCGACACCTCGGTGCTCGCGGCGGTCCCGATCTACGGCCGCTACGACTGGTTCACCCGCGAGGGATCCGGTCGGCCGGAGTTCATCTCAATCTTGCAGAAGTTCATCGTCAAGCGACCGTTCGACGAGGCACGCGACCTCTACCTCGACGCGTCCCCCATCACGAAGGTGCGTGCCGACGCGCCACCGTTCTTCGTGCTGCACGGCGAGGACGACTCGATCATCCCGGTCCAGGAGGGGCGGGACTTCGTCGCGGCACTGCAGGGCGTCTCGCGAAACCCGGTAATCTACAGCGAGATTCCGCACGCCCAGCACGCGTTCGACTTCTTCGGATCACCGCACGGGCACTTCACCGCGACCGCGGTCGGCCACTTCCTCGACTGGGTGCGCGCGAAGCGCACGCCTACGGCGCCATAGCCGATTCGATCACCGTCAGCTCGGTGGAAAGCCCGGCGGCGGCGCGGATCTCGACGAAGGCGTCCACCATCGCGTCGGTGAGTTCGTGCGGGTCCTCGAGCGTCGAGCCGTCGGACAGCACCGACACGTTGAGTTGGTCGACGTAGCTCCACACCGTGATGTTGATGCCGCTACCGGTGGTCAGCGGTCCCACCGAGTAGATCTCGGTGACCAGAGCGCCGCCCACGCGGCCGGGCTCGCGCGGGCCCGGCACGTTCGAGATCGGAAGATTGAGCACCTTGTTCTGACCGTCCTTGGTGGCCAGCCAACGGAACAGCGCCTCCATCGGCGCCGGCGGGAAGTACGACGACCACCGGCTCACCAGCTCGGGCCCCATCAGGTGGTGGGTCTCCTTGGCCTCGCGGGCGGCCTCGTGCACGGCCCGCACCCGCTCCAGCGGATCGGCGAGCTGAATCGGCACCACCATCATCACGCCGCTGAAGTAGTTGCCGGACACGCGATCCGGGGAGAAGTCGAAGCTCACGGGCACCGACGCGAGCAACGGGTGGTCGGCCGCGCCGTCGTAGCGCAGCGAGAGCTGGCGCAGCGCCCCCGCCGAGATCGCGAGCACCATATCGTTGATCGTGACACCGAGCGTCTTCGCCGTCTCCTTGACGTCGGCCAGCGCCAGCGTCGCCGTCGCGAACCGGCGGGTGGCGTCGACCATGTGGTTCATGAACGACGGTGGCGGCGTGAACGGCCGGGTCAGCTCGGGCGAGAGCTTCTTATCGGCCTTGCGCACCCGGTTCATGCCCTCCGCCGAGTAGCGCAGCACCGCGGGCAGGCGCCGGATCTGACGGAGGTGGTCGACGAACGCCGTGCGCACCAGCTCCGACTTCGCCGGCGCGGGATCGGTGGCGTACGAATCGCGTTCGGCCTGCGGCCCCGGCTGCAGGTCCATACCGCGGGCCAGCAGGTTGGCCGAGGCGACGCCGTCGGCCAGCGCGTGGTGGATCTTGCCGAGCACCGCGATGCGACCGCCCGCGAGCCCGGTGATGAAGTACATCTCCCACAGCGGCCGGCTGCGGTCCAGCGGCGTGCTGGCGATCTCGCCGACGGCCTCGTCGAGTTCGCGTCGTCCTCCCGGGGCGCGCACCTGCCACGGGCGGACGTGGTAGTCGAGGTCCACCTCGCAGTTCTCCCGCCACATCGGGTGGTGGAACTTGAACGGGATGTCGACGAGTTCGTAGCGGAACGGATCGAGCTTGTAGAGCCTGCCGTGAATCACCTGCCGGAACTCATCGATGCCGAACTGCCGGCCCCCGAGGTCGGAGATCTCGATGACCGCCAGCTTGAGCGTGTGCATGTGCACCGTCGGCGCCTCGGAGTACAGCAGGACCGCGTCCCAGCCGCTGAGCCTCTTCACGGCAACCCCCTCACGTCGTGCGGAGGCTATACAACCTGCTTGTCGCCCATCACCGCGTGGTTTCGGCGAACCTGCTCGAGGAACAGTCCGATCGCCCTCGCCATGGCTCCGGTGCGGGGGCCGTCGGTCATGTCGAAGCCATGGCCCACGCCGGGCAGCTCGACGTAGCCGACCAACGCGCGCGAGGTGCGCCGCAGCGCCTCGACGAAGTCGCGGGCCTGCTTGACCGGGATGACGCTGTCACCGGCGCCGTGCACCACCAGGAACGGCGGCGCGTCGGCGTTGACCTGCGCGAGCGGCGAGGCCTTGCGGAACAGCTCGGGGTCGTCGGCGATCGTGCGGTTGACCACCACGCGCTCCAGGAAGTCGACGAACCGGTCCCGTTCGACGGTCGAGCGGTCCTCCCAGCAGTACCGGCCGTAGATGCCGACGACCGCGTCCACCGAGGTGTCGGCACCGGCGGGCAGGTCCTCCTGCATCTCCGGGTCGTTGGGCGTCAGCCCGGCGAGCGCCGCAAGGTGACCGCCGGCCGAGCACCCGGCGATGGCGAGGAAGTTGCGGTCGCCGCCGAACCGGTCGACGTTGGCCCGCGCCCAGGCGATCGCCGTCTTGACGTCGGTGAGGTGTTGCGGCCACCGGTGATTCGGGGCCACGCGGTAGTCGATGGACAGGCAGACCCAGCCCATCTCGGCCAAATGCGACATCAGCGCGTAGCCCTGCAGGATGCGGCTGCCGTGCACCCAGGCGCCGCCCGGGACGAACAGCAGCACCGGCGCCGGCTGCGCGGGGAGTTCCTTCGGGCGCCACACGTCGAGCACCTGCGCCGGGCTGTCGCCGTAGCGCACCGACGAGCGGTACACGTTGCGGCGGTGCTCGAACGCGCGCCACACCGGCGGCGTGCCGTCCGGCGCGGGCCATTCCTCGTCCAGGGCGTCGGCGTTCACCGCACCGCGCAGCGCGGCTTGGGCCACCGCGTTCGCCGAATCGCGTTCGCGCTTGCGCAGTTCGCCGTCGTTCGGCGTGACGAGCGACTTGGCGGCCGCGCTCAGGAAGTCCGGCATGTGCCGGATCCCCCAGATGCTCATGGCGGTGAGACCGCCGAGCGGTTCGAGGCGCTTGCCGATCACCGGGAGCGACGCCGCGCCCACGCTGGCCGCGAGCAGGTAGTCCGACGGCCCCGCCGTGGCGAGCCAACGCAGACGCGTCGTCAGCGTCGGTCCGGGATGGCGGGTGTCCGGGCGACTGGGCATGGGCGCGAGCGTACCCCCGTGGCTCGTCGGTAATCGACGACTTCGGAAATGTGTCTACTGCGAACCGAACTCGTGCTTGAGTCGCTGTCGTGAGCACCTCCGCCCTGGCCATCACCGACGAGCACCGCGCCCTCGCCGACTCGGCATCAGGCCAGCTCAAACGCCTGGACGCCCGCGGCGGCGCCCGCGCCACGCTCGACGGTGGACCCACCCACCCCGCCGCGGTGTGGCAGGCCGCGGCCGACCTCGGCTGGCAGGGTCTCGCCGTCGCCGAGGAGTACGGCGGCTCGGGCTTCGGCCTGGCCGAGGTGGCGGTGGTGCTGGAGGTGCTGGGGCGACACCTGTGCCCCGGGCCGTTCCTGCCGACGGTGTCCGCGGCCGCCGTCATCGGGGCGAGCGGATCGGCGACGCTGCGCCGCGCCCTGCTGCCCGGACTCGCCGACGGGTCGCGCGTCGCGGCGCTCGGCACGTCGGGTTCGGTGACCGTCGACGGCGGGACGGCACACGGCGAGTGCGCGGCGGTGCTCGGCGCCCCGGACGCCGACGTGCTGGTGCTCGTCGCGGGCGGCGACGTCGTCGTCGTCGACGCCGGTGCCGAGGGCGTCGTCGTCACGTCCTGCGAGGCGCTCGACACCACCCGCAGCATCGGCACGGTGACGCTCGACGGCGCAGCCGTCGCCGGCGAGCGGGTTCTTCCGGGCGCGGCCGAGCGGGCCCGCAGCGCGTTCCGCACCCTGGCGGCGGCCGAGGCCGTCGGAATCAGCTGGGCGACACTGGAGATGGCGGTCGACTACGCGATGGTCCGCGAACAGTTCGGCCGCACGATCGGCACGTTCCAGGCGGTCAAGCACCACGCCGCCAACATGCTGGTGGCCGCCGAGCAGGCGACCGCCGCGGCCTGGGACGCCGCCCGCGCCGACGACCTGGACGGGGCGTGGTTCGCCGCCGCGGTGGCCGCCGCGCACGCGATCGGAGCGCAGGTCGCCAACGCGGAGCTGAACGTGCAGTTGCACGGCGGGATCGGCTTCACCTGGGAACACGATGCCCATCTGTATCTGCGTCGCGCCCGCACGCTCGCCGCGCTGATCGCCGACGCCGGCGATCCCCTGCTCGACGTCGTCGCCGGCCGGCGCACCGGCCGGGCCGCCGGCGCGTCGTTCACGCTGCCGCCGGAGGCCGACGCGTTCCGGGCCGCGGCCCGCGACGCCGTCGCGACGCTGCGGTCCCTGCCGGAGCAGGCGCGACGCGACGCCCTCGTCGACTCCGGCTATCTGGTGCCGCACTGGCCCCGTCCGTGGGGACGCGACGCCGACGTGCTCGAACAGCTGGTCATCGAGGAGGAATTCGCCGGCGTCGAGCGGGCGGACCTGGGGATCACCGGCTGGGTGACCCTGACCATCGCGCAGGCCGGCACCGACGAGCAGCGGGAACGTTGGGTCGAACCCGTGCTGCGCGGCCAGGTGATGTGGTGCCAGTTGTTCTCCGAGCCGGGTGCGGGCTCCGACGCCGCTGCGGTGCGGACGGCCGCGGTCCGCGTCGACGGCGGGTGGCGGGTCACCGGCCAGAAGGTGTGGACGAGCCTCGCGCACCAGTGCCAGTGGGGACTGGCGACGGTGCGTACCGATCCCGACGCCGCCAAGCACGCCGGCGTCACGATGATGGCCATCGACATGAGCGCGCCCGGCGTCACGGTGAACCCGTTGCGCGGCATGACCGGGCACGCGCACTTCAACGAGGTCTTCTTCGACGACGTGTTCGTACCGGACGCCGACGTCGTGGGTGACGTGAACCGCGGTTGGCTCGTCGCGCGCGCGGCGCTCGGGAACGAACGCATCTCGATCGGCGGCGGCTCCTCGGCGCCGACCGGTTTCACCGTGGACGACCTCGTCGCGTTGCTGGACGGTGTCGCGCCGGAGACGGCGGCGGCTTACGTCCGTCGGGCCGGCGAGGTGATCGCCGAGGCGCACACGCTGCGGCTGCTCAACCTGCGTCGGGTGACGCGGGCGATCTCCGGAGCCGAACCCGGGCCGGAGGGCAACGTCACCAAGCTGGTGCTGGCCGAACAGTCGCAGCGGCTGACCGAACTGGGCATGGACCTGGCCGGGGTGGGTGCCGTCACCGGACGGTTCCCCGAACTCGCCGTCACCTACCTGGGGAACCGGGCCATGACGATCGCGGGCGGGACGTCGGAGATCACGCGCAACACGATCGCCGAACGGATCCTCGGGCTGCCGCGCGATCCGCTGCTGAAGTAACGATCGAGCGCCGACCCCGCCACGATGCGGTCGCTCCGCATGGCACGCCGTGGTGACTCGTGCCAAGCTTCGACCGTGGCTAGCAAACTCGGCTGGCGTGGTGCCGCGCGCGGTGACCGGCCGTGACGGGTTCGGACCTCGACAGCGCGTTGGCCGCCCTCGGCCGGGAACCGGCCGAGCGGTCCGGCCCGTGCGGGGATTCCCAGACTCGCACCAACAAGCGTGCGGCGCTGGGTCTGGCGCTCATCGGACTGATCGTCGCCGCCGTGTTCCAGCTGGCGTCGCCGGAATCGGCGGTGCGCGATCCGAACCGGGACAGCCGCGCCGCCAAGGTGTTCGCCAACGCGCAGACCGGCACCTGCCTGAACTGGCCGCCCAACGAGCCGGACAAGCCGTCGTTCGTGCAATGCACCAGCGACCACGTGTTCGAGGTGGCCTCGTCGGTGCCGATGAACGAGTTCGCCCAGCCGTGCCAGCGCGCCGTCAGCGAGTACCTCGGGCCGCGCTACGACCCGAACAGCCGATTCACCAGCAGCGTGCTGTGGGCGGGCGATGCGGCCGCCAAGCCGGAGGACCGCAACCTGCTGTGCGGGCTGCAGCTGCTCGGGGCAGGTCGCCGAGCTGGACCAGTCGAGGGTGTGGCCACCGGGAACGTGCCTGGGCGCCGCGAGTGCCGAAGACCCCGTGACCCCGTCGGCGGACGCACCGGTCGACTGCGCGCAGCCGCACGCCGCCGAGGTGGCCGGCGCGGTAAACGTCGGCGAGCGCCTGGGCGAGGCCTACCCCGCCGACGCCGCGCAGGAGGCGCTGCTGCGCGAGGAGTGCACCCGCATCGCCGACGCCTACCTCGCGCCGGGCGGGCTGAGCACCGCCGGCCTCGTCGCGGCCTTCGTGCCGGTCGCCCGGGCGAGTTGGGCGGCGGGCAGCCGCCAGGTGTCGTGCAACGTCAGCCGCGCGGCCGGGCCGGAGTGGCAGCCGCTCGTGGGGCGCTTCGGCCGACAGGACGCGGGGCCGGCGCCTGCCGCTCCCCCGCCCGCCACCCCGTCGTCCACGACCGCGGCACCGGCCACGCCGGCTCCGACCGCGGTGCCGCCGGCGTCGGCCGCCACGCCCGCCCCGGAACCATCGGCACCCGCGCCCACGTCGTCCTCGGCCCCGGCCCCGTCCACTCCGCCGTCGTCGACGGAGTCCCCGGCCCCCACGTCGTCGTCGGTGCCAACGTCGTCGGTGCCGTCGTCGTCGGTGCAGCCCACGCCGACCGAGCCCCCGCTCGGGCCGCCGCCCGGCCCGCCCGCGTCGGAGATCCCGCCCGAGCCGACCGAACCGCCGCCGAACGTGCTGCAGATCCCCGGGCTCGCGCCGATCACGCTGCCGTTCCCCGCGCCCGCGCCCGCGGGCTGAGCATCGCTGTCGACGCCGAGTGTGCATCTGGCGACGGATAAACCCCGTTTTGCGTCGTGAGATTCACACTCGACGGCCGAACACCCGGCGATCTTTAGTGCCGGACCCGCACCATCTCCGACGGCATGCGGTGCCGGCCACGCGCGGCGCGCAGGCGGACCGGGCCGCACTCGCGCAGCCCGAAGCGGTCGTGCCAGCGGCGCATCCCGTCCGGCGCCCACCAGTTCCGCGGCCCCATCAGGTGCATGAAGGCAGGCACCAGCAGCATCCGGACCAGCGTCGCGTCCACGAGCACCGCCAGCGTCAACCCCAGCCCGAACATCCGCATGATCGACACCTCGGACGCCATCAGCGCGGCGAAGGACACCGCCATCAGCAGCGCGGCCGCCGTGACGATGCGCCCCGTGCGTGACAGACCGAGTGCGATCGCCTCGTCGTTGTCGGCCCGGGTCCGCCGACCACCCTCCAACCAGTACTCCCGGATGCGGCTGAGCAGGAACACCTCGTAGTCCATCGAGAGGCCAAAGGCGATGCAGAACAACAGCACCGGCACGTGCGCCACCAGCGATCCCGTCGCCGTGGTGCCCAGCGCCCCGAGCGCCCCCTCCTGGAAGATCCACACCAGCGCCCCGAACGTCGCCGTCAGCGACAGCACGTTGAGAACGACGGCCTTGATCGGCAGCAGCAGGCTGCCGGTGAGCAGGAACAGCAGCCCGAACGTGATGGCGCCGATCACCAACAGCACCAACGGAAGTCGTGAGCTGATGGCCTCGGCGTTGTCGTGCGTCACCTGCGCGATGCCGCCGATGAGGAACGGGCGGCCGTCCGGTCCGACCACCGAGCGCATCCAGTCCAGCGGGCTCGGCGTCTCGTCGGTGACGACCGGCGCCGTGGAGGTGACGGTGAGGAACGCGCTGCCGTCGGCCACCCCGGTCGGCGCCGACGGCGGCCCCCGCAGGGCCCCGGACACGAACGTCCCGGTCGGCGCCGACACCGACGTCACGTAATAGGTGGCGGACAGGTCGCGCGCGAACCGCGACATCTCCACTGCGGCAACGTCATCGGCGTCCGGCACGACGATCGTCATCGCCGTCGACGGGTCGTAGCCGAACTCGGTGCGCAGCTGGTCGCCCACCTGGCGGGCCGACGCCGAGGCCGGCAGCATCCGTTCGTCCGGGAAACCCCACTTGACGTCCAGGAACGGCGCTCCGAGGGTCAGCAGCAGCACGGTGACCCCGATGCCCACCGCCACCGCCCGCCGCGTCGCGAATCGCGCGGTGCGGTACCAGAACGTGTCGTCCACGGTGCGCGCCGCGCCGGGCCGACCCAGCACCCGCCGCGCATACCGGCGCAGGTCCACCGCGTCGAGCCGGTCGCCCAGCACCACGATCGCCGCCGGGGCGATCACCAGCGCCGCCAGCGCAGTCAGCGCCACCACGGTGATGCCGGCGTAGGCGAAGGAGCGCAGGAAGTACATCGGGAACAGCGCGAGCGCGACCATCGACAGGCCGACCGTCGTCGCCGAGAACACCACCGTCCGCCCGGCGGTCGCCATGGTCTGGCACAGCGCGGCCTCGACCGGGGCGCCGGCCGCGCGCTCCTCGCGGAACCGGCTGACGATCAGCAGCGTGTAGTCGACGGCCAGCGCCAACCCCATCGCGATGGTCAGGTTCAGCGCGAACGTCGACACGTCGGTGACCGCCGTCAGCAGCCGCAGCAGCGCCGTCGACCCGACGATCGCCCAGATCCCGACGGCCAGGGGAATGGCCGCGGCGAGCAACCCACCGAACACCCCGATGAGGATGAGGAAGGTGAAGGGCAGCGCCAGCGCCTCCATCGTCAGCAGGTCGCGCTCGGACTGCCGGTTCACCTCGACGTAGGCCATCGCCGGGCCACCCGCGGTCACGGTGACGTCGCCCCGGGTACCGGCGAACCGCTCGGCGAGTTCCCCGGCGTGCCGCTGAGCGTCGCTGCCGTCGCCGTCGATCCCGATCACCACCAGGCCGGTGCTGCCGTCGGAGCTGAGTAGCGCGTTGGCCGTCGCCGCGGGCACCGTCCACGGGGACGCGACGGTGGCGACGAACGGGTAGCCCCGCACGCCGTCGACGACGTCGTGGCCGACGGCCTGCGCCGCGGCGCCGCGAGCGCCGCCGGGACTGGCCGCGGCGTCGACGGTCAGCACCATCTGCAGGTCGCCCTGCCCGAAGCGGTCGGCCATCAGGTCGGCCACCCGGGAGGACTCGGCGCCGGGATCGCGGAAGCCGGCGGCCGACAACGACTTCGTCACGTGGATGCCGTAGACGCCGGCGGCGATGGCCACCACGGCGGCAGCGAGGAGGATCAGTCGTGGCGCGGCGAGCGCCAGACGGGCGATGAACTGCAGCGCAACGGTCCTTTCACGACGACGAGCGAGATCCAGCGTGCGCCATCGTTTTCAAGACCACGTCGGAAATCGGCACACTCGTCGAATCCGTTCGCCGGATGGCCGGTCAGTCGGCGTCGCGGGTGCGTCCGGCGAGCCCGATGAGTTCCTCGTGCAGCTCGAACCACACGGTGTGGTACGAGTCGACGAGCGGACGGCTCAGCCACGTCAGATCGCCCTCGCGGGCCAGCCGCAGCGCCGTGGCCAACCGGTCGGCGTAGCGCGCCAGCCGACCGACCAGGCCGGCTGCCGCCGCGATCACCGGGACCACCCGGGCGTGCACGTCCTCGACGCGGGCCAGCACCTCGGCGGCCGCGGCCGGGGTGCCCTCCTCGCGGACCAGCTGCCACGTCGACAGCGCCGCCTTGAAGTCGGCGTTGATCGGGACGAAGTCCGCGTAGACGTCGGCGGCCGCATCCGCGTCGACGGCGGCGCGCTCGGCGGCGAGCAGTTCGGTCAGGCGCGTGCGGCCCTCCGACGCCAGCCGGACGGCCGGCCCGCCGGCGAGCACGCCGTCGACCACCAGGCGTTCGACGACGGCGACGCAGTCCGCGCCGAGTACGACGCCGAGGTCGGCGGGTGCGACGCGGCCCTTGAGCCGGATAATCTGCAGCACCGCGAGGTCGTCGGTCACCGTCGGCCCCGTGCGGCGATCAGTGTGGCCACCAGCGGGTCGGAGGACACGACGTCGGTCCATCCCTGCCCCAGCGCCGCCGCGACGGCGCTCTCGGTGGCAGCGACGGCGGGGTGCGGGCCCGCGTCGTGCACCCGCAGCGGGCTGACCCGGCGGGCGAGGTCGGTCAGCCGATGGAGTTCGGGGGTGTCGTCGGCCGACCACGCCGACAGCGGCAGCGCCCCGTCGCGCACCTCGCCGGTATCGCCGTCGACGGTGACGGTCCGCCCGTCGAGCCGCTCTCCGAGCCCGCTGCCGCACCCGACCACGGCGGGCAGGCCCAGCTCCCTGGCGACGATCGCGGCATGGCTGGTGGCGCCGCCGACCTCGGTGACCACGGCCCGCGCGGCGACCATGCCGGCCATGTCGTCGGGGCTGGTGGTCGGGCGGACGAGCACCACGTCGCGTCCCTCGTCGGCGGCGTCGGCCGCCGCGTCGCTGGTGGTGCACACCACCCCGGACGCGACACCGGGGCTGGCCGGCAGCCCGGTGGCGAGCAGCTCGGCGGCCTGCCGTGTCTCGGGCGCCAGCGTGGTGGCCATCGCGGCGCGCAACTGGGCGGGCGTCACCCGGGCGAGCGCCAGCGCGTCGTCGATCAGCCCCTCGTCGTGCAGGTCCAGCGCGAGCCGGACCGCCGCGCGCGGCGAGCGCTGCGCCACCCGCGACTGCAGGAGCCACAGCCTGCCGCGCTCGACGGTGAACTCGATGTCCTGCACGTCGGCGGCGTGCGTCTCCAGGCGGCGCCCGGCCTCCAGCAGCTCGGCGTGTACGTGCGGCAGCGCCCGGCGCAGCGCCTCGATCGGCTGGCAGTCGGTGACCCCGGACACCACGTCGTCGCCCTGGCCGGTGGGCAGCCATTCGCCGAACGGTTCCCGGGCGCCGGTCGCGGGATTGCGCGTGAACAGGACGCCGGTGCCCGAGTGGGTGTCGAGGTTGCCGAACACCATCGCCTGCACCAGCACCGCGACGGCGCCCGGCTCCGACAGCCCGTGGTGGCGGCGGTACGCGGTGACCCGCGGCGACGACCACGACGCCAGGACCGCCTCGATGGCGGCCCGCAGCTGCGCGTACGGCTGCTCTGGCGGCGCGGCGTGCACGGCCCGGCGGTAGCCGCGCCGGAAGCGCTCGACGGTGTCGTGCGCGAAATCCGGTGTGTGGGCGGCGCCCAGCGCGTCGGCCACGGCGGCGTCGACGCCGACGTCGAGCACGGTCTCGAGCATCCCGGGCATGGACGTGGCACCGCTGCTGCGCACCGCGACCAGCAGCGGGCGGGCGCCGCCGCCGAACGTCGCGCCGGTGCGGCCCTGCAGCCAACCGAGTCCGCCGAGCACGTCGTCCCAGGCGGCGTCGACGACGGCCGCGGGATCGGCGGCCACGGCGGGACCCCACTCGACGGTCAGGCAGAAGGCCGGCGGAACCGGCAGCCCGAGGCGCGCCATCTCGGCCAGGCCGCGGCCCTTGGCCCCGACGACGGTGCGGTCGAAGTCGGCGTGCGCGTCGAGCACCAGCACCCGATGCCCCTGGTGGACGGGTCGGTGCGCTGCGTGCACCGTCATCACCACCTCCACCGCCGGGGACCGGGCTGGGGCCGGTCGACTGGTCGCCCGAGTGTACGAAACCCCCGCCGGTGCGCACGGCCGTCCGGCCACACGACACTCGCGATGTGGCCGACGTCGGATATGGTCACCCATGCGCGACGCGCGGGCCGTGCGGCAGAACACACTGCGGCGACGGTCCGCCGTGCAGCGCGACTGCGTCGGGGGCAGTACGGCACCGTGACATCGACGTCGCGGTGGGCACGGTGGCGTCTCGGCCGGACCGACCAGGATCGGGCAGGTCAGGCGCCGCATCAGCGCATCCGTACCAGGCTCGGCGCCGAGTACCTCAGCGCCGTCTCCCGGGCGGGTGAACGGCAGGCCCAACGTCAGTGGGCTGACTAATAGGGATGGCACCGCATGGTCAATCAACTCGAGCACGCGACCGAGGCGCTCCGCAAGGCGCTCGTCCAGGTGGAGCGGCTGAAGAACCAGAACCGTGCGCTCCTCGAGCGGTCCGGTGAGCCGGTCGCCGTCGTCGGCATGGCCTGCCGGTACCCCGGTGGCGTCGCCTCGCCCGAGGACCTGTGGCGGATGGTGGCCGAGGGCCGCGACGTCATCACCGACCTCCCCGACGACCGCGGCTGGGACGTCGCGAGCCTCTTCGACCCCGATCCCGACGCCCCCGGCAAGTCCTACGCGCGCTCCGGCGGCTTCGTCGACGGCGTCGCCGACTTCGACGCCCCGTTCTTCGGCATCGCCGCCAACGAGGCGCTGGCCATGGACCCGCAGCAGCGCATGCTGCTCGAGCTGTCCTGGGAGGCCCTCGAGCGTGCCGGGGTGGACCCGCACTCACTGCGCGGCAGCTCGACCGGCGTGTTCGCCGGGGTCATCGCGGGCGGTTACGGCATGAGCGACGACGCCATCGAGGGGTACCGCCTGACCGGCATGACCTCGAGCGTCACCTCCGGCCGCGTGGCCTACGTGCTGGGTCTCGAGGGCCCAGCGGTCTCGGTCGACACCGCGTGCTCGTCGTCGCTGGTCGCGCTGCACCAGGCCGTGCAGGCGCTGCGGCTCGGCGAGTGCGACATGGCGCTGGCCGGCGGTGTCACCGTCAACGCCACCCCGACGATCTTCGTGGAGTTCAGCCGCCACCGCGGCCTGGCGCCGGACGGCCGGTGCAAGCCGTACGCCGGTGCGGCCGACGGCGTGGGCTGGGCCGAGGGCGGCGGCGTGCTGGTGGTCGAGCGCCTCTCCGACGCGCTGCGCAACGGCCACCAGGTGCTGGCCGTGGTGCGCGGCTCCGCAGTCAACCAGGACGGCGCCTCCAACGGGCTCACCGCCCCCAACGGCCCGTCGCAGCAGCGCGTGGTGCGCGCCGCGCTGGCCAACGCCGGCCTGACCACCGCGCAGGTCGACGTGGTCGAGGGCCACGGCACCGGCACCCCGCTGGGCGACCCGATCGAGGCGCAGGCGCTGCTCGCCACCTACGGCCAGGAGCGGCAGCAGCCGCTCTACCTCGGGTCCATCAAGTCGAACATGGGCCACACCCAGGCCGCCGCGGGCGTCGCCGGCGTCATCAAGATGATCATGGCGATGCGCAACGACGTGCTGCCCCAGACCCTGCACGTCGACGCCCCGAGCCCGCACGTGGACTGGACGGCCGGTGCGGTCGAGTTGCTGGCCGACGCCAAGCCGTGGCCCGCGGGCACGGCGCCGCGCCGGGCCGGCGTGTCGTCGTTCGGCATCAGCGGCACCAACGCGCACGTCATCATCGAGGAGGCGCCGGCGCCCGCCGAGAGCGCCGACGCGACCACCCCGGCACTGCCCGCGGTGCTGCCGTGGGTGCTGTCGGCCAAGACGCCGGGCGCGCTGGCCGGGCAGGCAGCGCGCCTGTCGGCACACCTCGCCGAGCACCCCGACGTCACCGACCTCGACGTCGCCCACACCCTGTCCGGGCGCGCCGCCTTCGAGCACCGCGCAGTGGTGCTCGGCGGTGACCGCGCGGCGTTGCTGGCCGGGCTCACCGAGCTGGCCGACGCCGACGAGGCGCCCGCGCACGCCGTCACCGGGCACGCCACCCCGACGGCCAAGACCGCGTTCGTGTTCCCCGGCCAGGGCAGCCAGTGGGTGGGCATGGGCGTCGAATTGCTGGATGCCGCACCGGTGTTCGCCGAGGAGATCGCCGCCTGCGAGGCGGCGCTCGGGGAGTTCGTGGACTGGTCGCTGACCGACGTGCTGCGCACCGGCGAGGGCCTCGACCGCGTCGACGTGGTGCAGCCCGTGCTGTTCGCCGTGATGGTGTCGCTCGCGCGGCTGTGGCGATCGCTGGGCGTGGTGCCCGACGCCGTCATCGGCCACTCCCAGGGCGAGATCGCCGCGGCCTACGTCGCCGGTGCGCTGTCCCTGCGCGACGCCGCCCGCGTGGTGGCGCTGCGCAGCAAGCTGCTCGTCTCGCTGTCCGGTGCGGCGGGCATGGTGTCGCTGGCGTGCAGCGCCGATCGGGCGCGCGAACTGCTGCTGGGCATCGAGGGTCTGAGCATCGCGGCGATCAACGGTCGCTCGGCGGTCGTGGTGTCCGGCGCCACCGCCGGGCTCGACGACCTCATCCGCCAGTGCGAGGCGCTGGAGATCCGCGCCCGGCGCGTCGACGTGGACTACGCGTCGCACTCGGCGCAGGTCGAGGCGATCCGCGAGCAGCTGATCGAGGCGCTCGCCGACGTCGAACCCCGTTCGGTGCGCACGGCGTTCATCTCCACCGTCACCGGTGAGTCGATGGACACCGCGGACCTGGACGCGCAGTACTGGTACCGCAACCTGCGTCAGACCGTCGAGTTCGACCAGGCCGTCCGCACCGCGTGCCGGCACGGCTACCGCGCCTTCGTCGAGGCCAGCCCGCACCCGGTGCTCATCGCCGGCATCGACGACACCGTCACCGACGCCGTCGAGGGCGCCGAGCCGATCGTCGTGCCGTCGCTCGGCCGCGACGACGGCGGCCTGGACCGGTTCCTCGCCTCGGCCGCCCAGGGCTGGGTGGCCGGAATGCCGGTCGCCTGGCGGCACGCCTGCCCGGGCGGTGCGCTCGCCGACCTGCCCACCTACGCCTTCGAGCGCCGCCGGTTCTGGCTCTCCGGCGGCGGTGCGGGCACCGGCGACGCCAGCGGTTTCGGTCTGGCCGGCGGTGCGCACGCGCTGCTGACCGCCGTCGTCGAGGTCCCCGACACCGGACAGGTGCTACTTACCGGACGGCTGTCCGCGGCGACCCAGTCCTGGCTGCCCGATCACGCCGTCGGCGGCACGGTGCTGTTCCCCGGCGCCGGCTTCGTCGACCTCGTCATCCGGGCCGGCGACGAGGTCGGCTGCGGGTCGGTCGACGAGCTCACGCTGCAGGCGCCACTGGTGGTGCCGCCGACGGGGGTTCCGCTGCGCGTGGTCGTCGGACCCGCCCAGGACTCCGGATCCCGTGCGGTGTCGGTGTTCTCGCGTCCGAGCGAGGACGGCGACTGGGTGCTGCACGCCGAGGCGACCGTCTCCGCCGACACCGCGACCGGTGCCGACCTGTCGGCGTGGCCGCCGGCCGGCGCGGTGGCGGTGAACGTCGCCGACGCCTACGACACCCTCGGTGCGCGCGGTTACCAGTACGGCCCGGCGTTCCGCGGCCTGACCGCGATGTGGCGCCGCGGCGACGAGGTGTACGCCGAAGTGGCGCTGCCGCAGGAACTCTCGGCCGGTGAGTACGGTGTGCACCCGGCGCTGCTCGACGCGGCGCTGCACCCCATCGCCCTCGCCGCGCTCGCGGCGGCGGGGCCCCACGACGCCACGCTCGCGCTGCCGTTCTCCTGGGAGCGCGTCACGCTGCACGCGGCGGGCGCCTCGGCCGCGCGCGTCAAGATCGTGCCGACCGGAACCCATTCGGTGGCCATCGAACTGGCCGACGGCCTTGGTCTGCCGGTGCTCTCGGTGGGCACAATGACCGCCCGGCCCGTCAGCGCCGACCAGATCGCTAGTGCCACCGCGCGCGCCGAGGGCGAGCTGTTCGAGGTCGACTGGGTGGCCGTACCGACGCCGGACACCGCCGGCTCGACCGACGGCGTGACGGTGTACGAATCCACCTCGGCGGCCGTCGATTCCGACGATCTGCCGGCCGCGGTGCGCGACGCCACCACCGCCGCACTCGCCCGCGTGCAGTCCGCGCTCGCCGAGCCGGGCACGCTGGTCGTCGTCACGCGCGGTGCGGTCGCGCTGCCGGGCGCCGACGTCACCGACCTGGCGGGTGCCGCCGTCTGGGGCCTGGTCCGCGCCGCACAGACCGAGAACCCGGGGCGCCTTGTGCTCGTCGACGCCGACGGCGACTGGGATCTCGCCACGGTGCTCGGCACCGGCGAGCCGCAGGTCGTGGTCCGCGCCGGGGCGTTGCACGCCCCGCGCGTGGCGCGCAGCCGCGGCACCGACGGCGTCCTCACTCCGCCCGAGGGCGTGCCGTGGCGCCTCGGCGTCACCACGGCCGGCACGTTCGAGGACCTGGCGCTGATCGAGGTGCCGAATGCCGGTGCGCCACTGCCGCCGGGCCACATCCGGGTCGAGATGCGCGCCGTCGCCGCCAACTTCCGCGACGTCATGATCACCCTCGGCATGTTCACCCACGACGCGCTGATCGGCAGCGAGGGCTCCGGCGTGGTCACCGAGGTCGCCCCCGACGTCACCGACCTCACCGTCGGCCAGCGGGTGATGGGCCTGTTCCCGGAGGGCACCGGCACGCTCGTCGCCGCCGACGCCCGGCTGGTGACCCCCGTCCCGACCGGCTGGACCGACGCGGAGGCCGCCGCGGCGCTGGTCGTGTTCACCACGGCCTACTACGGGCTCAAGGAGCTGGCCGACGTTCGGCCCGGCCAGTCGATCCTCATCCACGCCGCCACCGGCGGCGTGGGCCTGGCCGCCATCCAGCTGGCCCGGCACTGGGGCATGGAGGTGTTCACCACCGCCAGCCGCGGCAAGTGGGACACGTTGCGCGCGTTGGGCTTCGACGACGACCACATCGGCGACTCGCGCACGCTGGAGTTCGAGCAGAAGTTCCTCCAGGTGACCGGCGGTCGCGGGTTCGACGTGGTGCTCGACTCGCTGGCCGGCGAGTTCGTCGACGCGTCGCTGCGCCTGCTGCCCCGTGGCGGCGTCTTCCTCGAGATGGGCAAGACCGACATCCGCGATGCCGACACCGTGGCCGCCGCCCACGCCGGTGTGCGGTACCGGGCGTTCGACCTGTTCGAGCCCGGCCGGCCCCGCATGCGCGAGTACATCCTCGAACTGGCCGAGATGTTCGAGACCGGCGTCCTGACCCCGCTTCCGGTGACCACGTGGGACATCCGGCGCGGCGCCGCGGCGCTGCGGCACCTCAGCCAGGCCCGCCACATCGGCAAGATCGTCATGACGTTCCCCGACGCCTGGGCCGCGGGCACGGTGCTGATCACCGGTGGCACCGGCATGGCAGGCGCGGCCGTCGCGCGGCACGCCGTCACCCGCCACGGCGCCCGCCACCTGCTGCTGGTGTCGCGCCGCGGCGCGGACGCCCCGGGTGCGGCCGAGCTGGTCGCCGACCTCACCGCCGCCGGCGCCGACGTGCGCGTGGTGGCCGCCGACGCCGCCGACCGCGAGCAGCTGCGCGCGGTGCTGGCCGACGTGGAGGTGCCGCTGTCGGCCGTCGTGCACGCCACCGGTGTGCTCGACGACGCCGTGGTCTCCTCACTCACCCCGGAGCGGGTGGCCCCGGTGCTGCGGGCCAAGGTCGACGCCGCCTGGAACCTGCACGAGCTGACCCGCGACGCGAATCTTGCTGCCTTCGTGCTGTTCTCGTCGATGGCGGGCGTGGTCGGCTCGGCCGGCCAGGCCAACTACTGCGCGGCCAACACGTTCGTCGACGGCCTCGCCGCGCACCGCCGGGCACACGGCCTGCCCGCCACCTCGCTGGCGTGGGGCCTGTGGGACCAGGCCAGCGCCATGACCGGCCACCTCGACACCGCCGACCTGTCGCGGCTCGGCCGCGACGGCATCCTCGCGCTGTCCGGTGACGACGCGATGGCGCTGTTCGACGCCGCGCTGGTGGTCGGTGACCCGCTGCTCGCGCCCGCGCGCATCGACCGTAGCGCCCTGCGCGCCCGGTCGGCTCAGGGCGTGCTGCCGCCGATGTTCAGCGCGCTGGCGTCGGCGTCGACCCGCCGCCGGGTCGACGACTCGCTGGTAGCCGCCAAGTCGAAGTCGGCGCTGGCGCAACGCCTCGCGGGCCTGGGCGAGGAGGCGCAGCAGGCGCTGATCCTCGACCTGCTGCGCTCGCACATGTCGACGGTGCTCGGCACCACCGACCCTGATTCGATCGCCGCCGAACTCGCGTTCTCCGACCACGGGTTCGACTCGCTGACCGCCGTCGAGCTGCGCAACCGGCTGAAGACCGCGACCGGCCTGGCGCTGTCGCCGACGCTGATCTTCGACTACCCGACCCCGGCCGCGCTGGCGGGCTACATCCGCACCGAGCTGGCCGGCGACGCCCCCGTGCTCGCCTCGACCCCGACGGCGCTGTCGGTGGTCGACGAGCCGATCGCGATCGTCGCCATGGCCTGCCGCTACCCCGGTGGCGCCGACACACCGGAGGCGTTGTGGGACATGCTCGCCGAGGGCCGTGACGTCATCTCCGACTTCCCGTCCGACCGCGGGTGGGACCTGACGGGCCTGTTCGACGCCGATCCCGATGCCGCGGGCACGTCGTACGCCAACACCGGCGGCTTCCTCTACGACGCCGCGGACTTCGATCCGGCGTTCTTTGGGGTGTCCCCCACCGAGGCGCTCGCGATGGATCCCCAGCAGCGCCTGTTCCTCGAACTGGCTTGGGAGGCACTGGAACGCGGCGGCATGGACCCCGCGTCCCTGCGCGGCACGTCCACCGGCGTCTTCGCCGGCGTGTACGCCCAGGGCTACGGCATCGGCGCCGACGGCGCGGAGGGCTTCCGGCTCACCGGCCAGGCGTCCAGCGTGGCGTCCGGCCGGGTGTCCTACGTGCTGGGTCTCGAGGGTCCGGCGGTGTCGGTCGACACCGCGTGCTCCTCGTCCCTGGTGGCGCTGCACATGGCGGTGCAGGCGCTGCGCCTCGGCGAGTGCAACCTGGCCCTGGCCGGCGGTGTCACCATCAACGCGACGCCGGACGTCTTCGTCGAGTTCAGCAGGCAGCGCGGCCTGGCGCCGGACGGCCGGTGCAAGTCGTTCGCCGGCGCGGCCGACGGCACGGGCTTCGCCGACGGCGGCGGCGTGCTGCTGGTCGAGCGTCTCTCCGACGCCCAGCGACACGGCCACCCGGTGCTCGCCGTGGTGCGCGGCTCGGCGATCAACCAGGACGGCGCCTCCAACGGCCTCACCGCCCCGAACGGCCCGTCCCAGCAGCGGGTGGTGCTGGCCGCGCTCGCCAACGCCGGGCTCAGCCCCACCGACGTCGACGCCGTCGAGGCGCACGGCACCGGCACCACCCTCGGCGACCCGATCGAGGCCCAGGCGCTGCTGGCGACCTACGGCCAGAACCGTTCCGAGCCGCTGTACCTGGGGTCGATCAAGTCGAACATGGGCCACAGCCAGGCAGCCGCGGGCGTCGCGGGCATCATCAAGGTGATCCAGTCGCTGCGCCACGACCTGCTGCCCGCCACGCTGCACGTCGACGAGCCCAGCCCGCACGTGGACTGGACGATGGGATCGATCGCGCTGCTCACCGAGGCCCGGCCGTGGACGGCCAACGGCCACCCGCGCCGCGCGGGGGTCTCGTCGTTCGGCATCAGCGGCACCAACGCCCACGTGATCATCGAGGAGGCGCCACCCGTGGCGGCGCCCTCCGAGCCGGTGGTCGTCGACCAGCACCCGCCGGTGCTGCCGTGGGCACTGTCGGCCAAGACGCCCGAGGCCCTGGCCGCGCAGGCGGCTCGCCTCGCCGAGCACGTGGCCGCGCATCCGGACCTCGACGCCCTCGACGTCGGCTGGACGCTGGGCGGCCGTACCGAGTTCGCCCACCGCGCCGTCGTTCTCGGCGCCGACCGCGACGCGCTGCTCGACGGCCTGCGCACCATCACGGCCGACGGGGTCGACGCGCTCGACGGCGTCGTCCGCGGCCGCGCCGGCGCACCCGGCAAGACCGCGTTCGTGTTCCCCGGCCAGGGCTCGCAGGCCCTCGGCATGGGCCGCGAGCTGCACGCCGCGCACCCGGTATTCGCCGAGGCGTTCGACGCGTGCGCACGCGAGCTGGACCGGCACCTGCTGCGTCCGGTCCGCGACGTGATGTGGGGCGCCAACGACGCGCTGCTCGACACCACCGAGTTCGCCCAGCCGGCGCTGTTCGCGATCGAGGTGGCACTGTTCCGCCTGCTCGAATCGTGGGGCGTGCGACCGGATTACCTCATCGGCCACTCGATCGGCGAGCTGTCGGCCGCGCACGTCGCGGGCGTCCTGTCGCTGGAGAAGGCCGCCGCACTGGTGGTGGCCCGCGGCCGGCTGATGCAGCGCCTGCCCGCCGGCGGCGCGATGGTGGCGATCGCGGCCACCGAGGCCGACGTCGCTCGACTGCTCGAGGCGCGCGGGGCGACCGAGGTGTCGATCGCCGCGGTCAACGCCCCGGGGTCGGTCGTCGTCTCCGGGCCGGAGGACGCGGTCACCGAGGTCGCCGACGCCCTCAAGGAGCAGGGCCGCCGCACGCACCGCCTGGCGGTCTCGCACGCGTTCCACTCGGCGCTCATGGAGCCGATGCTGCTGGAGTTCAACACCCTCGCGAGCGGCATGTCCGTCGCGGCACCGACGATCCCGGTGATCTCGAACCTCACCGGTGAGGTCGCGGGTCCGGACTTCGGCTCCTCGCCCTACTGGCAGCGCCACATCCGCGAGGCCGTCCGGTTCGCCGACGGCGTACGGACGTTGGCGGCGGCCGGCGTGACCCGCTTCCTGGAGCTGGGCTCCGCGAGTGGGCTCACCGCGTCGATCGCGCAGACGCTCGCCGAGCGCGACCCCGCCGCCGAGCCGCTCACCGCGTCGGTGCTGCGCAAGGACCGCCCCGAGCCGGCGACGCTGCTCACCGCACTGGCCGAGTACGCCGTGTCCGGTGGACGGGTGGCATGGCGCGACGTCTGCGCCGGCGGCCGCCTGGTGGACCTGCCCACGTACGCCTTCCAGCGCCGCCGGTTCTGGTTGTCCGGCAACGGCTCCGGTGCGACCAACGCCCTGGGACTGGGCCTCGGCGACACCGAGCACGCCCTGCTGGGTGCGGTGGTCGAGCTGCCCGAATCCGGCGGCGTGGTGCTCACCGGCCGGCTGACCACCACCACGCAGCCCTGGCTGAGCGATCACGCGGTGGCCGACGTGGTGCTCTTCCCCGGTGCCGGCTTCGTCGAATTGGCGATCCGCGCGGGCGACGAGGTGGGCTGCGCGGGCGTCGAAGAGCTGATGCTGCACGCGCCGCTGGTGCTGCCGGCCGAGGGCGTCGCGGTGCAGGTCGTCGTCGGCGCACCCGACAACGGTGGCGCCCGCACGGTGTCGATCTTCTCCAAGCCCGACGGCGACGGCTCCGCCTGGACGCTGCACGCGGAGGGCGAACTGGTCACCGAGGCGGGCACGCCGGCCAGTGACCTGGCGGTGTGGCCGCCGGTCGGGGCACGCGAGGTCGACGTCGCCGAGGCCTACGAGGTGCTCGCGGCGCGCGGCTACCAGTACGGCCCGGCGTTCCAGAACCTGACGGCGATGTGGCGGCGCGGCGACGAGATCTTCGCCGAGGTGAAGGCGTCCCAGGACCTGTCGGTCACCGGCTTCGGCGTCCACCCGGCCCTGCTGGACGGTGCGCTGCACGCCGTCATCCTGGGCATGGACTCCGACGAACTGGCGTTGCCGTTCTCCTGGCAGAAGGTGTCGCTGCACGCCTCCGGCGCGTCGGCGGTGCGGGCACGCATCGCGCCGACCGGCCCGAGTTCGATGTCGATCGACCTGGCCGACGGCCTCGGCCTGCCGGTGCTGTCGGTGGGCGCGATGGTCGCCCGGCCGGTGACTGCGGCGCAGCTGGCCGCGGCGGTCGGCGCCCGGACCAGCGGCGAGCTGTTCGAGGTGGTGTGGTCGACGCTGGTGCCCGATCCCACCGCGGCGGCGGCCGACGCCGAGATCCCGGTCTACGAATTGCTTCCCGGCACAGCCGAATCCGGTGTGCCCGGTGTGTACGCCGCCACCCACGAGGTGCTGGCGCGCATGCAGTCGTGGCTCACCGAGGAGCAGTCCGGGACGCTGGTCGTGGCCACCCGCGGTGCCGTGGCGGTGTCCTCGGGCGCCGGCGGCGCGGTGTCCTCGGGCACCGGCGGCGCGGTGTCCTCGGGCACCGACGTCGACCTCGCCGGCGCGGCAGCGTGGGGTCTCGTCCGGGCCGCGCAGACCGAACATCCCGGCCGCGTGGTGCTGCTCGACACCGACGACTCGCTGCCGCTCGACGCGGACCTGCTGGCGACCCTGGTGGCCTCCGGCGAACCGCAGGTGGTGCTGCGCTCCGGCGTCCTGCACCACGCCCGCGTGGTGCCGAGCCGGGCCACCGAGTCGCTGCTCACCCCGCCGCCGGACGACGCGCCGTGGCGGCTCGCGGTCGGCGGGTCGGGCGGCACGTTCGAGGACCTGACGCTCGAGCCGATCCCCGACGCCGACGCGCCGCTGGAGGCGGGCCGGGTGCGGGTGGCGATCCGGGCAATCGCGGCCAACTTCCGCGACGTCATGATCACGCTGGGCCTGTACCCCGGCGAGGCGCAGATGGGCATCGAGGCCACCGGCGTGGTGACCGAGGTCGGCGCCGGGGTGACGACCGTCGCCGTCGGCGACCGCGTCATGGGCCTGTTCCCTGAGGGCACCGGCACGGTGGCCACCACCGACGCCCGCGTCGTGCTGCCGGTGCCGTCGGACTGGCGGGATCCGCAGGCGGCGGGCTTCACCGTCGGCTTCGCCACTGCGTTCTTCGCGCTACGGCAGATCGCCGAGGTCGCCCCGGGGCAGAAGGTGCTCATCCACGCCGCCACCGGCGGTGTCGGCATGGCGGCGGTGCAGCTGGCCCGGCACTGGGGCCTGGAGGTCTTCGCGACCGCCAGCCGGCCCAAGTGGGACACGTTGCGCGCCATGGGCTTCGACGACGACCACATCGGTGACTCGCGCACCACCGAGTTCGAGGCGAAGTTCCTGGCCGTCACCGGCGGCAGCGGCGTCGACGTCGTGCTCGACTCGCTGGCCGGCGAGTTCGTCGACGCGTCGCTGCGGCTGCTGTCGCGCGGCGGGTGGTTCCTCGAGATGGGCAAGACCGACATGCGCGAGGCCGACGCCGTGGCCGCCGCCCACCCGGGCGTGCGGTACCGGGCGTTCGACCTGTTCGAGGCGGGCGCCGACGGCGTCGCCCGGATCCTGTCGGGCGTCGCGGAACTCAGCCGCACCGGCGTGCTCAAGCCGCTACCGGTCGACACGTGGGACGTCCGCCGGGCGCCGGCGGCGCTGCGCCACCTGAGCCAGGCCCGCCACATCGGCAAGGTCGTCATGACCATGCCCGACGCGTGGGCCACCGGCACCGTGCTGATCACCGGCGGCACCGGCATGGCAGGCGCGGCCGTCGCCCGGCACGTCGTCGCCCGGCACGGTGCCCGCGACCTGCTGCTGGTGTCGCGCCGCGGTCCGGACGCACCGGGTGCGGGCGAGCTGGTCGCCGAACTCACCGACGCCGGTGCCAGCGTGCGGGTGGTGGCGGCCGACGTCGCCGACCGCGACGCGCTGGGCAAGGTGCTGGCCGAGATCGACCATCCGCGTGCGCTGTCGGCGGTGTTCCACACCGCGGGCGTCATCGACGACGCCGTCGTCACGTCGCTCACCCCGGAGCGCGTCGACACGGTGCTGCGCGCCAAGGTGGACGCCGCGGACAACCTGCACGAGCTGACCCGCGACCTGGACGTGTCGATATTCGTCCTGTTCTCGTCGATGGCGGGTCTGGTCGGCGGTTCCGGTCAGGCGAACTACTCGGCGGCCAACGCCTACCTGGACGCGCTGGCCACCCACCGGCGGTCGCTGGGTCTGCCCGCGATGTCGCTGGGCTGGGGTCTGTGGGATCAGGCGTCCGGCATGGCCGGCGGCCTCGACGACGCGGGCATCGCGCGGTTGGCGCGTGACGGCATCCTCGCGATGTCCGTCGAGGAGGCGCTGACGTTGTTCGATCAGGCGCTGGTGGTCGACGAGCCGTTCCTGGTGCCCGCGCGGATCGACCGCGCGGCGCTGCGGACCAAGTCCTCGGCGGGAACGCTGCCGCCGATGTTCGTCGACCTGATCTCGGGTCCGGCGCGTCGTCAGGTCGGCGACTCGCTGGCCGCGGCGCAGTCCCGTTCGGCGCTCACCGCGCGCCTGTCCGGCCTGCCCGCCGACGAGCAGCACGCGGTGCTGCTGGACCTGGTCCGCTCGCACATGGCGACGGTGCTGGGGCTGCCGTCGGCGGACGCGATCGGTGCGGACCTGGCGTTCCAGGACCACGGCTTCGACTCGCTCACCGCGGTCGAGCTGCGCAACCGGCTCAAGGCCGCGACGGGTCTGACGCTGTCGCCGACGCTGATCTTCGACTACCCCAACCCCGCGGCGCTGGCGGAGTACTTCCGCACGCAGCTGGGCGGCGAGTCGGCCGACGACGACGCGAAGGTCAGCGCCGTCGACGCCGAGCTGCAGCGCGTGGTGTCGTCGATCCCGATCAAGCGGCTGCGGCAGGCGGGCGTGCTCGACATGCTGCTCAACCTGGCCGGCCAGAGCGGCGACGCCGCGCCGGGCGGCGAGGACGGCGAGCCGCGCGCGCAGAGCATCGAGGACATGGACCTGCAGGACCTGCTGGCGGCGTTCGACGACGATGACGAGTAGGCCCGGACGCGTGGTCCGATGAGGGTCCTCGTCACGGGCGCCGACGGGCCCGTCGGCCGCGGGGTGGCACTGCGCCTCGCGGGCCTCGGGCACGACGTCACCGGCGTCGGTGCGCGCCGGCCCGAGAGTTGGCCGGGCACCGTGCGATTCGTCGACGCGGTCGATCCGGCGGCGGTGTTCGACGTCGTCGCGCTGTGCGGTGCGGACGCCGACGCGGCCCCCGGCGCGCGCCGCGTCGCGGTGCGGCACCCGCTGGTGCTGGGCCGCGATCCCGACGACGCCGTGCTGCGGCTGTTCGCCCGGCCGGTGCACCTGTACTCCGGCGACGAGGTGGACCGGCCGCTGCAGGTGGTGCATCCGCACGACCTGGCGCGCGCCTACGTGCACGCGGTGCTGCACGGCGGCGTCGGCGGCTCGCCGGAGGTGGCCGGCACGGGGCACACGACGCTGCGCGCCATCGCCTCGGCGGTGGGACGGCCGCTGGTGCGGGTGCCGCTCGGGTTGGCGCCGTCACCGCCGGCGTTCGGGCCGTGGCTCGACGGGCCGCCCGTCGTGGCACCGTCGTGGTCGGCCGAGGCGTGCGTGGCGGACTTCGCGCTGGTGGTGCGGGCCCGTTTCGCGGTCGGCGGACGGCTCGTCGCGCTGCCGTGGCGGTTGCCGAGGGTGCGGGAGATCCCGGCCGTCGACACCCCCGCCGAGGACGGCATCGCGCCGGTTCCGGCCGGACGTGCCGATTTCGCAGGCGAATTCGACACCCCGATCGATCCGCGCTTCCCGGCGTTCGTCGCCACCAACCTCTCCGAGGCGCTGCCCGGCCCGTTCTCGCCGTCGTCGGCGTCGGTGACGGTGCGCGGCACGCGGGCGGCGGCACTGGTGATCTCGCAGCGGCTGCGTCCCGGTGGCGCCGTGCAGACCGAGATGAGCAAGCGCACCACCGGCGTGTTCGGACACCGGCTCTACGCGGGCATCACCTCGGGACACTTCATGGCGCAGACCGTGCCGCTGGTGGACCCCGACATGATCATCAACGGCTTCTTCGGCCGCACCGTCGAGGGGCTCCCGTTGTTCGGCGACGAGCTGCCGCCCGTGCAGCGGCGCACGCTGCCCGGACACCTGGTCGGCGTCGTGACGTTCGCCAACAACCTGGTGGGCCTGACGGCGGGCTCCGGGCGCGACACCCGCGACCTCGTCGGCGACGTCGCCCGGCTGGAGGCCCAGTCCGCCGGCGTCGCCGATCTCGACGATCAGCGGCTGCGCGAGCTGATCGTCCTGGCCCGCGACCACGTGGTGCACGCCTGGGTGCTCGCGTCCGCGTCGATCCTGGTGTGCACGGCCTACGGCGTCATCCTGCGGATCCTGTGCGGCCGCGACGTGCTGCCCGCCGCGGGCGCGGACGTGGCCAGCGCGCAGTCCCTCGGCGCGGTCCATCGCCTGGCCGCCCTGGCGCGCCGCGACCCGCGGGTGGCGGGGCTGCTCGGCGCCGGCGACCTCGAGGCGCTCGCCGAGGCATCGCCGGAGTTCGCCGCGCAGCTGGCCCGCGAGATCGACGCGATCGGCCACCGCGGGCCCGGCGAGGTGGAGATGCGCAGCGCGTCGTTCGCCGACGATCCGCGGCTGCTGCTGCGCATGGTGGCCAAGACCCTCGAGCTGCCGCCGTGGCAGCCACCCCCGCCGCCGGACATTCCGCTGTGGGTGCGGCCGATCGCGGCGGCGGCGTCGGGTCAGCTGCGTGACCGCGAGGTGCGCCGCGATCGCATGGTGCGCACCATCTGGCTGCTGCGCGGGCTGCTGCGCGCCTATGGCCGCCGGCTCGTCGACGCCGGCGCCCTCACCGACGTCGACGACGTCTTCTACCTCCTGGTCGACGAACTCGACGCGCCGCCCACCGATCTTGCGGGCGTGGTCGCGCGCCGCCGCGCCGAACAGGAGGCGCTGCAGCGGATCGTCCCGCCGGAGGCCTTCAGCGGAACGTGGGCGCCCACCGAGGTCGCCGGCACGCTCGGCGGCGGCGAGGTGCTGCACGGCATGGGCGTGTGTGCCGGCACCGCCCGCGGCCGGGTACGCGTCGTCACCCCGGACACCATCGACGACCTCGAGCCCGGGGAGATCCTCGTCGCCCAGGTCACCGACGTCGGCTACACGCCGGCGTTCGCGTACGCGGCGGCCGTGGTGACCGAACTCGGCGGGCACATGTCGCACGCCGCGATCGTCGCCCGCGAGTTCGGCGTGCCGTGCGTCGTCAACGCCCGCGGCGCGGCGTCGCGGCTGGTGACCGGCACGATGATCGAGGTCGACGGCAGCACCGGCGACGTGACCGTGCTGGCGGCCGACACCCGAGCCTGACGTGCCGGAAGGCCGACTCGACGGGTGTCATATCGTGGCCGCATGGACTTCGCGATGTCGGCCAAGGGCCAGGACTACTACGACCGGCTGACGGCCTTCATGACGGCGCACGTGTTCCCCGCCGAGGAGTCCTACGAGGCCTACCGGCGCCAGATGGGGCCCGACGACCACACCGTCCCGCCGGTGGTCGAGGAGCTGAAGTCCCTCGCCAAGGCCGAGGGGCTGTGGAACCTCTTCCTGCCGTCGGAGTCCGGGCTGAGCAACCTGGAGTACGCGCCGCTCGCCGAACTCTCCGGCTGGAGCGGGGAGATCGCCCCCGAGGTGCTCAACTGCGCGGCGCCGGACACCGGCAACATGGAGACGCTGCACCTGTTCGCCAACGACGAGCAGCGCGCGCAGTGGCTCGAGCCGCTGCTGGCGGGCGAGATCCGCAGCGCGTTCGCGATGACCGAGCCCGCGGTGGCCTCGAGCGATGCACGCAACATCCAGACCACGATGCTGCGCGACGGTGACGACTACGTCATCAACGGCCGCAAGTGGTGGATCACCGGCGTGGCCGACCCGCGCTGCAAGATCCTCATCGTCATGGGCCGCACCAACCCCGACGCGGCGAGCCACCAGCAGCAGTCGATGATCCTGGTGCCGGTCGACACCCCCGGGGTCCGCGTCGAGCGTTCGCTGCCGGTGTTCGGCTGGCAGGACCAGCACGGGCACTGCGAGATCAGCTTCGACAACGTGCGCGTGCCGGTGGCCAACCTGCTCGGCGAGGAGGGCAGCGGGTTCGCCATCGCGCAGGCCCGGCTCGGACCCGGCCGCATCCACCACTGCATGCGGGCGATCGGCGTGGCCGAGCGTGCGCTGGCGCTGATGGTCGACCGCGTTCAGACGCGGATCGCGTTCGGCAAGCCGCTGGCCGAGCAGGGCGTGGTGCAGCAGCAAATCGCGTTGAGCCGCAACGAGATCGATCAGACGCGTCTGCTGTGCCACAAGGCGGCGTGGACCATCGACCAGCACGGCAACAAGAGCCGCGAGGCCCAGAAGCAGGTGGCGCAGATCAAGGCCGTCGCGCCGCAGATGGCGTGCAACGTGATCGACCGGGCCATCCAGGTGCACGGCGGCGCCGGCGTCAGCGATGACGTGCCGCTCGCCCGGCTCTACGCCTGGCACCGCGCGATGCGGCTGTTCGACGGTCCCGACGAGGTGCACATGCGGACGATCGCCCGCGCCGAGCTGGGCGCGGAGAAGTCACCGTTCGCCGAGGCGGCGTGCCGTCTGGTGCACACGGCGGGTCACTAGTGGTCTCGACCGGCGACGAGCTGAGCGGAGCCTGGAACTTCCGCGACGTCGCCGAGGAGACCGGCATCCGGCCGGGCCGGTTCTTCCGGTCCAGTGAGCTGAGCGCACTGGACGACACCGGCCGCGCCGCGCTGGCGGCCTACGGCATCACCGACGTGGCGGATCTGCGATCGGTGCGCGAATTGGAGCGCCGCGGACCGGGATTGGTGCCCGACGGCGTCGAGGTGCATCTGCTGCCCTTCCACGAGCTGGCGGCCTCGGGCGCCGCGGCGGCCGATGCGCCGCACGAGCAGAGCTTCGAGCGGATGATGACCGAGAAGCCCGACGACGAGGACGTCTCGGTGGCGGCGGCCCGGTTCATGACCGAGGAGTACGAACGCTTTCCGACGCTGCCGGGTGCGCACGTCGCGATCCGCGAGGTGGTCGCGACGCTCGCCGACGGGCGGCCACTCATCGCGCACTGCTTCGCCGGCAAGGACCGCACGGGGTTCACCGTGGCGACGGTGCTGGAGGCGGCCGGGGTGGGGCGCGAGGCGATCCTCACCGACTTCCTCCGCAGCAACGCAGCGGTGCCGAAGCTCCGCGACCGCATCCTGGAGTCGATCCGGACGCGTGCCGGCGAGGACGCCACGCCGGAGATCGTGACGTTCGCCGAGGCACGCCTCACCGAGGGCGTGCTGGGCGTGCGCGAGGAGTACCTCGACGCCGCGCGGCGCACCGTGACCGCCGAATACGGTTCGCTCGCCGGCTATCTCGCGGCGATCGGCGTCACCGACGATCAGCTGACGCGGCTGCGCGCGGCACTGCTGGGCTGAGCTCCCGGGGTCAGCGTCGGCGCTCCCACGTCCGCGGGTCGATGCGCCCGCCGTAGATCGGCAGGTCGATCGGTGCGTCGGTGTCGGCGAACTGCGACCACGGACGGGTGACCCCGGCAGTGCCGTACTCGCGGGTGCGGCGGACCTCGTCGAGGTCGATGGTGGCCGCCAGGACGGTGGACTCGGCGCCGACGGCCGAGGCGAGGATGCGCCCCTGCGGGTCGACCAGCAGGCTTCGGCCCTGCCCGCGCGGCGCCGCGGCGTTGACGCTCGCTACGAACACCTGGTTGGCGATGGCGTTGGCCTGCACCAGGACGACCTCCTGCTCGCGATCGGCCGTCGGGGTCAGCACGACGTTGACGAGCAGGTCGGCCCCCATCCACGCGAGCTGGCGCGAGACCTCGGGGAACCACGCGTCGTAACACACCATCAGTCCGACGGTGCGTTCTCCGCCGACCCGCAGCGTCGTGAAGTCGGCGCCCGGTTGCACGGTTTCTACGGGCCGCCACGGGAAGATCTTCCGGTAGCTCGCCGCGAGTTCACCCGATGGCGAGAAGACCACCATCGTGTTGTAGACGAGTCCGTCGTCGCCGGCCTCCAAGATGCTGCCCGGGGTCAGCCAGACGCCGAGTTCGGCGGCCAGCCCCGCGAGATCCTTGCACGTCGGGCCGTCCAGCGGCTCCGCGTGCCGCGCCAGGTCGGACTGATCGAACACGTCGAACGCGCCCAGCAGATGCTGCTCGGGGAAGACGAACAACTCGGTCCGCGGGTACTGCCGGACCAGGCCACGCATGCGGGTACGGAACTCGTCGAGCGAGCCGGGCGCGGCGTCTTGCACGAGGGCGAGGGAGAGTTCCGTGGACACGACGTCCACGCTACGCCCGCACTCACTGCGGACGTCTAGTGCTGGGCGATCTCGATGTCGGAGAACAGCACTCGGACGCCACCGGTCGACAGCCGGCCCATCGCCTCGAAGAACGCCCCGGCCTCCGGGGTCGCGACGGCGGCGCTCGCCGAGTCGTAGTCCGGGTAGTACAGGTCGATCATCCGGTAGGCCGGCGTCGGCGAGCCGTCCTCCTTCGGCCACACCTTCGAGGTCTCGACCCGGACGTGGCCGGGGATCTTGCGCGCGGCCTCGAGCTGCTCGGCCTCGTAGGCGGCCTCGAAGGCGTCGGGATCAGTGGGGTTGTCGTAGATGACCGTGATCTTCGTTTCGGACACCGGGGCTCCTCTGCTGCGTCGTCGCTGCACGTGTGGCGGTACTCATCATGATCGGTATCCGCCCGGCCCGCTCGTCGAGCGTGCTGCGGTCCCGCGCCGGCGCTTCTGCCGGGATGGCGCCGGCGCGGACGCGCGGGAGTCTTTCTCGAATGCCCACCTCTGAGCGACAACTCGCGACAATCCCGTCCCGCACCCCATCGCCGCCGCCGTTGTCACCGCGAGATCGACGCCAGGGTCGTGCTGCGGGCGACTACCACGACCCTGGTGTCGATCTCGCGAACACCCAACCAGCGGCGCCGCCCCACCCCCAGCCCTCAGCCGACGAGGACGCCGACCACCCAGACGACCGTCGCGAGCAGCGCACCGCACAGCTCGACGCCGACCGACAGCGCGACGCCCTTCAGGGCGTGCACCGTCGATGCCCAGGCCCGGCGCTGGTCGCCGCGCTTGGCGAGTTCGGCGAGGTAGATGCCGAGCACGAAGCCCAGCGGCAGGCCCAGCACCGGGATGACGAAGAAGCCGACGATGCCCAGCACCGCCCCGGCGAACAGGCTGGCGGTGCCGACGTCGGCGTTGCGCATGCGCTTGGCCGGCCACAGGTACTTGATCAGCAGCGTCGCGCCCAGCACCACGGCCACCACGCCGAGGGTCACCCAGCCCGCGACGGTCTGCTCGACGAACGCCCACACCGTGATCGCCGCGAACACCAGCAGCGTGCCCGGCAGCAGCGGGATCACCACGCCGACGATGCCGACGGCGATGGCCACCGCGACGAGGACGAGCCCGACCGACGTCATGCCCGCAGCCTACGGAGTCGCGACGCCCAGGCGCCGGGCCAGATCGACGAAGTCCTGGGCGACGACGTCGAACTCGCCGTCGGCCACCCGCGGCGGACGCGTCCCCGGGCCGCGCTCGAGCGGCCGTGCGACGTACCCCGTCCGCAGCCCGGCGTCGCGCGCGGCCCGCAGGTCCGACGGGTGCGCGGCCACCAGCATCAGCTCCGACGGCGCCACGTCGAGCAGTGCGGCGCAGCCGAGATAGGCCTCGGGGTCCGGCTTGTAATGCCGGAACAGCTCGGCGGAGATCACGCAGTCCCACGGCAACCGCGCCCGCTTCGCCATGTTGGTCAGCAGGGAGACGTTGCCGTTCGACAGCGTCGTGATGACGAAGGACGTCTTGAGCAGCGTCAGGCCCGGCACGCTGTCCGGCCACGGGTCCAGCCGGTGCCACGCCCGGTTGAGGTGATCGCGCTCGGCGTCCGGGACGTCGCCGAGGTCCGCCGCCGCCAGCAGGTCGTCGAGGATCAGCCGGTGCAGCACGTCGATCGTCGACCACGGCAGCTCACCGCTGCGGACCCGGTCCATCGCCGCCGGGTACCCGGCCCGCCAGTCGTCGGCGAACCGCGCCCAATCGCGCTCGACGCCGCGCTCCGCACCGAACTCGGCCAGTTCCCGGATGATGCTGGAGCGCCAGTCGACCACCGTGCCGAAGACGTCGAACGCCAGCGCCTTCGGACGGTCGCCGCTCACGGCTCGAGCACCAGCTTCCCGCGGATCTCCCCCGCGGCGAGCGCCTCGAGCGCGGCGCGGCCGTCGGCCAGCGGGTACCGCACCGGAGGCGGCGGCCGCAGACCGCCCGCCACCAACGTCGCCAGGCCCCGGCCGATCTCGGCCTGGGCGCCCGGCGTGCGGCCGGCGAACTCGCCCCACCCCACGCCGACCACGCTGACGTTGCGCAGCAGCAGCCGGTTCACCTTCACGGTCGGGATGCCGCCGGCGGCGAACCCGATCACCAGCAGCCGGCCCTCCAGCGCCAGCACACGGACCGCGTCGTCGAACGCCTCCCCGCCCACGGGGTCCACCACTACGTCGACACCGCGGCCGTCGGTGTGATCGCGTACCGCCTGCGCCCACCCGTCGGTGAGTGGCAGCACGACGTCGGCGCCCAGCGACTCGACGAAGTCCCGGGCGCCCGGCCGGTGCACCATCGTGATCACCCGGGCGCCCAGCGCCTTGGCGATCTGGATCGCCGCCGTGCCGACCCCGCCGGCCGAGCCCAGCACCAGCACCGTCTCGCCGGCGCGAAGTCCGCCGCGGCGCTGCAGCGCGAACAGCATCGTGTAGTAGTTGCCCAGCAGGCAGACCGCAGCGCCGTCGTCGAGCCCGTCGGCCGTCGGGACCACGGAGTCTGCGGGCACCACGGCGCGCTCCGCCCACGCGCCCAGCGGACTGAATGCCGAAACACGTTGCCCAACGGCAAATCCCGAACCCTCCGGTGCCGAGCGGACGGTGCCCGCCACCTCGACCCCCGGGATGAACGGCGGGTCCAAATTCAGCTGGTACTCACCGCGCAGCATCAGCAGGTCGGGGAAGCAGACACCGGCCGCACCGACGTCGATGACCACGCCGGCATCGGCCGCCGGGTCCTCGACGTCGGTGTAGGCCAGTCCCTCGGGTCCCGAAAGCGACTGCGTCTGAAGCGCTTTCATCGCGACACTCGGCTCTTCGCGCGAGCGCTCATCGGGCCGCTCGGCTCTTCGCGCGAGCGCTCATCGCAGGTTGAACGCCGCCTGCTTCGCCGCCGACAGATCCGTGATGTCGCCCCACTTGCCGGCGATGTCCTGCACCGACGGCGGCTCGGAGAACGTGATGCCCTCGTTCTGGAACAGCGCCGTGCGCTGCACCTTGCCGCCACCGACGATGAAGATCGAGTCGGTGTCGGGCACCTCCTCGGTGCACAGGTACGCCACGATCGGCGCGACGAACTCCGGCGTCAGGTTCTTCAGCACCTCGGGCGGCAGGATGTCCTCGGTCATGCGGGTCGCGGCGATCGGGGCGATCGCGTTGGCCTTGATGTCGTACTTCGCGCCCTCCTGGGCGAGCGTGTTGATCAGGCCGACGAGGCCGAGCTTGGCCGCGCCGTAATTGGCCTGGCCGAAGTTGCCGAACAGGCCGCTGGTCGAGGTGGCGACGACGATGCGGCCGAAGCCCTGCTCGCGGAAGTGCGGCCACGCGGCGCGGATGACGTTGTAGCCGCCGTAGAGGTGCACCTTCAGCACGGCGTCCCAGTTCTCGAACGACATCTTGTGGAAGGTGCCGTCGCGCAGGATGCCCGCATTGCTCACGACGCCGTCGATCTTGCCGAACTCGTCGAGCGCCGTCTTGATGATGTTGGCCGCGCCCTCGGGCTCGGCGACGCTGTCGTAGTTGGCGGCGGCGCGCCCACCGGCGGCCTTGATCTCGTCGACCACCTGGTCGGCCATGTTGTGGCCGGCACCGGTGCCGTCGCGGCTGCCGCCGAGGTCGTTGACGACGACGATGGCACCCTCGCGGGCCAGGGTCAGCGCGTACTCACGGCCGAGCCCCCCACCGGCTCCGGTGACGACGATGACGCGGTCCTGCACTCCGGGCATGAACTTCCTCTCTCGGTTGAGCCGGCGGCCGGGTGCGGCTCAGAAGAGCCTGCGTGCCAGCTTCCACGCCTTATCTGTATACGGCGGGTAGATCAGTGCGCTCGAGTCGGGTCGGGTCGGCTTGGTCAGCACCGACTTGCGGTGGCTGAACTCCTCGAAGCCGAACTTGCCGTGGTAGGCGCCGATGCCCGACGGTCCGACGCCGCCGAACGGCAGCTTGGTGGTGGCGAACTGGAAGATGAGGTGGTTGATCAGCATGCCGCCGGCCGGCACCTCGCGAATGACCCGCTCGCGTACCGACTTCGCCTTGGTGAACAGGTAGGCGGCCAGCGGCTTGGGCCGCGCGTTGACGAAACCGATAGCCTCGTCCAGGTTTTCGACGGTGACGATGGGGAGGATGGGTCCGAAGATCTCGTCGCGCATCAGCGGTTCGTCGACCGCGGGATCCACCACGATGGTCGGTTGAATCGTGATCTTCCCGGCGTCGGAGCCGCCGCCGACGGCGACGGTGCCCTTCGTTGCGGCGAGTGCCGACACCAGCCGGTCGAAGTGGCGCTGGTTGACGATGCGCTTGCCCGACGTGTCACCGGCCTCGAACGCCTCGACGGCGGCACGGATCTTGTCGACCAGCTGGTCGCGGATCGACGCGTCGGCGATGACGTAGTCCGGTGCGATGCAGATCTGGCCAGAGTTGATCAGCTTGGTCCACGCGATGCGCTTGGCGGCGACGTCGACGTCGGCGTCGGCCGCCACGATCACGGGGCTCTTACCGCCCAACTCGAGGGTGACCGGCGTCAGGTGCGGCGCCGCCGCCTCGTACACGCGCCTGCCGATCTCGGTGCCGCCGGTGAAGCACAGCTTGTCGAAGCCCTGCGCGATGAGTTCCTGGCTCACCGCACCATCGCCCTCGATGACCGCGACGGCGTCGGGATCGAGATAGCGCGGCACCAGTTCGGCCATCAGCGCCGACGACGCGGGCGCCACCTCGGAGGGTTTGAGCACCACCGCGTTGCCTGCGGCCAGCGCGCCGACGGCCGGTCCGAGGGTGAGCGCGAACGGGAAGTTCCAGGCGCCGATCACCAGCACGACGCCATAGGGCTCGTACTCCACCCAGCCGCGCCCGGGCAGCTGGGAGAACTCGAGCAGCCGGTGCTTGCGTTTGCTCCACTTGGCGACGTTCTTCGCGGCGTCGCGGGCCTCGGCGGCGGTGCTCGCTACGTCGGCGAGCCAGGACTCGAAGGGCTTGCGGCCGAGGTCGGAGGCGAGCGCCTCGGCGATCGCCGGTTCGTTGTCGGTGACCAGCCGCTCGAGGGCTCGCAGCTGCTGGCGGCGCCACTCGATGCTGCGGGTGCGGCCGCTGGCGAAGGTCGTCCGCAGCCGCGCGACGACGCTCGGGATGTCAGCGGCACCGGTGTCCGAGGTGGGCGGCGCGACGGATTCGGTCGTCATCTCAAGTCCTCTCTGACCCCGGCGTCGTCTGGCGACCCTGGCGATGGACCGATGGTAACCAACCACCCGGTTGGTGAACAGGGATCGCGCCAGGCCGCTGTCGGACCGCGCGTGACGCTCAGCGGCGCTCGGCGACGACGAACTCGGAGAACGAGTCCTCGTCGGTCTCCTCCGTCAGCACCCAACGGTCGAGGTCGCGCATCACCGCTTCCGACGTCACGCTCGACGCCGTCCAGCCGTGCCCGTCGAGCCACGCGTCGACGTCGGCACGGTCGGGGTCGTTGTACATCAGCTCGGCGACGTCCATCGGCTGGGCGAGGTCGGTGCCGAATTCGCCGGAGAACTTCTGCATCAGCGCGTCGAACTTGGCTCGCATGCGCGCCCGGCGCTCCTCGGAGTGCACGCCGACCGTTTCGACCGCGATCCGGCTGCCGGGCGCGCTCAGCTCGGTGACGCGCTCGAACAGGAGGTCCTGGGCGTCGGCGGGCAGGTACATGAGCAGGCCCTCAGCGAGCCAGGCCGTCGAGGCGGCCGGATCGAATCCGGCGGCACGCAGCGCTGCCGGCCAGTCGACGCGCAGGTCGACGGGCACCTCGCGGCGTTCGGCAGTGGGCGTCGCGCCGTGCTCGGCGAGGCGCGCCGCCTTGTACTCCAGCACCTTCGGCTGGTCGATCTCGTAGACGACGGTGCCGGCCGGCCAGTCCAGCCGGTAGGCGCGCGAGTCCAGTCCGGAGGCCAGGATGACGACCTGCCGGATGCCCGCCGCGGCGGCCGTCGCGTAGAAGTCGTCGAAGAAGTGGGTGCGAACGGCCTGGTAGTTGCCCATGTGCTCGATCACCTGGGCCACCTCGGCGCCCTCGTCGCCGGCGCCGGCGACCTTGGCGACGAAGCCGTCGTCGAGCAGGTACTCCCAGACGCCGGTACCGGCGCCGTCCACCAGGATCTGGGCGAAGGGATCGCGGATCAGCGGGGCGTCGCGCCGAGTTTCCCGAGCGCGGGCGGCAGCCACCATCACGGCAGTGGAGCCCACGCTGGTGGCGATGTCCCAGGTGTCGTCGTGCGAGCGCAGAGAACTCATCGATGCCGATGCTAGGAGAAAGAAGTTAGCTTCGCTAGAGGATGGAGCGAAGCAGTCCTGGACCGCGCGAACGTGGAACGCGGCGCCGTGGCCGACGGAGTTACTCCGACAGCGTCCAGAGCTTGTTCGCTAGGAGCAGCTCCAGCTTCTCCACGATGATGCCGAGTTCGTCGTGCCCGCCGACGTACCCGGCGTAGAAGCCCATGCCCCACATGACGGCGACGAGGAGTTCGACCAGGGTCGGCACGTCGGTGTCGGTGGTCAGCTCGCCGCGCTCGATCGCGTCGGTCACGGCCCAGGTGACGAAGGCCCGCGACGTCTTGAGCGAGTTGTGCTCGTCACGGCTGAGTTCGGGGTGGCGCTGCGATTCCAGCACCGACGTGACCAGGAAGGCCGCCGCCGACCGGTCCCGGGAATCGGCCTGCATGGCCGCGGAGAAGAACGCGGACAACCGCTTCAACAGAGACGTCTCGACCTCGGCCTTCGCCATGCCCGCAGCGACGACCATCTCGTTGGTCTTCTCGACCACCTCGCTGTACAGCACGCGCTTGCTGGCGAAGTAGTGATTGATCGCCGGGCGGGTGAGGTCGGCCCGGATAGCAATCGCCTGGAAAGTGGCAGCGTCGTAGCCGAGTTCGCTGAAAACCTCCCGTGCGGCGCGGATGATGCGCTCGCGGGTCTCCGCCGCCTTGGCTGCTGGCGGGCGTCCTGGACCTCGGGTCGCGGTATACGGCACGGTCAAATTGTGCCACACGCCTCCTAGAGCTCCATGCAGAAATGATTGCGGAAGCCTGAGAAACCCGCCGCTAGCAAACTGATCGCCGCCATTGGCTCGGCATTTCGCTGGGCGGATGACGAATTTCTGACCAACCGCCCGTTGACACACGCGTCAGCCACCGCCACGACGGCGCCCGCGCCGGCCGAACTATGGTGCTCGCATGGGGGGAACCATTTCACGGGAGTCGTATCTCGACACCGGGCTCGACGTGCTGTCCGACCTGGGCTACGGCGGCCTCAAACTGGCCGAGGTGTGCACCCGGCTGGGCGTGACGACCGGCTCGTTCTACCACTACTTCAGCAGCTGGTCGGCCTTCGGCCAGGAACTCGTCCGGCACTGGGTCACCACCCGCACGCTCCGCGTGGCGACGCTCGTCGAGTCCGAACCCGACCCGCGGCGGCGCATCGAGATCCTCGTCGAGGAGGCTCTGATGCTGCCCTATGGCGCCGAGGCCGCGATCCGGGTGTGGAGTTCGATCGACCCCGCGGTGCACGCGGTGCAGGCCGAGGTCGATGCCCAGCGCTTCGACATGCTGTTCACCGCAGGCGTCGAGGTCATGGGCCACGACGAGCAGGCCCGCCGCTTCGCGACGACCGCGATGTACCTCCTGATCGGGTGTGAGCAGTCGACGCTGCCGCGCGTCCCCGCGCACCTGAGGTGGATCGCCGACCGGCTGCTCATCGCGCTCGAGGAGCGCCACTTCGCCGTCACCGCCGACCCGGACTGATCGCCCGTCTACCATCCGGTGCATGCCGGCCGATCCGTGGCGCCGCCTGCGCGACCGGATGGCCGAGCGGGACCCCGAGCACGACGCCCTGCGGCGCGCCGTCCGCGCGGCGATCGTGCTGCCGATCACCGCGGCCCTCGGCTTCGTGATCGGGAACGGTTCGCAGACACCGATGTTCGCGATCTTCGGGACGGTCGCGCTGCTCATCACGGTCGACTTCCCGGGCAACCGCGCGGCACGGGCGGTCGCCTACGGCGGCCTGGGCTTCAACGGCGCGGTCCTGATCACGCTGGGCTCGCTGGTGTCGACGATCCCCTGGCTCGCGGTGGCCACGATGTTCGTCCTCGCCGTGGCGGTGACGTTCTCCGGGGTGTTGTCGGAGACCGTGGCGGCGGGGCAGCGCTCGACGCTGCTCACGTTCGTCCTGCCGGTCTGTACGCCGCCGGGACCCATCCCGGACCGTCTGCTGGGGTGGGGCATCGCGCTCGCGGTGGCGGTCCCCGCGGCCCTGTTCCTGCTGCCGCCCTTGCATCACGACGATCTGCGGCGGCACGCCGCGCTGGTGTGCCGCACATTGGCCGACCGCCTCGACGGCCGCGCCTCCGCCGAGGACCTGACGACGGCGATGAGTGCGCTGCGGGCCAACTTCCTGGGCGCGGACTTCCGGCCGGTCGCCTTGACCGCGGGATCGCGGGCGCTGGTGCGGGTGGTCGACGACCTGCAGTGGCTGTGCGATCGCGTCACCGACGACAGCGGCCGGCTGCTCGCGCAGATGCGCGACCCGGTCACCCGCGTCCTGCGCGACGCCGCTCGCGTGCTCACCACGTCACCGTCGGCCGGCCGTGACGCCCACCGGGCGGATCTCGACGCCGCCCTGGCCGCTCAGCGCGAGGTGGCGCAGAGCCGGTACCGCGACGACATCGTCGAGATCCTCGGCGAGACCAGTGACGCGGCGGCGATCGGCGTCGGACGCGTCCTGCTGACGCGACGCACGATCTCGGCCGCCGTCGGCGCCACCGGACGGATCATCGGCCTGGCGGCCACGGCCGACGCCCGCCCGGTGTGGGCACGGGTGCTGGGCCGCCGCATGCCCCAGACCGGCGCCGCCGATCGGGTGCTGTCGGAGTCCGAGGCCGTCGCCTACCTGACGACGGGGTTCGTCGCGACCCGCGCGGTGGTCGTACGCAACAGCCTGCGCACCGGGCTGGGTCTGGCGCTCGCGGTGACCGTGACCCACGTCTTCCCCGTCCAACACGGGTTCTGGGTGGTGCTCGGCGCGATGTCGGTGCTGCGCAGCAGCGCGCTGACCACCGGGACGCGCGTGGTGCGGGCCGTCGCGGGCACCGTCCTGGGATTCCTGCTCGGCATCGCGTTCATCGAACTCCTCGGCGTCGAACCGGTGGTGATGTGGCTGGCGCTGCCGATCGTCGCGTTCGGCTCCGCCTACGTGCCGGGGGTGGCGTCGTTCGTCGCGGGACAGGCCATGTTCACGATGATGGTGCTCATCATCTTCAACCTCATCGTGCCGACGGGGTGGAGCGTCGGCCTGATCCGGGTCGAGGACGTCGTCGTCGGCGCGCTCGTCGGCGTGGTGGTGTCGGTGCTGCTGTGGCCGCGTGGCGCGAAGGCGTCGGTCACGCGGGCCGTCGACGCCGCGCTCGCGGCGGGTTCGGTGTATCTGACCGCCGCGGTGCGCCGCGTCACGCGTGGCGCCTCGGAGGCCGCCACCGACCGGGTCTTCGCCCTGGGCCACGACGCGATGACCGCCTCGCGGACCCTCGATGACGCCGTGCGGCAATACCTTTCGGAGAGCGGCGGCACCACCGACGGGCGCGCGCCGGTGATCCACGCGGCGAACCGCGCGATCCGGTTGCGCAACGCCGCCGAACTCATCGCCGACGTCGTGCCGCCGCCATTGACGCCGTACCCGCGGGTGCGCGACATCCTCGAGGCGCACACCGCCGCGGTGTGCCAGCGCCTGGCCGGGACCGAGGGACGCGAGCACGCGCCGATCGGTGACGACTTCGTGCTCGCGCTGCGAGCCGAGGCGTCCGGCGACGCGTTGTCGGTGTCGGCGGCGCTGCCGCTGGTGACCGTTGCGGCGAACCTCGGTGAACTCGAACTGCTGTATGCCGGGGCGGCGCCGTCCCCGGCGACCCCGGCGCGCTGAGGAGCACGGACCGCTCCCCAGCGCGCCCTCAGCACACCGTGGCCCTCAGGACACGTGGTGCGGACGCAGCGCGTCGGGCGGCACCGAGCCAAACCGTCCGGCGTTGAAGTCCTCCATGGCCTGCAGGATCTCGCTCTTCGAGTTCATGACGAACGGTCCGTACTGGAAGACCGGTTCCCGCAACGGCTTTCCACCGAGTAATAGCACTTCGAGCGCCGGTCGGTGCGCGTCCTGACCGGCGTCCGCGCCGACGGTGATGCGATCGCCCGGGCCGAACACCGCGAGCTGGCCCTGCTCGATCGGCCGGGCGACCGGACCGACGGCGCCGCGGCCGGACAGCACGTAGACCAGTGCATTGAAGTCCCGGTTCCACGGCACGTTGAGCTGCGCTCCGGGCTCGATCGTGGCGTGTGCCAACGTGATCGGCGTGTGCGTGGCACCGGGCCCGGTGTGCCCGTCGACCTCGCCGGCGATCACGCGCACCAGAGCGCCGCCGTCGGCGGACGACAGCAGCCGTACCTCGCCACCCTCGATCGCCTGGTACTTGGGTGCGGCGAACTTGTCCTTCTTCGGCAGATTCACCCACAGCTGGATGCCGTGGAACGTGCCGCCGCTCTCGACGAGTTCGGCGGGCGGGGTCTCGATGTGCAGGATCCCGGAGCCGGCCGTCATCCACTGAGTCGCGCCGTCGGTGATCAGGCCACCACCACCGTGCGAATCCTGATGCGCGAACCGGCCGTCCAGCATGTAGGTGACGGTCTCGAACCCGCGGTGCGGGTGCCAGTCGGTGCCGCGCGGCTCACCGGGCAGGTACTCCACCTCACCCATCTGATCCATGTGGATGAACGGGTCGAGCGCGGCCGCGCTCACGCCCGCGAAGGCGCGGACGACGGGGAAGCCCTCACCTTCGTATCCGCGCGGACCGGTGGTGATGGTGCGGACCGGCCGTTCGGTGTCCGCCGGCGCGGGCTCGGCGATGCGGGACAGGGTCAGGGTGTCGGCAGTGATGGCGGGCATCGGAACCTCCTCGATCGGAACTGCCCCATACAACCGGACCGGAGTCCGATTATTCCCCGTCGGCAAGCGCGCCGAGCGCGGCGGTCCGCGCGTCCGCGGCACTCGACGCGCCCAGCGCCGCCTCGGCCGCCGCCCGGCACTGCGCGAGCGTCACCTGCGAGAGCTTCGAGCCGACCGCGGCGACGGCCGCCGCCGCCGCGGACAGCGACGACACCCCGAGGCCCACCAGGACGCACGCCAGCGCCGGGTCGGCCGCGGCCTCGCCACAGACCCCGACGGGTTTGCCGGCAGCGGCCCCGGCGCGGGCGGCCGTCGCGACCAGCGACAGCACGGCGGGCTGCCACGGGTCCGTCAGCGTCGCGAGGTCGGCGGACATCCGATCGGCGGCCATCGTGTATTGCGTCAGGTCGTTGGTCCCGATCGACAGGAAGTCGACGTGAGCGAGGATGCGGTCGGCCAGCAGCGCGGCGGCCGGCACCTCGATCATCACGCCGGGGGCGAGTCCGAAGGACCGCACCTCGGCCGCGAAGGCCTGCGCCTCGGCCGCAGTGGCGATCATCGGCGCCATCACCCACGGCGCCGTGCCGGTCCGGGCAGCCGCGTCCGCGATGCCCTGCAGCTGCCTCGTCAGGATGCCCGGATCGATCTGGGAGATGCGGATGCCCCGCACGCCGAGGGCGGGGTTCGCCTCGTCGGCATGACCGGCGAATTTCAGCGGCTTGTCCGAACCGGCGTCCAGCGTACGCACCACCACCTTGGCCGACGGGTCGAAGGCCTCGAGCACCTCGGCGTAGATGCGGGCCTGCTCGTCGACGGACGGCTCGCTGTCGCGGTTGAGGAAGCACAGCTCGGTACGGAACAGGCCGACCCCCTCGGCCGCGGTCTCCGCGGCCGCACGTGCGGCGGCGCCGTCCTGGACGTTGGCGAGGATCGCGACGGCGTGGCCGTCGGCGGTGGCGCCCGGACCGATCCAGCTGCGGGCGGCCTCCGCATCGCGGCGGGAGGCGGCCACCGCGGCCGATGCCGTCGCGTCGTCGGGTGCGACGGTGACGGTTCCGAGACCGCCGTCGACCATCACCATGACGCCGGCGGGTACCTCGTCGAGACCACCGACCGCCACGACGCACGGGATGCCGAGCTGGCGCGCGATGATCGCGGTGTGACTGGTGGGCCCGCCGAGCGAGGTGGCCAGCGCGACGACCAGCGCGGGGTCCAGCCCGGCGGTGTCGACGGGCGCGAGGTCCTCGGCACACAGGACCGACGGCCGGTCCGGAACCGGCACACCGGGTTCGGGCAGACCGCTCACCTCGGCGATGACGCGGTCGCGGATGTCGCGCAGGTCGGTCACCCGCTCGGCCATCAGGTCACCGGCCTTGGCGAGCGCATCGGCGATCTTGTCGACAGCGCCGGCCACCGCACGCGGCGCCGGGGCACCGCCGTTGATGCGCTTCTCCGCGTCACCCAGCCAGGCCCGGTCCTGCGCCAGCGTGGCGGTGGTCGCCAGGACCTCGGACGCGACACCGGTCGCGTGCGCGGCGCGCTCCCGCAGCCGCTCGGCGACCGCCGCTGCGGCGGCCTTGAGCCGTCGAACCTCGACGGGTCGGTCGGCCTCGGCGACGTCGTCCCCCGGGAAGGCCTCGGGCCGCGGGCGCGCGCCCGGGCGGATCACCGGGGCGTACTGCACCCCGGCCACCGCGGGGACACCGTGCAGCACCCGGTCGGCCGAGAGTGACGTGGACGTCGTGGTCGTGCTCATGTGACCGAGATTACGCGAAATCGTTGACAAGTCAACACACCCAGGAGTAAAACAACACACATCAACATGTCACTCACCACGAAACCACACGGACGGAGGCCGATGTACGCCGAAGAGCGGCAGGAAGCCATCGCGGCCCAGGTCCTGCGCGAGGGCCGCGCCTCGGTGACCGAGCTCGCCCTGGCGTACGCCGTCACCACCGAGACGGTGCGTCGCGACCTCGCCGCACTCGACCGGGCAGGCGTCGTCCGCCGCGTCCACGGCGGGGCCGTGCCGGTGCGCGCGCTGCACCTCGTCGAGCAGGGCGTGCACGAGCGCGAGCACACCCGGGCCCACCACAAGGACGCCATCGCGGCGGCCGCGGGCGAGTTCTTCCCGCTCAGCGGTGCCACCGTACTGCTCGATGCCGGAACCACCACCGCGCGCATCGCGGCGCACCTCCCGACCGACCGCGACCTCGTCGTCGTCACCAACTCGGTGCCCGTCGCCGCCCGGCTCGCGCCGCTGCCGTCGGTGTCGCTGCACCTTCTCGGCGGCCGGGTGCGCGGCGTCACGCAGGCCGCGGTGGGTGAGCAGGCGCTGCGCACCCTCGACGGCATCCGCGTCGACATCGCGTTCATCGGCACCAACGCCATCAGCACCCGCCACGGCCTCTCCACCCCCGACGGCGACGAGGCCGCCGTCAAGCGCGCCATGGTGAAGTGCGCCAACTACGTCGTCGTCGCCGCCGACTCCAGCAAGGTCGGCCGCGAGGAGTTCGCGAGCTTCGCGAGCATCTCCGACGTCGACACCCTGATCACCGACACCGAGATCGCCGACGACGACCGCAAGGCGTTGGAGGACGGCGGCGTCGAGGTGGTCCGAGCCGGAGGCCGGCCGTGATCGTCACCGTGACGCCCAATCCGAGCATCGACCGCACCGTCGCCCTCGCTGCCCCGCTGACCCGCGGTGCGGTACAACGCGCCACCACGGCGACGTCGGAGCCCGGCGGCAAGGGCGTCAACGTCGCGCGGGCGCTGACGCTGGCCGGCGTGGACGCCGTGGCGCTGCTGCCCGCGGCGGACACCGACCCGATCGTCACCGCACTGCACCGCAGCGGCGTCACCTTCCGCTGCGTGCCGGTCGCCGGCCCGGTGCGCACCAACGTCGCGATCACCGAACCCGACGGCACCACCACCAAGGTCAACGAGCCGGGCGCCACGCTCGACGACGCCGCCCGCGACGCGCTGACCCGCGCCGTACTCACCGCCGCCGACGGCGCCGCCTGGATGGTGCTGTCCGGATCGCTGCCTCCGGGCCTGCCCGACGAGTGGTACGCCGAGATCGCGGCCGCCCTGACGACGGCCCGGTGCAAGGTCGCCGTCGACACCTCCGAGCGGCCGCTCGACGCGCTGGCCGCCCGGTTCGGCACCGCGTCGCCCGACGTGATCAAGCCCAACGCCGAGGAACTGGCCGGCCTGGTGGGAGCCTCGGGCGAGCATCTCGAAAACGCGGCGGCTGCAGGGGATCCCGATCCGGTGGTGGCGGCGGCCGGCCAGGTGATCGAGCGCGGTGCGCGCACCGTGCTGGTGACCCTCGGCGCCGCCGGCGCCGTCCTGGTCGACCGGACCGGCAGCTGGCTGGCGACGCCGCCGCCGATCACCCCGCGCAGCACCGTCGGCGCCGGCGACAGCTCACTGGCCGGCTACCTGCGCGCGGAGGTCGGCGGTGCGCCACCGCCGCAACGCCTCCGGATGGCGGTCGCCTACGGCAGCGCCGCCGCAGCACTGCCCGGCTCGGCGTTGCCCGCGCCCGCCCAGATCGACCTGGACGCCGTCCGGGTGTACGCCCTCACCCGCTCCCAGACCCCCGCCTAGCGGCGAACCATCACGAGGAAGTAGCGCCATGCCCATCATCACCACCGACCTGGTCGCCCTCGACGTCGACGCCGGCGGCGACAAGGAGTCCGTCATCCGGCTGCTGGCCGGCCGGCTCGCCGACGCCGGTCGGGCCACCGACCGCGACGGTCTCATCGCGGCCGCCATGGCGCGCGAAGCGCAGTCCGCCACCGGCCTGCCCGGCGGCATCGCGATCCCGCACTGCCGCTCCCCGCACGTCGGCGAGGCGACGATCGGGTTCGCCCGGCTGTCCCCAAAGGTCGACTTCGGCGCGCCGGACGGTCCCGCCGACCTCGCCTTCCTCATCGCCGCGCCGGAGTCCGGCGGATCCGAGCACATGAAGCTGCTCTCGAGCCTGGCGCGGGCGCTGGTACGCAAGGAGTTCGTCGCCTCGCTACGCGCCGCCTCCTCGGCGGCCGAGGTGGTCGACCTCGTCGAGGGCGTCGTCAACCCCGCACCCGCCACCCCCGCCTCGTCTGCCGGCACCCCCGCCACCTCCGCAGCAGCCCCTGCCACCGCCGCCCCCGGGGCCACGACCCCGGCAGCATCGACCGCCGACGGCACCACCGCGTCCGCGCCGCGCACGCTGGTCGCGGTCACCGCCTGCCCCACCGGCATCGCCCACACCTACATGGCCGCCGACTCGCTGGTCGCCGCCGCGAAGGAAGCCGGTGTCACGCTGCACGTCGAGACGCAGGGCTCCTCGGGCAGCACACCGCTGTCCGCGGCGACCATCGCGGCAGCCGACGCGGTCATCTTCGCCACCGACGTCGGCGTGAAGGACCGGTCCCGCTTCGCCGGCAAGCCGGTCATCGCCTCGGGCGTCAAGCGCGCCATCAACGAGCCCGCCAAGATGGTCGCCGAGGCGCTCGGCGCCGCCACCAACCCGAACGCGGCCCGCGTGGAGGGCTCGGCCGACGGGACAGCCGCCGCGAGTGCGCCGTCGGCGGGCGTCGGCTGGGGCACCCGCACCCGCCAGATCCTGCTGACCGGCGTCAGCTACATGATTCCGTTCGTCGCGGCCGGCGGCCTGCTGATCGCGCTCGGCTTCCTCCTGGCCGGCTACGACATCGCCAACACCCCCGACGGCGAGACGAAGAGCCTCGGCAACCTGATCGCCGCGGGCAACTCGCTGACCGACCTGCCCAGCGGCGGCCTGGCCCAGTACCTCGGCGCGGTGCTGTTCACCCTTGGCGGGCTGGCGTTCTCGTTCCTGGTCCCCGCACTCGCCGGTTACATATCGTTCGCCATCGCCGACCGGCCCGGCATCGCACCGGGATTCACGGCCGGAGCCGTGGCGGTGTTCGTCGGAGGCGGCTTCATCGGCGGCATCGTCGGCGGCCTCATCGCTGGGTTCGCGGCACTGTGGATCAGCCGCATCGCGGTGCCGCGCTGGGCCAAGGGCCTGATGCCGGTCGTCATCATCCCGCTGTTCGCGTCGCTGGTCGTCGGGCTGCTGATGTTCCTGCTCCTCGGCCGGCCGCTCGCGGCGGTCACCTCCGGACTCACCAACTGGCTCAGCGGGCTGTCGGGCAGTTCGGTGATCGTGCTCGGCATCATCCTCGGACTGATGATGTGCTTCGACCTGGGCGGGCCGGTCAACAAGGCCGCCTACGCGTTCGCCACCGCCGGCCTCAACGTCGCCGATCCGTCCTCGCTGCGCATCATGGCCGCCGTCATGGCCGCCGGGATGGTGCCGCCGCTCGCCATGGCTCTCGCCTCCACGCTGCGGCCCGGTCTGTTCACCGAGCCGGAGCGCGAGAACGGCCGCGCGGCATGGCTTCTCGGCGCGTCGTTCATCTCCGAGGGCGCCATCCCGTTCGCCGCGGCCGACCCGCTGCGCGTCATCCCGTCGATGATGTTCGGCGGCGCGCTCACCGGCGGCCTCGTCATGGCCTTCGACGTCACGCTCAAGGCCCCGCACGGCGGCATCTTCGTGTTCTTCGCGATCGGCAACCTCATCTGGTTCCTGGTGGCCCTGGCCGTGGGCACCGTCGCGGGATCCGTCGCGGTCATCGTCGCCAAGCAGCTCGCCAAGCCCAAGCCCGTCGTCGCGGACGCACCCGCGCTCGCCACCGCCTGACCACCCACCACCACTCGAGGAGACACAGCCATGCCCAGCAAGACCGTCATCGTCGGCTCCGCCGTCGGACTGCACGCCCGCCCCGCCGCGATCATCGCCGAAGCCGTCGCCGCTTCCGGCGCGGAGGTCACCCTGTCCATGGACGGCGGTGAGCCGGTGGACGCCGGCTCGGCGCTGATGATCATGACCCTCGGCGCCGGCAACGCCGCCCAGGTGACCGTCACCTCCGACGACGAGGCCGCCCTGAACACCGTCGTCGAACTCGTGCAGAAGGACCTCGACGCCTGACACTCGTTAGCTGACCGCAGACCCGTCCGACCCGCCGCGTGCAGGTCGGGCGGGTTTCGCGCATCCCAAGAAGCGGAACCGAGGCCGCTCACGCCCCCTTAAGATGACCGAGTGCAATGGGTTCGGGGGCATGACGTGATGGAGCACGCCAGGCAACGGCCGGTTCGGAGTTTGCCAGGGCCGGGACAGCACATGATGGGCCGAGCGTTGCACAGCGTTCTGCGGCGTGCCGCCGTGGTCGTCGCGGTGGCCGGCCTCGCCGCCCTGAGCGCGCCGCCCGCCGCGGCCATCGAGCCGCCCGTCATCGATCGCGCCGCGCTCCCACCCGACGAGACGGGCCCCGACCAGCCGACCGAACAGCGCCGCGAGTGCTCCGCGCCGATGGTCTTCCCGAACTCGAACTTCGCCGACAAGCCGTGGGCCAACGCCTACCTGCGGATCGCCGACGCGCAGAAGTTCGCAACGGGCGCCGGGGTAACTGTGGCCGTCATCGACACCGGCGTGAACGGATCCCCACGGGTGCCCGCCGAACCCGGCGGCGACTTCGTCGACAAGGCCGGCAACGGCATGTCCGACTGCGACTCGCACGGCACGCTGACCGCCGCCGTCATCGCGGGGCGCGGATCACCCACCGACGGCTTCATCGGCGTCGCGCCGGATGCGCGCATCCTGTCGCTGCGCCAGACCTCGGACAACTTCCAGCCCGTCGGCGCGCGGTCGGATCCGAACAACCCGAACTCCACGCCAACGGCGGGCTCGCTGCGCAGCCTGGCCCGGGCGATCCTGCACGCCGCCAACATGGGGGCGCAGGTCATCAACATCAGCGAGGCCGCCTGCTACAAGGTCACCCGGCGCATCGACGAGTCGATGCTCGGCGCGGCCATCGAATACGCCGTCAACGTCAAGGGCGCCGTGATCATCGTCGCCGCGGGCAACACCGGCCAGGACTGCAGCCAGAACCCACCGCCGAACCCCGCACTGCCCGCGGACCCGCGGGGCTGGCAACAGGTGCAGACCATCGTGTCGCCCGCCTGGTACTCGCCGCTGGTCCTCACGGTCGGCGGCATCGGCGAGAACGGCCAGCCGAGCACCTTCTCGATGTCGGGCCCCTGGGTGGGCGCCGCCGCGCCCGCGGAGAACATCACCGCACTCGGGTACGACGGCAACCCGGTCAATGCGCTCGCCGGCCAGGACGGGCTCATCCCGATCAACGGTACGTCGTTCGCGGCCGCCTTCGTGTCCGGGCTGGCGGCCATGGTGAAGCAGCGCTACCCCGAGCTGACCCCGGCACAGGTGATGAACCGGATCACCGCCACCGCACGGCATCCGGGCGGCGGCGTGGACAACTACGTCGGCGCCGGCGTGATCGATCCCGTCGCCGCGCTGACGTGGGACGTCCCCGACGGCCCGCAAGGCGTGCCGTATCAGGTCAAGCAGCTGCCGCCGCCGGTGTACGTGCCGCCGCCCGACCGCGGACCGATCACCCTGGTGGTGATCGCGGGTGTCAGCGTGGCCGCCGCGCTTGGCATCGGCGCCCTGGCCCGCCGTGCGCTGAGGCGCCGATGAAGGAGTTCCTCGGGCAGTTCGGGTTCCGGGCCACCACGGGTCACCTGCTGTGGGCGGCCGTCCTCATCCCGGCGCTGATCCTGCTGTTCCGCCAGCTCGACCTGCTGTGGCTGGGCATCACGCTCGCGGTGCTCATCGCCATCGCGGCGGTGCTGACGGTGCGGGGCCGCCGGTTCACCGGCTGGATCGTCGCGATCTTCTCCTGGCGCAGACGGCATCGCGCCGCGCCGGCGGCGCCGTCCGAGCCCGCCGTCGGATCGACCGTCATGCCCGGCGACCACGTCGCCGTGCGCTGGCAGGGCGAGCATCTGGTGTCGGTGATCGAGCTGGTGCCGCGGCCCTTCACCCCGACGGTCATCGTCGGCGGCGAGGCCTTCACCGACGACGTCGTGGACACCCGGCTCGTCGAACGGCTGATCACCGCGCACTGTCCGGACCTCGAGGCCGACATCGTGTCGTCCGGCCACCGCGTCGGCCGCACCGCACCGGCCAGCCTGGTGGCGCTGTACGAGCAGGTGGTGGGCCCGTACCCGGCACCGGCGAACCGCCGCACGTGGATCATGCTGCGGGCACTGCCCGAGGAGACGCGAAAGTCCGCGTTGCGCAGGGAGATCGGCGTCGCCGGCTTGGCCCGCTACCTGGTGTCGTCGACCACGCGGATCGCCGACCAGCTGGCGAGCAACGGCGTCGACGCGCGGTGCAGCCGCAGCTTCGACGACTTCGACAAGTCGACCGAGGTGAGCTTCGAGCGCGAGAGCTGGTCGTCGATCAAGGGGCGCAGCACCTTCACCGCGGCGTACACGGCACCCGGCGGGCCCAACGTGTGGTGGTCCGCGCGGGCCGACCACACCATCACCCGCGTCCGGGTACGGCCGGGCGCGGCGCCCACCACCACGGTACTGCTGACCACCCTCGCCAATCCGTCGACGCCGCGCGGGTTTTCGTGCCTCTACGGCGGCCAGCGTGCGGCGCTGCTCGGGCAGAGCCCCGTCACCGACCGGCACTACGAGCTGCCCATCGGCTCCGCGGGGGTGTTGATCGGCGAGACCGCCGACCGGTATCCGGTGTACATGCCCTTCGACGACGTCGACGTGAGCATCAACCTCGGCGATGCGCAGTTGTTCACGCAGTTCGTGATCCGCTCTGCGGCGGCCGGTGCGCTGGTGACGCTGGGGCCGCAGTTCCGCGAGTTCGCGGCGCTGATCAACGCGCGTGTCGGACGGACCGCCAAGATCGGCTGGCCCAAGGCCACGACCTACCTGGGTCCGCACACCGGTGTCGGCCGAGTCGTGTTGCGTCACAATTTCATCGACACTCCACGCCACCGCCAGCTGCCGATCCGGCTGATCAACCCGCGCGAGGAGAGCCGCTACCAAATGGTGCTGGAGCAGTAGGGACATCGAGGAGGACGGATGTCGGGGGACGTGAAGGTCGATCCTGCGGAGCTGGACGCGAAGGCAGCCCAGATCAGCGAGCCGCCGCCGGCGGCGCCGGGTCAGCCGTTGCCGCCGTGCGCGCTGCAGGTCGCGGTCGACGCCGTGGCAGAACTCAACAAGTCGGCCGCGATGCTCGTCGGCTACGCCGCATCCGGGCAGGCGGAGGCGACGCGGCTGGCGGAAACGTTCCGCTCCGCCGCGGTCGCCTATCGGCAGATCGACGAACAGGCCGGCGCCGCAATCGATCACGGCGAGACCGCGCCGGGGATCCCGCCGGTGCAGCCGGCGCCGCCCACGACGCCGTCGATACCGCTGCCCGCGGACCCGGCGTACCAGTGCCATGCGGCGCCCATGGTGATGCTCGAACAGGCGGCCGCGGAGATCGAGATGCCGGACCAGGCAGCCTCGTTGGAGACGTTCAAATCGAATTGGGAGACCTACGCTGCCGCGCTCGAGGCGCGGTCGGCCCACTTCGACCCGGCCGGGATGACGTGGGACGGCGGGGCGGCCGAGGCGGCCTTCGCCGCCCTGCAGCGTCATCGTGACTGGCTCGGCGAAATGGCGGCGGCGGCCCGCGAGCTGGCCGGCCAAGCCGGGGACCTCGCCGCGGTGCATCGCAGCGCGAAGGACGCGCATCCGAAACTCGCCGACGTCGCGGAACTCGACGCGCGCATCATGTCGTCGACCGATGCCACCCAGCGGAGGACGCTGATGCAGTACCGGCAGGCGCTGCAGGCCGAATCCGAGCACATCCTCGGCCAATACGCGGGCAAGGCGGTGATGAAGCCGATCGAGCCGCCCAAGCCGCCGATCTGCACGCCGACGCCGCCGGCTTCGACGCGCGACAAGATGACCAAGAACAAGCGTCCGCGGGACGACGACGAGATCGCGCGAAAGAAGAAGACGTCGGCGGGCGGCGGCCAGACCGCCGCGGGAGGCGGATCCGGCAGCGGTGCCGGTGGCGGCGGTGGTTCGCAGCAGCCGGCCGCGTCCGCCGTGCCACCGAGTCCCGCCGGCGACGTGCCCGTGTCGCCGGCCGCCGCGACGGGTGGACAGCCCTCGGGTGGTGGCGCTCCCGCGGGTGGTGGGTCGCCCGCCGGTGGCGGTGCACCGGCCGGTGGCGGTGGCGCTCCTGCGGGCGGCGGATCCGGTGGCGGCATGGGCGGCCTGCCCGGTCTGCCGGATCTCGGCGGTGGCCCGCCGACCGACCTGCCCCAGCTCGACGATCCTGAGCTGAACCCGGCCTCGGCCGGTGGCGGCGGCGGGTCGGGTGGCGGCTCCGGCGGCGGCGGTGGTGGCGCCGGTCCGATGCCGCTGCAGCCGAACGTCGGCAGCGTGTCCGTGGGGCCGGCGCCGGGTCAGGCCGGAGGAGCCGCGGCTGGACCAGGTGTCGGTGGCGCCGCGCCGGGCGGCGGAATGATGGGCGGAATGGGAGGCATGGCGCCGATGCACGGGGCGGGCCAGAACCAGGGTGGCCAGGAGAAGAAGCGGTCACCGGGAGTGTCGCCGGACGAGACGCTGTACGAGGAGGACAGGCCGTGGACGGAGGCCGTGATCGGCAACCGGCCGCGGCGCCGTGAATCGGTCGAAGGCAAGGACAAGCAGTGACCGAGGACATGCATCCGCAAGTGGCGGCCGTGCTGCGGCAGGCGCAGCTGCTGCAATCAGTGATGGACGACCAGTTGGCGAAGATGAACCAGCAGACGTTCACCGCGATGGACGAGACCCGCACCGTCGAGGTGACGCTCAACGGGCACAGCTGGCTCACCGATGTCTACCTGGAGGACGGGGTGCTGCGGCTGGGCGCCGAGGTCGTCGAGAGCCGGCTGAACGAGGCGCTGCAGAAGGCCACCGCCGAGGCCGCGGAGTCGATCGAGGCCGACCGCGAGCGCATCGACTCGCTGGTCGCCGAGATCACCGCCGAGGGCGAGGAGCAGCGGTGGTGAATTGGTCCGTGTCGTCGGTAGCGCGGGCCGGAGGTTCACGCGCATGACCGTTCCGCCTTCGAGTGGCTGGCCCGACGAACCTCCCAGGCAACCGCAGTACGGACCGCTCACGGGTCACCAGCCATATGCCGGTCAGCAGCCCTATGCGCCGCAGGCACATTGGCCGCAACAACCGACGCCGCCTCCCCCGCAGAAAGGCGGCGGCGCCATCAAGTGGCTGCTGGTAGCCATCGCGGTGCTGCTGGTCATCGGCGTAACGATCAGCGCGACACTGCTCTTCACGCGTAGCGACGGGGGTGGCCCGTCCTCACCGCCGACGTCGGGGAACGCTTCGGACCTTGCGAGCGCCAATGACACGGGGCCGGTGTCGATCATTACGGAGGAGCCGACGTGCGATCGTTACATGACGATCAATGACAGCATCGCTCGGACTCAGGGCCAAGGGTGGGGCGATATCCGCGCGCAACTCGGGCGCAAGGACGAGTGGACACCAGATCAAAATATGCTCGTCGACGACGTGACGACGGCTATGTCCAACGCATCGCAGCAGATGAGTGATTTATACGATCGTACGCCGCACCGTGTAATTCGGGAACTCTATGGTCAGTTTCGAGCGTACGCGGACGCATACGCATTGAGCGTCCCGACGTACAGGCCATCAGACAACGAGCTCGCAACAGCCAACGTTGCCATTGGTAATGCGCTCGCAGCTATATGCACAACAATCGATAACGGATCGTCCGGTCGCTCGATAAACATTGGTGCCGCTGCCGAGACGCCGGATCTGTCGCAACCCGCCGCCTATGGAACAGTCGATCGGTTCGTAAGCGAGGCGGACCCAAACTGTGCGAGATGGATTACGGGCGAACAGCGACTCGACGAAGAACTATCCGATTGGTCGCGGCTGGACACTGGTAAGTCAGCGACCGAATGGACGCCGCTCGAGCGCAACATTCAAGAATCTGCCGTTGAGTTACTGCAGAATTATGCGAATGACATCGAAGGTGTCGCCGCCAGCAGTGGGAATTCGGTACTTACTGACTTAGGTTTTCTCTCCGCTCTGTATATTCGAGCGTACGTGGCGGCGAGTCCTACTTATACAGAAGCCGACAGTTGGCTCTCCAGTGCAGGACTTCGAGTGAGCAATGTGATCACGGAGAGTTGCCGCGCGACTAGCGGCTAAGTGGCCGCCACTATCGAACGTCCTACTGATGTGCACAGAGGCGGATGACGATTCGTCCCGCACTGCCCTAAGAGCAACGAGGAAGCCTGGACCAGTGAATTGATCGGTCTAGACAACTCGCCGCAACTCGAAGCCGCTGCTTACTCACTTGGCAACGCGTGGCGCCATAATTCTTTGCGGCGCTTACGCTCCGCGCTCGAAGCACCCATCGATACTTCCGCTTTGTCCGCTTCGTTCATGAATCGTCAGAGACTTGCAAGTCTGCACAGGCCGAGTCCCACGCCGCACTTGTGCGGTCAAAGACGCCCAGGTTCGGTCCCGCTGGACCGTCTTTTCCTAACGATGATCGTCCAGAAGGGGCGGCGCGGTCTACGCGTGCGACACCCAAGCCTTCTTCCCGCCGTCCCGACCGGCGCGGGCGGTGCGGGCGTGCACGCCGCGTCGACCGGCAAGACCGACGCCGCCGTCGGCGCTGCACCGGTGCCCGTCTCGGCCGCGCGCCTGGAACGCGACGCCATCGCCTCGGCAGCATCCGGCGGCGCCGGCCGCAAGGGCACCACCGGCAACACCGCGCTCATCCTCGCTCGCCGCATCGCCGCGGCCCTCAACATCGGCGTCAGCGACTTCGGCTTCTACTGGGTCACCGGCCTGACCACCGACGGGGCGATCGTCGTCGCCAACAGCTACGGCCTGGGCTACATCCCCGACGGCGTTCGCCTGCCCCCACAGGTCGCCATGGCCACCGCCGACGAAACCGTCACCCCCGCCGACCGCGCCACCTGGGCGACCTACCCCATCCTCGCCATCCAGGGCTGGGCCCGAGCCCACGGCCACACGCTGCGCGCCGTCATCGCCACCGAAGAACAATTCGCCAGCTTCGACCCCGGCGCCGCCAAGATCGACGGCCGCAGCCGAGACGACGTTCATCCCCACGGCGAGCGGCTGCAGGCGTTGCCCTCGCCGCAGCCGTGGTCTCATGACACGACTAGCGAGTGTCCCTCGCCGCGAGTCAGTAGCGCTGATCGGCTAATCGCTTTGCTGGTCGCAAGGACGAAAATTCAGCGGCGTGAACCAGGGGCGTCGGTTGCGGACAGAAGCAGTCAAATTGCCGCATTTCACGTTTCGAATTGCGTCGTATGCTGGTCGGGGCCTGCTCGGTAAACTCCGCCATGTGCGGACTCAAGACCACGGGAGTACGGATATGAGGGCACTGACCGGCGGCGGGGTGATGGCATGAACATGCCGCCGCCTCCTGGTGGTTGGCCCAATCAGCCGCCGGGACCGACCCCCGGGCAACCGCAATACGGACCGCCCACGGGTCAGCAGCCATATGCCGGTCAGCAGCCCTATGCGCCGCAGGCACATTGGCCGCAACAACCGCCGCCGCCTCCCCCGCCGAAAGGCGGCGGTGCGATCAAGTGGCTACTCGTCGCCATCGCGGTGCTGCTGGTCATCGGCGTAACCATCGGCGCGACACTGCTCTTCACGCGGAGTGACGGGGGGAACCCGTCCTCACCGCCGACGTCGGGGAACGCTTCGGACTTTGCGAGCGCGAATGACACGGGGCCGGTGTCGATTATTACTGAAGAGCCGACGTGCGAAGCGTATACAGCTATCAACAACGCTTTGGCATCGACTGAATCGAACGGTTGGAACGAGATACGTCAGACCATCGGTCCAGCGGCGACCTGGACCGAAGACCAGCGGACGATGATGTCCGGCGTAGCTCAAGCGATGCGAAACGGTGCGGAACAGGTGCTACCGCTCGCAAAGCGGACCCCCCATCGCGTGATGCGTGAACTCTATGAGCAGTTCATCGCTTATGGGCGCGCCTACGCCGAGACGATCGACACTTATACCCCTTCTAACAACTTCCTCGCCTCAACGAATGTGAACGCGGGGCGCGCGTTGATGTCGGTGTGTGACGTCATTCAGTACGGCGCAACAGACCGGATGCTTAACGTTGATGCCCTGCCTCCGCCTGACGCGACCGCCACGCCCGAGGATCTTGCCAGCCCTTCTCGCTTCTTGCTTGAGGGAAATCAAATCTGCAGCGAATGGTTAGCACAAAACGATTCGTTCAATAATGCAACCGGCGAATGGCAAGCGGCAGCATCCGATGTTGCCGCCGCTCAATGGACGCCGGAGCGACGAGCATTGCAAGAATCAACGCTTCCAAAACTCTCCGCTTACGCCAAAGATATTTACTCGCTCGGTCAGCGAAGCGCTAATCCGGTTCTAAAAGACTTCTCAAGCGCCGCTTCACTATACCTTCAAGCTTACGTTACATCGGGTGCGGCCTATGTGCCCTCCGACAGCTTTCTTGTGGCATCGGCGTTCCGCTTCGGGAATATTGTCACGTCCGCTTGCGAAGCCGCGAGCACTTAATGAGCCTACAAAGGCCGACTGACGGACGGAAGGGTGACATGACCGTTCCGCCGAAGGCCTGGCCCGAGGTGAATGAGGACGACCTTGAAGCGAGGGGGCAACTCTTTGACCGCCTCCGCTTATCAATCGACGCAGCGCTCGAGAAATGGAATATGGCGCGGACCTCGATCTTCGACGAGCGGACGTGGTCCGGATCCGCGGCCGTAGCCGCTCGGGGACGTGTACTCACCTCGATCGCGGAAATGGAGGCTCAGGCGTCTGCGACGCTTAAAGCCGCGAATTTTCACCGTCTCGCGAATCAGTCCATCGTCACCGCCAAGAGCGCCATAATTGCTATATGCAATCAAGCCCAAGCCGCCATTGACGTGACATTGGCCGCTGAGTACGAGGATGAGGATCAACGATCGTCGGATATACAAGCAATCGTCGACGCTGCGCTTGAAGCGAACAGCCACATGGTGGCTGCAGCAGCATCCGCCATTGAAGTCGGCGCCCAATTCAACGCGCCCGCAATACCGACCTTTCTGCGCACGGGCGGTGTAGGGAATGAAGCATCCGCTTCGCAAAGCAATTCATCCTCAGGCGCGCCGCAAACACGGATGTCGACCATCAAACAAGATGCGCGGGGCACTGAAGTCGCGCCAGGAACCTCGTCGTCTGCCACACATGACCGATTCTCGGAGACGCCAAAGGACAACAAAACTCCGCTAGCGACGTTCTCGAATTCGGCCGACGGTCGACAAGAAGCGAGGCCTGAACGCGGACCTTCATCCCAGCATGAAGGTCCGCCAGTAGCCAGCGCAGCGCAGTCAAATGAGCGGGGTGGCGGGCAACGATCCACACAAAGAATGCCGCCTCCGACGTGGGCGCTGCCTCACAGTCGTGACGGCGGGACCGCACCCTTCATGCCGAGTGCGAGCAGCCCGGCCGGACCCGTCGCATCTGTAAGCCCAAGCGGCCAGTCCGCCCCAGCCGCTGGCGGGGTCACGGCGCCAAGCGGACAGAGCGCCAGCTCTGGTGCAAGCGCCCAGCTTTCATCCCCGTCAGACACCAAGCCCTCCCAAGCCTCCGGCGCAAGCAAGGAAGCCCAACAATCGGCATCGTCCGGCGCCGAGCCCGGCAAGGCAACCGGCGCCGGGGGCGGCAACGACCTGGCGAAGGCCATGCAGAACGCGAATCCCGTTGCGACGGCCCAACAGCCGACCGTCCCGGCAGCGTCGACGCCGCTGCCCCCGGTGACCCAACCGGCCATGCCGGCCGACCCGTCCGCGGCAACGCCGGCGGCGAACACGGCAGCCCATGCCAACGCGGGCAGCGCGGGCCACGCCGGCGGCGGCGCCATGGGCGGGACCGGCGGCGGCATGCCCGCCGCCGCCCCACCGGTCAACACCCCACCACCCGCCATGCCGCTGGCACCACCGGCCACCCCGTCACCCGCGGCGCCCACTGCTCCCGGCGGCGGGCCCATCGCCACCCCCGCCACGGCGACCGGCGCGGGCGGTCCGGGCGTGCACGCCGCGTCGACCGGCAAGACCGACGCCGCCGTCGGCGCGGCACCGGTGCCCGTCTCGGCCGCGCGTCTGGAACGCGACGCCATCGCCTCGGCAGCATCCGGCGGCGCCGGCCGCAAGGGCACCACCGGCAACACCGCGCTCATTCTCGCTCGCCGCATCGCCGCGGCCCTCAACATCGGCGTCAGCGACTTCGGCTTCTACTGGGTCACCGGCCTGACCACCGACGGGGCGATCGTCGTCGCCAACAGCTACGGCCTGGGCTACATCCCCGACGGCGTTCGCCTGCCCCCACAGGTCGCCATGGCCACCGCCGACGAAACCGTCACCCCCGCCGACCGCGCCACCTGGGCGACCTACCCCATCCTCGCCATCCAGGGCTGGGCCCGAGCCCACGGCCACACGCTGCGCGCCGTCATCGCCACCGAAGAACAATTCGCCAGCTTCGACCCCGGCGCCGCCAAGATCGTTCTGCGCCCCGACGACATCCCCACCACCGGCGCGATGGACGGCCGCACCCGACTCGAGGTCATCTCCCCGCAAGCCGCCGCCCGCCTCGCCGCCGTGCCCGACGCCGCGCTCACGGACCTGCTCCCACCGGCCCCCGCCGATACCAACGCACCCGTCGACAAGTCGAACGCCCTCTGGTTCGAACTCATCAAGCCGCTCATGGTCACCTTCCCGGAGCGCGCCGGCGTCCACCTCCGAGCCTTCGTCGCCTACGCCGAGCACGCACAGGAACTGGCCCTGCATCGCGCCCACGTCGCCGCGGACGCCGCCGCCCAACGCGCCGCCATCGCCGACTGGGTCTACTGGCAGCACCTCGCCGTCCTCATGTGGGAAGCCACCGAGGCCAACGCCGCCGTCTGACGACCGACCCGGCGACCACACTCCCGACAGCCACCGACGCCCCAAGCCCCAGCCCGACCCCCGAGCCGCCAACCGCCATTCGCGGCAACGCTCACCGACCGCGACTGAGCCGACGTATGTTCGACGGCGTGGACGACTTCCATCCCGAACTGCGCCGCGCCGCCCGCTACGTCCCCCGCACCGTCATCACCCGACGGACGCTGCCGACGGTCCGGCGCATGTCGAAGTTGATGGCCCGCAAGACGCCCGCCGACGTGGACGTGCTGACGCTGAGTTCCGGCGTCGGCGTCCGCCTGCACCGCCCGCACCCCGGCGCTGCGCCGGGCCCCGGCCTGCTGTGGATCCACGGCGGCGGCTACGTCATCGGCAGCCCCGGCCAGGACGACCTGCTGTGCCGCCGCTTCGCGCGCGAACTGGGCGTCACGGTCGCGGCCGTCCGGTACCGCCTCGCGCCGGAGAACCCGTACCCCGCCGCACTCGAGGACTGCCACGAAGCGCTCACCTGGCTGGCGACGCTGCCCGCCGTCGACCCGACGCGGGTGGCCATCGGCGGCGCGAGCGCGGGCGGCGGGCTGGCCGCCGCGCTGGCGTTCATGGCGCGCGACCGCGGCGAGGTCGACGTCATGGCGCAGCTGCTGGTCTACCCGATGCTCGACGACCGTTCCGCTCACCGGCCCGGGCTCGACCACCCCAACCACCGGCTGTGGACGCAGTCGGCCAACGTGTTCGGCTGGGCGTCCTACCTCGGCGGCGCCGACCCCGACGTCGCCGTCCCGGCGCGCCGCACCGACCTCGCCGGGCTCCCGCCGGCATGGATCGGCGTCGGCACCTTCGACTTGTTCCACGACGAGGACCTCGCCTACGCCGAACGGCTGCGCGCCGCGGGAGTGGAGTGCGACGTGGAGGTGGTGCCGGGCGCCTTCCACGGCTTCGACGGGCTGGCGCCCAAGGCCACGGTGACGCGGGACTTCATCGCCTGCGAGGTGGAGTTCCTACGGCGCCGCTTCGCGTCGGATACCGCTACGCCACGGGAAACGGCCGGCGCCTGAACCCGTCGCCGCCGAGCGCGACGCCACCCATCTCTTCGATCTGCTCGTGCGGCTGCCCCAGCGGGATGCGGCTCATGTCGTCGAGCCGCTGATAGTGCTCACCGAGGTCCACCTCGCGGGCCGCGAGGTAGTCGTCGAGTTGGGCGAGCGTGCGCGGCCCGATGATCGGGACCACGCCGGTCGGTGAGCGGCGGGCACGCTCCAGCAGCCACGCCACCGCGACGCGCGCCGCGGGGACCCCGATGTCGTCGGCGGCGGCGAGCACGGCGTCGACCACCGCGGCCTTCGCCGGCCCGTCCTCGGTGTGCACGACGCGGTTCCACTCGGTGAGCCTGCCCTCGCCGCCGCTGCGGTACTTCCCGGTGAGCAGGCCGCCGCCGAGCGGGGACCACAGCGCCGCACCGATGCCGAGCGCCTCGGCCATCGGCAGGTTGTCCCGGTCGGCGCTGCGCTCGACCAGGCTGTACTCGATCTGCACGGCCGCGATGGGCGCCCACCCGCGCAGTTCGGCGATCGTCTGGCCGCGGGCGGTGAGCCACGCGGGGAAGTTCGACAGGCCGGCGTAGAGCACCTTGCCCGAGCGCACCAAGTCGTCGAACGCGCGGACGATCTCCTCGACCGGCGTGACGAAGTCCGGCCAGTGCACCCACAGCAGGTCGACGTAATCGGTGTCGAGGCGGCGCAGGCTGTTCTCCACCGAGCGGACCATCGCCCGGCGGCCATTGCCGGTCTGCAGCGGGCCGCTGCCCTCGGCCGTGCCGCCGACGGCGTACTTGGTGGCGAGCGTGAACTGGTCGCGCCTCCCGGTCAGCAGCCGGCCGAGGATCTCCTCGGACTCGCCGGCCTGGTAGCTCGCGGCGGTATCGAGGAACGTGCCGCCCGCCTCGGCGAAGCGGTCGAGGATGGCGCGAGCCGCCTCGGGCTCGGCCCCGTAACCCCACCGGGTGCCGAAGTTGCCGGCGCCCAGCGCCAGCTCGGATACGCGTAGGCCGTTGGTGCGGCCGAAGGTGAAGTGCTCCATGGCAGCAGCAAGGTCGGCATCGCTGGGTTCATTCCCAGATACCCAGAACTCACAGGCGGTCGTACGCGAGCCGGCCCTCGACGAGCGTCGCCGCGACCCGTTCCCCGCTGAGGTCGGCCAGCACCTCGTCGGGCCCGCCGTCCAGGAGAGCCAGGTCCGCCGGCTGACCCGCCTCGACCGTCCGCGGGTGGTTCGGGTGTTCCGCGTCGCCGTGGAAGAGGCGCAGTGCGACGCTCGCCGGCACGGTTTCCGCCGCGCCGAGCACCGCACCCGACGGGGTGGTCCTCCGTACCGCGGCACGCATCGCCGCCCACGGGTCGGGGTCGCCGAAGGGCAGGTCGGTGGACAGCGTCACCGCGACGCCGGCGTCGAGCAGCGAACGCAGCCGCCACAGGTCGCGGAGTTCGGCGGCGGGGACGTCGGCCAGGTACTGATCGCCGCGCTCGGCGACGAAGTTGGGTTGCGTCGCAACCACGACGCCCAGGTCGGCGATGTCGGCGAGGCAATCGTCGGGGACGACGGCGGCGTGTTCGATGCGATCGCCCGGCACCGGACCCGCCGCGCGCAGCGCAGCGAGGGTGACCACCAGCTGAGGCGCCGTCACGCAGTGCACGGCCACCGTGCCGCCGGCCGCGTGGCGGGCCGACACCCAGGCGGTCAGCTCGTCGAGGTCCAGGCCGTCGTCGTGCAGGATCCGCTTGCCCGGCGCCAGGCAGTACACCCGCTGCAGCAGCTCACCGCGCCGGTGCGCCTCGGCGAGCGCGACGACGTCGGCGACCCCGAGGTCCGGGGTCGCGTCGGTGACGCCGGTGACCCCGTGCCGTGCGAGGCGGCGGCTCACCTCGGCCAGCCCGAGGTCGCGCCGCGCCAGGGCGGCGGTCCAGGCGCGGTCGGCGCTGCGCAGCCGGCCGTCCGGGTGGCCGGGCAGCCCGACGGCCGCCAGCCCGGCGGAGTTCAGCGTCCACAGCACGCCGGTGCGGTGCTGCACCCGCACCGGGACGTCCGCACGCACCGCGTCCACGTCGTCGCGGTGCAGCGGGCCCGCGACCGCCTCGTGGTAGCCGACGGCACGGATCCACCCGTCGGGCCCGGGCGCCGCCGCGGCCAGCACGCGGCGCAGGTCGTCGGGCCCGGCGACGTCGCGCGGGCCGACCGCCACCGAAGTCAGCGCCGCGGCCGCCGAGTGCAGGTGCACGTGGTGGTCGTGCAGGCCCGGGATCAGCGTGCGGTGCGCGGCGTCGAGGACGTCCTCGCCCGGTGTGGGCGAAAGGTGGTCGGCCACCGCGACGATGCGGCCGTCCACCCGGACGTCGACGACGCGACCGTCCAGCAGGGTCGCACGCTGAATCAGCATGTTGGGCAACGCCGTTCGTCGAGCAGCCGGCGCACGGCGGACCAGTCGCCGTCGAGCGCCGACGCGGGCGGCGCCGGTGGCGGCGGCACGGGCGGGCGCGCATCGGCGCGGCCGTCGTCGGCGGTCTCCGGCAACGCGGCGTACGTCGCGGCGACGGCGGACATCGCCACGCGGATCTCCTCGCCGCCACCGCGGTGCAGCGACTCGGCGACCGCCACCGCCGCGTGCAGCCCGGTGAGCGGATCGGCGATCGCGTCGGCGCAGAAGACCGGGCCGGCGGCGCTGCGGCCGACCAGTCCGGCGGCGACCGCGGCGTCGTCGCCGAACGCCACCCTCCCCTCGGCCGCGTGGCCGGTGATCGTCACCCAGACCCGGCCCGGCCGGCCGGCCACGTCGTCGGGGCCCAGGCCGCGGCGGCGCAGTGCCGACGGCTTGGACGACTCGACCACCACGTCCGCGGCGGACAGCAGAGCCCGCATCGCGTCGACGTCGTCGAATGACGCGGTGCAGCAGAGTTTTCCATGATTCAGCCAGTCGAACACCGCGCGCGGTCCGCGCCGGGTGCCGTCCGGCCTCCCGGGGCTCTCCACCTTGACGACCGTGGCCCCGGCGCGGCGGAGCAGCTGCGCGCAGGACGGGCCCGCCCACATCGAGGAGAGGTCGACGACGAGCAGCCCAACCGGTCGGCACGGTGCGTGCCGCTCCCCGGCCGCCCGCACGACGGGAGCGGCGGGCGCCGCCTCTCCCAGTGCGGCGCAGGGCAGGTCGAGCAGCCGGGCCCGGGCGACGGCGTCGGTGACCGTCGTGCCCGCGGCCCATCGGGCGACGTCGGCCCACGAATCGTCCGTCGCGTGGTCGGTCTCGACCAGCGCCGGGACCGCGGCGACGTCGTCCGGCCGCGACAACGTCAAAGCCCACCAGCCATCGGTGGCGCGCAGCAGGCGGGTGGCGCCGCCGGCGGACACCCGGCCGCGGCGGGTCAGCCCCAGCAGCCCGGCCCGGCCGGTGAGCAGTTCGGAGGCGGACGCCGCGGTGCCGGTCAGCGCCGACCACCGGGCGGTCACCGCGTCGGCCCGGGCGAGCACGGCGGCGCGGGACACGTCCGCAGCGCCGTCGGGCAGCCCGGTCAGCCAGGCCAGCCCGCTGGCGCGCCACGCTGCGGCGTCGTCGGTCACCCCGCCATCATCCCCGGTGCTCAGAACCAGAGGGCGGTGAATCTCCAGTCCAGCACCGGACGGTCCGGCTCGCCGCCCTCGGCGACCGCGTGCACCACTGACCGCAGGTCGAGGACGCCGCCGCGTCCGCCGTCGAGCGGGCGGGCGGCCTCCACGTGGATCTCGCTACTCAGGGTGTCGCCCTCGTACACCGGCCCGGTGTGCGCGCACGACGTCCAGCCCAGCACCGTGGCGAGATTCGGCAGCACGCGGGTGGCCTGCGCGAGCGCGAGGCCGATGGTGTGGCCGCCGTAGACCAGCCGTCGGCCGCCGACGCGCCAATCATGATGCGTCGCAGCGATGTTGGTCGTGAGACGGGCCAGTTCCGGCGCGCTGGTCACCACGTCGGCGGTGCTGCGGAGCACCGTGCCCGCCAGCGCCGCGTCGAAGTGGGGCCCGGGCACCCGGGTCCGGAACACGTCGGCGTCCCAGTCGCGGGTCGGGTCGGGCGCCGCGACCACGGCCCCCACCCCGTCGAGGTCGTCGCCGTGGCCGGTATCGGCGACGCCGTCGGACAGCGGCAGCATGGCGCAGCGGTGGAAGTCGAGCACCAGGCGGTCGGCCTGGTCGATCGTCGTCATCCGCAACGCCGCCAGCCCGGTGCGCGGCCGCCCCGGCTTGGGGGAGTTCTGTTTCAGCGCAACCACTTCGGTACGGGTGAACAGGGTGTCACCAAGTACCGGGAAGCGGTGGAACACCAGGCCGCGATAGAACAGGTTGGCCGTGACGCGCTGCGTGACGATCGTCGACTGCCCGATCGCCACGTCGCAGACGTAACCCGGATGGGCCAGCGCGGCGGGTGCTCCGGTGACGGCGTGGCTGAGCGCGGCGTCGAGCGGCAACCGCAATCGATCCCCGACGATGGCCTGGTGCACGGCCGCGGCGCCCGCCGTGAGCGTCACCGACGGCGCGGCGTCGAACACCTGCCCGACGGCCAGGTCGTCGAAGTACGGACCCCCGGGAAGCAGGCCGGTCGTGGTCACGGGAAGCCATGCTGGCAGCGCGTTCTCCGGCATGTCAACATGTCGGTACCCATGAACTCACTCGACGACGACGAGGCCATGCTCGTCGACACCGTCCGCGCCTTCATCGACCGCGACGTGAAACCCACGGTGCGCGAGGTCGAACACGCCAACGCCTATCCCGAGGCGTGGATCGAGCAGATGAAGCACATCGGCATCTACGGTCTCGCGGTCCCGGAGTCCTACGGCGGCTCGCCGGTCTCGACGCGGTGCTACGCGCTGGTCACCCAGGAGCTGGCCCGCGGCTGGATGAGCCTCGCCGGCGCCATGGGCGGGCACACCGTGGTGGCCAAACTGCTCGACCTGTACGGCACCGAGGACCAGAAGCAGCGGTACCTGCCGCCGATGGCCACCGGCGAGCTGCGCGCGACCATGGCGCTGACCGAGCCGGGCGGCGGTTCGGACCTGCAGAACATGATCACCGTCGCGCGCGCCGACGGCGACGAGCTGGTGATCACCGGCGCGAAGACGTGGATCTCCAACGCCCGGCGGTCCGGGCTGATCGCGCTGCTGTGCAAGACCGATCCGGCGGCGACGCCGAAGCACCGCGGCATCTCGATCGTGCTCGCCGAACACGGTCCCGGACTGGAGGTCTCGCGCGACCTGCCGAAGCTCGGCTACAAGGGCGTCGAGTCCTGCGAGCTGTCCTTCGACGGCTACCGCGCGCCCGTCACGGCGATCCTCGGGGGCGAGCCGGGGCACGGTTTCGCGCAGATGATGAAGGGCCTCGAAACGGGCCGCATTCAGGTGGCCTCGCGCGCGCTCGGGGTCGCGACGGCCGCGCTGGAGGACGCGCTCGCCTACGCCCAGGACCGGGAGAGCTTCGGACAGCCGATCTGGAAGCACCAGGCCGTCGGCCACTACCTCGCCGACATGGCGACCAAGCTGACCGCGGCCCGGCAGCTGGTGCTCTACGCCGCCGACCGCTACGACAGCGGTGAGCGCGCCGACATGGAGGCCGGCATGGCGAAGCTGTTCGCGTCGGAGACGGCGATGGAGATCGCGCTCAACGCCGTCCGCATCCACGGCGGCTACGGCTACTCCACCGAGTACGACGTCGAGCGGTACTTCCGCGACGCCCCGCTGATGATCGTCGGCGAGGGCACCAACGAGATCCAGCGCAACGTCATCGCCGCCCAACTGGTGTCCCGCGGCGGCCTCTAGCCGGGATTCACGAGCGGTTTCGATCGCTGAGCGAACGCGAGCGCTCGTGAATCGCTAGGTGACGGCGTCGACGAGGCCCCAGGCGAGCGCGGTGGCGGCGTCGATCGTCGCTCCGCTGAGCACCAGGTAGGCGGTGCGCCACCGGCCGATCCGGCGGGTGATGCTCACCGTGCCACCGGCGCCCGGCAGCAGGCCCAGCGCGAGTTCGGGCAGCCCGAGCGTGGCGTCGGCTAGGCAGGTGACGTGACCGCAGAACGCCGCCATCTCCAGGCCGCTGCCGAGCACCTGACCGTGCACCTCGGCGCGGCAGGCGGGGCCGAGGCGGGCGGCGATCTCGTCGAGGACCAGCGCCGGTGAGTGCCGGGTGCGTGCGAGGTGCGCCGAGGCCGGGTCGGTGAAGCTGCCGAACTCCGCGAGATCGCCTCCGCTGCAGAAGGATCGGCCGTTGCCGGAGAGCACCACCTCGGTGACCGACGGGTCGACGCGCGCGACCTCGAGCGCCTCCAACAGCGCCGCGCGCGCCGGCGTCGAGAAGGCGTTGTGCCGGGCCGGACGGTTGAACCGGACGTGCAGCGTGCCGCCGTCGCGGTCGGCGACGACGGGGTCCGGTTCGACCGGCGCCGACGCCGGGCCGCGCTCGGCCAGCCAGCGGGCGAACTCGGGACCGGCCTGCAACGTCGAGTAGGCCAGCGATTCGGTGACCACGCCGCCGAACGCCGGCGCCGCCGGGTCGACCGCGCGCAGCACGTCGTCGCAGACCGCCGCGGCGTGCGGCCACCGGGCGACGCGCTCGCGCAGCAGCGTCAGCGTCGCCTCGACCGACGGCACGGTGACCACGCGCCGATCCTCGCTCGGCTGCTCGGCCAGCGAGAAGGTGGCGTCCTCGGCGGTGGCCGCGGCGACGAGCGTCCCGTCGGCGACGCTGAGGTGGATCACGAGTACTTCTTGATCAACTCCTGCTTGTACAGCTTGCCGGTGTCGGTGCGCGGCAGCTGCGGCTCGAAGGAGATCGAGCGGGGGCACTTGTAGTGGGTGAGCCGGTCGCGCAGCCAGGCGGTCAGCTCGGCGGCGAACTCCTCGGTGGCGTCGGCCGGATCCACCGGCTGTACGACGGCCTTGACGCTCTGCCCCATCTCGTCGTCCGGGATGCCGAACACCGCGGCGTCCATCACCCGGGGATGGGTGACGAGCATGTTCTCCGCCTCCTGCGGATAGATGTTCACGCCGCCGGAGATGATCATGTGGTGCCGGCGGTCGGTGAGGTACAGGTAGCCCTCGTCGTCCACGTACCCGATGTCGCCCACCGTCTTCCAGCCGCGGGCGTCGCGGGACGAGGCGGTCTTGTCCGGGTCGTTGAGGTACTCGAAGTCGAAGCCGCCCTCGAAGTAGATCTCGCCGGGTTCGCCCGGCGGTAGCTCGTTGCCGTTCTCGTCGAGGATGTGCACCGGGCCCGCCATCGAGCGGCCGACGGAGCCGGGGTGGGTGAGCCACTCCTCGGCGGTGATCAGCGTAGAACCGTGCGCCTCAGAGGAGGCGTAGTACTCGTCGATGATCGGGCCCCACCAGTCGATCATCTGCTTCTTGATCTCCACCGGGCACGGGGCGGCGGCGTGCATGACCCGCTCCAGGCTCGACACGTCGTACGAATCCCGCACGGATTGCGGCAGTTTCAGCATCCGGGTGAACATGACGGGCACGAACTGGCCGTGCGTAACCCGGTGCCGCTGAATCGCCTCCAGGGTGCCCTCGGCGTCGAACTTGTCCAGCACGACGGTGGTGATGCCGGCGGCCTGCACCTGCATCGACCACACCGACGGCGCCGTGTGGTACAGCGGCGCGGGGCTGAGGTACACCGCGTCGGGGTGCATCCAGAACCCGATGAGCGCGGCCATCAGGCCGGGCGACTCCGACGGCGGCACGTGCGGCAGCGCGCGCTTGATGCCCTTCGGCCGGCCGGTGGTCCCCGACGAGTACTGCAGCAGGTCGCCTTCGATCTCGTCGTCGATCGGGGTCTCGGGATGTCCGGTGACGGCCTCCGGGTAGCGCTGCCAGCCGTCGAGGTCGCCGTCGGCGATCAGCAGCACCGCGGGCAGACCGTTCGGCAGGTGCTCGGCGAGGTTCTCCAGCGTCTTGGTCAGCGCGGCCGACCCGACGATGGCCTTGGCCGCGCTGTTGTCGATGATGTACGCCGCCTCGGCCGCGGTCAGGTGGGTGTTGATCGGCACGTAGTACAGGCCCGACCGCCGCGCCGCCCACATGACGGCGTGCATGTGCGGGTTGTTCTCCATGAGGATCGCGACCGCGTCACCCTCCACCAGACCCGCGGCGCGGAAGTGGTGCGCCAGTTGATTGGCGCGGGCTTCCAGTTGCCCGAAGGTGACGACCGCACCCGACGGATGCATCACGACGGCGGGCTTGTCGGGAGTGGCGGCGGCGGTGTCGCGGATCTGCATGACCTGACTGTACGACGGGCCCTCACCGGCGCGGACGCCGACGCCCGAAAAACTTGACGCGCGTCAAGAGTGCGCTTCACCAGTGTGTGTCACGCGTTGTGGCAGCTGCGTTGCAGCAACGTCAAAAGCCATTGCGATATCCGCCTCACAACACGGTTTATGCAGTTGAAAGACTTTACTGATCCCATAGGACTTGTTGCGCACACGGTTTTGGTTAATACTCACTGGTAACCGAGTGACAGGGGTGCCCGCCATGACCGTGACGTCGACCGATCGTCGGCACGCCGTGTCCGCCGACCTGCAGGGCGCCGAGGACCGCGTCGCCGCACGGATCGCCGACGCCGGCTACGCCCGGCTCACCGACGCCGTCGACCGGCCCTGGCTGCGCGCCGCCCACGACCTCGCCACGGCCGTCAACCGCCCCGGTGCACAGGAGGTGCTCCTCGAGGGCCTGACCGCGGCCGACGGCGATGCCATCGACGCGGTGCTCACCGACCGCGCGCTGACCGACTTCCTCGAGGGCGTCGCCACCCGCCTGCACCCCGCCGCCGATCCGGACGACCGGCACGTCGACGTGTCGTTGCGCGTCGTCAACGGACCCGACCAGCACGACGGCCCGCTGTGGTTCCACTACGACGCCACGGTCCTGACCGTCGTCTTCCCGATCGACATCCCGGTGGCCGCACCCGGCGAATCCGGAGAGCTGGTGCTCTACCCCAACCGGCGGCCGTTCCGGCGGTTCGTGCTCACCAACATCGTCGAGAAGATGGTCATGCAGAGCGACGTCTACCGGCGTCGCCACTCACCAGCGCAGCCCGCCACCGTGGTGCCGCTGGAACCCGGCAGTGCCTACGTGTTCTCCGGCTACCGGTCGTACCACGCGACGCTGCCGTGCCCGGTGGGCACGCGGCGCGTCACGCTGATGGTGCACTACAAGGACGCCCACTCGGGCAGCCGGCTGCTCCGCGGCTCGAAGGGCCTCTACCACCGGCTCATCGGCAAGGACTGACGCGCGGGCCGCGGGGGGCCCGCGCGTCTACGACTACTCCGCCTCACCCGTCGAGCGGGTTCCTCCTCGGGCCCTGGGGGGCCCGCATCGTCACTCCGCCTCACCCGTCGAGCGGGTTCCTCCTCGGGCCCTGGGGGGCCCGCATCGTCACTTCGCCTCAGCCAGCCGGGTCTTCAGCGCGTCGAACTCGTCCTTGATGCCGGTCGGCAGCTTCTCGCCGACGAACTCGAACCACTCCTCGATCAGCGGCAGCTCGCTGCGCCACTCCTCGGGGTTCACTGCGAGCGCCTCGTCCACGTCCGCGGCGTCGACGTCCAGGCCGGACAGGTCGAGGTCCTCGGCGCGCGGCACGATGCCGATCGGGGTGCTCTTGCCGTCGGCCTGGTGCTCGATGCGCTCCACCGCCCACTTCAGCACGCGGCTGTTCTCCCCGAAGCCCGGCCACAGGAAGCGGCCGTCGTCGCCGCGGCGGAACCAGTTGACGAAGAACACCTTCGGCAGCTGCGACTCGTCGGCCTGCTTGCCGATGTTGATCCAGTGCTGAAAGTAGTCGCCGACGTTGTAGCCGAGGAACGGCAGCATGGCCATCGGGTCACGCCGCACGGTGCCGACCTTGCCCTCCGCGGCCGCGGTCTGCTCGGACCCGAGGGTGGCGCCGATGAACACGCCGTGCTGCCAGTCGCGGGCCTCGGTGATCAGCGGCACCGTCGTCTTGCGGCGGCCACCGAACAGGATCGCCGAGATCGGCACGCCCTGCGGGTCGTCCCACTCCGGCGCCAGCGTCGGGCACTGCGAGATCGGGGTGCAGTAGCGCGAGTTCGGGTGCGCCGCCTTGTCCTCCGACTCGCGGTACCAGTCGTTGCCCTTCCAGTCGATCAGGTGGTCGGGGTCGCCCTCCAGACCCTCCCACCACACGTCGCCGTCGTCGGTCTTCGCCACGTTGGTGAAGACGGTGTTGCCGGCGGCGATCGTCTTCATCGCGTTCGGGTTCGAGTCCCAGTTGGTGCCGGGCGCCACGCCGAAGAAGCCGAACTCGGGGTTGGTGGCGTACAGCCGGCCGTCCTTGCCGAACCGCATCCACGCGATGTCGTCACCGACGGTCTCGGCCCGCCAGCCCGGAATGGTGGGCTGCAGCATCGCGAGGTTGGTCTTGCCGCACGCCGACGGGAACGCCGCGGCCACGTAGTAGGCCTTGTTCTCCGGCGAGATCAGCTTGAGGATCAGCATGTGTTCGGCGAGCCAGCCCTCGTCGTGCGCCATGGCCGAGGCGATGCGCAGCGAGTAGCACTTCTTCCCCAGCAGCGCGTTGCCGCCGTACCCCGAGCCGAAGCTCCAGATCTCGCGGGTCTCCGGGAAGTGGGTGATGTACTTCGTGTCGTTGCACGGCCACGGGACGTCCGCCTGGCCCTCGTCGAGCGGCGCACCGATCGAGTGCAGCGCCTTGACGAAGAAGCCGTCGTCGCCGATCTTGTCGAGCGCGCTGGCGCCCATCCGCGTCATCGTGCGCATCGAGACGACCACGTACTCCGAGTCGGTGATCTCGACGCCCAGCTTCGGGTCCTCCGCGTCCAGCGGACCCATGCAGAACGGCACCACCCACATCGTGCGGCCGCGCATGCAGCCGCGGTACAGGTCGGTCATGATGCCGCGCATCTCGGCCGGGTCCATCCAGTTGTTGGTCGGACCCGCGTCCTCCTCGCGCTGACTGCAGATGAACGTGCGCGACTCGACGCGCGCCACGTCCGACGGGTCCGAGAGCGCCAGGTAGGAGTTCGGCTGCTTCTCCTCGTTGAGCTTCTGGAAGGTGCCCGCGGCGACGAGGTGCTCGGCGAGGCGGTCGTACTCCTCCTGCGAGCCGTCGGCGAACACGACGCGCTCCGGTTGGGTCAGCTCGGCGACCTCGCGAACCCAGGCCAGCAGCCCTTCGTGCTTGGTGGGTGCCGTGTCCAATCCGGGAATGGTCGCTGAGGTCATCGGAGTCTCCTGCACGCCGTCGCGGTCATCGATTGATCGAGGTTAACCCGCGTGACATACCCGCGGTTAATCAGGATCATGTCCGATCCCTCACAGGAACGATTCAGATGTCCAGAACTGACGCGCACGTGCGAATACGCAGGTCATGTTACTCGCGAGTTCGCCTCCGCAGCGCGACGAGCAGGTCCACCTCCAGCGCCGCGGACCGGCTGACGATGACGGCGTCACCGTGCGAGCGAACCGTCGCCGCCACCTCGGCCGCCCACCGGTCGAGCACCGCCCGGGTGTGCAGCAGCCCCCGCGCGAAGACCAGCCACAGCGCCGTCAGGACCCCCACCGCCCCACCGGCCAGCAGCCCGGGCACGCCGACGTCGGACAGCAACCGGCCGGCCCCCAAGGCGACCCCGAGCGCGAAACCCAGACCGATGACCGCCAGCAGCGCCGTCTCCAGCGGTGGGCGGCGCAGCACCGGGGGCGGGACCGGGCCGACCGGCGGATCGTCGGGCGCCGGACGCGGGAGCGGCGCCCCCCATCGGTCCGAGAGCCGTGCGGCGTCGGCCGTCAGCTCCTCAGCGATGCGTTCCACCAGGTGCGCGGCGTCGCGGCGCACCCGGAACTCGAATTGCTCGGCGCCGCGTCGTCCGGTGTCGGCGGCCGCCCGGCGCCACCGGTCCAGCGCGACCGCGCACTCCGCGCGCCACCACTGTCCGCGGTGCACGCGGCTCTGCGCCACCCCGTGACGCACCAGCAGGGCGTCGGCGCCGCTGCCGGTCCGCGACTCCACCCGGCCATCGTCGCACCGGCGCACGGACCCGCCGTACGCCTCTTTCCTCGCGATGCAAGGGAAGGCAGGCATCTATTTCGCATCAATCCGTCCCACGATGCGGGTACCCGGACCGCGATGAGCGACGATGGACCGATGCATGCCCAGCGCGAGGACGCGGCCCCCGACGCCGCCGCCCCCGCGCACCCCTACCCGCGCGTGACCAGCTTCCGCTCCCGGCGGTCGACGCTGTCGGACCGCCAGCAGCAGACCTGGGACCGGCGCTGGCCCGAACTGGGCACGCAGGCCCGCGACACCGACGGCACCCCGCACGGACCGCTCGACACCGCCTCGTGGTTCGGTCGCCGCGCGCCGGTGGTGCTGGAGATCGGCTGCGGAGCCGGCATCTCGACGCTCGCGATGGCCATCGCCGAACCCCACCTCGACGTCCTGGCCGTCGAGGTCTACCGCAAGGGGCTGGCTCAGCTGCTCGGCGGCGTCGACCGCGAGGGCCTCACCAACGTGCGCTTCATCCGCGGCGACGGCGTCGACGTCCTCGAGCACATGATCGCGCCCGACACGCTGACCGGCGTGCGAGTCTTCTTCCCCGACCCGTGGCCCAAGGCGCGGCACCACAAGCGCCGCCTGCTGCAGGCGCCGACGTTCGCGCTGATCGCCGACCGACTGCAGGTCGGCGGCGTGCTGCACGCCGCCACCGACCACGCCGGCTACGCCGAGTGGATCGCCGACGTCGGCGACGCCGAGGCGCGGCTGAGCCGGGTGGACCCCGCCCGCATCGCGGCCGGGGACGTCCCGATGTCGGTGCGCCGCCCGGAGACCAAGTACGAGGCCAGAGGGCTGCGCGCCGGCAGCGCGATCACCGAGTTCCTGTGGGAGAAGCGGTCGTGAGCCTCACCGAGGACGTGGAGGTCGCCGACGCGGCGCCCGCGACGGGCGGTCCGCAGCGGGTCCTGCTCGTCTGGGATGCGCCCAACCTCGACATGGGCCTCGGAGCCATCCTCGGCGGCCGCCCCACCGCCGCCCACCGGCCACGCTTCGACGCGCTGGGCCGCTGGCTGCTGCACCAGACCGCCGACCTCTCGGCCGCCCGGGACGACGACCGGGTGGCGCTGGAGCCGGAGGCCACCGTCTTCACCAACATCGCCCCGGGCAGCGCCGAGGTCGTGCGGCCGTGGGTGGAGGCGCTGCGCAACGTCGGCTTCGCGGTATTCGCGAAGCCGAAGATCGAGGACGACAGCGACGTCGACGCCGACATGCTGGACCACATCGCGCTGCGACGCAGCGAGGGGTTGGCGGCCCTCTACGTCGCCTCCGCCGACGGTCAGGCGTTCCGACAGCCGCTGGAGGAGATCGCCCGCGGCGGCGTCGGCGTGCACGTCCTGGGATTTCGCGAACATGCCAGTTGGGCGTTAGCGTCGGATACCTTGGAGTTCGTCGACCTCGAGGACATTCCCAATGTCTTCAGGGAGCCGCTACCGCGAATCGGCCTCGATTCGCTGCCCGAGCAGGGGGCATGGTTGCAGCCCTTCCGGCCGCTGTCCGCACTGCTGACCTCGCGCGTGTGACGAATCGACAGCGGAGGCCGACAAACGTGAGAAGACGACAGAGGAGTTGAACGTGTTCGCCTGGTGGGGTCGAACGGTGTACCGATTCCGATTCGCAGTGATCGGAATCATGGTCGCACTGTGCCTTGGTGGCGGCGTGTACGGGATCAGCCTCGGACAGCACGTCACGCAGAGTGGTTTCTACGACGAGGGCAGCCAGTCGGTGCACGCGTCGCTGGCGGCGGACGAAGCCTACGGGCGCGACCGCACCAGCCACGTCGTCGCCATCCTGACGCCGCCGGACGGCAAGAAGGTCGACGACCCGGCGTGGATGAAACAGACCGTCGACGAGCTGAACAAGCTGGTCAGCGACAACCCCGACCGGGTCGTCAGCTGGGTCGGCTGGTTGCGCGCACCGACCGCGGCCAGCGAGACCGTCCAGCAGATGAAGACCGAGGACCTGTCCAAGACCTTCGTCAGCATCCCGCTCAAGGGCGACAGCGACGACGAGATCCTGAAGAACTACCAGGCGATCGAACCGCAGCTGCGCGAGGTCAACGACGGCGACATCCAGCTCGCGGGCCTCAACCCGCTCGCCAGTGAACTGACCGGCACCATCGGCGAGGACCAGAAGCGCGCCGAGGTGGCCGCCATCCCGCTGGTCTGCGTCGTGCTGTTCTTCGTGTTCGGCGGCGTCGTCGCCGCCGCGCTGCCCGGCATCATCGGCGGTCTGACGATCGCCGGCGCGCTCGGCATCATGCGGCTGTTCGCCGAGTTCATGCCGGTGCACTTCTTCGCCCAGCCGGTGGTCACCCTGATGGGCCTCGGCATCGCGATCGACTACGGCCTGTTCATGGTGAGCCGATTCCGCGAGGAGATCGCCGAGGGCTACGACACCGAGGCCGCCGTGCGCCGCGCGGTGATGACGTCGGGCCGCACCATCATGTTCTCCGCGGTGATCCTGGTGGCGTCGTCGGTGCCACTGCTGCTGTTCCCGCAGGGCTTCCTCAAGTCGATCACCTACGCGATCATCGCGTCGGTCATGCTCGCGTCGATCCTCTCGGTGACCGTGCTGCCCGCCGCGCTGAGCATCCTGGGCCGCAACGTCGACTCCGTCGGCGTGCGCATGCTGATCAAGTTCGCCGAGCCGGACCCCATCCACTCCGACCCGGCCAACACCAAGACCCATCCGCTGGCGCTGCCGTCCATCCCGCTGGGCGTCCTGCTGCCGCCGGTGGGCATCGCGTTCGGCCACATCGCCCGCACCCGGATCAAGCAGACCGGAGAGCAGGGCGCCAAGCCCGCGCTCATCGGCCTGATCCTGGGCTACGTCACGCTGCTCGGCGGCCTCGGCTACGGCGCGATCGCGCTGAAGCAGGCCGACGTCATCGGCCCCGGCGTCTTCTGGCTGCTGCTCGGCATCGTCATCTTCGTGTCCGTCGTCATCTTCGGCCTCGCGCTGGCCCGCGCCGTCCCGCTCGCCCGCAGGCCGATCGTGTGGTGGCTGCACTGGCTCACCGACAAGACGCAGAAGACCAAGACGCGCGCCGAGGTCGAGAAGGGCTTCTGGGGCAAGCTCGTCAACAAGGTGATGAAGCGTCCCATCGCGTTCGCCGCGCCGATCATCATCGGCATGATCGTGCTGATCATCCCGCTCGGCGCGCTGGCGCTCGGCGGCATCAGCGAGAAGTACCTGCCGCCGGACAACTCCGTGCGCGTCGCGCAGGAGACCTTCGACAAGACGTTCCCCGGCTTCCGCACCGAACCGTTGACGCTGGTCATCGAGAGCGACAACGGCGACCCCGTCACCGACCAGCAGGTCGCCGAGGTCCGCAACAAGGCGCTCACCATCCCCGGCTTCATCGAACCGGACAACGACCCGTCGAAGATGTGGCAGCCGCGCAGCGTGCAGGACGGCGGCTCGGAGTCGCCGTCGGTCAAGGTGATCCAGAACGGTCTGGTCAACCGCAACGACGCCGCCAAGAAGATCGAGGAGCTGCGGGCCATCGTGCCGCCGCGCGGACTCTCGATCGCCGTGGGCGGCACGCCCGCCCTGGAGCAGGACAGCATCCACAGCCTCTTCGACCGGCTGCCGATGATGGTCGTGGTCCTGATCGCCACCACGACGATCCTGATGTTCCTGGCGTTCGGGTCGGTGGTGCTGCCGATCAAGGCCGCGCTGATGAGCGCGCTGACGCTCGGCTCCACGATGGGCGTGCTGACGTGGATGTTCGTCGACGGCCACGGGGCCGGGCTGATGAACTACACGCCGCAGCCGCTGATGGCGCCGATGATCGGCCTCATCATCGCCGTCATCTGGGGCCTGTCCACCGACTACGAGGTCTTCCTGGTCTCGCGCATGGTGGAGGCCCGCGAGCGCGGACTGTCCACGGCCGAGGCCATCCGCGTCGGCACGGCAACGACCGGCCGCCTGATCACCGGTGCGGCGCTGATCCTCGCAGTGGTCGCCGGCGCGTTCGTCTTCTCCGACCTGGTGATGATGAAGTACCTGGCCTTCGGCCTGCTCATCGCGCTGCTGCTGGACGCGACGATCATCCGCATGTTCCTGGTGCCCGCGGTGATGAAGCTGCTGGGCGACGACTGCTGGTGGGCGCCGCGCTGGATGAAGCGCATCCAGGAGCGGCTGGGCCTCGGCGAGACCGAGCTGCCCGACGAGCGCAAGCGTCCCGCCGTGCGCGAGCAGGAGGATGCGGCTGCGCTGGTCGGCGCGGGTGCCCCGGTGCGTCCGCGGCCGCCGCACGATCCGGGCCACCCCGAGGGCGGTTCCGCCGCGCCGCGGCCCGGTCTGCCGCCCGGCCCCGCCGGCCCGAATGGGCCGTCCGGTCCCAACGGCGGTGGCGCGCGACCGCCCGCTCCCCCGCAGCGGGTCAGCCAGCCCTCGGCGGCAGGCACCACCCGCATCCCCACTCCGGCCGGCGCGCCGTCGGCAGGGGCGGCTCCGGCGGGCGCACCCACTGCGGCCAGCCCGTCGGGTGAGGCGCCGACCACGCGCTTCACCGCGCCGCGCACCGAGCCCGCCCGTGGCGGTGCCGCACCCCGGGGTCCCGTGCCCGCGCCCCCGCGGCGGGGCGAGGCGCCCCGGACCGGCAACCGCGAGATCGAGTCGTGGCTGGGCGAGTTGCGCGGCGGCGCCCCGGCGCAGCCGTCGGCCGAGCCGACCCGCGCGATGCCCGAGCAGCGCCCGCGTGCCGTGCAGGAGGAGCCGACGACGGCCTTCCGCGCGCAGCCGCAGGACGCCGATGCGACCGAGAAGATCGACACCCGCGAGGCCGCCGAGGAGGAGCGCAAGCGCCGCGGCGGCGGTGTCAGTGCCGCCGACCTGCTGCGTCGCGAAGGCCGCATGTAGTCACCCCGCCGGGTGGTCGTGCCGCGCTGGTCTTCGGGCTGCCCGCCGACGCGTCGCCGCGTCACGTCGCTGAGCAGCGCGCGGAACGACGCTACGCGCTAGTTCGGCGCAGGGGCGTCGGGGGCCGGGGCGTCGGCGGTGGCCGCGATGGGTGGACCGTCCGCGGCGGCGAGGGTCGCCTGCTCGGCGGCCGGGTCGTCGGCGATGAGCACCCGGACGGCGCTGTTGCAGAACGCGACGATCGGCACGGCGAGCAGCGCGCCGATGATGCCCGCGAGGACGCCGCCAGCCGCGATCGCGAGCACGACCGCCAGCGGGTGGATCGACACCGCACGGCCCATCACCAGCGGCTGCAGCACGTGCGCCTCGAGCTGCTGCACCGCGATGATCAGGCCCAGCGTGATCAGCGCGTACACCCAGCCCTTGGCGATCAACGCCACGATCACGGCCAGCCCGCCGGTCAGGACCGCACCGACGAGCGGGATGAACGCGCCGAGGAACACCAGTGACGCCAGCGGCAACGCGAGCGGAATGCCCATGATGGCGAGCCCCGTCCCGATGCCGGCGGCGTCGACGAGCGCCACCAGGAACGTCGCTCGCACGTAGCCGATCAGCGAGTGGAAGCCCGAGCGGCCGGCGTCGCGCACCCGGTCGCGGACGGTTGCCGGGAATGCCCGGGTCAGGAAGCCGAAGATGTTGCGGCCGCCGTGCAGCAGGAAGATCAGCGTGAAGAACATCAGCAGGGCGCCGGTGACGATCTCGGCGATGGTGCCGGCCGTGGAGAACGCGCCGCTGGTGAGCTTCGCCTGGTTGTTCTTCAACGCGTCGATGGCCGCGTCGCTGGCGCTCTTGATCTGCTCGTTGGTGAAGTGCGAGAAGACGCCCGCCTCGAGCGACTGCCGCGCGCCGGTGATGCTGCGCGCGACCTGCTCGACCAGCGCCGGGGCGCCCTCGATGAACTGGCTGACCACGAACGTCAGCAGACCCCCGACGACGACGATGGCGGTGAGCAGCACCAGCGCGACCGCGGCGCCGCGGTTGCACCCGCGGACGTCGAGCAGGTCGACCACCGGCAGCAGCAGCGCGGCGACCATGGTGGCCAGCAGCACCGGCACCACGATCACCTCGAGGTGCACCACCAGCCACAGCACCGCCAGCAGCGCCGCGAAGATCACCAGCAGGCGCCACGACCAGGCGGCGGTCTTGCGGACCAGGGGATGCACGGCGGCGTCGGCTCCGGTGAGGACGTCCTGGGGCCCTGACATGGCGGTAGCGTAACGACTCGGTACGCCGCGACCGGAGATCCTCGGTGCGGCCTGGTGCGCCGTTTACCCTGAATGCGTGTCGCACGACGTGCCGGCCGGCGACGCCCGTCGAGAGGACCGCCCGCGCGGCAAGTACTGGTGGCTGCGCTGGGCGATCATCGCGGTCGCCGTCATCGTCCTGACCGTCGAGATCGTTCTGGTGTGGGACCAGCTGGCCAAGGCGTGGCGCAGCCTGCTGACCGCCGACCCCGGCTGGGTGCTGGCCGCCGTCGTGGCAGCGATGGCCTCGATGCACAGCTTCGCCCAGATCCAGCGCACGCTGCTGCGCTCGGCCGGCGTGCGCGTGCGGCAGTGGCGCTCGGAGGCCGCCTTCTACGCGGGCAATGCGCTGTCGACCACGATGCCCGGCGGCCCGGTGCTCTCGGCGACGTTCATCTACCGGCAGCAGCGGATGTGGGGCGCGACGCCGGTCATCGCGTCCTGGCAGCTGGTCATGTCGGGCGTGCTGCAGGCCGTCGGCCTGGCGCTGCTGGGCCTCGGTGGTGCGTTCCTGCTCGGCGCCAGCAAGAACCCGCTGTCCCTGATCTTCACGCTCGGCGGCTTCGTGGCGCTGCTGGTGCTGGCCCAGTCGGTGGCGGCCAACCCGCAGCAGATCGACGGCATCGGCGTGCGCGTGCTGTCCTGGGTCAACTCGGTGCGCAACAAGCCGGCCGACACCGGGTTGGCCAAGTGGCGGGAGCTGCTCGAACAGCTGGAGTCGGTGAGCCTCGGCCGCCGCGCGCTGGGCACGGCGTTCGGCTGGTCGCTGTTCAACTGGGTCGCCGACGTGGCGTGCCTGGCGTTCGCCGCCTACGCGGCCGGCGGTCACCCGTCGCTGGCCGGGTTGACCGTCGCCTACGCCGCGGCCCGCGCCGTCGGGGCCATCCCGCTGATGCCCGGCGGGCTGCTGGTCGTCGAGGCGGTCCTGGTCCCGGGGCTGGTGTCGAGCGGCATGACCCTGGCATCGGCGATCTCCGCGATGCTCATCTACCGCCTGGTCAGCTGGATCTTCATCTCCGCCATCGGTTGGGTCATCTTCTTCTTCATGTTCCGCACCGAGAAGGACGTCGACCCCGACGCCGCGCTCGACGGGGACGCCGATCCGCAGGACGCCGCCGACCCGCCGCTGCGGCCGGACCCGGTACGCCAGGATCCGGTGCGCCAGGATCCGGTGTACGACGCCGAGACCCGCGACGATCCGTAGCCCTAGGATCGCGGCATGAGATCCCCGGTGCGCGGCGCCGTCGCCCTCCTCGCGCTGCTGGCCATGGGGTGCTCGGGATCCAGCAATGACACCCCGGCCACCACGTCGACGACGTCCCAGGGCGCGGACGCCCGGCCGGCGGCGCTCACCCCGCTGCTCGCGGAGGTGCTGGCACCACCGGTGCCCGTGGCCGCCACCGATGGCAAGGTGCACCTGGCCTACGAGCTGCGGCTGACCAACGCGGTCGGCCAGGACCTCGACGTGCGCTCGGTGGCCGTCACCGCCGGCGACCGCACGCTGCTGGAGTTGTCCGGCGACGCGCTGGCCGCGCGCACCCGCCTGCTCGGCGCGGGTGCGGTGCCCACCACCCGGTTCGGCGTCGCGCAGAGCGGCGTGGTGTGGCTCGACGTCGTCGTCGACGGCGCAGAGGGCAGCAGTCCGGCTGTGCCGCAACGACTTTCGCACCGGATCACCGTGGCGCTCAGTTCACCGCGCCCGCCGCTGCTGCCCGCGACCATGACGATGGACGTCGGCGAGGTGGCCGTGTCGGAGCACGCGCCGGCGATCATCGCGCCACCCCTGGACGGACCGCGGTGGCTCGACGGCGAGAGCTGCTGCGACATGACCGCCCACCGGATGGCGCTCAACCCGCTCAACGGCAGCCTGTGGGCCGCCGAGCGCTACGCCATCGACTACGTTCGGCTCGCCCCCGACGGCACGCTGCTGCGCGGCGATCCGGCGAACCTCGCGTCCTACCCCTACTTCGGGGCCGACGTGCATGCCGTCGCCGACGGACCGGTGGTGTCGGTGCGCGACGGCCTTCCCGAACAGGTCCCCGGGCGGTCACCCACCGGCCTGCCGCTGGAGGACTACGGCGGCAACCACGTCGTCCAGGACCTGGGCAACGGCAACTACGCGTTCTACGCGCACCTGAAGACCGGCTCGGTGGCCGTCCGGCCGGGCGACCAGCTCAACGCCGGCCAGGTGCTCGGCAACCTCGGCAACACCGGCAACACCGACGCGCCGCACCTGCACTTCCACGTGATGGACGGCCCCGATCCGCTGCGGGCCGACGGACTGCCGTTCGCGTTCGACGCGTTCCGGCTCGACGAGAGGGTGGCCTCGATGGCCGAACTGGACGCCCTGATGCAGGGCAGACCCGCCGCGCTCGCCCCCGGCGTCGTCGCCCGCGACGAGACGAACGTCAGCCCGCTGAGTCTGGACGTGATGACCTATGCGCTCGACTGAGCCGGGGAGCGCGACGCCGCGCACGGCCGCGCTCGCGCTGTTGGCCGACCTCGCGGCGGTGGTGGTCTTCGCCGCCGTCGGGCGACGCAGTCATGCCGAGGGGCTCACCGTCGCCGGAGTGCTGGAGACGGCGTGGCCGTTCCTCGCCGGCACCGCGGTCGGCTGGGTGGCCGTCCGCGGCTGGCGCCGTCCGACCGCACTCACGCCGACCGGCCTCGCGGTGTGGGTGGCCACCGTGGTCGTCGGCATGCTGCTGCGCAAGGCGACGTCGGCGGGCACGGCGGTCAGCTTCGTGGTGGTCGCCTCCGTCGTGACCGCAGTTCTGCTACTCGGGTGGCGCGGCGTCGCAGCGGTCCGGGCTCGGCGCTGACCTGGTCCTCGGCCGCCGCGACGTCGACGTCCGGCGACTGCTCGGTGGAGATGACGAGCGTCGCGCGCAGGCCACCGAGCGGCCCGTCGGCCAGCGCGATGGTGCCGCCGTGCAACTGGGCCTGCTGCGCGACCAGCGCCAGCCCCAGCCCGGAGCCGCCGACGGCGGCCGTGCTGCCGCGCGCGAACCGGCCCAGCACCGCCTCGTGCTCCTCGGCGGGCAGCCCGCGGCCGTTGTCGTCGACGACGATGGTCAACGTCTCGGGCGCCCCGGCGTCGGCTCCCCGGCTGGCGTGCAGCACGATCCGGGTCGCCGCGCCGTGAGTGACGGCGTTGCGGACCAGGTTGTCGACCGCCAGCCGCAGCCCGCCGGGCCAGCCCCACACCACGCCGACGTCGTCGGCCTCCACGACGATATCCACGTCGCCGGAGTGCAGGTTCTCCCGCGCGACCCGCTCCAGCATGTCCGCGACGTCGATGAGTTCGCGGTCCTCGACCTGCGCCAGCTGACCCGAGGCGAGGTGGCCGAGGGCGGTGATGATGGCCTCCACGCGGCGCTGCGCGCGGGACAGGTCGGCCACCACCTCGTCGCGCTCCTCGGCGGGCAGATCGTGGATCCGCAGCGTGTCGAGGTCGGCGCGCATCGCCGTGAGCGGCGTGCGCAGTTCGTGGGCGGCGTTGGCGGCGAAGTCCTGTGCGGCCTGCAGGCTGTTGGTGGTCGCCTGCTGGGCGGCGGCCAGCCGGCTGAGCATGTCGACCATGGCGTCGGAGAGGTCCTCGGCCTCGCGGACGCCCTTGACCGCCTCGATCTTCTCCGCGCCGCCCTTGCCCAGCCGCAGGGTCTGGGCGGTGAGCCGGCGAAGGGGCCGGATGGCGGGGCCGGCCAGCAGCCACCCCAGGCCGGCGGCGATGAGCACCGTGACCACCCCGACCGCGCTGTACAGCGGGATCCGCGCGCGGGACAGCAGAATGCTGTCCGCGCGAATGCCCACCGACATCAGCACCCCGCCCTGCTGCTCCATCGGGATGGTGCGCACGCGGTACTCGATGCCGTTGACCTCGACGGTGTCCGTGCCGGGCGTCAACCGCGGCAGCTGGAAGCCGCGCTGGAACACCACCTGCCCCGTCGTGCGGGACCGGCCGGTGGTGAGCACACCGCGCGACGGGTCGCTGAGCTGCTCGGGGTACATGCTGGCGTCGACGATGGAGTCGAGCCGCCGATCCAGTTGTGCCGCATCGTTGTTCGCGAGGACCACCGACGTCAGCACGGTGAAGACGGCCACGACGGCCGACGCGGCGGCCGCCGACGCCAGCGCCACGCGGGTGCGCAGCGATGCCGACCGGAGGAAGCGCGGAAGGTGCACGCCGGTCAGGGTTCGTCGCGCAGGACGTACCCGATGCCCCGCACGGTGTGGATCACGCGGGGCTGCCCCTCGCGCTCCAGCTTGCGGCGCAGGTAGCTGATGAACACGTCGGCGACGTTGGTGTCGACGTCGAAGTCGTAGCCCCAGACCAGCTCGAGCAGCCGCTGCCGGGAGAGCACCACCCCGGCGTTCTCGGCGAGGACGGCCAGCAGGTCGAATTCGCGCTTGGTCAGATCGGCGCGCTCACCGCCGACGAAGACCAGCCGGCGTGCGGTGTCGATGGTCAGCGGCCCGACCGTCATGGTGTCCGACCCGGGATCGGAGTGCCCCGAGCGCCGCAGCAGCGCATGCAGCCGGGCGACCAGCTCGCCGAGGTCGAAGGGCTTGGTGAGGTAGTCGTCCGCGCCGGCCTCCAGGCCGGCGATGCGGTCGTTGACGGTGTCGCGCGCCGAGAGCACGCAGATCGGGATGTCGTTGCCCAGCGCGCGCAGCGCCGTCACGACCGCGACGCCGTCGAGTTCGGGCATCTGCACGTCGAGCACCAGCGCGTCGTGCTTCTCGGTCGAGAGCAGCCGCAGCGCCTCCTTGCCGTTCGACGCCACGCGGACGTCGAACCCGGAGTGCCGCAGGCCGCGCGACACCGACGTCCGCACGTCGGGATCGTCGTCGACCATCAGGACCATCCGGCCGGAGCCGTCCGCGTGATCGGACGGCTCCCTGCCGGTGTCGGTCCTCGTGTCGATGGCGGTGCCGGTGTCGATGCCGGGATCGCTACCGGTGTCGTCCCCCCGCTGTGGAGGTGCCCCCTGCCGCAACGGCACGGGGACTACGGAATCGCGGGCGCCGGTGCCGAACCGCAGCGATCCTTCAGGTCGACCAGCGGCTGCCGGATACCGGTCAGCTCGGCCTTGGTCTGGGGGTTGGCGTTCAGGTAGTCGGTGACCTGGGTGCGCACCTCGTCGCGCGGCAGGCCCTCGAGGCTGGTGAAGAAGTAGTTCACGTCCGGGTGGGTGAACAGGTAGGCCGACGTCGACGCCGACACGCCCGAGGCGACGCCGGCCAGGTCGGCGGCGGTGCAGTTGGGCGGGTTCTGCGCCGGATCGTCCGCGAGCGCGGAGGGGATCGCACCGAACAGCGTCGCGCCGGCGATCGCGCCGGCGCCCAGCGCGCCAGCTACCGCACGTCGCCCAGCACGGGCCGAGAGCACCATGGTCAAGCTCCTTCGTCGAATACCGAGACGCCGTAACCGCGGGCGGTTACCGCCACCGAGAAGCTAAGCAGAATCCGGCACGACTTTCTCAGCTTGCCGTCAATCACCCGCTAGAAAGCGGGGAATCGCAGGTCACGAGTCCTCCCCCGGGGCCACGGCGCCGCGGCGGACCGGCCGTCGATCAGCCCGCGGTGGTGGGCGCCGGGCCGGGAAGCGGGCCGGCGCCCTGCCGCGCGACGGCCGCAGGCGACTGCAGCAGCGGCCCGGAGGTGCCCGGCACGCCGGCGTTCTGCGCGGCGGACGCCGTTCCTGGCAAAGCGGCCGGGGAGGTTCCCGCCAGCGCGCCACCGCCCTGCGACTGGGCGGCCTGGGCGAGGCCCATCAGCTGCGACGGCGAGATCGGCAGCTTGCACCGGCTGCCAAGCCCGACCAGCGGCGCCTGCAGCGCCTGCATGTCCTTGGCGACCTGCGGGTTGGCGTCGAAGTAGGTCTTCAGCGCGCCCAGTGACTGCGGACCCGCCTGCTGCTGGGAGATGGTGGTCAGCGCCGTGTTGGTCTCGGGGTGGGCATCCAGGTAGCTGGCCGTCGAGTTGGCCACCGAACCGATCGTCTTGGCGATCTCGCTGGCCGCGCACGGGTCCGCAGCCGCGGTGGCCGACGGCGCGCCGGGCCCGGCGGGCAGGGCGAGCGCGGCGACCGCGGCACCGCCCGCCGCGGTCACAGCGAACACGCCGAACAGGCCTCGGCGCGCACGCCCGGTGGTGCTGGCCATCAGAACTCCTCTCGGGCCCGTCACCACCGTCTGGCAGGTCGAACCCATGTCGTCGGCGGCGTTGCGTGGTCCCGACCCGGGGCCGCCGCGGCCCATACTGCCATCCGGGGACGCCGCCCGCCCAATCCGTCCAGCAAATTCGCAGGTCGCGCCGTCCGGGCGCCGCCGCCGCGCGCGGGCCGGTCACCCTACCCGACGCTGCGGTACGCTCCTGACTACGAAACACCGGGGAGAAGGCCGAGGTTCGTCATCCAGCAGCTCATGATGCGCTTCAGCGGCTCGCTGCGCAGATACCGCTGGGCGGTCTTCGCTGCCTGGCTGCTGCTGCTGGTGCCGTCGGTGTATCTGGCGCTCTCCCAGTCCGGCAACCTCACCGGCGGCGGTTTCGAGGTCGCGGGCTCGCAGTCGCTGAACGTCGAGTACCAGATCCAGGACCACTTCCCCGACCAGGGCGCCTCGCCGCTGGCGCTGGTGGCCGCGCCGCGCGCCGACGCGTCGTACGCCGACATGACGTCCGCGGTCGCCGAACTCGAGCGCATCGCCGCCACCGAGCCGCGCGTGAAGATCGTGCCCAACCCGCAGCAGCCACCGCCGCAGCCGGACCGGCCCTACGTCGTCACGCTGCAGACCGGCTTCGACAGCGGCAGCACCGACATCGCCAAGGAACTCCGCAAGGGCATCGGCGTCGAGGGCGACCAGCCCGGTGAGTTCGCCGACGGCAAGGTCCGGCTGTACGTCATCGGCCAGGGCGCGCTGAGCGCCGCGGCCGGCGAGGCCACCAAGCACGACGTCGCGCAGGCCGAGAAGTGGAACCTGCCGATCGTCATGATCGTGCTGCTCGCGGTGTTCGGCTCGCTGGCGGCCGCGGCGCTGCCGCTGCTGCTCGGCGTGTGCACGGTCGCCGTGACCATGGGGCTGGTCTTCCTGCTGTCGATGGTCACGTCGATGTCGATCTTCGTGACGTCGACGGTGTCGATGTTTGGCATCGCGCTGGCCGTCGACTACTCGCTGTTCATCCTCATGCGCTTCCGCGAGGAACTGCGCTCCGGGCGCGACCGCGAGCAGGCCGCCGACGCGGCGATGGGCACGTCGGGGCTTGCGGTATTGCTGTCCGGGTTGACCGTCATCGCGTCGATGACCGGCATCTACCTCATCAACACGCCGGTGCTGACGTCGATGGCGACCGGCGCGATCCTCGCCGTCGCCATCGCGGTGCTGACGTCGACCACGCTCACCCCGGCCGTGCTGCGCACGTTCGGCAAGGCGGCCGCCAAACGGTCGACCTACCTGCACCTGTCGCGGCGGCCGGACACCACGCAGTCGCGGTTCTGGACGCGGTGGGTGACCTGGGTGATGCGCCGGCCGTGGATCTCGGCGATCGCCGCAGCCACCTGCCTGCTGGTGCTGGCCGCACCGGCGTTCGCGATGACGCTGGGCAACAGCCTGCTGCGCCAGTTCGAGCCCACGCACGAGATTCGCGGCGGGGTGAGCGCGGCGGCCGAGGCGCTGGGTCCCGGCGCTCTGGGACCGCTCAAGGTGCTGGTGTCGTTCGACGACCGCACCGCCAACCAGTCGGACAACGCGCCCGTCCTGGCCGCCGTCGAACGCCGCATCACCGAGGCGCCCAACGTCGCCACCGTGACGCCGCCGGTGTTCGGTGACGACAACCGCAGCGCGCTGATGTCGGTGGTCCTGTCCATCGACCCGGAGGACCCGGAGGCGCGCACCACCATCGACTGGCTGCGCGCGAACCTGCCCGCCGCGGCCGGGGACCGGGCGACCGTCGACGTCGGCGGCCCCACCGCGCTGCTGAAGGACTTCGACGACCGGGTGTCGGCTAGCCAGCCCCTGGTGTTCGTGTTCGTCGCGCTCATCGCGTTCGTCATGCTGCTGATCTCGATCCGGTCGGTGTTCCTCGCCTTCAAGGGCGTGCTCATGACGGTGCTGTCGGTCGCAGCGGCCTACGGCAGCCTGGTAATCGTCTTCGAGTGGGGCTGGTTCGAGTCGCTGGGCTTCGAGCAACTCTCGTCGCTCGACAGCACCATTCCGCCGCTGGTGCTGGCGATGACGTTCGGGCTCTCGATGGACTACGAGATCTTCCTGCTGACCCGCATCCGGGAGCGCTTCGTCAAAACGCAGAACACCCGCGACGCCGTCGCCTACGGCGTGAGCACCAGCGCGCGGACCATCACCAGCGCCGCGCTGATCATGATCGCGGTGTTCGTCGGGTTCGCCTTCGCCGGCATGCCGCTGGTGGCGCAGCTCGGCGTCGCGTGCGCGGTGGCGATCGCGGTGGACGCCACCGTGGTGCGCCTGGTCCTGGTGCCCGCGCTGATGGCGATGTTCGCCGAGTGGAACTGGTGGCTGCCGCGCTGGTTGGACCGCATCCTGCCGTCGGTGGACTTCGAGAAGCCGCTGCCCAAGGTCGACGTCGGCGACCTCGTGATCATCCCCGAGGACATTTCCGAGCTGGGCCCGTCCGGCAGCGACATCCGGACCGTGGTGAAGTCGGCCGCCAAGCTGAAGAACCTGGCGCCGCAGACCATCACCGTCGCCGACCCGCTCGCCTTCAGCGGCTGCGGGCCGATGGTCGGCGGTCGGGTGCGTGGCGGGGACGAGCCGCTGGTGGTCGCTTCGGCGTCCGGCACGGCTACCGGCAAACAGGCCCGCGCGGCCACCGGCGCGCAGGCCCGTACCGCCACCGGCGCTCAGACCGTCCGGCTGCCCGCGCGCGCGGGCGGGCGGTTCACCGCGCGCATCGGGTCCGGGGCCGCGACCGGGCGGCGGCCGGCGCCGGCCACGGTGCATCCCGTGACGATGTGGCGCGGCCGACTGGCCGTCGCGCTGGACGCGCTGCAGACCGCACGGGACGCCGAGATCCGCGACGACGCCCCGGTCCTCGAGCGGCGCCGGCCGATGGAGACCACCAACGTGCTGCTGCCGACCGGTGACCGGCTGTCGATCCCCACCGGCGCCGAGACGCTGCGGCTCAAGGGCTACCTGCTGATGGCCAGGAACACCACGCGGGACTTCCGCGAGTTCGCCGATCTGGTCGAGTCGATGGAGACCCCGACCGCGGCGGAAGTGCTGGCCCGGATGGACCGGTACTACTCTGGTCAACGGTCGCGACGGCACCCGGTGGCCACGCAGCTGGTCCGGCGGCTCGCCGACCCGCAACCGGCCGACCCGGACGTGGCCGGAGCGGACGGGCCCGACGAGGGTGCGGCGGCCGACTGGGAACGCGTGAAGGAGCGCTGCCTGTCCGTGGCAGTGGCGATGCTGGAGGAGGCGAGGTGACGTTGTCCGCAGACACGCGGGACACGCGCAACGACTCTCCCGCCGCGCGTCCGCGGGCCGCCCGCCAGGCCCCCGAAGCGCGCCAGGCCCCCGAGGAACGGCCCGTCGAGTTCTGGCCCACGTCGTCGATCCGCGCCGCGCTGGAGAACGACGACCTCACCACGTGGCAGCGCATCGTCGTCGCCATCAAGCGCGACCCCTTCGGCCGGACCGCCCGGCAGGTCGAGGAGGTGCTGGAGACCGCGCCGCCCTACGGGGTGTCCAAGGCGCTGTCCGAGGTGCTGGTGCGCACCCGCGCGCATCTCGAGGCCAACGAGTGCGCGGAGGTCGCCCGCCACGTGCGGCTGCTGCTCGAGCGCTCGGGCCTGGGTCAGCAGGAGTTCGCGTCGCGCATCGGGTTGTCCGCCGAGGTGTTCGCGACGTACCTCGAGGGCAGGGACTGCCCGGCCGCGTCGATGATGATCCGGATGCGACGTCTCTCGGACCGCTTCGCGAAGATCCACGACGAGCGCTCCCCGCGCTGAGTCCTTCTTCGCGGGGCCCTTCCCCGCGAACTAGCGGGCGTTGATCGGCGTCACGTCGACCACCCGCCAGGAGCCGGAGTCCTTCGACAGCGTGATGCGCAGCGCGTACACCGCCACGTCCGGCGGCTTGTTGGGCGCGTTCTGCGTCCCCCGCAGCACCACCGCGACGCTCGCCACGCTCGGCCCGATCGCCTCGACGCCCGCCGAAATGGTGGCGGCCTGGCCGGAGATGTTCTTGCTCGTCAATTCCCTTGCGACGGCGCTGAATTCGTCGCGGTAGGCCTGGGCGCGCTCCGGTGTCATCAGCCCGGTCGCGCGGTCGATCGACGCGTTGGGATCCTGCGGGGTGAACGTCGCCGACGCCTCCGCGACGCTGCTCGCCACGCCCACCACCTCGTCGACGTCGGCGTTCAGTGTCCGGTCGGGCACCGTCCACTGGGTGTAGCCGACGACCACGGCGGCCGCCAGCGCGGCCGTGGCGAGTCCGACGATGGCCAGCCGCAGCCCGGGCCCGTCGTCGTCGGTGCCGACGGTGACGCCGTCGCGGCGGTACAGGACGAAGTCGACCACCATGCCCTGCACGATCAGCAGGCACAGCACCGAGCACGCCGACACCCACCACACCGGCCACGCCAGCGCGGCGCCGATGACGACGAGCGCGCCGATCGCCGCCAGCGGCGCGAGGACGTCGAACAGCGCGACGCGCAGGCGGTTTCGCATCGAGCCCCTCATCGCAGCGTCTCCAGCCGGGAGATCAGCAGCTTGCCGTCCACGTCGGAGACGCCGAGCCGCAGATTCCAGCGCATGGTCTGCGGCTGGGCGCCGCCGGCGTTCTGGCTCACCGAAGTGGCGACCACCAGAACGGTGTCGGTTCGCGACGCGACGGTGGACAGCTCGGGCTGGTCGGGCGCCGGCTTCTGCCCCGGCAGGTCGTGGTGCAGCGTCTCGATGGACACCGATTCGACCTGCCCCGTGGTCCGCGACTGCAGCTTGGCGACCAGCTGCCGGAACGGTTCGACGGTCGCCTCGAAGTCGGCGTTGAGCTGGCCGACGGTGCCGTCGTGCAGCGTCCGCAGGTTGTCGGCGATGGTGTCGGCGTTCATGTTGACCAGCACCCCCGTCCAATCGGCGGCCGTCTGCAGCACCTCGGTCTGGTAGGTGCGCTCGGCGATTTCGTCGCGGTGCTGCGACCACACCAGGGAGCCGAGCACCACCGCGGCCACCGCCAGGACGCCCAGCACCGCCGAGGCGACGCCGTAGCGGCTCAGCACGCCGCCCCCGGCACCGCCGTCGTCGCCGGGCCGGTCGGGTTCCTCGTCGGGCATGGGCGAGAGGCTACCCGCCTGAGCAGCGGGGACTGACCGCGCCGTGGGCTTCTGGAAGGATGACGGGGTGACTCTCGACGCCCTCAGATCCGGTATCGACCTCTCCTACGTCGACGATGCCGCGCGACCCCAGGACGACCTGTTCGGCCATGTCAACGGACGCTGGCTGACCGAGTACGAGATGCCCGCCGACCGGGCCACCGACGGTGCCTTCCGGTTGCTGGCCGACCGCGCCGAGGAGCAGGTGCGGGCCCTGATCGACGAGGCCGCGGCGAGCGGCGGTGCCGCGGGCACCGACGAGCAGCGCGTGGGCGACCTCTTCGCCAGCTTCATGGACTCCGACGCCGTCGAGCGCGCCGGCGCGACACCGCTGCTCGACGAGCTGGCGGCCGTGGAACTCGCCGTCGACCACGACGCGCTGGCCACCGTGCTCGGCGCCTTCCAGCGCACCGGGATCGGTGGCGGCGTCGGCGTGTACGTCGACACCGACTCCAAGGACTCGACCCGCTACCTGCTGCACTTCTCGCAGTCCGGGTTGGGCCTGCCCGACGAGTCGTACTACCGCGACCCGCAGCACGCCGAGATTCTCGCCGCCTACCCCGGCCACATCGCCCGCATGTTCGGGCTGGTGTTCGGCGCCGAGCCGCAGCCGGGCGAGTGGCAGGCGACCGCCGAGCGCATCGTATCCATGGAGACCGAGCTGGCCGCCGCGCACTGGGACGTCGTCAAGCGCCGCGACGCGGACCTGACCTACAACCTGCGCCGCTTCGACGACCTCGCGTCCGAGGCGCCCGGTTTCGACTGGGCCTCCTGGGTGACCGCGCTGGGCACGACGCCGGAACGGGTGGCCGAGGTCGTCGTGCGCCAGCCCGACTACCTCACCGCGTTCGCCGCGCTGTGGGCCGGCCGGGACGTCGACGACTGGAAGCTGTGGCTGCGCTGGCGTGCCATCAACGGCCGGGCGGCGATCCTCGGCGACGCCGTCGTGGCGGAGAACTTCGACTTCTACGGCCGCACCCTCAGCGGCACCGAGCAGATCCGGGACCGCTGGAAGCGCGGCGTCTCCCTGGTCGAGGGGCTGATGGGCGACGCCGTCGGCAAGCTGTACGTCGAGCGGCACTTCCCGCCGAATGCCAAGGCGCGCATGGACGAGCTGGTGGCCAACCTGCGGGAGGCCTACCGGGTCAGCATCGACGACCTCGCGTGGATGACCCCCGAGACCCGGCAGCGCGCCCTGGAGAAGCTCGACAAGTTCACCCCGAAGATCGGCTACCCGGCACGCTGGCGGGACTACTCGGCGCTGGTGATCGACCGCGCCGACCTGTACGGCAACTACGTCCGCGGCCACGAGGTCGAGACCGACCGGGAGCTGGCGAAGCTGGGCGGCCCGGTGGACCGCGACGAGTGGTTCATGACGCCGCAGACCGTCAACGCCTACTACAACCCGGGGATGAACGAAATCGTCTTCCCCGCCGCGATCCTGCAGCCGCCGTTCTTCGACGCCGACGCCGACGACGCCGCCAACTACGGCGGGATCGGCGCCGTCATCGGCCACGAGATTGGGCACGGCTTCGACGACCAGGGCGCCAAGTACGACGGCGACGGCAACCTCGTCGACTGGTGGACCGACGCCGACCGCGCCGAATTCGGCGTGCGCACCAAGGCGCTCATCGAGCAGTACGAGGCGTTCGTGCCGCGTCAGCTCGAGGGCGGCCAGCACGTCAACGGCGCGTTCACCGTCGGGGAGAACATCGGCGACCTCGGCGGCCTGTCCATCGCCCTGCTGGCCTACGAGCTGTCCCTGGGCGGCCGGCCGGCACCGGAGATCGACGGACTGACCGGCGTGCAGCGCGTGTTCTACGGGTGGGCGCAGGTGTGGCGCACCAAGTCCCGCGACGCGGAGGCGATCCGCCGCCTCGCGATCGATCCGCACTCGCCGCCGGAGTTCCGCTGCAACGGCGTCATCCGCAACATCGATGCGTTCTACGACGCCTTCGGCGTGACCCGGGACGACGCGCTCTACCTCGAGCCCGACGCCCGCGTCCACATCTGGAACTGACGCCGCTGGGACTGACGCCGAACTGGCGGCCGCCCGCCGACGTTCGTGGGCGGCGGCCGTCAGGCGACGTCGGACTGCACGCCGTCGGGCGCGTCCTCGGCCACCAGGCCGGAGGCGATGACCTCGTCGGCCCGCGCGCACAGCGCGGCCATCACGTCGGCCTCGTCGACGAAGCCCGAGTACAGCCCGATGCCCCAGAGGATCGACGACAGCAGCCCCACCGTGGCGCGCACGCTGGTGTCGGGCGCCAGTTCGCCGCGTTCGATGGCGCCGCGGACCATGCCCGCGAGGAAGCGTTCGGTCCCCGACAGCAGCGGCCCCTTCGCACGGCCGTCGCGCGTCCCGCGTGCGGCGTCGAGGTACTCGCGGATCATGAACGCCATCACCGAGCGGTCTCCGAAGTCCAGCGCGTGCATCGCGGCCAGGTACGCCCGGATCTGCCGGCGCAGCGTCGGTTCTCCCGCCACGTCGCGCACCGACTCCTCGAGCAGCGCCACGGTGTCGGCGACGACGTCGACGTACACCTCGTGGAGGCTGCCGAAGTAGTAGTACACCGCCCGGATGGACAGGCCGGCCTCCCGAGCCACCATCTTCAGCGTCGTCGCCCGGTAGCCGTGCACCCCGAGCACCGTCCGTGCCGCGCGCAGGATGTCGGCCCGCGTGCGGTCGGAGTCCCGTCCGGCGGGACGCCCCCGCACCGGCGTGGGCGCCCGGCCGCGGGGCGTCCTGCCGCGCGGTGACGTCCGCTCGGGCACGGCGTGGGTTCCCTCGTGCGTGGGGTCCGGGTGCGTGAGGTGCGGGCCTAGAACATCTGCCAGTCGGACGCACCGTCCGGCTGGTTGTACAGGCCCTTCGAGTTCTTCACGACGACCGGGTCGCCGCTGCCGAAGTTGTCGTAGAACCACTGCGCGTTGGCGGCGCTGAGGTTGATGCACCCGTGGCTGACGTTGCGCTTCCCTTGATCACCGACCGACCACGGCGCGCTGTGCACGAAGATGCCGCTGTTGTCGATGCGGACGGCGTCCTGCACCTTCAGCTTGTAGCCCTCGGCGGAGTCGACCGGCACGCCGTACGTCGAGGAGTCCATGACGATGTCGGCGAACTTCTCCAGCACGTAGTACGTGCCGTTCTTGGTCTCGTGCTTGCCGTCGGGCTTGCCCATGGACACCGGGAACGTCTTCTCCAGGACGCCGTTGCGGCGGACCTCCATCTGGTGGGTCGCGTCGTCGACGGTGGCGACCAGGTAGTCACCGGTGCGGAAGCTGGACTTGGTGCCGCCGGCGTCGATGTTCACGACGGTGTTGGCGGGCCAGAAGTCCTGCGGGCGCCAGCGCAGCTGGGTGTCACTGGTCCAGTAGAACCGGCCGGGCACCGGCGGGTTCGACGTGATGTGCACGGCCTGCTCGGCCAACGCGCGGTCGGCGATGGGGCGGGCGAAGTTGATGTAGATCGGCTTGGCGACGCCGACCATCGAGCCGTTCGTCGGGTTGAACGTCGGCGGCGCGAACACCGGTTCCCCGGTGTAGGGCAGCGGGTTCTGCCCGGCGGGCGTGCCGGCGGGCACGGTGGCGGGCGCCCCGTAGTTGTTCACCGCGGGGGTGGTGGCGGTGCCCGGAGTGGCGGGGGCTTGCGGGTCGGCGGCCGGCGGGGCCAGCGGCGCCACGGCGGGTGCCGGCGGGTCCCACGGCATCGGCGGGAGCTGGAACGGCGGCGGTCCCGGCGGGGCGGGCGGTGCGTCGATGACCGCGGGGTCGGGTGCCGGTTCGGCCCACGCCGACGGCGCCGCGAGCACCGCACTTCCGGTCAGGCCGGCGGCGAACACGGCCGTCGCGAGCTTCTTCATCGCCATCGCGGGCATCCAACGTGGCACGTCGCCACCTCCATCCGAATCACGACCAGTGTCGCACAGCGCGACGACTGGTCCGGCGTCCCGACGGACGCCCCCTGAGCACGCACTCAGGAAACCTGCTGGTCGAACCACTGCCAGCGCCATACCGTCCCCTCCCGGGGATCGGTTTCCTCCCCGGTGCACTGGAAGCCGACCTTGCGCAACACCGCCGTCGACGCACTCTCGGCGGGCAGCGTGTGCGCGAGCACCGTGTGCACCGACGGGTCGGCGAGCGCCTTGGCGACCAGGGCCCGCGCGGCGGCGGTGGCGTAGCCGCGGTTGCGGAACTCCGGGGCGATCTCGTAGCCGATCTCGACCACCCCGTCGTCGGGCGGGCCGACGTAGCCGCCCGAGCCGACGAGCTGATCGGTGACGTCGAGGAACAGGTGCAGCCACCAGTCGGCCTGGTCGGGGCGCTCGAGGAGCTTGTCCAGGGTGTACTCGATGCCCTCCGGGTATTCCGGCCAGCCGCCGGGCAGCGCGCTGCCGAGCAGGTCGGCGAACTCGGCGGGGTCGCGCTGGTAGGCCTCGAGCAGTCCGATCGTCGCGGGGACGACCGACACCGCCGTCAGGACCGCACCAGCCGGGCGATCGCCGCGGACGCCTCGGCGATCTTGCGGTCGGCCTCGTCGCCACCGGCGGCCACGGCATGGCTGACGCAGTGGCCGAGGTGCTCGTCGAGCAGCCCCAGCGCGACGGACTGCAGTGCGCTGTTGACCGCGCTGATCTGGGTCAGCACGTCGATGCAGTACTTGTCCTCGTCGATCATCCGCGCAATGCCGCGGACCTGGCCCTCGATGCGCCGCAGCCGCTTGGCGTAATCGGCCTTCTTCGGTGCGTAACCGTGCGCACCGGCGTCGTCGAGCGCCGGCGCGACGGTCTCGTCGACCACGGCGTCGGCCATCGAATCGGTCATGGCGTCGGCCTTCTCCCCGGCCGGGGACGGCGCCTCGGAATGGGGCACGTCAGCCTCCCATCATCTGCTTCATCTGGTCGATCTCGGCCTGCTGGGCGTCGACGATCTGCTGCGCGAGGTCCTTGGCGGTCGCGTTGGCGCCGTCGGCGAGTTCGGTCTTGGCCATGTCGATGGCACCCTCGTGGTGACCGATCATCGACTGCAGCCACAGTGTGTCGAATTCCTTGCCCTTCAGCGACTCGAGGCGCGTCATCGTCGCGTCGTCGACCATGCCCTGCATCTGCATGCCGCCCATGTCGTGGCCCTCGTGTCCGCCCGGCGCGGGGGACGCACCGCCGTTCCACTGCGTCAGGAAACCCTTCATGGTCTCGATCTCCGGCTGCTGCGCCTTCGCGATCGCGGCCGCGAGTTCGACGACCGCCGGGTCCGACGAGCGGCTCGGCACCATGTCCGACAGGGCGACGGCCTGTTCGTGGTGCGGGATCATGTGGGTGGCGAAGGCCTCGTCGGCCGCGTTGTGCTCGACGGCGTCGGGGTCCGCGTTGGCGGCCGGGGTGTCCGAGCCGGCCTGCGCCGACGTGGCGTCGTGGGTGTGATCGGTGTGGCCGTCGGATGCGGGCGTGCTGGTGCAGGCGGCGACGGCGGCGGTCGTGGCGATGGCGGCCAGGAGAGCCGCGACGCGAGCGCTGAGCCGGGCGGAGTGGGTCGTCATGCCACCACCGTACCGGATACCCCTTGGGGGTATGGAAATGGTTTTGGTGGCGGTCCTGGTCAGGCGCATAATCGAACGCATGCCCTCAGAGCCCACCGGCACCCAGCCCGACATCAAACCCCGCTCCCGGGACGTCACCGACGGCCTGGAGAAGACCGCCGCCCGCGGGATGCTGCGCGCCGTGGGCATGGGCGACGACGACTGGGCCAAGCCGCAGATCGGCGTCGGCTCGTCCTGGAACGAGATCACCCCGTGCAACATGTCGCTGCAGCGGCTCGCGCAGTCGGTGAAGACCGGCGTGCACGCCGGCGGCGGTTATCCGCTGGAGTTCGGCACCATCTCCGTGTCCGACGGCATCTCGATGGGCCACGAGGGCATGCACTTCTCCCTGGTGTCCCGCGAGGTCATCGCCGACAGCGTCGAGACCGTGGTGCAGGCCGAGCGCCTCGACGGCACCGTGCTGCTCGCCGGCTGCGACAAGTCGATCCCCGGCATGCTGATGGCGGCCGCGCGGCTCGACCTCGCGAACGTCTTCCTCTACAACGGCTCGATCATGCCGGGCGTCGCCAAGCTCACCGACGGCACCGAGAAGGAGGTCACGATCATCGACGCCTTCGAGGCGGTCGGTGCGTGCGCCCGCGGCCTCATGTCGCGCGAGGACGTCGACATCATCGAGCGCGCGATCTGCCCCGGCGAGGGCGCGTGTGGCGGCATGTACACCGCCAACACCATGGCCTCCGCGGCCGAGGCTCTCGGAATGTCGTTGCCGGGCAGCGCATCTCCAGTCGCCATCGATTCGCGCCGTGACGACTACGCCCGCCGCTCCGGCGAGGCGGTGGTCGAGATGCTGCGCCGCGGCATCACCGCGCGCGACATCCTCACCAAGGAGGCGTTCGAGAACGCCATCGCCGTGGTGATGGCGTTCGGCGGCTCCACCAACGCGGTGCTGCACCTGCTCGCCATCGCGTGGGAGGCCAACGTCAAGCTGGGCCTCGAGGACTTCACCCGCATCGGCCAGCGCGTCCCGCACCTGGCCGACGTCAAGCCCTTCGGCCGGCACGTGATGAAGCACGTCGACGAGATCGGCGGCGTCCCCGTCGTGATGAAGGCGCTGCTCGACGCCGGTCTGCTGCACGGCGACTGCCTGACCGTGACGGGGAAGACGATGGCCGAGAACCTCGCCCACATCGAGCCGCCGGATCCGGACGGCAAGGTGCTGCGGGCGATGAACAACCCGATCCACCCCACCGGCGGCATCACGATCCTGCACGGGTCGCTGGCGCCCGAGGGTGCGGTGGTGAAGTCGGCGGGCTTCGACTCCGACGTCTTCGAGGGCACCGCACGGGTCTTCGAGCGCGAGCGGGCGGCGCTCGACGCGCTGGAGGACGGCACCATCACCCACGGCGACGTCGTCGTCATCCGCTACGAGGGCCCGAAGGGCGGCCCGGGCATGCGGGAGATGCTGGCGATCACCGGCGCCATCAAGGGCGCGGGTCTCGGCAAGGACGTGCTCCTGATGACCGACGGCCGGTTCTCCGGCGGCACCACCGGACTGTGCGTCGGGCACATCGCACCGGAGGCCGTCGACGGCGGACCCATCGCGTTCGTCCGCGACGGTGACCGGATCCGACTCGACGTCGCCAACGGCACGCTCGACCTGCTGGTCGACCCGGCCGAACTCGAGTCGCGCAAGGCCGGTTTCGAGCCGCTGCCGCCGGTCTACACGACCGGCGTGCTGGCCAAGTACACCAAGCTGGTCGGCTCGGCGGCCGTGGGCGCGGTCTGCAGCTAGCGCTTCCGCGGCGGGTGTTCCGGCACTAGCGCCGGAACACCCCCGCGGTCGCCAGGCGCACCCGCTGCCGGGCTGCGGCGGCGTCGTCGCCGAAACGGTCGACCGCCCAGGACGCCGCGGTGACGAGTTCGAAGACCTCACCCGCGGTGATGCCGTCGGCCACCACGCCGGCGGCGCGCGCCTGGGCGAGGAAGTCGTCCGTGCGGGCCGTCAGCCGTGCGCACACCGTCCGCACCGGCGAGGTGGCGTCCTCGATCGCGGACGCGATGCACGTCGGCAGGTTCTGCCAGATGCGCAGCTGCCAGGCCAAGCGGTAGAGCCACTCGTGCAGCGCGCTCTCGGGGTCCATGCCGGACTCGTACTCGGTCGACGCCGTCAGAAGCTCCCGGACGCTGTCGTCGATGACGGCGACGAGCAGGTCGTCGCGGGTCGGGAAGTTCCGGTAGAACGTCGCGTTGCCGACGCCGGCCGCCGTGGCGATGCCGTCGATCGGCGCGAGGATGCCGTCGGCCTCGAATCTCGTCCGGGCCGCCGCCAGGATCGCCTCGCGGTTGCGGCGGGCATCGGCGCGCAACGGCCGTTCCGCGGGCGCAGTCACGTCGCCTCCCCTCGTCCGGAATAACCGGGGACACTCCCCACTTAGTCTTTATCGGGACCTTCCCCACTTACGACGCTACAGGGAGTGACGATGACCGAACGACTCGATGGCAGGACCATCCTGATCACCGGCGCCAACGGCGGACTCGGCCAGGAGTTCGTACGTCAGGGCCTCGATCGCGGAGCGCGGCGCGTATACGCCGCCGCCCGCACACCGCGGACGTGGGACGACGACCGGGTCGTGCCGCTGCGCCTCGACCTGACCGACGCCGCCACCATCGCCGACGCCGCCGCGTCGGCATCCGACGTGGACCTGGTCGTCAACAACGCCGCGATCGCGCCGGAGGCCGACCGCACCCTGCTCTCCGGTGACGACGACGTCGCCCGGTCGATCTTCGAGACGAACGTGCTGGGCCCCGTTCGCGTGACGAAGGCGTTCGCGCCCGTGCTGGCAGCGCATGGCGGCGGCGCCATCCTCAACGTGCTCTCGCTGGCGGCGTGGACGCCGGTCCCGACGGCGTACGCCGCATCGAAGGCGGCCGCCTGGTCGGCCAGCAACGCCATGCGCATCGAGCTGGCAGCGCAGGGCACCACGGTCACCGGCCTGATCGTCGGGATGATCGACACCGCGATGGGGGCCCGCTTCGACCTGCCGAAGTCCAACCCCGCCGACGTCGTCGCCCAGGCCTACGACGGTGTCGCCACCGGCGCGTTCGAGGTGCTCGCCGACGAGGACAGCCGCACGGTCAAGTCGCTGCTCTCCGGTCCCGTCGAGGCCGTCGACGCCGTGCTCGCGGACGCGCTGGCCGCCATCGCGTCCTGACCGCCTTCCGAGCGGGAGTCCGTTGCTACCCGGACTCCCGCTCGTGCAGCGCGAAGACCGGGATGCGGCGTCGGGGCGTGGGGTAGCGGGCAACGCGTGGGCTGCGGGCGGCGATCGCCTGGTACGTGCAATCCGCGTCGGCGCCGGTGATCTCGTGGGCGACGGCGGGAAACGAGCGCTGCCCGACCTCGACGGTGACGTTCGGATGCGCGCGCAGGTTGTGCACCCATGCGGGGTGTCTCGGCGCTCCGCCGTAGGTGCCGAGCACCACCAGCCGGCCGTCGACCCGGAAGTACTCCAACGGCACCACCCGGATGGCGCCCGTCCGGGCTCCGGATGTCGTCAGGAGCAGGACGTCGGCGCCGGCGAACGGGCCGCCGACGACTCCGCCGCGGGCGCGGAACGCCGCGACGATGCGCTCGTTGAAGGTGCACAGCACGCCGGGGTCGGCCTCGACCTCGGCGTGGGTGGGGATCGGGGGCAGCTGGTCGGCGTCGGTCACCACCCCACTCTCGGTCGTCGGCGGGCGACGGTGCAGGACCGCTCCCACCGGGGCACTGGCAGACCCATGGTCCGTCCGGTCCGGTCACGCGATGATGGTGAGGTGAGCAGGTCCGAACTCGGCGCATTCCTGCGGGCCCGTCGGGCCGCGGTGGCGCCGGACGCCGTCAGCCTCCCCGGAACGGGCAGTCGGCGGCGGGTCCCCGGGTTGCGGCGCGAGGAGGTCGCCGACCTCGTCGGGTTGTCCACCGACTACTACGTCCGCCTGGAGCAGGGCCGCAGCGCACGTCCGTCGGACTCGGTCCTCGAAGCGATCGGGGCCGCGCTGCGACTCGACGCGCCGCAGCGCCGGCACCTCCAGCACCTCGCCCACCCACCCCGGCGGCGGGCGCCGCTGCCGCGAGAACCGCTCGATGCCGCCACCCGCGCCCTGGTCGACACCATGACGGTGCCCACCCTGGTCATGACGGACGCCACGCACGTCCTGGGTTGGAACGCGTTGGCGAGCGAGGTGTTCACCGACTTCGCGAATCGTCCGCTGTCGCAACGGAATACGGCCTGGCTGCTGTTCTCCGACGCCGACGCCGCGGCCCGGCACCGCGACTGGGCGGCGGCAGCCCGCGACACCGTCGGGATGATGCGCATGGCGCTGGGGCGCACCCCCGACGACCCGGACCTGACGGCACTGGTCGCGGACCTGTCGACACGCAGTCCGCGGTTTCGCCGGTACTGGAGCGAGCATCACGTCTACGAGAAGTCGACCGGGCTGACGCGGATGCGCCACCCCGTGGTCGGCGACATCGACCTCGCCTTTCTCGCGTGGCGGTTGCAGCCCGCACCGCACCATCTGCTGGTGACCTACACCCCGGAACCGGGGTCGGCATCGGCCCACGCGCTCGACCGGCTGCGCTCGTCGATCGCCGCGCGCGCCTGATCCGCGTCGCTCAGTTCGTCGTCGGTGGTGGTTGCGGTTCGAAGGGTTGATACCACCACCATTGGGCGCGTTCGCCGGTCGGTCCCGGACACGGCGGCACGTCCGGCGGCGGCTCGGTGGGTGTTCGAGCCAGTGCTCGGTCGCGAAGGGCGGTGCCGTCGGCGTCGGTGACGACGAGGTGCTCGGCCGGCCCACGGATGGCGATGATCCCGCGGTGATGCGCCCGGTGGTGATACGGACACACCAACACCAGGTTGGCCAGATCGGTCGGCCCGCCGTCCTCCCAGTGCACCACGTGATGGGCATGCAACCCGCGGGTCGCCCCACACCCGGGAACCACGCAGCAGCGGTCCCGATGCTCCAACGCCCGGCGCAGCCGGCGGCTGATCTGCCGGGTCTCCCGCCCACACCCGATCGGACGGCCATCGCGTTCGAACCACGCCTCCCACGTCGCATCACAGGTCAGGTGTTGGCGGTCGGCGTCGGTCAGCACCGGACCCAGGTGCAGCGACCCCACCCGCCGGTCGACGTCGACGTGCACCACCACCGTGGTCCGCTGCCCATGCGGGCGCTCCGCCGCCTCGCTGTCCCAGCTCGCAGTCACCAGCGCCAGGAACGCATCGATGGTGGCGGGCATCGGCGGCGCGCCATCCGCCGCGCCGTCGGCGTGGTCGTGCTTCCACTCGGCGACCAACCGGTCCAGGTGCGACGAAAGCGCCGCGTCGAGCACCGCGGCCTCGTCGTGGGGCAAGGTGATCCGCCACGTCGTCGACGTCTCGTCGCTGGTCTTGCCGATCGACCGTCGCGGATCCGGCCGCGGCTGCGGCGGGCGGGGTTCGAGTTTCACCGCGGTCCGCAGCTGAGTCACCGTGGCGGCCCCGACCAGCGGGGCGTAGTGCTCATCGGACCCGTCGGCGGCCTGCTCGGCGATCACCCCCACCTGATCCAACGACACCCGACCATCCCCGCAAACCCGCAGTGCAGCGCGGGAACTCGGCACTACGGCGGGCGACCGCCACCACGGTCTCGGCGTTGCGCGGGGACACCCCGGTCTTCCACGCCACCAACGCCGGCACCGACCTCGCGCCGGTCATCCCGCACAGGTCCTCGCGGTCGATCTCGGCGACGACGTCCACGATCGCGCCGTCGATCGCATTGCGCTGACCGGTCAGCTCCGCCAACCGGTCGAACAACGCCTCCAGCCGCTCACCCGGTGACACCGAAGTCGAGGCGGAGGACATGACCCCATCCTGCCCACGGGGTCCGACAATTCGTCAGTCCGCGTCGCGCGCCATCTCGTCGATGCGGGCGAGGGCGAGCGCGAGGACGGGCACGTACGCGGGCGCCCATAGAGGTCCGGTCATCCACACCCGGCAGCCGTCGCCCTCGGGGTCGACGCCGTGGCGGGTGGCCGGGACGCCGGCGACGCGCCAGCCCCAGGACCGACCGGGCACGAACTCGTCGATGGTGAAGGGCAGCGGGATGCCGACGGGGGTCCAGACCAGACCGGTCACCCCGAGGGTGAGGACGTCGCCCTCGTCGAGGCGCGCCGCGGTGACCGTCGCGCCCCACTTCGGCCATGCCTCGAGATCGACCAGCAGGTTCCACACCGTCTCGGACGGCGCGGCGATGAACCGGTCGACGGCCAGTTGGCCGCCCTGCAGTGAGATGCCCACGCACCGACCATGCCCGAGGCGCCGCGGGGCCAAACCGGCGTTTGACGAGTGGGGCCACCGGGTATGCATCGCAGGCTTCACGCGGTTCAGCAATCCGCCGCTCATGTCAACGTTGACCCAAGGATGGCTTCCACCGTGACCGCCGATCTGCAGTCGCTCCTGCATCGCATCGCCCAGCGTGATTCCGACGCACTGCTCCGCTTCTACGACCGGACGTCGGACCGGGTGTTCGGGGTCATCGGCAACTTGGTGGCGGACGCCGACGAGCGCGAGGCCGTCATGGAACGGATCTACCTCAGGGTGTGGGACGAGGCCGCAGGCTACGACGCCGCGCACGGATCACCCGGGGCCTGGCTGATCAGCCTCGCCCACGAACTCGCCGTCGGCCACGCCCGTCGCGAGCCCGTCGGCGCCGCCCGCCGCGCCCGCGACGTCATCGAACTGCACGGCGACAACGCGAGCCTGGAGACGCTGCCCGCCATCCAGCGCAAGTGCGTCGAACTCACCTACTACCGCGGCATGACCGTCGGCGAGGCGTCCGAGCACCTCGGCATGACGTCCGACGCCACCTCGGGCGCGCTGTCGGAGGCCATGGGCACGCTGGCGCCGGCCGGCGAGCTGCGCTCCGTGGGCTGAGCGCGCGGCGGCGTCAGACGATCTCGTCGCGCACGACCGCGACGGCGAACCCGTCCCACCCCTTGGTGCCCACGGTCTGGATCGCGGCGGTGTCGAGCCGCGGATGGGCACCCATCATCGCGAACATGTCGTGCACGGCGCGGGCCTGACGGTCGTCGGGCGCCGGATCGAGGACGCGGCCCATGCGGGCGATGTTGTCGATGACGAGTACCGCCCCCGGCCGCGCGAGCGTCACCGCCCAGTCGACGTAGGCCGAGTTGTTCTCCTTGTCGGCGTCGATGAAGAAGAAGTCGAACCGATCGCCGCGGGTTGCCAGCCGGGGCAGGCTGTCCAGCGCCGCGCCGACGATGATCTCGACGCGGTCGGCGACGTCGGCGCGCTCGAGGTTCCGCCGGGCGACGTCGGCATGGGCCTGCTCGTACTCCAGCGTCACGACCTGACCGCCGGGTCCGACACCGCGGGCCAGCGCGATCGTGCTGTATCCGCCCAGCGTGCCGATCTCCAGCACCCGCTCGGCCCGGGCTATCCCCGCCAACAGCGTCAGCAGCTTGGCGTGCTGCGCCGAGACCTCGATGCGCGGCATCCCGGCGGCGTCGGTGGCCTCCCGCGCGGCGGTCAGCGCGTCGTCCTCGGTATGCAGCAGCCGGGTGAACAGGGCGTCCAGGGCGGCGGGGTCGGGCTCGCTCACCCCTGCCACGCTAGCCGGTGGCGGCCTTCGCGGCGCCGGTCTCGGGGGTGCCGCCGGGGGCCGGCCGGGTCTCGGGCATGAGGGTCGCGTACAGCACCAGCCCGACCACCGCGATGCCCGCGAGCGTCCAGAACGCGACGTCGTAGCCGAGCGCCACGATGATCGCCCCGGCGAGCCCGGCGCTGAGCGCACCGCCGAGCCCCTGCGACGTCGCGACGGCGCCCTGGGCCAGATTGAAGCGCCCGGTGCCGCGGGTCAGATCGGCGACGACGACGGGGAACAGGGCACCGAAGATGCCGGCGCCGACGCCATCGAGCGCCTGCACCACGAGGAGCCACGTCCCGTTGTCCGACACCGTGTACAGCAGGCCGCGTGCAGCGAGGACGCCGAACGCCGCCAGGAAGATCGGCTTGCGGCCCCACACGTCGGCCTTGCGGCCGACGAGGATCGCCACGGGGATCATCACCAGCTGCGCGGCGAGCACGCACAGCGCGACCAGCGACGTCGCACCGTCCTTGCCGACTACCCGGGTCAGCAGCTGGCTCACCGACGTCAGCATCGCCGCGTTGGACAGGTGGAAGGTGAACGCGATGATCGTGAACACCAGCAGCGGACGGCTGGTCAGCAGCACGCGCAGACCGCTGACGCCCGGGGCGCCTCCCGCGGCGTCGTCACCGGCCGACGCGGTGAGACCGCGGGCCTGCCGCTCGTCGATCTCGGTGGCGCGGATGCGCAGCGTCGAGACGATGCTGCACACCGCCAGGACGCCCATCAACCAGAAGACCACCACCGGGCCGAGCCACCACGCGAGCAGTGCCGCGATGCCCGCCGAGGCGGCGTTGCCGGCGTGGTTGAACGCCTCGTTGCGGCCAATTCGCGGTGCCAGCAGCTTCGGCCCGACCAGCCCGAGCGTGATCGCCGAAATAGCCGGGGCGACAGCCGCTCCCGCAATCGAGGCGATCGACTGGGTCGCCGTGACGAGGGCAAAGCCGCTGACGAACGGCAGCACCAGACAGCTGACGGTCACCATCGACGCCGCGACCACCACGACGAGCCGCCGCTGCGCCACCTTGTCGACGAGGCCGCCGAGCGGCGTCTGAAAGATCAGCCCGACGATGCCTGCGGTCGTGATGACCGCGCCGACCGTTGCCTCGTTCCACCCGTGGCTCGGCCCGCGTACGGCGATGAGGTAGATCGCCAGGTACGGCCCGAGCCCGTCGCGGACGTCGGCGAGGAAGAAGTTGAGCGCGTCGAGTCCCCGCAACGACTGCCGTGACGCCACGCGTTCAGCCACGGTCGGACCGGATCAGCGCGTCCCGCAGCGTCTCGTAGGCCGTGCGCCCTCGGACGAACGTCGCCGGATCACCGCCCTGGTCGGGGTGATGACGGGCGGCGTACTCCCGCCAGGCCCGCTTGACCGTGGCGAAGGTGATCGGCTGGCTCAACCCGAGGATGCCCGCGGGGTCGGTGGGAGCCGAGGTCAGTGCGCGCTGCGGCGGCCGGGGCGTGCCCTTCTTCCCGGCCGCCTTCTTCGCCGCAGCTTTCTTGGCGGGCGCCTTCTTCGTCGCAGCCTTCTCGGCGGGCGCCTTCGCGGCAGCCTTCTTGGCGGGCGCCTTCTTGGCCGGCGCTTTCTTGCCGGGTGCCTTCTTGGCGGGAGCCTTCTTCGCGGGTGCCTTCTTGGCGGGAGCCTTCGCCGCCGCCGGTGTGTTCGTCGGCCGCTTGGCCACGTCTGCCATGGCGTAGGTGTATCTCACCGACCTGTGAGCTGACCCTCGCGCGGCCCCACGTCACCGTTCGGTCACCGAGTGCCTACCGCGCCCCCTCCTTGGCGTAGACCACCCGCAGCACGTAGCCGACCTCCGGGCCCATCACGGCGTCGGCGAGGTCGGTGAACGTCGCGACGAATTCCGGCCCGTGCGCTTCCTCCGCGCCGCACAGGTGGTGGGCGATCTCGTGCAGCACCACCAGCTCCCGCAGCGCCCACGGCGCGCTGCCTCCCGCGACGGCGCTGACCGCTGCGCCGTCCGGCACGGCGATCGCGGCGCGGCCGTCGCGGACCTCGTAGTGCGCGGCGGTGCTGCCGCGCCGAGTCCGCACGGCGAGCGGCGGTGCGTCCGGCCAGCGTTCGCGGACGGCGGGGTGGCCGAGCACGCCGGCCACGTAGGTCCGCACCGACGTCACCGACCCGAACCGGGCCTCCGGCGGCAGGGTGAGGGTGGCGCCGAAGAAGTCGACGGTCGCGCCGCTACGGGACTGCGCGCGGTCGAACAGGCTGCGGACGAACTCCTCGGCGGCATACACCCGGGCGCGCTGCGCGTCGCGTGCCACGGCCCTCAGCGGTCCAGCGCGCCGCGGGCACCGGAGAGTTCGGTGCTGGGACCGAGCGAGGCACGTTGGCCCGCCCGGTCACCGGCGCGGCGGGCCGCCGACGAGTACCCCGCGGACGCGCTGCTGGCCCGCCACGTGCCGCGCGCCTTCGATGCGGTGCGGTAGAAGGACGTCAGCTCGATGTCCTTGTTGCGCAACGCGAGTGCGGTACCGGGCTGGTCGTCGCGGGTGGCGGCGGCCTGCTGGCGGGCCTCCTCGCGGGCGTCGGCGAGGCGCGCCCCGACCCGCGCCCCGAAGGCGAGCTGGAAGTTCAGCCGGGCGGTGATCGTGGGCGTCGGCCGGTGCGCGCCGCTGTCGATGTAGGCCTCCGACGCCTTCACCATCTGCAACACCAGGGACGCGTACAGCGCGTGCGTCGCGTCGATGTCCTCGGCGAACCCGTAGGCGTGCACGAACGTCGAGTTGGAGGCGACGTCGCACTTCACGTCGTTCGCGGCGGCGATGCCGACGAAGAGCTGCACGTAGGTGCGCAGCCCGCGGGTGCCGGCGTCGCCGATCGTGATGGTGCGCTGCGTCGGCGTCTGCACGGCGGTACGGGTTGCGGCGTGGGCGCGCGCCACCGCGAGGTCGATCGAGGTGGTGGTGGCCAACCGCTGGGCGGCCGCCATGAAGGCCTCGGCCTCGTGGGCGTTCTCGGTGTTCTCGGCCTGTCGCAGCAGTGCGGCGATGCGGGCCAGCATCTTGGGATCACTCATGGTCGTGAAGGTAGGCAGCCAATCCGACGTCGCCGCGTCCCGTCACCGGCGCGCGGGCCGCTCATCCACAGAGCGGACTTCGTCCACAGACGCCGACGAGTCTAGCCACCGCCGCGGAGCGGTCACCGGCCGACGAAGGCGTCCAGCGCGGTGGTCAGCTGCGGCGAGAGCGGTGCCTTCTTCGCGTAGTTGGCGACGCTGTCGGTGGGGTCGTCGCGCAGCACGTGGTTGACGCCCTTCAGTTCGACGACGGTCAGTGCGGTGCGCCGCAGCGCGTCGAACAGCGGCTTCTCGGTGGCGCAGTCGGCCTGGGCGTCGGAGTCCGAACAGGTGGCGAGGACGGGCGTGCCGGCGGGCACCTTGGCGGCGAGGGCCTGCGGGTCGATGGCGTCGGCTTCGACGACGGCCTTGACGTTGCCCGGGTTGAGGATCGCGCCGAGCCCCTCCGGCAGCTTGGCCGGCGCGGTGCCCCGGGTGCGGGCCTCGTCGACGGCGGCGGCCCACGCGGCGAGCACGTCGTCGCCCTGCTGGCGGGTCTTGGCCCCGGACGCGACGGCGGAGTCGACGTCGGTGTGGACGCGGCCGCTGATGATGTCGAGGTAGCGACCCGACAGCGGTTGCAGCAGCGCCAGCGAGTGCACCTTGAGCGCGTCGGCGGCGGTGTCGGTGGCCAGGGCCATGGCGTGCACCGTGCCCTCGCCGACGGCGTAGACCGAGATGCGGGTCTTGTCGGTCCGGGTCTGCCCGGCGAGGAACCGCGCGGCGGACTTCGCCCCGGCGGTGTAGACGGCGCTGCCCACGTCCGCCGGGCGGGCCGCGTAGGGGCCGAGGCCCGTCTTGCCGGTTCCGACCTTGTCGTAGCGCAGCGACGCGACGCCGTGGTCGGACAGGTACTCGGCGAGCTGGCGCATGTTGCCGACCGGCCCCGCCACGGCGTTGTCGCCGTTGCGGTCGGTGTTGCCGCTCTCGGAGATCAGCAGCGCGGCGGGTCCCGGCGCGGCGTCGCCGCGGTGCCGGTAGGTGCCGTGCAGCGTCAGTCCGTCCGCATCGAACGTCACGTCCTCGTCGGTCCAGCCGGGATTCGGCGTGCTGGGCGCCGCGGCCTCGGGTGCCGACGAGCAGCCGACGGCCAGCGGCAGCGCCACCAGCGCCACCGCCACCGCGGCCCGCGCACGGCGCAGCGCGACCCTCACAGGTGCGACTCGATCCAGGAGACGACGTCGTCGAGCACGAGGTCGCGTTCCGGCTCGTTGAACACCTCGTGGAAGAGGCCCGGGTACACCTTCAGATGTGCGTCGTCGGTGCCGACGCACTCCATCAGCAGCCGGCTGCCCGACACCGGGATCAGCGCGTCGGCGTCGCCGTGGACCACCAGCAGCGGCGCGGTGAGTGCCCCAGCCCGTCGCGGCATGGTCTCGCCGACCTCGATGAGCGCCTTTGCGATGCCGGCGGGCAGCGGGCCGTGGTGCACCAGCGGGTCGGCCTCGTAGGCCGCGACGACCGCCGGGTCGCGCGACACCGCGTCGGCGGGCAGCTTCTCCACCGGCAGGCCGGGCAGCACGCGGCCCACCACCTTCGCCAGGCGGACCTTCATCGACGACACCCCGTCCTGGGCGTGCACCGCCGGGCCGGACAGCACCATCGCCGCGTAGTCGCCGGGGTGCTCGGTGCCGTAGGTGAAGACGACGCCGCCACCCATGCTGTGGCCGAGGACGATGCGCGGCAGGTCGGGGTACTCGGCGGCCGCGACGCCCATCAGGGTCCGGAAGTCACCGGTGTACTCGGAGATGTCGTTCAGCCGGACCCGCTTGCCCCCGGAGCGGCCGTGACCGCGCTGGTCGAGGGCGTAGGTGACGAGGCCGGCCGCGCCGAAGCGGGCGGCGACGTGGCCGTAGCGGCCGGCGTGTTCGGCGTAGCCGTGGCACAGCACCACCACGCCGCGCGGTGGTCCGTCGGGCGTCCAGACGTCGTACACGATGCGGACGGAGCCGACGCCGGAGAATTCGCGCTCGGTGCGGGTGGCGGACACGTGGCGAGACTATCCCTCGTCCCGCCGGACCGGCTGCGCCACTCGGCCGTATGCGTCGGTCCCCGTGGGTAGGCTCCGCGGGTGTGAGCGTGCTCGCCGAGATTCCCGATCTTCCGGAGTCATTCGACTCGAAGGACGACTTCCTGGCCGGTGCCCAGAGGTACCGGCGGGAGCTGCTCGCGCACTGCTACCGCATGACCGGGTCGCTGCACGACGCCGAGGACCTGGTGCAGGAGACCTATCTGCGGGCGTGGAAGTCCTACGAGGGATTCCAGGGCCGGTCTTCGGTGCGGACCTGGCTGTACCGCATCGCAACCAACACCTGCCTGACGTCCCTGGACGGGCGCAAGCGGCGCCCACTGCCCTCCGGGTTGGGGCAGCCCTCGTCCGATCCGACCGGCGACATCGCCGAGCACCGCGAGATCACCTGGCTGGAGCCGCTGCCGGACGCCCCGAAGGAGGACCCCTCGGATCCGTCGGTGATCGTCGAGTCCCGCGAGTCGGTGCGGTTGGCGTTCGTGGCGGCGTTGCAGCACCTGTCCGCCCGGCAGCGCGCCGTTCTGGTGCTGCGCGAGGTGCTGCAGTGGAAGGCCGCCGAGGTGGCCGAGGCCATCGGCACGTCGACCGCCGCGGTGAACAGCCTGCTGCAGCGGGCGCGCGCACAGCTGGACGCCGTTCGGCCGTCCGAGGACGGCGACGTCGTCGCCCCCGACTCGCGCGAAGCCGGCGAGCAGTTGGCGCGGTACGTCGCGGCGTTCGAGAACTACGACATGGACGAGCTGGTGAAGCTGTTCACCGCCGACGCGATCTTCGAGATGCCGCCCTTCGATGGCTGGTACCAGGGTCCGGCGGACATCGTCACGCTGTCCAAGACGCACTGCCCGGCCCAGGGGCCCGGTGACATGCGATTCCTCGCGACCACGGCCAACGGGCAACCGGCGGCCGCCCTGTACATGCTCAACCGGGAGACCGGACGGCACGAGGAGTTCCAGCTGCACGTGCTGGAGGTCCGGCCCGGCGGGGTCTCGCACGTGGTGGCGTTCCACGCGGGCGAGGGGCTCTTCGCGCGGTTCGGCCTCCCGGACGTCCTCGTCTGACGACGGGCGGCTCGGGGCCGGTTCGGATCACTCCTCCAGTCGGCGGAGCACCGCCGCGGTCCAACGGCTCAGCGCGCGCAGGTCGGTGGCGCTGGTGCCCGCGAACACGACGCTGCGCACCAGCTCGACGTGTCCCGGCGCGGCGGCATCCAGCGCCGCGCGGCCGGCGTCGGTGAGCGCGACCGTCGCGGCGCGGCGGTCGTCGGACGCCCCGCGTCGCGCGATGAGCCCGCGCCCGCGCATCCGGGTCAGCTGGTGCGAGAGCCGGCTCTGCTCCCAGCCCAGCCGCTCGCCGAGGTCGGAGATGCGGCAGTCGGCGAGTTCGGCCAGCGCCACCAGCACCTCGTAGTCGGCGAGCGACAGGCCGTTGTCCCGCTGCAGTTGGCGATTCATCGCCGCCTGCAGCCTGCCGCTCATCGTCAGGTAGTCACGCCACAGCCGTTGCTCGTCGTCGGACAGCCACACGGAATACATGACACATCATCCATGTTGTCGTGTCCAGTGCCGGCCACCTAGGCTGGCGACCAACGCAACGGGAGTGATTCCATGGCCACCGCCGAAAAGACCGCCGAGAACGTCGAGATCCGTCGGGCCGCCGACCGCGCCGCCACGAAGATCTCCTGGCTCGACTCCAAGCACTCCTTCTCCTTCGGCGGCGCCTACGACCCGGCGAACACGCACCACGGGCTGCTGCTGGTCAACAACGACGACATCGTCACGCCGGGCTCGGGCTTCGACACCCACCCGCACCGCGACATGGAGATCGTCACCTGGGTACTGCGGGGCTCGCTCGTCCACCAGGATTCCACCGGCCACTCCGGCGTCATCTATCCCGGTCTGGCGCAACGCATGTCGGCCGGGCGCGGCATCCTGCACTCGGAGAAGAACGACTCCTGGACGCTGACCGGTGAGGCCTCGCACGCCGAGCCCGTGCACTTCGTGCAGATGTGGGTCGTGCCCGACGAATCGGGCATCACGCCGGGCTACCAGCAGCTCGAGATCGACGACGAACTGCTGCGCGGAAACCTCGTCACCATCGCCTCCGGCATGCCGGAGCACGCGGGTGACACCGCGATCACCATCCGCAACCGCTACGCCGCGCTCAAGGGTGCGCGACTCGCGCCCGGTGACACCGTCGAGCTGCCCCAGGCGCCGTACCTGCACCTCTTCGTCCCGCGTGGCGAGGTCACCCTCGAAGGCGCCGGCACCCTGAACGAAGGCGACGCGGTGCGCTTCACCGCCTCCGGCGGCCAGCGCGTCACGGCCACCGAACCATCGGAGATCCTGGTCTGGGAGATGCATGCGAGTCTGGCTGCGGCATAGTCGTTCGGCGATCGCCCTCGGGGCGGTCGCGCTGATGGTGGCGGCGTGCTCGTCGTCGGCCTCCGACTCGCCGAACGGGTCGTCTGGGGCCTCGTCGTCTGACGAGTCGTCTTCTGCGGAGACCTCGAGCCCGGCAGGAGCGTCGGCCGCCGGGCTGGAGCAGGTCACCGTCCAGGTGCCCGACGACCTGCGCGCCGCGCCGTTCGACGCGCCGCGCACCGCGCGGGTCCCGCAGGGCTGGACGTTGTCGGTATGGGCGCGGACGCCCAAGCCCCGTCTGCTCGCGTGGACCCCGGACGGCGCCCTGCTCGTCTCGGTGCCCAGCACCGGCGAGGTGCTGCGGATGCAGCCGACCGGCGCCGGACCGCAGGAGGACGTGCTGCTGTCCGGGCTCGACCAGCCGCACGGGATGGCGTTCGCCGGGTCGACGCTGTACGTGGCCGAGAGCGACCAGGTCGACGCCTACGACTACGCCGACGGCCGCGCGACGAATCCCCGCACCGTCGCTGCCGGGCTCCCCGACGCGCGCAGTCCGGACCTGCGCGGGGCGTACTCGCACGCGCTGAAGAGCGTGGCCGTCGGGCCCGACGGCGCCGTGTACTTCTCGATCGGTTCCACCGGCAACGTCTCCGCCGAGGACCGCACCGCCACTCCCCCGCGCGCGACGATCATGCGGATCCCACCCGGCGGTGGTCCCGCGGCACCGTTCGCGACGGGCGTGCGCAACGGCACCGGCCTCGCCGTCGCTCCGGACGGCACGGTGTGGACGGCCGTGAACAATCGCGACAACGTCGCGTTCCCGGAGGAGGGCCCGCAGTACGGGCAGGTGGTGCCCGACTACGTCGACGAGAACCCGCCGGAGTCGCTGGCGAAGGTCACCCCCGGGCGCGAACTCGGTTGGCCCTACTGCAATCCCAGCGGCGGTCCGGCGAACCTGGCGTTCATCCGCGACGTCCAGACCAACGCCGACGGCACGAAGCTGGACTGCGCCGCACTGCCGCCCGTCGAGCAGAGCTTCGGCGCGCATTCGGCCCCGCTCGGGCTCGGCTTCGTCGACGGGCAGCTGCCGGCGCCGTATGCCGCGGGAGCGCTCGCCGGCGTGCACGGGTCGTGGAACCGGGAACCGCCGCGCGCGCCGGAGGTGTCGTTCTTCCCGTGGCGCGACGGTGGCCTCGGCGACCAGCAGACCCTGATCGGCGGCTTTCAGGGCGACGACGGATCGCGCTGGGGCCGGCCGGTCGCCGCGGTCGTCAGCCCGGACCGCGCCGTGTACGTCAGCGACGACTACGCCGACGCCATCTACCGGCTGTCCCCGCCCTAGCCACGTCGCGGCGGCCGTGGCTCGCCGCCGCCCTACTCGGCACACCGGGGCGGAGCTGGCAAATCAGTCGGTGACCGCGCCGACGCCGCAGCGTGATGTTGCTGTGACGAAAGTTGACAGTGTTTCACCTGTGGTTATCGTGGTCTCATCGTTCGCGTGCTGACGAAGGGGCCACCGGTGTCGAGACCCGCTGCAAAGCTCCGGCGCCTCGTCTCGTGCACCACGACGCTGTTGCTGTGCGCGAGTCTGCAGACCGTGACGCACGCGCCTCTCGCACGGGCTGCCGACGGCGCCGGACTGCTGGCGAGCGCGATCGCGGCGACGCGCGGCACCTACTTGGTGTATCACTTCGGCGCGAGCCATCCGGCCCCCATGCGCAACGCCGCCGGCGACTCCTACGAGATGCCCAGCGGCGGTCACCTGATGATCGTCAAGGCCGCCTCGCAGCGGCTCACCCCGCGCCTGCTCGTCGACTCGCACCGCGGCTATCAGGCCCGCTGCGAACGGGATCCGCGCGCCCGCACCGCCGAGGGACTGCTGCAGGCGTCGGAGGTCTTCACGCCCGTGCAGGCGTGGCAGGCGCTCGGGCAGCCGACCCTCGCCATCAACGCCAACTTCTTCGACGTGCGCGGGCAGGCCGGCGGCTCGTGGAAGACCACCGGGTGTTCGTCACCGCTCGGGGCATACGTCGACACCACCCGCGGGCAGGGCCAGGCCAACGCCGCGGTCACCGGCACGGTGCCCTACGCCGGCAAGCAGGGTCTGTCCGCCGGCAACGAGACGTGGACGGCGCTGCACACGATGATCCTGCCGGTCGCCGGGGCGCCGTTCGTGGTGGCACCGCGGTCGGCCGACGACTTCGACGCCGCAGGCCCGGTGATCGCGGACCTGATGGCCAAGGGCGTGCGCTTCGTCGCCGTCGCGGGGCTCGGGCTGCTCGCGCCGGGCGACACCGGCCAGTTGAACGACGGCGGTCCGAGCGCCGCACGCACCGCGCTGGCCTACTCCCGGGAGAAGGACGAGATGTACGTCTTCCAGGGTGGCAGCCACACGCCGGACCAGCTGCAGGACCTGTTCCGCGCCCTCGGCAGCGACACCGCCATCCTGCTCGACGGCGGCGGCTCGTCGGCCATCGTGCTGCGTCGCGAGGCCGGCGGGATGTGGGCGGGCGCCGGGGTGCCGCGCGGCTCCTGCGACACCCAGCAGGTGCTGTGCGACTCCCGGGAACGGGCGCTGCCGAGTTGGCTGGCGTTCAGTTGAGGTCAGGCGGCGTCGGACTGGCTGCCGGACGAGGCGCTGCTGGTCCCGTCCTTGGCGCCCGCGTCCTTGGCGGCGGTACCGGACGTCGTGGAAGTCGACGTGGTGCTGCCCGTGGAACTCGTCGAGGTGGTCGTGGACCCGGCCGTGGTGCCGTCCTTGGCGTCACCGCCGGTGGTGCCGCTGGTCGAGGCGGGCTTGTCCTTGGAGGCGTCGGCGCTGTCGCGGACGACGTTGAGCGCGGGCTTGCTGCTCTCCTCGGTGTCCGGCTTGGCGTGCTTCGGCGTGCTGGTGCTCGCGGCCGGCTCGGTGCCGTCGTCGGGCTTGGCGTGCTTCGGCGTCGACGTCTCCGTCGCGGTCTCGTCCTGCTGGCCCTGCTGGGCCTCGTCGGTGGCACCCTCGGTCCCGGTGCCGCCCGCCTCGGTCGGCGTCTCGGTGGCAGGCGTCTGGGTTCCGGGCGTCTCGGTTCCGGTCTGGTCCTTGCCGGCGGCGGCCTCGCCCTGCTGCTCGGTCTGCTCGCCGCTCGCCGCGCCCTCGGTCGCCTGCGCGGTGCCCGCGGCGTCCTTGCCGGTCTCGGTCTGGCCGCCCTCGGCATCGGTGCCGTCCTGCTGCGCTGACGACGTCGCGTCGGTCTCGGCGCCTGCAGGGAGCCGCAGGGCGGAGAAGCGTGCGTTCGCGTCGGGCACGTCGGACACCGTCCGCGCCGCGTTGAGGGTGCTGGCCCCGGCGCCGAGGCCGCCCAGGCCCAGTCCGCCGAGCAGTCCGCCGACGAGGTTGTTGATGACCCCGGTCAGCCCGTTGACCAGGCCCCCGAGCCCGCCGAGCGGGTTGCCCAAGCCGCCGACGATGCCACCGGTGCCGCCGGTGCCGCCGAGCAGGCTGCCGTCGAACAGCGCGGTGATGAGGTTCTGCAGCACGTTGGGCCCGGCCGCGGTCGGGTTGCCGCTGAAGAACTCCTTCTGGATGCCGCCGACGAACGCGTTGAAGGCATCACCGAGCGCCCGGCCGTAGTCGATGTTGGCGAAGGAGAGGAACGGCGTCTCGACGTTCGCGTCGGTGAAGTCGCGGGTGTAGGTGCCGTCGGGGTTCTGCACCACGTTCGCGTAGCCGATGTTGGTGAGGATGCTCAGCGCCGGAGCCAGTGCGTTCGCGATGCGCATCGGGATCTGCGCGAGCGGGCTCAGACCCACCACGTTGAGGAAGTCCGACGCCAGGTACAGCGGCTCGAGCATCGGCAGCGTCTTGGACTGCAGGGTGAGGTACAGGTTGAGCGCCAGCGGATCCGTCGGGCTGGTCGCCTCGTTCAACGCGTTCTGGACCAACTCCAGGATGTCGTCGTCGAGGCCCTCGAGGGTCAGCCCGCGCAGCATGTAGGTCGGCGACAGCGCCGCAGCCAGGTTGTTGGTGAGGGTGAACGCGTTGGGCCACGACGCGAGGTCGGACAGCGGCTGATACTCGATTCCGGCGTCCACCAGGATCGGTAGCACGTTGGCACCGCCGAGATGCAGCCCGAAGGGACCGCCACCGGTGCCGCCGACGCCGGTGACCTGCGTGGTCGGGTTGACGGTGTTGATGCCGAACAGCGCCGCGAGCGGTCCGAACCGGGCGAGCAGCCCACCGTCGGGTCGTGCCGGGTTGTTGATGAGCACCATCGGCAGGATGGTCAGGCTGCCGAGGATCGCGTCGGTCGACACCGCCGGGTTGCCCCCGGGCTGATTGACCAGATCAGCGATCACCTGCTCGTAGGCCATCGCCGTGGCGAAGGCACCCATGCCGATGCCGATCGTGGGCACCGCCCGGACCGCGAGGACGTCGGGGATGTTGTCGGTCAAATTGAGCACCTGGTTGAGCAACTGATTCAGCCCGAGTGCGAGGACGGGGCCGACGAGCGGGTTGCTGGTCGCGCGCTCGACGATTTCGCGCAGCAGACCGTCGACGCCGAGATTCGCGTACTCCGAGTCGTTGATCGCGTTCGCGACGGAGTTCGGCAGACCCGGCACCCAGCCGAGGTCGACGCCCAGCGTCTTCAGTGCCGAGAACGTCGGGCCCGCGGTGATGACGTTCAGGCCGGGGATGTCCAGCCCGCCGAGGTTCAAGGGGTCGGCGAGGTCGAGGCCGAGCAGCGCGAGGACGCCGGTGAGCGTGGCGTCGGTGAGTTCGTCGACGCCGAGGAGGTTGATGAGATTCGTCAGCGCGGTGAGATCGAGGCCGGAGAGCCCCAACGCCTGCAGCAGGCCGGGGACGATCGGGAGTTCCTGCGTCAGCGATGCCAGGATGCCCGGCAGCAGGTTGGACGGGACGTCGGTGAGGATCCGGTCGAGCAGGCTGCGCGGGTCGATGCCTGCGGCCTGGGCCAGCGCCGCGAGGTTGATGCCGTTGACGACGGCGCGCGTCAGCTGGTCGGCCACGGCCTGGCCGGAGCCGTACAGCGCGGAGCCGAGCCCGCCGGTCAGATCGGGCACCTGGCTGGAGTTCGGCAGCAACCGGATCGCCGCGGCCAGGTCGACGGCGTCGTGGGACACCGGCTTGGTCGGCGCGGGGGCGGGGGCGGCGCCGACGGTCAAAGCCGACACGGTCGCTGTCGCGGTGGCGACGACCGCCACCCGCTTGGTCCGAGCGCTCACCGTGCGATGCTTCGCTGCCATCTGACCTGTTCCTTCCCCGACGCCCATGCTGATTCACAGGACGTTAACACTTACGCCGACGGCAATAGTACAGATTGCTGAGCTAACACCCCTGCTCACGACGGTCGAGGTGGCTGGCGCGAACCGTCACCGCCGCAACGGCGTTCGCGCGCCAACCGGCTGGCAAACGACACCGGCGACATTCGCGCCCGGCAATGGATAGCCCGACTAGTCGTCCTCGGCGTTCCGGCCCGCGGTGCCATATTTGCCGAACGAGGCGTCCGCGACGCATCGGTCGACCAAGATCACTACTCAGCCCCGTGCAGCCAGTGCGCTGCGCGTGGCCTCGGTCACACTCGCGGCGTACCCGGCGCCGAACAGCGCGACGTGCATCAGCAACGGATACAGCTGATGCAGGCCACGGCGGACCTGCCAGCCCGGCCGCAGCGGCCGGTGCTCCTGGTAGCCCTCGATGACGGCGTCGTGGTGCGGGCAGCCGAACAAGGCGAGCATTGCCAGATCCGTCTCGTGATGTCCGCCGTGCGCCGCCGGGTCGATCAGGACGACGCCGCGTGGCGTCCACAGCACGTTGCCGTTCCACAGGTCGCCGTGCAGCCGCGACGGGGTCGCGTCGTCGTCGTAGTCGCCCGCGCGGGCGCGGTCGATCACCGTTGCGACGTCCCTCCTGGTGCCTGCGGCCAGTGTCGGCGCTGCAGCATCGAGCGCAGGACCGAGCCGCTCCTCGGCGAGGAACGCGCCCCACGACGCGTACGCGCCGTACGACATCGGCAGCGGCCGTTCGGCGGGCCCGAAGTACCCGGGCCCGGACCAACCGTCGGGCGGCGAGCCGAACGCGTCGGCGCCCGCAGCGTGCGTCACCGCGAGCCGCCTGCCGAATTGGCGGGCCGCGTCCGCGTGGGGGCGGACCCGCTCGAGTCGCTCGATGTCGAGGCCGGTCTCGTCGAAGGAGTGCACCCGCGCGCACGGCACGCCACCGGAGACGGCACCGAGCCAACGCAATCCGTGCGCCTCGGCGGCGAACAGGCCGGGCGGCGCCGACGGATTGGTCTTGCGGAAGATGTGCACTCCTCAGTCCGCGGTGGCGCGTGCGGGTGCCGGCCCGTACGCGAAGACCGCGGCACCGGCAGCCACGGCGGCGGCCGCGAGACCGATGACGGGGGCAACGGTCACGCGGGTGAGGGTGGCGCCGAGGACGGCGCCGCCGAGCATCGTCAGCACCACCCCGTAGCGCAGCTTCTCGCGCTGGCCGGTGCCACCGGCCAACCGGCTGTCGAAGCCGATGCCGACGATCGTCGACGTCAGCACGGTGGTGCTGAGTTCCTGGATGCCGAACTGGCGGGCGGTGGCGTTCTGCATGCCGAACGTCACGGCCAGCCCCGCGATCAGGACGAGCTTGCCGTTGTCGTGGTAGCTCAGCACACCGGTGCCCGCGAGGACCGCCAGCACGGTCAGCATGACCACCTCGATGCCGAGCGCCACCAGCAGCCACCGCCGCACGCGCACGTCGAGGTGCCGGGCCAGCCGGCCGCCCAGCACCGTGCCGGTCACGAAGCTGGCGAAGGCGACCACCGCGGCGGTGAGGTCGACGCCGGAGTGCGGCACGAACCAGAACCCCAGGAATATGACGTTGCCGGTCATGTTCGCCACGAAGACGTGTCCGAGCACCAGCACGCTGACGGCGTCCACCAGACCGGTGGCGAACGTCAGCAGCAGCAGCGCGGCGACCGTGGCACGGTCGGAGACCGGGGACTGCATCGCGGTGCGGACTACAGCCGCGGCGTCAGGTCCAGCGAGGTGACGGCCTGCATCTGCGTGATCCGCCACTTCCGGTCCTCGAGCCGCAGGCCCAGCCGGTAGGACAGGTAGCGCAGCGACGGGATGCCCTTCGTGACCGGGCTAGTGGCCACCGAGTTCGTGTAGACCAGCGCCGTCGCCTCCGTCGGCGACAGATCCTCCACGGCGGTCCCCATCACCTGGGTGACGTTGCTGACCTGCGCCTGCTTGTTGGTGCTGACGATCGAGTCGATGTACCGGCGGTAGTCGGTCGCGAAGTCGCCGCCGAGGTAACGCGCCGCCCGGTCCGGCAGCGAGTCCATGTCCTCGGGGGTGTACGTCCACAGCGTCGTGATGGCGTCGGCCGAGACCTTGGCGATCTCGAACTTCGTCTGGACCTCTGCGCGATCCGCGAGGTACGGCTGCAGGGCGGCACCCGCGAACGCGGCAGCACCCACGACCAGGACGCCTGCCGCGGCGGCCGCCACCTTCAGCGCACGGCCTGCGGTCCGGTGCGGGACGAGCACGGGCTCGGGTGCCTCGTCGGCTTCGGAGGTGGCGGCGGACTCGGGTGCCTCGGAGGTCTCGGCGGTCTCGGTCGATTCGGCGTCTTCGGTGCTGACGGGGTCGACGTCGTCGGCCTCGGGCGCAACCGTGGTGTCGGCCACCGCTGCCGTCGTGACGACGTCGGTCTCGGTCTCGTCCGCCGGTGCGGCGGCGACGTCCTCGGCCGACGTCGTATCAACAGGCGCCGTGTCCACAGGCGTCGTATCCGCGGGCGCAGTGCTCGCAGGCGTGGTGTCCAGAGGCGACGGGTCTGGCACCGCGTCGGGCGTCTCGGTGACGACGGGCGCGGCCGGTGCGGCCTTCTTGCGTCCCCAGCCGAAGCGGCGGCGCGTCGTCGTCGGCTCCGCAGTCTGCGGCTCCGCTGTCGTCGACTTCGCAGCCGGCTCGGCGGCGGCCGGCTCCGGCGTCACCGTCTCGGCCGGCGCCTCGGACGGCGCCACGGTCTCCTGCGATTCCTCGGACGCCTCGGGGGCATCCGCCGACGCCGGCACCTCGTTCACCGGTGTCTCGTTCACCGGCGTCTCGGCCTCCGGCGCTCCGGTTTCCGAGGTCTCGAACTCTGGCGAGACCACCTCCGGCGACGCAGCCTCAGCCTGCCCCACCTCGGCCTGCCCCACTTCGGGCTGCCCGGCCTCCGGCGCCGCCTCGGCCTGCGCCTGCCGCAGTTCCCGGCGCGACAGCCGGTGCCGGCGGGCGGCCTTGCCCTGAGGAACCGCGCCGGAGGTCAGATCACCTGGACCAGCTTGCTGATCTTCCACTGCTCTCCCTCCTCGATCGTCGTGGCGACCCAGCGGCTCGCGCTCTCCACCGTCGGCCGGCCGTCACGACCGGGCGTGGTCACGTTCGCGGCCACCAGGACGTCGGCGCTGCCGTTCGCGTTCCACCGCTCCACACCGGCGGCCAACACGTCGCCCTTGGTCGGCTCGGTGCGAGCGACCTGGATGACGATCTCGTTGCTGCGCTCCTTGAACGACGTCGCGAACTCGCCGGTCGCCTGCCCGAGGATGTCATCGACGTACTGGTTGGCGTTGAAAGGGTCGAGCGACGTGTACCGGACCATGAACTCCCGCACGTACCCGAGCGCGGCCGCGTCGCGCAGGTCGGTGCGCCGGGTGCTCTCGTGGTTCACGGCGACGAAGACGCAACCCACGATCGCGGCGATCGCCAGCAGTGCCGACACGACCGCAGTCACCGGCAGACCCCAGCGCCGCGGGCCCTTCGGCGCGCTCATGGGCGCGGCGAAGTAGTCCCGATCGGTGGGGTCGACCAGCCGACGCGGGCTCATCCGCCCGCCCCCGCGGCGGCGTTCGGCTTCTTCAGCACGGTCAGGTTGGCGACCAGCCACCGGTCGTCGGTCTTCTGGAACTCGACCTGGACGGTCGCGGAGATGAACTTGACCGTCGTCGGGTCGTTGCCGCGCTGCCCCTGCAGCGCGACCAGCAGCACGCCGTGATCCGGCGACGCCGAGAGCACCGCGCTGTTGGTCGCCCAGTACTCGTTGGTGGTGGCGCCGACCTTCGCCGCCGCCTGCTGCTGCTCGGTGAGCTGCGGGCGGTAGGCCGAGGTGGCGAGTGCCTGCGACTTCGCGAAGTCGTCCTGCATCGTCGCCGCGCCGTAACTCAGCATCTGCTCGACGATACGGGGGCCCTGATCGGCGAGCTGATTGCGCGCGGACTCGATCCCGCGCTCCGGCCGGAACACGAACGCGTAGCCCAGCGCGCCGCCCGCGACGCAGAGCAGCGCGGCGATCAGCAGCACCGCGCCGACCCGCCGACGCACGTCCGTCCGGCGAACCGCGTCGTCGGGGTCTGCCGCGCCGGTGGGCGCCACGCGGTGGGATTCGGTGCGCAGCACCATGTCGGCGAACGTGCGGTGCCGCCGGTCCCACAGCGGCCACAACCAGCCGACGAACACCAGCGCGGTGTCGAGCAGGTGGACGAGGTCGCGCAGGAAGAGCCGCACCGTGCCGGCCGGTGCGCCGTCGCGGGTGACGATCCGCGCACCGACGAGTGCGCGGCCGAGGCTCCACCCGCGCACCGCGGGAAACACCCAGCGGTTGGCGGCCGCGAGCACGAAGGCCACCGCGGCCACGACCGTCACGGTCCACCACACCCACCCGCGCAGCGGCGAGGCGACGGCGATGAGCGCCATCGCGGCGATGACGGCCAGCGCGGGAACCACGTCGACGGCCAGCGCGGCGGCGCGCGCCCACCACCCGGCGTACCGGGCGTCCGGTGCGGCTGAGGTGGGTGCCTCCCGATCGGGCAGCACCGCCGTCACGAGGCGACCTGGTCCAGCTTGGCGATCTTGTATGTGCCGTCCTCGGGCGCCATCTGCACGCGCAACCGGTAACCCTGCTCCTGATCGGCCACCTGCAGGTTGCTCACCTTGATGCGCATCGCCACCAGCACGTCCACCGTGCCGCCGTCGCCGTGCTTCTCCACCGCAGCGCGCATCTCGGTGACCTGCACCTTGACGTTCGCCGCCTGGTAGGCATCGGCGAGCACACCGCTGTAGAGCATCGCCTGGGTCCCGAAATCGCCGGTCGAGCAGTCGATGATCTTCGCCTGGCTGGCGCTCATGACGGCCGTGTCCGGCGCCTGCGTGGCGGTCACGCAATCCTTGGCCGCCGCGACGGCTGCGGCGTCGGCCCGGACGTAGTCCTGGCTCTTCTGGTGCGCACGGAGCGCGACCACGCCGCCTGCCGCGACCGCGCCGGCCACCAGGACCAGCGCGACGGCGATCGAGGCGACCCAGGCGCGGCCGAAGCGCTCGGCGCGACGACCATCCGTGGGGCGATCCTCGGCGTCGACCGGATAGTCGGCGTCGGCGTCGAGGGGTGTGACTGCGGGTGCTACCGACGCGTCGTCGGCGGTGTCCTGCGAATCGGTGGGGTTCAGCCGGCCGGGGCCAGCATCTCCTTCCATCCGTTTTCTCCTGGGTTGCTCGAGTTGTCGACGGTGTACTTGACACCGTCGGGTCCGGTCACCTCACCGCTCGATGGGTTGTAGACCGCGGTAGGTCCCGATGCCGGAGTGTAGATGCACGGGTTGGGCTGCTGCCCGGAGCAGCTGACCGATCCCTGTCCCGGCGCGGTCAGCGGGTCGCTGCTCGGCACTTGGGAGTGCGGCGGCGGCAGCTGGCTCGCGGGCAACGGGTTCAAGCCGTTGTTGACCGACGGGGCCGGGATGACGTAGCCGGGCTTGACCGGCTGGTCGCAGCGGGCGGCGGCGGCCGGGCAGGTCAGGACCTGGTTCGGGTCGCCGTACCAGGGATTGGTGCCGGCCGGGGTATAGGGCTCGTTGCTGCGGCACTCCGCCGGGGTGGCGGCACGCTTGCCCGGCACGTCGAGGCACGGGTAGTTGCGCGCACCGCGAACCGCGTTGCCCTGGAAGTCCTTCGGGATCTTGCAGTAGACGTCCTTCGGGATCTCCGCCGTCGTGGTGTCGGCGGGCGAGCGCCACTGCGACGCCGGCAGGAAGCCGGTGAGGCACGGCGGCGGCTGGTTGATGCCCAGCGCCAGCGGCAGCAGCGCCTGACCGTCGAAGATCGTGCCCATCTGGCCGACGGCGCCGGCCTGCGGGAACGCGACGAGCAGCTGCTCGACGCCCTTGTTCTGCTTCTTCAGCAGATCGAGCACGATCGACAGGTTCGCCAGCGTCTGCGGCAGCGAGTCCTTGACGCTGCTGAAGAACGCGCTCACCTGATCGGCGGTGGGCGCCGCCTGCTGCAGACCGGTGCGCAAGGCGGCGTCCTGCTCGGCCGTCTGCGCGGCGATCGTATCCAGGTTGCGTGCCCACTGGCCGATCGCGTCACCCGACAGCACCTGGCTCTCCAGGATCGGCGCCGAGTTGTCCACGATGTCGTTGACCTGCGGCAGGTTCTCGTCGAAGCCCTGCGCGAGGTTGGTCGTGGAGTCGACCAGTCGCTGCAGCGCCGGACCGAGGCCACCGACGGCCTTCGACGTCTCGGTGAGCAACGAGTCGATTTTCTCCTTCGGGAGTACCGCCAGACCCTCGTTCGCCGCGTCGAGCGCAGGGCCCACCTCGCTGGGGACCGTGCTCTTGGTGATCGTGGCGCCGTTGGCGAGGAACTGACCGTTCTCCTCGGACGGCACCAGGTCGAGGTACTGCTCGCCGATCGCCGACACCGAGTGCACGTTGGCCGTGACGTCGACCGGGATCTTGTACTGGCTGTCGATGCTCATCGTGGCCTGGGCGCCCGACTCCGTCGGCACCACGTCGGTCACCTTGCCGATGGTGGTGCCCCGGTAGGTGACGTTCGCGGTGGCGTAGAGGCCACCCGACCGGGGGAGCTGAGCCTTCAGCTCGTACTGACCGATCCCGACGAGGCTGGGCAGCTTCAGGTAGTAGAGGCCCAGCACGCCCAGCGCGATCAGCGTCAGGACGGTGAAGATGATCAGCTGGATGCGTATGACGCGTGTCAGCACCGCTCACTCACCTCTTTCGACGAGCGGTCCACCGGGAACCGTGTGCGGGTTCGGCGTGAACCGGACGTCCGGGATCATCGTGTTCGGATCGCGACCCCACGACTGCTCCAGCGCCCGCAGCGCACCCGAGAGGCCGGTACCGGTCAGGATGCCGTTGTCCACCGACGACAGCGTCAGGTCGACGTTCAGCGACACGTTGATGTAGTCACCGCGCACCGCCTTGTCGGCCGACTCGATCGGGAAGGGCGCCGTCAGCATGAACTTCAGCGCGCCGATCAGGTACGGCGAGGCCCGGCCCAGCTGCTTCAGCGGCCGCTGCAGGTTCTGCAGGTTGGTCTTCAGGTCGGCCGAGATCGGCGACAGCGCGGCGTCGGCGGCCTTGCTGATCCGGCCCAGCGACTCGACCGCGTCGCCGAACAGGTCCCGCGTGTCGGCGAAGTGCTTGATCAGCGGCGGGAACTCGGTGAGCACCCGGTCCAGGGTGTCGTCGCGCTGGGCGACGATCGACAGCAGTCGGTTGGTCGAGTCGATGGCCCGCGTGATGTCTTCGCGCTGCGCGTTCAGCTCGGCCGTGAACGTGTCGAGCCGGCCGATGAACTCGCGGATCTGATCGCCGCGGCCGGTGAGCACGTTGCTCAGCTCGTTCTGGATCGTCTCCAGGTTCGGGATGCCGCCACCGCTGAGGATGGCGCCGATACTCGCCAGCGTCCGCTCGGTGGTGGGGAACGCCGAGGCCCGGTCGAGGGGGATGGTGTCGCCGCTCTTGAGCCTGCCCTCCGGGTCGGCCGGCGGGTCGAGCTGCACGTGCTGGCTGCCCAGCAGGCTCGTCTGGCCGATCGCCGCGGTGGTGTTGGCGGGCAGCTCGATGCCGGGCTGCACGTCGAGCGTCAGCGTCGCGACCCAGTTCTTCAGCTCGATCGAACGCACCGAGCCGACGAAGACGTCGGCCACCCGGACGCGGCTGTTCACGTTGAGCGCCAACGTGTCCGGCATCTGGACGTAGATCGTCATCTTGTCCGAGCCGCTGCCCGGGCCACCGGGCAGCGGCACGTTCGCGATACCCTGCCACCCGCAGGACGTCAGCACGACCGCGGCCACCGACAGCACGCCGGCGCGCTTCAGCAGCGTCCTGGTGCCGGGCCACCTCAACTTCGTCATGGGGTGCCTCCTGCCTCAGCCGGGAACAGCGGTCCCGACGGGACGGCGGCCGGCGCGGGTGCCGGACCGGTTCCGGGTCCCGGCGCGGCGGGCGCCGAGATGGCCGACAGCGGATCGCCGGGGATGACGCCCGGGGCGGGCGCCGGCGGCGGACCCGGCTGCGGGTACCACGGCGGCGGCAGCGGGTTGTTCTGGTCGTACGAGTTCGGCGGCGCACCACCGCGGGGGCCGCCCGGCGGGATGTAGCTCGGGTCCGGTCCGCCCAGCAGTGCCGACAGCGAATCCGGCGTCAGCATGTTGGCCGTGAAGGGCTGCACGTCGACGCCCTGCATGCCCGGCGCGACGACCCAGCCCGGCTCGTGGTTGCCGTGCGAGAACAGCGTGTCGCGGCTGAAGATGCCGGGCACGGTCGTGTCCTTGTATCCCGGCGGCGGCTGCAGCCGCGGCTCGGAGTACGCGATCTGCTTCGGCAGCGTCAGCGCGGAGCTGAACTGGTTCAGGCCGAACGGCAGGTAGTTGAACTTGATCGCGTCGAGGATCGGCGCGAGGTACTGCGCGCACAGCTCCGCGGACTCCTGGTAGCCGAGGCGGCTGCCGGCCTGGATCGAGCTGCAGATGAACTGCAGCGGGTTGGCGAAGTTGCCGATCACGGGCAGCGACGTGACACCACCGGGCACCGGCGCCGCGATGTTCAGCGCGTTGATCGCCAGCGTCGGGAAGACGTGGAGGCCGGTCTCGAGGCCGTTGAACGGCTCCGGCTGCACGATGGCGTTGGTGACGTCGGCCAGGTTGCCGATGTCCTTGCCGAGCACCTCGCCGTTCTCGTCGAAGAACTGGCGGGTGTTGGTGAACAGCACGTTGAGGTCGCGCACCGCGTTCGCGACCTCGCGGTCGGTGTTGGTGAACGAGTTCGTGAACGTGGCCAGGTCGTTGTTGAGGGCGACGAACTGCTGGTCGCTGCGGTGCAGCGCGTTGACGAACAGCGCCAGGCTCTTGATGACTCCGAACAGGTCGCCGCGGCCCTGGTTCAGCGTCGACAACGCCTCGGACAGGTTGTTCAGCGCCCGGTTGACCTCTTCGCCCTTGCCGGCCAGTCCGTCCGCGAAGGACTCGATGACGTCGCCGAACGGGCCCTTGGGCTGCTCGGGGGTCGGGCCGAGGTCGGTGAGGATGCGGTCGAGCGAGTTGCGCAGGTCGTCGTACTCGACCGGCACCTGGGTGCGCTCGAGCGGGATGACGGCGTCGTTCTTCAGCGTCTCGCCACCGGTGTACGGCGGCGAGAGCTGGATGGCGCGCGACGCGACGAGGCTCGGATTCAGGATCGAGGCGGTCGCGTCCTGGGGAACCTTGTACTTGCTGTCGTAGTGGAAGGTCACCTTCATCTTGTCACCGGCGGGCTCGATCTCGTCGATCGCGCCGACCCGGACGCCCATGATCTGCACCTTGTCACCGGGGTACAGGGCCAGCGTCTGGGAGAAGTACGCCGTCACGGTGGTCTTCGTCAGCCGCTGATACAGGTTCCACCCGAGGAAGGCCAGCGCGACCGCCACGATGATCACGATCGTCCCGAGAATCACCGACGCCCGGGAGAGCCTCGGCAACTTCACGTTGCGGACGTTGAAGATCGTCGACATCTCGAAGGTCTCCTACTGGTCTTGCGAGCCGGGCGGCAGGAACGGGGGGTTGCCCGGCAGAGGCGGGGTGTCGACGGGCGGAAGCTGCGGCCCGGGGCCCGGGGGCGGCGGCGGACCGGTCAGCGGCGGCGGCAGCGGGGAGGTCCCGTCGCCCTGCAGCGATCCCGGCGCGATGTACGGGTCGGCCGGTCCGGGCGTCACCGGCACCGTGCGCGCACCCGGAGGACCGGGAACGAACGGCGGGGGCGGCGTGCCCTGGACCGGCGGCGAGTACTCACCGGGGAACGCGGCCGCGGGGACGCCGGGAGCCGGCGGCGGCGCATTCGGGTTCGGCGGCAGGCCCAGCACGTCCGGCGGCCCGTAGTTGTTCGAGCCGTACGGGTTCGGGCCGAACGGGCCGTTCTCGGCCTGCGTGCACGGCAGCGGGTTCGCCGGGGTCGGGAAGTTGCCCGCAGCGGGCGCGTAGGAACACGGCGAGCCGGCGATGACGGCGGGACCGGGGTGCTCCGGCGTGCCCTCCAGCGGCGTCGGGGCTGGCGGCGGCGCGCCGTTCTCGAAGCGCTGGCCGTTGGGATCCGGGTACCGGAACTCGGGCAGACCCGCGTTGCGCCAGAACTCCTCGGGGTTGATGCCGCGCTTCTTGAAGGCGGCGTCCACCCACGGCTGGATGATCTGGTACGGGAGGATGTTGATCAGGATGACCTTGAAGTAGGGGCCCGAGGAGATGGCCTCGCCCAGCGCGGTCGCGACCTTGCTGACGTTGCTCAGCACGTCCATCAGGTCGTACTTGCGGGCCACCAGCACGTCGCTGATCGTGCGGAGCTGCTCGAGCACCTTGTTGAGGTTCGGGTTGTCCTTCGTGAACCCGGCGACCTGCTGGGAGAAGGCCGAAACCCGTTCCAGCAGAGCGCTCACCGCGGTGTTACGCTCGTTGATCGCGCCCAGCAGCGTCTGCGTGTTCACGAACAGCGCGTTGATCTGCCCGCTGCGGTTGCCGAGCACGCCGGCCACCTTGTTGGCGTTGGCCAGCAGCTTCTGGATGTCGTCGTCGCGCTTGCCGATGGTGTCGGAGAACCGGGCCACCCCGTCGAGCGCGGCGCTCAGATTCGGGTAGGTCTGGTCGATCGTCTCCGACAGCACGTTGAGCGACTGCTTGATGGTCTTGGTGTCCCAGCCGAGGCCGGCCTCGGCCAAGTCGGAGAACGCGTCGTAGATCTGGTACGGCGTCGTCGTCTGGCTCAACGGCAGCGTTCCGTTGGGCGGCAACGTGTTCGACCCCTTGGGGATGATCTCGATGTTCTTGCGCCCGAGGATGGTGTCGGTGCGGATGGCCGCCCGGCTCTCGGTGCCGATCCGGGTGCCGTTGAGCGTGTAGCCCACCACGACCTTGTCGCCGTCGATGCCCGTGCTGCGCACCTCGCCGACGTCGACGCCGGCGATGCGCACCTTGTCACCGCCGTTGATCCCGGCGGTGTCCTTGAACTCGGCGTAGTACACCGGCTGGGCAAAGATCATCGGCACGCTGGCGAAGCTCTGCCCCACCCCGATGACCAGCAACAGGATGAGGATGCCCTTCAATCCGTTGCGGACCCGGTTGTCGCCTTCGAGAGTCCTCATTTCGGCGTGCACCTACCCGATGGCTGGCTGGTCAGCTTCACCTTGCGGACCGGCCCACCAGGCTGGAGACCGTTGAGGATCAGCGAGATGTCGCAGGCGTAGAAGTTGAGGAAGTCACCGTAGATGCCGCCGGCGCGACCCAGGATCCGGACGACCTGCGGGAACTTGACCAGCAGGTCGTTGAGTTCCTGCTTCTGGTCGACCAGCGGCTGCTGGACGCCCTCGAGGTAGTTGACGGTGTCGCGCAGCAGCGGACGGTTGTCGGCCAGCAGGTCGGAGATGGTGCCCGCCGCGTCGCTGATCTCGGCGACCGAACTCGCGACCGGATCGGCGCGGTTCTCCAGACCCGTGACCAGCTTCTCGAAGTTCTGGATGGTCTCGTCGAACTGCTGCTGGTGCCGCACGGTGGTGTCGAGGACGGTGTTGAGGTTGCGCACCACCTCGCCGATCGCCTGGTCGCGGTCCGCGAGCGCCGACGTCAGCTGCGCGGTCTGGTTCAGGATGTCGTTGATGGTGCCGCCCTGGCCCTGGAAGATCGTGATGAGCGACTGGGCGATGCCGTTGACCTTGTCCGGGTCCAGCGAGCGGAACAGCGGCCGGAAGCCGCCGATCAGGGCGTCGAGGTCCAGCGCGGGCTCGGTGCGCTCGACGGGGATGGTGCCGCCGGCGGGCAGGCGCGTCTGGTCGTCACCGCGCTTGAGCTCCATGAAGCGGTCGCCGATGAGGTTGAGGTACCGGATCGAGGCGGTGGTGCCCTGGAACAGCGGCAGGGTGCGGTCGACGTCGAAGTGGACCTCGACGCGGTCGCCACCGGGCAGCAGCTTGACCTCGGTGACCTTGCCGACCTCGACGCCCGAGGCGCGGACGAACTGTCCCGACCGCAGGCCGCTCGCGTTCTTGAACAGGGCCGTGTAGCCGGTGGTGCGGTCGAACCGCATCTGGCCGAACACCACGATGATGAGCGCGGTGAACAACAGCAGCACCAACGACATGGCGCCGAGCTTGATCGCTGTACCGGTGATTCTCATGGGTTGATCGTGTTCTCCCCGATCTGGCGTCCCCAGACGTACTCGATGGCGATGGGCTGTCCCAGTTCGAAGTGGTTGTACGGCGCGATGCTGGCACCGGTGTCGGTCACCAGGTACGGCGCCGGCCACAGGTCACGCGTGATGGGCTGCCAGCAGCCGGGGCGTCCTTCCGGTCCGCCCTTGGCGTTGGTGCGCGGGAGGTTGTCGGGGTACACGTACGGGTTCGCCGCGCCGATGATGGCGGTGCGGGTGTTCAGCGAGTAGCCGTTGCCGCCACCGAACGCCGCGCGGGCCTTCGGCTCGACGTCGTGGAAGTTGCGGATGGTGCAGAACAGGGCCGGGCTGTACTCGTCGAGCAGCGCCGAGGTGGGCAGCAGGTCCTTGATGCCGCGGGTCAGGTAGGGCCCGCCGCGTTCGAAGACGTCACCACCCGTGTTGCCGAAGCCGACGGCGCCCATCAGCGCCTGGTCGACGTTGCCCTGCTGCTCGTTGAGCGTGCGGGCCGTGGTGACGGCGTTGTTCAGGCCGTCGAAGAGGTCGGGCGCGGCGTTGGCGTACACCTCGGCGAACCCGGCGAGGGCCCGGTTGTCGCGCTGCAGCTGCGGCAGCCGCGGGTTGACGTCGGCGAGGATCTTGTTGCCGGTCTCGATGGACTGCCCGAAGCGCTCACCGAGGCCGTCGAGGGCCTGGGCGGTGGCCGTCAGCGTCTGGTTCAGCTTGATCGGGTCGACCTGCTTGGTCACCTCGACGACGGTCTCGAACAGCGTGTTGAACTCCGTCGTCACGTTGGTGACGTCGATGGGCGTCGACGCGGTGATCCGCTGCGCGCTGGGGTCCTTCGGCGTGGAGAACGCGATGTACTTGTTGCCGAAGACCGTGCTGGCCTTGATCTCGGCGTCGACGTTCGACGGGATCAGACCGAGGAACTTGCGGTCGACGTCGAGCAGGACCTTGGCCTTGGGCGTCCCGTCCACCTCGACGGCGTCGACCTGCGTGACGCGGCCGATCTCGACGCCGTTGTAGGTGACCTTGGAGCCCGGGTCCATGGACAGGCCCGAGCGGGCGGAGAGCAGCGTCAGCCGCTCCGGGTTGGCGAACCCGCCGCGGAACTGCACCCACACCAGCGCCAGCACGACCGCGGCGACCAGCAGCAGCACCAGGCCGGCGATCTTGTAGGGCGGGGTGCGCGGCGCGTTGACCGGCGAGGAGATCTGGTTCGGCTTCGTCATGTCACTACACCGTGAGGTTGAAGTTGGCGTTGGTGCCGTAGAGCGCCAACGAAGCGAACAGGACGACGAGGACGATCGCGATGAGGGAGGCGCGCATCGAGCGGCCGACGGCCTCGCCGACGCCCACCGGGCCGCCGCTGGCGTAGAAGCCGTAGTAGCAGTGGTTGAGCATGACGATGACCGAGATGATGATCGCCTGCACGAACGACCACGCGACGTCGTCCGGGCGCAGGAACGTCTGGAAGTAGTGCTCGTAGGTACCGGTCGACTGCCCGTAGAAGAGCGTCGTGGTGACCTGCGCGGACAGGAAGCTCATGATGATCGCCATCGCGTACAGCGGGATGATGACGACGAAGCCGGCCATGATGCGCGTCGACACCAGGTAGCTGATCGACTTGATGCCCATGACCTCCAGGGCGTCGATCTCCTCGCTGATGCGCATGGCGCCGAGTTCGGCGGTCGCGCCGGCGCCGACCGTGGCGGCCAGCGCCTGGCCCGCGACGACGGGGGCGGCGATGCGGACGTTGACCAGGGCGGCGAAGAAGCCGGTGAAGGCCTCGACGCCGATGTTGCCGAGCGAGGCGAAGCCCTGGATGGCGATCAGTGAGCCGCCCGAGAGGGTGACGAAGCCGACGATGGCGACGGTGCCGCCGATGACGGCCATGGCGCCGGTGCCCATGCCGATCTCGGCGATGAGCCGCAGCATCTCCTTGCGGTAGTAGCGCACGGCGTGGCCGATCGAACCCACGGCAGTGACGACGAACCACGCGATGTGGCCGACGCTGTCGAGGCCGCGGGCGGGCGCGCTGGCCAGCCGCTCGCCCTGGGCGACGGCGCGGGGGAAGCGCTGGCGGACGACGGCGAAGGTGGACATGTCAGCGCCCCGTTCCGAATCGAACGCCGATCGTCGTCAGCACCACGTTGACGGCGAACAGCGCGATGACGCAGAGGACCAGCGTCTCGTTCACGGCCGTGCCGACGCCCTTGGCGCCGCCCGACACCGTCAGGCCGCGGTAGCAGCCGACGAGGCCGGCGATCAGGCCGAAGGTCATGGCCTTGACCACCGAGATCAGCACCTCCGGCAGGCCGGTGACGAGCGTCAGCGTCGAGACGTACGCGCCGGCCGAGATGTTCTGGATGTAGACGCCGAAGACGAAGCCGCCGACCAGGCCGATGGTGATCACCGCGCCGTTGAGGAGGAAGGCCACGAACGTCGAGGCGATCACGCGGGGCACCACCAGGCGGTGGATCGGGTCGATGCCCAGCACCTCGAGGGCGTCGATCTCCTCGCGGATGGTGCGGGCGCCGATGTCGGCGCAGATGGCGGTCGAGCCCGCGCCGGCCACCACCAGCACGGTTACCAGCGGACCGAGCTGGGTAACCGCACCGAGAGCGGCGCCGGCGCCGGAGATGTCGGCGGCACCGAACTCGGCCAGCAGGATGTTCAGCGTGAAGATGATGAGCACCGTCAGCGGGATCGCGACGGCGATGGTGGGGAGGAAGGCCACCCGCATCAGGAACCAGCCCTGAAGGATGAACTCGCGCCACTGGAAGGGGCTGCGGAAGGTCGCCTTCGCGGTGAGGACGCACATGCGGACGAATCCGCCCACGGCCGTCAGGCCCGGGGTCACCTGGTTGCGGACGTACCCGACCAGACCCGGCTGCTGGGCCGTCACGCGCAGACCATCGCTGGGCGCGCACAGCCGTAGCCACTGCGGCGGACCGGCAAAACCCGTCGCACTCGCCCTCCTCGCGTCAGCCCCGCGTATGTGATGGCCATCTCCCTACTGGTTGGTAGTAAGACGGACCACAGGACTGTACCCGATGGATGAGCGGCGCTGCACCGCATCCGTCGGATTGAGACATTGGCCCGTGGCAAACCCGTCCGCATCGGTCACGCCCCGCCGTCGTCGACAGAAGCCGTTGACGCAGAACTACTTTCGTGGACGTCAACGTGCACTGCCGCGCCGAACCGTTCCCTCAGTTCCGTCTTGAGGACCTTACCGGCCGGGTTCCGGGGCAGCGCCTCGACCACTTCGAGAGCCTTCGGGTGCTTGTACCGGGCCAGCCGATCGGTGAGGAATTCGTCGACGTCGCCCAGCGTCAGGCCGGCGCCACCGACCCCGGCCGCACCGGCGTCGAGGGCAACCACGGCAACGGGTACTTCGCCCCAGCGCTCGTCGGGTCGGCCAATCACGGCGACCTCGGCGATCGACGGGTGCGCGGCGAGGACGTTCTCCACCTCGGCGCAGTACACGTTCTCCCCGCCGGAGATGATCATGTCCTTCTTGCGGTCGACCACCCAGACGTATCCCTCGGCGTCCTGGCGGACCAGGTCGCCGGAGTGGAACCAGCCGCCGTGGAACGCCTCGGCGGTCGCCTGCGGGTTGTTCCAGTAGCCGGCCATCAGTGTCGGTGCGCGGTAGACGATCTCGCCGACCTCGCCCACGGGGACGTCGTTCATCTCGTCGTCGACGATGCGGGCGGAGACGGTCGGGATGACCTTGCCGACGGAGCCGAGCTTCCGGATGGCGTCGTCGCCGAGCAGCATGCAGGTGACCGGAGACATCTCCGTCTGCCCGAACGCGGCGAGGATCGAGGTGCCGGGGAAGGTATCGGCCATCTCGCGCAGCAGCGTGTCCGACGCCGGGGCGGCACCCCAGGACAACACCCGCAGCTTCAGCCGGCGGGGCCGCGCGCGCTGGGCGGCGCACACCGCCTGCCACTGCGCGGGCACCAGGAAGATGCCGGTGACGCCCTCGGCCTCGAGCACGTCGAGCAACTGACCGGGGTCGAAGGCGCCCAGCGGGTGGATCACCGTGGGCCGGCCCAGCGCGAGGCCCGGCAGCATGTTGCCGATGCCGGCGATGTGGAACAGCGGCACGCCGATGAAACCCACGTCGTGGTCGAGGTCCGCGCCGTTGGTGATCAGTCCGGTCATCGTCTGACCGCTCAGGTTGGCGTGGGTGAGCACCGCGCCCTTGGGCCGTCCGGTGGTGCCCGAGGTGTACATGATGAGCGCCGGGCTGTCGTTCTCGACGTCGACCACCGGTGCCGGCCGCCCGTCCTCGGCGACCAGGTCCTCGTAGCCGAGGACCCCGTCCCCGGTGGGCGCGCCGGCGACCACGACGTCGGCGAGCACCGGCGCGAGGTCGCGCACGGCGGTGGCGACGTTCGCCAGCACCGGTTCGGTCACCACCACCCGGGCGTCGCAGTCGGAGACGAGGAACGCCAGTTCGGGCGGCGTGAGCCGGAAGTTGACCGGAACGGCGATGGCGCCCAGCAGGTTCGCGGCGAGGAACGTCTCGACGAACTCGGTGCGGTTGAGCATCAGGATCAGGACGCGGTCGCCGGCGGCGATGCCGCGGCGGTGCAGGGCACCGGCCAGCGCGTCGACGCGTGCGGCGAGGTCGGCCCAGGTGGTGGTGCGGCCGGCGAAGCGCAGCGCCGTGTCGTCGGGCTGCATCAGCGCGTGCCGGGCGAGCTGGGTGGTCCAGTTGTTGCGCCGGGCGAGGTAGGGCTGGGCGAGAGGGGACCCGACGACAGGGGGCTGAGACTGGCCGGTGCCGGTGGCCGGGCCGACGGTCGAGGCGGTCACCGTCCGATGCACCCCCTCGCCGTCCGCGCGCGGTTGCGCCGCGCTGATATTTGATCAAACATGGTGTTGCTCCGGTCACACTAGGGGGTTGGTGGCCCGGGAACAAGCCTCGGGCCGAGCACTTCGCCTCGAGGACGGCCCGTGAAGACGACGACCCGACCCGCGCGCCGGCCGGCGGTGCGGCGCGAGCAGCTCTCCGACGAGGTGGCCGCTCACCTGCGCGCCGGGATCATGTCCGGCGCGCTGCGCCCGGGGACCTTCATCCGGCTCGACGAGACCGCGGCCGAGCTGGGCGTCAGCATCACCCCGGTGCGCGAGGCGCTGCGCACATTGCGCGGCGAGGGCATGGTGCAGCTCGAGCCGCACCGCGGACACGTCGTCTCGCCCTTCACCCGCGGCGACATCGAGGACCTCTTCTGGCTACAGGCGACGATCGCGACGCAGCTGGTGCGCTCGGCCGCCGAGCGCATCAGCGACGACGACATCGACGAACTCGAGCGCCTCGTCGAGGAGGTCACCGACGCGATCGAGCGGCACGACGGCGAGGCGGTCGCGGACGCGGAGTTCGCCTTCCGGCGGGTGGTGAACCTGGCGGCGGGCCGGGTCAAGCTGGCGTGGTTCCTGCTGCACGCGACCCGGTATCTGCCGTCGCGGATCTACGCGGAGGACGCGCAGTGGGGTCGCGTTGCGCTGGCCAACCACCACGACCTGATCGAGGCGTTCCGGCGCCGCGACGCCGACGCCGCCGTGCGGCTCACCCGCGAGCAGTTCACCGACGGGGCGCGCCGGCTCACCGCACGGCTCGACGAGCTGGGACTGTGGACGTGAGGCGTCGACTCAGTGGGCGAGCTGCTCGGCGCGGGCCTTGAGGTTGTCCGCGAGGTAGTCCATGGCGTCGCCGACGACCTTCTTCACCATCGGCTTGGGGATGGGCATGGTGGTCTCGACGTCGAAGTCGACCGTCAGCAGCGTGGTGGGTCCCATCTCGACCACCGAGAAGATCTGCTCCTGCTTGGAGAAGTGCTCGCCCTGCTGCATCACGGTCTGGATCTGGTTGGGGCCCGGGTAGTAGACGGCCTGGATGTAGACGCCCTCCATGCCCTGCACCGAGGTGTCCAGCCGCAGCTGGCTGGGTCGGCCGTCGTCGTAGCGGGCCAGGATCCAGCAGCCCTTGATCTCCTCGTTCCACTGGGGGTAGGCCTCGAAGTCCGCAACGATCGCCATGATCGTCGCGGCCGACGCCGACACCTCGACGGTCTTGCTCACGATGGGCATCGGGCGAGGATACCGCCCGGCAGACTGGGGCCATGAGCCCTCCGATCCGGGTCGCCGTCCTCGACGACTATCAAGACGTGGCCCTGCGCTCGGCGGACTGGTCGCCGGTCACCTCGCGCGCCGAGGTCACGACGTTCACCGACCACGTGGCCGACGCCGACGACCTGGTGGCGCGGCTCGAGCCGTTCGATGCGGTGCTGGTGATGCGCGAGCGAACACCGTTGCCGCGCTCCGTGATCGAGCGTCTGCCCCGGCTGCGACTGATCGCCTCGACCGGCAACGTCAACGCGTCGATCGACATGGCCGCCGCCGAGGAGCGCGGCATCCGCGTCACCGGAACGGGTGGGTCGGTGGCGTCGACGGTCGAGTTGACCTGGGCGCTGATCCTCGCGACCGCCCGCAACCTGGTCGCCGAGCGGCAGTCGGTGGCCGCGGGCGGCTGGCAGGTCGGCGTCGGTCGTGAACTCGACCGCCGGGTGCTCGGCGTCCTCGGAGTCGGCCGCATCGGCAGCCGCGTCGCACGGATCGGCGCGGCGTTCGGGATGGACGTCGCCGCGTGGAGCCCCAACCTCACTCCCGAGGCGGCGGCGGAGGCCGGCGCCCGGTACCTGCCGCGCGACGAGTTCTTCGCGACCGCCGACGTGCTGACGGTGCACCTGAAGCTCGGTGAGCGCTCGCGCGGGCTCGTCGGCGCCGCCGAGCTGGCCGCGATGAAGCCGACGGCGTTGCTAATCAACACCTCTCGCGGTCCGATCGTCGACGAGGCAGCGCTGATCGACGCGTTGCGCACGGGCGCCATCGCCGGTGCCGGCCTCGACGTGTTCGACGTCGAACCGCTGCCGCCGTCGCATCCGCTGCGGACGCTGCCGACCGTCACCGCCACGCCGCACATCGGCTACGTCGCCGATCGCCCCTACCGGATCTTCTTCCGCGACGCCGTCGCAGCGATCGCCCGGTGGCTGGACGAGATCGGCTGAGACGTCAGATCTGGGCGCCGGTCAGCAGCTCGCGGATGGCGTCCGGGATCGGGACGGGGCGCCGGGTGGTGCGGTCGACGTAGACGTGCACCCAGTGCCCGACGGCCGCGGCCGTCGCGTCGGATGCGGCGTCGTGGGGTGCGCCGGTGTGAGGTGCGTCGGTGGAGCCGGCGGCGAACAGGGCCAGCCGGTACGTCACGCTGCTGGTGCCGAGCCGCGTCACGCCGAGCCCGACGGTCAGCGGATCGGGGAAGGCGAGTTCGGCGAAGTACCGACACCCCGATTCGGCGACCACGCCCAACCAGGGCGCCGCGGTCGGGTCGTGGTCGAGGCTGGTGCCGATCCACCCGTTGATCGCGGTGTCGAACAGCTCGTAGTACTTGGCGTTGTTGAGATGCCCGAACATGTCGTTGTCGGTCCACCGGGTGGTCGCCGGCCAGTGCACGGGAAAGTCCCGCCCGGTCAGCGTGCGTTCGTCGACGGCCATGGCCGGAAGTCTGTCATCCGGCGTGGACCTCTTCGCCGCTGGAAGGGGTCGAGCTAGAAGGGGTCGTCGTCGCTCGGTGCGAGCAGGCGCTCGGGATGATGCGTGACGTTGATGCGGGTCTGTCCGGTGTCGAGGTGCGGCGGCGGGATCCACTCGACCAGTCCGTCCCTGCGCCGACGGGTGGTCCACTCGGTGGTCTCCACCATGCGGTTGTCGGGACCGCAGGCGAGCGTCATGTCGTCGACGTTGGTCTGGCCGTCGTCCTTCCAGTCGGCGGTCGCGTGGTGCGCCTGGGTGACGTAGCCGGCGGCATCGCATCCAGGGCAGGTACACCCGCGGTCGCGTGCGAAGAGCATCAGCTTCTGCGCGCCCGTCGCGCAGCGCTGGCTGCGGCCGAGATGCAGCGCCGCGGACGTGTGTTGGTCGAACACCGCCAGGTAGTGGTGCGCGTGGGCGGCCATCCGGATGAGGTCGGTCATCGGCAGCCGGCTGCCCCCGGCGGTGACGGCGTACCCCGCGCCGCGCTCGAGGTCCTGCAGCGTCGTCGTCACGACCACTGACACCGGCAGACCGTTCAGCGTCCCGAGATCGCTGCGGCACAGCAACATTCGAGCCATCACCAGCAGCGCGTCGTGCTGACGGCGGGGTTGGGTGCGGCCGTGCTCGTCGAACAGCGGGGCGTGCGACGGCGGACCGACCTCGTCCACCGGGCCGGCCACGTCCGGGCCGGCCACGTCCGGAACGGCCGCATCGGCACTGTCCGCATCGGCACGGTCCGCACGGTCCGTGTCCGCACCGGCCGCGTCCCCACCGTCCGCATCCGGACCGGCCGCATCGCTCCCCCCGGTTGCTTCCGATGCGCCCGTCGAGTCGGACGTCGCCGCCGGATCTCCCGCGGGATCGGGCCGGCGTGCGTCGAACGCCGCGAACTTGGCGAACAGCGGCTCCAGCAACGCCCGCAGCTCGGGCGTGATCCATCCGCTGAGCCGGCTCATCCCATCCGGCTGCTGCGAACTCAACGTCAACCCTGCCTTGCGTTGCCGGTCGGCATCGGACAGCGTGCCGTCGGGGTGCAGGTGCGCCAGCAGACGGTTCGCCGCCTTGTCCAGCGCCACCGGGTCCACCTGCCGTGCCAACTCGGCCAGCGTCCGCTCCGCCTGGATGCGCGTCTCCAGATCGACGGCGTCCGGCAGTTCGGCGACGAAGTCCTTGATCACCCGGACGTGGTCGTCACCGATGGCGCCGTCGGCGATCGCAGCGGCGGTTTGTGGGAGCTGCGGTGGCAGCTCCTGCCCGTCGAGCGCGCGGCGCGAACCCAGCAGCCGCGCCCACGCCAGGCGGCGCAGCGCGTCGCCCTTGCCGATGCGGCACCACTGCATCAGCAGCTTGCTCAGCGACGTCGCACCCAGGTCCGTCGGCGTCGCCTCCCGGTCGAGCCGCGCCAGCAGCGCGTGCTGCACGGCGGGCACGCGACGCAGCGTCGTCTCGAGCGCGGCGTAGGACTCCAGCAGCTCCCGGTGCGAAAGGCCGTCGACGTCGGCGCCGGCCAGCCCGCCGACCGCACCCTCCAGGGCGGTCAGCGCATCGGCGAGACTCGACGTCATGCTTCGAACACTAGTGCGAACCACTGACATCTTCGGCTCTGCGTGTGACTGGTGAAACCATTGTTGCGCAATGGGTTTGACGACTCACCGAGGCGGCACCCACGGTGCTCGGACCACGCCCCGACGCAGCGCGATCGCCCCGGAGGACAATCGACGGCATGAGAATCCGCGGAGCCGTCCTCGACCGCATCGGCGAACCCCGGGCGTACGCGCAGTCGCGCCCGCTCACCATCGCCGACCTCGACCTCGACGAGCCCGGCGACACCGAGCTGCTGGTGCGCATCGAGGCGTCCGGTCTGTGTCACTCGGACCTGTCCGTGGTCGACGGCAACCGGGTGCGCCCGGTGCCGATGCTGCTGGGCCACGAGGCCGCCGGCATCGTCGAGGCCGCCGGCTCTGCCGTCACCGACATGACCGTCGGCCAGCGCGTGGTGATGACGTTCCTGCCGCGCTGCGGACAGTGCGCCGGCTGCGCGACCGACGGTCTGGCACCGTGCATCCCGGGCTCCGCGGCCAACGGCGCGGGCACCCTGCTCTCCGGCGCGACGCGCCTCCGCCGCGACGGCGAGGACGTGCGCCATCACCTCGGCGTCTCGGCGTTCGCCACGCATGCCGTGGTCGACCGCCGCTCGGTGGTCCCCGTGGATGCGGACGTCCCGCCCGTGGTGGCCTCACTTCTGGGCTGCGCCGTGCTGACCGGCGGCGGCGCCGTGCTCAACGCCGGCGAGCCCCGCCCCGGTCAGACCGTGGCCGTCGTCGGCGCGGGTGGCGTCGGCATGGCGGCCATCCTCACGGCCCTCGCGCACGACGACGTCCGGGTGGTGGCGATCGACCGGCTCCCCGAGAAGCAAGCCAGGGCACGCGAACTCGGCGCGCACGCCGCCCACGCCCCCGAGGCGGTCGGCGACCTGAAGGCCGAGGTGGTCATCGAGGCCGTCGGTCATCCAGCGGCGCTGGAGACCGCGCTGGCCGTAACCGCGCCCGGCGGTCGCACCATCACCGTGGGCCTGCCCCGCCCGGACGCGCGGCTCGAGATCTCGCCGCTCGCCTTCGTCGCCGAGGGCCGCTCACTGATCGGCAGCTACCTGGGGTCGGCGGTGCCGGCGCGCGACATCCCCCGCTTCGTCGAGATGTGGCGTGCGGGACGGCTTCCCGTCGAGTCGCTGGTTTCCTCGACCATCGCGCTCGACGAGATCAACGAGGGCATGGATCAGCTCGCCGACGGCAACGCGGTCCGTCAGGTCATCGAGTTCTGATCAGCGGATGGTGCTGGCGCCGCCGTCGACGGGGATGACGGCGCCGGTGACGTAGCAGCTGGCGCGGCTCGCCAGGAACACCGCGATGCCGGCCATGTCGTCGGGCGCGCCGATCCGGCCGAGCGGCAGCCGCGACCCGACCGCGTCGGGCCCGTCGGCGAGCAGCATCTTCGTCATCCGGGACTGGAAGAGCCCGGGCGCGATCGCGTTCACCAGGATGTGCGGCGCCAGTTCGCCTGCCAGGTGGCGGGTCAGCATGTGCACCGCGGCCTTGCTCGCGCTGTAGGAGAAGTTGTCCCGCCCGCGCTCCGGCGCGACGATGCCGTCGATGCTGCCGGTGTTCACGACGCGCGCCGGGTCGTCGTCGGTGGCGCCGGCGCGCAGCAACGGCACCAGCGCCCGGGTCAGCAGGAAGACGCCCTTCACGTTGACGTCGAAGACCTTGTCGAACCCGGACTCCGGGAAGTCGTCGAACGAGGCGCCCCAGGCGGCGCCGGCGTTGTTGAACAGCGCGTGGATGGCATCCTCGCGCTCGGTGAGCGCCGCGGTCAGCGTCGCCACGCCCGCCGCGGTGCCCAAGTCCGCGGGGATGGCCGACACGTCGCCGAACGCCGAGAGTTCGGCGACGGCGGAGTCGAGCTCGGCCTCCTTGCGGCTGGCGAGATACACCTTGGCGCCGGCGTCGAGCAGCCCGCGCGCCATCATCACGCCGATGCCGCGCCCGCCCCCGGTGACCACGGCCACCTTGCCGTCGAGCCGGAACAGGTCAGTCATGGCCGGCCGCCGTCTTCGCGATGGTCAGACCCAGCGGTTCGGCGGTGCGCACGGCCTCGTCCTTGATGAGGCCGCGCAGCAGCGCGGTGCTGAATTCGACGGCGATCTCCTGCGCGCTGCGCCGGCCCTGCGGTCGCAACCAGCGGTAGGCGCCGAGCGTCATGCCGATGTAGCCGAGCGCGAGCACGTGCGAATCGCATTCGTAGAACTCGCCGCTGGCGATGCCGCGGTCGATGACGTCGCGGACGTGCTCGTACACCGTCGTCTCCGACGTGCGGATGTAGGCCACCTGCTCCTCGGTGAACCACTCGGTGATGTACGGGCCCTCCTGGAAGTACACCGCGGCCCGCTCGATGTCGCTGGCGATGCCCACCAGCAGCCGGCGGGTGAAGTGGTAGATGGTCTCGCGCGCGCTCGCCGTCGGGTCGTCGTGCAGGGCGTCGACGGTGAAGTCGGCGGCGCTCTTGTAGATGTCGTAGAGGATCAGCGACTTGCTCGCGTAGTAGTGGTAGACCGTCGCCTTGTTCAGGCCGACGGCGTCGGCGACGTCGTCCATCCGGGTGCCGTGGTAGCCGCGGGCGGCGAAGAGCTTGGTGGCGACGGCGAGGAGTTCCTCGCGTCGGGACAACCCACTGGCCTGGCTCTCGGACATGGCAACTCGCTCCCACCGGGCCGGGACGGGCCCGGACGTCAATCAACTGGTTGGCCAGTTTATGCAACCGGTCCCGTCGGGTACCCGCGACCTCGTCGACCGCGTTATGCTTCGACGACCACGTGGCACTGGGAGGCACTGATGGATCCGAACCCCGATTACGACGCGAGCGACGAGATCGAGTACTTCTTCCAGTTCCTCCCGTGGGGTCTGCGCGGCGTGTACCCGCCCCCGGCCTACCCGCCGGTCTGAGCCGACACCCGCACCTCGTCCCCCACGCGGATCGTGCCCGACGTGAGTAGTCGGCACACCGATCCCGTTCGCTGACTGAGCGCCCGCATCGCCCCCGGACCGATCTCGTCGTCCAGGATGCGGCACGGCGCCGACATGCGGATGACTTCGAGTTCCACGTCGCCGATCGTCAGCCGCGTCCCCGGCTTCGTGGGAATGACGCCCTCGTCGACCGTGACGTTGCGCCGCGTTCCGGCGCTGTCGATGTCCCGGCCGTAACGCTCCGCGGCGTCGTCGAGCTGCTCGCGCGACTGCAGCGTCACGTGCCGGTGCTTGGTCCCGTAATATCGGTCCCCGACCAGCCCGCGGCCGGCTTCGGCCGCCACCGCGTCCACCGACTTGACCGGCAGGCGTCGGCCCGGCGCGATGTGGATGGCAGCGACCTTCACCCGAGCGACACTACGGGCCGCACCTAGCAACCGTCGTCAGCCAGGTGCACGCCGCGAGACTGCACATAATGACCCGACACGCCGGAACGACGCGCAACTCACGGAGTGTCGAGGCCTGCCGGGCTACGCCGCCCCAGCCCGATGCCGGGCTACGCCGCCCCAGCCCGATGCGCGGCTACGCCGCCGCTGCCTTCACGGCTCGACCCACCTCGGCCCGCAGCCGGGCGTACTCGGGCGAGCGGCGCAGCTCGTCGGGGTCGACGCCGGTGCGCGGCAGGTCTACCGGGAGGTCGAGCGCCACCTTGCCCGGCCGCCGGGTCAGCACAACGATGCGCGAGCCGAGGAACGCCGCCTCGTCGGCGCTGTGCGTGACGAACACCGTGGTGCGCCCGGTCTCCGCGCTCACCTGGCGCACGTCCTCCTGCAGCCGCTCGCGCGTCAGCGCATCGAGCGCCGCGAACGGCTCGTCGAGCAGGAACAGCGGCGTCTCGGCCGCCAGCGCGCGGGCGATGGCGACGCGCTGCTGCTGTCCGCCGCTGATCTCCCAGATCTTGCGCTTCGCCACGCCGTCGAGGCCCACCCGCGTCAGCAGCTGGTCGCGCCGCTCGTCGCGGCGTTCCCGCGGCACACCGGCGTACTTCAGGGCCAGGTCGACGTTGCCGCCGACGGTGCGCCACGGAAACAGCCGCGGCTGCTGGAACACCACGCCGGACGTCACGCCCGGGGTGGGTGCGGAGCCGGAGACCCGCACTTCCCCGGACGTCGGCTCCTCGAAGCCGGCGACCAGCCGCAGCAGCGTGCTCTTGCCGCAGCCCGAGGCGCCGACGAGGACGAGGAAGGCGCCCGGATCGACGTCGAGGTCCACCGGACCCAGCGCCGTCACCTGGTCCTTGCCGTGGCCGTACCGGTGCTCGACGCCCGCGATGCGCAGGCCGCCGGTCACCGTGTCACTGCGTGAGGACATTCGGCAGACCCTTGGTGTAGATCGCGTCCTGGAACGTCTTCAGCGGTGCGGGACTGGGGATCTGGTTCTGCTCGGCGAGGAACGCCGACGCGCTCTGCAGATTGGCGGCGATGTTGCCGGGCTTGCCGTCGCTGCCCAGCCACTCCGGGGACGCCACCTCCGCCGGCGTCAGGTAGACGCCCTGCTTCAACTGACCGGCGATGTCCTCGGGGGTGAGACCCACCTCGGCGGCGATCGCCTTGGCCGCGGCGTCGGGGTCGTTCTTGATCACGTCCAGCGCGCGGGCCTCCTGCTGCCGCCACGCGTCGACCACCTCGGGGTGGGCGTCGGCGAACTCGGTGCGTACCGCCCCGAGGTCGAGCGTCGGCTTGCCGTCCTTGGCCAGCTGCCGGCTGGTGATGAGGTCCTTGCCGGTCTTGCGCAGGTCATTCAGCGTCGGCAGCCAGCTGTAGGCGGCGTCGATGTCGCCGCGGTCCCACGCGGCCAGGATGGCCTGCGGCTGCAGGTCCACCAGCTGCACGTCACTCGCCTTCAGGCCGTTCTGCGCGAGCGCGGCCAGCAGGCTGTAGTGGGCGGTCGACGCGAACGGGGTCGCGATGCGCTTGCCCCTCAGGTCGGCGATCGCGTTGACGCCGGATCCGTTGCGCGCCACCAACGCCTCGTTGTCACCGGCGACGTCGAGCACGAACGCCACCTGATACGGGATGTTCAACGGCGCCGAGAGTCCGCGGGCGACGGGGCTCGAGCCCAGCGCACCGAAATCCAATTCCTTGGCGATGAAGGCGGTGTTCACGTCGGCGCCGGAGTCGAACTTCGTCCACTTGACGTTGAAGTCGGGCAGCGCCTCCTCCAACCACCGGTTGTTCTTGACGATCAGGTCGCCGCTGGGGAACGACTGGTAGCCGATGCGGATCGTCGGCTTGTCGGCCTGGCTGCCCGAGTTGTCCACCGCACAGCTCGCCAGCGCGACCGTCGCCGCGGCGGCGACCGCCAGCAGCGCCTTCAGCCTCGATGAGCGCGTGCGCGCAGAGCCATTGGACGTCATATCTTTCCTCTCCAGGGGACGCTGCGCCGTTCGGCGGCGCGCAGCAGACCGTCGATGATCAGACCGGAGAACCCGATGGCGAAGATGCCGACGAGCACGACCGGGGTGTTGTTGTAATTGCTGGCGTCCTTGACCAGGCCGCCGACGCCGGGGATGCCGTTGAACAGTTCGGCGGCCACCACCGACGAGTACGCCATGCCGACGGCCAGCCGGATGCCGGTGAACGTCTCGGGCAGGGCAGACGGGATGACGACGTCGCGGATCACCTGGGCCCGGGTGGCGCCCAGCGCGCGGGCCGCCTCCTGCAGCCCGACGGGTGCGGCGACGACGGCCGCGGTCGTGGCGACGGCCGCCGGCGGCAGCGCGGCGAGAGCCAGCAGCGTGACCTTGGGCGCCTCGTCGATGCCCAGCCAGATGACCAGCAGGAAGAAGTAGGCCAGCGGGGGCAGTGCGCGGATGAACGTCAGCCACGGCTCGAAGACGCTGCGCACCCAGCCGACCGATCCCATCACCAGTCCGAGCAGCACCCCGGCCACCACGCCGATGACGACGCCGGCGAACACGCGGCGCAGCGTCATGTAGAGGTGCTCCCACAGCAGGTAGCCGCCGTAACCCCGGACGCCGTCGTGCGTGCTGGAGACGTCGAGGAACGCCCGCCAGACCGTGGACGGGTACGGCACGAACGTCTGGTTCCAGATGCCGCTGGCCGCGGCGAGCTGCCAGAGACCGCCGAAGACCAGCACCGACAGCAGCGGGAGGACGGCGCGGGTGAGCCGCGCCCGCCACGGGGTGCGGCGCGCACGGGCGCCCGGCGAGTCGGCGACGGACTCGTCGGGCGTGATGTCGACGAAGACGGACACGGTACGACCTGCGACTTTCGCTCGAGCTGGACGACGGGACGCGTTCAGCGACAGCAGCGGTCACCCACGCGGTGTCACGCGCATTCCGGGTATTGAACCGTTGGTACGGAAAACCGCGAAGAGCTGGGATCAGCGTGATTCTTTGTGGCACCCGGCCGGTGTTTCGCGCAGGTCGGCCCGGGTATCAATCCGCGGTGACACTCGCCCAGCCGACCACCGAACCGAAGCTCCCCCACCCTCGCGGACCGCTGTCGACCACCGTGATCGACCTGATCGCCGAGCGTGCACCGCACGGCCATCTGCAGCGCATCGAGTCCTCGCTGGGCGACGCCGACCCGTACGGCCTCGACCTGCAACTCGCGCTGGCCGTCTGCTACGAGTTGCACTACCAGGGCTTCGCCGACGTCGACCCGCGCTGGGAGTGGAACGCCGGCCTGCTGCACCTGCGCGGCCGCATGGAGGACGCGTTCCTCGCGGCGCTGCGCCGCGACGTCGCACCGATGGGCGACGACGAGAGCGTCGAGGCCGAGATGGCGAAGCTCTCCCTCGAGCCGACCACCGGTACCGGACCCACCTGGCACTTCCTCGCCGACGGGACGTGGGAGCAGGCGCAGGAGTACTTCGTGCACCGCTCGATCTACCACCTGAAGGAGGGCGACCCGCACGCGTGGGCCATCCCGCGGCTGCGGGGGCGCTCGAAGGCCGCGTTCGTCGCCGTCGAGTTCGACGAGTTCGGCGGCGGACGGCCCACCGAGCTGCACCAGGTGCTCTACGGCGACCTGCTGGTGGCCTCCGGTCTGGACGCCACCTACCTCGGCTACCTGGACTACGCCGTCGCCGAGACGCTGGTCGCGGTGAACGTGATGTCGATGTTCGGGCTGCACCGCGCGCTGCGCGGCGCCGCGGTCGGGCACTTCGCCGCCACCGAGATCACCTCGCCGTCCGGTTCGCAGCGGATGGTCACGGCGCTGCGCCAGTTCGGCGCGCCGGAGGCCGCCGTCCGCTTCTACGCCGAGCACGTGGAAGCCGACGCCGTGCACGAGCAGGTGGTCCGCACCGACGTCGTCGGCGACCTGGTGGCGCAGCACCCCGCCCTCGAGCGCGACGTCGTGTTCGGGATGCGCGCCTTCGACCTGGTCGAGGAGCGCTTGGGCGACCACATGGTGCGCTGCTGGAACGAGGGCCGCACCTCGCTGCGCCGCCCGCTCGAGACGTAGCGTCACCTCGGACGACAGACGGCGCGGGGGCTTCCGGATTCCGGAAGCCCCCGCGCCGTGTCGTAGGACTGCTGCGCTCAGTCGCCGGCGTCCGCGGCCGCCGGCTTGGCAGGACGCTGCCGCTTGCGATGGCTGGTGTCGCACAGCGGGTAGATCTTGCTGCGCCGGCAGGTACAGATGGCGACCATGAAGCGGTCCGACTCGACGACGTCGCCGTCGGGGGTCTCGATGCGCACCGGGCCCTGGACCATCAGCGGTCCGGACTTCGCGATGCGCACCATGCGGGCGTCGTCGCTCAACGCTTGACCGCTTCGATGACGGCGATGCGCTCGTACCGGCGACCGGCCTCGAGCTGACCGGTGCGCTCCAGCCACGCGGCGCGCGCCGTCATCACCGGACCGAATGGAATGCGTTGGCTCGTCACGACTTCCGAGCGCAACCCCTTGGCGCGCAGAGCCGCCACGGTGCGCTCGATGCCGGAGAACTCCGAATGCACCAGCAGGATCCGGCCGTTCGGGGCCAGCAGGTCCGGCGCCCACTCGCACATCGGGTCGAGCACCATGCGGCCGTCCGGCCCGGCGTCGTATGCCGTTGGCGGACCGGCTAGTTGGGAGATCGGCTCGTCGTCGCCCTCCTCGGGCGCCGGCACGTACGGGGGGTTGCTGACCACCAGGTCGAACGGCCGGAACTCCGCGGCCCGGCTCCAGTGTCCAAGATGGACGTCGACGTCGACGCCGCTGGCGACGGCGTTGGCGCGCGCGAACCGCACCGCCTTGCTGCAGAGGTCGAAGGCGGACACTGACGCCGCGCCGCGCGCGGCCGCCGCGATCGCGACGAAGCCGCTACCGGTGCACAGGTCGGCCACCCGCAGCCCCAGGGGCGGGGTGCGCGACGCCATGACGTCGACGAGCAGCTGGGAGTCTTCCTGAGGGGGGTACACGCCGGCGACGGTGAATTCGCTCGGCTGTGAGCATGCAGTGGTCACATTGGCCTTTCCGGCTGGTCCGACAGGGGGCTGCGGAACTGTGGCCCCGTGATTCCCGCCGGTGAGGGCCTCAAACCTGGCGATCGCGCCGCCGACGCGTGCTTCCGTCGGCGCGCTGGCGTACCGTGTAACGAGTCCACCTGGACACTTCGCCGTTTAGCCAAAGCGGACACAGAGCCTCACCGCAGATCCGGTCGGCGCGCTCACCTCGTCGAAGAACCGTGCGAGTGAGCGCAAGCCACCGTGATCGCCCGTAGGGCTACGGCAGATCGCCGGTCCGTCATGCGACGGATGAACGGGCCGCTCGCTTCGTCGGCGCGGCATGTTCGAGGACGCCTCAGGGGGTCCCCATGACCTTGCAACTCGCCACGACCGATCCGGCGACCAGCGACACCGCCGCCACCACCGCTGACGCCGCCACCGAGGAAGCCGGAGTGCAGCCCGCCGACGCGCCTGCCGCCGGACGGGCCGACGGGTACGCCGACGAGTACGCCGACGTGCTCGAGACGTTCCGCGCGCTGCGTGCCTGCGAGTCCGGCTCCGCAGACTACGAGCGGCACCGCGACGCCATCGTGCGGCGCTGCCTGCCGCTGGCCGACCACATCGCGCGGCACTACGACCGACGCGGCGAGGACATCGAGGACCTCGGGCAGATCGCCCGGCTGGGCCTGGTGAACGCCGTCAACCGCTTCGACCCCGACAAGGGCGCCGGCTTCCTCTCCTTCGCGGTTCCCACCATGATGGGCGAGGTCCGGCGGCACTTCCGCGACCACGGCTGGGCTATGCACGTGCCCCGTCGCCTCAAGGACCGCCACGTCCAGCTGACCCGCGCGATGGCCGACCTCACCCAGACCCTGGGACGAGCGCCGACGCCCAGCGAGCTGGCCGCGCACCTCGACATCGACCGCGAGGAGGTCGTCGAGAGCATCGTCGCGTCGGCGGCCTACCGCACCCAGTCCATCGACGCTCCGGTCGGCAGCGGTGACGGCGACGCGCGCATGCTGTCCGACACCGTCGGCGACGTCGACCCGGCCTTCGCCCGCATCACCGACCAGGAGGCGGTGCGCCCGCTGATCGCGGCGCTCCCCGAACGCGAACGGACCATCCTGTATCTAAGGTTCTTCGACTCCATGACGCAGAGCCAGATCGCCGAGAAGGTCGGCGTCTCGCAGATGCACGTCTCCCGCATCCTCGAGCGCACGCTCCGTCAGCTGCGCGACAAGCTGGACTAAGCCGGACTAGCCCGCCGGCGCGGGCTCGCTCGATCAGCCCGCCGGCGCGGGCTCAGTCGACTAGCCCGCCGGCGCGGGCCGGGGGCCGGCTTCCAGTTCGCGCAGCGGAATCTGCGGCAGACGCTTCGGCAGGTCGCGCAGCTTGGTGCGCGCGGCCGTCAACGCGGCGGTCATGCCACCCTCGGCGTGGCCGTACATCCGCTGGCTCGCGGCGACCATCCGCGTCCAGTGCGGGTGATGGTCCTGCAGGCTGTACGGCGTGTAGCTGTACAGCTCCTGATCCAGGAGCAGCGGCAGCTCCGCGGTGAACGTGGTCTCGCGATGGACCTCGCCGCACCGCCCGCAGCGGACCTCGTAGGAGATGCAGTCCGGGCCGTCCTCGACGAACGAGTAGTCGGCGAACGCCACACAGCTAGGACACCGGGTCTTGCCCCGTTCGATCACCTGACTCATGGAGAAGATCGTGAGCCTCCCGACACGCGGAAACAGCAGTCCGGTTCATGTCGATGCCGTTCCTTGGCCGAATCGAGACACACAGGGAGGTCTTGCAAGATGACACCCATGACGGAGGTCCAAGGACGCAGGTGGCACGACGGCAAGCCCCAGGAGGGCTTCTCCTTCGAGGACATCTCGGACTGCCTGGGCGACGACCACGCGCTGGTGTGGGCCGACATCTACGACCCCGACCACGAGGCGCTCACCCGGCTGGCCGCCGAGCTGGGCCTCAACGTGTGGGCCGTCGAGGACGCGACCGCGCCCAAGGAGCGCACGAAGGCCAACGTCTACCGCTCGCACACCTTCTTCACCGTGTACGCCGTCGACGTCCTCGATCCCGGTGACGAGACGTCGTCGATGCTCGTCAAGCACCGCATCTCGGCGTTCGTCCTGCCGCAGGGACTCATCACCGTCCGCCTGCCACCGGTACCCGGTGCCCGCGACTTCGACGTCGAGGAGGTGTCGCGGCGGTTCGACGAACTGGGTGGGCAGGAGCACGGCGTGGGGGCGCTGGTGCACGGTCTGCTCGACGTCGTGGTCGACGGCCACTTCGAGGCCGTGCAGGCCCTCGACGACGCGATCGAGGGACTCGAGGACGAGCTGTTCGCCGACGAGGGGCCGATGCGCGGGCTGCAGCGGCGCACGTTCACCCTGCGCAAGGACCTCGTCGAGCTGCGGCGCATCGTGCTGCCGATGCGCGAGGTGGTCAGCGCCATCCAGCACCGCCGCCTGGACGCCAAGACCGCGCCCGACCTCGACCCGCTGTACGCCGATCTCTACGACCACGTGCTGCGTGCCTCGGAGTGGACCGAGTCGCTGCGCGACATGGTCACGACGGTGTTCGAGACCAACCTCTCGTTGCAGGACGCCCGGCTGAACATGGTGATGAAGAAACTGACGTCCTGGGCGGCCATCATCGCGGTGCCGACGGCGGTCACCGGGTTCTACGGCCAGAACGTCAGCTACCCCGGCATCGACACCGTCACCGGCTTCATCACCAGCACCGTCGTCATCCTGTTGCTGGTCGGCCTGCTGTACGTCAGCTTCAAGCGACGCGACTGGCTCTGAGGGCGCGCACGCCGTTCGTCTCCCGGCAAGCACCGCTCGCCGCGGCTAAGCGCACCGCTCACCGCATGAGGGGGTGGTACGGGGCGGTCTGAACGGATGGGACACTCTTCGCATGCAGATCGGGATTCCGCGCGAGTCGCACCCGGGTGAGACGCGTGTCGCCGCCACGCCGGCGACCGTCGGTCAACTCCTCAAACTGGGCTATTCCGTCGTCGTCGAGTCCGGCGCCGGCGAGAAGGCCAGCTTCACCGATGCCGCCTACGTCGAGGCCGGTGCCACGACCGGCGACCCCTGGGCCAGCGACGTCGTCCTCAAGGTCAATGCCCCCAGCGATGATGAGATCGCCGGCCTGCGCGACGGGACGACGCTAGTCAGCTTGATCTCGCCGGCGCTGAACCCGGAGCTGGTCGAGAAGCTCTCGGCGCGGCCCGTCACGGTGCTCGCGATGGACGCCGTGCCGCGCATCTCCCGCGCGCAGTCGCTCGACGTGCTGTCCTCGATGGCGAACATCGCCGGCTACCGGGCCGTCATCGAGGCGGCTCACGAGTTCGGCCGCTTCTTCACCGGGCAGGTGACCGCTGCGGGCAAGGTGCCGCCGGCGAAGGTGCTCGTCGTGGGTGCGGGCGTCGCGGGTCTGGCCGCCATCGGTGCGGCCGGCAGCCTCGGCGCCGTCGTGCGGGCCACCGACCCGCGTCCCGAGGTGGCCGACCAGGTCAAGTCGCTCGGCGGCGAGTACGTGTCGGTCGATCCCGCGGCCGCCGAGGTCTCGGCTACCGGCTACGCCAAGGAGATGGACGACGACTACAAGGCCCGTGAGGCGGCGCTGTACGCCGAACTCGCGTCCGACGTCGACATCATCATCACCACCGCCCTGATCCCGGGTCGGCCGGCGCCGCGCATCATCACCGCCGACATGGTGGCGTCGATGAAGGCGGGCAGCGTCATCGTCGACATGGCGGCGGCCAACGGCGGCAACGTCGAGGGCACGGTGAAGGACCAGGCGGTCGTCACCGACAACGGCGTGACGATCATCGGCTACACCGACCTCGCCGGTCGGCTCCCGACGCAGGCCTCCCAGCTCTACGGCACCAACCTCGTCAACCTGCTGAAGCTGCTCACCCCGGAGAAGGACGGCGAACTAGTCCTCGACTGGGACGACGTGGTGCAGCGCTCGGTGACCGTCGTCCGCAACGGCGAGACCACCTGGCCGCCGCCCCCGGTGCAGGTATCCGCGGCCCCGGCCGCCGCGACTCCCGCGGCGCCGGTCCAGGCGGCGAAGGCCAAGGAGCCGATGTCCACCGGACGCCGCCTCGGGCTGAGCCTCGCCGCGGCGGCCGTGCTGTTCGTGCTCATCGCGATCTCACCTGCGGCGCTGCAGGTGCACCTGACGGTGTTCGCGCTGGCGATCGTCATCGGCTACTACGTCATCGGCCACGTGCACCACGCGCTGCACACCCCGCTGATGTCGGTGACCAACGCGATCTCCGGAATCATCGTCGTCGGCGCGTTGCTGCAGATCGGGCAGCGTGACACGGCGATCACCGCGCTGGCCGCGGTCGCGATCCTGCTGGCCAGCATCAACGTCTTCGGCGGCTTCGCGGTGACGCGTCGCATGCTCGGAATGTTCTCCCGCAGCTGAGCCTGCCCGAAATCGGAATGGAATCCATGTTCACGGTTGAGACTGCCGCCACGGCGGCCTACGTCGTCGCGGCCCTGCTGTTCATCCTCGCCCTCGCCGGCCTGTCCAAGCACGAGACGTCGAAGGCGGGCAACACCTTCGGCATGGCGGGCATGGCCGTGGCGCTCATCGCCACCGTCGGCCTCGCGCTCGACCGCCACATCGAGCCGCTGGGTCTCGGGCTGCTGGTCGGTGCCATGGCGATCGGCGCCGCGATCGGTCTGTGGCGCGCCCGGGTGGTCGAGATGACGGGCATGCCCGAACTCATCGCGCTGCTGCACAGCTTCGTCGGCCTGGCCGCGGTGCTGGTCGGCTGGAACGGCTACCTGCACGTCGAGGCGCATCCCGACGGCGCCGAGGCCGCGCACCTGGGTGCCGAGGGACTGCTCGGCATCCATTCGGCCGAGGTGTTCGTCGGCGTCTTCATCGGCGCGGTGACGTTCACCGGGTCCATCGTCGCGAACCTCAAGCTGTCGGCGCGGATCAAGTCGACGCCGCTGATGCTGCCCGGCAAGAACGCCCTCAACGTCGGCGCGCTGGTGCTGTTCTTCGCGCTCACGGTGTGGTTCGTCGTCTCGCCCGCGCTGTGGTTGCTGATCGTCGTCACCGTGCTCGCGCTGCTGCTCGGCTGGCACCTGGTCGCGTCGATCGGCGGCGGTGACATGCCCGTCGTGGTGTCGATGCTCAACAGCTACTCGGGCTGGGCCGCCGCGGCGTCGGGCTTCCTGCTGTCCAACGACCTGCTGATCATCACCGGCGCGCTCGTCGGCTCCTCCGGTGCCTACCTGTCCTACATCATGTGCAAGGCGATGAACCGGTCCTTCATCTCCGTCATCGCGGGCGGCTTCGGCATCGAGGCCGGACCGTCCGAGGACAAGGACTACGGCGAGCACCGCGAGATCACCGCCGAGGGCGCGGCCGAACTGCTGAGTTCGGCGACCTCGGTGATCATCACGCCCGGCTACGGCATGGCGGTGGCCCAGGCCCAGTACGGCGTCGCCGACCTCACCCGCAAGCTGCGCGAACGCGGCGTCGAGGTGCGCTTCGGCATCCACCCGGTCGCCGGCCGCCTGCCCGGCCACATGAACGTGCTGCTGGCCGAGGCGAAGGTGCCCTACGACATCGTGCTGGAGATGGACGAGATCAACGACGACTTCGACGGCACGTCGGTCGTCCTCGTCATCGGCGCCAACGACACGGTCAACCCGGCCGCGTCGGAGGATCCCGGCTCCCCCATCGCCGGCATGCCGGTGCTCACGGTGTGGAACGCCGACAACGTCATCGTGTTCAAGCGGTCGATGGCGTCCGGCTACGCGGGCGTGCAGAACCCGCTGTTCTTCCGGGAGAACACCCAGATGCTGTTCGGCGACGCCAAGGACCGGGTCGACGCGATCAACGCCGCACTGGAGTCCCTCGTCAGAAACTAGGATCTCCTAGCATGCCCGTGGATCGCCTGCTGCCCACCGACGACGCCGCCGAACTGATCGCGCTGACGCGCGACGTCGCCGACAAGCTGCTCGACCCGATCGTGGACGAGCACGAGCGCCACGAGACCTATCCCGACGGGCTGTTCGCGCAGCTCGGCGCGGCCGGGCTGCTGAGCCTGCCGCAGCCCGAGGAGTGGGGCGGCGGCGGTCAGCCGTTCGAGGTGTACCTGCAGGTGCTCGAGGAGATCGCGGCGCGCTGGGCCGCGGTCGCGGTGGCGGTCAGCGTGCACAGCCTGTCGTCGCATCCGCTGCTGACATTCGGCACCGACGAGCAGAAGCAGCGCTGGCTGCCCGGCATGCTCTCCGGTGACCAGATCGGCGCATACAGCCTCAGCGAACCGCAGGCCGGTTCCGACGCCGCCGCGCTGCGTTGCGCGGCCGTCGCCGACGGCGAGCAGTACGTCCTCAACGGCGCGAAGTCCTGGATCACGCACGGCGGTGTCGCCGACTTCTACACGCTGTTCGCCCGCACGGGCGAGGGCAGCAAGGGGATCAGCTGCTTCCTCGTCCCCGGCGACCTGCCCGGGCTGACGTTCGGCAAGCCCGAGGAGAAGATGGGGCTCGCGGCGATCCCCACCACCTCGGCGTTCTACGACAACGCGCGCCTCGACGCCGACCGGCGCATCGGCGCGGAGGGCCAGGGACTGCAGATCGCCTTCAGTGCGCTGGATTCCGGGCGGCTCGGCATCGCCGCCGTCGCGGTGGGCCTGGCTCAGGCCGCGCTCGACGAGGCCGTCCGCTACGCGCAGGAGCGCACCACGTTCGGCCGCAAGATCATCGACCACCAGGGCCTGGGGTTCCTGCTCGCCGACATGGCTGCCGCCGTCGTCAGCGCCCGCGCCACCTACCTCGACGCCGCCCGCCGCCGCGACCTCGGGCTGCCCTACGGTGCGCAGGCCAGCGTCGCGAAGCTGGTGTGCACCGACGCGGCGATGAAGGTGACGACCGACGCCGTGCAGGTGTTCGGCGGGGCCGGCTACACCCGCGACTACCGCGTCGAGCGGTACATGCGCGAAGCCAAGATCACGCAGATCTTCGAGGGCACCAACCAGATTCAGCGGCTGGTCATCGCCCGCGGGCTGGCCGGCTAGGGCCGGTCCGGGACCTCCAGGTCCGGCTCCGGCGGCGAGGTGACCGTCACGACGGTCCCGCGCCCACCCGCGATGTCCAGCGCGCCGCCCATCGCCTCGAAGCGCGCCAGCAGCGAGCCGAGGCCGATGTGCCCGTCGGCGACGCGTTCGGCGATCAGCGCGGGGTCGAAGCCGGTGCCGTCGTCGGACACGGTGAGCACCACCCGGTCCCCGGCGCGGTGCAGCGTCACCGACACCGTCTGGGCGTGGGCGTGCTTGTGCACGTTGGCCAGCAGTTCACGGGCGGCCCGGTACATCAGCGCCTGCGACGCCGGCTTGCCGACGTCGTCGACGTCGGCGGAGACCTCGTAGTCACCGCGGGACTCGAACTGCCGCACCAGCTCTCGGACACCGGCGGCCAGCCCGAGCTGTGCGAGTACTTGGGGATGCAGCTGCGTGACGGTGGAGCGCAGTCCGGTCGCGGTCTGCTGCAGCGCGTCGTAGACGAGGTCGAGCGCCGGGTCGGGGCTGCGCTCGCGGAGTTCGTCGACCTCCATCCGCGCGGCCAGCAGGTTCTGCAGCGGGCCGTCGTGCAGGTGCTCGGCGATCACGCGATTGTGCCGCTCGTCGGCGGCGAGCGCCTCGGCCACCAAGTGCCGGCGCACCTCCTGCAGGGCTTGGACGCGGGCTTGGCGGCGGGCGAGGAAGAAGCACAGCGCCGTGACGGCGACGGCCAGCCACAGCAGGAAGCCGAACTGGGTGTAGACGATGTCGGGCATGCCGACGTGGTCATCGCGCTTGGAGTAGACGATCCACGCCGCGAGGTAGCCGGTGGCGGCGCTGACGCCGAGGACGCCGGTGAGCAGCGGCCGGTCCTGGAAGGCCACCGAGATCGGCAGCAGAAAGAACACCGGCAGCAGCGCGGCGGTCGCGCCCCCGGACACCACGCACAGCACGACGACCACGAGCACGTCGATCGCGGTGGACGCCCAGTCGGCCCACCGCGGCACCGGTCCGCGCAGCACGATCACCACCCAGGTCGCGGCGGCGACGGCGTAACCACCGAGCACCATCGCGTACACCTCGGGCAGCCAGGAGTCGACGTCCCACACCCAGACCACCAGCGCCATGAGGACGATCAGCGGCAGCCGCAGGAATGCCGAGACGCGCACCGGGTCGGCGGCGAAGTAGCCGAGCAGGTTGCGGCGGGAATCGTTGCGAGCGGGCACTATTCGAGCAGTCCGCGGCGCATCGCCTCGGCGACGGCCGCGGCGCGGTCGCTGACGCCGAGCTTCTCGTAGAGCCGCTGCACGTGCGTCTTCACCGTCGACGGGGCGAGGAACAGCTCCTTGGCCATCGCGGGGATGGAGCCACCCGCGGCGATCATGCGCAGCACCTCGCGTTCGCGCGGGCTCAGCGTCGGGCCGTCGTTCTCGCCGCGCTTGCGGATCTCGCCGGCCAGCCCGGCCGCAAGGCTCGGGGCGACGACGTCGCGGCCCTTCGCGCACTCCAGCACGGCGGTCACGAGTTCGGAGCGGCTCGACTCCTTCGGCAGGAAACCCGCCGCACCGTCCTGCAGCGCCTTGAACACGATCGCCGGCTCGTCGTGGGCGGAAAGCAACAGCACCCGAGTGGGCAGTTCGTCGCGGACGACGGCGGCGGCCACCTGCGCGCCGTCGAGTCCGGGCATGCGGTAGTCGAGCAGCGCGACGACGGGCCGGTGTTCGCGGATGGCCTCGAGGGCGGACATGCCGTCGTCGGCCTCGGCGACCACGTCGACGTAGCCGCTGTTGACGAGCGCCCGGACGACACCGTCACGGAACATCGGGTGGTCGTCGCCGACGACGACGCGCACCTTGTCGATCTGCCCCGGGCCGGTCACCGCGTCAGCTTCGCACGAATCCCTGGCCGGGACCTGGCATTGCCGGCGGTCCCGCCGCGCCGAGTGTGCGGTGTCGGAGGCTCCGCGCGGCGCGTCGCGGGCGGACGCGCCACTCGGGGCTAGAGGTCGGTGGGATCCGGCTTCGCGTGTCGGGGTGCGGCCGGGGCACGCCCGGCGTCCGGCACCGCCGTCGCGGGCGCAGCCGGCTCGGCGGCGTGCCTACCGGTCCCCTGTTCGCCGACCGGTGCACGTTCGCCGCCGGGCTGTCCCGTGGCGGCGGCAGCATCCTGCCGTGCATCGTCGGGGCGTGCATCGTCGGGGCGTGCACTGTCCGGGCGTGCACCGTAGGGGGGTGCACCGTCGGGGCCGGGGCCCTCGCGGCCGTCGCCCTTCCCGTCACCGGCCAATTGGCTGATCTGCTGCACGCCCTGCATCGCGGTCTGCGGCATCGAACTCAGCGACCCGAGCGCCTGCTGCGGCAGCTGGGTCGCCTGGCTTGCCATCTGCATCGGCATGCCCATCAGTTGCGACATCTGGCCCATCGCCCCGCCACCCCCGGCGGCGGGTGCGGATGCGGCGGGTGCGGATGCGGCGGATGCACCGCCCGCGCCGGCAGCACCGCCCCCGGCCGGCCCGCCCGTAGCACCGCCCCCGGCTGGCGCGCCCGTCTGGTCGAAGCGGTGCTTCTCGTATTCGGCCGCGAGATCGGCGTCGGTGCCCAGGTAGCGCGCCGCCGCGGTCTGGATGTTCTGGGCGGTCTGCGTCGCCGCCTCCTTGACCGCGGGCAGGCCCTCGATGATCGGGGTCTCCAACGCCGGCAGCTTGGCGGCGATCGCCGCCGAGATGGCGTCGGCACCGGTCACCGGGAACCGCTCCGGCGGGTCGGGCAGCGCACGGGCCGACGTCTCGAGCTGAGCGCCCAACTGCTGCAACATCTCCGGGTCCACCCGCAGGATGCCACCGCCGCCTGCCGCGCTGCCGATCCCCATGTCAGAACCGCAAATTCCGGAGCAGGTCGTACACGCTGGCGATCCACAGCAGCATCGGGATCACCGCGGCGATCGCGACGCCGTCGAGCAGCTCGAGGATCCGCTTGGTCACCGGCGACACCCGACGCACGCCATCGGTGGCACCGATGACGATGAGGGCGACGACCGCCGCGGCGCCGTACCCCGTCAGCACCAGCCAGGCATCCTGGGGGTCCCACGAACTGAGGCGCACCGCGATGCCGGTGGGGATCGCCACGACGGCGGCGAGAAGCGCCCAGGCGCAGCACCGTTCGGCGTACAGCCGGGAACGGAAGCCACAGACCGCGGTGACCAGACCGGCGACCACCAGGCTGTGCCAGAAGAAGTGGCCCTCGACCACCACGGTGATCGCGCCGGCCGCCAGCACCACCGCACCGGCACCGACGAAGCCGATCAACAGCTGCTTGGCGAGCGTGCTGCGTTCGGTCAGCCGGGCGGCGGACTCGGGCACCGAGGCGATGATGGCCCGCCACGTCGGTGACTCCTCGTCGGTCGGGTCGGGCGCGGACACCGGGTCGAGCAGCTCGTCGTTGTGCACCGTCTCGCCGGGCGCGGGGATCGGCGGCAGCGCGATGCGGGCGACCGCGACGGTCAGCTTCGCGGCGTTCGTGACCACCATCAGCCCGAACGCGATGGCGCCCGCGGGCACCCAGTAGGCCCAGCCGTAGCCGTACGCGACGGCCGCGGCGGTCACGGCGATCGCCGCCACCGCCAGGAACGACGCGATCTCGGCGCGCTTGCGCGGCCCGCCGCGCGTGGCCAATACCAGCAGCAGCACCATGGCCGCCGCGCCGGCGATGTTGGGCGCCCCCAGACCGTCGATGCCGCGGGGCAGCGGGACGGCCAGCGCGACCGCGCCGGCGAGCAGCGGCGTCGCGGCGACGAGCAGGCTCTCGCACAAAGCGACGTTGCCGTAGCGGTTCCGCGCGAGCATGCTGCCGCCGAGCACGGCCAGCCCCAGCACGGCCAACGCCACCGTCCACCACCAGCCGTGGCCCGTCGCCGACCACGCCCGCAGCACGGAGACCGTCAGCACCACCGCCACGACGGGGATCGCCAGGCCGACGAAGCGGTTGAGGGCGGTCCGGTCGAACTCGGGTGACTCATCGAGTACGGCGATGGCGTCGATGACGTCCTCGACCAGCGGCCGGTACCGCTCGGTGCGGCTCACCGACACCAGCGTCAGTAGTGAGCCGTCGACGACCCCGGCCTCGTCCAGCGACTCGGACGACTTCAGCGGCGGCGCGCCGGGCCGGGCGAACGCCCACGTGCCCTGCGCGGCGAAGTCGAAGCCCTCGAGCACGTCCTTGGGCGAGTCCTCGAGCAGCTCGCCGAGAACGGCGACCGTCTCGTCGATGTAGGTCTCGACGGGCGCGGCCGCGGGCAACACCAGGTCGGTCATCCGCCGGCCGGTGAGGATGGTGACCCGCGTGGTCGACGGCCGGCCGGGCGTGACCCCGGACGCGTTCGGTGCCGGTGCGGTGGTGGTCACCGCCGCTCGAGCCGGTCGAAGTCGTCCGACAGCGCCGCGGCCAGTTCGACCACCCGGCGCCGGAAGGTGTTGCCCAGCAGCTCGAGTTGGATCTCGGTCCCCGCGGCGATGTGCTTGTCCCAGGGCAGGACGAGGACGCGGCCCGGGGGCACGTGCCGCTCGAACTGCTGCACCAGGTCCTCGACGTCGATGTTCGGCTTGCCCGGGACGACGTGGTTGATCACGACGCACGACCGGCCCAGCAGGTCCTGATAGCCGTTCTGCCGCAACCAGTCCATCGTCACCGCGGCCTGGCGGGCGCCGTCGATCGAGGCGCTCGCGACGATCACCAACCCGGACACCGTGGACAGCACGCCACGCGCACCGGACTGGAACAGCCCCGCACCGCAGTCGGCGAGGACCAGGTTGTAATACCGGGACACGATGCCGACCGTGCTCTTCCAGTCCTCGTCGTTGAATTCGCGGCGCGCGCCGCTGTACTCGTCGGACGACAGCACCTCGAGGTTGGCGGTGTTCATCGACGTGTAGGCGCGGATGTCGTTGTAGCGCGCCAGGTCCTTGTCGCTCAACAGATCCGCGATCGTCGCGGCCGACTGGCGGCCGGCCCGATCGGCGAGGTTGCCGCCGTCGGGATCGGCGTCGACGGCGAGGATCCGGTCGCCGCGGATCTTGCTCAGTGCCGATCCGAGCGCCACCGTCACCGCGGTCTTGCCGACGCCGCCCTTCAGACCGAGGACGCCGATCTGGTAGGAGTCGCGGGCGTTGCGGCGGATCCGCGCGAACAGTTCCAGTTCGTACGTCTCGTCGGGTGACAGGCCCACGTTGATCCGCGTCAACAGGTAGAGGAAGCGCCGCCACCCCCGTTGCGACGGCATCTTGACCGCCGACCGCACGCCGACGTGGGAGAGCGCGTCGATCGCGCGGTGGTTGCCCATCGACGCCGCGGAGGCGACGGCGGGCTGGCCGCCGGTCCACGCGGACGGGTCGCCGGCCTGCTCGAGGTAGTGCTGCGACGGCGCGGGGGCCGGCGCGTGCCGCGGCTGCGGCCCGGGCGCCGGACGCGGCTGCTCGTAGCGCGCCCCCAGCTGACCGCCGGACTGCGGGCTGCGCATCATGCCGTTCTGCGGCACCGGCGGTTGGCCGGCCGGCCGCGTCGGCGGGAGCTGGGTGGTCACCTCGGTCGCGCGCGGCGGCGGCACGCTCGACTGCGCCGCGGTCGGCGAGACCGGCATCGGCTCGGCCACGTCCGGCCGACCGGTCGGCATCGGTGCGGCGGACGCCGCCGCGGACGCCGCGAGAGCCGCCTGCACGGCCTTCGGATCGACGGTCGTCGTCTCGTCCTCGCCGGCCTCGGCGGCCGCGGACGAGTGGAACAGGCGGTCGTAGTCGGCCGACATCGGAAACCCCTCAAGAATTGGTGACGAGACACGGCACGAGGTGGGCGGACCGGCGCAGCCGCACGGGCCGGGCACGGCCGCCCACCTCGGTGCGTGGTCGTGCTACGCGAACATCCCGGTCACGCCGGCTTCGGTCTGCGCCATCGTCGCACTGGCCTCGCTGATGGTCGATGCCAGGTTCTGCAGCGCGTTGTTCAGCTCGAGGGACGCTTCGTCCCAACGCATCTGGACGGCCTGGTAGGCCTCCGAGCCCGAGCCACCCCAGACGGCGGCCAGCGCGCCGAGCGACGCCTTGCCCTCGTCGAGCAGGCCGGCGGTCGTGGCCACCGATCCCTGGATCTCGCTTGCTCCGCCTTCGATGCCGGCGAAGTTCCAAAGCTGTTCACCCATGTTCTGTTCTCCGAATCTTCGTGGTGGTCGGTTGGTTAGATCTGCATCGCGGACGAGAGCGCCGAGGTCTGGTCCTCGTCGGTCGAGGTGTACTGCACACCCGAGGTGTGGATGTTGGAGGAGATGTCGTTCAGCTGCTGGATCTGCTGCTGAGCGGCCTCGTGGAAGCGGACGAGCGCGGCCTGCGCGGCCGTGCCCGCCTGGCCGTGCCACTGGCCGGCCAGCGCACCCGCCGTGGACTCGACCTGGGCGATGACGCCCTTGAGTTCCCCGGAGATGCGCTCGAAGTTCGCTGCCTCCTTGGCGAGGACGGCGGCATCGGTATTCATCTGTGCCATCGGTGTTTACCTTTTCTCTTTTCCTGTGTCCTCACCACGGGAAATGGCGAGTCCTTCCGCCCCCTCGGGCCGGGAAGTCTTGTGCCGACGACTCACCAGTCGTCGTCGTCCTCGTCGAGGTCCTGCACCAGCGGCGACGGCGCCTGCAGACCCTGCTTGGTGCCGCCACCCTTCTTGCGCTCGCCCAGGTGCCCCATGGGTCCGCCCGCACCGGTGTTGCCGACCGGTGCCAGACCGGTTCCGCCGGCGCCCGCGCCGGCCCCCATCGGTACCTTCTCGGTGCCGCCCACCAGGTTGGCCATGAGCGGCGTCTGCGCCAGCGAGCCGCCCATGCCCGGCAGCGACGCCGCGCGCACCAGGCCGGCACCAGCGCTCGGCCCGGCGCCACCCGCCAGCGGGTGGTTCGAGAACGGGCTCGCCCCGATCAGCCCGATCTGAGCGGATTTGGCATTGCCCATCGAGCCGAACATCGACGACATCTGCTGCAGCGGCGCGGTCAGCTGCTGGAAGCCCTGTGACACCATCTGCGTGCCCTGCTGGGGTAGCTGCATCACCGTGCTGCCCAGCTGCGACGCCATCTGCACGCCCATCTGGACGCCCTGTTGCATGCCCTGCTGCAGTTGCGATCCCTGCTGGCCCGCCTGCTGCGCGGTGTTCTCGGTGCGCTGGGTCTGCCCTTCGGCCCGCTGCGCGGCCATGTTGGCCTGGCTCGCGGCCCGTCCGCCATGCAGCGCGGCGGACTCCATCTTGGCCCGCGCGCTCACCGACGCGACGGACAGTTCCCGCACCAGCGCACCGGGAGCCATCGCGGCGATCTGCCCGGTGGCCGTGGCGGTGGCGGCCTCACCGACGCCCGGTATGACGACCGGCTTGAGCGGCAGGATGGGTTCGAACAGCGTGTTGGCGGTGGTCTCGGCCTGGTAGACGTCCATGACGCCCGCCGCCTGGTTCCACATCCGCACGAAGTAGTCGGTCTCGTTGGCGATGATGGCCCCGGTGTTGACGCCGAGGAAGTTGGTCGCCTCGAGCACGCCGTGCGTGACGTGGTTGGCCTCGATCTCCGGGATCGGCGGCGTGGCCACCGCCGCGGCCGTGTACGTCGCCGCCTGCGCCGCGGCCTGCATCGCCCGCTTCTGCGCCTGCAGCGCCGTGGTGCGCAACCAGACGACGACCGGCATCGTCGCCGACACTGCCCGCTCGCTGGCCCCGCCGGACCACGAACTCGCCAACGCCGTCAGGCTCGCCGCGAGTTCGTCCGCCTGCGTCTCCAGCAGAATGGCGAACGCCTCCCACCCGGCAGCGGCCTGCAGCATGGGCGCCGGGCCGGCACCGAGCATCAGCCGTGCCGTGTTCACCTCGGGCGGCATGGCATGCCAGAGCATGGTGGGAATTGCAGCTATCGCAGACATGATTTGCTGACGGTGAAAAGAACTCGAGAAGTTATGTCGTTATTACGACAGGACGGCGGCGTTTTCGCCGTCGACCGTCGTGTAGATGCCGGCGACCTCCATATAGGCCGCCCCCGTCCGCGACAATTCCTCCTGCGCGAAGGCATTGGCGGCCAGCGCCTGCATGCCCTCGGTGGCGAACGCCAGCGCGGCCTGCATCGACACCTCGTCGGCGCCGGCCGGGAAAAGTGCCGTCACCTCGGCCGATGCCGTGGTCCCACCGGCCAGTCCGCGGACGCCGTTGGCCACCACCTGCGAGCCGACGCCGACCGCCGCGGGATCGTGCGACATGGGTTGCATGAACGTTTCCTCCTCTTCAATTCCGAATGCACGGGATGCGCACGAAATCGGAGGTAGGACGAGATAACCGAATCCCAGTCACGTGATCCCCCGATCCGTTTGCTAGCGGTGGGCCGCCAGCATTGCTGAATGACTGACGAGAATATTACCGGCCCTACGGAGGTGCTGCGAACACTTCTTCCTCGGGGGGATCCACATAGGGCGCCTGAATGACTTCCTTACCATCCGGCGACACCAGAAATGCCTGGCCAGGCGGCCGCCGCTTGAGCTTGATCTCGCTCGACGGGAATTCGGTCTTCTCCCCCGAGAGGAACATCGTGGGCGACCCCGCCCCGTAGGCGGCGCCGACGAACTTGTCCATCGTCGCCCGGTGGGCCTGGCTCATCTGACACGTCACGACGATGTGCAGTCCGATGTCCGCCGCAGCGGGGAGCAGGGGGCTCAGCGGTGCCATGGGCGGGATGACCCCGCTCGCTGCGACCACCATGTGCCAGTCGTCGACCAGCAGCACGATGTCCGGACCCGACCACCACGACCTCGCGCGCAGCTGCGCCGTCGTGAGATCCGGCGGCGGCAACCGCTTCTGCAGGTTGATCGCCAGCGCCTTGATGGCCTCCTCCAGCGAGGCGTTGTTGCGGTTCACCGCACCGGCCGCGAGCAGATGGCTCTGGGGGACGGCGTCCAGCAGGCCGGACCGGTAGTCGGCCAGCATGAATCGCACCTGCGACGGGTCGTTGCGGGCGCAGATCGCCGACGCCACCGCGTGCGCGATCGTCGTCTTGCCCGACTTGGGCGCACCGAAGATCAGCATGTGCGGCGTGGTGTGCATGGCGTTGTACGCCACCGACAGGTCCGATTCCCGCAGGCCGACTGGCACCGTCCACCGCGTCCGGTAGTCGCTCTCCGGTCCCGGCGGATGCGGGTCGAGGTCACGCAGGTAGATGCGCTCGGGCAGCACCCGCACCTGCGGCGCCTGGTCGGTGTGCTGAGATCCGATGTACTGCACGGCCGCGGAGATTGCCGGCACCAGGTCCGCGGCACTGTGCACCCCGTCCAGGCGCGGTACGCCGATCATCAGATGGTGCTTCTCCATCGACACCGCCCGGCCCGGGCGGTTGGCGGGAATCTCGCGGGTGATGCGGTCGATCTGCGTCTCGTTCACGTCACCGAGTCGGAACTCGACCTTCGTGCCGAGGTAGTCGCGGACGCGTGCCTTGAGTTCGGTCCAGCGCGGGGTGGAGATGATCGTGTGCACGCCGAACGCCAGCCCCTGGCCGGCGATGTCCTGCACCACCGGTTCCAGATCCGGGAATTCCGCGGTGAACGCCGGCCACCCGTCGATCACCAGGAAGACGTCACCGAACGGATCGCCCGACGCCGGGTGGCTCGGGTCGTCGCGCAGTTGGCGGTAGGACGCGATCGAGCCGACGCGGTGCTGCTTGAACGTCGCCTCGCGCTGCCGCAGCACGGCCTTCATCTCGGCCACCACGCGGTTGACCCGGTCCGGCTCGGAGCGGGTGGCGACGCCACCGACGTGCGGCAGGTCCTCGAGGTACATCAGGCCGCCGCCGCCGAGGTCGATGCAGTAGAACTGCACCTGCCGCGGCGTGTGCGACGCGGCGGCCGACAGGATGAGCGTCTGCAGGAACGTCGACTTGCCCGTCTGCGGCGCGCCGCCGACGGCGATGTTGCCGCCCGCGGCCGAGACGTCGATGCCCCAGACCTCCTGGCGGTGCCGCCGCGGCTCGTCCATGATGCCGAGCCCGAACCGCAGCGGCCTGCTCTGGTCGCGGGCGACCAGTTCGTCGACCGGCGTCGGATCGGTCAGGGGCGGCAACCACATGCGGTAGGCGCGGATCTCGCCCGTGGTCAGCTGGTCGAGCACGACCTCGCGCAGCACCCGCTGCTCGGGCTCGAACGCGACGGGCCGGGCGCCGTTGCCGGTCTCGCGCTGCACCGTCATGGAGCCACCGCCTCGGGGATGGCCGCCGCGGTGAAGGGCCGGATGCTCACCCGGCTCGCGACGGCGTGCCGCGGCGCGGAGTCCCCGTCGGCCGACTGCGTCGCGGCCGGCACGTAGGGCTCTCCGGTGTACATGCTCTTGAACTTCACCGGATCCTCCATGCCGACCCGCAGGAAGCCGACACCGCTCTCCTTATTGGTGATGTACTGCGCCTCCGGTGTGCCGATCACCGCCTTCGACTCCGCGGAGCTGGTGGTGCGCAACGCAATTCGATACGTCAGGTTGGGTTCGAGCTTGTCGATGCGCACACCGCCGGTGTTCAGCGACTGCGTCGCCAACAGCAGGTGCACGCGCAGCGATCGACCGACGCGGCAGATGCGGTCGAACAGCGCGATGAAGTCGGGATGGTTCTGCAGCAGCTCGGCGAATTCGTCGACCACCACGAACAGCGTGGGCAGCGGCGGCAGATCCGCGCCGCGCTCGCGGTGCTTCTCGTACTCGGCGACGCCCGAGAGCGCACCGGCCGCGCCGACCTGCATGCCGGCCTGCCGCAGGATCGACTGGCGCCGGTCCAGTTCGCCGGAGAGCACCTCGCCCATCCGGCTGACCAGCTCGGCCTCCTCCTCCATGTTGGTGACGACCGCGGCGGTGTGCGGTAGCCGCTCCATGCCGAGGAACGTCGACCCGCCCTTGAAGTCGGTGAGCAGCAGGTTGACCTGGTCCGGGTGGTGGGTCGCCACCAGCGACAGGATCAGCGTCCGCAGGAACTCCGACTTGCCCGAACCCGTGGTGCCGATCAGCATCCCGTGCGGGCCCGCCCCGAATTCGGCACCCTCCTTGATGTCGAGGTACTGGATGTCGCCGGTCTTCAGTTCGTGGCCGAACGGGATCTTCAGGCGGTCGCGGTCGGTGTCGGTGAACATCCGCCACCGGTTGGGGGTGACCTCCTCGATGGTCTGTGCGCCCACCAGCTCGTGCCACTCGGTGGCGACCTTCTTCTGCACCCGGGTGCTCTTGTCGATGATGGTGCCGGTGATCGACCAGCCGGCGAGCTTGCGCGCCACCCGGCCGGCCTGACCCGCGGTCATCGTGTCGCACTGGCTGGCCACCAGGCGGAACGACTGGTTTGGCAGCCGGTCGTCGGCCGTGCCGTCCGGGTCGACGCGGATGCGGTAGGCCGACCCGCGGTGGTTGCCCAGCGTGATCACCGTGACGCCGGCACGGCCGTCGACGGGGAAGCCCGCCTTGCCGCCGGTCAGGTCGATCACCACGACGTACGGGCCGGCCGGGGCGGAATCCGCGGTGTGCGGTCCGCGGGCGGTCAGGTCACTCAGGCCGTCGGGGCGGGTGAAGACGAGCCGGGTGGCGCCCGCGGCGTCGGTGTCGCTCTGGTGTTGCACGTGGGGCAGCCACTTGACCCAGGACCAGCGCGGGTCCTCGGGGTCGTCGGTGAGAACCCGGATCTGCAGCAGGTCCGGTGGGTGGAACACCGCCAGGTGGCAGATCATCGCGGTGAGCAGACCCTCGCGGTCACCGTCGCCGCCGACGGCGATCGTCGGAAACGTGCGCAGCTGAACGAGTTTCGGGCAGTCGTGGATGAGGCCGTGGGTGCGCAGGAACTTCGTCACCCACATGTGACTGACGGGTTCGAGGTGTGGCTGCGGCGCGGCCTGCGGCCCGGCGAGTTCGCCGCCCACCGCCGGTTTGAGCAGCCGGTCGACGGCGGGTTCGGATCCCAGCCCGATCCGGACCGCGGCGTAGAAGTCGGAGTTGGACTGCCGTGACCACTGCCGGTGGGTGCCGATGATCGACAGCAGGTCGTCGGGATGCGGTGCGTGGTAGTTGAAGAACGTCACCTGCGCTGCGGCCGACGACGTCACGCGGGTGCGCAGCCCGGCGAGGTAGCGCAGGTACTCCTTGCGATCGGCGTTGATCTCCGGCACCTTCTTGCCGCCGGGACCGCCGCCTGCCATGAAGCCGACGGTGGCCATGACCATCATCAGCGGCATCATCAGCATGTACGGCGAGAGCTGCCGAACGCCGGTGAAGATCATGATCACGATCATTCCGAGCATGCAGCCGCCCATGACCCACGGCATGGCCTTCTGCATGCCCGACGGCGGGATCTCGATGCCGAGGTCCTCGGGCGGGGTCACGGTGATCTCACCGGGCGTCAGGCGCGGCCCCCGCTTGATGGTGGGCGTGAACTTCTTGGTCGTCATCAGCCGCCTCCGGTGTTGGCGGCGGGCTGCGCGCCGCCGCGGCCGTCGTCGATCGTGCGGGGGTTCGGGTCGGCGGGCAGCGTGTCGTGCTCGAGCAGCGCCGCCTCCTTGGACAGCACCGGCCCGTCGACGAGCAGGCTGACCACCTGCCACGGGGCGGTCAGTGGACCGGACAAGCCCAGTGCGTTGGCGGTGTCCTCGTTGGGCAGCCCGTACCGCACGCCCTGCGGGTCGATGTAGTACAGGCTCTCCCCGTAGCGCGGGTCCGGGGACTGCAGCCGGATGAACTGGCCACCGGCGATGTACACCGTCGACGTGCCGCCGATCTGGTCGATGCCGGTGCGGAGCGCGGATGCCGGTAGCGGCAGGCGGCGGCCCGCGACGATCGAGGTCTTCGGAGCCTGCGCTCCCGGTTCGCGCTGCCAGGACCAGCAGAGCGCCGGCGTCTCGTCGCGCAGCAGCATGTCGAGCGGCACGTCGGGCAGCGGCGAGACGAACACCTGCTCGGCGATCTTCGCGACGTCGCTCGACTCGATGGCCGGCGGCGCGATCAGCCCGTAGGAGTTCGAGGCCCGCAGCGCGGCGGCGGTCGTGTCGTTGACCTTGGCGACGCCGTCGGGCAGCACCACGTACATCTGCTCGCCGGACTCGGTGACGGTCTCGAACACGGCTCCGTTCACCAGCTTCGGCGGCAGCCCGATGCCGTTGGGTGCGCCGGCGGCCGGCACCTGCGGCAGCTGCCACGGGCCGGCGTTCGGGATGGCGTTGAACAGACCTTCGGAGATCGGCGTTGCCTTCGCGGTGACCGGGATGCCGACCGCCGAGGTGACCGCGCGGTCGGAGAGGTCGATGGCGTGCCTGCCGCGATCGGTGATCAACCAGTCCGCGCCGGCGTAGGTGACCAGCATGCCCTGGTTCGGCCGCAGCGGACCGGTGGCGGCGTCCGTGGTCAGCGGCAGCACCAGCACCGACGTATCGATGGTCGGCGCAACGCTTTCCGCCTTGGTGACCGTGTCGCACAGCGTCCACGTCGACTCCCCGACCGGCGCCACGGGCGTCGCGTACGGGGCGCCCGGGATGCCGATCGGTTGGCCCTTGCTCATTCGGTTGAGTTCGTCGGACTTCACCGCCGACGGCGTTCCCGGGTTGCCGAGCACCAGCCGCGCGGAGGTGAGGTTGTACACCGGTCGCAGCTGATCGGTGCCTGGCATCACCAGGTACAGCTGGTTGGTCGTGCGGTCGACCAGCAGGGTGTCACCGCTGCGCTTGCCGAGCGGCTTGAAGTAGGCCAGCAGCGCGGCGCCGAGGCAGATCATCACCGCGAGCACGATGCCCAGCGCGACGGCACGGCTGTAGAACTGCAGCGGGTCGTCGAACATGCGGGTGTCGCGCCGCACGATCGCGTGCTCGACGCGCCGCAGCAGGAAGCGCCAGCCGCTGACCTGGATCTTGGTGGTAAGCCGGAAACCTGCCATGGTCAGTCGCCGATGTTCAGACGGGCGTGGACGGCGTCGATGGCCTCGGCCATGTCGTCGCCGGCGATCTCGCTCAGCTGCTCGACGTCCAGGTTCTCGAAGTCGAGGGACCGCGCCAGCCGCATGTCGCGGTACTGCTCGCCGGCCTCGACGAGCTGGCGCGCATAGCGTCCGTTACCGGCGATGTCGAGGGCCGGCTTGCCGCCGAGCGTCCGCTGGCTGAGCAGCGTCGCCGCCTCCAGCGCCCGCTTCGCGGCCTCGTCGCTCAGACGCGAATCATTGCTCTCGGCCAGCACCTTCGCGATGGCGACGATCTCGTCGGGGGCGTAGGAGTCGAACTCGACGCGGGTCGCGAAGCGCGACCGCAGGCCGTCGTTGGTCTCCAGCAGGCGGTCGATGTCGGCGCTGTAGCCGGCGATGATGACCACCAGCCGGTCGCGGTCGTTCTCCATCCGGGCGAGCAGCGTGTCGAGCGCCTCCGTGCCGAACGGGTCGGCCTGGCCGTTGCGTTCCTGCACCAGGGTGTACGCCTCGTCGATGAACAGGACGCCGCCCAGTGCCCGGTCGATGGTGCGGGCGGTCTTGACCGCCGATTGCCCCTCGTACTCGGCGACGAAGTCCTTGCGGGACGTCTCGACCAGCTTCGGCTCGGCGATGACGCCGAGCCCGGCGAGGATGTTGGCGACGACCCGCGCGATCGTCGTCTTGCCGGTGCCCGGCGGTCCGGTGAAGATCATGTGCTTCGACTGCTGGGCCACCTTCATGCCGCGCGCGGCGCGCACCTTCGCCATCTGGGTGGCCGCCCGGTACCGCTCGATCTGGTCCTTCACCCGGCTCAGGCCGATCTGCCGGTCGAGTTCGGCCTGCGCCTCGGCGAGCAGCAACTCCCGGCCGGACGTGTCGGCGACGGCGCTGGCCGGATCCCACGGATCCTTGCGGGAGGCGATCTTCTCCGGCGTGGTGGTGACCAGGCGGTAGTTCGGATCCCGCAGTGCGGCAGTCACCTTCGGCTCCGGGTGGGTCGCCTGCAGCCATTCGAGCAGGGCGATCGCGGACTCCTCGTTGCCCTGACTGCGACGCGTCATGGCGAGGAACCACGCGATCGCGGTGGCGCACGCCTCGCCGGCGGGCGACGCGTTCGATTCGGTGAGCCGGCGCTCCGCCTCGGTGAAGAGACCGAGGTTGGCGGCGGCGACGCCGTGCGCCACGCCGGCAGCGGCCCCGAGGAACGTGTCCGGCCAGTTGCCGGCGCCGCGGACCTCGTCGATGACGTCGGTCCACCGCTCGGCCGACGCGTAGACGACGGCCTTGATCCACGCCACCAGATGGTCGGCGCCGACGGCCGGGGCAGCCTCCAGCGCCTCCATCGCGTCGGCGTGGTTGCCCTCGCCCGCCTCGTGCACGGCGAAGCCCATGGTGATCGCCAGCGGCGAGTTCACCGGGTAGGTGATGTCGCCGAACTGGCCGCCGATCGGCACGCGGGCGCCCAGCGCGTTCATCGAGATCTCGGCGGCACCGGCCAGGGAGCCGAAGTTGCCGCGTGAGTACCACGCCCGGAACAGCGTGACGCGGTCGACGTCGCCGCAGCGGATGCGCCCCACCCAGGCGTCGCACGCGGTCTCGTCGAGCGACGTGATCTCGGTGAACAGCTCGAGCGCACGCGCGGGCGCCGTGGGGAGCATCCCTACGGCGCTGCCGAAGAGTCCGGCCAGTTGATCAGTCATGGTCACCTACGTATCGAGTGGCGAAGAGCGCGGCCCGCTCGGCGTCGGCCCGTTCGGGCGACGGCAGCTCGAGGTCGCGGCTGAGGAAGTCACGGGTGTCGGCGTCGTCGTGGCCCTGCTGGCGCATGCCCTCCAACATGAAGGCGTACTGGGCCGAACGGGCGTCCTGGGTGGCGAGCCGGGCGATCACGACGATCTCGTCGGCCAGCTGCGCCTCCGACATCCGGGCGGCCCGCGGGTGCAGTTCGATGCGGCTGATGCGGCCGTCCAGGAAGCTGGTCACGGTGACGGTTCCGGGCGGGTTCGCGACGGTGTACAGCGGCACCGGCACGCCATCCTCGATGGGGTCGGCTGCGTGCGTGGGCGGCGGCGGTGTCTCGGGGCCGCCGTAGGTCGGGAAGTCGACGGCCGCTAGGTCGGAGCCGTGGTCGTCGGCGGGCGCGGAGAAGTCGAGGGCGCCCAGGTCGTCATCCCCGCTGGCTCCGTAGCCGCGTGCTGCGTCGACGTCCTGGTCGTCCTCGAACCGGCCGTCGCCGAGGTTGTGCGGCGAGTGCTCCTCCACCGGTGGTGCGCCTCTCCTGGTCAGTAGTAGTCGTGTCCGGCGTCGGCCTCGGCGACGCCGCTGTCGAACCAGCCCTTCGACGGCAGGAACTCGAGCAGCCCGTCGAGGGCCCGCTGCAGGTTCTCCTGCGTGCCGGGAAGGAAGCTGCCGTACAGGTCGCCGTTGACCCGGCGCGGGATGGAGACGATGCGGCCCTGCCGTGCGTCGAGCACTCCGGCGGCGACGTCCGCGGTGGTGGTGGTACCGCCCGGATGCCGTTCCACTACGGTGATCTCGACCCAGCCGTGTGGTTCGGCGATCGCCTCGGCATAGGTGCGGGCCGACGTCGGCGCGATGCCGAACTGCCCGAGTTGGTTCGCCGTCGCCGACTCGCCGAGCCTCTCGGCGACGCCGGTGAGCGGTTCCACGTCGGCGGGCGTTCCGGGTCCGAGTACTGCGGTGACCATCCCGGCCAGGCCGACCTGCGGGGCGATCCGCTGCAGCACGATGAGGTCCTGGTCGCGTGCGGCGATGACGTGGCGGTCGCCCTTGCGGCACACCGCGAAGCGGATCATCTTGCCGCCCACGTCGCGCCGCCACCACCGGCACTCGAGCGCGCGGTCGGCGCGGCTCAGCGTGTCGAGCATCGCGGCGACCTCGGGATGGGGTTCACCGAAGACGTCGAGGACGCCCTGCGCGGTCAGGTCGCGTTCCACCTGTTCCCAGACGAGGTCGCGCAGTTCGGGGATCGGGATGTTCGGCCGGATGCCGAGCGAGGGCGGGAAGTCCATCAGGTTGAGCTTGTCGGCGATGACGAGGAGTCCGTCGATCGTCACTTCGACGGCGACGACGTCGTCGATGTGCGTGCCGCCGTGCCCGTAGGTGCCGGTCATCGTCACCTCGGCGGTATCTGTCGACCGATCAGGTCGCCGGTCCACTGGTCGGCGCCGTCGTAGCGGCCGGCCGCCGCCGTCAGGTCCCCGTCGAGCGCCGCGGAGATCCGCTCCATCGCCGCGCCGGCGGCCACACGCGCGTGCTGCGCGGCGGCCACCGCGGCGGCGGTCGCAGAGCCGATGGCGCCGTGGCTGACGCGGACCGCCGTGCCCACGCCCTCGGTGGCACGGGTGGCGGCGCCGATCTCCGCGGCAGCCTGCTGCTGGGTGGCAGCGAGACCGCGCAGGTGCGCAGTGGTGACCCGTAGATCGCCTGACATGTTCGAGACCCCCTCGTCGACCATCTTCCTACCGTCACGCCACCGGCGGTGACCCTATTGCGCCGATTGGTTCCACGGTAGCGCCACCGGAGACACCCATTTCCGCCGGATCACCGCCCACCTGCAGGTCAGCGGGTACGCGGCCGACATTGGCGGTGCCCGGTGCAGCGCCCGCAAACTCCTCGTCGGGTGCGCCGTCCCGATCCCCGTCGGGGATGCCGTCCCCGTCGTCAGCGTCGGGCACGCCGCGCTCATCGGGCACCCCGTCCTCATCGGGCACGCCGTCCCCGTCGGCGTCCTTTCCACGTTCTTCGCCGCGTTCGTCGCCGCGGCGGGCCTCGTCACGTGCCTGCTCCTGCAGCGCCTGCTGCACCAGCGTCTGCACCAGCCCGGCGAGCTGCGCGGCGTTGACACCCGCGGCGGGCAGCGCGCCGGCAGTCGCGGGGACGGCGCCGAGCGGTGCTGCCGGCATCGGGGCTGGGCCCGGGGCGGCTCCGCCGCTCGAGGCGTCGGTCCCGGCTGGGGCAGGCTCGACGCCGTCGGGCGGATCGTCGAGTGTGCCGCCGAGATCGTGGCGGCACTCGCGGGGTGGTTCTCCCGGCGGCGCCGAGGACCCGCCGCCTCCCGCTGCACCACCGGATGCACCGGGGGCCGTGCCGGGCACACCCGCTGGCGGGGCGTCATCGCGGGCGTCGGCCTCCTCGGGCCGGGCCGACTCGTCGCCGGAGTCCGCGGGTGGCGGGGCGGTCGGGGGTGGTGCCTGCGGCGCCGACTCCTCCCGTGACAGACCGGCGAGCCCGGACCCGTAACCGGTTGCGAACGAGCGGATCTCGGCGGCGTTCTCGTCGACGCGCGCGGACAGGTCGACGAGTTCGGCGGTGCACGCGCCGAGCGCCTTGGTGACCGCGGCGATCTCCATCGCCATCGCGGTGCCGGGACCGACGTACGGCGTCGCGGCGACGAGCATGGTGACGAGACCGACGTCGGCCAACCAGTCGCTCTCGTCGTCGAGGGCGGTGCGCGTCGCCGTAATCTGCCCGGCCTCACGCGTCAGCACGGCGTTGATCGCGGCGTCGGCGCGCATAGCGGCACCGGTGCGGTCGGCCTGACGGGCGTTCGCGTCGGCGTAGGCGTGCGACCCGCCGCCGGTCCAGCTGTCGTCCGGGTAGGCCGCGTCGAGGGTTTCGCCCGCGACGCCGAAGCCGCGGGCACCGCGCCCGAACCCGGCACCGTCGTCGGGCGTGCCGACGCCGGTGGTCAGCTTCATCCCCGCGATGGTCGACTGGCCGGCGCTGAGGATGGGGGTCTTGGCGCGCTTCAGGAAGCGTGCGATCTCGGGCCGGGACAGGAACGTCCGCGCATCGTCGGCATGGCGGGACAGCGTGCGGCCGAGCCTGGCCAGATCGGCCAGCCGCCCGGTCGACGAGAAGCGCTGGAAGAGGTTGCCCAGGCCCTCGAGTCCGCCGGCGAGCTCGTCGGCGTTGGCGACGAGTTCCTTGCCGACTTTGCCGATCTCGACGAGCGCTGCCCCCACGCTCTCGATGTCCTTGGCCAGACCCATGCCGCCCTCCCTCCGCCACCGGGGACGCTACCAGCGCCGAACGGGGTTCCGACGCACTAATTTCCAGCCCCTTTAAGGCCGCGGGGAACGGCATCCGACTTACACGGGGCACAGCGCGGCACGCGTCGACGCGGCGCACGCCGCCGGACGCTGCGGAGCAGATGGCCGCGGTCAGTGCGTCACGTCGTTTGCTGAGCACGCCGTCGACGGACGGCGGCGGGTACGGCCGGAGCCCCGACCGGCGGTCGTGGTCGATACTCGTATCGAAGCCGTCAGCCCACCCGGAAGGAGCGCGCGTGCCGTGAGCGACCGCGACGATGCCCTGCGTCACCAACTCGGGTGGACCGGACCCGAGGAGACCGACTACGAGCCGGCTCCGCCCCAGCCGTCCGTCACCCCGGCGGCACCTCCGCCGAGCCGGCCGCCGGTCGATCCGGCGCCACGCCCGGTCGGCGACGAACCCGGCGTGACCGGCGCGCCCGCGCACGATGCCCTCCGGCCGTCGGAGCATCCGACCGGCGAGGTGCGCCAACCACCGCGCTACGGACCCCCGCCGGGGTTCGCGCGGGACGCCGGCCCGCGCGAGCAGCTGTCCCCGGAGCCGCCGTCGCAGTGGAATCCGCAGCAGCCCGGGTGGCCGCAGCAACCGCCGCCACCGCACCAGCCGCACGTCCCACCGGGCGCGCAGCACGTGCCGCCGCATCCTCCGGCACCGCATCAATCCCCGTCACCGCAACGACCGTCCCGACCGGGCGGCCCGCCGCCCGGTGGCACCGGTTCCTGGCAGACGCCATACCCGCAGGACACCCGCGTGCTGCCGCCCGTGCCGCCCGGCTCGTACGCCGACCGGATCCGCGCGGACCAGTTGGTGCCCGTCAAGCGGACCCCGCCGGGCCGGGGCTGGCGGCGCGCGGTCTTCCGCATGACCTTCGGACTGGTCAACCTGGGTCCGTCGCCGGAGGAGATCCGTGACGCCGAACTCGAGGCGCGCATCCGCGGTGGGCTGCGCGGCCACTACAAGATCGGCGTGATGGGCAAGGGCGGCGTCGGAAAGACGACCGTGTCGGCCAGCCTCGGTTCGGTGTTCGCCGAGCTGCGCCAGGACGACCGCGTCGTGGCCATCGACGCCGACACCGCCTTCGGCAAGCTCGGCAGCCGCGTCGATCCGCGCGCCGCGGGATCGTACTGGGAACTCGCCGCCGATCAACACCTCGAGACCTTCGCCGACGTCCGGAACCGGGTGGGCAGCAATGCCGCCGGTCTGTTCGTCCTCGCCGGCGAGGGCAGCCCGGCGCGGCGGCGCGTGCTGGATCCGGCGATCTACCGCGAGGCCACCAGTCGACTGGACCGGTACTTCACCATCTCGATCATCGACTGCAGCTCGACGATGGACACGCCCGTGACCCAGGAGGTCCTCCGCGACCTCGACGCGATGGTCGTCGTGTCGTCGCCGTGGGTGGATGGCGCCGCGGCGGCCGGGCAGACGCTGGACTGGCTGGCGTCGCGCGGTCTGCATTCGCTGCTGCAGCGGACGGTCGTGGTGCTCAACGACTCCGACGGCCACGCCGACAAGCGCACCCGCGGCGTCCTCGCCGAGCAGTTCGCGAGCCAGGGGCAGCGGGTAGTCGAGGTGCCCTTCGACGGGCACCTGCGCCCGGGTGGCGTGATCGAGCGCACGGCCGAGATGGCTCCGGCGACGCGACGGAAGTTCGTCGAGATCGCCGCGGCGCTCGCCGAACACTTCCCCACCAGTGACGACCGGGAGCGGGCGCGCGACCGGTTCTGACCGACGTCAGCGCCAGTCGAGTTGGCCCACCAGCATCTCGATGAGCGCCGTCGCGCGGTCCGGCACCGACTCGCCCGCCTCGGCGGCCACGATCACGTCCTCGGTGACGCCCGCGGCTTGCGCCGTCTCCTCGACCGTGAGGTTGGCGTCCCGCCGGGCCGCGTAGAGCCGGTGGGCCAGGGGCGCTCCGGGTGCGGTGGCCGCGTGCCGCGTCAGGTCGTCGATCTGTCGGCGCACCCCGCTCAACGCTCGTAGCAGGGGCGATGTCACCCGCCCGATCCGCGCGGCGCGAGCGGCGACGGCCTCCAGCTGACGGAGGTCGGCGAGTATCGACGAGGCACGGGCGACGAAGTCCGGGTGCGTCACGTCGGGCAGCGTCGCGATCGTGCCGGCCAGTGTGTGCACGGCGGTGTCGACCGCCTGCGCGATGAGCGACCCGTCCTCGATTACGCCTGCTTCCGACGACGTGGCGGAGCGCGGTCCGGGAGGTGCGGGCGGTGCGGGGTCGCTGCCGGCACGTAGCCGCGCGATCGTGCCGGGCGGCCACTGCAGGACCTCCTCGAGCCGCGCGCGGGTGCGCTCACGCGGCCAGCTGCGGCCCTTCTCGAAGGCGATGAGCGCCCCGGCGTTGATGATGCCGTCGGCCGCGAGGCGGCGCTGACTGATGTCGAGTTGTCGCCGGCGCGCAGCCGCGGCCGCGCCGGCGCGGACCATGCCGACGTCCACGCCCTCGGTCCCCTCGGCGGGTTCGACCTCGACCACGTGGACGCCTTCACCTTTCGACAACCGCTGCACTGCTACGCGTTCGGGTCCACATTAGCGGTGACAAGACTCTTCCGTAACCGTTGCGATGACATGGTTACAACCGTGTCATTGCGCTGGTTGCGATGTGCGCGGCGTGTCTCGCAAGGGCAAGCTTGAACCGGATTCGCGTCTGAGGTGCGGCGAAGCGCCCGTACCGGATTGCTTCGGTTTCACGTAAAACCGTTGCATCGCTACGGTTAGTGCGCTACGGTCAGACCATCGCGCCACCGAGTACGCGGCGCTCGACCCGAGGAGAATCCATGAACGCAATCGGCCTGGACGGACTGCCGGTCGGCGAGTGCACGCGTGATCCCGACCGGTGGTCCTCCACCGCCGACGAGGACGCCAAGGCGATCTGCCGGGCGTGCCCGCGGCGCTGGGCCTGCGCCCGGGAAGCAGTCGAGCTGCCGCGCGCCGAGGGCCTCTGGGCGGGAATCGTGATCCCCGAGGGTGGCCGCGGCCGGACGTTCGCCCTGGGGCAGCTGCGCTCGCTCGCCGAGCAGAACGGCTACACGGTCCGCCCACGCCGGGTCTTCCTCGAGTCCGCCTGACGCCGGCCTCGCTGCCGTGTTTCGAGGGGACGGCAGCGGGGTCGGCCGATGGCGGAACAAAACCGGAACGGTCCCCGTTGAGAAGTGCGACGGTCCCGGACAATGCCCCGGGTACCACCCCAGAAAGTCGCCGCGAGCGACCACTTGCCGAGAGGCGCACTGACGGGACCGTCCCAAAGAACCGCCGGCGTACGCGCGCCGGCGGTTCTTTCGCGTTCGGGCAAGCATTCGATCGCGCCACGGCGCCATCCCGAGCCGTCCTCCTGTGGACGAACTCGCCACTGTGGATGAACGCCCCGGCCTGTCGGCCCGCGTTCCTAGCGTGAGCGGCATGACGTACTGGATCAACACGGTCAGCCGCGGGCACGTCGAACGCGGCGTGGCCGGCGGCTTCACGCAGGCCAATCACGGTAGGCCGCACCCGCTGCGCAGGATGGCGGAGGACGACTGGATCGCGTTCTACTCGCCCAAGACCGACTACCCCGACGGTGCGCCGCTGCAGGCGTTCACCGCGCTCGGGCAGGTCTGCGACGACGAGATCTTTCAGGTCGACGTGCCTCAGGTCGACCGCGAACCCGCCTTCCAGCCTTGGCGACGCCGCGTGCGCTACCTCGACGTCATCGAGGCCCCCGTCCGGCCGCTGATCGACGAACTCGGCTTCATCACCGACCGCTCGAACTGGGGCGTCCGGTTCCGCTCCGGGCTCTTCGCCATCGACCAGCGTGACTTCGAGGTGATCCGCGACGCGATGGCCCCCTGACCGCTCGAGCCCGGACTACGCTGGTCGCCGTGAGCAACACCGAGGCGGCTCCCGACGAAGTCGTGTGCGGGACATCGCCGTTCACCGGTGTCCTGCACCCGCGCGACGTCCCACTCGGCGGTCCGCGCGCGATCCGGGTCCGGCGCACGCTGCCCCAGCGGGACCGCACGATGGTCGGAGCCTGGTGCTTCGCCGACCACTACGGTCCGCACGTCCTCGCCGCAGGCACCGGGATGGACGTCCCGCCGCACCCGCACACCGGGCTGCAGACCGTCAGCTGGCTGTTCGACGGTGAGATCGAGCACCGCGACAGCGGCGGCGTGCACGCACTGGTGCGCCCGGGCGAACTCAACCTGATGACTGCCGGTGCCGGCATCTGCCACTCCGAGGTGTCCACGTCGGCGTCGCGGACGCTGCACGGCGCGCAACTGTGGTTGGCCCTGCCCGATGCCGACCGCCACGCCGACCGCGACTTCGCGCACTTCGCGCCGCCCGTGGCCACCGTGGGCGACGGCGTCTCCGCACGCGTGTTCCTCGGCGAACTGGCGGACCGGCGCTCCCCCGTACACACCTTCACTTCGCTGCTCGGCGCGCAGCTCGACCTCGCACCCGGCGCCTCCATCACCCTCGACGTCGACCGCGACTTCGAGCACGGCGTGCTCGCCGACACCGGCGACGTCACGGCCGGCGGCACACCACTCGACGCGGGCGACCTCTGGTTCCAGTCCCCCGGCGTCGACACCGTCACGCTGGCCAATTCGGGTGACGGTCCGGCGCGGGTGCTGCTGCTGGGTGGTCCACCGTTCGGCGAGGACATCGTCATGTGGTGGAACTTCGTCGGCCGGAGCCACGACGAGATCGTCGAGTACCGCGCGCAGTGGCAGTCCGCCGACGCGCGTTTCGGCGCCGTCAGCGGGTACCCGGGAGACCGCCTGCCCGCGCCGCCACTGCCCAACGGCAGGCTGCGTCCCCGCCCGCACACCGGAACCCGAGGAGCCCCATGAACCCCGTCACCGACAAGACCGGCGCACCGGCCACCGTGACCGCCGAGCCCGGCCGCTTCACCATCGCCGTGGAGGGCCGGACCGTCGGGCTCGCCGACTACGTCGACCGCGGCGGCCGCCGCATCTTCCCGCACACCGAGATCGAGCCGGCCTTCGAGGGCCGCGGCCTGGGCACCATCCTCGTCGCCGAGGCGCTCCGTGCCACGAAGGAGGAGGGCCTGCGCATCGTGCCGACCTGCTCGATGGTGGCCCACTACGTCGACAAGCACCCCGAGTACGCCGACCTCACCGACGACTGAACACCCGTCACGCCTCGGTCGTGAACAGCACGGCGGTCCGCCGGCCCGTGGCCTTCGCGTGGTACATCGCCCGGTCCGCCAGCCGCAGCAGCGTCGCGCCATCGCGACCGTCGTCGTGCCGGGTCTCCACCACGCCGATGCTGGCGCCCATCTGCACGGCGAATCCCGCCACCACGATGGGCTCCGCCATCATCGCGCGAATCCGATCCGTCACCGCGGTCAGCGCGTCGGCACCCAGCGGCCCGACCAGCAGCACCACGAACTCGTCACCGGCGAAGCGGCAGACGACGTCGTCGGCGCGCACCGCGCCGCGCAAGCGGTGAGCGGCGGCTTGGATGATGACGTCGCCCGCGGCATGGCCCAACGAGTCGTTGACGCCCTTCAGATCGTCGAGGTCGACGAACAGCAGGGCGGCCAACCGTCCGTCGGCGCGCATCCGATCGATGCTGTCGCTGAGATTGGTGCGGTTGGGCAGCCCGGTCAGCGGATCGTGCAGCGCCTGGTGGGCGAACCGCTCAGCGGCCTGCCGGGTCGCGGAGATGTCCCGGAACGAGATCAGCACCGCCGACCGGCGACCGTCCTCGGGGTTGAGCCGGCAGGTCGTGACGGCCAGCCACCGCGCCTGGCCGTCCGCGGCCGACCGATTGTGTGCCTCACCGGAGAACGGCGTGCCGTCGCGCAGCGTCCGCAGGATGGGTGGCTCGTCGTTCGCGTCCACCGCGGCGCCGTCCTCGTCGTAGACGACGTACTCCCAGTGCTCCGACCACGCCTCGGTGAGTTCGCGGTAGCCCACCACGAGATGCTCCGCGCGGACGCCGAGCAGTCGGCGCACCGCGGGGTTCACCGACAGGATGCGCCCGGTGTGGTCGAGCACCAGCACGCCCTCGTCGAGTGAGCTGACCACCTTCTCGAAGTGCTGCTCGGCGCGGCGCAGGGCGGTCTGGTCGGTGCACAGCAGCACGTACCCGTCGTCCATCGCCGCGGCCGACACCCGGACGGTCAGCGGTCGCCCGTGGGCGTCGTAGTGCGTGTCGGTCACCACGCCGCCCACTCCGAGGATCTTGCACGGATTGAGTTCGGCGCCAACGGCTTCGGCCACGCTGCGGCCCAGGACCGCGGCGGCCTGGCGGCCGTAGATCGTTTCGGCGGCGGGGTTCCAGCTCGTCACGTCACCGTCGAGCGTGGTGGCGATGATGGCGTCACTCGCGTGATGCACCAGGGCGGCCTGATAGCGCAGCGCCGTCTCGGCGGCCTTCTGCGCGGAGACGTCGCGGAACACCACCTGATTGGCGGGCTCGCCGTTCCACGTCGTCAGCACCGAGACGGCCTCGACGTCCAGGCGGTTGCCGTCGAACCGCAGCATCGCGGCCTCCGACGGCTCGGACACGTCGCCGACGTTCCGCAGCCCGGCGATCCGCTCGAGCATCGGGGGGATCGACTCGGGGTTCACGAACTCGGTGATCCAGCCGCCGACGAGTTGGGCCGCCGAGTCGGCCCGCATCCACCGCACGGCCGCCTCGTTCACGTACACCAGACGTCCGTGCTGATGGACGCAGATGGCGTCCGGGCTGTGCTCGAGCAGCAGGCGGTAGCGCTCGTCGGCGGTGGCGTGGTCCGCCGACCGGTGCTCAGCGGATGAGCCAGTGGCGTCGACGTCCGCCGCGGCGTCGTCTCGGTGATCCCCCACGGCGATCCTCAGCTGACTCGAAAGGCGTCCAGTCACCCAACGTAACACCGATACGCGGAGCGAACAGGGCCTCGATTCGATTCACCCGGCTGGTCAATTTGCGCTGCGTGGCGGTTAATCGAAGAAGAGGGGGTCCGCAGGGGACGCCCACGCAACCGGAGGTAGCCATGGGTGCAGCATGTGGGGTCGGGATGTCGACGAACGTCGTCGGCATCGGGGCCGTGACGGGATACGGCTGGGGTCGGTCGGCGCTGTGGGACGGACTGCTCAGCGGCAAGCCCGCCGCCGAACTCATCGAGGGGTATGGAGCCGACGGCGGTGCCGCGTGGCTGGCGCGGGTCCCGTCGGGCGGCGACGTGCGTGACGGGGCGAGCCGGTCGGCGCGCGCGATGCGGGCGGCGGCCCGGGAGGCCATCGACGACGCCGCCGCGCGCGGCTGGACGCCGGGCCGGAGGGTGGGTCTGCTGCATGCGGTCGTGCTGCCGGAGATCGAGGAGTGGCGGGAGTTCTACCTCGCCGACGGCGGGCAGCGGAAGGTCCGCGACTACCTCGCCCTCATGCCGTCCACGCCGGTGTCGATGTTGATGCAGGAGTACGGCTTTCACGGTCCGGCCATGAACGTCTCGGCGATGTGCGCGTCGGGCAACGCGGGCCTCATCACCGCCAAGACGTGGCTGGACGCCGGCCTCGTCGACGACGTGGTGTTCATCGCCACCGACCTCTCGCTGACGCCGGAGAACGTGGCGCACTTCGTGAAGCTGGGCGTCGCGGTGGTCGACGTCGAACCGCTCGACGCATGCCGGCCGTTCCAGCGGGGCAGCCGCGGGTTCGCCGTCGGCGAGGCGTCGGTCGCGTTCGTGATGTCCGGCAAGGGTTCGGCGTACACCCGGCTGCTGGGCGGCGCCATGACGCACGACGCCTTCCACGTCACCTCGGTGGACCCGGCCCGTACGTACGTCGACGAGTGCGTCCGCGATGCGCTGCACGCGGCCGGCGTCGCGCCGTCGGACGTGCGGTACCTCAACGCGCACGGACCGGGCACGCAGCAGTGCGACACCGCCGAGGCGGGCGTCCTCGACGAGCTGTTCGGCGGGCGGCCGCAGGTCTTCTCGGTCAAGCCGCTGACCGGACACTGCCAAGGGGCGGCCGCCGCCGTGGAGGTCGCGGCCACGGCGCTCGGCTACGAGGGCGGCGTCATCCCCGCCCCCCCGGCGGTGGCGGCCGGGCACGCCCGGCTGCTCGACGGGCCCACGCCGATGGCTGGCGGCATCACGCTCAAGACCTCGCTGGGCATGGGTGGGCAGAATTCGGCGGTCGTCTTCGCGCCGCCGCTCGCCGCGTGACGGCGCGGTCCGGTGGGCGTGCGCGCCCACCGGGCCGCGTCAGCGCAGGTACTGCGCCGTGGTGCCGCCCACCGGCATCTCGGGCATGCCGAGCTTGCGGTGGTCCCAGCTCCGCAGCCGCGTCGGGACCACGCGCACGGCGATCCGGTTGTTCATCATCTGGTCGACGAAGGGCTTCACGTCGTCGCTGTAGGGCCCGGTGTAGCGCTTCCACACGCTGACGCCGACGCGATGCAGCACGTCCGGGTCGGCGTCGACGATCTCCGCCCTACCGTCGATCGACACGCCGCGCAGGGTGTCGTAGGTGAGCCCGTCCTCGATCATCACGGTGACGGTTGGATCGCGCCGCAGGTTCACGGCCTTCTGCGACTTGGCCTTGGTCTCGAACCAGATCTCGCCGTCGAGGACGGCGTACCACATGGCGACCAGGTGCGGCCTGCCTCCCGGCGAGACCGTCGCCAACGTGGCGGTGCGGCTGTGGTCGATGAAGTCGGCGATCTCGTCGTCCGACATGACGATCTTCGCGCGCTCGTTCCTACCCATGATCAATCCCTACCAGGCGTCGGCGGCGCGGTGCCGACGGGGTTCGCGACGGCGCCCGCATCGTGGCGGTATCGGCCACATTCGGGCCCCACGAGGCAATCATGGCAAAACGATGAGACGATTTCGCCGTGATCGAGGACGCGGCGGCAAGCCAGGCCCGCCTGTTGTTGGCTACGTTGAGCGCGCAGGTGGCTGACTGCACGACCAGGCTCTCCGTCGTCGAAGGCCGACTGCAGCGACGGACGTACTGCGCGAGCACCGACCGCCGGCAACGGCACGACCTGCGCCGCGAACTCACCGAGATGCAGCGCCTGATCGCCAACCTGCACGACCGCTTCCCGCACCTGGCGGCACCGGCCTAGGCCGGTATCCGACCCCAGATCCGAGCGGTTCAGGCGATCTTGCCGAGCAGCGGCAGCAGCACCTGGCGGCGGGCGCCGGTGAAATCGGCGAAGCAACGCAGCGCATCGGGCACCGAACGCACCACGGGGTACGGGGCGTCGACGAGGTTCATCGTCGCGGTCACGTCGTCGGCGGCGACCACCGCGAAGTCGACGCCGGCGGCGCGGCAGACGTCGTACACGCGCTCCACCAGATGCCGGCCCTGCTCGCTGACGGCCGTCAGGCCGCCCAGGTCGAGGACCACGGCGTCGTCGAGGACGTGGCGGCCGACCCGCGCCGCGAGTCGCTCCTCGTTGCCGTCACCGATTTCGCCGCTGACGCTCACGACGGTCGCGAGCCGACGGCTGTAGGCCCGCACCAGCGCGCCCTCGCACAGTTCGAGATTGCCCATCGTGGTCATGGCGGTCCTCCGGGTCGGCTGCGCCATCGTTGTCGACGGCGTCATCCTTGACGGTATGGGTCGAATCTAAGGCGTTGGGGAGCGCTTCCTAATGAGTCCTTGAGAACCGGTGTCCTACCGATGACGGCCCGATCATCGGTCTGTGGCAACGAGTTTCGTCATCACGTATCTGGGGTACAGGCAATGCCTTTCAGCGGTCCGGTCGAGACGTTCCTCGTCGGCGATTAGTCTCCAGTCGAACGCTCACCGGCTGCGAGGGACCTGGACATGAAGCGACGCGTGGGGATCATCGTGGCCGCGTGCGCGGTGCTGCTGGTCGCCGGGTGCTCCTCCGTCACGCAGGGCCGCGCGGTGTCCACCCTCTACGATCCGTTCCGCGCCGGGGGACTCGCCGCCCAGGACGGCCCCAGCGGGATCAAGGACGACGCTCCCGCGCCGGCCGGCGAGGTCGAGGGCAGCGACGGCGGCGGCGTCGACGCCCTGGGCCTGCTCGCGGTCGACGACATCGCCGAGTACTGGCAGCAGAACTACGCGGAGTCACTCGAAGGGCAGTTCGCCCCGATTGAGCGCCTGCAGTCCTACGACTCCAACGATCCGTCGAGTCCGTCGATCTGCGGCACCGACACCGTCGGCGAGCCCAATGCGTTCTACTGCCCCCGCCGTGACCTCATGGCATGGGATCGCGGCGTCATGGTGCCGACGGGTCGCGAGTTCTTCGGCGACGTCGCCATCGCCGCGTTGATCGCGCACGAATACGGCCACGCCGTTCAGCACATGGCCGGCCTGGTGACCGACGACACCCCGGTGATCGTGCTCGAGCAGCAGGCCGACTGCTTCGCCGGCAGCTACGTGCGGTGGGTGGCCGAGGGTGAGTCAACGCGCTTCCGGCTGAGTACCGGTGACGGCCTCAATCACGTTCTGGCCGCGGCGATCACGCTGCGCGACCCCGTGCTGGGGCCGGGCGACGAGGCGATGCTCCACGACGGTCACGGAACCGCATTCGACCGCGTCAGCGCCGTCCAGATGGGTTTCGTCGGCGGGCCGTCGGAGTGTGCGGTCATCGACCTCGACGAGATCGAGCAGCGCCGCGGGGACCTGCCCATGGCGCTGCCGGTCGACGGTGACGGCGCGGTTCGGGCCGGGGACGTCGATCTCGACGAGGACACCCTGAGCGCAATGATGGACACGCTCGGCGAGGTGTACCGGCCCGCCTCGGCGCCGACGCTGTCCTACGGCCCCGCCCCCTGTCCCGACGCCACCCCCGTTCCGCCGGTCTCCTACTGTCCGTCGACGAACACCATCGGGGTGGACCTCGCCGCACTGGGCCGGCTCGGCGCGCCCGCCGACGAGTCCAATTACGTGCTGCTGCAGGGCGACAACACCGCACTGTCGGTCCTCACCTCGCGCTACGCCCTGGCCGTGCAGCACGAGGCGGGGCTCGGTCTCGACACTCCGGCCGCGGCGTTGCGCACGGCCTGTCTCACCGGGGTCGCGCAGGCCGCGATGGCCGACGCCGACGAGTCGCCCGGCGGGGGCGGTCTCGTGCTCACCGCCGGGGATCTCGACGAGGCCGTCGCCGGCCTGCTCACCAACGGGTTGGCGGCCAGCAACGTCGACAGTCAGACCGTGCCCGCGGGCTTCACGCGCATCGTCGCCTACCGCTCCGGACTGTCCGGCGACCGCGACCTCTGCCTGGCCCGCTTCCCGTAACGCGCGTCACCCCGTCGCTCCGGAATGCGCACCGCCGCATCGCGGTTCTGCTAGGTGGACCTCACGTTCGGGGGACAGACGAAGCAGGGAAGAGGAAACGCCATGAAGAAGTTCGGATTCACCACGTTGGTCGCCGGTGGCCTCGCCGCCGCCGTGCTGGGACTGGCTGGGCCGGCGCAAGCCGACGCCATCTCGGTGGTGCAGACGGTGCCGGCCGGCATCGACCACCACTACTGGCTGGACGACACGCAGCAGCAGGCGAACACGCCGCACGTCGACACGACGGTGCATCAGAGCCGCTGACGGCTCGGCAGTGCACCAGAGCCGCTTAGCGGCTCGGCAGTGCACCAGAGCCGCTTAGCGGCTCGGCAGTGCACCAGAGCCGCTGACGGCTCGAGAGAAGGAGGGGCGCCCCTTGCGGGCGCCCCTCCTTCGTCGTTTCCGGTCGGTCGGCTGCCAATTGGGTGTGCGGCCTCGTCACGCCGCGCAATTGCCCCTATAGTCAATTTCCTGCCGCCGATCGTGGAAGGGGCACTCCGACGTGCAGGTAGGGGAACTCGAGCAGGCCGACTCGGTCGAGTCGATGGCCGTCCTCGCAGGATTTCCCGCAGCGTGCCCCCGCACCGGCATCGTCGTGCAGGACCCGGCCGGCAGCATCCTCGCCGTCTCCCCCGGCGCCGAGAGCATCCTGGGCATGACCCTGGCGCAGATGCTCGGTCGCACCTCCCAGGACCGGCGGTGGGCGTCGGTCGACGAGGACGGCCAGCCCGTCAGCGGCGCGGACCATCCCGCCATGCGGGCCCTGCGTCTCGGCGTCCCGGTGCGCGGCGCCACCCTCGGCGTCCACCGGCCCGGCAGCGAGGCTCCCGGTCGGCACGTCTGGCTGACCGTGGAGTCCGTGCCGCTCCTCCAGCCGGCGGACCCGCGCCCCTACGCCGTCGTCACCGCCTTCCGCGCTGTCCGCGGCGAGCGTCTGAAGGACCTCGAACTGCGGGATTCAGAGCGCTTCTACCGCATGCTGGGCGAGCACAGCTCCGACATGGTGGCCTGGCAACTGCTGTCGGACTCGACGTACCTATGGGCGTCGCCGGCGACCAAGTCGGTCCTCGGCCTGGAACCCGACGAGGTCATCGGCATGAGCGGCCTCGACCTCATCCACCCCGACGACCGCGGGGCCAAGGAGCGGTGGCGGCAACGCATTGCCGCCGGTGATCGCGTCGCCCCGGTGACGTTGCGCATGCGCCACACCGACGGCGGCTACCGCTGGATCGAGACGACGGCCCACGTGCTGCCGTCGGCCGGGGGCCCGCCCACCCAGGTGATCACCACGCGGCGCGACATCACCGACCGCGTCGAGACGGAGGCGGCGCGCGACGACGCGATCCGCCTGTTCGAGATGGCGTTCGAGCACGCCACGATCGGCATCGCCCTGCGGGACCTCGACGGCACGCTGTCGCGCGTCAACCCCGCGCTGTGCACCATGCTCGGTCGCCGCGAAGGCGACCTGCGCGGCTGCCGCCTCGCCGATTTCGCCCTGCCCGGCGAGGCCGCCCCGGCGAACCCACGGCGCGGCGGCGACCGGCGCGAGGTCGAACGCCGATTTCGGCGGCCCGATGGCAGCGTCGTGTGGTGCCTGGAGACCATCGTCGCCCTGCCGGACGCCGACGGGGCGCCGTCGCACCTGCTGGTGCAGCTGCAGGACATCACCCAGCGAAGGGAGGTCGCCGCGCAGCTCGAACGTGCGGCGCTCACCGACTCGCTCACCGGGTTGTCGAATCGCGTGGTCCTCGAGGACCGGTTGGCCCGCGCGTTGGTCACGGCCCGGCGCTGCGGCCATCGCGTCGGCGTGCTGTTCATCGACCTCGACGACTTCAAGCGGATCAACGACACCCTCGGCCACGAGGCGGGCGATCGAATGCTGCGCGAGGTGGGAACCCGCCTGGCGACGGCGGTGCGGCACGACGACGTGGTGGTGCGGCTCGGCGGCGACGAGTTCGTGGTGGTGCGCGAGCGGATCGCCGGCGCAGCCGACCTTCGCGGCCTGGTCGAGCGCATCCGCGGGATACTCGCCCGCCCGTTCGCGATCGCCGGGCTCCAGTTGCCGCTCACCGCGAGTATCGGGGTGACGGCCGGCGCCGACGGCACCGCCGACGAACTGCTCGCCCGCGCGGACCGCGCCATGTACCGCGCGAAGCGACGGCGCGGCAGTGGGCGACGCCGGTTCGCCGTGGTGGTCGACGGCGACGCGCCGGGCTCCTTCGCAGGCGTGCGCGACGGCTGGCGAGCGCTGCGGGCGTCCCGCGAGCGGCACGCGCTGCGCTGACGGTCAGCCGTGCAGCGCCCGCGCCAGCGGTGTGGGATCGTCCGGCGACAGCGGCGCGGCCAGCATGACGGGACCCTGCGCCATGAAACGTGGTGTGGAACCGCGGTGTTCGTCGGCCGCGTGCACCGTGAAGGGATGCACCAGGTACACGTCGCCGGGACGTCCGGTCGCCCGGGCGATCGGACGGTGCGCACTCGCCGCGTCGACCACCGGCCCGGCGTCGAACGGATCCCACTGACGGTTCCCCAGCACGGCCGCCACGTCGTGGTGCGACCCGACGCGCAGGCGCGTCGGCGCGTCGTCGGGACCGACCTCCGACAGCAGCGTCAGCACCAGCAGCGTGTGTGGGCGGCCGGTGACGCACCACGAGCCGTCGCCCGCCGGCGTGTTCGCGTCGAGATGCCAGCCCCGGTCGTCGGCGGCCGGAGCCACCGGGAAGCGCACGGGGACGTTGCCGAGTGCGCCGCGCGGCTGCCATCCGCCGACGCCGCACAGCTGGTCGAGCGCCTCGGCGACGGCGGGACTGTGGACGAGGGCGCCGAACGGCCCGTCGCCGGTCAGGTCCGCGGCCCACGCCACGGGCGTGGTCCAGCCCGCGGGATCGTCCGGTGACATCCCGAGTTGAGCCCACAGCGCCGCCCGGGCGGCGTCGGCGACGTCGCGCAGCGACGGCTGTTCGAGCCTCGCGACGCCGTCGGCGAGGAAGGCATCGACGTCGATCACGCCGTCAGCGTGACAGCCGAAGTACGTCCGGCGCCACGCCTTTTGGCGGGCTCGCTGGCGAGCTAGTGGCGCGCGACCAGCAACTCGAGCCGGTCGAGGATGGCTTCGAGCATGTCCTCGAACTCCGCGGCGCTGTGATCCTCGGACAGCGCCGGCTCGAGGCGCTGCAGGTTCGGGTACTCGCTGAGGTCCATGATCGGCGTCTTCGGATCCGCTTCCTCCACGACGGCTTCGTCACGGTGGAGTTCCGCCCCGCGGGCCGACACTTCCTGCAGCAACTGCCCCACCAGGAAGCTGGTGTACGTGCGGTACGCGGTCACCGCGGTCTCGTCGGTGAACCCGTAGGAGATGAGGGTGTCGAGGAACGACTCCATCCAGCGCAGACTGCGCAGCGGTGGCCGCACCCACGGCGCTTCGGGCGCTGCCGTCGCGACGAGCGGGAAGACCTGGGGATGGTGCAGGGCAATCTGACGGACGCCATGCGCGAGGCGCAGCAGGTAGTCCTGCCAACCGTCCTCCTGCCGACGAGCCGCCAGTTGGTCGGTGTACAGCTGGTCGAGGACGTGGTCGACGATGCCCGTGAGGAGGTCACCGCGGCTGTGCACGTACCGGTACAACGCCATGGCCTCCACGCCGCAGGTCTGGCCGAGGCGGCGCATGGTGAGACGGTCCAAGCCGTGCTCGTCGATGAATGCGATTGCGGCGTCGAGGATCACCGGACGCGTCAGCCGCGGGGTGGACTGGTCCCCGCTGACCGCACCATCGCCTACCTCGTCCTTCGCGCGCCGGCGACCGACGCCCTGCCCACCCGCCATTCGTTCCACCGCCGCTGTTCTCGTCGTCTCGCCAGACGCCACAGTACCGCCGTTTACAACGTAAACTTCTGGGCGTACGCTTCGTGGTCGAGAACCGCCTTCAGAGCACAGGGCGGGAGGTATGGCGCAGGAATCCTCCCCGCGAGATGACTGAAGGGATGAGCGGAGATGTCTCCCCTACGAGCATTTCTGGCTCGTCCTGAATGGACCGCGTGCTTCGACGCAGCGGTCGACGGCGCGAGTCGGTTCGAGGTCGACGTCGAGAGCCTCGGCGCGAAGACGGTGCTGCGCGTGCGCGGCGACGTGGACATCAGCAACCTGGCGTCGTGGCGCTGCGTGCTGGCCGAAGCGTCGAACGCCACCGCGCCGGACGGCGTCCTCGTCGTCGACGTCGATGCGGCGGGCTTCCTGGGCCTGTGCACGTTCACCGCGCTGGCCGTCCTGTCGGAGGTCTGTCGCCGACGGGACATCGCCCTGCGCCTGGTCTCCGCCAAGCCTTCGATCGCGCGCATCGTGGCATTGTGCCAGTGGCAGAACGAACTGCCGGTGTTCCCGACCGTCTCCGCCGCTGTCGACGAATAGCAGTGCGACACAGCGCATTTCGCATCATCGGTCGACACCTCGCGTGCGGTCGATCTGGTTCTTGATCTCGAGGTATGCCCGCACGCGCGTCCTGACCACCTCCGCCGTCGAGTCGGCGGGATCCGGGGTCGGCGTCGCCTCGACGCCGTACAACATGGCGCTGAGCTGTCCATGCAGCTGCGCCCGCTCCTCGGCCACGCGAGCGTCGGTGCGCTCGGCGCGCAGGCACCGGTCGACCAGTTGGGCCTCCCGGGCGCACTTGGCGATGAGTTCGACGCGCTCGCAGGCGGTGCGTTCGAGACCGGCGATGGTCGTGCGCGCCTCGGCGAGGATCCTGCGGTCATCGGCGCTCGGCTTGTCGAGCGCCGAGAGCCGGTCGGTGACGCCGCGCAGCGCGTGAGCCTTCCCGAACGCGTCGTTGATGCCCGCGATGTCGGCGGAGAAGTCGACGTCGCCGAGCCATCCCTTACGGGCGGCTTCGGATCCGGTCACCACCGTGACCGAGTGCAGCGCCTTCTCGACCAGCGCCGCGTTGTCCTTGCCGAGTGCGTCGATGCGCGCCTGCTTCTCGCGGCGCGCACGATCCTCCCGCTCGCGCTTCGCGGCAGCCGCGCGTTCGATGCGCTCCGCGCGCTCGCGTTCCTCGGCCTCCGCGCGGCGCTTCCGATCGGCCGCCACCAGCGCAGAGACCAGCCAGATGAGCAGTGCTGCCGCGACGCACACCCCGAGCGCAATCCACACCGGCTTCGGCACGAGCGCGACGAGCACGATGACCCCGACGATGAAGCCCCCGACGGTTCCCCCACCGTCCGACGACCGCTTGTTCCCCATGTCCCCCACCCCCAAGGGGAGTATGCGTGCGCCCACCGACACGAAGAAAGCACGAAGGCCGCGAACCCCGATGGGTTCACGGCCTTCGTGTGTGCGGTCATCCCGCGCGTTGTGGGCGAAGGGGGACTTGAACCCCCACGTCCCGAAGGACACTGGCACCTGAAGCCAGCGCGTCTGCCATTCCGCCACTCGCCCCGAACAACCCGAGAAGGCTATCACGCACCCCCGGCGCTCCCCCAAATCCGTCCGCGGCCCCTCGGTACACCGCCGTGACCAGCCGCGATGAGATTCTCAGAGATCCGTTGTTCACGTTCGGAGGCAGTGGGCCGATACCATGCCCTCAAGGCAATCCGGCTCCGCGACACGCGGGACGCCGGGCACGACGAGACGACGAGGCGAGGTGGCTGACGACATGGGTCTGGTCGGCCGCTTCGAACGCAAACTCGAGTCCGGCGTCGGCGACGCCTTCGCGCGGGTCTTCGGCGGGGCGATCGTCCCGCAGGAAGTCGAGCTGATGCTGCAGCGCGAAGCCGAACTCAAAGTGCGCGAACTCCCCGGCGGCCACATTTTGGCACCGAACGAGTACGTCATTACCCTCAGTGTGCCCGACCATCGGAAGGTGAGCGCCGACCCCGATCTCACTGCCAGCAGTTTTGCCAGACACCTGGAGGGATACATCCATGACCAAGGGTGGCAAACGTATGGTGAGGTGGTCGTCGGATTCGAGCCGTCACCGAACCTGCACACGGGCCAACTCCGCGTCCGCGGAGCCGTCAACCCGGACACGACCTCGCAGACTTCAGACTCGGCGGGCGCACCCGCTCATGCATCACCTCTCCGCGCGAACACCGCAGAACCAGGAGTTCCATCGATGACCGACAACCCGAGTTACCGCGGCCAGGGCCAGGGACAAGGACAGCAGCCGGGCGACGACTACTACGACTACGGCCGCCAAGGCGAGGATCCCCGCCGCCCGTACCCGCCGGAGCAGGGCGGCTACCCGCAGCAGAATCCCGGCTACCCGCCGCAGCAGGGCGGCTATGACCGCGGCGGCTACCCCGAGCAGGGTGGCGGCTACGGCGAGCAGGGCGGCTACGGCGAGCAGGGTTACCCGCCGCCGTCCTACGACCAGCGGCCCCCCGCCGGTGGCGGCTACGGCCAGCCCGGTGGCTACGGCGACCAGGGTTACCCGCCGCCCGGCCAGGGTGGCTACGGCGCCCCCGGCGGTCAGGGCGGCTACGGCGCCCCGGCCGGCGACTACGACTACGGCCGTCCGTCGGCGCCCCCGCCGCGCCACGACGACTACGGCCGCCCCGAGCCCCGTCCCGCCTACCCCGACCAGGGCGGCTACCCCGAGCAGGGTGGCGGCTACGGCGAGCAGGGCGGGTACGGCGACCAGGCCTACGGCGGCGGTTACGGCCGCCAGGACTACGGTCAGCCCGCGGGACAGCCCGCCGGCTACGACTACGGTCAGCCGCCCGCGCAGCAGGGCTACGGCGACCAGGCCTACGGTGGCGGCGCCGGGTACGCCGACGGCGGGTACGGCGCCGCGGGCGGCTACGGCGGCGGATACGGCACTGGTGCCGGTGGCGCGACGGTGACGTTGCAGCTCGACGACGGCAGCGGCCGCACCTACCAGCTGCGCGAGGGCGCCAACGTCATCGGCCGCGGCCAGGACGCCCAGTTCCGGCTGCCCGACACCGGCGTCAGCCGGCGGCACCTGGAGATCCGCTGGGACGGCCAGGTCGCGCTGCTGTCGGACCTCAACTCCACCAACGGCACGACGGTGAACAACGCGCCGGTGCAGGAGTGGCAGCTGGCGGACGGCGACGTCATCCGCCTCGGACACTCCGAGATCATCGTCCGCGTCCACTAGGGCACGGTCGCGGCCGAGGACTCGAACGGGTCACGGCCGCGAGTCGAGGCGAACGCTTCCCCTCCACGCCGTTCACGGTGCAAGTATCGTGACGTTGCCGAGGGTGCCGAAGTGGTCTCGGCAGCCGGTGGTGCCGTCGCCCGGGCGACGGCCGGGACGTAGGTGATGCGGCAACGGGACGGTGACGGAGAGGACGTCGGATGCAGGGGCTGGTTCTGCAGCTGACGCGTGTCGGGTTCCTGCTGCTGCTGTGGCTGTTCATCTGGTCGGTGCTGCGCATCCTGCGCACCGATCTCTATGCGCCGACCGGCGCGGTGATGGTCAAGCGGGGCCTCGCACTGCGCGGCACGCTGCTGCCCAACCGGCAGCGCAACGTCGCGCGCCAACTGGTGGTGACCGACGGCGCGCTGGCAGGCACCCGCATCACGCTCGGTACGCAGCCGGTGCTGATCGGCCGCGCCGACGACTCCACGCTCGTGCTCACCGACGACTACGCGTCGACACGCCACGCACGGCTGTCGCCGCGCGGGAACGAGTGGTACGTCGAAGACCTAGGATCGACCAACGGCACATACCTCGACAGGGCGAAGGTGACGACGGCGGTTAGGGTTCCGATGGGTACGCCGGTACGGATCGGCAAGACGGCGATCGAGTTGCGCCCGTGACGCTCGTCCTTCGCTACGCCGCCCGCAGCGACCGCGGCCTGGTGCGCGCCAACAACGAGGACTCGGTGTACGCCGGTGCCCGCCTGCTGGCACTCGCCGACGGCATGGGCGGCCACGCCGCCGGCGAGGTGGCGTCCCAGTTGGTCATCGCCGCACTCGCGCACCTCGACGACGACGAGCCCGGCGGCGACCTGCTCAACCAGCTCAACGAGGCCGTGCACGAGGGCAACGCGGCGATCGCCGCGCACGTGGAGGCCGACCCCGAACTGGAGGGGATGGGTACCACCCTCACCGCGATCCTGTTCGCGGGCAATCGACTTGGGCTCGTGCACATCGGCGACTCCCGCGGCTACCTGATGCGCGACGGCGAGCTGAGCCAGATCACGAAGGACGACACGTTCGTCCAGACGCTCGTCGACGAGGGCCGCATCACCGCCGAGGAGGCGCACAGCCACCCGCAGCGCTCGCTGATCATGCGCGCGCTGACCGGCCACGAGGTCGAGCCGACGCTGATCGTGCGGGAGGCCAAGGCCGGCGACCGCTACCTGCTGTGCTCCGACGGACTCTCCGACCCCGTCAGCCGCGACACGATCGCCGAGGCGCTGCAGATCGCCGACGTCGCCGAGAGTGCGGACCGGCTCATCGAATTGGCACTGCGCGGTGGCGGCCCGGACAACGTGACCGTGGTGGTCGCCGACGTCGTCGACTACGACTACGGCCAGACCCAACCCATCCTGGCCGGCGCCGTCTCCGGTGACGACGACCAGACCGCGCCGCCCAATACCGCCGCCGGCCGCGCGTCGGCGTTCAACCCCAAGCGCGCCGCGCCGGCCAAGCGCCCCGCGGTGGAACCCGAACCGCCGCCGAAGAAGCCGCGGTCACGACGCACGATGCTCATCGCGGTGATCCTGCTGGTGTTGCTGATCGGGGCCGGGCTCGCCGTCGGGCGGATGATGATCCGCAGCAACTACTACGTCGCCGAGCACGACGGCGCGGTCTACATCATGCGCGGCGTCCAGGGTTCGCTGCTGGGCTTCCCGCTGCAGGAGCCGTACCGGGTGGCCTGCCTCGACGACCGCAACGGGCTGCGCATCATCGGCGTCGACGACGCCCGCACCGACTGCGAACTCCTCGAGATCGGCGACCTCCGCGAATCCGAACGCGCGCAGGTGGCCGCCGGCCTGCCGACCGGATCGGTGGACGACGCGATCCGCCAGTTGCGCGACCTCGCCGCCAGCTCACTGCTGCCGATCTGCGCACCGCCGCGCCCCGCCACCACGACCACCGCTGCGCCGCCACCGACCTCCGGCGCCCCGTCGACCTCCGGCACGCCGACCGCATCGGGGACGCCGGCGACCACCTCGCCGTCACGCGGGCCCCTTCCCGGCCCGGCGCCGGAGACCCCGACCACGGTGACGTCGCCGCCGACCGCCGACGATCCCAACGCGTCCACTCCCCCGCCCGCACCGTCCCCGACCGTCACGGCGCTGCCTCCCTCACCCCAGGAGCCGGGCACCACCTGCCGGGCCGCGTCATGACGACCCAGCCGCAGGCCGCCGTCACCGTCGTTCCGCCCATGCCCACCCGGCGCAACGCGGAACTGCTGCTGCTCGGCTTCGCGGCCGTCATCACGATGGTGGCCCTGCTGCTCGTCGAGGCGAACCAGGAGCAGGGGCTGAGCTGGGACCTGCTGCAGTACCTGGTCGGCTACGTGGCGCTGTTCGCAGGCGCGCACCTCGCGATCCGGCGGTTCGCGCCGTACGCCGATCCGCTGCTGCTGCCGATCGTCGCGCTACTGAATGGCCTGGGGCTGGTCATGATCCACCGCCTCGACCTGACCGCGCCGCTGGACGCCGGGGCCGCCCCCGGACCGAGCGCCAACCAGCAGATGCTCTGGACGCTGGTCGGCGTCATCGGGTTCGCCGCGGTCGTCGCCTTCCTGCACGACCACCGCATGCTGGCCAAGTACGGCTACGTCTGCGGGTTGACCGGTCTGGTGCTGCTGGTGATCCCCGCGCTGCTGCCGCGGTCGATGTCCGAGCAGGGCGGCGCCAAGATCTGGATTCGCCTGCCCGGCTTCTCGATTCAGCCCGCCGAGTTCTCGAAGATCCTGCTGCTGGTGTTCTTCGCATCGGTGCTGGTGTCCAAGCGCAGCCTGTTCACCAGTGCGGGCAAGCACGTGCTGGGCCTCAACCTGCCGCGACCGCGCGACCTCGCTCCCCTGCTCGCCGCGTGGATCGCGTCGATCGGCGTCATGGTGTTCGAGAAGGACCTGGGCACCTCGCTGCTGCTGTACGCCTCGTTCCTGGTGTTGGTGTACGTCGCCACCGACCGGATCAGCTGGGTGCTCCTGGGGCTCGGCCTGTTCGCCATCGGCAGCGTCGCGGCGTACTACGCCTTCGGCCACGTCCGGGTGCGCGTGCAGAACTGGCTCGATCCGTTCGCCGATCCCGACGGTGCCGGCTATCAGATGGTGCAGTCGCTGTTCAGCTTCGCCACCGGCGGCATCTTCGGCACCGGGCTGGGCAACGGCCAGCCCGGCACGGTGCCCGCGGCGTCGACGGACTTCATCATCGCCGCGGTCGGCGAGGAACTCGGGCTGGTGGGCTTCGCCGGCGTGCTGATGCTCTACACGATCGTCATCGTCCGCGGCATGCGCACCGCGATCGCCGTGCGCGACAGCTTCGGCAAGCTGCTGGCCGCGGGCCTGGCCGCCACGCTCGGCATCCAGCTGTTCATCGTGGTCGGCGGCGTCACCAAGCTGATCCCGCTGACCGGCCTCACGACGCCGTGGATGTCCTACGGCGGATCGTCGCTGCTGGCCAACTACGTGCTGCTGGCCATCCTGATCCGCATCTCGCACGCGGCACGGCGGCCCATCACCACGAAGGGTCCGACGCCCGGGCCGATCGCCTCCGCCAGCACGGAGGTGATCTCGAAGGTATGAACACCTCGCTGCGTCGTATCTCCCTCGCGCTGATGGTCCTCGTCATCCTGCTGCTGGGCAACGCGACGCTCACCCAGGTCTTCACCGCCGACGGGCTGCGTTCGGATCCGCGCAACCAGCGCGTGCTGCTCGACGAGTACTCCCGCCAGCGCGGCCAGATCACCGCGGGCGGCCAGCTGCTCGCCTATTCGGTGGCCACCGACGGGCGGTTGCGCTACCTGCGCGTCTACCCCAACCCGCTGGCGTACGCCCCGGTGACCGGCTTCTACTCGCTGCGCTTCTCCAGCACCGGTCTGGAGCGCGCCGAGGGCCCGATCCTCAACGGGTCCGACGAGCGGTTGTTCGGCCGGCGGCTGGCCGATTTCTTCACCGGTCGCGACCCGCGCGGCGGCAACGTCGGCACCACGATCAACCCGGACGTGCAGGAGGCGGCCTGGGACGCCATGGCCCAGGGCTGCGGCGGACCGTGCAAGGGTTCGGTCGTCGCGCTGGAGCCGTCCACCGGAAAGATCCTGGCCATGGTGTCCGCCCCCTCGTACGACCCGAACCTGCTGGCGTCGCACGACGTCGAGGAGCAGTCGGCCGCCTGGGAGCGGTTGCGCGACGATCCCGAGTCACCGCTGGTGAACCGTGCCATCTCCGAGACGTACCCGCCGGGGTCGACGTTCAAGGTGATCACCACCGCCGCCGCCCTGGCCAACGGCGCGACGCCGGACACGCAGCTGACGTCCGCACCGCGAATCGTCCTGCCGGACAGCACGTCCACGCTGGAGAACTACGGCGGCACGTCATGCGGCAGCGGCCCGTCGACCACGCTGCGGGAGGCGTTCGCCCGCTCCTGCAACACCGCCTTCGTCCAGATGGGCATCGACACCGGAGCCGACAAGCTTCGCGAGGCCGCACGCGGGTTCGGCGTCGACCAGCCGACCGTGCCGATCCCCCTTCAGGTCGTCGAGTCGACCCTCGGCCCCATCAGCGACGCCGCCGCGCTCGGCATGTCGAGCATCGGCCAGAAGGACGTCGCCCTCACGCCACTGCAGAACGCGATGGTGGCCGCCACCGTCGCCAACGGAGGGGTCGCCATGACGCCCTACCTGGTGTCGGACCTGCGGGGTCCGGACCTGTCGAACGTCGCGACGACGACCCCCACCGAGGCTCGCCGGGCGGTATCTTCGCAGGTCGCTACTACACTGACGGATCTGATGATTGGCGCCGAACAGGTGACTCAGCAGAAGGGAGCCATCGCCGGCGTGCAGATCGCTTCCAAGACGGGCACCGCCGAACACGGGACGGACCCGCGCAACACGCCCCCGCACGCCTGGTACATCGCGTTTGCGCCGGCCAAGGCTCCCAAGGTGGCCGTCGCGGTCCTGGTGGAGAATGGGGGCGACCGATTGTCCGCCACGGGCGGTGCAGTGGCCGCGCCGATCGGCCGCGCCACCATCGCCGCTGCGCTGCGGGAGGGATCATGAGCGCGCGCGTCGGAGTGACGCTGTCCGACCGCTACCGGTTGCAGCGGCTCATCGCCACCGGCGGCATGGGGCAGGTCTGGGAGGGTCTGGACAGCCGCCTGGGCCGTCAGGTGGCCATCAAGGTGCTCAAGGCCGAGTACTCCACCGATCCCGAGTTCGTCGAGCGCTTCCGCGCCGAGGCGCGCACGGTCGCCATGCTCAACCATCCCGGCATCGCGAGCGTGTACGACTACGGCGAGACCGAACTCGACGGCGAGGGCCGCACCGCCTACCTGGTCATGGAGCTCGTCAACGGCGAGCCGCTCAACGCCGTCATCAAGCGCACCGGGCGGCTGTCGCTGCGGCACGCGCTGGACATGCTCGAGCAGACCGGCCGTGCGCTGCAGGTCGCGCACACGGCGGGCCTGGTGCACCGCGACGTGAAGCCCGGCAACATCCTCATCACGCCCACCGGCCAGGTGAAGCTCACCGACTTCGGCATCGCCAAGGCCGTCGACGCGGCGCCGGTGACCCAGACCGGCATGGTCATGGGCACCGCGCAGTACATCGCCCCGGAGCAGGCCCTCGGCCGGGACGCCACCGCCGCCAGTGACGTCTACTCGCTGGGAGTCGTTGGCTACGAATCGGTTTCGGGCCGCCGCCCGTTCACCGGTGACGGCGCGCTGACGGTGGCGATGAAGCACATCAAGGAGCAGCCCGCGCCGCTGCCGGCCGACCTGCCGCCCAACGTCCGCGAGCTGATCGAGATCACGCTGGCGAAGGAACCCGGCCTGCGGTACCGCACCGGCGGTGCCTTCGCCGACGCCGTCGCGGCCGTGCGGGCGGGACGTCGGCCGCCGCGGCCCAACCAGGCGCCGGCGATCGGCCGGGCCACCCCGGCCGCCATCCCGTCCAGCGCGCAGGTGCGCTCGACCGCCGACTACGGCCGCCCGCCGACGCAGGCCCGCCCGCGGGCCACCACCGGAACGCACCGGCCCGCGCCGCCGCCGCGCCGCACCTTCTCCTCGGGTCAGCGGGCGCTGCTGTGGGCCGCCGGCGTGCTCGGCGCCCTGGCGATCGTCATCGCGATCCTCATCGTGCTCAACGCGCAGGACCGCAAGGACCAGCAACTCCCGCCGCCGACGATCACCAACACCATCACCACCGAGGCGCCACCCCCGTCACCATCGGCGATGCCGCGAATCGACCTGGATCCAGCACCGCCTGTGGCCCGCGATTGGACCGCGGCGGGTGACATCGGCGAAGCTTGGGTACAGACGGTGGCGGCGCACTCCCGCGCCCCCCACGAACAGACATACCGATGACCACGCCCCAACACCTGTCAGACCGTTACGAGCTCGGCGAGATCCTCGGGTTCGGCGGCATGTCCGAGGTTCACATCGCCCGCGACGTCCGGCTGCACCGCGACGTCGCGGTCAAGGTGCTGCGCGCCGACCTCGCCCGCGACCCGAGCTTCTATCTGCGGTTCCGTCGCGAGGCGCAGAACGCCGCCGCGCTGAACCACCCGGCGATCGTCGCGGTGTACGACACCGGCGAAGCCGAGACGGCCAACGGTCCGCTGCCCTACATCGTCATGGAGTACGTGGACGGCGTGACGCTGCGCGACATCGTCCACACCGAGGGCCCGATCCCCACCCGGCGGGCGATCGAGATCATCGCCGACGCCTGCCAGGCGCTGAACTTCAGCCACCAGCACGGCATCATCCACCGCGACGTCAAGCCCGCCAACATCATGATCAGCAAGGCCGGCGCGGTGAAGGTGATGGACTTCGGCATCGCCCGCGCGCTCGCCGACGCCGGCAACAGCGTCACCCAGACCGCGGCCGTCATCGGCACCGCGCAGTACCTGTCACCCGAGCAGGCGCGCGGCGAGAAGGTCGACGCGCGCTCCGACGTGTACTCGCTGGGCTGCGTGCTCTACGAGATCCTGACCGGCGAGCCGCCGTTCGTCGGTGACTCCCCCGTGGCCGTCGCCTACCAGCACGTCCGCGAGGATCCGACGCCGCCGTCGCAGCGCCACGAGGGCATCAGCCCGGAACTCGACGCCGTGGTGCTCAAGGCGCTGACCAAGAACCCGGACAACCGCTACCAGACGGCCGCGGAGATGCGCGCCGACCTGATCCGCGTGCACAGCGGCGAGGCCCCCGAGGCGCCCAAGGTCTTCACCGACGCCGAGCGGACGTCGATGCTGACGGCGCCGGCGACCGCCCACGGCGGGCGGCATGCGCCCACCGAACGCATCCCCGCCCACCGGCCCAACGACGCCCGCAACCGGTCGATCCGGCGCTGGGTGATCGCCGTGGCGCTGCTCGCGGTGCTCACCGTGGTCGTCACCGTCGCGATCAACATGATCGGTGGAGCGCCACGCGATCAACAGGTGCCCGACGTGGCCGGCCAGTCGATCCAGGACGCGACGGCGACCTTGCAGAACCGCGGCTTCGAGACCCGTACCGACGAACAGGCCGACAGCAAGGTCCTGCCCGGGCAGGTGATCGGCACCGATCCCGAGTCGGGCACCGCCGTCGCGGCGGGCGACCTCATCGTCATCAAGGTCTCGTCGGGGCCCGAGCAGAAGGTCGTCCCGGACGTCAAGACCATGACGCCGGAGCAGGCCAGCGCGCGGCTCCGCGAAGAGGAGTTCACCAACATCAAGGTGACCGAGTCGGCGTCGCTGCCGGAACAGAAGGGCCGCGTGCTGGAGACCAGCCCGCCGGCCAACTCGACGTCCGCGATCACGAACCAGATCATCCTCATCGTGGGCAGTGGGCCGGGCAGCAAGGGCGTGCCGGACTGCGCCGGGTTGACCGCCACCGACTGCGAGAACATCCTGCGCGCGAACGAGTTCCCGAACTTCGTGCAGGTGCAGGTGGACAACACCCGCGCGGCGGGCCAGGTGGTCAGCACCAATCCGCCGGCGCTTCAGGACGTTCCGGTCGACACCGTCATTCAGATCCAGGTGTCGCGCGGCAACCAGTTCCTCATGCCCAACCTGCGCGGCCAGTTCTGGGACGACGCCTACCCGCAGTTGGCGAGCCTCGGCTGGACGGGCACGCTGGTCAAGCTGCCCAACGCCCAGAACAGCGGCGTGCCGTCGAACGGCGTCGTCACTCAGGACCCGGCACCGGGCACCCCGATCACGTTCGGGGCACCGATCACGCTGAGCTTCGCGCAGTAGCGGCGCGGACGGTGTCGGCGACCTCCTGCTCGAGCTGACGCACCAGGGTCTCGTCGGGCGCGATGCCGCACAGCGTCAGCCAGTTGGCGAGCATGCGGTGGCCACCCTCGGTGAGGATCGACTCGGGGTGGAACTGCACGCCGTGGATCGGCAGCTCGGCGTGCTGCACGGCCATGATGACGCCACCCTCGGTGTGGGCGGTGGCCGTCAGCTCGTCGGGCAGCGTCTCGGGCAGGATCGTCAGCGAGTGGTAGCGCGTGGCGGTGAACGGATCGGGCAGCCCGCGCAGCACGCCGAGATCGTCGTGGTGCACGACGCTGGTCTTGCCGTGCAGCAGCTCGGGCGCACGGTCGACGGTGCCGCCGAAGGCGACGCCGATCGCCTGGTGGCCCAGGCAGACGCCGAGCAGGGGAGTGGCGGACGACGCGCAGGCCTCGACGAGCGCGATCGACGCGCCGGCCCGCTCCGGGGTGCCCGGTCCCGGGCTCAGCAGGACGCCGTCGAAGTCCCCCGCCACGCCGTCCGCGTCGGCCAGTCGGGCGTCGTCGTTGCGCCACACCTGCGCCGTCACCCCGAGCTGACCGAGGTACTGCACGAGGTTGAAGACGAAGCTGTCGTAGTTGTCGACGACGAGAACCTGCATCAACCCAGGTTACTGGGGCGAGGCGACGCGGGTCCCGGCGGGAAGTCAGTAGCCGAGCGGACCGGCCGGCTTGGCGTAGCGCATGCGCAGTGGCGCGTCGTAGCCGGCCAGGTCGACGCGCCCGCGTGCCTCCTCGGAGTAGCCGAGCCCGAACCGCACCACGTACTGGCGGTACAGCGTGACCAGGGGCGCGGCGGCCAGCGCCGCCTGCATGGCGCCGACGTCGCCGACGGCGGTGATGACGTAGGGCGGGCTGTAGGTCCTGCCGTTGAGCAGCAGCGTGTTCCCGACGCAGCGCGGCGCGGAGGTGCCGATGATGCGCTGATCCTGCATCTGGATGCCCTCGGCACCGGCGCTCCACAGCGCGTTGAGCACCGCCTGGACGTCCTGCTGGTGCACCACCAGGTCGTCCGGGGACGCATCGCCGGGGAAGCGCCCCTCGGCATCGCGCTGGGCGTCGTTCAGCGTGACGACGAGACCCGGTCCGCGTAGGGGCGCCACGCCCGCGTCGACGGCCAGGGTGTCCGCGCGGCCGGTGATCACCGTCAGCGCCGCGTCGGCGCTCGGGGAACCGCCGTGGTGATTGTCGACCTCCCCGACGAGGGCATCGCGCTGTGCGGTGAGCCGGTCGACCGACTGCTGCGCCTCGCGGACCAGGTCGACGAGCCGGGGAGCGTCGCTGCGGCGGATCTCGCCGCCCCCGGACACCGTGTGCGTGGTGGCCAGCAGCAGGCCCGCGCACAGGCAGACGATCGGCACGCCGTACCGCCACACCGAGCGTCGCGGCGGGGGGGTGTCGTCGGATCGCACGCCGTGTGCCACCGCTGCCCTCCCTTCGACGGTCGTACCGGCCCGAGGCCCCGCTGAGCTAGGCTCTTGGGTGCATCAGCTCCATCGTCGCACCTCACTGCACCGAGCCAGTGCGGTAGCCCCGAACGCCCGAAGGTACCCATGCCCAAGTCGAAGGTCCGCAAGAAGAACGACTTCACCGTCAACCCGGTGAGCCGTACTCCGGTGAAGGTCAAGGCTGGTCCGTCGAGCACCTGGTTCGTGGCGCTGTTCATCGGGCTCATGCTCATCGGTCTGGTGTGGCTGCTGGTATTCCAGCTCGCCGCCACCAACCCCGTCGACGCCCCGGGCTTCCTCACCTGGATGGCCGACCTCGCGCAGTGGAACTACGCGATCGCCTTCGCCTTCATGATCACCGGGCTGCTGCTCACCATGCGGTGGCGCTGATTCGTCACGTGCGCGTTCTCCGTTTCGCAACCCGCTCGTCACCCAATCACATCGATGTGATTCATCCCCATTGGGGATAGCGCATGTGGATAACGACATCGGCCTTGGTGAGAGGGTGTGCATAGCCCGTGCAGCAAACCGAGTGGGGCCCGCGGCCCGCGGCCGTCGTCGTCTGTGGACTGCTGGGCGTCGTGCTGCTGATCGCTGCTGTGACCCTGGTCACAGACGTGCCGGGACGCTTCCTCGCGAGTGTGGCGGGCATCGGCTTGGTGGCGTTCGCCGTGCTGTCGTGGCGGGCGCGGCCCAAACTGGCAATCGGCGCCGACGGCCTCGTGGTCCGCGGGTGGTTTCGCACGCGGACACTGCGCCGCGCGGACCTCGCCGCCGTACGCATCACGGAGTTCCGCAGGATCGGCCGCAAAGTCAGACTATTGGAGATCGACACCACGCCGGATGACGACCTGCTGGTGTTCACGCGGTGGCATTTGGGGGCCGAACCGCTCGCCGTCCTCGACGTGCTGACCGAGGCCGGGTACGTGCCGGAGACCCGGGCGCGCTAGGCGCCCGGGGTCGGAGGCATCAGGAGATGGTGACCGATTCGATGACCACCGGCTCGGTGGGGCGGTCGCCGTGGTCGGTGTCGGTGGTGGCGATGGCGTCCACGACCTTCTGCGACTCCGGGTCGACGACCTCGCCGAAGATGGTGTGCCGGCGGTTCAGGTGCGGCGTCTTGCCGACCGTGATGAAGAACTGCGAGCCGTTGGTGCCGGGGCCGGCGTTGGCCATGGCCAGCAGGTAGGGCTTGTCGAACTGCAGTTCCGGGTGGAACTCGTCGTCGAACTGGTAGCCCGGCCCGCCACGGCCGGTGCCCGTCGGGTCGCCGCCCTGGATCATGAAGCCGGCGATGACGCGGTGGAAGACGGCGCCATCGTAGAACGGACCGGACGCACCGCCGGTGGCGTTCTCGGTGCTGTAGTCCTTGGTGCCCTGAGCCAGTCCGACGAAGTTGGCGACGGTCTTGGGGGCGTGGTTGCCGAACAGGGCGATCTTGATGTCGCCGCGGTTCGTGTGCAGGGTCGCGGTTGCGGTCTGAATGGGGCTCGTCACGGGTTCTCAGTCTGCCACTCGCGCTCGGCCGGGTGACGTGCCCCCCGCACGACTCCCGCCCCGGGGTTCGACGCATGACGCCGCCGTGACCGGGTAGTGGCCGTCGATGACCTCCGAAGACCCGACGGCTCCCGGACGGGACGTCACCACCGGACACGCCACCGATCCCGACGGCTCGGCCACCACGGTCACCGTGACGTTCGTCGGCAATGCCACGACACTCGTCTCCACCGGCGACCTGACGATCCTGACCGACCCCAACTTCCTGCACCGCGGCCAGCACGCCTATCTGGGCCACGGCCTGGTGTCCAAGCGCCTGGTCGAGCCCGCGCTGTCCCTCGAGCAGTTGCCGCCGCTGGACGCCGTCGTGCTGTCGCACATGCACGGCGATCACTGGGACCGCGTGGCGCAGCGCGGCCTGGACCACGCACTGCCGATCATCACGACGCCGCACGCGGCCAAACGCCTGCGGCACCGCGGCTTTCACCGCGCTCTGGGGCTGGGGACGTGGCAGTCGTACACCCTGCACGGCGAGCGCAGCCGCATCGTCGCGACGTCGCTGCCCGGTCGGCACGCCCCGGTGTGGGCCGAGCGCCTCCTGCCGCCGGTGATGGGCACGATGCTCGAGATCGGTCCGACCGACGGCACGGTCAGCCGCCGTCTGTACATCTCGGGGGACACCCTGCTGATCGACGAACTGCACGAGATCCCGTTGCGGTTCTCCGCCATCAACGCCGGCATCCTGCACCTCGGCGGCACGCGCATCCCCGCCGGTGACCGCCTGCCGTTCGGCCTCACCGTCACGATGGACGCCCGGCAGGGCGCCGAGGCCGTGGAGCGGCTGAAGCTGCCGCTGGTGATTCCGGTCCACTTCGACGACTACTCCGTCTTCACCTCCGGCTTGGGCGAATTCACCGAGGAGATGGTGCGCCGGGGCATGGCCGACCGCATCCTCGAACTCACCCGGGGCTCCTCGGTGACGGTGTGACGCCTCAGCCGTCGAAGCGCCGGAGACCGTCCCACCCCGGGTCGCCGGTACGCGCGTAGGACACCCAGGCGCCGTGCATGGCGTCGGCCAGCGCAACGGGTGGCTCGTCCGGTCCGAGCAATCCGCGCGGGCCGCGCAGCGCCGGCACGCTCAGGCGGTCGAAGACGAAGGGGAGCTCGACGGTGTGCGCCGCGCCGAGGGTGCCGTCCAGCGCCGACGACCGCCAGCCGAACCGGTATTCGTGCCGCGGCGCCGCCGCACGCCGGGCGTGCGCATCGACCAGTCGTCGTGTGCCGGCGCCGAACAGCGCCTCGCCCAGGAGCGCCGACCGCACCTCGCCCCAGCTCGCGCCCGGCCTGCCCGCCCGGATCCGATCGATCACGCCCTGCGGGTCGAGCGACGTCCGCGCCGCCAACGCACGGACGTCGTCCTCGGTGGACGTCGCGAGGAGGCCGTGCGGTGCCAGGTAGAGGTGGCCCTCGTCGTCGTTGGTCCCGATCAGCACCGGCACGTCGGCACCCACGCCGGCGGCCACCGCCTCGGCGGGCTGCCGGTCGAGGACGAGGGCGAACGGGCTCAGGCCGGCCAGGGGGTCGATGTGCGTGGGTGTCCGGACTTCGGTGCCGGTGAGCGCCGCCCCGAGTGCCACCAGGTCGTCGTCGGAGCGGGCCGCCAGCATCTCCGCCGTGGGCGGCGAGTCCAGCAGCGTGCCCGCACGGTGGGTGACCCGCGCGGCCTGCTCGGGGTCGAAGGCGCCGGTGGGGTTGCCGCTCTGCACGATGACACGGCGCACCAGATCACCGGCACCGGGCGTGGTCATGGCCGCCGTGGTGAGGGTGGCTCCGGCCGATTGACCGAACAGCGTGACGTTGCCGGGGTCGCCGCCGAACGCCTCGGCGTTCGCGCGGACCCACCGCAGCGCGGCGAGAACGTCGAGCAGGCCCCGGTTCGACGGCGCGTCGGGGAGGTCGAGGAAGCCGATGAGGCCGAGCCGGTAGGTGACGGAGACGAAGACGATGCCGTCGCGCGCGAACGCCGCGCCGTCGTACAGCGGCGACCGCGTCGAGCCGGACAGGAACCCTCCGCCGTGCACGAACACCATTACTGGACAGCGTGATTCGCCGCGCGGCGCCCACACGTTCACCGTCAGGTAGTCCGGGCTGAGGTCGGACACCACGAACAGCGGGGACGCATCGAGCGCGCCGAACCCGTCGCGGCGCGCCTGAGGCGCCGTCGGGCCGGGCACGGTGGCGTCGCGCACGCCGCTCCATCCCGGCCGCGGTGCTGGTGCGGCGAACCTCGCGGCGCCGACCGGCGCCGCCGCGTAGGGCACGCCGCGGAAGCGCAGCACGCCGTCGCGCTCGGTTCCGCGAATCCGCCCGCTGGTCGTGCTGATGATCGGTTCAGGCATCGGTCAGCCTCCCGAAGGGGGCCCAGCGCGTGATCGTGAAGCCCTCACCGCGGCGGCCGATCTCCGCGCCGCCGTGACCGCCGAGATGCGCCGGGAAGACGAGGGTGTTGGTGTCGGCTGCGCGGCCGAGGACGCGGCGCCGGGTGGCGCGTGCCAGAACCGGGTCGACGCAGAAGCAGCTGTTGACCTCCGGTGCGTGGAACTGCAGAGGGGTGTGCAGCAGATCGCCCACGAAGACCGCGCGATCGCTCCCGGACGCGAGGGTGAGCATCGACGATCCCGGTGTGTGACCGGGCGTGAGCGCGAGCCGCAGGTTCGCGTCCAGGTCGAGCGTGCCGTCCCAGAGCTGGACGAGACCGGCGTTCGCGACGGGAGCGACACTGTCGCCGAACACGTTCCGGTGCTCGGGGCTCAACGCGTCGGCGCGTCCGCCGGCCGGGTCCCAGTACTCGAAGTCGGGACGCGGCATCAGATACGTCGCGCGGGGGAACGTCGGCACCCACGCGTCGCCGTCCCACCGGGTGTTCCACCCGACGTGATCGTTGTGCAGGTGGGTGTTGACGACGACGTCGACGTCCTCGGGCGTGACGCCCGCGCGGGCGAGGTTGTCCAGGTAGTCGGTCTGGAGGTGATGCCACACCGGTGAGGCGGGCCGGTCCTTGCCGTTGCCGACGCCGGTGTCGACCAGGATCGTGCGGCCCTCACTGCGCAGCAGCCACGTCTGGATTGCCGACACGCAGACGTCGCGCGTCGGGTCGTAGAAGTCCGGTGCCAACCAGTCGGCCTCCCAGGCGCCCGGCCGGCTGTCCGGGAAGAAGGTGGCCGGCGACAGCTCCACCGAGCCGAAGTACTCCATGACGCGGGTGACGCTGACGTCGCCCAGCACGATCTGGTCCATGCCGATCAGCGTGACGCCGGCCCGTGGGAGGGAACCAGCCCCGGACGTGCCCACCCCCGTCAGGGTTACCCTCCCGTCGCGCCGAGCGGGCATCGTGGAGGCATGCAGCACGCGACCCTCGGGGAGTTCCTCAGCGCCCGCCGCGCCCGGTTGCACCCGGACGACGTCGGCCTGCGCTTCGCACCGGACCGGCGGCGGGTGGCGGGCCTGCGCCGTGAGGAGGTGGCACAGCTCGCTGGCGTGAGCGTCTCCTATTACACCCGGCTGGAGCAGGGGCAGTCGTCGAACGCCTCACCGGCAGTCCTCGATGCCCTGGCCGATGCCTTGGCGCTCGACGAGCACGAGAGGCGACATCTGCATACCCTCGCCGCGGCCCGGCCGCCGCGCATGCGCCGCCCGCCCGGCGAGCGCGTCGACGACGCCACCCGGGACCTGCTGCGGAGCCTCGGTGACGTACCCGCCGTGGTGCTCGGTCGCCGAGCCGACGTCCTGGCGTGGAACGACATGGGCCATGCGCTGGTGGCCGGCCACCTCGACCGGTCGGCGCCGGACCGTCCGGCCGAGCGTCCCAACATGGTTCGGCTGGTGTTCCTCGATCCGCACGTGCGCGATCTGTACGTGGACTGGCAGCGCAAATCCCGGACGCTGGCGGGCTATCTGCGCCTGATGGCCGGCCGGTTCCCCGACGACGCTGCGCTGGCCGAGCTGGTGGGGGAGTTGTCGATGAAGAGCCCGGAGTTCGTGACGCTGTGGCGCGATCATCGCGTCAAGCCCTGCGAGGCAGAGACCTACGAGCTGCGCCATCCGCTGGTCGGGCCGCTGACGGTGACCCAGCAGAACCTCGCGGTGACGCGCACCCCGGACCAGTCGCTGTCCATCAGCACCGTCGCGGAGTGTTCGCCGTCCGCGCAGTCGCTGCTGCTGCTCGCACGGCTGGTACGGGAGCGCGCCACGGTGAACGAACCGGTGGCGAGCCCCGGCGTCTAACCGCGCGGCTTCGAGATCACCCGACTGCCAACGGCTTTCACGGCATCGGGCAGCACGCGGCTGACGGTACCCATCACCTTGGAACTCAGCGATCCGCCGACGACCTTCGCATCACCGCGCATCAGCGCCTGGAAACCCTGTCGCGCGACCTGCGCCGGGTCGTCCTTGCCGGACATCTTCCCGACGATGGTGTCGTCGAGCTTGGCGCGGTGGAAGAAATTCGTGTCCGTCGGACCGGGCATGAGCGCCGTCACCGTCACGTCGGTGCCGCGCAGTTCGTCGCGGACGGCTTCGCTGAACGACTGGATGAACGACTTCGACGCGTTGTACACCGACTGGTAAGACCCCGGCATCATCGACGCCACCGACGAGGTGAACAGCACCTTGCCTTCGTTGCGGGCGGCCATGTCGTCGAGGACCAGCTTCGCCAGGTGCACGGTGGAGCGGACGTTGAGGTCGACGACGTCGAGGTCGTCCTTCAGGTCGCTGTCGACGAACGAGCGGCCCATGCCCACACCGGCATTCAACGCAGCGGCCGCGACCGGACGTCCCTCGGCGACCGTGGTTGCCCAGAGCTTCTCGACCTCGTTCGGCTTGCGCAGGTCGGTGCGCACGGTCCGCACGGCGGCCGGGGTGTCGGCGAGCTTCGCTGGCACCTCCTCGATGCCGGCGTCCTCGGCGGCCACCACCAGGTCGTAGCCGTGCCGCGCGAACTGCTTGGCGAGTTCCAATCCGATGCCGTTCGAAGCGCCCGTGACCAAGGCGAGTGGTTTCCGAGTCGTCTGCGTCATGACGTCCCGCTACCCGGGGCCGGGGCATGCAAACGGCGGCGCGCGTTCTGCACTCCGCGGCCACCCCGCTGGGTACGGTGGTCGCCGGAAGACCCGCCCCAACCGACCGCAGAGGGATCGAGAGCCATGAGCCGAACGAAGTCCGTCGCCACGTTGACGCCCCGCCAGCGCCTCGCCCGTGGGTTGACTTACTCGGCGGTCGGGCCGCTCGACGTGACGCGCGGTGCCGTCGGTCTCGGCGTGCAGTCGGCCGGCTCGTCGGCGGCGTGGCTGCGTGACCGCTACCGCAGCGGTGCGGTGCGCCGCGACCTGGAGGCGGCCCGGGAGGCGCTGGTTGCGGAGCTCACCGCCGCACAGGAGGCCATCGCCGCGCTGCCGGGCGCACTGCCGGCGTCGGTGCGGACGTCGCGCAAGGTCCGACGCCGGCCACGTCCGGTGGTACTCGCTGCGGCCGGGGTTGCGGTCCTCGCCGTCGGCGCCGTCACGTTCTCGATCGTGCGACGCTCGACCCAGCCCGACCCGTCGCCGCTGCCGCCGAGTGTGGACGTCACGCCGAAGCCGTGAGGCCGGCCTCGGGCCGGCTGTGCATCCTGCAGCGAATCCGGCTGTGAATCTCTGTGGAGCCTAGGAGATTCGAACTCCTGACATCTGCCTTGCAAAGGCAGCGCTCTACCAACTGAGCTAAGGCCCCGTGGTTTCGGCGGGCTGATCGGCGGCATCTCCGGCAACTACGTGCCACACCTCGAACTGGGAGTGGGACCGGAGGACGATCACACCCGCCACGATGGCGGCCAGCAGGACCAACCGCTTCACAGCACACCTTCCTCGAAGGAACACCGTGGGCCTAGGAGGACTCGAACCTCCGACCTCTTCGTTATCAGCGAAGCGCTCTAACCGCCTGAGCTATAGGCCCGTCGTCGCATGCGACCGAGCGAGATTACCGCAAGCGGGGCCCCGCTCCCAAACCGGCAGAACGCCGGGCCCCCCAGCGGCCTCAGTCCCGGTCGGCGAGCGTCACCTCGATGCCGCCGACGAGGTCGGTCGTGAGGTTGTAGATGAAGGCCGCGGCGGTCGCCATGGCGGTCAACAGGACGATGTTGACCAGGCCGATGAGCGCGGCGCCACCGAAGATCGTGCCGCTGGAGACGAGTTCGCCGCCGCTGCCACTGGCGCTGGTCAGCAGGTCACCCACGTTGCTGTTCAGCTTGGTCCACACGCCCATGCCACCGAGCACCAGGTAGAGGAACGCCACGGCGATCATCCACACGAAGAACAGCGCGACCGACAGGACCAGCGAGACCTTCAAGACGCTCCACGGGTCGAACCGGCGCACCTGCATGCTGGCGCGCACCGGACCGCCATGGGACCGGTTCACCGGGGGACGCGGCACCGGCCGCTGGCCGGCGTCCGACGCCGGCCTCTCGGCAGCCGGCTTGCGGGCGGCCGGGCGCGGCGGACCGGACAGGTCGGGCAGCTCGCTGGCGTAGTTCTCCGAACGGGTCTCCGAACGGGTCTCCCGACTGGCATCGGCGCGGGCCGGCTGCGGCGCGTCGGACCCGCGGACCGGGGCGGTCTCCCGCGCGGCCTCGCGGACCGGAGCCGCCTCGCGGACGGGCGCGGTGTCGCGGTGCCCGGACGGCGTTGCGGCACCGCCCCCCATGAAGCGGTTGATCCGGGCGTCCACGCCGGGTGCATGCCCGGCGCGGTCACCCTCGGCCTGCTGCCCCTCGCCGGGTCGCTGCTCGCCCGGCCGCTGTTCGGGGCGGGTGCGGGCACCGCCCCGCTGCCAGGGCGGCACCTCGCCGTGTTGTTCGCCGGGGGCACCGCTGCGCTGCGCACCGGCGGTCCGGCCGGCATCGGTCGCGCCGTTCGTCGAGCCGTTGGCACTTCCTGGCCCGTCACCCGCGCGGGGGCGCCCCGGGTCGTTCGGTGAACTCACGCTCGGCTCCTCATGTCTCGTCGGACGACCCGCTGTCAGCGAGCTCCTCCGCCGCATCTTCGTCGGCGTTGCGCGCGATGGCAATCAGTGTGTCGCCGTCCCCGAGGTTCATCAAGCGCACGCCCTTGGTCTGGCGACCAGCCTTGCGCACCTGACGGGCCCCGGTCCGGATCACTCCGCCGCCGGAGGTGATCGCGTACAGCTCGGTGTCGTCATCGACGATCAACGCCCCGACCAGCGTGCCACGCCGACGGTCGTACTGAATCGTCAGGATGCCCTTGCCGCCGCGGCCCTGGGCGCTGTACTCCTCGATCGCGGTGCGCTTGGCGTAGCCGCCCGACGTCGCGACCAGCAGGTACGTGCCCTCGCGCACCACGTTCAGCGAGAGCAGCTGGTCCTCTTCGTTGAACCGCATGCCCTGCACGCCCGAGGTCGCCCGGCCCATCGGCCGCAGCGCCTCGTCGGTCGCCGAGAAGCGGATCGACTGGCCCTTGGCCGACACCAGCAGCAGGTCCTCGGTGGCCGAGCACAGCACCGCGCCGACCAGCTCGTCGCCGTCGCGCAGGTTCACCGCGACGATGCCGCCCGAGCGGTTGGAGTCGAAGTCGACCAGCCGGGACTTCTTCACCAGGCCGTTGCGCGTGGCGAGCACCAGATACGGCGCGTCCTCGTAGGACTTGATCTGGATGACCTGCGCGATGCGCTCTTCTGGCTGGAACGCCAGCAGGTTCGCGACGTGCTGGCCGCGCGCCGTCCGCGACGCCTCGGGCAGTTCGTAGGCCTTCGCCCGGTACACCCGGCCCTGCGTGGTGAAGAACAGGATCCAGTCGTGGGTGGAGCAGACGAAGAAGTGGTTGACGATGTCGTCGGCCTTGAGACCCGCGCCCTGCACGCCCTTGCCGCCGCGCTTCTGGCTGCGGTAGAGGTCGGTCTTGGTGCGCTTGGCGTACCCGGTCTCGGTGATCGTGACGACGACGTCCTCGCGGGCGATGAGGTCCTCGTCGCTCACCTCGCCGTCGGCGGGCACGATGCGGGTGCGGCGGTCGTCGCCGTACTTGTCGGCGATCTCCTGCAGTTCGTCGCGGACGATCGATCGCTGCCGCTCCGGCTTGGCGAGGATGTCCTCGAGGTCGGCGATCTCGGCCTCGATCTTGGCGAGGTCGTCGACGATGCGCTGCCGTTCCAGCGCCGCGAGGCGGCGCAGCTGCATGTCGAGGATCGCCTGTGCCTGGATCTCGTCGACGTCGAGCAGGTCCATCAGGCCGGTGCGCGCGACGTCGGCACTCGCCGACGCCCGGATCAGCGCGATGACCTCGTCGAGCGCATCGAGCGCCTTGACCAGACCACGCAGGATGTGGGCCCGCTCGTTGGCCTTGCGCAGCCGGTAGCGCGTGCGCCGCACGATGACGTCGAGCTGATGCTCGACGTAGTACCGGATCATCTGATCCAGGCGCAGCGTGCGCGGCACGCCGTCGACGATCGACAGCATGTTGGCGCCGAAGCTCGTCTGCAGCTGGGTGTGCTTGTAGAGGTTGTTCAGCACGACCTTCGCGACGGCGTCGCGCTTGAGTTCCACGACGATGCGCAGACCCACGCGGTCACTGGACTGGTCCTCGATGTTGGAGATGCCGGCCAGTTTCCCGTCGCGCACCTGCTCGGCGATGGACGTGATGAAGTTGTCGTGGTTGACCTGGTACGGCAGCTCGGTGATGACGATCGACGTGCGACCGCGGCTGTCCTCCTCGATCTCGACCACGCCGCGCATGCGGATCGATCCGCGCCCGGTGTTGTAGGTGTCCTGGATTCCCTGCGAGCCGACGATCAGGCCGTGCGTGGGGAAGTCCGGACCCTTGACCCGCTCGCACACGGCGGCGAGCGTCGCCTCCTCGTCCGCTTCGTGGTTCTCCAGGCACCAGTACACGGCCTCGGCCAGCTCGCGGAGGTTGTGCGGCGGGATGTTGGTCGCCATGCCGACCGCGATGCCACCCGATCCGTTGGCGAGCAGGTTGGGGAACCGGCTCGGCAGCACGGTCGGTTCCTGCACCCGGCCGTCGTAGTTCGGGATGAAATCGACGGTCTCCTCGTCGATTTCGCGCAGCATCTCCATCGCGAGCGGGGTGAGCCGCGCCTCGGTGTAGCGCATGGCGGCTGGCGGGTCGTTGCCCGGCGAGCCGAAGTTGCCCTGCCCGTCGACGAGCGGGTAGCGCAGCGACCACGGCTGCGCCATGCGCACCAGGGTGTCGTAGATCGACGCGTCGCCGTGTGGGTGGTAGTTGCCCATCGTCTCGGCCACCGACCGCGCGGACTTCGCGTGGCCCCGGTCGGGCCGGAAGCCCGAGTCGTACATGGCGTAGAGCACGCGGCGGTGCACGGGCTTGAGGCCGTCGCGGACCTCCGGCAGGGCGCGGCCGACGATCACGCTCATCGCGTAGTCGATGTAGCTGCGCTGCATCTCCTGCTGGATGTCGACCGGTTCGATCCGGTCGCCGGTCTCGTCGCCCGGCGGCAGGGTGGTGTCAGTCATCTGGTGTCAGTTCCTAAGTGCTAAACGTCGAGGAAGCGAACGTCTTTGGCATTACGGGTGATGAAGCTGCGGCGGGCCTCGACGTCCTCGCCCATCAAGATCGAGAACAGTTCGTCGGCCGCGGCGGCGTCGTCGAGCGTCACCTGGCGCAGCACGCGCACCGACGGATCCATGGTGGTCTCCCACAGCTCCTTGGCGTCCATCTCGCCCAGACCCTTGTACCGCTGGATGCCGTCCTCGGCGTTGATCTTCTTGCCCGCGGCGCGACCCGCCTCGAGCAGGCCGTCGCGCTCACGGTCGGAGTACGCGAATTCCGGTTCGGCGCGTTGCCATTTCAGCTTGTACAGCGGCGGCTGCGCCAGGAAGATGTGGCCGTTCTCCACCAGCGGCTTCATGAAGCGGAACAGCAGCGTCAGCAGCAGGGTGGAGATGTGCTGGCCGTCGACGTCGGCGTCGGCCATGAGCACGATCTTGTGGTAGCGCAGCTTGGCGATGTCGAATTCGTCGTGGATGCCGGTGCCCAGCGCGGTGATGATCGCCTGCACTTCGGTGTTCTTCAGGACGCGGTCGATGCGGGCCTTCTCGACGTTGATGATCTTGCCGCGCAACGGCAGGATCGCCTGGAACATCGAGTCCCGGCCGCTCTTGGCCGAGCCGCCGGCCGAATCACCCTCCACCACGTACAGTTCCGACTTGCTCGGGTCGGTGGAACGGCAGTCGGCGAGCTTGCCGGGCAGACCGCCGATGTCCGTTGCACTCTTGCGACGCACCAGTTCTCGCGCCTTGCGCGCGGCGATGCGGGCCTGCGCCGAGGACACCGCCTTGTTCACCACGGTCTTCGCCTCGGCCGGGTTCGCATCGAACCAGTGCTGCAGCTCCTCGTTGCAGATCTTCTGCACGAACGACTTCACCTCGGTGTTGCCGAGCTTGGTCTTGGTCTGGCCCTCGAACTGCGGCTGGGACACCTTGACCGAGATGACCGCGGCCAACCCCTCGCGAATGTCGTCGCCGGTGAGGTTCGGATCCTTCTCCTTGAGCAGCTTCTTGTCCTTGGCGTACCGGTTCACCACCGTGGTGAGCGCGGCGCGGAAACCTTCTTCGTGCGTGCCGCCCTCGTGGGTGTTGATGGTGTTGGCGAAGGTGTGCACCGACTCCGAGTAGCCGGCGTTCCACTGCATCGCGATCTCGACCTCGTGGCCCGGACCCTTGCCGTCGAAGTCGATCACGCTCTGCTGGATCGCCGTCTTCGTGCGGTTGATGTGCTTGACGAAGTCGACCAGGCCGCCGGGGTAGCAGAACGTCCGGTGCTTCACCTTCTGCTGCTTGCCGCCGGCCTCGGCGGCCTTCTCCTCGGCGGACTTCGGCGCCTCGGCGGTATCGCTGACGACCTCGTCCACCACTTCCTCGGCGGTGACGCGCTCATCGGTGAGGTCGATGGTCAGGCCCTTGTTGAGGAACGCCATCTCCTGCAGGCGACGGGCGATGGTCTCGAAGTCGTAGTCGGTGGTCTCGAAGATGTCCGGGTCGGCCCAGAACCGGATGGTGGTGCCGGTCTTCTTGGTCTTGTCACCCTGGCGCAGGGTGCCGGGGACCGAGCGGTCGTAGGTCTGGAACCACTCGTAGCCGTCCTTGCGGATGTCGGCCTCCAGGCGCGTGGAGAGCGCGTTCACCACCGAGACGCCGACGCCGTGCAGGCCGCCGGACACCTGGTAGGCGCCCTCCTCGAACTTGCCGCCGGCGTGCAGCACGGTCATGACCACGTCCACGGTCGGGATGCCGGTCGCGTGCATCGCGACGGGGATGCCGCGGCCGTCGTCGGTGACCTCGACGCCGCCGTCCTCGAGGATGCGGACGTCGACGCGGCTGGCGAAGCCGGCCATCGCCTCGTCGACGGCGTTGTCCACGACCTCCCAGATCAGATGGTGCAGACCACGCTCACCGGTGGAACCGATGTACATGCCCGGGCGCTTGCGGACCGCCTCCAGGCCTTCGAGCACCTTGATGGAATCGGCGCCGTACTCACTGGGAGCGTTCTTCTTCTGGGCAGCCACGTGGGACGCGTCTCCTTCGTCGTCTGCGAGTCATTCGCAAGGAATCCCTGCCGAGGGGAGAATGGTGACGTCGAACCCCTCGCGGATCTCGTGCCAGTCTACCGCCACGGACCGTCAGGGCCCACTCTCAGGCCGCGTTTTGGCGCACCTAATCACGCCGTCTGCGGAATTTCTCGACTGAGTTCGCGTCCTGTCGCCCGAGACACCTCGATCGACGATTCACGCGGCTCTGAAGGCGTCGAGTCGCGGACCCCCAGCCGTACGTGTCAGCCGTACGTGTCACGCGGCCCGCGGCCGGCGACGTGGTATCGGCCCTTGCGCCACGACGGCGCGGTCGGCCCGACGATCTTCAGGGACGTCACCACGCCGTCGCCGACCGCGGCGGCGATCTTCGCGAGCAGTTGCGCCTGCACCATCCGCAGCTGCGTGGCCCATGCGGTCGATTCCGCCGTCACCGTCAGGACGCCCTCGGACAGCGCCGTCGGAGCGGCGTGCTCGGCGATCTGCGCACCGACGACCTCCGGCCACTGACCGAACACCGCGCCCTCCGCCACCCGCGTCGTCCAGCCGCGCTGACGCGCCAGGTCCAACGTCGCCGACCCGAGCGTCTGCGGATCGCGGACATCGGGACCCGGACCGGACCAGGTGCGCCGCTTGCCACGGCCGGCCACCCGCGCACGGGTGGGGGAGGTGCGGCCGCGGCCGACGTCCTTGCCCTGGCTCTTGGCGGCGCCGCGGGCCTCCTCGAGCGTCCGCCGCACCAGGTCCATGCCCTTCAGGTGGGCGAGGTGCTCGGGCGGGCCGCCCTGCTCCTCGGTCATGCGATCACCTCCGACGTGCGTCCGGTGTCCTCGTCCCGCATCCCGATCCGAATCCGCCGGGCGTCCCAGTCGGCCGGGATGTCGTCGTGCACCGCGGCGGTCACCAGCACCTGCTCGGCCGACGACGCGACGGCCACCAGCGCGCGCCGCCGGGCGTCGTCGAGTTCGGCGAACACGTCATCGAGCAGCAGCACGGGATCCGAACCGTCCTGGCGCAGCAGTTCGTAGGCGGCCAACCGCAACGACAATGCCATCGACCACGATTCGCCGTGGCTGGCGAAGCCCTTCGCCGGCTGGTCGCCGAGCCGCAGTTCGAGATCGTCGCGGTGCGGACCCACCAGGCAGACGCCCCGCTCGAGTTCCGAGGAGCGCCGCGCCGCCAGCGCCTCGAGCAGCGCCGCCTCGTACACCTCGATGGCCGTCGTACCCGAAGATGCTTCGGCCTCAACGTTTTCCGTGCCGCTGCGGTAGGCGATGGCGGCCGGCCGCGATGCCGGGGCGAGCAGCTGGTAGGCCTTCGCCACCTCCGGCGCCAACTGCGTCACCAGGTCCACGCGCGCCGCGATCAGCTGGGCGCCGTAGCGGGCCAGGTGACCGTCCCACACGTCGAGGGTCGCCAGCGCGGAGGTGTCGCCCCGGTACCGCGCCCCCGACGCCGTCTTCAGCAGCGCCGTGCGCTGCCGCACCACCTTGTCGTAGTCGGCACGGATGCCCGCGACCGTCGGGCGCCGCGTGGTCGCGAGTTCGTCGAGGTAGCGCCGCCGCTCGCCAGGGTCGCCACGCACCAGCGCCAGATCCTCCGGCGCGAACAGCACCGCCCGCAGCACGCCGAGCACCTCGCGCGGACTGCGCACCGGCGAACGGTTGAGTCGGGCCTTGTTCGCCCGCCCGGAGGTGATCTCGAGATCGATTGCCAGTTCGCGGCCGTCGTTGACGACGATCGTCGAGACCACCGCGCGCTCCGCCCCGGCGCGGATCAACGGCGCATCCGTGGCCACGCGGTGGGAGCCGAGCGTGGCGGCGTACCACAGCGCCTCGACGAGATTGGTCTTGCCGTAGCCGTTGGACCCGACGAACACCGTGCGTCCCGGCTCGAGCGCCACGTCGACGCGCGACCACGAGCGGAAGTCGGTCAGGACCAGCTGTCGTACGTACAAACCGTGTTCTCCGTTGGCGCGGCGGTGACCACCTCAGCCCGAGGTGGAGACCCGCTTCACCGCGTGCCCGCCGAACTGATTACGCAGCGCTGCAACGGCTTTCATGGTCGGGGAGTCGTCCTGGCGTGACAGGAAGCGGGCGAACAGCGACGCCGCGATGCCCGGCACCGGGACGCGCAGCCGAATGGCCTCCTCCACGGTCCACCGGCCCTCACCCGAGTCCTCGGTGTAACCGGAGATGTCGTTGAGGCCCGGATCGTCCTTGAGCGCCTTCGCCAGCAGCTGCTGCAGCCAGGACCGCACGACGGTGCCGTTGGTCCACGCCTGGTACACCGCCTGCGGATCCTTCACCAGGTCCTCGGCGGCGAGCATCTCGTAACCCTCGGCATACGCCGTCATCAGCGCGTACTCCACGCCGTTGTGCACCATCTTAGTGAAGTGGCCGGCGCCGACCGGGCCGGCGTGGACGAAGCCGTCGGCCACGTCACCCGGCGGGCGCAGGGTGTCGAAGATCGGCATCGCGCGGGCGACGTGCTCGTCACTGCCGCCGACCATCAGCCCGTAACCCTCGGTGAGGCCCCAGATGCCGCCGGATACGCCGGCATCCACGAATCCGATCCCCTTGTCGTTCAACAGCTTTGCGTGCGGGGCGTCGTCGGTGTAGCGCGAGTTGCCGCCGTCGATCACCAGGTCGCCCTCGGACAGCACGTCGGCCAGCGCGACGATCGTGTCGTGGGTGACCGTGCCCGACGGCACCATCACCCACACGACACGGGGTGCCTCGAGCGCTTCGGCCAGCGCCGCGAGCGACTCGACGTCACTGACCTCCGGCCGCGGGTCGTAGCCGACCACCTCGTGGCCGCCACCCCGCAGCCGCTCCCGCATGTTGAAGCCCATCTTGCCGAGGCCGATCAACCCCAGTTGCATGTGTGCTCTCCTGGTGTCCGGGCCGGTCAGCCCGGAAGCCGCACCGGCATCAACAAATAGACGTAGTCGGTCTGCCCGGCCGGGAACGGCCCGGTGTCGCCCGACTGCACCCCATCATCACCCGCCGGCCGCAACACTGCGGGACGGCTGGGTGTCGTGAAGCCGAACGTCACCTTCTCCGAATGCAGCGATCCCAAACCATCGGTCAGGTAGGTGGGGTTGAACGCGATGGTCAGCGGCTCGCCGGAGAACTCGACCGGCAGGTCCTCCTCGGCGCGACCGACGTCCTCGGCACCCGCCGAGAGGTGCAGCACGTCGCCGTCGAACTCCATGCGGACCTGCGCGCCCCGGTCGGCGACCAGCGCCACGCGCTTGATCGCCTCGGTGAGGGCCGCGACGCCGATGGTGGCCACCGCGGTGTGCTCGGTGGGCAGCAACTGCCGGAACTTCGGGAACTCCGCGTCGAGCAGACGGCTGGTGGTGCGCTTGCCGTTGCTGCGGATTCCGAGCAGTCCGTCCTTGCCCACCGACTCGCCGGAGCCGAGCGACAGGTGCACCTCCGAGCCGTCGGAGCCGGCCTTCGCCGCCTCGGACAGGGTCTTCGCGGGAACCAGCACGGCGGCCTCGACGTCGGCGGTCGCGGTGGACCAGGTGAGTTCGCGCACGGCCAGACGGAACCGGTCGGTCGCCGCCAAAACGACTTTCTCACCGTTGATTTCGACGCGGATGCCGGTGAGCATCGGCAACGTGTCGTCACGGCCGGCGGCCACGGCGACCTGACCGATGGCCTGGGCGAAGAGGCTCGAGGGCACGACTCCGGTCTCGTCGGGCAGCGAGGGGAGGGTCGGGTAGTCCTCGACCGCCATCGTGGGCAGCGAGAACCGCGCACTGCCGCAGTTGAGCGCGACGCGGGTGCCCTCGACGGTGACGTCGACCGGCTTGGCCGGCAGGGCCCGGGTGATGTCCGACAGCAACCGGCCCGAGACGAGCACGCTGCCCGGCGAGGCGATCTCGGCGGGCACCCGAATCTCGGCCGACACCTCGTAGTCGTAGCCGGAGATCGTCAGGCCGTCGTCGCTGCCGGTGAGCAGGACCCCGGAGAGCACGGGCACGGTGGGGCGGGTCGGCAGGATCCGTGCGACCCAGGCCACGGCGTCCGCGAAGTCCTCGCGCACCAGCCGGAACTTCAGATCCGTGAGACCAGCACTCGTCGCCGCGTCCATAGCGTCCCTTCGAAGAATCCCCAACAACACACGCCAAGCAGCGGATGACGACGCTCTCGGCGTTCGGCGCTAGACGCTGCGGTGTGACGACCGTACCGGTCGCCGCTGAACCACCGTAGAGCCTCCCGCGCCAACTTGAAAGCTAATCGATGGGAGTGACGGACCGCCGTCCGAGTGCCCGTCCGAGACGTCCCGGACGCGTCGTCCCCAAGGCCCTTCTTCTAAAGAGAATCCCTTGAAGGTATCTAGGTATCAGTAATAGGGGCTGTGGGATCTGTGGATTGGCACCTCGTCGTGCAGGTAGGGCGGCTGCGGCGGTTGTGCAGTGCTCGTGGATCTCCTCGGGAGTGATCCTCGTGCTCGTGGATGGCGGCCGGTTCCTCCACGGCCCGCTCGGGTTGCCCCGGATCCACTCGACGGTTGTGCACGAGTGCTCCACGAGGCGGGCTCGTGACGGGTGTGACCAGCGGGTCGGAAGTTCCTCCGTGAATCCGGGTGGGAGTCTGTCAGGTGACGGCGTGTTGAACGGCGCGACACGCCGTGGTGGTCGTGGGGGAGTGGCGCTTCGCCGGTCGCCGGTCGCCGATCGCCGTCGCCGATCGCGGCCGGGGATCGCCAGGAGCCGCCGTGGGGACGGTGCTCGAGGCGCGCATCGGCCACCGCGAGGGCGCCAGTGCGGGGGGCGCAGCGCGGGAGGGGCAGTGGGCAGTGGGGCCCGGGGAACGAGGTGCGCTCAGCGCTGCTTGGAGCGCTGCCGGATGCGCGTGGTGAGTTCGGTGACGTGGTCGAATACCTCACGGCGCTCGGCCATCTCGCCGCGAATCTTCTTCTCCGCGTACATGACCGTGGTGTGGTCGCGGCCGAAGGACTGGCCGATCTTCGGCAGCGACAGGTCGGTCAGCTCGCGGCACAGGTACATCGCGATCTGTCGCGACTGCGCGAGCGCCCGGGTCTTGCCCGGGCCGCGGAGTTCCTCGACCGACGTCTCGAAGTAGTCGGCCGTGACGGCCATGATGGTGGCGGTACTGATCTGCGTGGTGTTCGAGTCCGAGATCAGGTCCCGCAGGACGATCTCCGCGAGCGCCTTGTCGATCGTCGTCTTGTTCAGCGACGCGAAGGCGGTGACGCGGATGAGTGCGCCCTCGAGTTCGCGGATGTTGCGTTCGATCCGGCTGGCGATGAGTTCCAGGACGTCGCCGGGCACGTCGAGACGATCCATCTGTGCCTTCTTGCGCAGGATGGCGATGCGGGTCTCGAGTTCGGGCGGCTGCACGTCGGTGATGAGGCCCCACTCGAATCTGGTGCGGAGCCGGTCCTCCAGCGTCGCGAGCTGCTTGGGCGGCCGGTCGGAGGAGATCACGATCTGCTTGTTCGCGTTGTGCAGGGTGTTGAAGGTGTGGAAGAACTCCTCCTGGATGCCTTCCTTGCCCTCGATGAACTGGATGTCGTCGACGAGCAGCACGTCGATGTCGCGGTAGCTCCGCTTGAATGACGCCTTGCGGTCGTCGCGCAGGGAGTTGATGAAGTCGTTGGTGAATTCCTCGGTCGAGACGTACTTGACCCGCATGCCCGGGAAGAGGCGCTGGGCATAGTTGCCGGCCGCGTGCAGCAGATGGGTCTTGCCCAGACCGGACTCGCCCCAGATGAACAGTGGGTTGTAGGCCCGGGCCGGCGCCTCGGCGATCGCCAGCGTCGCCGCGTGCGCGAACCGATTCGACGCGCCGATGACGAAGGTCTCGAAGGTGTACCGGCGGTTCAGGCTGGCGTCGGCGCTCTCGGCGCGGGCGGGCGCGCGGTTGGTGAAGTGGCTCGGCCAGCTGGCCTCGGCGCTGGCGAGGGCCTCGCCGTCCTCGTCCACCTCGTCGGCGTCCGGGACGACGGACAGCAGTGGCCGGTCCTCCTCGGCGTCGGCGTCGGCCGGTTCGGGATCGGCGATGCGGACGCCGAGTTCGACGCGCTGGCCGAGGCGGCGGCTGAGGCAGGCGATGATGTGCTCGCGCAGGCTGCGCTCGATCTCGTTCTGGACGAACGTCGTCGGCACCGACAGCAGCGCAAAGCCCTCGGTCAGGACCAGCGGCTTGACGAGCTTGAGCCAGGCGCGCTGTTGCGCGGTGAGCAACGGTCCGCCGTCACCGGTGGCGCCGTGCAGTTCGGCGACGACGTCATTCCAGATGCTGACGAAGGGTGGGTCGGGGTCCGTGGTCAACGAGACGTACCCCCTCGCAGCCGGTCAACGGAACGCGGCCGTATATGACGATGCCAAATCTGTCCACATGGTTATCCACAGACTGTGGACAACGGACAGTGGTGTCGTGTCGATGTCGTGTTCTGGGTTGGCGTGTCCCGGGGCTCGTCACAGTGGTCGACCGGCTGTGGGCTCGCGGGGCGGCGTCATCCTCGATTGTCGTCTTTCGCCGCTCGAGTCCGAAACGGCACTGCCAGAAGCTAACAGTTTTCCCGGCGGGTGCCAACCGTTCTGCAACATTGACGGAGGACGTTCTGCGGGGCCGTTCGGGGGCCGCTTCGGCGGGTCTGTAGCGCAGGTGAAAGGTGTGACTCCTGAGGGTGTTCGGGGCGTCCGTCGTTGTCGGCGGCAGCGGTTTGACCTAGGGAAATCTCGTCAGTACCCTCGAACAGTCGCCCGTACGTGGCGGCACGGCAGCGACCGGATACGGGTTCCGCGCCGGGACGAACAAAGCGGCACGCACGATCACTCGACGGTGATGGTACGGCGCCACCACACGTGACGAGGAGTGACAGCCGTGGCCAAGGGCAAGCGGACGTTCCAGCCCAACAACCGCCGGCGTGCACGCGTGCACGGCTTCCGGTTGCGCATGCGCACCCGTGCCGGCCGCGCCATCGTGTCGTCGCGGCGCAGCAAGGGCCGTCGCTCTCTCACTGCCTGATCCGATCCGGATAGCCGCGCAGTGCTTCCGGCTCCGTACCGGATGACGCGGTCGCTCGATTTCGGTCAGACGGTGGGTCGCGGGGCCCGCGCCGCGCAATCCACCCTCGTCGTGCATTCCTTGCGATCCCCAGGCGACCGCACCGATCCGCCCAAGGTGGGTCTGGTGGTGTCGAAGTCCGTCGGCAACGCCGTCGTGCGACACCGGGTGTCTCGCCGTCTACGTCACGTCGCCCGCTCCGTCCTGGAGGACATGCAGCCCGGCGACCGGTTGGTGATCCGCGCCCTACCCCCCAGCCGGGATGCCGCCTCGGAGCGGCTCGAGCGGGAGCTGGTGTCGGCGTTCGGGCGAGCCCGTGCCGGAGGTCGGCGATGAGCCGCCGGCCGAATCCGATCGCGCGCGGCGCCATCGCGGCCATTCAGCTGTACCGCGCCATGATCTCGCCCTACCGTCCGCCGGCGTGCCGTTTCATGCCGACGTGCAGTCAGTACGCCGTCGAGGCGTTGCAGGCACACGGCCTGTGGCGCGGCAGCTGGCTCGCCATGGTCCGCCTCGCGAAGTGCGGTCCATGGCATCGGGGAGGATGGGACCCGATACCGGAACCTCGGCACCGACACGATCCGCCCGCCGACGCGACGTTGAGGAGCGACTCTCTTGTTTAACTGGGCCAGCCTGGACTACATCTACTATCCGGTCTCGGCGATCATGTGGCTGTGGTACAAGCTGTTCGCCTTCCTGCTCGGGCCGACGAACTTCTTCGCCTGGGCGCTGTCGGTGATGTTCCTGGTCTTCACGCTCCGCGCGATCCTGTACCGGCCGTTCGTGCGGCAGATCGAGACCACCCGTCAGATGCAGGAACTGCAGCCGCAGATCAAGGCGCTGCAGAAGAAGTACGGCAAGGACCGCCAGCGGATGGCGCTGGAGATGCAGAAGCTGCAGAAGGACCACGGGTTCAACCCGATCCTCGGGTGCCTTCCGATGCTCGCGCAGGTGCCGGTGTTCCTCGGGCTCTACCACGTGCTGATGTCGTTCAACCGGACGCAGACGGGGTTCGGCCGGCTCGGGCTGAGCGTCGAGGAGAACCGCTCGCTCGGCAACTACTTCTTCAGCGCGACCGACGTCGCGCACTTCCTCGATGCCAACCTGTTCGGCGCACCGCTCGGTGCCTCGATGATCCAGACGGTCGGTCTGGACGCGTTCACGTCGTTCGACCGGATCGCGGTGATCGCCGTCGGTCTGCCGCTGATGGTCGTCGCCGGCGTGGCGACGCACTTCAACAGCCGCGCGTCGGTGGCACGGCAGAGTCCGGAGGCGGCGTCCAACCCGCAGACCGCGATGATGAACAAGCTTGCGCTCTACGTCTTCCCGCTGGGTGTGGTCGTCGGTGGTCCGTTCCTGCCGCTCGCGATCATCCTGTACTGGGTCTCCAACAACATCTGGACCTACGGCCAGCAGCACTACGTCTTCGGCAAGATCGAGAAGCGCGAGGAAGCCGAGAAGCTCGCCGCCAAGGAGCGGCAGGCGTCCAACGCGCCCGCGCCCGGTGCGCGCCCCAAGCGCGGAGCCAAGCCGGCGCCGGGGGCGAAGCCGGTGGCCGGGGCGAAGCCCGGCGCCGGGGCCAAGCCGGTCGTCTCGGGGAAGCCGACGACGGAGGCGGCACCCGTGACCGACCCGGACGTCGGGGACGCGACGTCGGCTGACGACGCGACGAGCGCCACGGAGACGCCCACCACCAGCGCACCGAAGAAGCGGCCGGCCACGCCGCCCGCGAAGAGCACCCCGAACGGTGCTGCGCGCCGCAACGCCAACCGGCCGCGCAAGCGACGGTCGTGACCGGCGCGCGGGGCAGTCTCCCGCGCGGACACCGGTGAACCAGGAAGGACGAAACATGACAGACGCCGATACCACGGAACGCACCGAGACCGAGGAACCCACCAAGGGAGAAGACCTCGAGGAGCGCTTGGTCGCCGAAGGCGAGATCGCCGGCGACTACCTCGAGGAGCTGCTCGACCTCCTCGACTTCGATGGCGACATCGATCTGGACGTCGAGGGTGACCGCGCCGTCGTCAGCATCGACGGCGGGGGAGACCTCAACAAGCTCGTCGGTCGCAAGGGTGAGGTGCTCGACGCGCTGCAGGAGCTGACGCGGCTGGCCGTGCACCAGAAGACCGGTGAACGCAGCCGGCTGATGCTGGACATCGCACGGTGGCGTCGTCAGCGCCGGGACGAGTTGGCGCAGCTGGGTGATCGCGTGGCTCGCCGCGTCCTCGAGACCGGGGAGCGCGAGGAACTCGACCCGATGACGCCGTTCGAGCGCAAGATCGTGCACGACGCCGTGGCGGCCGTGAGCGGCGTGCGCAGCGAGAGCGAGGGCGCGGAGCCGTCGCGCCGTGTCGTCGTCCTCGTCGGCTGATACGGCGGTGAGGGGCGGGCCCGTGCCCGTCGAGTTACAACGGTGTAGTTCAAGCGTCGCGGGAGGATGTTTCACGTGAAACATGGAGACATCCCTCCACCACCTTCCGCAGCGCACACGATGTTCGGCGACCGGCTGGAGGTGGCGGACACCTACGTCCGCATCCTCGCCGGCGCCGGCATCGAGCGGGGGCTGATCGGCCCCGGCGAAGTAGACAGACTCTGGGACCGGCACGTGCTCAACAGCGGCGCCGTCGCCGAACTCGTGGCTGACGGCGAGGCCGTGGCGGACGTCGGCAGCGGGGCCGGGCTGCCCGGGATTCCCATCGCGCTCGCTCGTCCCGGCGTCCGTGTCATGCTCATCGAGCCCCTCCTGCGACGCGCTGAGTTCCTCAGTGAAGCGATCGAGGAACTCGGTCTCGAGGTCACGGTCGTCCGTGGCCGGGCGGAGGAGAAGGACGTCCGTCGTCAGGTCGGCGAACTCGACGTCGTGACGTCCCGTGCCGTAGCTGCGTTGGACAAGTTGTCGCGGTGGTGCATTCCGCTGGTGCGGCCGGGCGGTCGGATGCTCGCCATCAAGGGCGAGCGGGCCGAGCAGGAGGTCACGACTCACCGGCGTGTCCTCGAGTCGTTGGGTGTGTCGGACGTGAGGGTGGTGAAATGTGGCGTGAACTTATTGACTCCACCCGCAACCGTGGTCGAAGCTCGGCGCGGGGTGCGGTCGTCGGGCCGGACGCGTCAGCCTCGCCCGGGGAGGAGCGCACAGTGACTGCCAACGATCCGGCGACTCGGCCGACGAACGCCGCGCCGCATGTTTCACGTGAAACACCACCCGCCGCGTCCGCCGACTGGTCGGGCACGCCGATCGGGGAGGAGGCCGAACGCGCCGTGCGTCTCCTGCACAAGGCGAAGGGGCAGGGTCTGCCCCGCCCGCAGCGCCAGCGCGTCTTCACGATCGCCAACCAGAAGGGTGGGGTCGGCAAGACGACGACTGCCGTGAACGTCGCGGCCGCCATGGCGCTGCAAGGGCTGAAGACGCTCGTCGTCGACCTCGACCCGCAGGGCAACGCCAGCACGGCGCTCGGCATCGAGCACCGGCCGGGGACGGCGTCGTCGTACGAGGTGTTGATCGGGGAGATCACCCTCGAGGAAGCGCTGCAGCGGAGCCCCCACAACGACCGCCTCTACTGCGTTCCGGCGACGATCGACCTGGCCGGCGCGGAGATCGAACTCGTCAGCATGGTCGCTCGCGAGACGCGCCTCCGGAACGCGCTCGCGTCGCTGAAGGACTACGACTTCGACTACGTCTTCATCGACTGCCCACCGTCGCTCGGGCTCCTCACCATCAATGCTCTGGTGGCGGCGCCGGAAGTGCTCATCCCCATCCAGTGCGAGTACTACGCCCTCGAGGGCGTGGGCCAACTCCTGCGCAACATCGAGATGGTCAAGGCGCACCTCAATCAAAGCCTCGACGTCACCACGGTGATCCTCACGATGTACGACGGGCGGACGCGACTGGCCGATCAGGTGGCCGAGGACGTCCGCGCGCACTTCGGCGCCAAGGTACTCCGCACGGTCATCCCGCGCAGCGTGAAGGTGTCCGAGGCGCCCGGCTATGGGATGACGATCCTCGATTACGACCCGGGGTCGCGGGGAGCGATGAGCTATCTCGATGCCAGCCGCGAGATCGCCGAACGCGGCGACACCGGCACCCAGCGATGAGTACGGAAGGGACCTCGATGGCGCAACCGCAACGCAAGCGCAGTGGACTGGGTCGGGGGCTGGCGTCGCTGATCCCGACCGGACCGGCCGATGCGAATACCGCTGATCTCGGGCCGCGGATGGGCGATGCCGCCGCCGACGTCGTCCTCGGTGGTGCGCCTCAGGCGCGCCAGCAGGAGGAGCAGCCCACGGTCGGAGACGTCGGCGCGGTGTACCGGGAGATCGATCCCGCGCTCATCGAGCCGAACCCGAAGCAGCCCCGCTCGGTGTTCGACGGCGAGGCCTTGGCCGAACTGGTGCACTCCATCAAGGAGTTCGGTCTCATGCAGCCCGTGGTGGTGCGGCCGCTTTCGGCCGACGGCGGTGCGCAGCGCTACCAGCTGGTGATGGGGGAGCGGCGCTGGCGGGCGGCCCAAGAGGCCGGCCTCGCCGCGCTGCCGGCGATCGTGCGGGAAACCGCGGACGACAGCATGCTGCGCGACGCGCTGCTGGAGAACATCCACCGGGCGCAGCTGAATCCGCTCGAAGAAGCGGCGGCGTACCAGCAGCTGCTCGACGAGTTCGGCGTCACCCATGAGGAACTGGCGACCCGGATCGGTCGGTCGCGCCCGGTCATCACGAACATGATCCGACTCATGCGCCTGCCGGTCGCCGTGCAGCGCCGTGTCGCTGCCGGTGTGCTCTCGGCCGGGCACGCCCGGGCACTGCTCTCGCTGGAGGCGGGTGCCGAGGCGCAGGAGGAACTCGCGGCGCGCATCGTGTCGGAGGGACTGTCGGTGCGGGCGACCGAGGAGGCCGTCACCCTCGCCAATCGGAACGGTCCCGCCGCACCGCCGGCGCCCCGCCGCAAGCCGATCCAGATGCCGGGGCTGCAGGACGTGGCGGAGCGACTGTCGTCGGCGTTCGACACCCGCGTCACCGTGAGCCTGGGCAAGCGCAAGGGCAAGATCGTGGTCGAGTTCGGGTCGGTCGACGATTTGCAGCGGATCGTGGAGCTCATGAACGATGCGAAGTCGTGACCGAGGACCCGACGTAATTACGTCACTGTGACACTCGACCGGCCCGCTGTCCGGCCGATCTCGATGGAAATGGGAATCACGTTGTCGGACAACGTGATCGACGCGAAAGGCCCGATCCGATGACCGGACCGGTGCACGATCGGCCCGCCGTCGCGCCATTGCCTATCCTGGTAGGGCAGCAGCAGCCGTTCCGACCCCGGGGAGTGCAGTGACCGCACGAATCACGCCGCTGCGTCTGCAGTCCTTCGAGCAGCTGCCGAAGCACGCCCGGCGCTGCGTCTTCTGGGAGGTCGATCCGTCGACGCTGCCCGGTGAGGACCACCTCGCCGATCCCGAGTTCGAGAAGGAAGCGTGGCTGTCGATGGTCATGCTCGAGTGGGGCTCGTGCGGACAGGTGGCGGTCGCCTGCGACCCGCGTTCCGAGGACCTCGCACCGGTCGAGGACGACGACGATGCGCCGTGTCTCGGGTACGCGTTCTACGCGCCGCCCCGCGCCGTACCGCGGGCCGGGGTGTTCCCGTCCGGACCGATCAGCGCCGACGCGGTCTTGCTCACGTCGATCGGGGTGGAGTCCGCCGCCGACGGCGACGGGCTACCACGCAGCCTGGTCGCCGCCGTGGTGGGAGACCTGGTCCGTCGCGGTGTCCGGGCGTTGGAGGCGTACGGCCGCACGGGCGCATCCGCCGAGCTATTGGACCGCCGGCTGATCACTCCGGATCTGGAGCCGGTCGTCGCGGCGCTGGGGGACTGCTCCGCCGAGCACTGCATCATGGACGCCGACTTCCTGGCCGACGTCGGTTTTGAGGTGGTGACGCCGCACCGCTACTGGCCAAGGCTGCGCCTGGAACTCGAGCAGGGTCTGGGCTGGAAGGCCGACGTCGAGGCCGCGCTGGAGCGTCTGCTCGAAGGTGCCGCACTGCAGCAACCGGTCGGCGCGGGCGCCGGGCCGTGTCTGAGCGACGAGGTCAGCCGTTGGCGGCTTGCTGCTCCACCGACAGTTCGTGGGCGAGCAGTTCGGCGAAGGTGAACGTCCCGGTGGGACGGTCGTTCTTGCCGAGCAGGTAGAGCCGCTTGACCGCCGCGAGGATGCCCTCGGCGATGGCGTCGCGGGTGTTCGGCGCGGCGAGCAGCTCACGGTCGTGGACGCTGCTCGTGTAGCCGACGTCGACCTGCACGGTGGGCATGCGGGTGAGACGCAGCAGGTCCCACGTGCGGCCGTGCGTGCGGCAGTCCCGCAACCCGGTGCGCGCCACGACTTCCCGCTGCACGAAGTCGGCGAGGTTGCGTCCGATGGTCGACACCGAACCGTGCGCATTGCCGAAGTAGAAGGAGGCGACGCCGTTGGCGGACGACCCCGGCAGGGTCGCGCAGCGCAGGCTGATCATGAGGTCGGCGCCGACGGTGTTGGCGGTATTCGCGCGCTCGGCGTCCAGGGGGCTGCGGCCGACCGGCCGGGACAGGAACGTCTCCATCCCGATGGCCGTCATCCGCCCCTCGAGACGGCTCGCGAGGTCCCACAGGATGTCGGCCTCGCTGATGGGACCGGCCGGGCCGTTCATGATGAAACCATGGTCGTCGCCGCCGCGGCCCGGATCGATGATGACCCGCTTGCCCGACAGGCGCGGCCCGGACCGCCGGACGAGTTCCTCCTCGCGGATGGCGTGTAGCGATCCGCCGGTGACGCGGGACCCGAGGAAGTACAGCGAGCGCAGCGTCTCGGGACCGCAGATGCCGTCCGGATACAGACCGTACTCGCGCTGGTAGGACATCAGGCTGTTGTGCGTCTGCAGGCCGAAGTAGCCGTCGACGAGGTTCGTGTAGAAGCCCAGTTCCTGCAGGCGTGCCTGCAGGGTGGCGACGTCGTCGCCGTACATCGGCGCACCGAACTGGTGCGCAAGCGTGCGCGCACCGAGTCGGTAGGACGCCTCCTTGAGGGCACGGTAGGTGGCCTCGCCGACGACGCCGTCGACGAGCAGGCCGCGGTGCTGCTGGAACGCGCGTACGGCCTGGTCGAGTTCGTCGTCGAAGGCGTCGAGTGCGACGTGCTTGCCGGTGGTCAGATCGGCGTCGGGGTTGTCGACGAGACCGAGCGCCGCGAGGGCGGCGCGGATCTCGGTGACCGCGCCTCCTCGGTCACCTCGGCGCAGACTCGACATAACCAGGCCTTTCGGTGTCTGTGGCGACGGCGATCACACGAGGTGGCCGCTGCTACGGGCTAGCCAGCATTGTCGCAGACCGCCGCGCGAAACCCGAAAACCTCGGGCTCAGGGGGCGCGGCGGCCGTGCGCGTCGGCTACTCCGCGGCCAGTTCGCGCAGCAGGGCGGCCTTGCCCTTCGCGCCGACGATCCGCTTCACCGGCTGACCGTCCTTGAACAGGATCATCGTTGGGATCGAGACGACCTGGAAGTCACGGGCCGTCGCCGGGTTCGCGTCCACGTCGAGCTTGACGACCTTCAGTTCGCCGGCCTTCTCGCTGGCGATCTCCTCGAGCACCGGGGCGACCATCTTGCACGGCCCGCACCAGGTCGCCCAGAAGTCGACCAGCACCGGGGTGCTGCTGCCGAGGACGTCGGTCGAGAACGAATCGTCGGTGACCGCCACCGTGGCGCCATCTGTGCTCATGTCCTGCTCCTGTCGGTTGATGGGTGTGCCGTCCGGCCGCACGACCTCGAAAGACCGTGCGAGACGGCGTCATTCGTGATCGGCGAGCCACCGCTCGACGTCGATGGCGGCCGCACAGCCGCTGCCCGCAGCGGTAATCGCCTGCCGGTAGGTGTGGTCCACCAGGTCACCCGCGGCGAACACGCCCTCCAGCGACGTGGCCGTGGTGCGACCGCGAACCTTCACGTACCCCTCGTCGTCGAGTTCAACCTGGTCGCGTACCAGCGTCGACCGCGGATCGTGACCGATGGCGACGAAGACGCCGGTCACGGCGAGCTTCGACTCCTCACCGGTCACGGTGTCGCGCAGCCGCAGACCGCTGACCTTCGGCTCGCCCTCCACCTCGGTGACGATGGTGTTGGTCAGCATGGTGATCTTCTCGTTGTTCGCGGCGCGGTCGATCATGATCTTGCTGGCGCGGAACTCCTCGCGGCGGTGCACCAGGGTGACCGAGCGGGCGAACTTGGTGAGGAAGATCGCCTCCTCCATCGCCGAGTCGCCGCCGCCGATGACCGCGATGTCCTGATCGCGGAAGAAGAAGCCGTCGCACGTCGCGCAGGTGCTCACGCCGGTGCCGATGCGCTCCTCCTCGCCGGGGACGCCGAGGTGGCGCGCCGCGGCGCCCATCGCGAGGATGACGGACTTGGCCCGGAAGACCTCGTCACCGACGGTGACGGTCTTGATCGGGCCCTCCAGGGACACCTCGTCGACGTCCTCCATGCGCAGGTCGGCGCCGAAGCGCTCCGCCTGCTCGCGCATCTCGGCCATCAGCTCGGGCCCGGTGATGCCGTTCTTGAAGCCCGGGTAGTTCTCCACCTCGGTGGTGGTCATCAGCGCGCCACCGAACTGCACTCCTTCGAACACCAACGGCTTGAGTTCCGCGCGGGCGGCGTACACCGCGGCGGTGTAGCCGGCCGGTCCGGACCCGATGATGATCAGGTCGTGCACGGGGGCCGTCGTGTCGGTCGTTTCGAGGGTCATGTCCACCTTCTCGTCTTCAGCCGTCGCGACTCAGCGCGTCGGCAGCCGTATAACACCAGCGTAGGGTGCGCTGTTCCCCGAGGCCGGGCGGTGCCCGTCATGGCCGTGTCGGGCCACGTCGGACCGGTGCGGAGGGGTCCGACGCCGCGGCGACGGTGGCTGCCCGGATGGCTGCGAGGAGGCGGTCGGACACGTCCACCGGGGGCGCCGGCGACGACGGGTCGTCGTCGTACAGCGCGGTGCCGAGGTCAGCCAGGCCGCGCCGCACGCGGGTCAGTGCGGCGTGCCGGCGGGCGAGGTCGGCATCGGCGCGGATCCGGGCGCGGAGCCGGGCCGCCGTCACCTCGTCGAGCAGGCCCGCCTGCAGGTCGGCCAGCACGTCCCAGCACGCGTCGCCGGCAGCGCATACGTGGTGCTCAGCGCCGTGATCGTCGCCGTCACCGGGCAGCTCGTCCATCCGTGCATTATGGAATGTTCGCGCTCCCGGCGGCGTTCAATGGAAGGCGTGGCCAGGTGAAGACCACGCCGTCTAGGTCGTTACCGAAGAGGTCGTGAAGAAGATGTTGCGTCGAACGTTGGCTGCCGTGGGGTCCGCGGCGGTCGTGGGGGCAGGAGCGCTGGCAATCGCCGTCGGCGCCACGCCCGCTACGGCGAACGCTGCCCCGTGCAGCATGTCCATCCAGCCGTTCAATCCCTACCTGCAGACGTGCGGGATCCCTAATGACCCGCCGAAGGTGCGGGGTGCCTCACCGGGCGCCGGCGCTATCATCGCGTGCCGCAACATTCCGGGGTGCCTCTCGTACGTCGTTAACGGCGGGCCCGGATTCGGTTACTGACCGTTCCGGATCCGCGTCGTCCAGTGCCCGCGCCAGTTTGGCGCGGGCACGCGCGCATCTGCTCTTGACCGTCCCCTCGGCGATGCCGAGCAGGCGGGCGGTCTCGCCGATGGAGTAGCCGTGCATGTCGACGGCCACCACCACGGCGCGCTGCTCGGCGGGGAGCCGGACGAGTTCGCGTTCGATCATCAGTGTGGTGTCCACCCGTGCGGTGGGATCGTCGGCGGGGTGCGCATCGCCCTCGAGCGGGACGGTGCTGTGAGTCTTGTTGCGGCGCAGCCGATCCAGACATGCATTGACGACGATCCGATGTAGCCAGCTGCTCACCGACGCGTCGTAGCGAAACGTCCGGGCCCGGCGGTGTGCCGCCAGTAGGGCGTCCTGGAGGGCGTCGGCGGCGTCCTCCCGGTTGCGGCTGGTGAGATGGGCCAGCCGGTAGAGCTGGCGGTGGTGGCGGTGCACCAGGACCTCGAACGCCGTGCGGTCGCCGGCGACGTGCGCGGCGAGCAGCTCGGCATCGGTCCGGTGTCTCCCGGCGTCGCGGTCGTAGCTGCTCACAGCCCAAACCCTAGGTACCGCGGCGCACCCCCTTCGACACCAATTCGGGCGAGCGGCCGGCAGACCGGTCACGAGCTGGCCGCATCCGCGCGGGCGGGCGCCGCGGACCCCTGGGGATGACGCCCCAAGGACGCGTCAGGACGACGCGTCAGGAAGCCGACGTGAGCGTGATGTCCGACAGCGCCGACTCGCTGCGGCCGTCGACCGTCCCCAGCGTGGTGATCCACACCAGCACCGTGGAGGTGGGCTGGGCGTTGGCGATGTCGATGGTGTTGGCGCCGGTCTTCATCGGCGTCGGCGGCGTGAGTTCGGTGGTCTCCGCGAGCGACGTCGGGTTGGCCGTCGACGCCGAGCGGATCTGGATCGACGTGCCGGTGCTGTTGAGCGTGATCGACACCGACGCCAGCGTGGTGGGCTGCGGTAGTTGGAGCAGCAGACCGACGCCACTCTTGAACGACGGGAACGGCGCCGCGTCGCTGTAGGTATCCGTCGGCCATGCGGTGCCGGGGTTGCCGTCGATGGCCAGGCCGGCGTCGCTGGGATTGTCGGCCTCCCCGCCCGGCGAGAACACCGTGGCGCGAACGGGTTTGACGGTCCCGGTGTTCGCGGTGCTGGTCTCGCTGGTGGGGGCGTTGAGCCCGAGCTCCTGGCGGTCGAGCGGCCCGCCGACGTCGCCGAAGACGCCGCGCAGCCCGATCGCCAACCCGGCGAGCACGATGATGAGGATCACCGCGCCGACGCTGACGCCGATCACCAGTCCGCGGCGGCGGCGGTTGCGGGTCTCCGGGTCGTCGAGTCGGGGGCCGGATCCGCCCTCGGCGGGTTCGTCGACGGGATTGATCACCTCGGTGCGATCGGCGACCGCGGTGGCCTGCTGCAGCAGGTTCAGCAGCGTCGCGGCGGTGCGGATGCCGCCGTTCTCCTGGACGGCGCGCGCGGCGGCGGCCGAGATCTGGAACGGGATGTCGCGGTCGAGGGCGCGGGGTTCGACGGGCTGGCCCGCCGGGTCCTCGTCGGCCGCGGCCAGACCGCTGCGCACGCCGGTCTCCGGCAGCGGCCAACGGTTGACCAGCAGGGCGTACAGCGCGGCGCCGATGCCGCGGATGTCGCCCTCGGGGGAGGCGTCGGCCAGGGTCGCCGGGAAGGCGAGCGCGACGTCGCCATCGATGCTGACCCGGACGCGGCCCGGGTGGTCGATGGACAGCGCGACGCCCTGCCGGTGCGCGGCCTCGGCGGCGGCGGCGAGCGACTGGATCGCCCGCGCCCCGCCGATCGGCGAGGGCGAGGTCTCGGCGACCTCGGCGAGTGATCCGCCGCGAATCCATTCCGACACCACCAGGCCGCCGGACCCGGTGTTCGCGACGTCCAGGACGCGCGCGACGCCGAGCATCTCCAGGCGGCTCAACTTCAGCGTGCGCGCGAGGATCTGCTGGACCTCGTCGTCGGCCAGCGTCGCCTCGGGGTCCACGAAGGTCAGTGCCACCTGCCGGTCCAGCGCGGTGTCGAGGGCATGCCAGAACTGCAGGTGCGGCGGGCCGCCGTGGAAGACCAGCAGGCGGTATCGGCCGCCGGCGATGGTCGCCCCCGGGATGAGGTGCACGTCGTCGTCGGTGGCGGCCTCGATGGCCGGTTCGTTCGGCATACCGAACGACATCGGCTCGCGGGTCGGGTCACCGCCGTAGTCGGCGGGCGGGCGGCCCGAGACCGACGCGGTCTCGGTGGACACGTCGGGCTCGAAGTCGTCGGCCGAAGGGCGCGGGATGCGCGTCGTGGCGCCGCCGTCCGGACCCGACGCGGGACCACCCGCGGATTCGTCGCTCACCGCCGGTGCTCCTCTCCACGGTCGCCGCCCGGGTGCGGGCGCACCAAGGCCGTCAGGTGCCGCCGGGCCGATCCGTCGTGGCGGCGGGTACGTGTGCTCAGGGTACGGGAAGTGCCTCGTCGGACGCGGTCGGACCGGCGGTCCGAGCACCGGGGCGGGCTGGCTCGGGCCCGGGGGGACACCGCCGCTCGGGGCGGTGGCACCGCGGCCCAGTCGGCGTCGTACGAACGCGATCGCCGACGCGGCCTCGGGGACCTTCGCGGCCACCATCACCCCGCCGATGATCGGCGCCATGATGAGCCCGAGCACGACCAGGCGCAGCAGGGAACCGGCGCCGCCGCCGGAGTCGGTGAGCCGCTCGAGCCCCAGCAGCTGGTCCACGACGTGGGCGATCAGTCCGGCGCCGAGCGAGGCGGCGATGGCCACCAGGATGGTGCGGATCACCGCCAGCTCGAGCAGCCGGCCGCCCGGCGGCTTGAGGTTGGTCCGCAGCAGCACGTGGCCGACGGTGGCACCGGCGAGGAAGCCGAGACCGTTGGCGAGTCCCAGGTACCCGGCGACCAGGTTCGGGTCGTCGGTGACGTGGGGTGCGGCCAGCGACGCCGCGATCTTCACGACGGTGATGACGACGATGAGCAGGATCGGCGTCCACGGCTGCTCGCGGGCGTAGAACACCCGCAGCTGGAGCAGCACCAGCGCGTAGGGGATCAGCGTGAACGACGACAGCGTGATGGCCAGGCCGAGGTAGCCGGCGTCGACGGCGCCGAAGTTGCCGTAGGCGAACAGGGCACTGCCGATCGCGGGACCGCCGACCGTCATGAACGCCACGATGGGGATCAGCGTCACCATGGTCAGCCGGGTGGCCAGCGACAGGTCGCCGAGCACCGCGCGGATGTTGTTTGCGGCGGCGTTGCGCGACAACCGGGGCATCACCACCGTCAGGACGGTGACGCCGATCATGCCGAACGGCAGCTGCAGGATGAGCCAGGTGTAGTTGTAGATGGCGGGCCCGGAAGCGGCTGCGCTGCTGGCGATCTGGTTGCCTACGATCAGGCCCACCTGGCTGATGAGCACGTACAGCACCATCGCGGTGGCCATGGTGCCGAACCGCTTGAGCCGGTCGTCGATGCCCCACAGTGGGCGCAGGCTGATCCGTTCCCGGCGGATCGCCACGAACAGCACCGCGGTCTGCGCCACCACACCGAGGGTCGTGCCGATGCCGAGGACGAGCAGCTTCGCGTCGCCCATCCGCACCGGGTCCAGCGAGAGCTCGCCGGGCACGACCAGGTAGAGGCCCAGCGTCGCGATGGCCACCACGTTGTTGAGCACCGGTGCCCACGCCGGAGGCCCGAAGACGTTGCGCGTGTTGAGGATCGCCATGAACACCGACGACAGCCCGTAGAAGATCACCTGCGGCAGCAGCAGGTACGCGAAGGCGGTCGTGAGCGGTCGGTTCACCAGCGGGTCGTCGCCGAGCATGAGCCGCACCAGCAGCGGGGCCGCGGCGACCGAGACGAGCGTCGTCGCCAGCAGCAGGGCGGTGGCGAGTGTCATCAGCCGCCGGACGAAAGCCGTTCCGCCGTCGGCGTCGTCGCGCTCGGCGCGGGCCAGCACCGGGACGAAGATGGCCGTGAAGGTCGCCTCCAGCACCAGGGCGGCCACCAGGTTGGGCAGCTGATTGGCCACGGAGAACGCACTGGACAGCGCGGCGCCGAGGATGGTGGCGAGCAGCACGATGCGGAAGAAGCCCGTGATGCGGCTGATGAGCGTGGCGAAGGCCATGCCCCAGGACCGCGAGACGACCGCGGCGTCGGACAGTTCCTTGCGGGGCGGCGCCGCGGCCTGGCCGGCCCGCCGCCGCGGAGCCGGCCCGCGGGGGATCCGCTGGCGGGGCGGCGCGGGGACGGGACGCCGGGGGGCGGTCACCTGTCGTCCGGGGCGTGCGCGATGGCCGTGTCGAGCGGATCGCCGCGGCCGGCATCGGGCCGGTCGGCGCGCGACGGCCGGTCGAGGTCCGCACGGTCCGGTTGGCCGCGGAACCGGTGCCACAACCGCCGCCCGACGAGCAGTGCCAACACCACGCCGCCGGTGAGCGTGATGAAGAACAGGACCTTGCCGTAGGCGTTGGAGTGCACCGACAGCCGGACCGGCTCGCCGAGCGTCAGTCCGTCGGCGGTGCGCAGCGCGACGTCGACGGCCACGCGCTGGGTGAAGTGCACCTCGATCGGCACCCGCAGCGGGAGGTAGCCCGGCGGCAGTTCGATCTCGCCCATGTCGGTCACCGTCATGCCGGGCGGCGCGTCGACGTCGAGGCGCACCCGGATCGGGACCGGGAGGTCGTTGCGCAGCGCCAGCGGCAGGGGGCTGCGCTCGGTGGCGAGCGTGTACGACCCACCGGGATTGACGATCGTCACGGCCTTGAACAGGTCGTCGACGGTCCCCGACACCCGGTCCACCCGCTGCTCGGCCAGGCCGTTACGGGCGTCCGGCGGCACAGACTGGCTCAGGGCGCGCAGCATGTCCTCGCGCAGCGGCGCGGTGTACTGCGGACCGGTCAACCCGGTGCGGGTGTCGGTGGTCAGCGCACCGGTGAGACCCCACAACCGGCCGGTGACCGAGGAGATCTCGGAGGTCACGCCGTCGCTGAAGCGGGCGCGCGGGTTGCCCAGCGCGTCGGACGGCAGCGGCCCGTCGAACGTCGGGGTGACCCCGCGGCTCTCCGCCAGGACCGCAGGCAGCGGCCGCGGGATGGCGAGCCCGGAGTGGATCGAGGTGGCGAGCGCCGACAGCATCGCCGTCGCGTCGTCGGACTGCAGGTCCCACGACAGCGGCGGGACGAGGAGTTCGGACCGCGGTTCGGTGCGCGGCCGCAGCCCGCGCCACAGCATGGCCGCGACGGCGTCCTGGCGGCGCGCCACCAGCGAGTCGTGCTGCAGCGGCACCTCGAGCGACGCGTCGAGGTAGGACGGTGACAACGGCTTGCTGCCCGCCCCGGCCAGGGCGGCGCCGACCGTCGGGTCGAACGGTGCGGTCACCACGGCGGCGCTGTAGCGGCGCGGGGCGAGGTCGGCGGGCGGCGGGTCGCCCGCGGCGGAGTCCTGCGCGACGTAGTCGGGCGCGGCGATCGCGACGGTCGGGCCGCGTTCGGAGAGCAGCCGGATCGCGCCGCCGGTGAGCGCGCCGTCGCCGACCAGCGTGGCACCGCGGACCGACTGCACGCCGAGGATCTGGTCGACGACGTCGGCGGTGTCGGTGGTGGCGGTCGCGGCGAGACCCGGGTCGCCGACGCGGTGCAGCGCGGTCAGATCGGCCTGCGCGTACACCGTCGGCGTGACGCAGGTCCGCTGCGCCAACGACCGCAGCCGGCCCAGCCAGTTGACGGCCGCCTCCTGCCCGGTGCCGGGCCGGGTGGGGCCGCCCAGCCCGCCGTCGCGGTTCTCGGCCACCACGTAGCCGGTCGTCATCGCGTTGACGGTGACCAGGAGGTCGGGATCCACGGCCAGACACAGCGCGCTGCGGATCTGACCGGTGGGATCGACCGAGGGGCTCGTCGCAAAGTCCGCGGCGGCCAGCAGCACGTCGAGCCGGCCACCGCCGGCCAGCGAGGTGGCCAGGTCGTCGTCGGCGAGGCGCACCGGCGTCGTGCCGCCCGGCGCGCCCGCCGCCAGGCGGGGACGGTCGGCCAGCGGCCACAGCATGGTGGTCCGCACCGGTCGCGACGTGTCCGGGGGGACCACCGCGGTGACCGGGTCACTGCTCTCGCGGGACGGATCGGGGGGCACGCCGACGACCGGCAGCAGGAAGCGGGCGTCGTCGAGGCGGGCCGGCGCGCCGTAGTCCGGGGTGCCGTTGACGTTGACGAGCACCGGATAGACACCCGGATCGGCGATGCGCAGCGACGGTCCCTCGGCGGCGCGCAGCGGGTACGACAGCGTGAACGCCGCACTCTGACCCTGGTTGAGTTCCGGTGCGACGGTGATGAAGTCGGCCACCGGCTGGTACTGCTCGCCGTCGCCGGTGAGGTTGGTGCGCAGGCCCGCCGACGTCGTCACGGCCGGCGCGTGCTCCATGCGGATGACGACGTCGCGCACCGAGCGGTCGCCGATGTTGGCGACCCGGCCGGTGACCGTTACCAGCGGCTGGCCCGCGGTGGTGACGATGTCGGGGGTGACGCTGTCGATGCTGAGCTTGAGGAACTGCGCGGCGCCCGGTTCGCCGGCCGCGGCGCGGGGGAGGACGGCGGGAGCCAGGACGAGCGCCGCCGCCAGCAGCATGCACAGCAGCCGCCACGGGGTGAGGACGTGCAACGTCGCAGCGGCCCGACCCGCCGCACGGTGTGTCATGGCCCCTGACCGCAGCCGTTCGTCCGCCGGCCGGGCGTGGGTGGGGCGGCGTCGTCGGCGCGGCGGCCGCGGGTGTGCGAGTGCGTCTGCGGCCGACGTCGCGGTGAGGTGCGGGGGAGTGGCGGCAGGGCGGCCGGTCCGTGGGCGTGCAGCGTGTCGATGAGTTCTCCGGCGACCTGGGCCAGTTTGCGCTCGTCGGCGTACGCCAGCCGCGACGGCAGTTCGCGCAGCGGCACCCACGCCACCTCGGTCACCTCGACGTCCTCGTCGGACAGTTCACCGCCGAGGAAGCGCATGAGGTAGTGGTGCACGGTCTTGTGGACGCGCCGGCCCTCGGTGACGAACCAGTAGTCGATGCTGCCGAGCGCGGCGAGCACGCTGCCCTGCACACCGGTCTCCTCGGCGACTTCCCGGACGGCGGTCTGCTCGGCGGTCTCGCCCATCTCGATGTGACCCTTGGGCAGTGACCACAGCATGCGACCGCGCCGGTCGATCCGCCCGATGAGCGCGGCGACCTGGCGTTCCTTCGGGCCGTCGAGGCCGTCGATGACGAGTCCGCCCGCCGACGTCTCGTGGACCGTGCGGAGCCGGTCGTGCGCCCGCCGGGCGGGGGCGGCCTTGTGGCTGCCGGAGATGGTGGCGGGGGAGGGCACGGCGCGGTGGGGTTCCTGGGCTGCGGGCGGTTCGGTGGCGGGTGGTGCGGGCGTCGGGCGGGGGGCCTTCGGCGAGGGCGTCGGTGGTGTCGCGGCGGACGGCGTGGCCTCGGGCGGACCTGCCGAGCGTCGGCCGCGGCGCCTCCCCCGGCGCCGTCGTGGTTTGGCCTGTTCGCCCTCCGACACCCAAGCGATAGTAGCCAACACCTCCTTTACACTCCCCGGCCACTCGCCGTTGGTGCCGGGCTGATGCGTAGTCGTTACGCTGCCGGGAGTTCGACGCGTTCCGCCCATTAGGCTCATCGAACGTGCCGAGTGACCTGAGCGCCGAGTCGATGGCGACCGCGATGCGCAACCTGTTGCCGCACGCCCCGCTGCTGCGTGACCTGGGGTCGTTGTTCGCCGCGGCCGGCCACGAGCTGTACCTGGTCGGCGGGAGCGTCCGCGACGCGGTGCTCGACCGGCCGGTGACCGATCTGGACTTCACCACCGACGCCCGGCCCGACGCCATCGCGCGCATCGTGCGGCGCTGGGCCGACGGGATGTGGGACACCGGGATCGACTTCGGCACGATCGGCGCCACCAAGGGCGAGCACCGTCTGGAGATCACGACGTTCCGCGCCGACAGCTACGACCAGGTGTCGCGCAACCCGACCGTCGAGTTCGGCGACCGGCTCGACGACGACCTGGTGCGGCGCGACTTCACGGTCAACGCGATGGCCGTGCGGCTGGACGCGGACGGCATCGGCGCGTTCCACGATCCGCTCGGCGGACTGGCCGCGGCGGCCGAACGCCGGCTCGACACCCCGTCGGCGCCGGAGGTGTCCTTCGGCGACGATCCGCTGCGGATGCTGCGGGCCGCGCGGTTCGTGTCGCAGCTCGGCTTCGTCGTGGCGCCGCGGGTGTTCGAGGCGATGGAGCGGATGGCCCCGGAGCTGGGCCGCATCACCGCCGAACGAGTGGCCGCCGAATTGGACAAGCTGCTGCTGGGCGTCGACCCGGTCGCGGGCATCGACCTGATGGTCCGGACCGGACTGGGGGCGGTGGTGCTGCCCGAGGTCGGCGACATGCGGATGGCGATCGACGAACACCACCAGCACAAGGACGTCTATCAGCATTCGCTGACGGTGCTGCGGCAGGCGATCGACCTCGAGGAGCCCGGTGCGGCGCCGGACCTGGTGCTGCGCTGGGCGGCGTTGCTGCACGACGTCGGCAAGCCCGCCACGCGTCGGCACGAACCCGACGGCGGCGTCAGCTTCCATCACCACGAGGTGGTCGGCGCGAAGATGACCCGCAAGCGGATGCGCGCGCTGAAGTACTCCAAGCAGATGGTCGACGACGTGTCCCAGCTGGTGTATCTGCACCTGCGCTTCCACGGCTACGGCGACGGCACGTGGACCGATTCGGCCGTGCGGCGCTACGTCACCGACGCGGGTCCGCTGCTGTCCCGGCTGCACAAGCTGGTGCGCGCCGACTGCACCACGCGCAACAAGCGCCGCGCCGCGCGGCTGAGAGCGAGCTACGACGACCTCGAGCACCGCATCGCCGAGCTCGCCGCCAAGGAGGATCTCGCGCGGGTGCGGCCCGACCTGGACGGCAACGAGATCATGCGGATCCTGGACATTCCGGCCGGACCGCTGGTCGGCAAGGCGTGGAACCACCTGAAGGAGCTGCGGCTGGACCGCGGGCCACTGGACCACGACGACGCCGTCGCCGAATTGCGGACGTGGTGGAACGCGCAGCAGTCCTGATGCGTCCAAGTCTTCGATGACGGATGCTCGCCCGGGGCGAGCGGCGCGGAGAGGGGACGTCGGTGGAGTACTGCCTCGGTGACGGCAACGGGCTGGCGGAGATGTTCGCCGCCGAGCCCACGGTGGACCTCGACGGCGACGGTGTGCCCGACGCCGTCGGGTTCGACGTCGACGCGGACGGGATGGACGACGCCCTGGTGGACGTCGACGGGGACGGCAGGGCCGATCAGCTGGTGGTCGACGTCGGGTCCGACGAGGACCGATTCACCGACGACGGCTCGGGGACCTGGGCGGTGAGCGCCGACCGGGGCGCGCAGCTGCGCTGGCTCGGACTCGACGGCGTCGCCGCGCAGGGCGGGCCGCTGGTCGACTTCGACGGCGACGGCCAGGCCGACGATCGGCTGCTCGATGCCGACCGCGACGGGTCGGCCGACCGGGTGTTCGCCGGCGAGCGGGCCTACGTCGACACCGACGGCGACGGGTCCTGGGACGTCGTGCTGTCCGACGCCGACGGTGACGGCGCGGCGGACGCGGCAGGACCGCCCTAGCCGTCGCGAAGGTCAGCCGTTGGGAAGGTCAGCCGTCGGGAGGTCTAGCTGCGGCCCGCACCCGGCGGGCCGGCGAAGGCCTGCGCGATCGTCAGCCACCGGGTGGCGTCGTCGCCGGTGGCCACGACGTCGAGCGCGCCGGGCGCGCGGCGCTGAGTGACCAGCATGCAGAAGTCCTCGGCCGATCCGGTGACCCGCTGCGCGGCGTCGTCGGGTCCCCACGTCCACGTCGAGCCGTCCGGGGCGTGCAGTTCCACGTGAAACGGTGCGGTCGGCGGCACCAGGCCGTGCACGGTGAACGCGAAGTCGCGGGTGCGCACGCCGATGTGCGCGATGGACTTCAGCCGCGCCGTCGGCTCACGGCGGACCCCGAAGGCGTCGGCGACGTCCAGCCCGTGCGCCCAGGTCTCCATGAGACGCGCGGTGGCCATCGACGTCGCGCTCATCGGCGGTCCGAACCACGGCAGCTTGCGGCCGGCGGGCACGTCCAGCAGCTCGTCGTGCAGCCGCGCCCGGGTGCTGCGCCACTCGTCGAGCAGTTCGGCGGGAGGCAGCGCGGCGAGTTCCTCGGCCCCGGCGTCGACGAAGCCGGTCGGGTTCGTGGCCGCTGCGCCGAGCAGGTCGGCGAACCCCGCCTCGTCGGTCACGGCGATCACGGCGACGCGGTCGGTCCACAGCAGGTGCGCGATCTGGTGGGCCACGGTCCACCCCGGCGCGGGCGTCGGCGTCGACCACTGGGCTGCGTCGCGCGTGGCGACGATGCCGTCGAGGTCGTCGCTTTCGGCTCGCAGATCGGCGACGGTGCCCGCGAGGGCGTCGGATCCGGCCATGGCGACACCCTAGACCGGCGAGGTTCCCGGTCTGGTGCGCCTGCCGACGTAGGCGTGCCCGGCGAGCCCGAGCAGGTAGGCCACCGCGCCCGCGGCAGCGAGGCCCACCGAGTGGCCGTCGTCCGGGATGACGGCCGCCGATGCGGCGATCGCGGCGATGAACGACACCCAGAACAACGAGTCCTGCACGGTGAAGACGTGGCCGCGCAGCGCGTCGTCCACGTCGATCTGCATGGCGGTGTCCGCGCACAGCTTGACCACCTGGCCCAGGGCGCCGAGCAGGAAGCCGCACACCGTCATCACCGGCAGCTGCAGGCCGATGCCACACAGCTGCACCAGTGCGGCGGCGGCGAGCGCGCCATTGGCCGTGGCGAACCGGCCCCAGCGCGCGACGAACGTCGGGGTGACCAGCGTGGCGAGGAACGAGCCCAGACCGGTGGCGGCGACGAACAGCACCACGGTGCCCAGCCCGGCGACGTCGTGGCTGCCGCTGTGGCGAACCAGGATCAGGACCAGCAGGGTGTTGATGCCGAACGCGACGCGGTGGGCCGCCAGCCCGGTCAGCGTGGCGGACACCGTCGGCACGGCCGCCACGGTGCGCAGGCCGTAGCCCCAGCCGGTGGCCACCACGTAGGCCACCGACCCGTGCACGGCGCGGCGGGTGTCGTCCGGGCCCAGCGCACGAGGGCGGAAGCGGATCGAGAAGACCAGCGCCAGCACGACCGGGATCGCGGCCAGGAAGATGATCACCGAGGCGCCGGTGTCGCCGGAGCCGAACAGCCACCGCGGCAGCAGCATGAAGTTGGCGCCCGCGAAGGCGGCCACCGCGCCGCTCGCGGTGGCCACCGAGTTCATCGTGACGACCTGGTCGCGGGGCACGACGTGCGGCAGGGCCGCCGACAGGCCCGACGACACGAACCGCGTGAAGCCGTTGACGATCAGGGCGCCGCACAGGATCCACAGGTCGCCGGCCCCGTAGGCCAGCAGCGTGGCGACGCCGAGCACGAGCACCAGCCGCACCAGGTTGGCGCCGACCAGCACCAGGCGGCGGTCCCACCGGTCGAGCAGCGCTCCCGCGAACGGCCCGAGCAGCGAGTAGGGCAGGAACAGCACGGCGAAGGCGCCGGCGATGGCCCACGGCTCCGCGGCGCGCTCCGGGTTGAACAGCAGGGCGCCGGCCAATGCGGCCTGGAACAGTCCGTCGCCGAACTGGCTGACGATCCGAAGTTCGAGCAGCCGCCGGAACTCCGGGAGTTCGCGCATCGCGTTGAGGAGGGCGGTTCGCCTACCCGTGTTCGCCACTTCGGTTCCGACTCCGTTGGTCGATGGTGCTGGATCGGTTGCTGCTGGATGGCCGGGAACTCGGCGACCGAATCCACCCTACGGATCCGGATCGACACGGGTGGGCCGGGCTGCGGGCGTTGCCCACGGGCGGCGGTGCCGAGGTGACATGATGGGACCCGTGGCGCAGTCAGACGATCCGGAGGACTTCCTGGCGCCTGCGTCGCACCGCGTGCGTGCCGGCACGCTGCTGCTGGCCAACACCGATCTGTTGGAGCCGACGTTCCGGCGCAGCGTCATCTACGTCGTCGAGCACAACGACGGCGGCACCCTCGGCGTCGTCCTGAACCGGCCGAGTGAGACGCCGGTGTACAACGTGCTGCCGCAGTGGACCAAGCTCGCCGCGAAGCCGAAGACGATGTTCGTCGGCGGACCCGTGAAGCGCGACTCGGCGCTGTGCCTCGCGACGCTGCGCGTCGGCATGGACACCAGCACGGTGCCCGGGCTGCGGCACGTCCAGGGCCGCATCGCGATGGTCGACCTCGACGCCGACCCCGACGAGATCGCCCCCGCCATCGAGGGTGTGCGGATCTATGCCGGGTACTCGGGCTGGACCATCGGTCAGCTCGAGGGCGAGATCGAGCGCGATGACTGGATCGTGCTCTCGGCGCTGCCGTCCGACGTGCTCGTCGAACCTCGGGTGGACCTGTGGGGACGCGTGCTGCGGCGCCAGCCGCTACCGCTGTCGATGCTGGCGACCCACCCGATCGACGTCAGCCGCAACTAGCGCGCGTCACGCCGGACGGCGCTACGTGCAGGACGCGCTACTTGCAGGACAGCGTGCAGGATGCGCAGGCGCCCGTGCCGCACGAGCTGCTGGCCGCGGCGACGGCCTCCTGCCGCGCCACCGACTTCGCCGCCTGGTAGCAGCCGGCCCCGATGGTGCCGACGGCGCCGACGACGCACAACACGAGCAACAGGACCGCCGCCCCGGCGGGCGCGGACAGGGCCGCGGCGCCTCCGGCGGCGAGCATGACGGCGCCGGCGAGCTGGGTCGGGACGACGCTGCGCAGCACCCGGATGACGGGGTCGCCCGGCTGCGGCCGGGACAGCAGCCACAGACCGGCCGCGGCAATGGCCGCGGCCGCGCACAGGCACAGCACTGCGGCGATCAACACGTCGTCGAGGATACGAGCCCGGGCGGCGCGCCGTCGAACCGGCTAGCTGGGCAACCCCGGCAGCGGCGGCAGGGCAGGCAGACCCGGGATGGCCGGCGGTGCGGGCGTGGCCGGCGGTGCGGGTGACGTCACCCGGAAGCCGTTGACGATGCCGTCGGTCGCATTGCCCGCGGCGACGGTCACGGTGGCACTGGTGGTGACCGACAGCGTGACCAGGTAGCGGTCCGGCCCGGACTGCGCGATGACGTTGCGCCGGGAGGTGTTCAGCGTCATGTTGTTCTGCCGGTAGGTGCCTTCGATGATCGACGACGGCATGCCGCCGAAGTCGGCCAGCGAGCCGTCGGTGGGCCGCCACGCGGGCAGCTGCTGGCTCTCGACGAAGCCGTGGCTGATCGCTTCCTTCGGATCGAAGTCGCCGAGCAGCTTGTACACCTGCAGTGCGGCGTTGGAGGTGTAGAGGCCGTCGCCGCCGACGCGGTCGGCGATGACGGCGAACGCGTCGGGCACGTTCGGGTCGGGCACGTGGCTCCACCCGGGCGGCAGCGGCAGCACGATGTTGAGCGCGGTGAAGCCTGCGCTCTGCTGCGGCTGCATCGCCACGTTCTTCGACGCGAAGTAGTCGCGCAGCGTGCCCGACGCGGCAGGCGTAATGGTCGGGGCCGCGGGGACGGCGGGAGCTGCGGGGGTCACGGCCGCGGGGACTGCCGCGGGTGCTGCGAGGCCGGCCGCGGGAGAGACACCCGGGGCTGCCGGGGCGATGGCCTGTGCGGCGGGCGCGGCCTGCACGATGACGGTCTGCGTGACGGTGGCCGGTGCGGGCTGCGGTGGCAGCGGCAGGGCCGGCTCGGCCGATGCGGTGGGGCCTGCGAAGCCGACGACGCCGGCGACGCTGACGGCGACGCCTCCTGCTACGAGCCCCCAACGGCGGGCCTTGGCGAACATCTGAGCGGACTTCCCTTCGGACGGACCGGGTCGGTGGTGTGCATGCGGCTGGTCAGGCGCCGACCATATCCACGGCCCGCGGCGGCCCACCAGACGCGACGGGGACCTGCAACCGAGCTCTGACCGCACTGCAACGGAACCGATACCAAGCCGGTCGGCCGCAGCCGGTCCGGCGGGGCCGCCAGCCCGTTGACTACCCTGTTCGGCGTGACTGACCTGCCCGTCGACGTCGAGACCGACACCCCGAAGCATCGCTACGACGCGAAACTCGCCGGGGCGATCGAGCACGCGTGGCAGGAGACGTGGGCACGGCGCGGCACGTTCCACGTGCCCAACCCGGTCGGCTCGCTGGCGCCCGCCGACGGTGCCGCGGTGCCCGCGGACAAGATGTTCGTCCAGGACATGTTCCCGTACCCGTCGGGGGAGGGCCTGCACGTCGGTCACCCGCTGGGCTACATCGCCACCGACGTCTACGCGCGCTACTTCCGGATGACCGGTCGCAACGTCCTGCACGCGCTGGGCTTCGACGCCTTCGGCCTGCCCGCCGAGCAGTACGCCGTGCAGACCGGTACGCATCCGCGCACCCGCACCGAGGCGAACATCGTCAACTTCCGCCGCCAGCTGGGCCGGCTGGGACTGGGGCACGACGCCCGGCGCAGCTTCTCCACCACCGACGTCGACTTCTACCGCTGGACGCAGTGGATCTTCCTGCAGATCTTCAACGCGTGGTTCGACCCGGCGGTCAACAGGGCGCGCCCCATCGCCGAGTTGATCGCCGAATACGCCGGTGGCACACGCCCGTTGGACGACGGCCGGACGTGGTCCGAACTGTCGGCGGGCGAGCGGCGCGACGTCGTCGACGCCCACCGGCTGGTGTACCGCGCCGACTCCATGGTGAATTGGTGTCCCGGACTGGGCACCGTGCTGGCCAACGAGGAGGTCACGGCCGACGGACGCAGTGACCGCGGCAACTTCCCGGTCTTCCGGAAGCGCCTGCGGCAGTGGATGATGCGCATCACCGCCTACAGCGACCGCCTGCTCGAGGACCTCGACGTGCTGGACTGGCCGGACAAGGTCAAGACCATGCAGCGCAACTGGATCGGGCGGTCGACCGGTGCGGAGGTGCTCTTCGCCGCCGGTGACGCCGACATCGAGGTGTTCACCACGCGACCGGACACTCTGTTTGGTGCCACCTACCTGGTGTTGGCACCCGAGCACCACCTGGTCGACGCCCTGACCGCCGCGCGGTGGCCGGACGGGACCGACCCGCGGTGGACCTACGACGCCGAGACGCCCGGCGCGGCCGTCGCGGCGTACCGCTCGGCGATCGCCGCGAAGTCCGACCTGGAACGCCAGGAGAACAAGACCAAGACCGGCGTCTTCCTCGGCACCCACGCCACGAATCCCGTGACCGGTCAGCCGGTTCCGATCTTCATCGCCGACTACGTGCTGGCCGGCTACGGTACGGGCGCCATCATGGCGGTGCCCGGTCACGACCAGCGCGACTGGGACTTCGCCCGGACCTTCGGGCTGCCGGTCGTCGAGGTGATCGGCGGCGGCGACGTCACCGAGGCCGCCTACACCGGCGACGGACCGCTGGTGAACTCCGGCGACCTGGACGGGTTGAGCGTGGCGTCGGCCAAGGAGGCCGTCGTCACCCGGCTGGAGGCCGACGGCCGGGGCCGAGCCCGGATCGAGTACAAGCTGCGCGACTGGCTGTTCGCCCGGCAGCGCTACTGGGGCGAGCCGTTCCCGATCGTTTACGACGACGACGGCCGCGCCCACGCGCTGCCGGATGCGGCGCTGCCGGTGGAGCTTCCGGACATCCCGGACTACTCGCCGGTGCTGTTCGACCCCGACGACGCGGACAGTGAGCCGTCGCCGCCGCTGGGCAAGGCCACCGAGTGGGTGCACGTCGACCTGGATCTCGGCGACGGGTTGCGCAGCTACACCCGCGACACCAACGTGATGCCGCAGTGGGCCGGAAGTTCGTGGTACGAACTGCGATACGCCGATCCGCACAATGCGGAGACGTTCTGCGCGCCGGAGAACGAGGCGTATTGGATGGGGCCGCGGCCGGCCGAGCACGGCCCGGCCGACCCGGGTGGGGTCGACCTGTACGTCGGCGGCGTCGAGCACGCGGTGCTGCACCTGCTGTATTCGCGGTTCTGGCACAAGGTGCTGTACGACCTGGGACACGTCAGCTCGCGGGAGCCCTACCGCCGGTTGGTGAATCAGGGCTACATCCAGGCGTTCGCCTACACCGATGCGCGCGGTTCCTACGTGGAGGCCGCCAAGGTGGTCGAGCGGGACGGCAGGTTCTTTTACCCGGGGGACGCAGAAGAGATCGAGGTGTTTCAAGAGTTCGGCAAGATCGGCAAGAGCCTGAAGAACTCGGTGTCACCGGACGAGATCTGCGACGACTACGGCGCCGACACCCTGCGGGTGTACGAGATGTCGATGGGCCCGTTGGAGGCGTCGCGGCCGTGGGCCACCAAGGACGTCGTGGGCGCGTACCGCTTCCTGCAGCGGGTGTGGCGGACCGTCGTCGACGAGGAGACCGGCGCGGTGCGGGTCACCGACGGTGACGTCGACGAGGCCACGCTGCGCCAGTTGCATCGCACGATCGCGGGCGTCGCGGAAGACTATGCGGCGCTGCGGAACAACACCGCCGCGGCGAAGCTCATCGAGTACACCAACCACCTCACCAAGGTGGGCGTGACCGCCCGCGCGGCCGTCGAGCCGCTGGTGCTGATGGTCGCCCCGCTGGCCCCGCACCTCGCCGAGGAGTTGTGGCAGCGCCTCGGCCACGACGCGTCGCTGGCGCACGGCCCGTTCCCGACGGCCGACCCCGCCTACCTCGTCGACGACACCGTCGAGTACCCGGTGCAGGTGAACGGCAAGGTCCGCGGACGCGTCACCGTCGCGGCGAGCGCCGACGCCGATGCGGTCGAGGCGGCCGCCCTGGCCGATGACAAGGTGGTCGCCTTCCTGGCCGGCAAGACGCCGAAGAAGATCATCGTCGTCGCCGGCCGCCTGGTGAACATCGTCGTCTGACCCCCGTTTCCTAGCGATTTCGGCGCGCTTTCGATGCCTCAGCGGCGGTGAGCGCGCCGAAATTACACGAGGGGAGGGGTGCGCGGGGGCGGGGTGCGGCGGCGGCCGAGCGCCTCGAACGCGAGCCCGTAGCCGAGCAGCGCCACGTCGTCGTAGGCGCGGCCGGCGAACGTCAGCCCGACCGGCATGCCGATGTCGTCCATCGTGCCCATCGGGACGGTGACGGTCGGGATGCCGAGGTGGCGGATGGCGAGGTTGCCGTTGGCGATCCAGACGCCGTTGCGCCAGCCGAGGTCCGCCGAGGCGGGGTCGGCGTCCATGTCGGCGGGCCCGACGTCGGCGACCGCGGGAAAGAGCACCGCGTCCAGACCGTGGTCGGTGAGCCAGTCCTCGAGGTCGACGCGGCGGGTCTCCTCCAGCCCGTGCAGCCCGTCGGCGAGCCCGGGGATGTCGAGGAACGACTCGATCGGGTGCTCGCGCAGGAACGCCGGGTACTCGTTGATGTCGTCGTCGAAGCCGGTGTAGCGGTCGGGTAGCGCGCCGTCGGGGTGCGGAAAGATGCGCGCGCCGTCGACGTCGGTGAGGCGCTGCAATGCGGGATCGCCGTTGGCGCGCAGGAAGTCGTCCCACGCCCACGCCGAGAGATCCCAGATCTCGCGGCGCAGGAAGTCCGGGTCCACCAGGCCGCGGGTGCGCAGCGTCGGCGCGCCGGCGCGGTCGCCCTCGTAGTTGGTCACCACGGGGAAGTCGACCGGCACGACGCGCGCACCGGCCGCCTCGAGGTCGCGCCGGGCCGCCTCGAACAGCGCCAGCACCGACGGGCGCGTGCGGATCCGTTGCCCGGTCGGGCCGCCGATGCCCGTCGCGCCCACCCCGGCGTCGGGATCGGCGTCGACGTACATGCGTGGCACGCCGAACGTCACGCCCGCCAGGTCGGGTACGGGGACCCCGGCGGTCGGGAAGTCGAGGCGCGGCAACGGTACCCACGGCTGGGCGCGCCAGAAGTCACCGCGGGTGTCCGGATCGTCGACGACGAGGACGCCGAGGACCTCGAGCAGGTCGGGCATGGACCGGGTGTGCGGGACGACGACGTCCATCGTCGGCACCAGCGGCCACCCGCCCCGGACGGAGATGACGCCGCGCGACGGGGTGTAGGCGCACAGCGCGTTGTTCGATGCCGGCCCGCGTCCCGAGGACCAGGTCTCCTCGCCGATGCCGAACGCGCAGAACGACGCGGCGGTCGCGGTGCCCGATCCGTTGGAGGAGCCGGAGGCGAACGGCGCCGTGAGAAACGCTGCGCTGTAGGGACTCTCGGCGCGGCCGTACAGACCGCGCTGCATGCCGCCGTTGGCCATCGGCGGCATGTTGGTCAGGCCGATGAGCACCGCCCCGGCCGCGCGGAGCCGTTCGACGACGAAGCTGTCGTGCTGCGCCACCAGGTCGGCGAACGCCGGGCTGCCCGCCGCGGCGGTGAGGCCGCGCGCCAGGTAGCTGTCCTTCGCGGTGTACGGGATGCCGTCGAGGGGGCCGAGGACGCGGCCGGCGGCGCGGCGCGCGTCGGCCGCGGCCGCCTCGGCACGGGCGTCCGGGTTGGCGACCACCACGGAGTGCAGGTCGCCGTCGTAGGCGGCGATGCGCGCCAGGTGGGCGTCGAGCAGGTCGACGGCCGTGCACGCGCCGGAGTCGAGGGCGGCCCGCAGCGTGGCGATCGAGGCTTCGTGGACGTCGATCACCGCGGTCGGATGATCACTTCGTGGACGTGTGCGTCCGGCGGCGTGGTGACGGCCTGCGCGACGGCGGCGGCCACGGTGTCGGCCCGCAGGAACTGCTCGGGGACGTAGTCGCGCTCCTCGTAGGCGATGAGGTCGCGCTGCATGTCGGTGTCGATGCGGCCGGGATGGATCGACGTCACCCGCAGGCCGGGTTCGTCGGCGCGCAGGGAGTCGGCGAACGAGCGCAGCGCGAACTTGCTCGCCGAGTACGACGCGAGGCCCGGCGAGGCGTTGATGCCCGAACCCGAGTTGATGAAGACCACCTGACCGCCGGCCGCCCGCAGTGCGGGCAGCAGTGCCAGCGTCAGGGCGACGGGTCCGAGCAGGTTGACGGTCATGGTGGCCGACCACTCCTCCACCGACGACTCGGCGACCCGGCCGGGGTAGGCGACGCCGGCGTTGTGCACCAGCACGTCGAGTTCGACGATGGGTTCCACGACCGCGGCCACGTCGTCGGTGTTCGCCAGGTCGATCGGCCAGGTCGTGGCGCCGAATTCGGCGGCCACGCGGTCGAGCCGGTCGGACGGCCTGCCGGCGAGGAACAGCGTGTGGGTCGGGGCGAGGGCGGCGGCGATGGCCCGTCCGAGCCCGGCGGAGGCCCCGGTGATCATGGCGGTCGGCACGGCTGTCACGTTACCGAGCCGCCATCGGCGCAGGCGCGACGGCCGCACGGCCGGCCCCACGCGCTGCAGGCGTCGCCGTGGCGTCGCATCATTGTTCGGATGCCACCGGATCCCACCTTCGCCCCCACGCAGCTCGCGGCCCGCGCCGCCTATCTGCTGCGCGGCAACGACCTGGGCACGATGACGACGGCGGCGCCGTTGCTCTACCCCCACATGTGGAGCTGGGACGCGGCGTTCGTGTCGATCGGGCTCGCGCCGCTGAGCGTCGAGCGTGCCGTCGTCGAACTCGACACGCTGCTGTCCGCGCAGTGGCGCAACGGCATGATTCCGCACATCGTGTTCGCCAACGGCGTCGACGGCTATTTTCCCGGGCCTGCGCGGTGGGCGTGCTCGGCGCTGACGCCGAATGCGCCGACCGGCCGGCACACGTCGGGCATCACGCAGCCGCCGGTGCACGCGATCGCGGTGCAGCGCATCCTCGACAACGCCCGCACCCGCGGCCGATCGACCCGCGCGGTCGCCGAGTCGTTCCTCGACCGGCGCTGGAGTGATCTGGTGCGGTGGCACCGCTGGCTGGCCGAGGCCCGCGATCCCCGCGAGCGCGGCCGCGTCACGCTGTACCACGGCTGGGAGTCCGGGATGGACAACTCACCGCGCTGGGACGGCGCCTACGCCAACGTCGTCCCCGGCACCGTGCCGGAGTACCAACGCGAGGACAACAAGATCAACACCGACGCGAGCCAGCGGCCGTCGGACCTCGAGTACGACCGCTACCTGTGGCTGGTCGAGGAGATGAAGTCGGCGCGCTACGACGACGAGCTGCTGCCGAAGGTGATGAGCTTCGCGGTGGAGGACGTGTTCGTGTCGGCCATCCTGTCGGTCGCGTGCACGGTGCTCGCCGAGATCGGTGAGGATTACAAGCGGCCGCGCGCCGACGTCCGCGACCTGTACGGCTGGGCCGAGCGGTTCCGCGCCGGCGTCGTCGAGGCGGCCGACGAAAGGACCGGCGCCGCACGGGACTTCGACACCCGCACCGAACGGTGGATCTCCACCGAGACCGTCGCCCAGTTCGCCCCGCTGCTGTGCGGCGGTCTGCCGCACGATCGCGAGCGCGCGCTGCTGCGGCTGCTCGAGGGTCCCCGGTTCTGCGGCCATCCGGATCTGAAGTACGCGGTCATCCCGTCGACGTCGCCGGTGTCGCGGGACTTCCGATCGCGCGAGTACTGGCGCGGACCGGTGTGGCCGGTGGTGGGGTGGCTCTTCTCCTGGTGCTTCGCTCGCCGCGGGTGGGCCGAGCGATCGGCGATGCTGCGCCGGGAAGGGCTGCGGCAGGCCAGCGACGGCACCTTCGCCGAGTACTACGAGCCGTTCACCGGCGAGCCTCTCGGCAGCATGCAGCAGTCCTGGACCGCGGCGGCCGTGCTGGACTGGCTGGGCTGACCGGCCCGCCCGAGTAGTAGCCGGTCCGGGTCAGGCCTCGGCCTGGTCGGCCAGGCGGGCCAGCGGCTTCAGCGCGTGCGACAGCGTCTCGCGCTCCTCGGTGGTCAGCTTGCTCAGCATGGCGGCCAGCGCGGCGCGCCGCGTGGCGAGCGCTTCGCGGTGCTGCACCAGGCCGCGGGGGGTGACGTCGACGAGCACCGCGCGCAAATCCGAGGGATCCCGCGAACGCTTCACCAGGCCCAGCTTCTCCAGCCGCCGGATCGCGACGGTGGTGGTGGGCGTACGGACCCGTTCGTGCGCCGCGAGTTCGGTCATGCGGATCGGTCCGAGGTCCAGCAGCGTCAGCAGGATGGACAGTTGCGCCAGCGTCAGGTCCGCGCCACCCTCGGAGTCGTTCTTGTGGGCGTCGCTGGTCCGACGGAGCACGGAGAACAGCTTGGAGAGCACTTGTTGCAGCTCCCCGGCCAGCTCAGTGACCTGCGGTTCCGTTTCCACCATGGTTCGCTAGTCTAACCTGTCAGCGGCTGCCAGCAGATCAAGACGCCCATTTAGAGCACCTGGGAGAGGAACTGGCGGAGCCTGTCGGTTTCGGCGGACTCGAACAGCCGATCGGGTGGTCCGGCCTCCACCACCGCGCCGTGGTCCATGAACACCAGCGAATCCGCCGTCGACTTGGCGAAGCCCATCTCGTGGGTGACGACGACCATCGTCATCCCGTCGGCGGCGAGGTCGGCGATCAACGCCAGGATGCCCTTGACGAGTTCGGGATCGAGCGCGGAGGTGGCCTCGTCGCAGAACATCACCTGCGGCGTCATGGCCAGAGCGCGGGCGATCGCGACGCGTTGCTGCTGACCGCCCGAGAGCGTGCCGGGCCGGGCATCGGCCTTGTGCCGCAGGCCGACCCGTTCGAGGTGGGCGAGGCCCAGTTCGCGGGCGGCGTCGGCGCTCAGCCGCTTGAGCTTCCGCGGTCCGAGCGTCACGTTGTCCAGCACGGTGCGGTGCGGGAACAGGTTGAACTGCTGGAACACCATTCCGATGCGCTGCCGCAGCGCATTCGGGTCGTCGGAGAGCACGGACGTGCCGTCGAGCAGGATGTCGCCGCGGTCGGGTTCGTGGAGCCGATTGAGCGTGCGCAGCAGGGTGGACTTGCCGGAGCCGGACGGCCCGATGACGGCCGCCGTCGTGCCGGCGGGGACGTCGATGTCGACGCCGCGCAGCACGGCGTGGGTGCCGAAGGACAGGTGCAGGTCCCTGGCCGTCAGCGAGACCGGCTCGAACGCGGGTCCCTTGCCTGCGGTCCGGGAGGGTTCCTTCGCGGGGGTAGTCACACCATCTCCTGGGTCCGGGTCGGGTTCGACGGGTCGAGCGGGTCATCGGGTTCGGTGTGTGCCCGGCCGCGGCGCAGCCGGTCGTCGATCCAGTTCACCAGGTGCGTCAGCGGGATGGTGAGGGCGAGATAGAACAGGCCGGCGGCCACCAGCGGTGACAGGTTGCCGGTCTGGGCGTTGAGGTCGCGCCCCACCTGGAACAGTTCGCGCTGGCTGGCGATCAGGCCGAGGAAGTAGACCAGTGACGACGCCTTGAGCAGCGAGATGAACTGGTTGACCAACGCCGGCAGCACGCGCCGGACGCCCTGCGGGATGACGACCAGCCGCATGGCGGCCCCGTAGGAGAACCCGAGGGCGCGGGTGGCTTCGAGCTGCCCGGCCTCGACGCTCTGGATGCCGGAGCGGAAGATTTCCCCGACGTAGGCGCCGGCCATCAGACCGAGCGCGGCGATGCCGAGTGGGTAGGGGTTGTTGCCGGTGAGGTCGCCGACGACGGGCCCGATGCCGAGCCCGATCAGCAGGATGATGACGACCTCGGGCAGTCCGCGGAACACGTCGGTGTAGATGCGGGCGGGCCAGCGCAGCCACCGCGACCGCGAGATCCCCGCCACGGCCAGCACCATGCCCAGGACGAGGCCGATGACGCTGGCGGCGAACGTCAGGATCAGCGTGTTCGGCAGGCCGGTCGTGAAGAGATCGGGGATGGCCTGGCGGTAAAGGTTCCAGTCGAGGAACGTGTCCTTCAGCTGAGCGAGCGTCGACTTCGGCGCCGCGGGAGCCCCCGGCGCGCCGCCGGAGGCGGTCTGCTGCGCGGCGATCGCCGCGAAGTCCGGCAGCTGCGGCAACGGCGCCGCCTTCGATCCCGGTTTCCAGCCCGGCGGCAGCGCGCGCGGCACCCAGTCGGAGTAGAGCTTCGCCCAGGTGCCGTCCGCGATCACCGCGTCGAGGCCGGCGTTGAGGGCGTCGATCAGCGGCTGGTTGTCCTTCGCCACGGCGTAGGCGACGAAGTTGTCGAGGCTGAAGGTGTTCTCGATGATCTGCGTCGGATCCCCCGCCTGCACGGTGCCCTGCGCCTGCTGCGACGGCGCCACCCACGCATCGATCTGCCGCGTCTTGAGGCTCGCGTAGACGGTGTTGTAGTCCGGGAACTTCACCGGCTCCAGGCCGAGCGTGTCGATGACGTAGGCCTCCTGCACGGTGCCCTGCACGACGCCGATGCGTTGGCCGGCGGCGAGGTCGCCGAAGCCCTTGATGTCCGAGCCGCTGGGCACGACCAGGGAGAAGTAGCCGAAGTCGTAGCCGTTGGCGAAGCCGACGGTCTGCCGGCGGGCGTCGGTCGTCGTGATCGACGACGAGCCGACGTCGAAGCGCCGCGATGCGACCTGCGCGAGCAGCCCGGAGAAGTCGGTGCCGACGAAGTTCACCCGAAGCCCGAGCTTGGCGGCGACGGCGCGCAGCAACTCGTTGTCGAAGCCGGTGAACTGGTTCTTCGAGTCGATGCAGATGCTGGGCGGGGCGTCCGACAGCGTGCCGACGGTCAATACGCCCGGGGTGCCCAGACCCAGCCGGGCGACGTCGACCCGGTCGAGGGGTTCGACGCCGTCGGTCGTGTACTTGTCGGCCGCCGGACCCTGCGCGGCCGCGGCGAGGTTGGTGGGCAGCGCGCTGGCGGTCTGCACGCCCGGCGGCGCGCACTGATCGGCGCGCGCGACCGGGGCGGCGCCGAACCCGAGCCCGAGCACGCCGAAGGCGAGGACGAGCAGCAGGACGGCCGACTTCGAGAACCCGTCGCGTGTCATGCAGGCAACCTAGCTGCCGACGCCGTCACTGCGAAGTCTTGCGCTCAGCGCGATGCGTCACGAGCCGAGCGCCCCGTGATTCGGCTCAGCCGCTCTGGCCGGCGTCCGTCAGGCGCGTTCGTCGCGCCACTTCACCAGCGCCTCGACGCCGGTGAGGTCGTAGTCCGGTCCGTTGACGCCGATGGTCAGCAGCGTGACGCCCAGCCCGACGAGGGATTCGGCGCCGGCCAGCATCGCGTCGACGCTCTTCTCCGGCACGCCCGACGACCGCTCGATGGCGCCCGGGTCGCGGCCGACGTCGCCGCAGTGCCGGTCGAGCACCTCGGCCTTGGCCGGGTAGGTCGTCGCGTCGGTGAAGCCGTGCCAGATGTGTGCGTACTCGGCGACCATCCGCAGCGTCTTCTTCTCGCCCTGGCCGCCGATGAGGATCGGGATCTCGCGCACCGGTTGCGGGCTCAGCTTGCCCAGCCGGGACACGATGCGCGGCATGGCGGCGGCGAGGTCGTCGAGTCGGCTTCCGGCGGTACCGAACTCGTAGCCGTACTCGTCGTAGTCCTTCTCCTTCCAGCCCGACCCGATGCCGAGGATCAGCCGACCGTCGGAGATGTTGTCGACGGTGCGGGCCATGTCGGCGAGCAACTCGGGGTTGCGGTAGGAGTTGCACGTCACCAGCGCGCCGATCTCGATGCGCGAGGTCTGCTCGGCCCACGCCGCGAGCATCGTCCAGCACTCGTAGTGCGGGCCGTCGGGATCGCCGTACAGCGGGAAGAAGTGATCCCAGTTGAACGCGACGTCGACGCCGATGTCCTCGCACCGGCGCACCGCGTCGCGGACCTGGCCGTACTGGGTCATGTGCTGGGGCTGGAGCTGGACGCCGATGCGGACGGGACGAGTCGGTGAGGTCATGGCTCCCACGTTATGCCTCCCGCCGCGCGCCGAGACTGCGGGGAGATCGAGAATTCACCTCGAAGACAGATCTCTCAGCAGTCTCGGCGCGATGACCTAGCAAGCGCTCAGACGCCGATGTTCCCGCCGTCGCGCCACACCGCCACCACCGACGGCCGCGCCGTGCCGTTGCCGCCCTCGGGCCAGCGCGACAGCGGGTCGTCGATGCTGTTGTCGTCGTTCTCGCCGGGGTGCTGCACGCACACGGTGACCAGGTCGTCGGTGATCACCGGGCCGCAGGTCTCCGCGCCGATCGGCACGGTGAGGAACTGCTTCGTCAGCCCGCGGTTCGGACCCTCCAACGCGACGGCGAACAGGCCGTCGTTGGAGTCGAGCGCATTGCCGTCGGTGGAGATCCACAGGTTGCCGTGGCCGTCGAAGGCGAGGTTGTCCGGGCAGGAGATGGGGCTGACCTTCGTCTTGTCGAACCCGCCGTAGTAGGTGTCGGCGGCCTCCGGGTCGCCGCAGACCAGCAGCAGGTCCCACGTGAACGTCGTGCCGCGGTGGTCGTCGGTGATCTCGAGGACTTGGCCGTTCTTGTTGTCCTTGCGCGGATTCGCCGCGTCCGGGCCGGCCTCGCCGGGCACGCCGCGCTCGTCGTTGTTGGTCAGAGCGACGTAGACCTTGCCGGTCTTGGGGTTGGCCTCGAAGTCCTCGGGCCGGTCCATCTTCGTGGCGCCGGCCTTGTCCGCCGCGAAGCGGGTGTACACCGCGACGTCCTGCGCGCTGATGCCCGGCACCAGCGACTCGGCCTGACCGTCGGGCCCGGAGCGCAGCAGCGGAATCCACGTGCCGGTGCCGGCGAACGAGCCCGTGCTGGGCAGCTCTCCGGAGCCGTCGATCTCGCCGGCGGGGATGTCGCTGGAGAGCTTCGCGACGTACAGCGTGCCCTCGTCGAGGATCGACATGTTGTTCGCCATCGCGGCTCTGTTCTCTCCCGCACGACCCGGGTCCTGCACCTTCCGGCTCGAGACGAACTTGTACATGTAGTCGAAGCGCTCGTCGTCGCCGGTGTAGGCGACGACGGTGCCGTCGTCGGCGACGTAGACGTTCGCCGACTCGTGCTTGAACCGGCCGAGCGCGGTGTGCTTCACCGGCGTCGACGCCGGATCCCACGGGTTGAGTTCGATGACGTAACCGAACCGGTTGACCTCGTTGGGCGTCTTCAGCAGGTCGAAGCGCGGATCGAAGTTCTCCCACTTGCGTTCCGTCGGTTGCACTTTCACGCCGTAGCGCTTCAACCGATCGGCCACCACCGGCGTGGGCGCCGGTGCGCCCTCGGGAGCGCCGAAGTAGGAGTTGAAGTTCTCCTCGCCGGACAGGATGGTGCCCCACGGGGTGACGCCGCCCGAGCAGTTGTTGACCGTGCCGAGCACCGTGCGCCCGGCCGGATCGGCGGCCGTCGTGACGGCGTCGCTGCCCGCCGCCGGGCCGATCAGGGTGAAGGGGGTGTCGGCGGTGATGCGGCGGTTGTAGCGGCCCATCACCGGACGCAGGCCGTTCGGGGTGCGCTCCACCTCGACCACCGACAGCCCGTGCGCGGCGATGCCGATCTCGAACTGCTCGCGGGTCGGGTTGGCGGCGTCGTATCCCGGGTGCATGAACTGCTCGGTGGTGTACTCGTGGTTGGTCACCAGCAGGAACCGGTTCGGCGTGCCCTCGATGGGCAGCAGCCCGGCGAAGTCGTTGTTGAAGCCGAACTGCTGGCGCTGCGCCGCCGCCGTCTGCTTGGTGACGTCGAACGCGGGTGCGCCCGGCAGCACCGGGTCGCCCCAGCTGATCACCACCGACTGCCGGTAACCCTCGGGGATCAGTACGGCGTCCTCGCTGTTGGGCGCGACGGCGGCGAAGTTCATCCCGGGCGGCATCGGAGGCGCAGCCGGGGTGCTGCTCGACGACGTCGCCGCCGAGTCCGAACCGTCCGTGGAGCAGGCGGCGAGCGCGGAGCCCGCACCGACGGCGAGCACCGCGACACCGGCGGCCTTGAGCGCCCGGCGGCGGCTCAGCTCGGCGACGATGTCGCCGAAGTACGCGTTGTCGCTGGTGTTCGGCACCGGGTGGAAGCAGGCGTCGGCGCACTTGTAGCGGCATGTCACCCGCTGGCGCTTCGAGCGACCGTCGTGGTTGACGAACAGGTTCAGCGGGACGAGCGCCATCGAGTGAGGTCCTTTCGCGGGTCGGCGGCGGCCGGGGCTGTGGCCGCGCCGTGCGAAAACCTATCGACGGCTGTAGAGCAGCTGTGAACGAACGGGTGAACGGGAGTTTAAGCGGGTTCGGGTTCGGGTTCGGTGGCGGGCGGCGGCGGATCGACGGGGATGAGCCGCTCCGGAGTCTCCTCCGGAGTGAGTCGTTCCGGCGTCTCGTCGGGCGTCAGCGGTTCGACGGGTTCTGCAGGTGCAGTCATGTTCGAAGGGCTACCCGCATCGGGCGCGGCCGAAGCTAGCCGCGCAGCACGCCGCGCAGGATCTCGACCAGCGCTGCCGGCTGATCGCCCTGCACCGAGTGGCCGGCGTCGGGCACCACGTGCGTGGTTCGGAAGCCGGGGGCGCCTTCGGCGAAGGCGGCGGCGTCCTCGTCGTTGACGAAGAACGAGTTGGCGCCACGCACCAGCGTCGTCGGCATCGTGATCGCGGGGACGTCGTCCCACAGATTCTTGAAGCCCTCGAGCGCGCCCTCCTTGCGGAAGGAGTCGTACCGCCACGTCCACGTGCCGTCGTCGAGCCGCTTGCTGTTGTGGAAGACGCCGCGTCGCAACGACTTACGGTCCCGGTGCGGGGATGCGGCCACCGTGACGTCGAGCATCGCCTCGAAGCTGGGGAACTCGCGGTTGCCGCTCACCAGCGCGACGGCGCCGAGTTGGGCCTTGGTCATCTGCTCGTGGCGTTCCGGGGCGGACGGGGTGACGTCGACGAGGACGAGTTCGGGAACCAGCGCCGGCTCGGTGGCGGCCAGCCGCAGCGCGGTCAGCCCGCCGAGGGACATGCCGACCACGAGCCGGGGTGCGGGTGCCCAGTCGCGCAGGATCGGCTGCAGCGTCTCGGCGTTGCGCCGGGGCCCGTAGTCGCCGTCCTCGCGCCACGCCGAGCGACCGTGGCCGGGTAGGTCGACGGCCAGCGCGGGGACACCGAGACCGAGGATCACGGTGTCCCAGGTGTGGGCGTTCTGCCCGCCGCCGTGCAGAAAGACCACCTGCGGCGCCTCGTCGCCCCATGCCAGCGCGCTGATCGGACCGGAGTCGACGCGCCGCACTGACGGCAGCGGCCCGCGCACGCCGATCTGGTCGGCGTTTTCGCTCAGCAGTCCGAACTCGTCGAGCGCGAGCAGGTCGTCGTCGGAGATCTCGGGGCTGACCACCAACCGACCCTACAACGCGATTTCGGCGCGTTCCCCGGGTCTCGACCACCGGGAAACGCGCCGAAATCACACGAAGGGGTCAGCCCTCGATGAAGCGCTCCAGTTCGGCGCGCGCGACGTCGTCGGCGAGCTGCTTGGGCGGGCTCTTCATCAGGTAGGCCGACGCGGGGATGATCGGTCCGCCGATGCCGCGGTCCTTGGCGATCTTCGCGGCGCGCACGGCGTCGATGATGATGCCGGCGGAGTTCGGCGAATCCCAGACCTCGAGCTTGTACTCCAGGTTGAGCGGCACGTCACCGAAGGCGCGACCCTCGAGGCGCACGTAGGCCCACTTGCGGTCGTCGAGCCAGGCGACGTGGTCGGACGGACCGATGTGCACGTTCTTGTCCTCGACCTTGCCGGCCAGCGAGCCGGTCAGGTTGGACGTGACGGCCTGGGTCTTGGAGACCTTCTTCGACTCCAGGCGCTCGCGCTCGAGCATGTTCTTGAAGTCCATGTTGCCGCCGACGTTGAGCTGGTAGGTGCGGTCCAGCGTCACGCCGCGGTCCTCGAACAGCTTCGCCATCACGCGGTGGGTGATGGTGGCGCCCACCTGGCTCTTGATGTCGTCGCCGACGATCGGCACGCCGGCGTCGGTGAACTTCTTCGCCCACTCCGGGTCGCTGGCGATGAAGACGGGCAGGGCGTTGACGAAGGCCACGCCGGCGTCGATGGCGCACTGGGCGTAGAACTTGTCGGCCTCGTCGGAACCCACCGGCAGGTAGGAGACGAGGACGTCGACCTCGGCGTCCTTGAGCGCCTGCACCACGTCGACCGCCTCGGCGTCGGACACCTCGATGGTCTCGGCGTAGTACTTGCCGATGCCATCCAGAGTGGGACCGCGTTGGACCATCACGTCGGTCGGCGGCACGTCGGCGATCTTGATGGTGTTGTTCTCCGACGCGAAGATCGCCTCGGACAGGTCGAAGCCGACCTTCTTGGCGTCCACGTCGAACGCGGCGACGAACTTGACGTCGCGGACGTGGTACGGCCCGAACTTGACGTGCATCAGGCCGGGGACGGTGCCGTTCTCATCGGCGTCCTGGTAGTACTGCACACCCTGGACGAGCGACGACGCGCAGTTGCCTACGCCGACGATCGCGACGCGGACCTCGTTCGACATGGGATTTCCCTTTCCTACTGACATGCGTTCGTTACGGCTGTTGTGGTTGATCCTGGGGCCCCTGCGCCCCGCGTTCGGCTGCGATCAATTCGTTGAGCCACGTCACCTCGCGTTCGCTCGATTCCAGCCCGAGCTGGTGGAGCTGCTTGGTGTAGCGGTCGAAGGAACTACTCGCCCGCGCGATGGCTTCACGCAGACCCTCCCGCCGTTCCTCGACCTGCCGCCGGCGGCCTTCGAGGATGCGCATGCGGGCTTCGGCCGGCGTCCGGTTGAAGAACGCCAGGTGCACCCCGAATCCGTCGTCGGTGTAGTTCTGCGGGCCGGTGTCGGCGACCAGCTCGGAGAAGCGGCTCCTGCCGGCCTCGGTCAGCTGGTACACCCGGCGTGCCCGCCGGACCTTGACGGATGCGGGTGCGACGTCCTCGGTGATCAGCCCGTCGGCCTGCATGCGGCGCAGGGCGGGATAGAGCGATCCGTAGGAGAACGCGCGGAAGGCGCCAAGCAGGCCGGTGAGACGTTTGCGCAGCTCGTAGCCGTGCATGGGGGACTCGAGCAGGAGTCCCAGGATGGCCAGCTCCAGCACGCGATCACCTCCCCCGGTCTCGGGTAGCGCTTCCGCTACGACGACTCAACACCTCGGCCGATAGTATCGGGCCGATATATTGAGCGCTATAGCGGGGCCACGTCGAGTTCAGTCGCCGTTCACCGGCCGCTCGTGTCCAGTGCCGCGACCTGGACTCATGCGTGTCCGCCGAAGCGTCGCCGCCCGCTCTGGCGCCGGACCACTACCTCGATGGGTAGTTGATGCCCTTCTCGGACCCATCGGCTCCGATCTGGATGTATCCGCTGCCCGCCAGTTCACTGGAGACGTAGATCGACAACGTCAGCTCGCCTGGAGTGATCGGGGTCTTGGCAGGGTCGATGATCAGATAGGTGTTGGTCACCTCAGCCGGCGCAATGCCAAGGGTCTCCGGTGCGCCGCGCAGTACCTCGACCACCTTCCGCACGTCGATTGCCGCCAGATCCACCAACACGTCCTCGTCGTCCTTGGTCGACGACGAGGTGGAGTCACCCCACCCTCCGCGATAGGTGTAGTCGAGCACGCGTCGCGGCTCATCGGGGTCCGCACGGTCGAGCGCCGCATAGTCCGGGTAGACGGTCAGGCTGTAGCCCATCGTGTCGCCGAACCGCTGTCGCATCTGTTCGAACAAGCCGTTCAACCCCCCGAGCGAATGCAGTTGACGCGGTGGAGTGAGCACCTTGCCGGGGATGCCGTCACTCTTGGCACCGGGGTCGGAGGTGAAGCTCAGCGGCGAGGGGGTGTTGCCGTAGAGGCCCCAGCCGATCGCGATGCCGAGGACCACCAGCACGCCGGCCGTCGCCAGGCGCAGCCCCCAGCCGGGACCGGCGCCGGACGCCGCCGCCTTCAGCCGGGACGGCTTCTTCAGCTCGGGCAGCTGCACCGGCGCCTTGTCGGTCTGCAGGTCCGAGATCAGCGACTGCAGGTCGCCGAGCGTCTCCGCCCCGGTCGCCAGCGCGACGCGGGTCCGGTGCTCCTCCATCGAGAGCTGACCATCGGCCAGCGCACTGTCGAGGATCTGGCACGTGTCGTTGCGGTCGGTGTCCTTCGCCCGCGTTCCTGCGCTCTGCCGCGTCGCCACGGTCATGATCGTAGGAGTTCGGAGTCCCGGACGGCGCACATAGTCGCAGACCAGACGGCGATCGATCGCCGGCCCAGCTGCCGGTGCACGCCGGAATGTGACCCCGACGAGCTTCCGCGGTGTCGACCCCGACGTACTCTGGTCCACGTGCGATTGCAGCGACAGGTGGTGGACTACGCGCTCAAGCGGCGGTCCCTGCTGGCAGAGGTGTACTCGGGGCGCACCGGCGTCTCCGAGGTCTGCGACGCCAATCCGTACCTGTTGCGCGCCGCGAAGTTCCACGGCAAGCAGAGTTCGGTGACGTGCCCGATCTGCCGCAAGGAGCAGTTGACCCTGGTGTCCTGGGTGTTCGGTGACCACCTGGGCGCGGTGTCCGGGTCCGCCCGCACCGCCGAGGAACTGGTGATGCTGGCCGCGAAGTTCGACGAGTTCGCCGTCCACGTCGTCGAGGTCTGCCGGACGTGCAGCTGGAACCACCTGGTGAAGTCGTACGTGCTGGGCACGCCCCGCCCGCCGAAGACGGCACCCAAGGGCAGGGGAACCGGCACCCGAGCGGCGCGCTCTGGAGCGCGCACCGCCAGTGAATAGCGAGAACCGGCACAGCAGGCCCGCCCACGACGTCCCCCGGGGACCGGCGGCCGGCCCTGCCGGGCCCGCCGCCCAACGCCCCGAGCCGCCCGCGGGTCCGCGCCCGCCCGTCGGCTCACCGCCACCCGTCGCCCCACGCCCGGCGGAGCCCCCACGCCCGGCGGAGGCGCCACGCCCGTCCGACGCGCAGCGCCCGCCGCAGCCGCCCCCGGGCGGCAACCGTCCCGACGCGGGACGCCCGGCCACCCCGCCCCGCGGCCCCGCGACCCCCGACGATCGGCGCACCATGGTGCTGCCGCCGGTGCGGGAACCGTCGGACCCGCGCTTGCGCGACCCCATCGACGTCGTCAAGCGCGCGCTCGACGGCGCACCGCCCCAGAAGCCACCGCCACCCGGCCTGCCGCCGCGCACCGGCGGCCCCGGTGGTCCGGGCGGCCCGGACGGCCGCCCACCGAAAGCCGGCCCGCAGATCAACTGGAAGTGGGTGCGGCGCGGGCTGATCGTCGCCGCGATCGCCGCGGTCCTGCTGCCGATCGTCACGTTCGCCATGGCCTACCTCATCGTCGAGGTGCCCAAGCCCGGTGACATCCGCACCGCACAGGTGTCGACGATCCTCGCCAGCGACGGCAGTGAGCTGGCACGCATCGTGCCGCCCGAGGGCAACCGCGTCGACGTCAACATCGACCAGATCCCGGTGCACGTGCGCGACGCGGCGATGGCCGCCGAGGACCGCGACTTCTACTCCAACCCGGGGTTCTCCTTCACCGGCTTCGCGCGGGCGTTCAAGAACAACATCTTCGGTGGGGATCTACAGGGTGGCTCCACCATCACGCAGCAGTACGTGAAGAACGCGCTCGTCGGCGACGCACGGTCCGGGGTCGGCGGCCTGGTCCGCAAGGCCAAGGAACTCGTCATCTCGACGAAGATGTCCCGCGAGTGGACCAAGGACGCGGTGCTGCAGTCCTACCTCAACATCATCTACTTCGGCCGTGGCGCGTACGGCGTGGCCGCCGCGTCGGAGGCCTACTTCGCCAAGCCGGTCGAGCAGCTGACGGTCTCCGAGGGTGCGCTGCTGGCGGCGCTCATCCAGCGGCCCTCGACGCTCGACCCGGCCGTCGACCTCGAGGGTGCCACCGAGCGGTGGAACTGGGTGCTCGACGGCATGGTGACGATGGGCGCGCTGTCCGAGAGCGACCGCGCCGCGCAGACGTTCCCGGTGACGGTGCCCCCGGAGCAGGCCCGCCAGGACGATCAGACCAGCGGCCCCAACGGCCTCATCGAGCGGCAGGTCACCAAGGAGCTGCTCGACCTGTTCGACATCGACGAGCAGACGCTGAACACCGAGGGCCTGCAGATCACCACGACGATCGACCCGAAGGCGCAGAAGGCCGCCGAGGACGCCGTCACCGAGACGCTCGAGGGCCAGGAGCCCGACATGCGGTCGGCGGTCGTCTCCATCGACCCGCGCACCGGCGGGGTCAAGGCCTACTACGGCGGCAACGACGCCCAGGGCTTCGACTTCGCCCAGGCCGGCCTCCCGACGGGGTCGTCGTTCAAGGTCTTCGCACTGGTGGCTGCACTGCAACAGGGCATCGGCCTGGGCTACCAGATCGACAGCTCCCCGGTGACCGTCAACGGCATCACCATCAACAACGTCGAGGGCGCCGGCTGCGGTACGTGCAGCATCGCCGAGGCACTCAAGCGGTCCCTGAACACCAGCTACTACCGGCTGATGCTCAAGCTGAAGAAGGGCCCGCAGGACGTGGCCGACGCGGCGCACACCGCGGGCGTCGCGGAGAGCTTCCCCGGCGTCGACCACACGCTCAGCGAGGACGGCAAGGGCGGTCCGCCCAACAACGGCGTCGTGCTGGGGCAATACCAGTCCCGCGTCATCGACATGGCCTCGGCCTACGCCACGCTGGCCGCCTCCGGCGTCTACCACCGCCCGCACTTCGTGCAGAAGGTGGTGAACTCCGACGGCAAGGTGCTCTTCGACGCGGCCGACCAGAACGACGACGGCGAGCAGCGCATCGATAAGGCCGTCGCCGACAACGTCACCGCGGCCATGCAGCCGATCGCCGGATACTCCAACGGCCACAACCTGGCCGGCGGCCGGGTCTCGGCAGCCAAGACGGGCACCAACCAGCTCGGGGACACCGGCGCCAACCGCGACGCGTGGATGGTCGGCTACACGCCGTCGTTGTCGACGGCGGTCTGGGTGGGCACCACCGACGGCACCCGTCCGCTGGTGAACGCGTCGGGATCGCCGGTGTACGGCTCCGGGCTGCCGTCGGACATCTGGAAGGACACCATGGACGGCGCCCTCGACGGCACCGACAAGGAGACCTTCCCCAAGCCGACGTCCATCGGTGGATATGCCGGTGTGCCGCAAGCGCCGCCGCCCCCGCCGTCGACCACCGTCGCCCCGCCGCCGCCCTCGGAGACGGTCATCCAGCCGACGCTGGAGATCGCGCCGGGCATCACGATTCCGTTCGGTCCGCCGACCACGGTCACCGCGCCGCCGCCGGCCCCGGTCGGTGTCGACCCGAATGCGCCTCCGCCGGTGCCGGGTGATCCCGCGGCGACGCCGACCGTCACCGCGCCGCCTCCGCCGCCACCGTGACGGGCGACGACCCCGACCGCCCGACGGCGTCCCCCCGGGAACGCGTCGACACCCGCAGCGCCGACGATCGCGATCTGCCCAGCCGCACCGACGTGACGGTCCGCGCGCTGTCGGGTCTCGTCGGCGGTCCGGTCGGCCGGCACGCCGTGATCGGACGGGCACGGTTTCTCACCCCGCTGCGGGTGATGATCGCCATCGCCCTGCTCTTCCTGGCGTTCGGCTACTCGACCAAGGCGGCGTGCCTGCAGTCGACCGACACCGGGACCGCCGACCAGCGGGTCGCGGTGTGGGAGAACCAGCGTGCCTACTACGAATTCTGCTACTCCGACACCGTGCCGCTGTACACCGCGGAACTGCTGAACCAGGGCAAGTTCCCGTACAAGTCGAGCTGGATCGAGAAGGACGGCGAGGGCCGGCCGCAGACGCAGTACGACGGATCCCCGGCGATCCGGTACATGGAGTATCCGGTCCTGACGGGGCTCTACCAGTACGTGTCGATGACGCTGGCGAAGACGTACACCGCGCTCACCAAGCTCGTCGCCGTGCCGATCGTGGCCGAGGTGGTGATGTTCTTCAACATCTCGGCCTTCGGGCTCGCGCTGGCGTGGCTGGCGACGGTGTGGGCGACGTCGCTGCTCGCCGGACGCCGGATATGGGATGCGGCGATCGTGGCGGCGTCCCCGCTGCTGATCTTCCAGATCTTCACCAACTTCGACGCCCTCGCGACGGCGGCCGCGATGGGCGCGCTGCTGGCGTGGTCACGGCGCCGACCCGTGCTGGCCGGTGCGCTGATCGGCATCGGCGTGGCGCTCAAGCTCTACCCGCTGCTGCTCCTGCTGCCGATACTCGTGCTCGCCGTGCGCACCGGTCGGCTCCGCGAGGCGGAGCGCACCGTCGTGGCGGCGGTGCTGACGTGGCTGGTGGTGAATCTGCCGATCCTGCTGCTGTTCCCGCGCGGCTGGTCGGAGTTCTTCCGGCTGAATACCCGTCGCGGCGACGACATGGACTCCCTCTACAACGTGGTGAAGTCCTTCACCGGGTGGCGTGGGTTCGACCACGACCTCGGCTTCTGGGAGCCGCCGACGGTGCTCAACGGCGTCACCGCGGTGCTCTTCGCGGTGTGCTGCGTCGGCATCGCCTACCTGGCCCTGACGGCCCGCCAACGGCCGCGGCTCGCACAGCTGGCGTTCCTCGTGGTGGCGGCCTTCCTGCTGACGAACAAGGTGTGGAGCCCGCAGTACTCGCTGTGGCTGGTGCCGCTCGCCGCGTTGGCGCTGCCCCATCGCCGAATCCTGTTGGCGTGGATGACGATCGATGCGCTGGTGTGGATTCCACGCATGCTGTTCCTCTACGGCGAGGCGAAGATGGGTCTGCCCGAGCAGTGGTTCACCACCACGGTGCTGCTGCGCGACGTCGCGGTCGCCGGCCTCTGCGTGCTGGTGATCCGCCAGATCCGCCGGCCCGAACTCGACCTGGTGCGCTGGGGAGGACGGGTCGACGATCCGTCCGGCGGCGTCTTCGACGATGCGCCGGACGACCCGCCGCGCTGGCTGCCGGAGTCCTGGCGACCGGGTGCGGCGCGGCCGTGGCGGCGTCCCCGCGCGGTGGATCTCGACCGCGAACTCGAGCCGACGGTGTGACGGATTTGGCTGGTCAGCGACGGTTCCTGTAGCCTGAGCCGGTTGCCGACGCAGGCGACCCTCCTGCCACGGAGAGACCGTGGCCGTCACGACCATAGGAGGTGATGAGGTCTTCATGCGTCCATACGAAATCATGATCATTCTCGATCCCACTCTCGACGAGCGGACTGTGTCCCCGTCGTTGGAGACGTTCCTGAACGTCATCCGCAAGGACGGTGGCTCGGTCGACAAGGTCGACATCTGGGGCCGTCGCCGTCTCGCCTACGAGATCGCCAAGCACGGCGAGGGCATCTACGCCGTCGTCGACGTCAAGGCGGAACCGGCCACCGTGTCCGAGCTGGATCGTCAGTTGAACCTGAACGAGTCCGTGCTGCGGACCAAGGTGATGCGGACCGACAAGCACTAGTCGCCAAGGCGACGTGCTCGTCGTGGTGGGGCCGTAGGCTCGCCTGCGACCGAACTTCGAGCACGCATGCATCTTCAGGAGAAAACGTGGCTGGTGACACCATCCTCACCGTCGTCGGGAATCTGACCGCCGACCCCGAACTGCGCTTCACCCCGTCGGGGGCTGCCGTCGCGAACTTCACCGTCGCGTCGACGCCCCGCACCTTCGACCGCCAGAGTGGCGAGTGGAAGGACGGCGAGGCGCTGTTCCTGCGGTGCAACATCTGGCGCGAGGCGGCCGAGAACGTCGCCGAGAGCCTGACGCGTGGCTCGCGGGTCATCGTGCAGGGACGGCTCAAGCAGCGGTCCTTCGAGACCCGCGAGGGCGAGAAGCGCACCGTCGTGGAACTCGAGGTCGACGAGATCGGCCCGTCGCTGCGCTACGCGACCGCCAAGGTGAACAAGGCGAGCCGTGGCGGTGGTGGCGGCGGCGGTGGTGGCTTCGGCTCCGGTGGCGGCGGGGGATCCCGCCCGGCCGAGCCGCCGCGCGACGACCCGTGGGGCAGTGCGCCCGCGTCGGGTTCGTTCAGCGGCGCCGACGACGAGCCGCCCTTCTGAGCTGACTACGGCGCCGCGTCTTCCGCGGAAGCGACGGCGCCACTTCGTGAATCAAGAAAGAGAAAGACATGGCCAAGACCAGTACCAAGCGGCGGCCGGCCCCCGAGAAGCCGGTCAAGACCCGCAAGTGCGTGTTCTGCTCGAAGAAGGGGCAGGACATCGACTACAAGGACACGGCGCTGCTGCGCACCTACATCAGCGAGCGCGGCAAGATCCGCGCCCGCCGGGTGACGGGCAACTGCGTGCAGCACCAGCGCGACATCGCCGTGGCGGTGAAGAACGCCCGCGAGGTCGCTCTGCTGCCGTTCACGTCGTCGACGCGATAGGGAGTACGAACGATGAAACTGATTCTCACCGCAGAGGTCGACCACCTTGGTTCGGCCGGCGACACCGTCGAGGTGAAGGACGGCTACGGCCGTAACTACCTGCTCCCGCGCGGGCTGGCCATCGTGGCGTCCCGTGGCGCCGAGCGGCAGGCGGCCGAGATCCGTCGGGCCCGCGACACGAAGACCGTCCGCGACCGCGAGCATGCCGTCGAGTTGAAGACGGCCATCGAGGGCCTGGGCGACGTGTCGCTGCCCGTCCGCACCGCGGGCGCCAGCGGCAAGCTGTTCGGCTCGGTGACGGCCGCCGACGTGGTCGCCGCCATCAAGAAGGCCGGCGGCCCGAACCTCGACAAGCGCACCGTCGACCTGCCGAAGTCGCACATCAAGTCGGTCGGCACGCACCAGGTCGACGTCCGGCTGCACCCCGAGGTGCACGCGGCGCTCTCGCTGGCCGTCGTCTCGGAGTAACTCCGTCTCGGAGTAATTCCGTTTCGGAGTAGTAGCGCGGCGTCGCCGCGGTAGCGCGACAGCACTCATCCGCCCGGGTGGAGACGTGATCAGTCTCCACCCGGGCGTTGCTGTCGGTGCTGGCGAACTTTCCCCGCGGTTTCTGGTACAGCGAAGCCACCAGCTGTTAACCTCGTCGGCCATTGCGCGCAACGCAACACGCCCGGTACGTCAACTCGGCGCGACACGCCGCAGCAATTCGCATCCACAGCTTGACGGCTGTCCAGTGAGCTTTTGATCTGCAGCGACGTCGATGTCGACCCGTGTTGTGCACAGGTTGTCCCCAACCACTCAACATGGCTGTCCTCGCCTATCCACACGCCATCCACAGGTCCGTCAACAAGGGCGTCTTGCGGTCGGTCCAGCAACGTCTAACGTAGGCCGCTGTCAGTGGATCGACGTAGCGTCGGGGGGAGCACGTCGAAAACGTGTTCGACTCGATTCACGGGAAGGTGGGACGCTTAGTGGCCGTCGTAGACGATCTGGGCCGTTCGGATGCCGAGGCTCCTCCCACCGGTGAGGACTACGGCCGCCAGCCTCCCCAGGACATGGCCGCCGAGCAGTCCGTCCTGGGCGGCATGCTGCTGTCGAAGGACGCGATCGCCGACGTCCTGGAGAAGCTGCGACCCGGTGACTTCTACCGACCCGCCCACCAGAGCGTGTACGACGCGATCCTCGATCTCTACGGCCGGGGCGAGCCGGCCGATGCCGTCACCGTCGCCGCCGAACTCGAGCGCCGCGGCCTGCTCAAGCGCGTCGGCGGTCACCCCTACCTCCACACGCTCATCTCGACGGTGCCCACGGCGGCGAACGCCGGCTTCTACGCCGGCATCGTCGCGGAGAAGTCGTTGCTGCGCCGGCTCGTCGAGGCCGGCACCCGGGTGGTGCAGTACGGCTATGCGGGCGCCGACGGGGCCGACGTCGCCGACGTGGTGGATCGCGCCCAGGCCGAGATCTACGAGGTCACCGAGCGGCGGGCCACCGAAGACTTCGTCCCGCTCGAGGACCTGCTGCAGCCGACGATGGACGAGATCGACGCCATCGCCTCGCAGGGCGGCGTCTCGCGCGGCGTACCGACGGGCTTCGTCGAACTCGACGAGGTGACCAACGGGCTGCACGCCGGGCAGATGATCGTCGTCGCGGCCCGTCCCGGCATGGGTAAGGCGCTCTCGCTGGACACGCCGCTGCCGACGCCGACCGGCTGGACCACCATGGGCCAGGTCGCCGTCGGAGATCAGCTCATCGGCGCTGACGGCGTGCCGACCCGCGTGGTCGCTGCCACCGAGGTCATGGTGAATCGGCAGTGCTTCGAGGTCGAGTTCTCCGATGGGACGGTCATCGTCGCCGACGCCGAACACCAGTGGCTGACCGAGGTTCCCGTGGTCGAGCGCCGCCGCGGCATGCCCCGGACCGAAGCCGCCGTGCGCACCACCCGCGACATCGCCGCAACCGTCGACGCCCAGCACGCCGTGCCCAACACCCGGCCCCTGCGGACCGCGGACGCCGAACTGCCCGTGCCGCCCTACACGCTGGGCGCGTGGCTCGGTGACGGGACCACGGCTGCCGCGCAGGTCGGCACCGCGGACCCCGAGGTCGTCATGCGCATCGAGGGCGAGGGCGAGGCCGGGCATTCCGTCGCGTCGACGTGGGCGCGGTTGCGCGCCGTCGGGGTGATCGGCAGCAGGCACATCCCGTCGACGTACCTGCGGGCATCGGAGCAGCAGCGGCGTGCGCTGCTCGCCGGCCTGCTGGACACCGACGGCACCGTCGCGGCTGACGGCTCGGTGCAGTTCTGCGTCACCGACGCCCGGATGGCGGCCGACGTGGCGGAACTCGTCGTGAGCCTCGGCTACCGCTGCCACACCGCCACCGCGCCGGTGCACGGCCGCAGCGCGGCGTCGTCGACGGCCTACACGCTGAGCTTCGACACCGACGACACGGTGTTCGGCACCGAGCGAAAGATCATTCTGCACAAGGAACGTCAGCACGCGACCCGGACGAAGCGGGCCGTGTCGCGGCGCATCGTCGCCGTGCGGCCGGTGCCGAGCGTGCCGGTGCGGTGCGTCGAGGTCGACAACGCCGACCACCTGTACCTGGCGAGCCGGGCGATGGTGCCGACGCACAACTCGACGCTCGGCCTCGACTTCCTGCGGTCGTGCTCGATCAAGAACCGGCTGCCGAGCATCGTGTTCTCCCTCGAGATGAGCAAGACCGAGATCGTCATGCGCCTGCTCTCGGCCGAGGCGAAGATCAAGCTCGCCGACATGCGCTCGGGTCGGATGAACGACGACGACTGGACCAAGCTCGCTCGCCGGATGAGCGAGATCAGCGAGGCGCCGCTGTACATCGACGACTCGCCCAACCTCACCATGATGGAAATCCGCGCGAAAGCCCGCCGTCTGCACCAGAAGACGGGCCTGCGGCTGATCGTGCTGGACTACCTGCAGCTGATGACGTCGGGCAAGAAGGTGGAGTCCCGTCAGCAGGAGGTGTCGGAGTTCTCCCGCCAGATCAAGCTCCTGGCCAAGGAGCTCGAGGTGCCAGTGGTCGCGATGAGCCAGCTGAACCGCGGGCCCGAGCAGCGCACCGACAAGAAGCCGATGCTCGCCGACCTCCGTGAGTCGGGCTCGATCGAGCAGGACGCCGACATGGTGATCCTGCTGCACCGCCCCGACGCGTTCGAGCGCGACGACCCTCGCGGCGGCGAAGCGGACCTCATCATCGCCAAACACCGTGCGGGCCCGACGAAGACGGTCACCGTCGCCCATCAGCTGCACCTGTCGCGGTTCGTGGACATGGCGCACTGAGGGGCGTAGCCGACAGGGCGAAACCTACACTCGAGTGATGCTCCTGCCCGTCCCGGCCGCCGGTGAGCCGGACGTCCGCTCCTGGGTGGCCGATCATCTGGGCGATCTCACGACGCAGGCAGCCAAGCCAGTTGATCCGCCGCTGCGGGGTGGCCAGACGTCGGCCGACGCAGCGCTTTGGGCGTTCGACGTCGCCGGCTACGCCCGGCGCCGCAACGAGGTGTGGCCACCGCAGCGCCGCGGCGCATCCGGACTCTCGCCGTACATCCGGCACGGCCTGCTCACCTTGCGGGAGGTCTGGGACCACGTCGGCTCCGGGCCTCCGCGCGACACCGCGAAGTTCCGAGACGAACTGCGCTGGCAGGAGTACGCCCGCCACCTGTACGCCCGCGTCGGCGACGCGTCGGCGGAATCGCTGCGGTACAACGTGGTCGAGCGCAGCGAGCCCGTCGGCGACCCGTGGGTCAGCGAGGCGAAGTGCCTGGACCTGTGCTGGGAGGAACTCGCGGGCGGCTGGCTGACCAACCAGACTCGGATGTGGCTGGCATCGCACTGGACGGTCCGCGAGAACCACGGGTGGCGCGACGGCGAGGACCTCATGTTTCGCCATCTGCTGGACGGCTCCCGAGCAGCGAACCGGCTCGGCTGGCAGTGGACGGTGGGGGCGCTGACGGGGAAGGCCTACGGGTTCTCCCGCTGGCAGGTGGAGAAGCGGGCGCCCGGACTCTGCACGACCTGCCCGCTGGAGCGCCACTGTCCCATCGAGCACTGGCCCACGGTTTCGGAGCGTGAGCCACGGGCGATGCCGAATCCCCACCTGCGCCGCGACGACGATCCGGAATCGACCGCCGGCCCGTCGACGCCACGGCACACCGCGGAAGCCGAGGCGGTGTGGATGACCGCCGAGAGCCTCAGCGACCGGGATCCGGCGGCCGCCTCCCACCCCGAACTGCCGGTGATCTTCGTCTTCGACGAGCCGCTTCTGCGTCGGCTGCAGTTGTCGGTGAATCGGCTGGCCTTCCTCGCCGAGTCGCTGGCCGACCTCGCCACCCGCCGCGAGGTGCGGGTGCACCGCGGCGATCCCGTGGAGGTGCTGCAGGGAATCGCGCTGGCGACGACGTTCGCGCCGGTTCCGGGCTGGCGGCGGCGCGCTGCCCGCCTCGACGTGGCTGCGCTGCATCCGTGGCCCTGGCTCGAGCGACCCCGGTCGGGTCCGGTCGGCTCATTTACCGCGTGGGCCGGAAGCGCGCGCCCCGCCCGCCGGGGTGGAACGAGAACGCGACGCTGACACCGGCTCGCCTCATCGAACGTCGCCACGACGCAAGCCGTCCGCGCCATCCCGCAGGGCGATTTAGCTAGGTGTGACCCAGACTCGGCCGGTAGTCGGACACCTCGGACTCCGCAGCGAGCAACGCACGCAATTCGCCCTCCTGCTGGGCAACGAACACACCCATCACTTGGCGGCACACCTCCGGCACGCTCACCCCACGCATATCAGCAATGCGCTTCAAACCGACGAGCATCGACGTGGACACGTGGAACTGCACGGCGAACTGGCCACATGAGCCGTCCTCGGGCAGCGACCCCGGACCCACCACCGTGGGGTCATCCGTCCCGAACTCGTCCATCTCGTAACGACGCGCCCGCTCGACGACCCCACCACTGGCCTCGCCGGCAGCGCGGTCGGTGGAGTCCCGGAACTCCTCGTGGCTGAACAGACCCATTCCGCCCACGTTAGACCTCGCGGAACGTCCAAGCGGCCACCTGAGCGGCGGCGACGACTCCTGCATGCACTGCCGGCTACACCTGCGACCACGAAAGGCTCACTCGGACTTCACATGACGATGAACACCGCCCGCCGCACCCGCCGTCTCGCCGACGCACTACTGGCGTGCTGATCGAGCGTGCGGTGACGGACGTCGACGCGACGGTATGGACGTGTTAGCGTCCGGCCATGTTCGACCGGCGGATCTACCGGGACCCTCCGGTTGCCCTGACCTTCACTCAGATGCGTGCTGCTGAGCGGGCCGCCGAGCGGGCCGCCCGCGATGCTCGTCAATCGCTGCGCACCGCTCGTGGCCAGTACAAGCGTTATCGAGCCGAGGCCGGCGACATCTACCTGGATTGGCCGCGCTGGCATGAGGGTTATCTTCGCGAGTACCGGAAGAGTGGCGGCTTGGGCGGCGGCGGGACGAAGTCCTCCGTCTCGACATCACCGACGACGCGTCCGTGGCGGCCGCGGCCGAACGGGCCGGTGACGTCGACGTACTGATCAACAATGCCGCCGACACCGCCGGCGGCAACCTGGTGAGCGGTGACCTCCGCGCCATCCGCTCGACGATGGACTCGAACTACTACGGCACGTTGGCGATGATCCGAGCGTTCGCGCCGATCCTGGCTCGCAACGGTGGCGGAGCCATCCTCAACGTCCTGTCGGCAGTGGCCTGGCAGACGGTCGACGGCAACACCGCCTACGCCGCCGCCAAGTCCGCCCAGTGGGGACTGACCAACGGCGTTCGCGTCGAGCTGGCAGGCCAGGGCACCCAGGTCACCGCTCTGGTCCCGGGTCTGGTGGGCACGGACACGCTCTACGCATTCGCCGAGCGGCAGGGCATCGAACTGCCGTCCGACGCGGTGATCGACCCGGCCGAGCTGGTCCGGTTGGCCCTCGACGGTCTGGAAGCCGGCGACGTCGAGGTTCTCGATCCGCTGAGCGCGGCGGCGAAGGCGACGCTGACCGGCCCTCCACGGGCGCTGTCGCTCTGACACGTCGCTGGACGCCGCCGCGGCGTCCGTGATCGGGAACACCGTCCGCCCGGCCGGGGTTGTGTCTGCCGGGCGAGTCCGACGATGGTGGGACCGCTGAGTTCGGCACGAGCAGCCGCAAGAGTCCGATGAGGATGGGGGCCATGGCAGATCGATCGGCGGACCTCGCATCGTTTCTGCGGGCGAGGCGTGCAGCGGTGACGCCTCGGGAGGCCGGCCTCGTCCCCGGTGACGGTCGGCGCGTTCGGGGCCTGCGGCGCGAGGAACTCGCCCTTCTCTCCGGGCTGAGCACCGACTACTACCGACGGCTCGAGCAGGGCCGGGAGCGCCGGCCGTCCGTACAGGTGCTTCGTGCGCTCGCCCGCGCGCTGCAGTTGGATGCGCACGCGACTGCCTACCTCGTCTCGCTCGTCCATCCCGCCCCCTTCGCGCTGCCAACTCACGGGACCGCGGTCTCGCCGGGAGTTCGAGTCCTCCTCGACTCCGGCTTGCGGGTCCCGGCCCTCGTCGTCGACCCCGCCCTGAACATCCTCGCGATCAACGCCCTTGGGCAGGCGATGTACAGCGGGTTCTGCAACACGGACAACATCGCGCGCATGGTGTTCCTCGATCCCGCGGCCGGAGACTTCTACACGGAGTGGAACCAGGTAGCCACTCAGGTCGTCGGCAACCTCCGTTCCGGCCTCACCCGATTTCCGAACGACGACCGCGTCGCCGAGGTGGTCGGCGAGATCTCCGCGGCCAGTCCCGTATTCGCCGACCTGTGGGCGACCCACCACGTCCGTCCGCGCACCAGCGAGGACAAGGTGTTCCATCATCCGCACGCCGGTGAGTTACGCCTGCACTTCGAGGCGCTCGAGGTGGCGGATGCGCCCGATCAGCGGCTGCTCGTCTACAGCCCGCCCGAGAACGGGCCGACTGCCGACGCGGTCACTCTGCTGACATCGCTCACGACGGCTTCCGCGCCGTCCTCGCGGTGACTCAACTGCCTGCCGCGCTCAGTTGAGCGAGTTCTTGCGGTGTCAGCCGCACCTCAGCCGCAGCGAGGTTCTCCTCGAGATGCGTGCGGCGCGACGTACCGGGAATGGGCAGCATCGCCGGGGAGAGATGCAACAACCAGGCGATCGCCACCTGACCCACACTGCACTGGTGTGCTTGGGCGACGTCGGCCAGCGCCTGGTGTGCTGAGGCGAGCCCGCCTTGGGCCACCGGCGCCCATGGGATGAACGCGAGCCCGTCGCGTTCGCACACCGCCAGCATGTCCTCGGCGCTCCGGTCGATGACGTTGAACCGACTCTGGACACTGACGATGTCGGCGATCTGCCGCGCCTCGTCGAGCTGCGCCACCGTGCACTGCGACATGCCGATCGCGCGGATCTTACCCTCGTCCTGAAGTGCCTTCAGCTCACCGATCTGGTCTGCCAGCGGCACTTGGGGATCCACCCGATGCAGCTGCAGGAGATCGATCTGGTCGAGCCCCAAGCGGCGCAGGCTCATCAATACCTGCTGTCGCAGGTATTCGGGTCGACCGACCGGCGGCCACGCCGCAGGGCCGAGGCGTTTCGGCCCGGAGTCGGTATCGATGACATCGGGCCCGTTTCGGGTCAAGCCCGCCTTCGTGGCGATCAGGACGTCGTCGGGGTACGGATGCAGCGCCTCGTGCAGGATTTCCTCGGCGACGTGCGGGCCATAGGAATCCGCGGTGTCGATGAACTGCACGCCGAGGTCGACCGCCCGACGGGCCACGGCGATGCACTCGTCGCGGTCCTCGGGCTCACCCCAGATCCCACGGCCCGTGAATCTCATCGATCCGAAACCCAGTCGCGACACCGCCTTTCCGGCGATCTCGATCGTCTTCGGTAGGTCCACCATGTCGATCAACTCCACTCCACTATCCGATGTGGTCCATCGCTACGTCGTGCTGCTGGGCCTTCCAGCGCCACATCGACGACGCTAGGTGCCTTCCCATGAACCGGAGGGGCAGCGCTACACCCCCTCAGCGCGGGAATGCCGACCCGCGGGCGACGCGTCATGCGGAGGCGGCCCGAGCGGCGGCGTCGAATTCGCAGAACATCCTGGTGAAGTACTCCGGCTGCTCCTCGGCCACCCAGTGGCCGCACTTCGGGACCAGGTGTTCCGTCACCGAATGAGCGACCTCTTCGCACATCGCCCGGAAGTGTGCTGCGAGAGGGTTGGCGGCACCTCCGGACGCCAGCACGGGGATCGTGAGCTTGCCGTGCCGGAGGAGGGCGGTGCGATTGTCGTCGGCGTCGTCGTCGAGTTGCCGATAGATCTCGCACATGGCCCGGATGGCCCCTGGGGCTTCGTACGCGCGGGCGTACACGTCGACGTCGTCGTTGGAGATGGCATCCGGTTGATGGGTCAAGTCGTCGAAGAACCGGTTGACGTACCAACGTTCACGTCCATGCACGAGGTAGACGGCGATGTCGGGGTTGGCGTGAAACGAGAACTGCCACGCCGACTTCTGCGCCACGCGCCAGTGGTAGTAGGCGGTACCCGGAAGCGGAGCTTCCATGAACGTCGCGCTCACCACGTCGTCGCGGTACCGCAGTGCGTAACTCAGCGCCAACGTCGACCCGAGATCGTGGCCGACGAGGGAGATGGGCTCCGCCACACCGAGGTGCTCGCGGACCAACGTGTGGATGTCACCGGCCATGGTCCACTTGTCGTACCCGTCGCGGGGTTTGTCGGACGCGCCGGCACCGCGATAGTCGGGCATGATCACCCGGTAGCCGGCGGCGGCGAGTGGCCTCGCGACCTTGCGCCACTCGTAGCGCGTTTGCGGGGCGCCGTGCAGCAGCACGACGGTCTTGGTGGGGTCGGGTGGAGCGACGACCGTGTAGCCGATCCGTACCGAGTCGTCCGGGTCGACCACGGCTCTCCCGTGGTGAACGTCGACCTCGCGCGATGTCGTCATGTCCTCGCCTTTCCGTGGGCGTGCCCCGTCGGCCAGTGTGGGCCCGCGGTACGCAGGAAGGGGGGTCGAGTGGCGGCCCCCCGGCACCACGCCAGTACCCCCAGGCCGCCCGCCGATCCGACGGCGCCACCACGATCGAATCGCCCGCGGCGGCGGGGTCGTTCAGCGGCGGGGTGAATCACCCCAGCCCGAGCGGGCCACCACGTCGGCGAATGTGGGTGCCGATGCGCCGTTGACCAGCTGGTGAACGTGCGCGGGAAAGGAGAACGGCGGAGCCTTCAGCGGATTGGTCCGGATGTCCCGGGCGATCGCCTCGGCGATGGCATACCCCAGGTCGCGGCGGGGCCATGCGGCGACGACGCGCTCCGCGAAGCCGGCGGGCAGGAGTTCGCGCTGCGCACCGACGACGTCCAGATCGATGCCGCCGTGGCACACGGCGTGTTCGATACCGAACCGGTGTCCGAGCCCGACGCTGGTGTGCAACGCGATCGATTGCCACACCACGCGCACACGGTCCTCGGGACAACCCCGCTCTCGCAGGAATCGCGCGGCCGCATCTGCGCCGTCGACCTCGAATCGCTGGTCGCCTCGTCCGTACGCAGTGATGCCGAGGTCGTGGAGGATCGAGGCCAGGAACACCGTCTCCTCGTCGTAGTCGACCCCGCCCCGCAGTCCGCGAGCGGCCGCGAGTTCGCGTCCGAACAGGTAGCTCCGGACGCAGTGGCCGTGCAGGAAGGCCGGCGAGACGTCCTCGGCGAGCGCGAGGGCCGCTGTGCAGATCGCGGAGTCGGGCAGGTTCCAAGCGGCGGCGTCACGGGTGGCGCTCGAGGCGGCGGGATCGTGGATGATCATGCGGCCACGGTGCTCCTCCCTCGCTTGACCCGACAGTGCCTGGTTGGCCACGTGCCGCCGAGATCCCGTCACACCGGCGGTTTCCGCTCGGGCCGAGCAGAACGGTGGGCGGGCGGGCACCTCCGGTGATGCACTCGCTGCGATGATCCGTCGCAGAGCGCTCATGGTGTGCGTCGCCGCCCTCGGCTGCCTGGTGGCGGGTACGCCGGTGGCCTCGGCGAAGCCGGCGCCGGAGGTCGAGTACACCTACGACGTCCTCGTGCGTCGGCACTTCGACTTCCCCGGCAACGACGCGCTCGGCTACGGGTATCGCATCTGTGACGCCGTGGCGCACGCCGTGCCCTACGCCGCGCTGCTGGAGAGGATCAAGGCCGACGTGTCGCCCAACGACGAGCAGTCGGCCAATTACGTCGTGTCGAACGCGGTCGACATCCTCTGCCCGGCCCAGGCGTGGGCACTGCGCAACTCCGCGGCGGGTTACCGACCTCCGCCGGCGTGACCGCGGAGAAGTATTCGAGTCGGAGGCGGCTCGCGTGGGGCCGAGGGCGTCTCCGGTTCACGACCAGGATTCGTCCAATTCGCCGAGCGAGGCGATGAGGGCACTGTTGGCGCGGTAGTCGACCGGGCACGCGATGACGCTGACGGTGTCCGCGGCCAGCGCCTCGCGCAGCGTGGGGAGCAGCTCGTCGGCGGCGGAGATGCGGTACCCCCGCGCGCCGAAACTCTCGGCGTAGGCGACGAAGTCCGGATTGTCGAAACGGGTGTCGACGTTGTGACCGATCTCCAGATCCATCTTCCAACTGATGAGGCCGTACGCGTCGTCGACCCAGATGAGAATCACCATCGGCGTGCCGATGCGCAGCGCGGTCTCGATCTCCTGGGAGTTCATCAGGAAGGACCCGTCACCGGTCGCGACGAGCACCTTAGCCGAGGGCCGTGCGATCTTCGCGGCGATCCCGCCGGGCACCGTCCACGCCATCGTCGAGAGCCCGTTGGAGATCAGGCAGGTGTTCGGCTCGTAGGTCGGATACAGCCGCGCCATCCACATCTTCAGCGCGCCGGTGTCCACCAGCGCGATGTCGTCGCGGGCCAGCGCCGCCCGGGTGTCGGCGACGATGCGCGCCGGGGTGAGCGGGAAGCTGTCGTCAGCGCGTCCGCGTTCGAGTTCCTCGGCGAGAAGGCCCCGAATGCGTTCCTGCCCGGACGAGTACGGCTCGTCGCGGCCGACCGCCTCGGCCACGGCGTCCAGGCACCGCCCGATGTCGGCGTGCAACCCCACGGCGACGTCGTAGTGGACGTCCACCTCCGCAGGGAAGCGGTGGACGTGGATGATCTTGGTGTCACCCCGCGGGTTGATGCGGACGGGATCGAACTCCTGCAGTTCGTACCCCGCCGCCACGATGACGTCGGCCTGGTCGAAGCCGAAGTTGACGTAATCGTGGCGCATGAAGCCCACGGCGCCCAGCGCCAACGGATGGTCGTCCGGCAGGACGCCCTTGCCGTGGAACGTCGTGGCCACCGGCATGCCGAGGGATTCGGCGAACCGTCGCACCGCCGCCGAGGCGTCGCTGCGGGCGGCGCCATGGCCGGCGAGCAGGATCGGGTTGCGGGCCGATCGCAGGATCTCCGCGGCCCGCTCCACCTGCGCTGCCGAGGGATCGTCCGGGCGCGGCACGTTGATCCGCAGCGGGACGGCACCGGCGGGGGCCTCGGCGTCCTCGACGTCCTCGGGCACCGCCAGATACACCGCACCCGGCCGCTCGGTCTGCGCCAGCTTGAACGCCTTGCGCACCATCTCCGGCACCGAGGCCGGTGTCGCGACCAACGCCGACCACTTGGTCACGGGCGCGAACATCGCAACCAGGTCGACACTCTGGTGCGTCTCCTTGTAGTTGCGCCGCATTCCCACCTGGGCTGAAAGAGCCACCAGCGGGGTCGAATTCGTGGTCGCGTCGGCGACACCGAGCAGGAGGTTGATCGCGCCGGGTCCCAGGGTCGCCGAGCACACGCCCGCCTTGCCGGTCAGCCGCCCAAAAACCTCGGCCATGAACGACGCGCCCTGCTCGTGGCGGGTCAGCACGTACTCGATCGATGATCGCGACAGTGCGTCGACCAAGCGGATGTTCTCCTCGCCGGGGATCCCGAAGACGTGGGTGACGCCCTCGTTCTCGAGGCATTCGACGATCATCTCGGCGGTGGTGCGACTGTCCTCGGACACCACGCGAGCTAACCACAGCGTCCCCGGGGGGAAGCGAAGATGCTCGTGGCTTGGCCGGGTGGACATCGTCGGACCCAGTTCATAACCTCGACGGGTCGAGGACTCGGGCCCGTGCGGTCCGCGAAGCGAAGGATCGGGACACGACAGATGACCGCGGCGCGCCATTCACTGCGGCGAACGGCGCTCGGCTCGGCGGCTGCGGTCCTGTGTCTGGCCGCGACGTGGGGTGACGTTCGGGCCGACCCGCAGGCAGACGCGCTGGCCACGCTGCAGAAGTTGTCCAGCGAGGCGGTGACGAGCCGCGAGGCCGTCACGGCCGCCCAGCGCGAGGTCGACGCCACAGTGGCAGCCCAGAGCGCCGCAGACGTCCGGCACCGCACCGACGCCGACGCCCTCGCCCGCGCCAGTGCCGCACTCGCGCCCCATCAGGAGGCCGTGAACCGCATCGCCGCGATGGAGTACGTCAGTGGTCGCGACGGCCAAGCGGCGGCGGCGTTGACCGCCACGTCGCCGCAACGACTGATCGACGGGCTCGCCCTGCAGCAGGTGGTCGTAGCCACGATCACCGATCAGATGAAGGTCTACCGGGACACCCGCGAGCGGGCCGCCGCGGCCGCCCAGGCCTCCGAGCAGTCCGCGGCTGCCGCGCGGACCGCGGCAGATCGCGCCGCGGCGGTACGCGCCGAATTGCAGGCCAAGCTCGGCGAATTGTTGCGCAAGCTCGCCGCCGCGGAGGCGCAGTACGCGGCGCTGTCACCGCAGCAGCGAGCGGCCGTCGACGCCGTGCCGGCGGCGGCGATCCCTCCCGGCGTCCCCGCCGGCGACCTGGCCCCGCCGCCCGAGGGTGTCGGCGCACCGATTCCGGAGGACCTGCCGGTCGGCGTGGCGTCCGAGGCGGGTCTGCAGCCCAACGCCGTCCTGGCGGCCAGGGCCGTCAGCCGCCAGTTCCCGCAGATCGCCGACATCGACGGCGTGCGACCGGATTCCAAGCCGTGGCACCCGAGCGGTCTCGCGATCGACATCATGATCCCCGATCCCGAGAGCCCCGAGGGCATCGCTCTCGGTGATCAGATCCGCGACTACGCGATGAGCAACGCCGCTCGCTTCGGCTTGCAGGACGTGATCTGGCGCGGCACCTACTACACGCCGGCCGGCCCGCAGGCGTCGGGCTACGGACACTACGACCACGTGCACATCACCGTCACGCGCCGCTGAGGCGCCGCCTTGTCAGCGGCGTTGCCGTGCGGCCGCCATCTCACGGCGCCGCCGTGCGGTCGACACCGACAACCAGACCGCGGACACCAGGAAGTAGAAGGCTCCGAAGGCCGCGTAGGGCGCGACGTCCGCGACGCTGGGTGCTTCGGTTCCGCCGGCATCGCGGAGGAACGCCGCACCGGCAGCGGCGGACTGCGCACCGCTGATGACCATCACCCATTGACCGCCGGCGCGCTTCCACCGGCGCACCGCCGTTGCCAACTGCAGCAGGCCCGACAGCGCTGCCCACACGCCGATGACGCCAATCACGGCGTGCATGCCACGAGTGAGAGCGATGAGCACCGCGATCGTGGTCACCGCACTGACGGCGGCATTGAAGGTCTGCGTCGCGTTGGACCGCAGGCCGCCGTTGCGCCGTGCATCCGCCACGTTGGCGAGGGCGTCCCACGCCGGGTAGCTCACGAGGAGCAGGCCCGCCAGCACGGTGGGCATCGGGCCGACCGTCACCGCGATCACCACCCAGACGATCGAAAACAGCCCTCGCACGGCGTAATAACGCGTCAACCAGGCGTTCGACGGGGTGGCGCGCTCGGCATCGTTCAGTGGACGTGACATCAGTTCTCCTTGGTGGTGGGTGAGCCGAGTGGTCGACTCGGGGACCCGAGGCAGGGGTGCCGTCGGTGTTACCGGCACTAACAACTCGACGTTATCACCAATAATTCCGTGATGACGAGATGGTGTTATCGTCGGAAACATGGCGGTCGACTCATCCGCATCCCCTTCCGACAGATTGTTGGAGGCGGCGGCCGCACTCCTGCAGAGCGGCGGTGTCGACGCGGTGTCGACGCGCGCGGTGGCCGCGGCCGCAGGTACGCAACCACCGGTCCTCTACCGCCGTTTCGGCGACAAGGACGGGCTGATCGAAGCGGTAACCCTGCACATCCTCGAGGGGTACATCCGGGATAAACGCAACCTGCTCGAGCGATCGGAGGATCCCGTCACGGACCTGCGCCGTCTGTGGGACCTGTTCGTCGCGTTCGGGTTTGCGCAGCCCGACTGCTTCGCCTTGATCTACGGCACCGTGCGGCGCGGCGATGCGATCTCCGCGGCGGCTCAGACGACGGTGACGCTGCTGGGCGATGCGATCGCTCGGATAGCCGACGTCGGCAAGCTACGGATGAGCGTCGAACGCGCCACCGCGTTGTTCCAGACGTGCGGGGTCGGTTTCGTGATCACCCAGCTGACGACTCCCGCCGCCGACCGCGACCCCGGTCTCAGTGAGATCGCCCGCGAAAACGCCATCTCGAGCATCGCCGTCACCTCGGGAGCCGGGAAGGCCCGCAAGAGCTTGGCCGGTCGCGCGACGGCACTGGAGCAAGCCCTGGTCGACGCGGACGTCCCACTCACCGCGGCAGAACGCCAGTTGCTGGTGGAATGGCTCGGCCGCCTGGCGGACGGGCGAGCGTAGGCTCGACGGCGACAGCGCCTAGGGTTCCGGTGCCGCGGGGCACGCCTGGTCCGAGCGGCGCCACCTTGTGCGCCGATCGCACGGGGTCATCTGACCGGACAAAAGCCTGGAGGATCTTCGGTGACACGCCGCGTGTCACCGAGAAGGTCCGCCATGTCTGCGTTTCTCGTCGTCGCCCTGTTCCTCGTTGCCTTCGGCGCCGGAATCCTCGGTGGATTGGTCGGCACCGGTTCGTCGCTGATCCTGTTGCCGCTGCTGGTGGCCGTCTACGGTCCCCGTGAGGCGGTGCCGATCATGGCGATCGCCGCCGTCTGCGCGAACGTGGGCCGCGTCGCGGCGTGGTGGCGAGAGATTGACTGGGCTGCGGTCCTCGCCTACGCCGCTCCGGGTGTGCCCGCCGCGGTTCTCGGCGCCCGCACCCTGCTGGCGGTCTCGCCGCGGATCATCGACGGCTGTCTCGGCGCCTTCTTCCTGGCGATGATCGCGGTGCGTCGTCGGCTCGCCGGCCGCGAGCGCCGCACGCGCCGGTGGCAGTTGGCCATGGCGGGGCTGGTCGTCGGTTTCCTCACCGGCGTCGTGCTGTCGACCGGACCCCTGAGCGTGCCGGTCTTCATCGGCTACGGCCTGACCGCGGGTCGATTCCTCGGCACGGAAGCCGCCAGCGCACTGATCCTCTACCTCGCCAAGACGGCGACCTTCGGCTCGTCGGGTGCGCTGTCCCTCGGCACCGTGCTCGAGGGCGTCGTCATCGGCTTGGCGCTGACCGTCGGGCCCTTCGCCGCGCCGGGCCGCGGGCTTACGGCCTGCTGATCGACGCCGTGCTCGCGGTGGCGGCCGCCGGCATGACGGTGACCGCCGTCCGGTGAGCGCCGGGTCACCCCAGAAGCGGGGTGCGCCGCGCAGTCAACTCGTTCATCCGCGCCTGCATCGCGTGTCGAACGCGCGTCGCGAGGTCCTCCGGCGATTCACCCGCTTCCGCAGTGATCGCCGGAAGGACTGCGGTGACCAGTTTCGTCGGTAGCGGCAGGTACGGCAGCAGGCCGACCACGCCGACGTTCACACCCCACGGAATGGAGACGGTGAGCGGGAGGGCCTTGACCCGCAGCAGCTTCGGCAGCCCGAGAACGCGGGCAGTGGCCCGTCCGTCGCTCAGGACGACGAGCGATTCCCCTGCACCGGCCGTCACGACGGGCACGATCGGGACCTCGTGTTCCACGGCCAGGCGGGCGAATCCCGATCCGTGAAAGGTGATCTCGTTGCGGCGCGGCCACGACTTGCCCGCGTCGACGTCCCCGCCGGGGAAGACGAGGACGTTGTGGCCGGCGTCGAGGGCCTCGTCGGCGGCGTGCCGGCTGCCCGGAGCGCCGCCGAAGCGCTCGACCAGTGACCCGACGCCGAGCGTCCACGCGATCTGGTGCACCATCGCGGTGGTCGGGCGGGTGACGCCGGCCGCCTGTCGCGCTGCGACGAAGGCAGCGACGTTGAGATCGATCACCCCGCCGAATCCGTGGTTGCACACGAAGAGCACGGGCGTGTCCGGTACCGGGGCGTCGATGCGAATGTCGTGCCGGTGATACACCCGCAGATAGGTCTGGATGGCGGCCGTCAGCCACCCGGGAGGTGCGACGCTCGGCGGCTCACCCATGCCCACGGGTTCCGATCACCGTGCGGCTCGTACGGCGCGGCACATACGACTCCTCGGTGCGGTGCGGACGGTGTTCGGGACGCTACCAAGCCAGGGCGCATCCGGTGACGAGGAGGCTGAGATCGGTCGGGATCAGTCGAGGCGGTGCACCGGCACGGACTCCCTTGCTTTCGCGACGAATCGACGCGGCCGTGGATATGCTTCGCGTGCCTGTGCGGATGCTGTGATTGAGCAAGGGGTCCGAGCGTCTCGAGCCTGCGTGTCGCACCGGCGATCGAGTGTGTCCATCACTGGGCTGCCCTGCGAACCCGGGAGTGCGCCGTCGTGCCGAAGCATCGTGAAGTGAACTCCGCGTCCGGCTGGCAACGCGTCGGCGTAGGCGTCGGCGGCGCGGCGGCGCTCGGCGTCGCCGTGCTGTGCGCGTTCGGGCAGGCCGATCCATCGGTGGCTCGGACGACGACGGCCGAGATCCGGCTGACGTCGGGGGAGGTGCCGTTGACGCCCCCCGCGAACGACGACTCCTGGTGGCTGCGCGACGGCGGGTCCGGCATCGCCACGCTGTTGCTGCCGACACCGACGCCGTTGCTCGCAGCGCAACCCGTCGTGGAATCGCGACCGATGATCGGGTACGGCGGCTGGCTGATCGGCAACGGCATCGATGCCGCCGCCGACTGCAGCGGCGCCGCCTGCAACGGCGGGAACGGTGGGCTGCTGTTCGGCAATGGCGGACGCGGCGCGAACGGCGGCAACGGCGGCAACGCCGGATGGTTCGGCGATGGCGGTGCCGGCGGCAACGGCGGGGTGGCTCAGGACGGCGGCAACGGCGGCCGCGGCGGACTCTTCGTCGGCAACGGCGGCGCCGGCGGCAACGGCGGAGCCGGAACGGCTGGCGCCAACGCGACCCTCGGCGGTGCTGCAGGCGCGATCGGCGGTGCCGGTGGCAACGGCGGGGCGGGCGGTGCGAGCGGCGCCCTCGGCTTCGGCGGTGCCGGAGGAGCCGGCGGCTCCGGCGGGCGCGGTGGCGATGGCGCCGTCGGCGGCGACGGTGCGGACGGGTCGGCGGCGGGCGCCCCGGGCGTGGTCGGAGCGGCCGGCGGTGACGGCGGACGCGGCGGAATCGGTGGCAACGCCGGTGCCGGCGGCTTCGGCTCCCTCGTCCTCAACTCCGGGCAGGCGGGTGTGAACGGATCCGGCGGAGCCGGAGGGAATGGTGCATCGGGCGGAAACGGCGGCACCGGCGCCAACGGCGTCGACGGGCGCGACGGCGTGAACGGCGTGGCCGCGGGAACTCGAGGCGAGGACGGTGTCGCCGGTCAGGCGGGTGGCAACGGCGGCGATGGCGGCGCGGGAGGGCGCGCGGGCCTTGGCGGAGCGGCGGGAATCGGCGGGTTCGGCGGTACCGCGGGCACGGCGGGGAGCGCCGGCCTCCAGGGCAATGGCGGCGCCGGCGGCAACGGCGGTTCGGGGGGCGCCGGTGGGAATGGCGTGGCGGGTGCCGCCTCGGCGGCCTCGACCACCGCGGGTGCTCAGGGTGCGGCGGGCCAGGCGGGCGGCAAGGGCGGCACCGGCGGCGCCGGGGGTGATGCCGGACGCGGTGGCGCCGGCACGGTGAGCGGTGCTGCGGGCAGCAACGGATCCGGTGGTGCCGGAGGGGACGGCGCCGACGGCGGCGCGGGCGGTAGCGGCGGAGACGGAACCTCAGGAACCAACGGAACCGATTCTCGCGACGCGGGTTCCGCCGGCGGTCGCGGCATCGACGGGCAGGCCGGCGGCAAGGGGGGCGACGGCGGAGCCGGCGGCGAGGCAGGCCTCGGTGGGCAGGCCGGTGCGGGCGGAACCGGCGGGGTGACCGGAGCCGACGGCGTCGCGGGGAATCAGGGCAACGGTGGTGACGGCGGCAGCGGTGGCAACGGCGGCCGCGGCGGCAACGGCGCGACCGGAGCCACCGGTGCGGACGGAACGAGTGGCTTCGTCCCCACGGCCGGAGGAGTCGGCGGATCTGGTGGCGTCGGCGGTGACGGTGGCAACGGGGGCGCCGGCGGCGCGCCCGGCGCCGGCGCCGTCGCGGGGACGGCCGGCGCCAACGGCAGCGGTGGCGCCGGCGGCAATGGCGGATCGGGTGGTACCGGTGGCCGGGGTGGGAGCACCCAACTGGACACCGGCGCGTCGGGAGGCGTTGGCGGACAGGGTGGTTCGGGCGGTAGCGGCGGGCAGGCGGGCACCGGCGGAGCCACCGGGACGGGCACTGCCGGCGCGTCCGGTGCGCTGGGTGCCGGCGGGAACGGTGGCGACGGTGGCAACGGCACCGGCAACGGTGGACGAGGTGGCGACGGCGCTTCGATGAGCGGCACCGGCGACGGCATCACGGTCACGGCGGGCAACGGCGGCACCGGGGGTCGGGGCAGTGTCGGCGCTCCGGGCCAGGGCGGTAGCGGCGGCACGGCGTCCGTCGTGGGCGACGGCGCGACCAGCTTCGGCGGAAGGGGCGGCAACGGTGGCGTGAGTGGCTCAGCGGGAGGAGCAGGCGGTCAGGGAGGTGCGGCCATCGCCGTCGGCACCGGCGCCACCGCCGTCGGAGGTGGCGGCGGAAACGGCGTCGGCGTCCTCAGCGGCGGTGCCGGTGGAAGCGGCGGCTCGGCGGACGTCGATGGTGCCGGTGGCACCGCTCTGGGTGGGGCTGGCGGCAACGGTGGCTCCGGGGCCACCGGCGCCGGTGGAGGCGGTGGGACCGGCGGCGCGGCGTCGACCACCCGCGACGACGGCAGCACCGCGACGGGGGGAGTCGGCGGTGCCGGCGGCTCGAGCTTGGGCGGGAGCGGCGGCCAGGGCGGTTCGGGCGGAACGGCGTCGACGGGCGCCGGAACGGCGACCGGCGGTGGGGGCGGACGCGGCGGCGACACCAACTTCCAGAACTCCGGCGGGATGGGCGGCGCCGGCGGGGCCGCGTCCTCCCAGGGCGGTGCAGCCACTGGCGGCCGCGGAGGCACTGGAGGAAGCAACCCGAACGGAAGCGGTGGGCGCGGTGGCGACGGCGGCAGTGGTCAGGGGTCCCCGGGACGCGGCGGCGACGGCGGCACCGGTGGAACGCCCGGCGGGACCGGCGGCTCCGGGGGCAGCGGCAACACGGCCAACGGAGACTCGGGTTCGGCCGGCTGAGAGGCAGGTCGTCGCGAGCGAGGCGGGTACGCCTCAGGTCACTGCGTCGATGGCGCTGACCGTGAGGGTGAACGGGCCCTGCTGCCCGTCGAGGATGTAGAGCGCCACCTGATCGATGCGCGCCGGGTCGAGAGTGCGCGGCGCGTCGGGCGCGGGTTTCATGCGCTCGCCCACCGGCTCGAAGTCCTCGACGGGCAACTCGTAGGCCTTCCGGACGCCGGCCTCGGTGCGGAACCGCTGGATGTAGGACCAGCGCTCGCCGCCGAGATACGCCTTCACCAGGTAGGTTTTGCCGTCGCCCACCGCGTCGACGCGCAGCGTCGTTGCGCCCGTTGCCCGTTGGCCGATTCCGGTGTCTCGCGGACTGCGCGCCGAAGCGAAGCCGCCGTTGTTCTCCAGCGACACGGTGCCGGCGAACACCATCCCACCGTCGCCGTAGCCGACGGTCGCGGTGGACTCACCGCCCATGACGGGATCGTTGACCGTCGTCCACGCGGCCACGGCGCGGGCATCGAGGGCGACGATGGGGATGCCGCGACCGTCGGACGCCGCCACCGGGGCGGCGGACGTCGCCGCGTCGGGAGCCTGCCCACCGCTCGCGCACGACACCGTGGCCGGGAGCATCACCGCGGCCACCACCACCAACAGTGGCCTCAATCCCTTCGGTGTCAGCATCGACCCGGGTCGTCGCTCGTCTCGCGGCTTCGCATGGGCATGCCGTCGATCACGGCGTAGATCACCCGCAGATCCGGAACGCCGGTGACGCGGTACTTCTCGCCGCCGTCCTTCCCGATGAGCACGACGGTGAAGGCGTTCTCGTCGATCCCGAACTGCCGCCTCAACTGCTGCACGTCATCGGTGTCGAGGGCGCGGCCGTCGAGCGTCCCGATGCCCGAGCCCAGCAGCTCGCCGAGCACCATGTCCCGGTTGACGAAGTCGCAGCGACTGGCAGCGATGCGGCTCAGCGTGTCCGCGAGCCGGGGATCGTCCGCCGTCGGCGCGAACACCAGCAGGGGACGGCTCGCCCAGCGGTAGTCGCCGAGACCGCCGGCCATCGCCGTGCCCGAACCGACGACGAGGCTCGCGCCGAAGGCGAGCACGAGCGCCCACCTCAGGATGCCGCGCATGCTTCGAACGGTACCGGCGTGCTCCTCGGCGGCAGCCGACCTCGGTCGTCGCGTCACACACCGGTCACGCCGGGCGGGAATGCGGAACGCCGGGGCTCCGTTTCGCCAGACGTCGCAGGTGGCCGGGTTTCGAGGGACGCGAGGAGACAGCATGGGTGCAGCACGACTCGACGGAACGGTCGCCGTCGTCACGGGTGCGTCGAGTGGCATCGGGTGGGCGACCGCTCACGGCCTGGCGGCCGAGGGTGCGGAGGTGCTGGTGCTCGCCCGGCGGACCGAGCGGCTGAGCGAACTCGTCGGGCGGATCGAAGGCGAGGGCGGCACTGCGCGGAGCATCGCGGTCGACGTCGTCGACGCGGACGCCGTCGCCCGGGTCATCGGTGCCATCGGTGAGGAGTACGGCCGCATCGACGTACTGGTCAACAACGCCGGCTTCCTGGCCAACGGGCCGGCCGTCGAGGCGGACCTCGCGGACTGGCACCGGATGGTCGACGTCAACGTGAACGGCGTCCTCAACGTCACTCACGCCGCGCTGCCGCACCTCGTGACGGCGGCGCGGGGCGCTCGCGGAATCGCCGACCTCGTGATGATCAGCTCGATCGCCGGACGTCGGGTACCGACGCCCGACAGCAACGTCTACTCCGCAAGCAAGCACGCCGTCGTCGCATTCAGCGAAGCGCTGCGACAGGAACTCTCGCCGCACCGGGTCCGCGTCAGCGGCATCGAGCCCGGCGTGGTGCGCACCGAGATGACCACCGGCCATGCCAAGAACGCCCCGGACGCCACCGTCGGTGATCCCCTGCACTCCGAGGACATCGCCGACGCCATCGTGTACTCGGTCACGCGCCCGGCGCGCGTGTCGCTGAACGAGATCCTCATCCGCCCCACCGAACAGTTGCGATGAGGCGTCATTGCGAATCACGCGTGACATCCGTTCGTGAATGTGTAACGTAGGTCCGCTCCTGGTCGGTGACGGCGGCTGTCGCCGACATCGAGATGCACACCCAGGACGCGATCATCTGCCATGGTGCTGAGAGGACTCCTACGTGAACGAGGTGCTCGCGCGCGCCGGCATCTTCCAGGGGGTCGACCCCGCGGCCGTCGCCAAACTGACCGGCCGTTTGGACCCCGTCACCTTCCGCCGCGGTCAGTGCGTGTTCCTGGAGGGCGACGCCGGTGACCGGCTCTACGTGATCGTCGAGGGCAAGGTGAAGATCAGCCGGCGCGCGCTGGACGGTCGGGAGAACGTGCTCGCAGTCCTCGGCCCGGCGGAGATCTTCGGCGAACTCGCCCTGTTCGACCCCGGACCGCGCACGTCCACGGTGACCACGCTGACCAACTTGCGAGCCATGTCGATGGACCGGGCGGCGTTGTCGGTGTGGATCCGCGACCATCCGGAGATCGCCGAGCAACTGCTGCGCGTTCTGGCCCGGCGGCTGCGTCGCACCAACGACATCGTGACCGACGTGATCTTCACCGACGTCCCCGGCCGCGTCGCCAAGCAACTCCTGACCCTGGCCCAGCGCTTCGGCGTGCG